>NZ_LT906662.1:0-1200000 GCF_900205865.1 Thermoanaerobacterium sp. RBIITD
GAAATAAAGGTAAAAATTATAAACTTCTTTTATCAAGTAATGCAAACTATCCGAGAATATATCTTACAGATGAAAATAAAGAAAACCCAACTGTGCCTCCTATGTTTTGCATGTTATTGCGCAAATATCTCCAAGGTGGAAAATTATTAGATATTTATCAGATCCGATTTGATAGAATTGCTTTAATTGATATTGAAAGTCGTGATGAGTTTGAGACATGGTAATAAAAACATTGGTCATAGAAATTATGGGCAGACACAGCAATATTGTATTGATTGATAAAAACAGTAGAGTTATTGTTGATAGTATTAAGCGTGTATACCATGACATGAGTAAAGTACGCGAAATTTTACCAGGCTTAAAATATGACTTACCACCATCACAAAATAAAATAAATATAACTAATATTTCTAAGGATGTATTTTTTGAATCATTAAAATTACTAAAGGGTAAGAAAATCGAAAAAGCCATTTTGACTTTATTTGAAGGATTTAGCCCCGTTCTATCGAGGGAAATGACTTTTAGAAGTCAAGTAAATGACAAATATGTAGAAGAACTTACAAATAATGAAATTGAAAACTTATATTTTAATTTATCAGAGTTTAAGTTGACAATAACAAGCAATAATTTCAAGCCTTGTACCGCTTACATCGATAATAATCCTATTGAGTTTTCTTGTATAGATCTTAAACAGTATATTAATTTAAAATTTCATAAAAATGTTAATGAAGCTGCATTGACATTTTATAAAGAAAAAGCAAATGTTGAAAACATAAAAACCCGTTCGCATGATTTAAAAAAATTGATCGAAGTACATCTTGAAAGACTATACACTAAACTTGATAAACAAATGGATGAACTAAATAATGCAGAAAAAATCTGATATTTATAGATTATATGGAGAACTTATAACTGCTAATTTATATAAGCTAGATAAAAAAATTAATGAATTTAAAACAATAAATTATTATACAGGAGAGGAAATCCAAATACCTCTTGATGTTAAATACACACCTGCAGAAAACGCGCAAAGATATTTTAAAAAAATATACAAAAGCCAAAAATGCTGTTAGAATTTTAACTAAACAAATCGACGATACTAAAGAAGAAATAGAATATTTGGAGGGTCAGCTTATAAATTTAGAGCAATGTACATTGCCAACCGAAATAGATGAAATAAGGGAAGAGCTATCTGATATGGGTTATATCAGAAAAAAAGATAAAAATAAAAAGCAAAAAAAGGTTGTTTCACAGCCAATCCATGTTGTATCGTCTGATAATTTTGATATTTACATCGGCAAAAATAACGTACAAAATGATTATCTTACTTTAAGATTTGCATCTGCAAATGATATATGGCTACACACTAAAAATATTCCAGGATCACATGTAATAATTAAAAATAAAGATAGTAATATACCATATACAACTATACTTGAGGCAGCAAAACTGGCTGCCGCACACAGCAAGGCAAAGAATTCGTCAAATGTCCCTGTCGACTATACGTTTAAAAAATATGTTAAAAAACCATCTGGAGCAAAGCCAGGATTTGTAATCTATACAAATCAAAAAACATTATATGTTACACCATAAATTTTGGGGATAATTTTTTGAATTATCTCTTTTTATATATTTAATTATTTTACTTTATTTAGTAAGACATCAAATATGTTTGTATAAATTCTTTTATTATTCTCTAATTTGCTTTCCATCAAATAAATATTAGATACCATAAAACTATCGGATTTCAATTGAAATATTTTATTTATTTTATTCACATCAATATTTAACGATATATCTCTCGCTATTGTAATATGTGTCTTAAAATTTCTATCATCTTTTTTAAATCCTATTTTTAATAGATTGTCTTCGATTTTATCATGAAGAATTTTCAGCTCTTTATCATTGTCAATGCCAACCCATAAAATTCTATAACTTTCTTTACCTTTAAAACAGCCGATTTTATCTATTCTAATATTAAATGGAGAAAAACTTTTCGCCACATCCTCTGTTGCATCTTTAATTTTGTCTACATCGTCAGTATTTATTTCGCCTAAAAATTTGAGTGTTATATGTAAATTATCTTTTTTTGTCCATCTTCCCTTTAAAGTATATTTTTTAAGTTCTTCCTGTAAATTTGCAATTTCGTTAACGGCCATATCACTTAATTTAACTGCCAAAAATGCTCTCATATTATCCTCCTTTATTATATGTTATTATTTCCCTGGTAATTAATGTTTAATATAATCATCTTCAATTATGCTCATTATATACTCATTTGTGTATTTCCTTTGTTAATAAACAATTACTCTCAATAATCCATCTTTTTAAATCCACATTTTTTATAACACCTTATTACTCTTTCTTTAAAATCATAATCTCTTAATTCTATTCTATGCAAGTTTAATTCATTAAATATAAAATTAATTAATAATTGCAAAGCTTCTGTGCCATATCCATTATTGCGATATTTTTCTTCATCTATCATTATTTCTATTTCGCAGTTTCTATTTTTCCAAGCAATATTTCCAATGTATTCAGAAGTTTTATTTATAACAATCGCAAATTCACCTGATTTCTTTGGATTCTTTTTCCCATGTCTTCTAAAGTAGTATAGTGTCCTTACTCCAAGATTTATTTTACCAACATTTTTTATACCAGGTGCACAAGCAATCTAAGCATTATAATAAAATTGGTCAATGAGGTTTTCATCAGTATAGTCGTTAAAAATGCTTAATATACTCCAAAGACAAAAGTATGTTAGCTGGAAAATTGGGCGTTCCTATGTTTTGTGTATAAAAGGTCGCAAAAAGTTTCTCACTAATTTTACAAAATACATGTTTAAAATACAGTGGTGTCCAACTGTTCGAAATCTCTACCGTATACGTTCATCCATCCAAAATTAACTGGTAAACATCTTTTGCTGTAAATGATCTTTATTCTCTCTAAACATATCTTTAACCCCTTACTGCAATGTATTATATTCTAATTATACCCCTTAATGTTTTGAAATTCTATATTTTTCGACTTTTTGCAGTAGAATCATATGATGATCGACTGAAAGACTATTTTAACACATTAATTTTTCAGATGTTACCAGCTTAAAAATTGAAGATTGCGATACAAATGCAAAATGTATGGTTATGAAAAAGAAAGAGCAATCTGAAATATACGGAGAAGATCATCATTGTGAATTATTTAAGATTGGTATTGCGTTGCAACACCTATCTTTAATTATCACAATAAAGAAACAATTGCATAACTTGATTTGTCAACAAAAAGCTGTAAAATACTAAAATAAAATTGAGCCAAATAAAGCATAAGTAATGATAAAAAAGTAATTCACATTAATCAAAAATCCTGTATGCATTTGTCAAGTGAAAGATGCGCCAAATTTCAATCGAATTTTCCTCCACTTAGTGTGTAAAAAATTAAGCAATATTCTGACTCTTTATCCATTCCTCCGTTTCTTTAAGTCTATATGAATTTCCATTCATATTTACTAAATAGGCTTTATGTGTTAGTCTATCTACCATCGCTGCTGTCATCACTGGATCTTGAAATATTTCAGCCCACCTTTCAAATGATAAGTTTGTTGTTATTATCGTTGATTTTCTTCCTGCTCTTAATGATAAGTTTGTAAATAAAAGCTCAGATCCCTCTTTGTCAAAAGAGATATAGCCAAGTTCGTCTGCTATTACTAGATCGTATTTCGCAAATTTGTTTTCAAAAGTGTGTAATGTTCTTTCTGATCTACTTTCTTTTAATTGATTTATTAAAGTTGGAATTGTTGTGAATAGTACTCTATATCCTGCCAAACAAGCTTTTATGCCTAGTCCTATTGCTATATGTGTTTTGCCTGTACCTGGATTTCCTGCAAGTATTACATTTTGTCCATTCTTAATAAATTCAAGTGAACTTAATATCTTTAATTTTCTATTCGCATCATCTGGTAGATACTCTACTTTTAGGTCTTCTAGATATTTTTTGTATGGAAAATTAGCTAGTCTTATACGATTTTCTTTCGCATGTTCCTGTCTTAGATCATATTCTTTCTGGAGCAATCCGTATAAGTATTCTTCATAGCTTATATCTCTTGCTGCAGCATCTTTTGTATCTTCTCTAAAATATTTCTTTATCCCTGGTAGTTTTAAGCTTGTTGCAAATTGTTCTATTTCTTTTGATATTTCTTTTTTATTCATTTTAAATGACGGCCTCCTCTTTGAAATTTTCGGCCTCTTTAGGTATTAAATTGCCGAATTCTTTCAGCATTTCTTTTGATTTATCTTCTATTTCATTATTTGTTTTTGTCTTTTCTATATATTCATCAACCTTTCTTTCGCATATTATTTTTATTTTATCTGTTGTAATATCAATTGGATCTATTTTTCTCAATTTCTCAATAGCATCAAGTATTTTTTGCATACCTACTATACCTACATATTGCAAGAGATCTATGAATTCTTTCTCCCTGGTGGTATAATAGGTATGGTAGATATTTTGCAACCTTGGGTCTGCCTGTTTAAGCGCTGTGCTTGAAGGCAGGGCCCCAGGTTTTTTCTTTAGTGTATTCAAGTAGTGCTCTATTTTTATTGACCATTCGTTAAATCCGTATATTCGCTCATGTTCGGCAATTTTTACATTGTCATAATAGCAAAGTATTTTATGCGAATATATTTTTGTAAATATGATTTTACCGACATAAGCATCCGGTACAGAATAATGACATGAGTCTATAACTATTGTTGAATATTTATCTGCCCGCAAGTCTTCACATCTTGCTGCATCAAATGGTGGTAATTGCGGCAGCAAATACGGTCTCTCTTCTTCAAGTATCTCTGCAGGTGACTTATTGTCTTTTAAATGATTTTTTGTATTATTCAGCTTTTTACATACTTCATAAAGATAGTTATTAGCTTCTTCCAATGAGTCAAAGTAGTCTTTATTAGAAAATGCCTTTCTTCTTATAAATTCTACGCTTCTTTCAACGTGTCCTTTTTCATTGCCTCGATATGTATTGCAAAATCTAAATTTAAAGCAGTAATATATTGATAGTTTTAAAAGTCCTTTTGTTGGTTCTTTTTCACTCCTTCCTACAAATTTTTTAACCATAACTTTTGCATTGTCATATACTACAGTATGATAAACGCCTTTTATATCTTCAAAGAATGATACATGTGCTTCTTGAAAGCATGAAGTATCTTGTTTTGGAAAAAGTTTTGCAAATCTGTAATTGCCTTTGGCACTTGTAAATACCGCCATCTGAAATGTTTTTAACTCGCTTTTTATAAATAATTTGACTTCACCCCAGTCGAATTCACACACATCTCCAAGTTGATATTCCGCCTTTATATATGCTTCTTTTTGCTCATTTAATATCTTATTTATTGCTTGGCAAACGGATGTATAACCTATGTCATAGCCTTCTTCTCTTAAGGCATTATATATATCAATTTTCTTTTTTTGTTGTTTGGACTGTCCTAAATACCTTTTTTGCTCATTTTCTCTAAGATAAAATTTTATGCGATTTATCACTTCCTCAGTTAACTTTATCTTATGCCTGTTTTCAATGTTGTACTTAGGTTTTTCAACTATATCATCAATAATCTCTTGAATATCTGTATTTACATCTATTTTCCATTCATTTATCAAGTCCCTTCTCTTTTCTTCATATTTTTTAATATATTTTCTAATAACTTTTCTATCAATACCAGTTTCTCTAGATATCTGTCTTTGAGATTTACCATCTCTTATATATGATAATATTATTTCCTGTTTGTCTTTCAAAGAAATCAACTCCATCACTCCCTCATGTATTTTATTACATGAGAGAAATTTTATCTTAAAGTGGGGGATTTTTCAACTGAAATACTGGGGTACTTTTAGTGTAACATAGACACTGTATTATAGAATTGGAAAAAATATGATACAGGATGTTGAAAGGAATGATTGATGTGGACCAATATCAGTATATCAGATAGAAGAATATGACTTTAAAGGAGGAGAATCTACCATAAGACAACTAGTACGTGAAATCAAAAACAAGAAAAAGAAGCATATAGTCCAGAGTTGATTACGAAAAAGCAATGCAGGTAGATTTGGGACAAGTAGTTTTTAAAATAAACAGGAAAGAAATAAAAGCCCATCTATTCTGTGCTAGACTATCTGCTAGTTGTGCTCCATTTGTAATAGCATATCCGATGAAAAGAAAAGATGCTTTTTTAGACGGTCATATAAAGGAATTTGAGTTTTTTGGGCAGAATGCCAAAAAGGCTGATATACGACAATCTCAAAACAGCTTTAAAAGATAGCTGGGAAAATACGTAAGTGATGAACAAACAGATTTCAAAGCATTAAAAACCTATTATGCTTTTGAAAGTATATACTGTAATAGAGGTCAATGCCATGAAAAGGGCCTTGTAAAAGGATTAGTAAGATTTATGCGGAGAAACGTAAAATATCAAGAACTCCTGAAAGATACATTTGGTGTAGGCATAACAATCATCTCCTATTACGTAAAATCCCTTTTTTGCTTCACTTTCAAATAAAATAACAGTACTATTTTCTAAATTTCTAATGGCTTAATATTATTGTTATTAATAAAATTTTTATCTGAATCTCTTATAGAGGTTTAGTTGATAAAATACGTCTTGAGCATCTCGTAAACATAAATATTAACAATATCAAAACTATCATTGTTCTGAAATATTTATACATACTTAACCTCCATAATTATATACAGCAAATGAAATTGTTTTGTAATTAATAACATAGCATCGCTTTTTTCGGAAATGCTGGTGCTACACTTTAGTAAAAGCAAATAAAACTCCTAAAGCAGCAAATAAAATTGAATACATGGGCTTTAGAAAAATAAAATGAATGGACAAAATTCCTGTTATATTCAAAAATATAAATATAGCATATATTATGAAAGCAAATATGATAGGATAATTAAGTATTTGCACTATTCTTTTAGGTAAGTTAATTTTAAATAAATAAATAAGTAGTATAGTAATAAAAGCCGCCGTAAAAAAATAAAAAAAAGGAATTGAAATATATTCATACATTATATCAAAAAATCGATTTATAGTTTTATAATATAATGTTTTCTCATAATATCTCATGTATACTAAACTCAGCAAAGCTATTAGAGCAAAAACTCCTTCATGTGACACTCTTCTTTGCATACTTTAAATCCCCCTTTTAATTATTTAGATAAATTTATATTATATATTATTATCGCTGGCAATATTTAAGATATAAAATGCAGCTACGAGGAGTAAATAATCCATAATATATGCTTCATAGGTTAAGTGTGAACTTCATATTTTAAATATTTTTATACCAAGTAATTCATATTTTCCTACTTTTAGTTTAGCAATCCTTTATTTTTCTTTGCTAAATTTTTATTTTCTGTTGACATTTTATACCAGAATTTTTACTCCTCATAGTTTATGGAATTGTTTCTCTTAACTAATTGTCAACATTTTTTATCTCACTGAATCTACATAATATTTAGTATATAGTAAATTCTTGTATTATCGGCTTTCTTCATATGACTTTTAATTCATTAAAACATTAATACCTGAGTAATTTCCTTATTACATTGCGGACGTTTGTTATAGCTAAATCTTCAAGTTGTGATATTTTTTATAAATATTGGACATAGTTTTTTAGTTTGAAACTTTGACAACTATATACTTCTAAGGATTAGTAAGGTCAAATTCAACGCTCACATCCCTGTATGCTGTCATACCATAAACGTAAATTCTACAGTCTAATATTGAATATGGTGGTACATCAGATCTATAAGCTCCCGGGGTCGAATCTGTTGAATAATGCCATGAATCAGAAGTAGGATAAAACTTACCACCTAGCCCTGCTCCAGGATTGCGCCAATATACTACTCTATTTCCTGCATAGTACATACCTTGAGGTGTAGTAGAACCAAATACAGCATATATAGAAACAGTATTGTTTAACGCATTTGCTGAATATGATAATCCAGTGGTTAAAATAATATCATCATTTTTTGTAGTAGATCCATCAATTATACTAGAAAGCGTCTGATTCAAATATTTTCCTAAATGTATATTTGCTGATTTTTGTACTATTTCCCCATTCATATTATTTAAACTAGAACTAAAAGCTGATATTTTTGAATTGTCAATCTTTGATGTAGTTAGTTTAATTTCTGATTCTGGGATTTCCCATTTCCAAACATGACCTGTTTCTGAATCAGAAATTTTAACGATTATTTTATTATTATCTGAATTATTTGCTGCAAAGGCAAAACTGAATGATGAAACTGAAAGAAGCGCTACAACAAGAACCAATGAAACAACCTTTTTTAACATTTCTAAACATCTCCCTTTTATAGTTAGTAACACTATCTCGGTACCAAAACAGCATACTAACTACATTTTTATTAAACATCGAATGGCCATTCATCTGTTTGACTACATTATAAACTATATTCCATCTTTTGGGAAGTTCCGAAATTCGGCACATTTTTGAAGTTATTCACCTCACTAATTTACTCCTCATAAATATATAACACATTAAAATTGAATTTGTTACAGATTTCTATAAATTTTTTATTTTTTCATTAAAATAAAAATCGTAAATTCAATTTATGCCAAATTTAAGCACATACGCCCATTTTGGATCTGCAGATTAGAGAACGAAAAAGCATTTTTTAGCTTCTAATTTTCTCTCATTGCAAAATAAAAAAAATAAGGACAGATTATTTTCTGTCCTTATTTTGTAAGTTACATTTGTCAACAGCTTATTATAGATATGCACTATATCTAATTACCTTGAGCAGCATCTACTGTTATAACACCATCTTTATAATCGACTTTATATCCAAACGCTTCACTTATAAACCTTAGGTGTATTATAATGCCCCCATCTGTCAAGACAATTTTTTTAAAAATCTAAGTTAGATTTTCTTACCTCCTTTATTTAGATAATTTTATATAAAATGTAAGTTAGATACATAAACTGAAGTTGTTCGAGTCTATAGCCTTATTACAATAGATGCATACCATGTTAAACAGCTATAAACATATCATAGTAACCACTGATGCACCAAGACATGGAATGAGAAGTTCATCACAGGGAACATGTGATAAATGCTACAGATTTAGCCAGCTTGTACAAGAATATTAGATTTTCCGTAGTAATATTCAGCAGGTGTTCTATTCCCTAATGACTGATGTGGTCTCCTGTTGTTGTAGTATTCAATATATTCTTGTGTTATTTTTCTTAGCTGATGCCCGGTTTCACAGTCTTCTAGGTAAAGCTTCTCCCACCTTGATTAGGATGATCAATGTTTAGTCCTTTTAATAAGTATGGATATAGGTATTTGCTATGCAGTCTCTTACTAAGATTTGGTCCAGGGCAAAATCCGTGTATGCTCATCTCCCGCATGTAACGGCGAGTCCTTTTACGGTTTAATGATTCCATAATCCCTCATTAGTATAGTTGTCATTCTACGATAGCCATATTCGGGATGGGCTGTATAGACCTCATCAATGATACGCTTAATCGTGTATTCCTCATCGCTTGTTGGCACAGGCTTGTAATAAAGACTTGTGCGATTAATGCTTAAGAGCTCAGCCTGTCTGCTAATACTAAGCTTTTTATCACCCCTATCAATCATTTTCATGCGTTCCTCACGAGATTTAGAATTGGCCAGATTTTTTTTTAAGCCAGGCATTCTCATAAGAGAGTTGCCCTATTTGTTTCAACAATTCCTCCTTCTCCTTTTCATATGATTTTTTGACCTTTTCTAACTCGTCGGTTTCTTTGCTAAATACCTTTGCTGCATTATTGACAAATTCTGCTTTCCAGCGACTAATCATATTCGGATGTATTTCATATTCAGCAGCGATTTCATTAAGCGTTTTTTCTTCTCGCAATACCTCTAATACAATTTTTGCTTTTTGTTCTGGTGTAAAATTTCTTCTCTTATTCATAACTATATTCTAACTTATTTTTGACTTTTTGTCTGTCTAGTTTTCTGGTATCATTATATTATATATATATTATGGTCTATAGTTTTTCAAATTTTCGATAACTTTCATAAAATAATATTATTTAAATCCAGCATATAATAATTTTTAAATCATTGTTTGTTGTAACTCAAGATTCAATGATAAGAAGCATAATATACTGGATTTTTCTAGTATATTTCTCTTATTTTATAATCTATCACACGAGTTAAATTAAGTTTTATTAAAAATAGAATGCCATTATTTATTAATAATTTTATCTGTAAGCTTTGCACATTTATTGCCATAAGCTATTTATGTGATCGAATTTCATAATTAACTTTCTTATCAAAATATATCAACATATTGTCGTTTATTTATAGTTATAACACTATATGTTGTTCAATTGCATTCGATTTTTGAATTATACAATTTCCTCATGTATTAAAAATCATAAAATTTACGCAACTCTGACTTTATAAGTTCTTTAATGTCATCATTTATATCTACTAAGGGCAATCTTACTTTACCTCCTAAATTTAGACCTAATATATCCAATGCTGCTTTGATTGGTGCAGGATTAGGAGCTTTAAACATACTCTTTTGAAGTGTACATATGTCAAATTGAATTTTTCTTGCACCTATTATATCTCCAGCTTTATATTTATTTATCATCTCTTTTATTTTTTTACCAACAACATGACCTGTTGCAGCAACTGCACCATTTCCTCCCAGGCATAGGTTTATAAATATATTAGTATCTTCACCTGTCAAGATAGAAAATTCTTTTTTTAATTCATTCCGACATATCCTTATCATCTCGGAAGTATTTGTAATGTCGTTAAAACAATCTTTTATACCAATTACATTGTCAATATTTGCTACCTTAATAATTGTATCAATACTCATATTAACTGCTGTCCTAGATGGTATATTATAAATCATGATTGGTAAATTTGTATGTTGGGCTACCGCCTTAAAAAATTGATAAATACCTTCCTGATCTGGTCTAATATAATATGGAACAACTATTAACAGACCATCGGCTCCAATATTTTCAGCATATTTAGTCAAACTTATTGTTTCATCCAAGTTTGCACCTCCAGCACCAACAAAAATAGGTACTCTTTTATTAGCTCGTTTTACTGCTCTTTCTATAACTAACTCCTTTTCAAGATGTGATAATGATGTCGATTCCCCAGTTGTTCCAATTGGAATTATTGCATCTGCGCATTGTTCTTCTATCAAATAATCCACCAATTTATCAAACTTTTCAAAATCAACTTTACTCAAATCATCAGTAAATGGTGTAATGCATGGAATAACTAAGCCTTCCAACTTATGAGTATTATTCAATTACTACACACTCCTCTTTAATTTTAAGTTAATATATTATTAAAATTTAGTTCACCGTTAAAAGAAAAATATTAGTATGTAAACCATCACCCATTTTTTAACATAAAGCATAAATCATAATGGATTACCTTATTAAAATTTAAGATCACACTAACTTATTATGCTAAATAAATATAATTTGATCCTATTACAAAGTTTATATTGCTATATTTTAAATTCCTTTTCTTCAATATTAGGAGATTACTCTATATAAAATATTGTAATGCTTCTCTATACGCAGAATTTAATTAGTATTTTGTAAAGCCGACACAGTTATAGCCTTTCTGTTGTGCCTCAGCATTATAATTAACATCATTAATATTTATGCAAACTTCTTTGCATGTACTTACAGTAATATTCATATTTTTAGCTATTAATTTTGATTTGAGTGTCATAAGAAGCATTTTTTTAAGCTACTAATGATAACTTTGCCTGATTTTTACCTGATTTTGTAAAAGTAAATCTGATTTTTATATTTTTATACAAAGTTGCAGCCATCTCCGCTGCCATTTTCAGTATTTTTTTGCATTTATGGCTCCTATTTTGAATGAAAACCAGATTTTTGAGCGCACTAATCCCCTTACAGGTATCACATCTACATAATATTTGCGCCTTAGTATTGATGGAATACCCTCCACTCCATTTCTTATCTTTTGAAGTACACTGTATTCTTCTGTTGACATCTTTTTCAAATAGCTTGCTCTTTGTATTGTTTTTGCTGTTATCAGTACATATGCCGATTTCTTTTGTAGCTTCGCTCCACATTTTTCTCTTAGTGGACAATGTTCACATGTTTTTTTATTGAAGGATGCTCTATATAATCCTGTTTTTTCATAGTATCTTGTTTTGTATGGTTTTTCTCCTCTTGGGCATTTGATTATTTCATGGGTCGTTTCATCTAATTCAAATTCGCTTTGTATTTCATCTGGCAATTTCCCTATAAGAGCTGTTGTTATTAGTTCGATATTGTTTTTATCTGCAAGTTCTATGTTTTCAATGCTGCTGTAAGCTCCATCTGCTATTATTGTTATTTCTTTTTCTTGTTTCCCTAGCTTTTCTATTGTTTCTTTGCAAAAGCTGCTATCGCTGTGTGTGTTTACATCATAGTCATAGCTGGTTATTATGGAGCCTTTTTCGTCTATTGTTTCTACTATGTTAGCTACATAGCCTTTATGGTCTTTTCCTGCTTTTTTGCGATATGTTGCATCTGGGTCGCTTGGGTTTTGAAGACTATCAGGGCTTATTTTTTCTTTTTCTACTGGTACTATCTTGCCTTCTTCTGTTATTTCTGTTTGTTCTTTTAGTACACGCTGTAATAGCTGATATTCTGGTAATTCAGCGTATGCTTCTCCTAATTCTTTTATTAGTGTATAGGCATCTTCAATTATTTCTTGAAGTCTTTTTGTTATTTCTTCGTTTTTTCTATGATAGATTGTTTTGTTTCTGTCGTCTTCATCTAGGTAGTGTTCCATGTTTTTGAGGTGTTGATATTCTCCTGTTTTGTATACTGCCTTGACCATATTTGCTACGCATGTGTATAGTATTTCTAATCTGGACATTTTTTTGCAACTGGATGATACCATGATGCTGTCCATTCTTTTTACTGATGGATTTATATCAAAGTATTTTACAAATACGTTTGCCATGGCTTCCATTTCTTCATGAAGAAGGTCTCTTCCTGTTTCTAGATTGTAAAGATATAGCCTTTCACGAAAACGGCTAAAAGTCCTATCACTGAAAGGTTGACTTTTGAAGCTTGTAGTGTGAAGAGCGTATTGGAAACGAACATCACATAAGATGCTTGCTAATAGTTCATCATCTGTAAGATTAAACATTTCTTTTAGTATTAGGGCTCCGATTATTGCGTTTACAGGACTGTTTGGACGAGAAGCGGGATTGTCACTGTACAATACGGAAAAGCGTTTTTCATTGATTGCTGGAAATATGATTTCAGCAAAGCCTTTTGCCCATGAGTTTAAAACAAACTTTCTTGTTCTTTCATCCAAGTTTAAGAATCTATCATCCATTGTGATTTGTTGATATTCGTTTGATTTGAATGCCATGGCTACGTATCGCTCCTTCTATTTCTTTTTGTTTATATTTCTATTTTACCATATTTTTAGTTTATCATGGATGAAAAATACTTTTGACACCTTAATCAATGTTTATATTCACTAATTTAGTTTATTATTACTTTTTTATTAAACGAAATTATTATTTGTTGCTAATATCAAAAATAGCCCACCCTTTATACTGCTTGCCTTTTATTTTGCAACATTAAGGGCAGGCTACTCACCAACAATCAATTTTTAGGGGGCTGTTTAACAAAAAAAGCAAAAACCGTATCAGCTACTAATTTCTCCATTACCAGCAACATAATCATTTGAAAGTATGGGAATGAGCATATTCTCGTTTCTTTCAAATAGGATTCCAGTCCAAACACTGAAATACCGATACTAAACATAAGGATTAACTGGATTACATTAAACATCCTCTTATTCATTTTATATCTCAAAAGATTAAAAGCACTGGAAGCACTAATACCCACTGTTTCATTATGAAAAGCTACATATACTGACAAGCAAATGACTGAAATCAAAATAGAATTTGGAATTTTATACTTAAAGCTTGCAAAAAATAGCGTTATAAGTAAAACAGTATACAATGTTAGAAAAATCTTATACTTCAACATCTTATGATTTAGCATTGTTCTTCACCATTTTCATTATTAATATGCCACATCAATCCATCCATTATTAGGTGCAGCATCACGAGAATCGATATAATTAGCTATTGCATCTCCGGGGTCTATAGCAGCTTGAATAATAGTGGTTGTTATATTATAAGTCAGTGACAACACCAAACTTTTTTCCATTCCCCACCTAATTAGTGTATTTACAATTTTACTTACAACTTGCTGTTCAATAATGCTTCTGGCTTCATTATAACCATATTTTGCAATTAGCGTACGAATACAAGCTTCTACGCTCCCTCCTCCATAAAACGATAGCACCACCCAAATTACAGCATTAAAAATTGCACCTGCCGTTCCAACACTTATTATGTGGTGAATGGAACTTCCGGAAGTAGCCATGGAATATCCAGAAGTAGTTACATAACCAGATATTGTTCTTTCCGGTTCATTTTGATTGTCTTTATCTGCCAATATATCTTCTACAATTTTAATGTTTTCGGTAGTATTAAAAGATTTTCCACCGCTTTTAATTAACGCTGCTTGAACAACGGAATCGTAATATTTGCGTTCAGCAACAGTCATTTTAGACACATCGAAATTCTTGTTCAAAATACTCTTCTGAAGTGATTCGTAATTTGATGTCAAATCTTTTGAAATAGCTGTAGAAGCAAAAACAGAACTCAAACTTAAAACCGAAAGAAGTGCTAAAACCAAAAGAAATGAAATAATTTTTTGAAACATTTACCAACATCTCCCTTTATATTATTGAGTATTCTCGGCAACTTCTGTTGCCTGATATAACTGAATTTCAGGAAACATATTTTAAATTTATCCCCCAAAATTTCGTTCTGAAATCATTTTTCGATTTCCAATTCATTTACATCTTTATTTACATTGTGAGAATTTTTTCTTTGTTTTTCCCTTCATTTAACATATATGGTTGCATTCTATCTTGACTTTTTTAAATCGCCCCAATAACCGAAATGGATGGTGTTTTTAGCATACTACTTGTTATTGAGGTGATTTTATGTTGGGCGCATGGCGTTCGCATTCTGATTATCAGTCTTTCCTTGTTGAAAATATTCGACCCATTTATGCTTCAGATAAAAATCGTGTTCTTCAATTTTCTGAAGCTTTATCTAAACTCTATAATTTAGATCTTGATGTTCTTGAACCTGTGTTGTAACCTTATTACTCTAATACTGGTTCTCCAACCAAAAACCAGCCTAAAGTTTTTCGGTCTTTTGTGCTTATGTCTATGCTTAAGTGCCACAGTATTACTAAATGGGTTTACATGCTTCATCATGATGATCTTTTGTGTTACATGATTGGCGTATCCCCTGATAATATTCCTGGTGTTGGCACTCATTATGACTTGATTAACAGGTTTTGGCTTGAGGATCCTGATATTGAAAAAGACCGACAGGTTTCTCTCCATCCTTTTAAACGTAAACCACGTAAAAAACTTGCTAAAAATCAGAAGCTTCCACCACGCCACCCTGGTATTATACAGAAATTTGTTGATTTGGCTTTACAGGGTGAAAATTTTGAATCAAGACCTGAGAAGCTTTTTCAACAAATTTTTGCCTATGTTGCTGTTAGGCCTTCCGCCGAAGCCGGTATCCTCGGTGATACTGAAAAACTTTAATTAATTTCATAGATTAAATTTTCTTTAATTTTTGAATTATCTCCTGAATACTACCGAAACCTTTTAGTTAGTAACACTATCTCGGTACCAAAACAGCATACTAACTACATTTTTATTAAACATCGAATGGCCATTCATCTGTTTGACTACATTATAACTCCAAGCCCAACATTTGGGAAGTTCCGAAATTCGGCACATTTTTTATAAATTAGGTGCCGAATTCCGGCACATCATTACTATAATATATTGCCATGTGTGTCTATGATGCCTATGTTTATGGCTGCCATTATTATTTTTATATCATTGTCTGCATCAAATAATATGCCTAATTTATTTAGATGATTTCTCAATGCTCTGTCAGATATGCCTACTTCGTCCATTACTGCTTTCCTTACACCATTTCGGACTAATGATGATAGGATAAGTTTATCAGTGTCATTGATCTCTTCTTCTACGAAAGACATATTTTCACATCTATACGATATACATTTTTCAAGGTAAATTGCTATGTTTTTTAGAGTAAAGCTCTGCTCTTTTATGCTGGGAATCTTTATGCGGGATATATCAAGGTATGCAACTATTTCTTTGCTATAATGATCTGTAATAGGCATTGCAGTGCAATACCAGTTCTTAAACAAATCGCAATAATGGTCTTTTCCGTATAACTGTGCAAGGCTTTTGTATTCCATGGCTATGTCGACTGCATTTGTTCCACTGTCTTCAAGCCTTAAACTTATGCCTTCTCTAAATTGCAGTTTTTTGAAATCTTCATTTAATTGGTCATTAGCTATAATTTCAATCACATAACCGTCTTTATCACATAGAATAAAGAAATAGCCTTCTTCAATAAGCACTTTATACCTATAGCATTGTTTTAAAAAGTTGTTTAACAGTAATATTAAAAAGTTATTATCTCTTTTCTTTTTTAACAATGCATCATCATCGATTGTTCTATCAAATGAGTTTTTGTCAGGATTGATATTTAAAAGCAATGATTCCCCATAAGACACAGTCAGCTTACCATTTCCTCTTTTTATAAATGCGTCATTGTTCATCAATATCACTCCATACTTTTATCTTTCCGTAAATCATTAAGCATAATTTTTATTCTTTTAATACCAATGGGCGTCACTCGAAATGCCGTCATCCGCAAAACTAGTGGTTGAAAGTGATGTCATAATTATTATTATCAGCACAAAAATAGACAAGAATTTTTTAAACACACTATCACCTCACTAATTTTTTCCTTTCATAAATATAAAACAACTTACACTGGATTTCGTTACAGTTTTTTATAAAATTTTTTATCAATTTCAGTATATAAAAATTCACTTGAATATTGTCAATTTGAGAACGAAAATATCATTTTTAGGAACGAAAAAGCATTTTTAGCTCTTAATTTTTCTTCAATTGCAAGACAAAAAAATAAGGATAGATTATTTTCTGTCCTTATTTTGTAAGTTACATTTGTCAACAGCCTATTATAGATATACACTATATTTAATTACCTTGAACAGCATCTACTGTTATAATACCATCCTTAAAATCGACTTTATATCCAAACGCTTCACTTATAAACCTTAGTGGAATATATGTGCAATTATCGACTAATCTCACCTTCACCGGAAGTTCATTGATCTTATCATTTATTTTTGCTACCTTTGACCCTATTGTCAACTCTACAGTCGTACTGCCTTTTTCTACTGTTATTGTTTGACTGCCATTATGCCAATTCACTGTTGCACCTAATTTTTCAAAAAATTCACGGGCCGGTACTAATGTAATGCCGTCTATTAAAGTAAATGGCTCCTTAGTAAATTTTATCTCTTGCCCGTTTATCTTGATTTTCGGAACATAAGGAAAATGTATTACAGTGCCTCCACCTGAATCTTTATAAATGATTATGCCATTGTCCATTTCTTGAGAATATCCTGCTGGAAGGACAGTTTCTTTGGTTACAGATTTTCCATCATCTTGTATGGCATAAGCGATGGAGCCTGTACATACAACAGCAAAAATAGCAACAAACAAAATACGTTTAAGAAAAACAAATTTCATTCTCACACCAACTCCTCTTTAATCACATTATCCAAACCAGCCCATGTAAAGGCAAATATTATATACTTCTAGAATTCTCTCTTATTAAAACTTTATGAATATGATCCCACACTCCTTTCACCTTTTCATTTGGCGGTATGCTTTTAATATAAAGCCAAGAAAGTATACAAAATAAACAGTAACCTAATAATACTCCTAAGGCATTCAGTATTACATCGTTAATATCAACCCTTCTGGCAACATAACCAGATAAATAAAATATGTTTTCTAAAAACTGTAAAAGCTCTATCGAAATAGAAAATAAGAACCCTTTCCAAATAACTGATTTCAGATCGACATTACTTATAAACGGCAGTACAAAACCAAAAGGAATGGTAATTAGTACATTTCCCCATCCTTGTACTGAATTAAGATAAAAATATGTCAATTCACGAAACGGAATAAAGTTTAAACCATTTTTCCAATCAACTCCATCTTTAATCAAGTCATTGTGTTGGAACAATCGAATGGGAAATAAAGTATAGTGAGCTACAGAGAGCAAATATATGAAAAATATCGAAAGACATAATATATATCCAATACTGCGTTGTTTCTTTCTCCACATATAAAAAATTAGCCATCCATATATTAAAACTATCACCGGCATGATAGTTTTAATGTCTATCATTATACCTAATCCCAATTACAACAACTCCTCACAATACCTAAATTAGTCTATTTAAACTGTATAGATACGTCATTGTTCATTGTCACATATTTTGCTAAAATTATTGCAATTTTAGAGTATTAAAAAATATATAATTATTTAGTAAACTCCGATTTATTCTTCCTGACATAATTAATAATCATATAAAAAACAACCATTACAGCAATACAGTAAAATGCCAAAAAATACTGCTGATTTATAATTAAATATGCTATAGCCATTAAATAGTAAATAATCAATATTGCATAAAGATATAATGCTAAAAAATATCCATATTTCCTTTTCTTTAATAGCCCAATTGAAGATATAATAAATATAGCTCCAAATATAATACCAATAAAATAAAAATTTGTGCTTAGTATGACATTACTGCCAATTTTAAAGTTTGCTCCTTCAAACATCCTTATAATTGAGTCTAATATATACAAGGCCCCTTGTAACATAACTAATATTGCCACAACATTCACTCTATCGCCACCCGATAATTTATATCTTTAATTAACAATTTTATTAATAAATAGAAATTTTATATTAAACTGGACATAATCAATTCTTTTTTGCTTTATCTTTTTGATAAACCTAAAAAACCTCTAAATTCGTTTCTTAAATCTTCTTCCTGCATTACTTTAAATTTTAAATTTTTTTCATCATATTCTAATACCATTACCTTGCCAAAAGAGCCCGAATTTATATCAGGATCCATTATTAATATACGATTATTACCAATATTTACTATGGCAATATTGTGACTTGCATATCCATTATTATTGGGGACATATTGTACGCTACTTGTTCGATTGCCCAAAACTAATACCAACAATAAAACAATTATTATTAACATAAAAGTATTAGTAATTTTCTTACTTTCCATAGTGTTTTAATACCTCCTCATTGTATTCTCTATTAATTTGATTTGTAATATCATTCAAGTTATTATCATATAATGTCCAATTCATAGATATCGAATTAGTATTCTCAATCATCTCGTTTAGCTTAAAATCTTTTAAATAAAATTCATCACCTCTATTGATATTGACCTCATAATTTCGATTATCATATTTGCCAACAATTTTGGCTATTTCCCCTCTGTAATTTATACCATATAAAATCAAATGATTCTCTTTCTCAATTTTGATAATACAATCATTATTAAGATTTGTCCCATACCCAAATGATTCAATTTTATATTTATTGTATATTCCCTTTTTTAAAATAGCATATCCAGCAAATTTAAATTTAACTTTTGGTATGCTATAAGAGAAAAGTGTGAATTTAACATTATCTATTGTTATAGTTTTTCCTACATTTATTGAATTCTTTACGATATATTCGGAAGAACTTAAAGTTTCGTGAAAATCATGTTGCATCGCAGATCTTTCCCAATTATTGCTATCTTCTCAGCTTCTGTATTATTGTCAAAGTATAAGTAAAAAAAGTAGAAAAATACAGCACATTTATTTAGCATCCAGATCATACACCTTATTAAATGTCTCAATACCAACTTTTTTATGTGTTGCACAAATTACAATGCTATCTTCAAAGTACTCATCCAATATTTGGGCGAAGAGCGTGTCAGTTTGTTTATCTAAAGATGCTGTTATTTCATCAAATAAAACAATTGGTGCCTTATTAACAATAGCTCTTGCTATTAATATTTTCTGCTTTTCTCCTCCGGAAAACTTTGCCCCGAAATCTCCCGGTGTTTTATTTAATAAATCCTCCTCATTAGTTACCAAAGAATTCAAATTTAATTTTTTAACTAATTTTTTTACTTCTTCTATAGGATAACTTTCCTTTGGATAAATCATATTTTCATAGATTGAACGGTCAAAGAGATTAGCAGACTGAGAATAATAACGTATTTCGTTAAAATCTAGATTACTTTTCTTATTCCAGATTATTTCTCCTTGGTAATTAGTCAAAAGACCTGCTATTAATTTAAGCAATGTTGATTTTCCAGAACCATTCTTTCCTATAATTGCAATCTTATCTTTATTGTTAATGCTTAGGTTAATATTTTTAATAACAGGTTTATCATTATAAGAAAAAGACAGATTTACCAATTGAATACAAGGTGCTTTATCATCTGATATTTCTTTAAAATTACGAAAACTTGTTTTGTCACTTTTCCCATACTCTAACATTTCTAAAGCGACTTTGATTCTATCCTTGTATTCAAGTAACGACAAGAATGCTTTTCCAAAGCTACTCAGATTAAAAGCTGAGTAAATTAGTATTAAAAGAAACGATATATCAGCCACAGAATTTTTTTTGAAATATGCTTTCATAATTAACAGCATAAGAGTTATCACTGTCAAAATGACCTGTTGTAATAGATGTGAATTATCAATTTTCTTTTGAAGATTATAATATGATGCTTTTTCATCATCAAGCAATTTATCATAAATCGAATTTTCTAGACCAAAAGATTTATTTGTAATAATAGTATCTATATTTTTATAATAATCTATTGTATACGCGTTAATTTTTGAACTTGACCTTAATACTTCTTTTATGCCCTTTTTATTCTCTTTTGACAGTAAGCATGACATAAGAAAAAATATTAAATAAGACACAGCATACGAAACAGATAAAATTGTGCTGTAACTATATAATAAAACCGTGTAAATAATGATCATTACAAAAGATTTTATGATAACTTGTATGATTTCATACTGTATATTACGTACTGAGCGCGATATTTCTGATATTAAATTTTGTATATTCCCAACTTCTTTATTAATAAAATATGAATAATTCTTCTCTTTATTCCGTTCCCATATTAATTGTTTCGTATATTTTCTGATGCACTGTAGGAAATAATTATTTGGATAGTTCATCATCGACGTTGACATAAAGGTTACAAATGTCAACAATAAATATATATAATTTAGTTTATATTTACCTTCAACTGTGGATTCATATATCCGTGGCAAAAAATAAGGCTGTAAGGAAAATAGTGAATAGTACAATAACATGACCATGCAATAAAGCAGTATCTTAATAATTCCAATTTTTTTAAACAAATCTTTTATATATATATTTAGTACATTCATTTTTTTATCATATGACACTTGCCATCATATCCTTTCTGTAATTTTCCGTATTTTAGAAAGACACTGCAGATTATTGATTTTGCCAATTGAGTGACCAATTTACTATTTATTCCTTTAAATTTAACTCTATGTCCTGATTTAACTCATATTTCTTGAGTTCTTCCAGGTTCTTCGCAGGACTGCTTAATACCCTCTTAAGAATCAATCTCCATGTTTGAAAATCCGCATCATCCCAACAACTCTTTTGTTTAACATAATCTATCATTTATATAAAAAAAAATAAATTTTACAGGTTTTTTTTGAATAGTGAATCACTTTTTCGTTAGCACAGAACCACTTTTTGGCTTACTTTTATATTAGCATATACACATTATCTTGAGTAGTATTTATTGTTATAATGCCATCTTTATAATTGACTATATCTTCAAATGCTTCACTTATAAACCTCAAAGGAATATATGTACAGTTATTGACTAATCTCACCTTTGCTGGAAGTTCACTGATCTTTTCATTTATTTTTACTGCCTTGGACCCTATTGTCAACTCTACAGTCATATTGTCTTTTTTTACTATTATTGTTTGACTACCACTATACCAATTCACTGTTGCACCTAATTTTTCAAAAAACTCACGCACCGGTACTAATGTAATTCCGTCTATTAAAGTAAATGACTCCTGAATAAATTTTATCTCTTGCCCGTTTATCTTGATTTTCGGAACATAAGGAAAATGTATTACTGTACCTCCACCTGAATCTTTATAAATGATCATACCATTGTCCAATTCTTGAGAAAATCCTGCTTGAGCGACAGTTTCTTGGCTTATAGGTTTTGTATCATCTTGTACGGCATAAGCGATGGATCCTGTACATACAACAGCAAAAATAGCAACAAACAAAATACGTTTAAGAAAAACAAATTTCATCCTCACACCAACTCCTCTCTTTAATCATTTTATCCAAATTATATCGTGTAAAGGCAAATATTATATACTTCTAGAATTCTCTCTTATTAAAACTTTATGAATATGATCCCACACTCCTTCCACCTTTTCGTTTGACGGCATGCTTTTAATATAAAGCCAAGAAAGTATACAAAATAAACAGTAACCTAATAATACTCCTAAGGCATTCAGTATAACATCATTTATATCAACACTTCTCACGATATAACCAGATAAATAAAATATGTTCTCCAAAAACTGCAAAAATTCTATTGAAATAGAAAATAAGATTCCTTTCCATATAATTGATTTCAGATTAACATTTATTATAAAAGGCAATCCAAACCCAAATGGAATAGTAATTAGCACATTCCCCCATCCTTGTATTGAAAGCAAATAAGAATATTTCAATTCACGAAATGGAATAAAGTTTAAACCATTTTTCCAATCAACTCCTTCTTTAATTAAGTCATTGTATTGGAATAATCGAATAGGAAATAATGTATAATGAGCTACAGAGAGTAAATATATAAAAAATACCGAAAGACATAATATATATCCAATACTGCGTTGTCTCTTTCTCCACATATAAAAAATTAACCATCCATATATTAAAACTATCACCGGTATGATAGTTTTAATGTCTATCATTATACCTAATCCCAATTATAACAACTCCTCACAATACCTAAATTAGTCTATTTAAACTGTATAGACCGTCATTGTTCATTGTTGCATATTTCGCTAAAATTAATGCAATTTTAGAGTATTAAAAAATATATAATTATTTAGTAAACTCCGATTTATTCTTCCTGACATAATTAATAATCATATAAAAAACAACCATTACGACAATACAATAAAATGCCAAAAAATACTGCTGGTTAATAATTAAATATACTATAGCCATTAAATAATAAATAATCAATATTGCATAAAGAGATAATGCTAAAAAATATCCATATTTTCTTTTCTTTAATAACCCAATTGAAGATATAATAAATATAGCTCCAAATATGATACCAATAAAATAAAAATTTGTACTTAATATGATATTACTGCCAATTTTAAAGTTTGCTCCTTCAAGTATCCTTGTAATTGAGTCTAATATATACAATGTCCCTTGTAACATAACTAATATTGCCACAAAATTCACTCTATCACCACCCGATAAAATTCTAAACAATTAATTGAAAGAAACAAAAATAGCATAGATATGAATCCCTACATTATTTTAATAAAAATGTAAGGGATTCATATCTTTTGTATTTATTGAATTAATTCTTGATCAGTATCCCAAAATAATACAGGAACATTTTTAACTAAAAGTGTATAGCTAACAGTTGCCTCTAAATAATAATTTCCACTTTCATAAGCCCCTTGGCTAATATACCATGTTTGTATATTTCGGCTTGGGCAATCAGGTGTACCCCAAAAAATACCATAAGGTTCATTTTCGTTAGCTATCGTAATACCGTCAAAACCTGAAGCCCAATCTATATATCCATAAAGCCTATCAATTAAAATCTCATACCATCAGGTGCATTGCTAATAACAGTATAATATAAAGTACCTTCTACAGTGCCACCACTTAAAATAAATGGTATATCTAAAGCACTTTTAAAAATATGAAGCTGCTTATCCTGATAATAAGTATTTGGCGTAATAATTGTTTCTTTATCTAAATCTAAATCGCCATTAGATTTCTCGTTGTTTTGAATTGATAAATTTACATTTTTAATATCTTCCTTAATTTCATTTAATTTTTGCTTATCTGATATTATAAAGGCTTTAATAACATCTTTTTTATTGTTAAAAACTATTCCACTTAAACCGTAATTATTTTTAACAATATTTATATCTAAAGTTTGATCTCCATATTGAGCTTTACCTTTAAAATAATCGACATCTTCTTCAGATTTGTATTTATCGACCGAAAAATTTACTCCTTCTATTGATCCATTTATTACTTGGCTATTTTGATCAATATTATAATCGCTAAATTCAGATTGAATTTCTATCTGATCGCCTCTAATATTGTAATAGAAGCCCGTATTTTTGTTGCTTGCATTAATATCATGTGTCAAAGCTGCAAAACCAATAGCCATCGAAAAAACTAATGCCAAGCACAGTAGAAGTGAAACCAAGAATCTTTTCATTTCTAAACATCTCCCTTTTATAGTTAGTAATACTATCTCGGTATTAAAACAGTATACTAACTACATTTTTATTAAACATCGAATGGCCATTCATCTGTTTAACTATATTATAAACCCCATTCCATCTTTTGGGCAGTTCCGAAATTCGGCACATTTTTTTATGAAGTAGGTGCCGTTTTTCGGAACATCACCTTATAATATATTGCCATGTGTGTCTATAATGCCTATGTTTATGGCTGTCATAATTATTTTTATGTCATTGTCTGCATCAAATAGTATGCCTAATTTATTTAGATGGTTTCTCAATGCTCTGTCAGATATGCCTACATCGTCCATTACTGCTTTCCTTACACCGTTTCGGACCAATGATGACAGGATATGCTTATCAGTATCATCGATCTCTTCTTCTATGGCAGACATCTTCTCGCTTCTATACGATATGCATTTTTCAAGGTAAATTGCTATGTTTTTTAGAGTAATGCTCTGCTCTTTTATGCTGGGAATCTTTATGCGCGAAACATCAAGATATGCTACTATTTCTTTGCTATAATGATCTGTAATAGGCATTGCAGTACAATACCAGTTCTTAAACAAGTCGCAATAATGGTCTTTTCCGTATAACTGTGCAAGGCTTTTGTATTCCATGGCTATGTTGACTGCATTTGTGCCACTGTCTTCAAGCCTTAGGCTTATGCCTTCTTTAAATTGCAGCTTTTTGAAATCTTCATTTAATTGGGCATTAGCTATAATTTCAATCACATAACCGTCTTTATCACACAGAATAAAGAAGTAGCCTTCTTCAATAAGTACTCTGTACCTATAACATTGATTTACGAAGTTGTTTAACAGCAATATTAAAAAGTTATTATCTCTTCTCTTTTTTAACAATGCATTATCATCGATTGTTTTATCAAAGGAGTTTTTGTCAGGATTGATATTTATAAGCAATGATTCCCCATAAGATACAGTCAGTTTTCCGTTTCCTCTTTTTATAAATGCGTCATTGTTCATCAATATCACTCCATCCTTTTATCTTTCCGTAAATCATTGAACATAATTCTTATTCTTTTAATACCAATGTGCATCGCTTGTATAGTTAGCTTGCTCTAATTGAACTCCATTTCTATAGACTGTACCCTTCGTGACAAGCCTGTAATAATATCCTTCTTCTACATACCATATTTCACTTATAGAGCAGCTAATATCTGTTGATGTATTGGACCAGCTTTTAATTGTCACCCAATTCCCATTTTTAAACTGTTGTAGATACGCATCAATTCTGATTTTGTCAACGCTGAAAGCATATAATACACTGTCGACAGTTGATTTTCCCATCGATGATATATCGAATGTGTTAGTGAACTGAGATATGGCTATCCAATTGGGTCTTACTGTATCTGTCACCGATTTCTTTGAAATGTCATCATCCGCAAAACCAGTAATTGAAAGTGATGTCACCATTATTATTGTCAACACAAAAATAGACAAAAATTTCTTAAACACACTATCACCTCACTAATTTTTTCCCTTCATAAATATAAAACAACTTACACTGGATTTCGTTACAGTTTTTTATAAAAAATTTTTTATCAATTTCAATATAAAAGATTTCATTTAAATATTGTCAATTCAGGAACGAAAATATCATTTTTAGGAACGAAAAGCATTTTTTAGCTTTTAATTTTCTCTCATTGCAAGATAAAAAATTAAGGACAGAGCATTTTCTGTCCTTAATTGGTAAGTTACATTTGTCAACAACTTATTATAGATATACACTATATTTAATTGCCTTGAGCAGCATCTACTGTTATAACACCATCTTTATAATCGACTTTATATCCAAATGCTTCACTTATAACCCTTAGGGGAATATATGTGCAATTATTGACTAATCGCACCTTCGCTGGAAGTTCACTGATCTTTTCATTTATTTCTGCTACCTTTGTCCCTATTGTCAACTCTACAGTCGTACTACCTTTTTCTACTGTTATTGTTTGACTGTCACTATGCCAATTTACTGTTGCACCTAATTTTTCAAAAAATTCACGCGCCGGTACTAATGTAATTCCGTCTATTAAAGTAAATGGCTCCTGAATAAATTTTATCTCTTGCCCATTTATCTTGATTTTCGGAACATAAGGAAAATGTATTACAGTGCCTCCACCTGAATCTCTATAAATGATTATGCCATTGTCCATTTCTTGAGAATATCCTGCTTGAAGGACAGTTTCTTTGGTTACAGGTTTTCCATCATCTTGTACGGCGTAAGCGATGGATCCTGTACATACAACAGCAAAAATAGCAACAAACAAAATACGTTTAAGAAAAACAAATTTCATCCTCATTTATCATTCATTCCTTTCTTTTTACTTATGTATCAATTATAATAAATGTTTACTACTTATCAATGCAAATCAGTGAAATTCCACATAATTATACTTCTTTTATTAAATTTTATTTCATTATCTTTTATGCTTCCAGTTTTCAAATTAACAATATATTGTTTAGCATTTTCTGGGCTGCCTTGCTTGGATACCGAGATAAATGATATGTTATTATTAGGTAAAGAATGCGGACTTATATTTGTGTAATTCTCTTCTGTTACAGGTACTATTGTTTTAACCTTTATACTTTTCAAATCAAGGCAATCAAGTCTGCCATTTGATCCGTTTGACCCTCTATACCGATAAAAAACCAGCCGCTTTCCATCAGAACTCCAAGTAACGTGCCCAATAGCACTTCCATTTGATACTTCTTGATCGGAGTATATTCTTTTTAAACTGTCATCTTTAAGATCAATCATCCATATACTTGACGCAAGCCAAAGCCTAATAGGATCACCCTCATCTGCTTGATTACGATACAATGTCGCACTATATACTATTTTACTACCATCAGGAGATATCGAAGGGCTAGAAAATCTCACAAACAACTTAGTTCCAACTTTCTCGATTGGAATAGTCTTCGGTCCACCATATTTCATTATTAATTTATTTAATTCTTCCTGCGACATATAATATTTAATTTTATTATCATCAGTTAGTCCAACGCCATCCCATTCACCTCCACTTACCAAATGTTTTAGCTTATTGTTTTTAATATTAAGTATACATATTTCTTGATTGCTATTCAAATCTTTATTACGCGTCATACGTACTAGTAACAAATTTTGATTATCAGGAAACCAAGATAAATAAAATACAGCTTGCATTCCATATACATCATCAAGGTACTTTTTTATATAATTTTTTTTATTTAAGTCCATAATATTGATATAAGTTATCCCTTTTTTCTGATCTACTTGTGTGTATGCTGCATACTTACCATTTGGACTAACTGCTCCAAATTGATCTGGAGCTATATCCGGTAATGTCAATATTTTCTTTACATCATGACTTATTGGGTTAACTACTATAAGGTCCGAGCCCTTCTTGTCAGGTATAAGGCCTGTTAACCATCCATTATATTGATTTTTATATGAATAGTTAAATAAACAAATGATAAAACTAATAAAAACTACAATTATAATTATGACTAAACTTGTAAATTTTTTCCCATGGTTATTTTTTAATTGTTCGCCTGCACTCATAAAAACTCCCCTATATTAATCTTAAGATATAATTATAACTTATTTTCGTTTTGTCAAAATTTATTAAAAATATACTTTATATTTATTAAAGATCATAAACTTCGTGTCTAAGCTAAGTTAACATAAACCCATCTCGAATTTTCATTATCCTTTCACATAAAATTTAGACACGAAGTTTGGTCAAATAAGAAAAATACTAGCAATTTTACAATTTCGTATTCATATTTAAACAAATATAAACATTCTTGAAAATAAGTTTAACAAATCTTTCTATTAATTTTTTAAATGTACATCATACTATATACTGTTTATAACTAAATATAATCATTAATTTTTAAATTATGCTACTTAATCTTTAATAATAATTCATCATGGTTCTGGATTATAATTAGTTAGCGGTACAAATGTACGACTATAAAAAACGCCATCACTAGTATTCCCATGCAAATCATTAAAAATATATTTATCAAGATCAGCAATTCTTCTTGTTGCAATGCCAACTTGGTTAGGTCCAAAATCATTTCGAGTTATCTCTTTTGCTCTATTTGTTCCTAAATCTCTAATATTAAAAAGTACCGGTTGAGCCACATCAACAACTTTCTGATTTGGAACAGTTGCATTTCCATTTCTATATGGTAATGCATTATATCCACTCGTATTATACCATGTAACATCACCATAGGATGTCAAATAATCCTGACCATTATATGTTGATCTAGTACCTATTGTATGTCTAGCATAAACATCTACATTACCCCAAGTTCCAATATAAATTGGATAATACTCAATATCATAATAGTTTCCAGAAATCATTGTATAGTTGTCAGGATTATTTTTTCTGACCTCTAAATCTTTTTCCATTGCACTTTTTTCAGTGTCCTGGTTTTCTAGAATCTTTTTCCCTTTATCTACTTCCTCTTTAGTAATTTCTTTCGTTCCCGCAAAATGTAATACTATTCCTCCCAACGTATCTGTATAAACTTTTATCCCATCTTCAAGTTCTCTATAACTACCAGCATCTATATTAATTTTAGAATGTGTATCATTTAATGCCATTGATTCTTTCTGAAATGCCTTCGCTGAAATTCCAATTGATAAAGCTAACATTGTGCTGATTATATACACAATTAACATACGTCTTTTTAACATTTCTATACATCTCCCTTTTATAGTTAGTAACACTATCTCGGTACCAAAACAGCATACTAACTACTTTTTTATCAAACATCGAATGGCCATTCATCTGTTTGACTACATTATAACTCCAAGTCCAACATTTGGAAAGTTACGAAATTCGGCACATTTTTTATGAATTAGGTGCCGAATTCCGGCACATCATTCTATAATATATTGCCATGTGTGTCTATAATACCTAAGTTTATGGCTGTCATTATTATTTTTATGTCATTGTCTGCGTCAAATAGTATGCCTATTTTATTTAGATGGTTTCTCAAGGTTCTGTCAGATATGCCTACTTCGTCCATTACTGCTTTCCTTACACCATTTCGGACCAATGATGATAGGATAAGCTTATCAGTGTCATTGATCTCTTCTTCTATGGCAGACATCTTATCGCTTCTATACGATATGCAATTTTCAAGGTAGATTGCTATATATTTTAATACCAGTGTGCATCGCTTGTATAGCTAGCTTGCTCTAATTGAACTCCATTTCTATAGACTGTACCCTTCGTGACAAGCCTGTAATAATAACCCTCATCAACATACCATATTTCACTTATAGAGCAGCTAATATCTGTTGATGTATTGGACCAGCTTTTGATAGTCACCCAGTTTCCGTTCTTGTACTGTTGAATATATACATCAATTCTGATTTTGTCAACGCTGAATGCATATAATGCACTGTCGACAGTTGATTTTCCCATCGATTATATATCGAATGTATTAGTAAACTGGGATATAGCTATCCAATTAGGTCTTACTGTATCTGTCATCAATTTCTTTGAAATACCATCATCTGCAAAACCAGTGGTTGAAAGTAATGTCATCATCATTATTGTCAACACAAAAATAGGCAAAAATTTTTTAAACATACTATCACCTCACTAATTTTTCCTTTCGTAAATATATAACAAAATTACCTTTGGATTTGTTACAGTTTTTTAAAATTTTTTTATTTTTTCATTAAAGTAAAAATCATAGGTTTTAAAAAATTGAAATTCTGGAATTCGAAACATTAAAATTTGGAATTATCAATTTACTTTAATAACATTTAAGCATATACACCACATTTAGGATAAACAAAATCTTTCTAACTTAAAATGCTTAAAAAATTTTTACAATTGGAGCTTACAGATTAGAAAACTAAAACGCATTTTAGCTCTGCATTTTTCCTTCAATTGCCCTATAAAAAATAAAGGGCAGATTATTTTCTGTCCTTATAAAAAAATTTTGATGGTTAGCTGTATAATTAAATGCAACAGGCAAAAATTTAATTGAGAAAAATTGATATCATAGTTTCAAACCATGTATGATATTAAGTGAAAATCAAATCACAATACAGGAGGTTTGAAACTATGGCTAAGAATAATAATAATACCACAAAAAAGAGAAGTTTTAAACACCTGTCACAATATGAAAGAGGAATGATTTATACATTAAGAGAACAAAGTAAATCAATGCGTCAAATAGCAAAGATACTGAGAAGGGCTCCAAGTACTATTTCAAGAGAGATAAGAAGAGGAACTGTAACCCAAATGAGATCAGATTTAACTACATATGAGAAGTATTTTCCCGAAGTGGGCTACGAGGTATATAAAAAGAATCGAAAAAACTGCGGAGCAAAGCTAAAAGTGGTAAAAGCAGAGAAATTCTTGAGATTTGCAGAAGGAAAAATATTGAAAGAGAAATGGTCACCTGATGCAGTTGTGGGTTACTGCAGAAATAATGCCGACTGGCAAGAAGAAATGGTATGCACCAAAACCCTTTATAATTACATAGATAAAGGTCTGTTAAGAGTTCACAATATTGATTTGTGCTTAAAAGTGCGTTTAAAACCAAAGAAGAAGATAATAAGAAGGAACAAGAAGATTATGGGGTAGAGCATATCGCAAAGACCTGAGGAGATAAACAAAAGAGAGAGTTTTGGGCATTGGGAAATAGATACTGTTATAGGCAAGAGATCAAATGATAAAGCATTATTAACACTGACAGAAAGTTTAACGAGGTATGAATATAACTTTGTGATAGATGAAAAAGACAGCTTATCAATCAAGAAGGTATTTGATGAACTCAAAGCGCAATATAAAGAGAATTTTTCAAAGATATTTAAGAGCATAACGGCAGACAATGGCGCGGAATTTGCCGAATTGAGTGAGATATTAAATGAATGTGAAAGCAAGGCATATTTTAGTCACCCATATTCTGCATTTGAGAGAGGGACAAACGAGCGTCATAATGGGTCAATAAGGAGGTTTATACCTAAAAAGGCAAAACGATAGCTGACTTATCAGAGTGGGCTATAAGACTAGTGCAAAATTGGTGCAATCAACTTCCAAGGAGGATCTTAAGATACAAGACGCCTGAAGAATGTTTTTTAGATAAGGTTAGCAAAGTTATCAATTTTGCGCAATGATTACGATGAAATAGTTCAACCATATCAAAATGCAAAATTAAGGTCTCTATTTCCCCTATAGGGGAAACAGATATATCATACATGGTTTGGAAAATAATGGTTTTATCAATTATTTAAAAAGTGTTGCATTTAATATTGCAATTTGCATAAATTACCAAATCATAAAAATGGACAAATAACTATAGATTTAGACGAATTCAAATATGAATATCAAGCTATAGTTACTAATATTGAATATATGACACCAACAGAGATATTTCATGAATATAATCAACGATGCGATATAGAAAACAAAATTGATGAACTAAAAGAAGGAATTGCTTTTTAAAAAACAGTCAGAGAAACAAACTATGCAATGAAATATTTTTACTCATTAAGATGATAGCATAAATCTGCATAATTGGTTTAAGCAAGCTATCTTACCAGAGTTCATGAGACATCATGAAATACCAACATTAAGGCGTATACTCTACAATATAGCTAGCAATATAGTCGGGAATGGATGGTATAAGCATATACGCTATCCTAATGTTCCTTTGTTAAAGACTATAATACCACGAATAAGAAAGGCACTGATGTCATTTTCAATAGTATAATATAAATTAAGCATAATACCTATTGAAAAACCCTAATAAAAGGATTAGCTTTGCTATACTCATAAACAGAAAAAATAGATAAACTTAAGACAATATTATATACTGTTTTATATAAGTATTCATTTTTCAATGGGTCATGATCTTACTATCACAACCAGGGATGAAAATGGGTTAAGTACTTGCATAATTTCAACTATGTGCTAAATTCAAAGTAGGACAGGAACAGAGTTTGGTCGAACATCGGAGGAATAGTACCCCGTTTTTCAACGTAAACTGATTGCCTTCGAGCACAACCAATTGTGGACCTATAGGCAGCACGAGTAGTAAAGTTCATATAATCTCGGGCAATCATTCCTGTCAAAATATTTAAAGGAGTTGATTTATATACAAGACATTTTGAATGCTGCTGCAGACTTGATATCCACAAAGAATCCGTAGTTGCATGTCTTCTCAAAGGACCGATTAACAAGCAACCCACCTCTGAAATCAGAATATTTTCAACACTGCTTTCAGACCTTGATTCTCTAAAAGCATGGCTTGTTGAAGAAAGCTGCATGCATATGGCTATGGAAAGTACAGGTATATATTGGGTGTCTGTCTATGAAACTCTTGAAACAGCATTTGATGGACGTATGTTTCTAATTGTTGCCAATGCAAGGCATATGAAGAACGTACCCGGCAAGAAGACTGATATGAAAGATGCGGAATGGATTGCTACTCTTCTAAGAGCTGGTCTTCTCAACAGAAGTTTTATTCCGAAAAAAGATATCCGAGAGGTCAGGGACCTCACAAGATATCGTATAAGCGTTATATCAGATATAACTTCACAAAAGAATCGTATTGAGAAGTTTTTACAAAGCTGTGGTTTCAGGCTTTCATCTTTCATATCAGATATATTTGGTGCTTCTGGCAGTGCAATAATAAAGCATCTTTACACTCACGGCAGCATTACTATCAAGGATCTTGATAGTTGTCTTAAAACCAAAACCCGCAGAAGGATAAATGAAATAATGCAGGCTATAAATGGCAGACTGGACAAACACCAGATGCAGTTTCTTAAAATGATGTTTAGTCATCTCGAGAATCTTAAAGCCCATCTTTCAGAGGTAGAGAGCCAGATTAATTCATTTATTCAAAAGTATGACCATCAAATAGAGCTAATAGATGGTATACCAGGTATAGATAAAATAGCTGCACCTACAATACTTGCAGAAATCGGCACTAATAAGAGTAAATTCAAAACTGCTGAACATATTTGTTCCTGGGCTGGGTTAAGTCCAGGTAACAATGAAAGCGCAGGTAAAAAAAACGAGCAAACATCAATAAAGGTAACCCATATATAAAATGCATCCTTTGTGAAGTGGCCTGGATAATAAGGCCAGAGGAAATCATATTTGTGCGCATGGTATTGGAAGATGAAACAGCGTAAAGGTGCTAAAAAAGCAATTGTAGCTTTTGCCAGGAAACTGCTTGTAATCATCTATACTATACTTAAAACAGATACCAAGTATAACGAAAACTGTTTTGAATCACGCAGGCTTCAAACCGAGAAAAAACGAGTTGTAAGAATGGTTTATGAACTTCAAAAACTCGGTTTTGAGGTAAAGCAGCCCGCATAAATGGGATATTTTCATTACACTGGATATGTATGAGGTAAGTATAGACGATTATACTCGCATAGGGTAGTATTAGCCTTTTTAGGGCTAGTATATAAAGTTGCCAACGTGCGAGCCTTCGCAAGTACCTTTGAGGTCTTGAAAGAAATTATCCCATTTTCGTAGTAAGGTTCCAAAAAATACTACTTGACATTACATCGCTTGTCTTAAGCACAGATAACTTCTGACAATATCGTATTAATTCATTTTATAACTTAAATCTTTTATATTTTTCCCATTTAATCTCTTAGAGCTATCTATTTTTATTGTAAAATATATCATATCATGAAATAGAAGATAATTATAATAAACTGTTTATTAAGGTAACTTGTATAATAAATTATTATTTTTATCTAAAAAATCAATTTCTTTTGTCCCTGATAGTTGACCTTTGCCGTCTCTTATTATTAAATACCCTTTGTCACCTTTTTTCATTTCTTCTGATTTAAATGCCCCATCCGTGTAATAAACTATTATTGTTTTTATCCTTTCATCATCTGCTTTGCCATAATCTATATGTAAAGAATCGCCGTTCGCTTCAATTGAATCACTCATATCCCATGGGTGACAATTCTATTTTCAATATTAAAATTACTGCTTCCTCCAAGTAATCGAATATTTCTGCCATTTATCTCATAATAATTATAATCAATATGATTTACATCAGCTAAATCGTATGAAAACAAAACAATATTTTTGTTTTTAAAACTTTTTTTGCATAATATAACAATATTTTCCCTTCCTATCGCTTCATTAGATATTAGTTCAAATAATTTTTTATTTATTTCAATATCAGTTAGCTTCGGTATATTGCAACCAACTAAATACACTAAACACAACATTATAAACCCCAAAATTGCGACTCTTTCATACTTTATAACCTTCTTTCAAGAAAATTATGGCCTATGAAATCTTATGTTTATCGTCTATTATTATACAAATTTAATTTAGATTTCATAGGTCCAATCATAACAAGTCTTATTGTTCTGGCTAAGAATATAAAGTAACTTGATCAGTTAGTTTGAAATTTGATGGAATATTATTAAATTCTAAATTAACTACTGGAGCACTACCAGGTTGCCAACTTAAACCGAGTGATTTTAAAGTTACGTCTTGCCATGTATGTTCTAAGCTCATCGCTATATATAAAGGTAATTCCGTTGGAGTTTATCTAGCCAAAACCATATCTGCCCTTGATATCCAATATATTTCGCATCATTTAGGCTAGAACGTACCCACGCATCTTGAAATGTATACACAATACCAGATTTGCTAATTGTTGAAACACCTCCAGCATCTGGCCAATATGTTCCGTTTTGGTCATATACTGCAATACCAGCAGGATTACTAGAAAGAACATATCCAGTCGCTGGATTAAAATTTGTATTTGTAAGCGCTATTGAAACTCCATCTACTGCACCACTATTTGAATCAACAGAATAAATACTTTTCCAAGTCCACCAACCATTTATAAATATTTACCTGAAAGCCTATCACGATACCCACTCATATTAATAAATTTTACACTTCCATTGCTACTATCTGGTGTTATTATAGAAAAGCTTTTTATGTTATTAGCTTTTTCAAAACCGTTCTTTGTTAAAAAGTCATCAACACTTTGATAACCATTTTCCCCTAACTTAATCATATTTTTTTCTATAAATGCCCTTCTTATTTCCCAATTTTCGTCTTTTTTATTTTCATTTGCTGCAAAACCTACAGTCGTCGAAAAAACTAATGTCAAGCACAGTAGAGGTGAAACCAAGAATCTTTTCATTTCTAAACATCTCCCTTTTATAGTTAGTAATACTATCTCGGTACCAAAACAGTATACTAACTACATTTTTATTAAACATTGAATGGCCATTCATCTGTTTGACTATATTATAAACTCCATCCCAACTTTTGGGAAGTTCCGAAATTCGACACATTTTTTCGCTAATATACTAAAATAGGTGCTGCTTTTCGGCACATCAAAATTTTAATAGTTACAACAATTTTATAATATAGTCCCATTGAGATCTATAAATCCGGCTTTTATGGCGGCTAAAACTATTTCAATGTCATTATTTGCTTTAAATAAAGTGCCAAGCTTATTTAGATGATTTCTCAATGCCCTATCAGATATGCCGACATCGTCCATTACCACTTTCCTTGCGCCATTACGGGCTAACGATGATAGAATTAATATATCAGTATCATAAAGTTCTGGTCCTATAAAAGACATTTTTTGCTCTTGTATGATATACATTCTTCAAGATAAATTACTATGTTTTTTAGTATAATACTCTGTTCTTTAATGCTTGAGATATTAATACGTGACATATCAAGATATGCAATTATTTTCTATTGTAATTATCCATTATTGGCATTGCAGTACAGTACCAGTCCTTGAATAAATCGCAATAATGATCCTTACCGCACAATTCATCCAAGTTTTTGTATTCCATATCCACACTAACCGCATTTGTACCGAAATCTTCAAACCTTAGACTATTACCTTCTGCAAAATGCAATTTGTTGAAGCAATTATTTAGCTTATCTTCATATATATAAGCTTGATTATATAGCCATTTCTGTTGTACAAAATGAAGAAATATTCTCCCTTGAAAAGTAGTTTGTACCTAAAGCTTTGATTGATAAGGTTATCAAGCAATGATAATAAAAAAACTGTTTTCATTATTCTCACTTATCAGTTTTTCATTAACGATTGCCTTATTGAAAACTTCCTTATTTGAATTGACATTTATAAACAATGATTCCCCATATGATTCAACAAGTTCTTTTTTAATAGCTATAGTGAACCAACCTTCTTAAGTTTATGGTTTTCTATTACTACTATATACTATAGAAAGTGAGTTTCACGTATATTTTACTTATCTAGACTTTGGGGTTGTATTTTTAAAATTTTTTTCACAACCTTTAAAAAAGCATTATACTGTTAGAATTTGTATCACAATTTATTGATATGCCTAGGTTTCAGAGCATCGCAAATTTACTCTATTAGGAAATATAATTTGGGAAAATATGGTATTTTAAACTAATTTAATTTGATAAATGACACTAAAGCCTTAAAATTTATCTCATTTTCATTTAAACTTTATTCGAACATATAATCATCCTCTCAATGATTTTATTTTTTCAATTAAACATTATAGTGGATGTTTCATGTGAATGGAAGGTATTTTTTGTACCTTATATTCTATTTTTTTATCACATACAAAAATTATACACTAAAATTATATAGTTGTAATTATTAAATTTTATATACTATCTATTTATGGACATTACAATCCCCATTTGAATAATATGATTTATAATCACAATCAAGAAAACTATTCATTTCAAAAAATAAGCCGATACAAAATTGTCCGGCAAATGATTTATACAATATTTTCCAAAAGGAGATCTAACAATTCTCTATCAACTTTAAACCCGTGATAATATTCATACTTAGCACCCGAACGGCCATGTTCTACAACTCCAAAAGGACCTTTAAAATTCCACAATGAATAACCCCACTTAAATTCTTTGTACAAGCTTAAAAGATCTTTAAACCATCTAATAGCAACGTCGTTAGGAGTTTCATTATAGCATCCAAATTCGCCTATGTGCACTTCAACATTTTTATCCTCTAACTCTCGCCAGGGTCTGTAATACTCACGTATTGCCTCCTTATTCCATATTTTATCATTCCAAACTAAATCAGGATATTTAGGGTCAAGTAAACCCTTATAACCATTCCACCATGTGGCTTGATAATGTGTTAAAGCCATAGGCTGATAACCTCTGCCGCTCTGTATAACATCAATATCGGATAATTCAGGTATAGGAATATTTCCCCCACCTAACCCATCTATGACAATTTCACGATTAGGGTCTATATGCCGTATTGCATTTACTGTACGGATTATTAAAGAAGCGTGGTTTTCACGAGTCAGTCCATACTGTCCAACGTCCGGCGGTTCATTTACAAGGTCAAAACTTAAAAATTTATTAGAGACCCCCTTGTATCGTTTTGCAAAGAGCTCCCATTGATAGACAAAACCATCCTGTGCTATTTTATCCAGCCATAAGTTATCACGCTCTATATCGTTTCGATTTATACAATACCCCGGAGCCCTATGCAAATTCAAACACATATGAATATTTCTTTTACTGCATTCGTGTAAATATGAATCAATAAACTCAAATATTCTTTCATTGGGATTAAAATAATTAAAATTGTTTATCCAAAATCGGTAATCAGCTGGTATTCTAACAAAGTTAAATCCCAGTTTCGCCAAAAAATCCAAAGCTTTCTGATCAGGCAATTCTGGAGTCCTTCCTTCATCCCACACATATATCCATTGAAAATTAAAACCATATTTTCTCATCGGCTTTCTCTCCTATTTTTAACATTCTATAAATTCCTCGCAATAATCATGCCTTTTTCCGTACTATCTATTTTCATTATTGTAAAACTGATATTAAAAAATATTTAATTATCTATATTCAATATTATCACCATCTACGAGTTCAGAATTTTCTTTTATGTATTCTATCAGTTCATAAACTTTAGTGTATGCAACAGCTACATAAGTATCTGCCGCACCGTAATAAATTGTAATTCTTCCTGTTTCAGAATCTTGCAATATAGCGCATGGGAATACAACATTTGCTACAAAGCCTTGAGTTTCGTATTGCATCTCCGGCGTCAGCAAGTAGTCCCTCGTCCTATAAAAAACCTTACACGGATTATCTTTGTCTAAAATAGCAGCTCCCATTGAATATACAAAACCATTGCATGTTCCTGTTACACCGTGGTAAAACAACAACCAGCCTCCTGTTATTTCTATTGGAATTGGACCCGCACTTATTTTTATAGACTGCCACCATCCAGAGTCTCCCTTAGACATAACTCTTCTATGTTTTCCCCAGTATACTAGATTTGTACTATTAAAGTATAAATTGTATACTTCTATGGAATTATCATGATAATCTATTTTATCCAGTTTAACGTTTAGATCAATTTAATTTGCTTCTTTTATGGCATTATCCCAGTATTTATCTATATGGGGCGAGCATGTATTTTTATCCATATACTTTTTAAGCTCTTATACTCTTATAAAGGAAAATCATAAAACATAAACAACACCCCAATTTATTTTTCACTTAGTTTTAGTTCGAGGTTTTTTTTGATGAGCTCTTTTCTTTGCTTTACGCAGTCCAAAGACCTTAAGGCATCCTGGGGAGTATTAAATGCATAATCTAAAAGTCTATCAACAGTTGTAGTGGCAACATGTACCCTTGTATCAGAAGACGCATAATAAATATATACATCGCCATTTTCTCTTGCAATTGCTCCATTTGTAAACACAACGTTAGATACATCCCCGACTCTCTCTTCTCCTCTTGGTGCAATTAAATAACCTCCGGGCGTTGCTATAACCTTACTCGGATCTTTTAAATCAGTTACAAATAAGTATATTACATATCTTAATCCAGCAGCGGTATTTCTAACTCCATGCGCAATATGTATCCATCCTTTTTCCGTTTTTATTGGAACACATCCTGCACCATTTTTAACTTCGGTTATTGTATGATAAATTCTGGGGCTTACTAATTTTTCTTCTACTACTTCCGGGTTCTCTATATCATCGCACAATCCAAAGCATATTCCACTACCGCTCCCTGCTTCTATAAAACCATCTTGTGGTCTAGTATAAAAAGCATATTTATCGTCTACATACTCCGGATGTAAAACCACATTTCTCTGCTGAGGTGACTTAGTCTTTAGATTGGGTAACCTTTCCCAGTTAATTAAATCTTTCGTTCTGACGATCCCTGCATTTGCTATAGCAGATGACAGATCTCCCTCCTGAGCATCTGGATCTTTACTTTCAGAACAAAATATTCCATAGATCCATCCATCTTCATGTTTCGTCAATCTCATATCATAAATATTGGTTTCCTCCGGGTAAATATCTGGAAATTCTATTGGATAATCCCAAAACTTAAAATTATCTATTCCACTGTCGCTTTCGGCTACTGCAAAAAATGATTTTCTATCATACCCTTCTACACGAGCTACCAAATAAAATTTACCGTTAAGTTCTATTGCTCCCGGATTGAATACCGCATTGATTCCCAATCGCTCCATAAAATACGGATTTGTTTTTTCATTTAAATCATACCTCCAGAACAGTGGGGTATGGTCTCTTGTTAAAACCGGATATTTATATCTGTCAAATATTCCATTATACTCATCTAGCTTTACATTTTTTCTGTTTATTAAATTATTATATTTTCTCAACTCTATTTCGTATTTTTCCCTAAATGTCATTATTTCTCACCTATTATTCCTTTTGTTGTTTCTTTGATAATAGTTTGAGGCATATTTAAATTTTCTTCACCCTTCACGTCAACAGCAGTAATACTTAATTTTAAATTATTGTTTCTAGTTGACTTTTCGATACCAAATAAAACATTTGACCAAAAAGTTGATTCCACAAGAAAGTCTTCACAGCACAATACTGGTACATTAATAATTTTATTGGATAAATCTTTTATTTTTTTATATCCCATTCTAATTGATGTATCCAATATTTTATTTTTTACTTTCACACTTATTCCAGAGTCACGCAAAGCTTTTGATACCGTATTTTTTGATACATTGATTACTTCTGCAATATTTTGTAAGGTTACTTTTTTTCATTTTATCACCATTTTCGTTTATTTTTTTGTTTTATTTTTAACTTTATTTAAGTATAAAGTAACTATTATTAAATGTCAATATCAAATTAAAATTTTCATTTATTTACATTATACTTTTGCTATTTAACGTATATATAACCATTCTTTGATTAATTCATTATATTTTTAGTTTAACTTAAAGTTATAATATTGAATTTTGTAATCTTAAGTAAAAATATTTTTTCAAAAAACAATACTAAATATGAGTTTATTTAACCTTAACCTATATGTAAATATTTTTTATCTTTTTATTTAGATTGTCCTTATACCATTTTTAGGTATATATAATAATAAGAATATGTAGATTTTTGTGATCCACCACCACACCTGCCCTGTTATAAAATAAAAAAGATTCCATAATCTCTGGAACCTCTGATTTCACTAAAGCGGATGATAGGATTCGAAACCGATACTCTACAACTAAGCCACATCCGCAAATATTTTTTTATATAATAAAATGGCTCCTCAGGTAGGGCTCGAACCTACAGCCTACCGGTTAACAGCCGGTTGCTCCACCATTGAGCTACTGAGGACTATTTTTAATCCGGCAGCGACCTACTCTCCCGCAATAGCAGTACCATCGGCGCTGGAGGGCTTCACTTCCGTGTTCGGTATGGGAACGGGTTTTTAACCTCCGCTATTGCCACCGGATATCTTTTGTTCATTTGTCCTTGTACATCAAAAAATCTTATCTGATAAACACTTTTTTCGAAAAATATTATCACAAGTGAACTATTAATTGCGTTTTCGTTATATACTCGGCGAACGCAGTGCGGTGAGGCTATAAAAGCCGTCACAACGCATAGACGGCTTTAGCCGAACTAACGTAGTGAGGCGTTAGTATATAGAAAACACAATTTGTGAACGGTGATAATATTTTTCTTAATATACTATCTTTTTAATTATCTTTCTGCTTTATTAAATGAACCTTGAATACTGCACAATGCTTCTCTTGGTCAAGTCCTCGACTTATTAGTACCGGTCAGCTCAAAGTATTTCTACTCTTACACCTCCGGCCTATCTACCTCGTCTTCTTCAAGGTGTCTTACTCCCTTTCGGTTTGGGAAATCTTATCTTGAGGTGGGTTTCACGCTTAGATGCTTTCAGCGTTTATCCCTTCCGAACTTGGCTACCCAGCTGTGCGTACGGCTACGCAACTGGTACACCATCGGTTCGTCCACCCCGGTCCTCTCGTACTAAGGGCAGCCCCTCTCAAATTTCCTACGCCCGCGACGGATAGGGACCGAACTGTCTCACGACGTTCTGAACCCAGCTCGCGTACCGCTTTAATGGGCGAACAGCCCAACCCTTGGGACCTACTTCAGCCCCAGGATGCGATGAGCCGACATCGAGGTGCCAAACCTCCCCGTCGATGTGGACTCTTGGGGGAGATCAGCCTGTTATCCCCAGGGTAGCTTTTATCCGTTGAGCGACGGCAATCCCATTCTCTACCGCCGGATCACTAAGCCCGACTTTCGTCCCTGCTCGAATTGTTTTTCTCACAGTTAGGCTACCTTCTGCCTTTGCACTCTTACGCGCGATTTCCTTCCGCGCTGAGGTAACCTTTGGACGCCTCCGTTACTTTTTTGGAGGCGACCGCCCCAGTCAAACTGCCCGCCTGTCAGTGTCCATATGCCGGCTTACGGCTCCTATGTTAGAATTTCGGTAATCTCAGGGTGGTATCCCAACGTCGGCTCCAGATAGGCTTGCGCCCATCTTTCTCTGCCTCCCACCTATCCTGTACAGGGATTACTAAAATCCAGTGACAAGCTGCAGTAAAGCTCCATGGGGTCTTTCTGTCCTGTCGCGGGTAACTCGCATCTTCACGAGTACTACAATTTCACCGGGTCCCCCATCTAGACAGCGCCCAAGTCGTTACGCCTTTCGTGCAGGTCGGAACTTACCCGACAAGGAATTTCGCTACCTTAGGACCGTTATAGTTACGGCCGCCGTTTACTGGGGCTTAAGTTCTATGCTTCTCCGGCACTCAACTCTATCTACTAAGAGTTTTTACTTTTGGCTATTCTTTCTTTTAACCATCTTCTTGCGTTATGAGATTCTTTTAATTGTTTTTCTCTTTTTATTGCATCTTCTTTCGCTTTGTATGCTTCATAATAAATTATTTCCCATTTATGCCCTTTTGTGTACTTGTTTAATCCTTTATTATGTGCCTCTACTCTTTTTCGTAGATTCTCTGAATAGCCTGTATATATGCCTCCTTTTTCATTCTTTATTACATAGACATAATACATCTTTTTCACTCCTAATAGGTATAGTTGAGTGCCGGATAACATTTCCCCTTAACCTTCCAGCACCGGGCAGGCGTCAGCTCCTATACTTCGTCTTTCGACTTAGCAGAAACCTGTGTTTTTGGTAAACAGTCGCTTGGGCCTCTTCTCTGCGGCCTTTCGGCACTCCTTCTCCCGAAGTTACGGAGTCTTTTTGCCGAGTTCCTTAATGAGGGTTCTCCCGCTCGTCTTTGGATTCTCTCCTCGCCTACCTGTGTCGGTTTGCGGTACGGGCACCTTTATCCTCGATAGCAATTTTTCTCGGCAGCCCCTTTGAAACTTCGCCTTTCGGCTCCCCGTTACAGCTCTTATGGTATGTGGTACTTCACTCACATCCCTTTTCGTCGCTGCTTGGACGTGCTCTACCAACCGCACGCTTTTCTTATCTCGCTGCGTCCTTGCTTCTCTTTTATCGGATATTGGTGGTACCGGACTCATTACCGGTTGTCCATCGCCTACGCTTTCGCCTCGGCTTAGGTCCCGACTTACCCTGGGCGGATTATCCTTCCCCAGGAATCCTTAGGCTTTCGACGGTAAGGTTTCTCGCCTTACTCTCGTTACTTATACCGGCATTCTCTCTACTGTATTGTCCAGATTCGCTTCCGCTTATCCTTCCCCCTATACAGTACGCTCCCCTACCATTTTTCATCCGAAGCTTCGGTGTCATGTTTTAGCCCCGTTTATTTTCGGCGCAGGATTTCTCGACCAGTGAGCTATTACGCACTCTTTGAATGTATGGCTGCTTCTAAGCCAACATCCTGGTTGTCTTGGAAGTCCTACTTCCTTTCCCACTTAACATGCTCTTTGGGACCTTAGCTGTCGGTCTGGGCTCTTTCCCTTTTGACCACGGATCTTATCACTCGTAGTCTGACTCCCAGGTATCAATATGGCATTCGGAGTTTGATAGGGTTCGGTAGCCTTTTTGGCCCCTAGCCCATTCAGTGCTCTACCTCCATATTTACTCCCTGAGGCTAGCCCTAAAGCTATTTCGGGGAGAACCAGCTATCTCCGAGCTCGATTGGAATTTCTCCTCTACCCACAATTCATCCCATGACTTTTCAACGTCAACGTGGTTCGGGCCTCCACCAGATCTTACTCCGGCTTCACCCTGATCATGGGTAGGTCGCACGGTTTCGGGTCTATGATATGCAACTTCCGCCCTCTTTAGACTCGCTTTCGCTTCGGCTCCGCTTTCGCTTAACCTTGCTGCATATCTATAACTCGCCGGTCCGTTCTACAAAAAGTACGTGGTCGTCTGGCACTCAACCGGACACGCTAGTTCTTTTTTCTCCTCCCTAACATGTTCAGTTGAGTGCCAGACTTCCACTGCTTGTGGACATATGGTTTCAGGTTCTTTTTCACTCCCCTCCCGGGGTTCTTTTCACCTTTCCCTCACGGTACTTTGCGCTATCGGTCACTTAGTAGTATTTAGCCTTGGGAGATGGTCCTCCCGTCTTCCCACCGGGTTGCCTATCCTGTGGTACTCTGGATCCCACTTTGGTATCTTTCTTTCGCCTACTGGGCTTTCACCGTCTTTGGCCGGCCTTTCCAGGTCCGTTCGGCTTCGTCTGATACTCCTTTTGCGTGGTCCTAAACCCCATCACCATAGGTGATGGTTTGGGCTCTTTCCTGTTCGCTCGCCGCTACTTGGGAAATCGATTTTTCTTTCTTTTCCTCGCGCTACTTAGATGTTTCAGTTCGCGCGGTCTCCCTTCCTCATGGCTATGTGTTCACCATGGGATGCTTAAGTATTACCTTAAGCGGGTTTCCCCATTCGGATATCTCCGGATCTCTGCCTGCTTGCGGCTCCCCGGAGCGTTTCGCCGCTCGCTGCGTCCTTCTTCGGCTCTAAGTGCCTGGGCATCCACCATACGCCCTTTGTAACTTGACCTTCTCTTTTTTATACATCGCTTTTCTTTGGAAAATTATTATTAACGCTCACAAATTCCGCTTATCTAATATATCATCGGTTCTCTTCGCTTGTTTGGCTAACGCCGTCTATGCGTTGTGACGGCTTTCGCTTTCGCTCATACGCCAAACTGCGCTACGTTCATCGTGATATATTACGAAAGCTTCATTAATCGTTCGCTTTTAATAATATTTTCCGGACAATGTATATCGGTTCTCATTGTAACTCGTTTTTCTCGTTACCCTTTTTTTGCATTGTGCAGTTTTCAAGGTTCACTTTGAGGGTTTAACCCTCAAAACTGAACAGTGAGATATGCTCATTGTAATTATTATCGTTCGACAAATTGTGCTTTCTATATACTTTAGGCTCCTTACGCTTGTTCGGCTAACGCCGTCTATGCGTTGTGACGGCTTTCGCTTTCGCTCATACGCCTCACTGCGCTTCACTCGCCTAGTATATTACGAAAGCGCAATTAATCGTCTCTCTCTTAATAATTACAATTCGCCTTTTAATACTTTTTGTAGGATTTTCTCCTTAGAAAGGAGGTGATCCAGCCGCACCTTCCGATACGGCTACCTTGTTACGACTTCACCCCAATCATTTACCCCACCTTCGGCAGCTGCCTCCTCTCGGTTAGCTCACTGACTTCGGGTGTTGTAAACTCTCGTGGTGTGACGGGCGGTGTGTACAAGGCCCGGGAACGTATTCACCGCAGCATGCTGATCTGCGATTACTAGCAACTCCGTCTTCATGCAGGCGGGTTGCAGCCTGCAATCTGAACTGGGACCTGTTTTTTGGGATTCGCTCCGGATCGCTCCTTCGCTCCCCTTTGTTCAGGCCATTGTAGCACGTGTGTAGCCCAGGGCATAAAGGGCATGATGATTTGACGTCATCCCCACCTTCCTCCGTGTTGTCCACGGCAGTCTCGGTAGAGTGCCCGTCTTTACGCTGGCAACTACCAACAGGGGTTGCGCTCGTTGCGGGACTTAACCCAACATCTCACGACACGAGCTGACGACAACCATGCACCACCTGTCTCACAGCTCCTCTTACGAGGCACTCGAGTATTTCTACTCGATTCTGTGGATGTCAAGCCCTGGTAAGGTTCTTCGCGTTGCTTCGAATTAAACCACATGCTCCGCTGCTTGTGCGGGCCCCCGTCAATTCCTTTGAGTTTCAGCCTTGCGGCCGTACTCCCCAGGCGGGATACTTATTGCGTTAACTCCGGCACGGATGATTCTTCACCCACACCTAGTATCCATCGTTTACGGCGTGGACTACCAGGGTATCTAATCCTGTTTGCTCCCCACGCTTTCGCACCTCAGCGTCAGTTCAAGTCCAGAGAGCCGCTTTCGCCACTGGTATTCTTCCTGATCTCTACGCATTTCACCGCTACACCAGGAATTCCGCTCTCCTCTCCTTGACTCAAGCTATATAGTTTCAGTTGCATCCCCTCGGTTAAGCCCAGGTTTTTTACATCTGACTTATATAGCCGCCTACGTGCTCTTTACGCCCAGTAATTCCGGACAACGCTCGCCCCCTACGTATTACCGCGGCTGCTGGCACGTAGTTAGCCGGGGCTTTCGTATGGTACCGTCATTTCTTTCTTCCCATACTATTGAGCTTTACGACCCGAAGGCCTTCTTCGCTCACGCGGCGTTGCTGCGTCAGGGTTCCCCCCATTGCGCAATATTCCCCACTGCTGCCTCCCGTAGGAGTCTGGACCGTCTCTCAGTTCCAGTGTGGCCGTTCACCCTCTCAGGCCGGCTACCCATCGTTGCCTTGGTGGGCCTTTACCTCACCAACTAGCTAATGGGCCGCGGACTCTTCCTTTAGCGGATTTCTCCTTTCTTCACAAGATGATGCCACCTCGTGACATTATCCGGTATTAGCACCCCTTTCGGTGTGTTATCCCGGTCTATAGGGTAGATTGTCCACGTGTTACTCACCCGTCCGCCGCTAAGTAAATACCGTAGTATTTACTCCGCTCGACTTGCATGTGTTAGGCACGCCGCCAGCGTTCGTCCTGAGCCAGGATCAAACTCTCATGTTTAAATCCTTACCTCTTTTTTATTCTCTGGCTTTTTCTCTCACTGTTCGGTTTTCAAGGTTCAACCTGTCGCATTGGCGACATTGTCTATATTATCATATTTCATTTTTTATGTCAACTATTTTTTTGCTGTCATATTTCTTTGGACTACTTCTTTCGGATCCTAAGATCCTTCGCCTCAGTTCATTCGGCTCAGAATTGCATCGACCTATTGTCCCGCTCTTGAAGCGACAGGTATTAATATATCATTTTCGAAAAATAATTTCAACTTTAATATTTTAACAATATGTCGATTTATGAGCAATTATGTCTATCAAGTTTTATTATACTCTTTTATATTGCTTTTTATTACATTATACATAATTATTAAATAATATAATATCTTTATTGAATACTTTTTCCTAATATGATATAAATTATTTAATACATAAAATTTTTAGGAGCGATATTATGACAGATGTTATATTAAGAAATGAAAATATAAAGAGAATATTAAATGGACATCCGTGGGTATATAAGACAGAAATTGATCATATAGAAGGTGAATATGAGCCAGGTGGGATAGTAGATGTTTATGACCACAAAAGAGAATTTATCGGAAGAGGATACATTAATCTTAAATCAATGATAACAGTTCGATTACTTACACGTGATAAAAATGAAATTATAGATGAGAACTTTTTTAGAAAAAGAATAAAAACCGCATGGGAATATAGAAAAAGAATTATGAAGGATTTAAATTCATGTAGGATTGTATTCGGTGAAGCAGATTTTCTGCCTGCTTTAATAGTAGATAAATTTGGTGATTATTTAGTCTTACAAACACTATCACTTGGAATGGAACGTTTTAAAGAAACAATAGTTAAACTATTAGTTGAAGTCATTAATCCTAAGGGCATATTTGAAAGGAATGATGTGAAGATTCGTGAATTAGAGGGATTAAAACAAATAAAGGGCTATCTATATGGTAAATTTGATACCATTCAACAATTTGAAGAAAATGGTATTAAATTCCTTGTCGATCTTGAAAATGGGCAAAAAACTGGATATTTTTTGGATCAAAAAGAAAATAGAGCAGCTATTCATGATTATGTAAAAGATGCTAATGTACTTGACTGTTTTAGTCATACCGGTTCATTTGCACTTCATGCATTACATTATAGTGCTAAATATGTTGAAACAGTAGACATCTCACAGGAAGCAATAGATATTGCTAAAAAAAATGTTGAACTAAATGGTTATTTAAATAGATGTCACTTTATATGTGATAATGCTTTCAACCTTTTAAGAAGTTATGATGACGAAAATAAAAAATTTGATGTTGTTATACTTGACCCGCCTGCATTTACTAAAAGCAAGGAAACAGTTAAAGACGCGATAAGAGGTTATAAGGAAATAAATTTAAGAGCAATGAAAATATTAAAATCTGGAGGATTTCTTATAACATGTTCATGTTCGCAACATATATATCCAGATAAATTTTTACAAATAATGAAAGATGCAGCTTTTGATACAGGAAAAATCATAAGGCTTATTGAGCAAAGAACACAAGCTAAGGATCATCCAATTCTTTTAGCCTCTGAAGAAACGCAGTATTTAAAATGTCTGATTTTACAAGTATTTTAATTGACTTTGTAATACGATAAGAAAAATTTTAATTGCATTTAAAATGAAAGATTTTTAAAGAAATAAAGTCAATGGCAAAACAGCTATTTGGATAAAAATAGACCGCTGATTATTAACAGCGGTTTTATTTATCACACTCACTTGCCAATTTGTCTGCTACCGGGTTTTACAAGCGGTATACCTTCTTTACATAATGGGCAATTTTCCTTTTCATATGATATTACATCAAGTGTTATGACTGATTCAAATTTTATTCCAAAATCGACTTTACCATTGCTTCTATCAACAACACTGGCAACACCTACAACATTTGCACCCATATTTTTTATAAGCTCAATTACTTCTTTCACAGAACCACCTGTCGTTACAACATCTTCTACAACTAAAACAATATCCTCTGGATTTATTTCAAATCCCCTTCTTAGTTTCATTATACCTTCTTCTCTTTCAGCGAATAATGCTTTTGCATTTAGTTGCCTTGCAACTTCATAAGCAAATATGATTCCACCAATTGCCGGTCCTATGACAATATCAATTTTTACACCATTAAATTTTTTTGCTATTTCTTTTGAAAATATTTCACTAAATTTGGGATATTGAAATATTTTAGCACATTGTAAATATGTATCACTATGCCTTCCCGATGTCAATAAAAAATGCCCTTTATTTAATACATTTAATTCTGTTAATATTTTTAATACTTCCTGTTTATCCATTGTTCATTCTCCTTTAATTAAAATTCTTATATTCCATTATTTATTAACATTTTTACAATAAAATTAAAAAGTAGTTTACCATAAATTTTATATGGTAATTGAGTTAATTAATTTATTTATATCATCAATATCATTTTGTATCATGTATGTTTTAATTCCTTCTAGGATTTCGATAGTACAAGACGGATTGACAAAATTGTATGTTCCGACAGCAATTGCCGATGCACCTGCAATAATAAACTCTATAGCATCGTCAGCTGATGATATTCCACCCATCCCTATTATAGGAATAGAAACAGCTCTTTTAGCTTCATAAACAAGCTTAAGTGCTATTGGTTTAATAGCTGGTCCTGATAAACCTGCGAATATATTTTTAAACACCGGTTTTCTTGCATTTATGTCAATTGCCATACCTGTTATTGTATTAATTAATGATATTGCGTCTGCACCACCGTCCTCTGCTGCTTTTGCACAGATTTTTATATCACCAACATTTGGTGTTAATTTTACTATAACGGGCTTTGTTGTCACGCTTTTTACCTCTTTAGTTATTTTATATATGCTTTCTGGTTTTACACCAAAAGCCATACCACCTTCTTTAACATTAGGACATGATACATTAAGCTCCAGTGCATGTACACTATCTATATTAAGTTTTTCAGCCATATAGGAAAATTCTTCTATGGATTCACCAGCTATATTTGCGATTACTTTCGTATTATAATTTTTTAAAAATGGCAGTTCATCTTTTATAAATACTTCTATACCTGGATTTTGAAGTCCTACACTATTCAATATGCCTGACGGTGTTTCATATATCCTCGGAGGTGGATTACCTTTTTTTGGCTTTACCGTAAGTCCTTTTACCATTATTCCACCTAAATGATTCAAATCAATGTATTCTGAATATTCTTTGCCAAATCCAAATGTGCCAGATGCAACCATAACTGGATTCTTTAACTTTAGTCCACCTATATTAACTTCTAAATTCAAAACTCTACCTCCTCTGCCCAAAACACAGGACCATCTTTGCATACTTTTTTATAATGATATCCATCTTTACTTTTAGTTTTACATGCACATACCATACACGCACCAATACCACAGCCCATCCTTTCTTCTACAGATATCTGGCATGGTATGTTATACTTTAGAGATAGTTCTTTTAATGCAATTAACATAAGTTTAGGTCCACAACCATATATCATATCTACATTATTTATGATATTACTTATCGCATCTAACACATATCCTTTGATACCGTAATTTCCGCTTTCTGTTGTAACAATTACATTTCCATATTTTTTAAACTCATCTATAAGATATGTCTTGTCTCTAAATCCCAGTGCTATATTTATATTTTCTGCATTCAAGGTCCTCGCGAGATATAGAAGTGGTGGTATTCCAATTCCGCCACCTACTATTAGAATATTTTTTTTATCTTTAAATACGTCGAAACCATGTCCAAATGGCCCGGTTATATCAACCAAATCGCCTGGTTTCATCATTGAGAGATTATAAGTACCTTTTCCTTTAATCTGATAAACAATTTCCATTTCGCCTTTTTCAAAATTACAAATGCTTAAAGGGCGTTTTAATAGGGTGTCTCCGCCACACCCTATCATAACAAATTGTCCCGGAAGAGCATTCCCTTCCCATTCAAATACCATTTTAAAAATTCCGCTGCTTATTTCTTTATTAAATATTATTTTACGTCTCATTTTTCACCTCAACAGGCTATATATTTTCTCTTCATAAGTGCATTATTGATCATGCCCCTCATTAAAAGCACTTCGGCTCTTGATGCTTGAGCATACTCATATTCTGAATAAACGTCTTTCCAGTATAAGCTTTTATATGCAAATATTATTTTCCTTGATGAATTTACTATTGCACCAAATCCATTATCATCAAAGCAACTTACAATATCATCAGCAGAGGCTCCTTGTGCGCCATATCCAGGAACTAAGAAGAATGATCCCGGCATCTCTTTTCTTAATATTTTTGCTTCCTCTGGATATGTGGCACCAACAACAGCTCCTATTGAACTATAACCATATTTACCCTTTACTGTCTTTGATATACGATTTACCATATTAGCTACATTTTCGTAAACATGTCCATCTGATGTTTCTAAGTCTTGTATTACATATGACCCTTTATTAGATGTTTTAACAAGGATAAATAGACCTTTACCGAACTCTATTACATCATGAATATATGGTAGAATAGTATCTTCTCCCATATAAGGATTTACTGTTATTGCATCGATATATTCATTTTGTAGATATGCTCTTGAATACATCTCTGCAACATCAGCGATATCTCCTCTTTTAACATCTGCTATTACAATGAGCCCCTTTTCCTTTGCGTATTCTGCAGTTTTAAAAAATACTTTTAATCCTTCTATACCATAAACTTCATAAAAGGCTATTTGAATTTTTACTGCTGGTACCAAATCATAGACCGAATCAATTATTCCTTTATTAAATAAGTATAATGCTTCACATATTCCCTTTATATTATTTCCGTTCTTTTTAAATGCAATTTCTTTTATAAATTCAGGTATATTTTCTATTCTTGGATCTAATCCTACAACAGTAGGATTATTTTTAATTTTGATATTGTTAATCAATTCATCAGCAAACATATTTAAACACCTCTTAATGTAATTTTATTCAAAATCGTGCATATTTATTAACTACATATATTATACCTCAATTTTTTCTCTTTGGCTATCTTTTTTATATTTTATTTTTCCATCTACGAGAGTATATTCAACAATTCCTGTTAGCCTATCCCCATTAAACGGGGTATTTTTACCCTTTGATTTAAACTTATCGGCATCAACAATATATTCCTTATCAATATCAACAATTGTTATATCTGCCGCTTTTCCAACTTTAATACCATATGGTATATTTAATAACTTAGAAGGATTTACTGATATATATTTTACTAAATCATTAAGTCCTATTATACCAGTTTTTACAAGATACGTATTTATTACGGAAAAAGCTGTCTCAAGACCAGATATACCGAATGCTGCAATATTGTAAGGGACTTTTTTATCATCTTTTGTATGTGGTGCATGGTCTGTAGCAATAACATCTATTGTACCATCTTTTAAGCCTTCTATAAGTGCTTCAATATCTTCTTCAGCCCTTAAAGGTGGATATGCTTTTGTATTCGTATCAAATCCGTCAACAATATCTTCTGTAAGGCAAAGATTATGTGGTGTGACTTCCGCTGTTATTTTTACGCCACCAGCTTTTGCTCTTCTTATTAGCTCGACACTACCTTTCGTCGAAACATGAGCTATATGGAGCCTTGCACCTGTTGATTTAGCCAATATTATATTTCTTGCGACCATTACTTCTTCCGCTTCATGTGGTATACCTTTAAGACCTATCATTGTCGATATTAAGCCATTATTCATTACTCCTTCTCCACTTAATGTCTTATCTTCACAGTGTGTAATCATCATCAAATCGTACATTTTTCCATACGTCATTATTCTCTTCATTAGACCAGCGTTCATTATCGGAAAACCATCATCAGATAAAGCTGTAACACCTGCATCCTTTAGCTTCGCCATGTCAGTTATTTCTTCACCCTTCATTTCCTTCGTCATTGCACCAATTGGAATTACTTTTGCATACCCTTCCCTTTTAGCAATACTCTTTATATACTCTACAACTACATCACTATCTATTGCTGGATTCGTATTAGGCATACATGCAACAGTAGTATATCCACCTGCAACAGCTGCATAGGTACCTGTCTTTATTGTCTCTTTTTCTTCATAACCCGGTTGTCTTAAATGTGTATGCATATCAACAAATCCTGGCATTATATATTTACCATCTGCATCTATTATGACACCATCATCTTCATTTACTTGGCTTTCAATTGCTTTTACAATACCGCAATCAACTAACACATCTGCTTTAGCAATGTTTCCATAGCCGTCAATAACAATACCATTTTTTATAACTATCTTCATCTCCATTATCTCCTTTCGCATAGTAATTTTAAAAGTGCCATTCTAACAGCGATTCCATTTGTAACTTGCTCTTCAATCACTGAATATTCGGCATTTGCGACTTCTGATGTAAGTTCGACATTTCTGTTTATCGGTCCTGGATGCATTAATATAGCATCTGGTTTTGCAAGATTCATCCTTTCGGCGTTTATTCCAAAATATCTTGCATACTCGTCAATTGATGGAAAAAGACCACTTTTTTGTCTTTCGAGCTGTATCCTTAATCCCATAACGACATCAACACCATTTATAGCTTCATTTATATCATAGTATACTTTAGCACCAAGCTTTTCGAAGTAAGTTGGTAGAAGTGTAGATGGTCCAGCAAATCTTACTTCAGCACCCATCTTTTTTAGTCCCCATAAATTAGACCTTGCAACTCTTGAATGCATTATATCGCCTATTATTGCTACTTTGAGTCCTTCAAATCCGCCTTTTTTCTCTCTAATCGTCATCATGTCTAACAATGCCTGTGTTGGATGTTCATTTAGCCCATCACCTGCATTTATGACAGATGCATTTAAATATTTTGCCATAAGGTGTGGTGCTCCAGACATATTGTGTCGTGTAACGATGACGTCAGCTCTCATTCTTTCAACTGTCCTTACTGTGTCTATAAGAGATTCTCCCTTTACAACGCTGCTTGATTTGGTCTCTATATTTCCAAAATGTGCTCCTAAGTATTTTGTAGCCATTTCGAAGGAAAGTCTTGTTCTCGTGCTCGGTTCAAAAAATATTGTTATAACAGTCTTACCTTTTAATATTTCTGAGTATTTTTGGCCCATGATAATTTTCTTCATCTCTTCTGCAGTATCTAGGATTTCAATTAGTTCTTCTTTAGTCAAATCTCGTATACCAAGTACATCTTTTCTATACATATTTTTCATCCCTTTCTATACTGACTAATTCAAAGTACTTTTAAATATAGCAAACAAGTTAATTCAAATTTTAGATACATGTAATACTCATGGCCTTATCTTGCAAATTATAACTTGCTTTAATTATTAAAAAAATAGAGCAGATACCATAATATAAGTAAATATAAAATAAATATATAATGGTTCTGCTCGATTTATTGGAATATTATATTTTGAGATAATATTTTTAAACTTATAAAATGTCATAAAAAATCTCCCTTTCTTTTTAATAAGTGGGAGAATATCCATTCTCCCTTATTAGTCTCACTGGACTAATTTAAAGGTAAAACTCATTAATTACTACCCTATTTATTTTATCAGTCTCTTCAAGCATTACACTGACAATTTCACTTTTTGATGTAGGTACATTTTTACCAACATAATCTGGTCTAATTGGAAGCTCTCGATGTCCCCTATCAATAAGCTCTGCTAGCTGAATAGCCTTTGGTCTACCTAAATCAATAATAGCATCCATAGCAGCTCTCACTGTTCTTCCTGTATATATTACATCATCTACTAATATTACGATTTTGCCAATGACCTCAACACCTATATCATGCTTTTTTACTAAAGGCTGTTCGAGATTTGTTGATAGGTCATCACGGTATAATGTAATATCTAAGGAACCTATAGGAGGTTTCTTACCTTCTATTCTTTCGATATATCTTGCAATTCTTCTAGCAAGAGGCACACCCCTTCGCATTATACCCACTAATACAATATTTTCTATCCCCTTATTCTTTTCAATTATTTCATGGGATATGCGGATCAAGGCCCTATCTATAGCCTTTTCATCCATTATCTCTGCTTTAAAGTTCAATTGTGCACCTCCAATAAAAAAACTTCTTATAATGACAAGAAGTTAATTTTTTATCCACAACCCCTTGCCAGCCTCTCTGGACCAGTTAAAGGACACATCATCTTTTTTATTATAATATCATATTATCTTATGTTTGTCTATAGTTTTTTCAAATTTAATAATTTCTATTGAATTTTAAATTTAATTCAACCTTATCAATTTACATTTTATATTTTTATGTTATTATATTTAATATAACATATACAAAAGATTTTACTAAAGGATGTGGCAAAATGAATGAAGGAAAAGTTCCATCAGACATATTATCAAAAATCGTATATACAAATCTTGGTGTTAAAAGAGATGAAGTTTTAGTTCATTCAGGTATAGGAGAAGATTGTAGCATCATAGATTTTGGTGAATATGTCGCTGTTTTATCAACTGATCCTATAACAGCAGCTAATAATTTAAGTGGATATCTATCTGTAATAATCTCATGTAATGACATAGCATCATGTGGTGCAAATCCTATTGGCGTTTTAGAAACTATTCTGCTACCTATTAAAACTGAAGAAAAGGTATTACATAATATTATGAATGAGGTAAACAAAGCTGCAAATGAACTTAATATAGAAGTTCTTGGCGGTCATAGTGAAGTTACATCTACAGTTAATAAGCCTATTATATGTACAACAGCTATCGGTATTGCTAAAAAGAATGAATACATAAAAACAGGAGGCGCTAAAATTAATGATGATGTTATAGTAACTAAAGCCATTGGATTTGAAGGTACTTCTATTATTGCACACGATTTTTTCGATATTCTTAAAAAACATTATCCTTTAGAATTTATTGATAAGTCTAAAGACTTTATTAAAAAAATTAGTGTTATTGATGACGGTCTTATAGCAGCAAAAAATGGTGCAAGTGCAATGCATGATATCACCGAAGGCGGTTTACTTGGTGCAGCATTTGAAATTGCTGAGGCATCAAATAAAGGTATAGAAATATATTATAGCACAATACCAATAAAATATGAGACTAAAGAAATTTGCAGATTTTTTAACATTGATCCTTTAAAGCTTATATCAAGTGGTTCTATGCTTATTACTAGTCCGAATGGCGAAAAAATTGTAAATGCTTTAAAAGAAAATAACATTGAAGCTACTATAATAGGTAAAATAACAGATTGCGGTAATTATTTAATATATGATAATAAAAAAATTGAAATAACGCCACCAGAAAGAGATGAAATATATGCAATAACAGATATAAGAAATAATCCTTAATAACTCTATAATGATTTTTTGTAATTGGAACATCAGAAGCCATTGCTTTCAAATATGGTTATTTATGCCTGGCTAAAACAAAAATCCAATTATAATTTTATTAAAAAATTATGCATAGAATTTAAAGTTGTACAATATTGAAATTATAAATGATTAGATATTTATGAACTCTCATAATAAATTTAATCGAAGTCTTTGCCTTAAACGGTATATTTTACTATAAATGATTTTAATAATCAACTATCAATCTTTTCATTAATTGTTAACTTTAAAGACTTTTTGATTTTATTAAATGCAATAGGTAATCCAAGTACTATATATCGGCCATTCTATTAGATATGAATCATATTCTGGCAATATTTTAGATATTTTTATATAAAAAGGTAAGCAGATTGATTTTAAATTTTCATATAATTTGAAGATTTTTTTAAAGGAAAACATTTCAAATATTATACTCATTGAAGGGAACATAGATAAATACTCCAAAGTTACCGCGATAAGCTCTCTAAATTAAATTTTATTTTACGTGAGTTAAAATCATAATCATTGAATGTTACACTTCAATTCAAATATAACATATTATTAGATTTTTTTAAATATACATTTATATAAAAAAAGGGGCTGTTGCACAACTGACTGAATAGGTCATAGTGCATCAGTCTCTTTTTATACACAAAAAAGAAATTACAGGTTCCAAAGAACCTGCAATTACTGTATAATTAAGTTATGCAAAAAAGTAAATTATACAATAAGAATTATACACAATTTAATGGATGTTATCAATTAGTTCTTCCATTAAATTGTGAAATGTTAATACCAGAGGATGATTCGGTTCGCCTGCTTAGCCAAATATTGGAGGGATTGAATTACGAAAAGTTGTACAAGGCATATTCTTTCACTGGAAGAAAACCTGCAGTAGAGCCAAAAATCCTGTTTAAGGTATTAACTTATGCTTACATGAATAACATTTATTCCAGCAGAAAGATAGAAAGTGCATGCAAAAGGGATATTAATTTTATGTGGTTGCTTGAAGGAAGCAAAGCACCTGACCACTCTACTATTGCCAGATTCCGCAAGGAATATCTCGCCGATGCAATGGAAGATTTGTTTTATCAGTTGGTACAGCATCTCCATGAAATAGGTGAAGTAAAGTTTGAGCATCTCTTCGTAGACGGTACAAAGATTGAAGCCAATGCTAACCGCTATACATTTGTATGGAAAAAGGCTATTAATAAAAATCAAGCAAAGATGTTTACAAAAATACAATCTTGCATAGAATCAATTAATCTTACGTATATGACTAATTTTACTGTTACTAAAGAAACTTTATTGGATGACATAGAAAAGATAATTGACTATCTTAAAAAGAAAAAAGAAGAAGAGCAGATAGAATTTGTTCATGGTATAGGGAAACGCAAGTCAAAACTCCAAAAATTTAATGAAGAGCTAGAGAAGTTTTACGAACGTCAAAAGAACTATGATACACACAATCAATTATTGGATGGAAGGAATAGTTATTCTAAAACTGATCCAGATGCAACATTTATGCATATGAAAGATGACCACATGAACAACTCTCAATTAAAGCCAGGATACAATGTGCAGATTGGGGTTGAAAGTGAGTATGTCACTGGTGTTGGTATATTTCAGGACAGGTCTGACAACACTACCCTTATTCCATTTCTAAATGATATGGAATCAAATTTAGGAAACAAATATCAAAATATCATAGCGGACTCTGGATATGAGAGTGAAGAAAACTATCTGTATTTGGAAGAAAAAAATCAAAAATACTACATAAAGCCGCAGACATATGAAAAGTGGAAGAAAAAAAGTTTTAAAAATGATATTAGTAAGCGTGAAAACATGGTTTATGATAAAGATAAAGATGAATATACCTGCCACAATAGAAAACAACTTAGACCAATTGGAATCATTTATAGGACTTCAGCAAGTGGCTACCGTTCAGAAATTACTGTATACGAATGTGAAGACTGCAACAATTGTCCATATAAATCAAAATGTACAAAAGCACGAGGCAACCGAAAGATGCAAGTATCAAAAACATTTGTAGAGAAGCGACAAATATCTTATGAGAATATCACATCTGAGGAGGGAATTCTCCTGAGAGTTAATCGTTCAATACAGGTAGAAGGTGCTTTTGGAGTTCTAAAAAATGATTACCAATTTAATAGATTTTTAACACGTGGGAAAAACAGTGTAAAAACGGAGTTTATGCTGTTATGTTTTTCCTACGATGTAAACAAACTGCATGCAAAAATACAGAATGAGAGATGTGAAAAGCACCTTCATGGAATAAAAATAGCCTGAGATTTGAAGAAAAAAATTACAGAAAGCCCAAGGCTTATTTAAGTGCGCCTAAAACTCAACAATCATAGAAAATCAGATGAATTACATATATTTTCATGATTGTTTTTTCATTTTTATACAGCCTTTTTACATTAAAAAGGGGTATTGCAAACTACTTTAAAGTAGTTTTGCAACAGCCCCAATTAAATAATTATAAAAATGGATTTTCTGTTTTTTCATACCCTATTGTTGATGTTTCACCATGACCTGGACATATTATCACATCATCATTTAATTTAAACAATTTATTTTTTATAGATTCCATAATGTCATTATAATTGCCACCAGGAAAATCTGTCCTTCCTATTGAGCCATTAAATAAAGTATCACCTGTAAAACAAACTTCACCTATTCTAAAGCATGAGCCACCAGGTGTATGACCAGGCGTATGAATCACATTTATTTTCTTATCGCCAAACTTCAAAACGTCTCCATCTTTTAGTAAAATATCTGCCGGTTTAACCACAATTCTTTCAAAATCCATCATAGACAAATTAAGATGTGGATCAGATAACATTTTAGAATCATCTTCCGAAATGCACACCTTGACATCGAATCTGTCTCTCAAAAAGTCTACACCACCTATATGATCAAGATGCCCATGTGTAAGCAAGACGTATTTTGGTTTATATCCGTTTTTTATTATATAATCCGGTATTTCATTAATGGGCTCACCTGGATCTATTACAACACATTCTTTTGTATCCGGATCAACTACAACGTAGCAATTTGATTGCAATGGTCCTATAATAAACCTTTGTATTTTAAGATTATTGTTCATAAATACACTCCTAAAAATTTCTTTTAGAATCTAATAAAATTGTAACAGGCCCGTCATTTATTAATGACACCTGCATCACTGCACGAAATTTTCCCGTTTTCACATCTAGTCCGATTTCCTTCAATTTATTTCTAAGTTTATTAAAATAAAGAAGTGCATCATCCGGTTTTGCAGCATTCATATAATTTGGCCTTCTTCCTTTTCTTGCATCACCGAGAAGTGTAAATTGCGATACAAGCAATATTTCACCGTTAACATCTCGTACCGATAGATTCATTTTATCGTTACTGTCTTCAAATATTCTTAAATTTGCAATCTTATCCGCAATATAATTTACATCCTCGTCACTATCCTCTATTGAAACTCCAACTAATACAACTAGACCTTTATTGATGGTACTTATTACCTCCCTATCAACAGTCACCTTGCCACTAACCGCTCTTTGTACAACAGCTCTCAAAAATACTCCTCCCTTATCATTAATCATTTTATGATATTATGCTTATTTGATATAAAAATATTATGCACTTATTCTATATACATCTGTTACACCATCAAGAGCTTTTAATTTATTCATTATCTTCTCAAGCTGTTCCTTCGATATAATCTCTAGTGTTAAATTTATAATGGCAATATTATCCTTAGTTGTTCTGGCGTTAACTGCTCTTACGGATATCTTTATATCTGCTAGGATGCTTGTAACATCTGTTAAAAGACCATACCTATCATTTGCCATAATTTGAATATCTGCTTGATATGCTATATTTTTACCTTGATTCCATTCCACTTCTATTATTCTATTCTTATCATATACATAATCCTTTATATTAGGGCAATCTTTCCTGTGTATTGATACACCTCTTCCCTTTGTAACATAACCTATTATTTCATCTCCTGGAACAGGTGAACAGCATTTAGAAAATCTCACCATAACATTATCTTCGCCCTTAACAATAACGCCCATTCCTCCGATTTTTGAGTGTTTCTTAGCATCACTTGTGGGTATTTTTTGTTTATTAATTTCACTTTCTATTTGTTTAAGTTCTTCTTTGATGCGGGGTATTATCTGATTGACTGTTAAACCACCATACCCAATTGTTGCATACAAATCCTCTTCTGAATGTATATTAAGCTTTTTTAATACAGATTCCATAATATCGTTTTTAAGTTGTGCTTGCTGGATTCCATGTTTTTTTAATTCTCTATAGAATATTTCTTCACCACGTTCAATATTCTCTTCCCGCTTCTCCTTCTTAAACCACTGTCTTATTTTATTTTTTGCTTGCGAGCTTTTCGCAATTTGTAACCAGTCTCTACTAGGACCCCTGTCAGTATTTGATATAGTCAAAATCTCTACTATATCTCCATTTTTAAGTTCATAATCAATAGGTACTATCTTACCATTAACTTTTGCACCATTCAATCTATGGCCTATTTCAGTATGAATACTATATGCGAAATCAATCGGCGTAGATCCAGCGGGAAGGCTAATTACATCACCTTTTGGTGTAAAAACATAAACCTCGTCTGTAAACAGGTCTATCTTAAGTGTCTCCATGAATTCTTTTGCATCTTTAAGTTCTCTCTGCCATTCTAAAAGTTGTCTTAACCATGCTAATTTTGCGTCAAACTCGTCTTCTTCAGTTTTACCTTCTTTATATTTCCAATGTGCTGCAATACCGTATTCTGCTGTCCTATGCATCTCCCACGTTCTTATCTGTATTTCAAATGGTTCACCATTTGGCCCCATGACAGTTGTATGAAGTGATTGATACATATTTGGCTTTGGCATTGCTATATAGTCTTTAAATCTTCCAGGCATCGGCTTCCACAATGTATGGACAACCCCAAGTGTGCCATAGCAATCTTTAACAGTATTTACAATGACTCTAACTGCCATAAGGTCGTAAATCTGTTCAAAAGTCTTATTTTGTTGTTTCATTTTTTTATAAATGCTATAAAAATGCTTAGGCCTGCCATCAACTTCGGCCTTTATGCCGATTTCCTTTAATTTTTCTTTTAACTTATTTATCAGTTCCTGTATAGATTGTTCTCTTTCTTTTCTTTTTCTTGCTACCTTCTCAACAAGATTATAATATTCCTCAGGATGAAGATATCTAAGTGACAGATCTTCAAGTTCCCATTTAATTCTTGATATTCCAAGCCTATGTGCTATGGGTGCATATATTTCAAGTGTTTCTTGTGCTTTTTCTTTTTGTTTCTCTTCACTAAGATATTTAAGTGTACGCATATTATGAAGGCGATCAGCAAGCTTTATCATTATAACCCTGATATCTTTTGCCATAGCAATAAGCATTTTCCTCATATTCTCAGCTTGTTGCTCAACTTTTGACTTATATTCAATCATACCAAGTTTTGTAACACCATCGACTAAATCAGCGATTTCTTGTCCAAACTCACCTTTTAAGTCATCGTATGCAACCGCTGTATCTTCTATAACATCATGAAGAAGCCCACCAGCAATCGTTGGAAGGTCCAGTTCAAGTTCTGCCAATATATATGCTACTTCTACAGGATGAACAATGTATGGTTCTCCTGAATTTCTATATTGGCCTTCATGGGCTTTTAATGCAAAATTATATGCCCTTACTATTAAGTTAACATCAACATCTGATTTGTTATACTCTTTAATTTTGTCTATAACTTTTTCAATCATTATAACATTTCACCTTTAAATGCAATTATACCACATTAAAACTTAATTAATGAAATTATATCATATCCGTCAAGCTTCTTACGACCATCGAGGAATGTTAATTCCGTCAAAAATAAAATGCAATCAACGATACCTCCTAATTCTTCTATTAGTTTTGCAGCAGCAAAAATAGTACCACCTGTTGCAAGTAAATCATCGACTATTACAACTCTTTTCCCTTTTTTTATAGCATCTTTGTGTATTTCTAATGAATCCATTCCATATTCTAGCTCATACTCATACTTAATTGTTTCCGCAGGAAGTTTTCCTGGCTTTCTTACAGGTATAAAGCCAATTCCCATTTTATAAGCTAATGGTGCTCCAAATAAAAATCCTCTTGCCTCTGGTCCGGCAATCAAATCAACATTTCGTCCTTTTAATGCATCTGCAAGCATATTTACTGAATACGAAAATGCATCTTTGTCCTTTAATACAGGTGTTATATCTTTAAAACCTATCCCTTTCCTTGGAAAATCTGGTATTTCCCTAATTAACGACTTTACATCATCAAGTTTCATGCTGTTTCCTCCTTAAATTTTATTTTTAATATTGTATTAGCAAACTTTAAAAAATTATCTTTAGCAACATATATGCTTTTAAGATTCTCATTTTCTTGTAAGTCTATTTTTTCGTCCATATTATTTCTACCTAACACAAAAATATTATCACTTTCTTTAACATTTATCAATCCGGTTTCATTGAGAACTTTTATGCAATATAGCACTTTTACAGTATTAATATTAAATTTGCTATATATTTGATCCTTAAATAAAATATCGTTACTGTTTTTACTGATATTTTTATATATTTTGACAAAATCACTCCTTCTCGGCAATATCTCTTTCAAATCTTTAAAATTTGATAACAAATCATTATCACCAAAAAGTAAATGGATTTTTACATCTCCATTATTCTGTGCTAATATATTATAAAACATTTTCGCATTAAATGGTATATCATAAAATAATATATTTTTAAACCTATTTATTAAATTAGCATTATTGATGTTCCAAAATATAACTCTTTGTTCATAAATTTCCCCTTGGCTTAATTTATAATCAAAAAAATTATTCCTTTTAAGATATTTTAAAAGTTTTTGTAATTGAAATCTTGTGTTTACTATCACCGCTACATCTTCGTCGCTTTTGAAAGTTTTTAGGACATATTCATTTTTATCGCTGATTCCCCTCATATCTATCATATTATTACAACATATATCTTTAATTTGTACATCTTGAAGATCCATCATAGTCTTTAAAAGGTTTTTAAAATATTCGATATTTCTCTCTTTAATCTTTATATCTTTAGCAATTACCTCAATTTGTTCCACATTATTCCATTCATTGATTTTAATATATCCCGCTACATCTATGAGATCATTCACTTTTAATTTATTTATTTCGCTTCCCATATCAAACGCTATTATATCATAATCAACACCATCTTTATGCGCGCAAAGTTTTAAATGTCGATTTCCCTTGACAGTACTTATATTCTTAATAACCAAATTGTCAATACTATAAATCGGAGCAACATTGCCATTGCCAAATGGCTCTAACAGATTAATTTGTTTAACTGCATCAGCGTTAATTTTTTCATCCTTTATGTGTGACTCTATTTCTATAATCGGTACTAAATCAACATCATTCAGGCAGTCATTTGCATAATTATTTATTTTCTCTTTAAACGCTTCTATATTTTCGCTTTTTATAGTTATACCGGCAGCCATCTCGTGGCCACCATATTTAATAAGATATTCACTTGAATACTTTAAAGATTCATATATATTGAATCCCTTTATACTTCTTCCTGATCCCTTTCCGATTCCATCTTGGACGCTTATCAGGATAGAAGGTCTCGAATATATTTCTGTTATCCGTGATGAAACTATTCCTATAATACCAGGATGCCAATTATTACTATATAAAACAATAAATTTTTCTGTACTTAAATCAATATTATTTTCAACCTGCATTATCGCTTCATCAAGAATTTTCTTTTCTAATTCTTGCCTTAAAGTATTTTCATTATTTAGGTAATTGGCGATTTTATTTGCTTCATTTTCATCTTCTGTAGTAAGCAATTTAACACAAGATATTGCACTTTTAAGTCTTCCAGCTGCGTTCAAACGTGGAGCTAATATAAATCCTACATGATGTGTATTAATGACCATATTTTCAAGTCCTGATACCTTGATTAGAGCCCGTAAGCCCTTATTTTTTGTTGTAATAAGTCTTTTTAAACCTTCTTTTACGATTATACGATTTTCACTTGTTAAAGGTACTATGTCAGCAATTGTCCCAATAGAAACTATATCAAGATATTCCAATGCTTCCTCATCGATAAGAGCCGAACATAACTTAAATGCGACACCAACACCTGAAAGGTCTTTGAATGGGTATTTACTATCTTTAATATGTGGGTTTATTATACATAACGCATTTGGTAAAATATCAGGAACCTGATGATGATCTGTTATAATGATATCCATACCATAGCTCTTTGCCATGCTGACTTCTTTAATTGATGTTATACCACAATCTACAGTTATTATGAGATTTGTTCCTGATTCATGTATCCTGTTTATTGCATCACTGTTAATACCATAACCCTCCTGCAACCTATCAGGTATGTAAAAATCAACATTTGCTCCTAATTTTTTTAAAGTTCTATATAATATTGATGTGCTTGTTATTCCATCAACGTCATAATCACCATATATAGTGATTTTATTATTTTTATTAATATGTTCTTTAATAATTAAAACAGATTCTTTTATACCGTCTAATAAAAATGGATCATACAGCATACTTAAATTTGGATTTAAATATTCATTTATTTTATTTAAATCATCATAACCTCTATTAACAATTGTTTTTGCTATAAAATATTTTAAATTAAATCTTTTTCTAACTTCTTCAACAAAATCCTCATTAAGACTTTTTTTTGTCACCCACCTATAAGTCTTTGTCATTAAACCACCTCACAAATCAGCCTCATTTTTTTCTTTTTTCGACAAATATTATATTATAAACAATACTTAAACATAATACAAATGATACAATAAAACCCAACAGCCCAATTACATTATATCCATATAACTTATATCCACCATCTGATGACAAAATAAGCGAAGAACCAATTATAAGAGAAGATGCTATAATGCTTATGATGATTTTATTTATCATCAAATTTAAGTCATATTTCATTTTTTCAGTTTCTTCAATATTCAGCTTTACCTTAACGTCATCTTTTACTATTTTAGTAAGGATGCTCTGCAATTTTCTTGGAAACTTCCTAAATTGAAGCGATATTTTATGGAGGTCTTTTAAATTAACTTTTACTGTCTTTGATAAACTAAAATTCTCTATATAGATCTTATGTATAAAATCCTTTGCTATATCAGAAATACTAAAATCGGGGTCAAGCTCTTTTCCAACACCTTCAATTGTGGCAAGAGATTTTAATAGCAGTGTAAACTCAGCAGGCATCATTAATTTGTACTTATAAATTATGGTCATTATCTTTCTAACTGAATCCTCTATATTAATATTTTTTAAAGGTGTATTATAAAAATAACTTATTACATTGCTCAAATCATACTTTAAATTTTTAATGTTTGTATCACTTCTTATTGCGTCCATATCAGATAAAATACTTATAACTTCATCTGTATCATTATCTGCAAATGCTTTAAAAAGTTCTATTATCATCTCTCGATTTGACTTGTCGATATAACCAACAATACCAAAATCAATATACGAAATCGTGCCATCATATCTCACAAGTATATTACCTGGATGTGGATCACCATGGAAAAACCCATACTCAAATATTTGCATTAATATTGACATTGCACCATCATATGCTATTTTTTTTAAGTCATATCCCTTTTCTATCAGTAAATTTTTATTTTTAACACTAATTCCATCTATGTACTCCATTGTAAGTACTTTTTTCGTAGTATAATTCCAATATATTTCAGGTATGTATACATAATCCTCATTTATAAAGTTTTCTTTAAATCTAGCAGCATTATTACCTTCAAGGGTATAATCTAATTCATTCAAAAGAGATGTAGATAATTCATTAACAACATCTACAAAATCAATCGGTGAGTCAGTTAATCGCTCATTTAGGATTCTCGCAATACTTTTAAGAATAGTTAAATCGCCAACAATTTTATCATATATCCCAGGTCTCTGTACTTTTACAACTACGTCATATCCTTCTATAGTACGAGCTCTATATACTTGTCCGATTGACGCTGATGCAATAGGTCTATCATCAAACATTTGAAATAACACTGATATTGATGACCCTAATTCATCTTCGATTATCTTTTTTATGATATCAAAATCAACAGGTGGAACACCGTCCTGCAATTTAGTCAATTCTTCAATAACGTCATGTGGCAATAAATCAGGTCTCGTGCTTAATAATTGACCCATTTTAATGAACGTTGGTCCCAATTCTTCAAGAGTTATCCTAATTCTCTCTGGAAGAGAAATAGATACATAATTCTTTTTAATAAATATAAATGGTATCCGCTTATTTTTAGATAAAACTTCAGCGATAAAACCAAAACCATTTTTAGTAAGCACTTTTAAAATTTCTTTGTACCTAATGATATATTTTTTATTTGACAAAATACTGAGAAATCTCATTTTTACACCTCAATAAAAATATAGCGGCAATATACCTTGAAAGTATTATGCCACTAATAATGAAATTTACATGTTTTGATTTGTTGAATTTAACTGGTTTAATCTGCTCTCAAGTTCTACAACTCTTTGAAGCAATGAATTATACTCATCCTTAGTCACCAAATTAGCTTCTTTGGCAAATTGCTCAACATTTTCGTACGCCTTGCTTTTAAGCATTTCCTTTTGCTTTTTTACAGAATTCATTGCACTGCTTATAAAATTATTTTTTTCTTCAGCAGTAATTTCTCCTCTTTTTATGAGTTCCTGAGCTATTTCCTCTATCTTATCCTTTGTTAGTGAAACAGCTCCGAGCCCTGCGAGAAACATCTCTTTAAGCATGTTATCACCTCCAATCATGCCCTTTGCGGTTTATTACCTGTCTTATTTCCTACTCTATTTTTTCCTTCCTTGTCCTTAAATATAACCCATAATGGACTTGCAATGAATATTGACGAATATGCACCACTTGCAATACCTATTAAAAGTGGTAGTGCAAAGCTCTTTATTGACGCTGGTCCAAAGAAGTACATGAGTATAAGCATCAATAAAACTGTCATAACTGTATTTATAGAACGGGTCATCGTTTCATTAATACTGACATTTGCAATTTCTGCATAACTTGACTTTCTCATTAGTTTTATATTATCTCTAATTCTATCAAATATAACTATTGTATCATTTATAGAATAACCAAAGACTGTTAGTATTGCTGCAACAAACGGTGTATTTACGACAATTCTAAGTAATGCATATGCTGCAAGCATAATTAATATATCATGTATCAATGCTAAAACTGCTGCAGCACCCATTTCAAAATTGAATCTAAAACCAATATATATGAGCATTAAAGCAGCAGCAACTAATGATGCAAAGATTGTTCCCACTTGCATTTCTTTTCCCAGTGCTGCGCCAACATTTTGTGAAGATACTAAGTCTTTGTCAGTTAATTTATATTTTGATTTTAAATCATCAATAACCTCTGTCCTTGTTTTATCATCAAGGCTTGGTGTTGAAATTGATACATGTGTGTTGTTAGTTCCAATAGCTTTTACTTGTGATTCTTTCACACCGTGGGACTTCAATAAATTTGTAATCTCAGTGTTTGTACTTGTTGTTACTGTCTTATGCAAATCAAATTCCATAACAGTACCACCTGTAAAATCTAGACCCCAGTTAAGACCCATGGTAAACATCGCAATCAATCCAGCTAATATTATTATTCCAGATATTGTAAACCATACTTTTGTTTTACCGATAACATCAATATTCCATTTAATGTTATTCCATCTCATGTTTTTCACCTCCTTACGCTCCGTACACTTTAATATTTTTTGTAAACTCTGTTTCAACAACTGCTTTTAGCAAGAACCTAGATACAGTTATAGCAGTAAACATACTTGCAAGAACACCTATTATAAGCGTTAATGCAAAGCCTTTGACAGTACCTGCGCCCATAAAGAACAGAACAAACGCTGCGATAAGTGTTGTCAAGTTTGAATCAAATACGGCAACAAATGCCTTTCTAAATCCAGCGTCTAAGGAAGCTCTGATAGATTTACCTGCTCGCATTTCTTCTTTCATTCTTTCAAATATAATTATGTTAGCATCGACTGCCATACCTATTGACAATAGCATACCGGCAATACCTGGCAAATCAAGCGTAACATGAAGCAGTGAAAATACAATAAAGTTTATAAGTATATATATTCCGAGTGCAATATCTGCAATAAGACCCGGCAACCTATAGAATGCTATCATAAATAAAAGTACTATTATTAAACCATATAAACCTGCCTCTTCACTGGCTTTCAATGCACTTGGTCCAAGTGTTGCACCTACAGAATTATATTCAACCTGTTTTAATGTCACAGGTAATGAACCCGCTCTTATGAGATTAGCCAAATTTTTGGCTTCATTGAAATCCTTCATACCTTGTATTACAGCATTTCCATCAGTTATTTCCGCATCAACACGTGGTGCTGAAATAACTTTATTATCAAGGTAAATAGATATTATTTCATGATTAGGATAATATTTTTTTGTTGCGTCAGCAAATGCCTTCGTACCCTTGGCGTTAAGTACAAGCGTTACAACAGGTTGTTGAACTCCACTTTGGTCTGTTTGATAAACGGCTTTTGAGTCTTTTACATCTGCACCAGTCAATATTACCTTGCCGTCAGGTCCAACAAATTTAAGCTGTGCCGTCTGTCCTAAATACGAGATAACCTGATCTGGATTACTTACATCTGGTATTTCAATACGTATCCTATTTGATCCTTGTTGAACAATTAGTGGCTGTGCAACACCAAGAGAGTCAACCCTATTTCTTATTATTGCAATCGCCCTTGTCATTGCATCCTGCGTTACATTTCCTTCCGCCTGCTCTAAAACATACACACCGCCTCTCAAATCAAGACCAAGTCTTATGTTCTTTTGTACAGGAGTAATTGAATAATTGCCTGCATTAATGCCAAAAAAAGCTATATAGGCTATAATAGCGGCAACAACTATTACAGTTAAAAATTTAGCAATACCTCTTGACTTCATCATAATCTCCTTTCTTTTGTTCACTATTTTTTATTATATTACTTTTATTGTAAACGGTCAATTATATAAATGTCTTGAATTGCAATTTTGCCAATTCCACATAATGCCTATATGACAAGTCAAGGCTATTTATCTCATCTTCTGACAGCTTTCTAATAACCTTTGCCGGATTCCCAAATGCCATATGTCCTTCTGGTATAACTTTCCCGCCAGTTACGAGTGCACCTGCACCTATTATACAATTGTCTTCGATTACTGCATCATCGAGAATAATAGCTCCCATACCAATAAGAACATTATTTCCAATCTTTGCTGAATGTATTATGGCATTATGTCCTATCGTACAGTGTTTGCCTATTACACAAGGATGACCTTCTGTAACATGTATTGTGCAGTTATCTTGAATATTTGTTCCTTCACCAATCGTAATTTCATCGATATCACCTCTTATTACTGCTCCATACCAGATGTTAACATTTTTTTCAATTATTACTTTACCTATTATCTCTGCAGAAGAAGCTATGAGTGCACCACCATCAATTGCTGGCTGTATTTCTCCAAAGTTCTTTATCATCTTTATCACCCTTCATTATCTGATATATTTTTATTGCTATAGCACATTCAAATCTTTTTTTCTGCATTTCACATGCCAGTTTATATGGTTTATTTATATCACCATTGATATTATAATTATTTGCATAACAGCCACCACTACAGTAAAATCTTGCCCAACATTCCGAACATTCTTTCCTTTTATATATATCGCTATCTAAAAATAATTTTTGTAATGCGGTATTTACTATACCAGTATTTAAATTTCCAAGCTTATATTCATCATTTCCGACAAACTGATGACACGGATATATGTCACCATCAGGAGTTATGGCAACATACTCAAAACCGGCACCACAGCCTTGAAGTCTTTTTCTTATACATGGTCCATTATCAAGACTTATCTTAAAATGATAAAAAGAAAAAGGCCTTCCTTCGTCTATTCTTTTTATATACTCTTCCGCTAGCTTATCATATTCTCTTAATATCGTTTCAAGATGATTTTCATTTAAAGCATAATCCGTTTTATCTTTTTCTACTACAGGTTCTACTGAGACTTCATTAATTCCCATATCTGCTATATGTAATACATCATTCGTAAAATCGAGATTTTGGGCTGTAAAAGTGCCTCTTACATAATACTCTCTATTTCCTCTAATATTAACAAACTTTTTGATTTTAGGCGCAATAACGTCATAAGAACCGCTATTGTCAACTCTCTTTCTCATCATATCATTGACTTCTTTTCTCCCGTCCAAACTTAAAACAACATTTGAAAAATTCTCATTTAAATATTTAATTTTGTCATCATCAAGCAAAACTCCATTTGTAGTAATTGTATATTTAATAGTTTTGCCAAATTGCGCTGATTGTTTTCTACCATAGTCGACTAATTTTTTAATAACATCGAAATTCATTAAGGGTTCTCCACCAAAGAAATCTACTTCAACAACTTTCCGATTTCCCGAGCCTTTTATAAGAAAATCAATTGCTTTTTTTCCAACATCATATGACATAAGTTTCCTTCCGCCTTTAAAATCGCCAGTGGATGCAAAGCAATATCTACATCTTAAATTGCAGTCATGCGCAACATTAAGGCACAATGCTTTTATTACAGAGTTTGTCCTATTTATAGCTAAATTTCTATACTTGTCTTCAGTAAATAAAAGACCTTGTTTTTTAAGAGCACTTATTTCATTATATGCATCTATTATATCTTCTTCTGAAAATTTATATCTCAATAAATTAACTATATCGTCAAGTTTATTTTTCTCAAAATAATCAAGAATTTCGTATGTTATATCGTCAACAACATGTATCGCTCCGCTGACAGGATCTAATACAATTAACATATTTAATTGTCTAAATTTATGTATAGAATTGTTCATTTCAACAGCATTCCTTTCATTTTCTCACTCAATTTTTTACGTCATTTTAAATGGCAGTAATACTTTTGTTATTACTGCCATTTACCTATGTAAATTAATTTTGGCATTCCTGATTTGCAACGGTGCATGATGTTTTGCATGCTGATTGGCATGATGCTTGACATTCACCGCATCCAGGTTTTTTAAGACTTTCTTTTAATGACGGTTTATTAATTGTAACAATATGTCTCATTTTGCATACCTCCTCTTCCAATTCGATTATATCATATTATCTACCATAATAAAAGTTAAAGATTGATACCAATCATACCACCGATTGCTCCAAGAATTACACCCCATAATAGCTTTAGTGCCCAAGCAGATGTTGGACCAACATCTTTTACAAAAAAGACTCCAAGTAACAGCATTATTATGGCATACAATAAACCTGCTAACCCACCGTTTAGCCAACCTTTGCTTTTCGTATTCCGTGCGGACAAAGCACCTGCCACAACTATTCCTATTATTGTTATTAACATTGTAAGTGTAGGAAGAGTTAACTCTGAAAGAGATGTAAATGTTAATGCAATTGCATACATTATAAAAAATGCTAAAGTGATTATGTAACCTATAAGTATTCCCGTAATTATCCCTGGTATATTCAAAACTTTATTGTCATATTCCTGATATTTGCTTTTCACACAAGACACCCCCTTTTATTCATCAATAAATTTTATGCCTTATAAATAATCTATAGTACATTTTTTATGTACACAAAGTATCTCCATAGATATACATAAAAAAATGCGGTTTCCCGCATTATTTCTTTTCTTCTGCTGAATTTATTACTTTTCCAACAGACCATTTTGCAATCTTTAATTTGACTCTATCGGCGCCTACTTCTATAGTAATAGATTCGTCCTTTATATTTAATATCTTTCCGTAAATGCCACTTTTCGTCAGTATTTCATCGCCAGGTTTTAATGCTTCAATCATTGCTCTTTCTTTTTTATCTCTTTTTTGCTGTGGTAAAATCAATAGAAAATAGAAAATTGCTATCATAACTACGATTTCACCAATTAAATAAATAGTTGAATTTGGCATACTACTCCTCCTCATAACCATATTTTTGATAAAATTGTGATTTAAATTCAAGCAGCTTGTCTTGCATTATTGCATCTCTTATGTCTTCCATAAGTTTAACTAAAAATCTCAAATTATGTATTGTAGCAAGCCTTGCTGCCAAAATTTCATTAGCTTTAAATAGATGCCTTATATATGCCCGCGAAAAATTCCGACATGCATAACAATCGCATTCATCATCCAATGGCATAAATTCTTCCGCATGTGGAGCATCACGTATGATAAGTCTTCCTTTGCTTGTCAACACGGTGCCATTTCTGGCTATCCTTGTAGGAAGTACACAGTCAAACATGTCAATGCCTCTTATAACACATTCTATTAAGTCATCAGGGCTTCCAACACCCATAAGATATCTTGGCTTGTCTTGTGGTAAAAATTCCGTCGTATAATCGACTACATGGTACATTAATTCTTTTTCTTCACCAACACTAAGTCCTCCAATAGAGTAACCCGGAAAATCCATATCAACCAACATATTAGTACATTCTTTTCTAAGATCATCATAGGTACCACCTTGGACAATACCAAATAAAGCTTGTTTATTAGTATTTTTGTGTGCTTCCTTACCTCTTTTTGCCCATCTTACGGTCATTTCCATAGATTTTTTAACGTAATCATAATCCGCCGGATATGGTGTACATTCATCAAATGACATTATAATGTCAGCACCAAGAGCATTTTCTATTTCGATGACTTTTTCCGGTGTCAAAAAGTGTTTAGATCCATCTAGATGCGAATGAAATTCTACACCCTCTTCTGTTATTTTTCTTAATGGTCCTAAACTAAAAACTTGGAATCCACCACTATCTGTTAGTATTGCTCTATCCCAATTCATGAATTTGTGCAAACCACCTGCTTTTTTAATCAATTCATGACCAGGCCTTAAATATAAGTGATATGTGTTACTCAGTATTATTTTTGCACCTATATTCTTAAGCTCTTCAGGCGTCATAGACTTGACGGTTGCTTGTGTACCAACAGGCATAAACACCGGTGTTTCTATATCACCATGTGGTGTATGTAAAACACCAAGCCTTGCCTTTGTTCTTGAATCTCTTTTTATTAAGTCGTATTTTATTGCTGTCATTATATCCTCCTATTTCTATATGATTAGCATTGCATCACCAAAACTATAAAATCTGTATTTATTTTCTATAGCTACTTTATATGCATTCATAACATTATCTCTACCAGCAAAAGCAGATATCATCATTATCAATGTGGATTCAGGCAAGTGAAAATTTGTTATAAGGCCATCTATCGCCTTATATTTATATCCTGGATATATAAATATATCTGTCCATCCGCTGCCTGGTTTAATTACTCCATTCTCATCAGCAACAGATTCTAATGTTCTTGTTGATGTTGTTCCAACAGAAATTATACGTCCCCCATTCTTTTTAACATTATTTATAGTTTCTGCAGCATCCTCTTTTACAACATAAAATTCAGAATGCATCTTATGCTCTTCAATTATTTCTTCCTTAACAGGTCGAAATGTACCAAGACCAACATGAAGGGTTACAAATACTATTTTAACGCCTTTTTCTTTTATTTTTTCAAGAAGCTCATTTGTAAAATGAAGCCCCGCCGTTGGTGCTGCCGCAGATCCTTCATGCTTCGCATAAACTGTCTGATACATATTCTTGTCCTTTAATTTTTTCTTTATATATGGTGGTACAGGCATTTCACCAAGTTTATCAAGCACTTCTTCGAAAATGCCTTCGTAGCTGAATCTTACAATTCTACCACCAACTTCTGTAGTAGAAAGTACTTCTGCTTTTAACTCACCATTTCCAAACAAAAAAGTTGACCCAATTTTTGCACGCCTACCGGGCTTTACAAGTATTTCCCATTCATTATTTTTTAATCTTCTAAGAAGTACAAACTCAATCTTTCCGCCTGTATCTTCTCTGACACCAATAAGTCTCGCTGGTATTACCTTTGTATCATTTAATACTAAGCAATCATTATGATTTAAATAATTTATTATATTTTTAAAAATATCATGCTTTATTTCACCCGTCCTTCTATTTAGTATCATAATTCTCGATTCATCTCTATTTAAAAGAGGTTCTTGTGCTATCAGTTCCTCAGGTAAATCGTAATAAAATTCATGTAAATTCATTTAAATGCCTCCATTATTTACGTCAATGTATTTTGATTTATACCAATTTATAAAGATTTATTATTGATTGTATCATACACATCAATACCTTTATAGTAGTATTTTAATATATCTATATAATTATACCCATGATCTGCCATACCACGTGCGCCATACTGGCTTAAGCCAACACCATGACCATACCCACTTCCATTTATCGTATAAGTATTAGCAGCTGATTTACTTATATTTATTTGCTTTATCCCATTTCGTCCCACCACATAAATATCATTGTTTGTAATAGGAGATATACCCTTTGGTGATATTACACTGATTCCGCCTAAAACTTTTTTAATTGTTGCAGTTACTGATTCTACATATACATCACTATCAGAGTTTGAACTATTTTCATTAATTGTCAGCATTGTGCTTTTTGTCCCGAAAAAGTTTCTTATTGCATCTTTTTCAAGTACATAATTTCCTTTATCACCGTATATTGTTACTTTTACAGCTCGACCTGTCCAACTTTTATCAGTAACTTTTACGTCGTTGACATTGCCTATATCATGACCAGTATCCCTTAATTTCTGCTCTATCATTTCCTTTGTAAAATACAATACCCAATTATCAAGTGATTTACTGTATCCAAATACGTATTTATCCTCAACACCTCTTAAATATGGAACTCTATTTACATAGACATTCTCACTATCTTCTGTGAATCCACCACTATGTGAATGAAATATTGCATCTATGGGTTTTCCATCGTATATAGCAACAACGCCTTTTGTATCATCGACAGCCTTTGTAGAATTAGAATATTCTCCATCAAATCCATTGTATGCTTGACAATTGGTATCATTTGTCAAATCAAAACCATACTTACTATATTTACCGATATTATATAAAGCATATGTTCTTGCTGCAACAGCCTGAGCTTTTAATGCTTCTATATTCCATGAACCTGGCATCTCAGACGGCACAACACCATATAGATATTCTTCTAATGGTAATACGTTTATAGCAGTTATATCACTTCCTGCTTGTCTTAAAAATTCAAAAAATCCTCTATAGCGTTTACCATCAATGGACATTGGGTTATCACCAGATAAATTTGTCAAATATATAAAGTTATCAGCTTTGTACAAAAATACATTTTTATTATTTTGTGTTAATAAAATATTTTTATCAGGTAAAACTAATGTTATGTCAGAAAATTTTGATGCGAGATTTTTCATTGCCGATTGAGCATCAGATTGACTTAAATATGGTCCAATATAAATATGATAATTACCATCATATCCTACAAGAGAATTTGGAACATTTGAAGCAACCTTTGATAGTTCATTATCTAAAGTCACCTGATCGTTGAAAGAACCCATTGAAAGATAATAATTATCATCTTTATTTACTGATATATTATTTTGTGTTAAATTGTATATATATTTTATATTTCCAGTATTATCCTCTGATCCAATTTTAAAGCCATTAGTAGCAGATATGACATATGATGTTTTAGAAGTTGTCCCATAGAAAAGCCCAATTTTAATTAATTTCGGAATATCTACACTTGCTTTAACATAACTTACCGTAGATATGATTATTAAAGAAAAAATTAAAACAAATGTAAAATACTTTCTAAGCCTCACAATAATGACCCCTTTGCATTTTATCTTCTTAATAGCCATAAAATAATAGTAAATATTAAACTTAATATAATTGATGTCATAAGTGGAAAATAAAAAGTAAAATTGCCCTTTCTATAAATAATATCACCAGGTAAATGGCCTATGCCAAATTTTCCACCAAACATAAATAAGACACCTACCACGATTAACACTATCCCCGTAAATATCAATATCTTACCAAAGCTCTGAAACATATATACCCCTCATTCAGGAATATTATAGTTTAGATATTTATAAGCCAATTTAGTAGCGACTCTTCCTCTTGGAGTTCTACTTAAAAAGCCGATTTGCATCAGGTACGGTTCATAAACATCTTCGATGGTTTCACTTTCTTCACCAATTGATGCGGCAATCGTGTCTATTCCAACGGGTCCACCAGAAAATTTTTCTATGATGGATTTAAGCATTTTTCTATCGATATATTCAAGCCCCATATCATCTACGCCTAATAAATCAAGTGCATCTTTTGCAGTCACATAATCTATGAATCCATTACCCTTTACCTGTGCAAAATCTCTCACTCTCTTTAAAAGTCTATTAGCTATTCTCGGTGTTCCTCTCGACCTTCGGCCAAGCTCGTATGCCGCCTCATCGTTTATCCCAATATTTAAGATTGAAGAAGACCTTTTGATAATCTTGCTTAAATCATCAACGGAATAAAATTCCAGCCTCATAATTACGCCAAACCTATCTCTTAAAGGTGATGTCATAAGACCTGCTCTCGTTGTTGCACCTATAAGAGTGAAATGTGGTAAATCAAGTCTTAGCGACCTTGCGCTGGGGCCTTTTCCTATAATGATATCAAGTTCAAAATCCTCCATAGCAGGATATAAAATCTCTTCTACACTTCGATTAAGTCTATGAATCTCATCAATAAAAAGTATATCATTTTCCTGCAGATTAGTAAGAATTGCCGCAAGGTCCCCTGCTCTTTCTATAGCCGGCCCAGATGTAATCCTTATTCCAACACCCATTTCATTAGAGATAATATTTGCAAGAGTTGTCTTGCCTAGTCCAGGTGGTCCAAAAAGCAGAACATGATCAAGTGGTTCATTTCTCATCTTCGCTGCTTCTATATAAATATTTAATTCTTCTTTTACTTTTGACTGTCCTATGTATTCTGTTAATTTTCTTGGTCTCAATGAATATTCGGAGGCATCTTCCTGTATAAAATTTTGTGTTAAAATCCTATCCTCCATATGATCACCTTATTTCATTAGCTTTTTTAATGCCTGTTTTAATGCATTTTCAGCATCTGTACAATCTATACCAGATAATGCAGATAATGATTCCTGTTTTGTATAGCCGAGCGATAATAATGCATTCAATACATCACTTGAAGAATCATCGCCATTTATGTTATACGCATCATTTATTAGCTTATCTTTTAGCTCAAGTATTATCCTCTGTGCTGTCTTTCTACCGACTCCGGGTGATTTTTCTATAATTTTATAATCGCCAGTTTTTATGGCAGTATATAATTCATCAAGTGTTATAGTAGATAAAATAGATACTGCCGCTTTAGGCCCTACACCATTTACCGCAACCAATTTTTCAAATACATCTATTTCATTATTCGTCAAAAAGCCATATATTTGAAATCCATCATCTTTTATATGTAGATATGTATGAAGCTTTATTGTCTCGCCTATATGTGGTAATTCTCTCAATGTGCTAAAAGGCACAATTATTTTAAATCCTATCCCTGATGTTTCTATTATTACATAGTCCTTTCCTATTTCTGCTATATATCCTTTTATGTAAGCTATCATTTTATGGACTCCAATTTCATATTCATAATATTGCTATTGCTGTGACAAAGGGCAACAGCAAGAGCATCTGCCACATCATCCGGCTTTGGTATGTCTTTTAATCCTAGTATTGCCTTCACCATTATCTGCACTTGCTTTTTTTCAGCTCTCCCATATCCTACGACTGACTGTTTAACTTGAAGTGGTGTATATTCAAAAACATCTATTCCGCTATTTATTGCTGCAAGAATTGCTACACCACGAGATTCGCCTATTGTTATAACTGTTTTAGCATTTTTATAAAAGAATAATTCCTCTATTGACATTACATCAGGGTCGTATTTTTTTATTATTGAAATTATACCGTCATAAATATCTTTTAATCTCGAACTTTTTTTAACACCAGCATTTGTAGTAATTGCACCATATTCTAAAACTGAATATTTACTTTTATTATAATCAATTATACCATAACCCATTATTGCAATTCCAGGGTCAATACCTATAATCCTCATTCAAAAACCCCCCACGTAATATTTTAACATCTATATTATATATAAACAAGAAAAAGTTCCCTAAATTTTAGGGAACTTAGCTACTTAGATTTGCAAGTATTGAATATGCTTCATTAACATCTTTTACTACGATATTTTTTAATATCCTTTCTTTATCATTAGGATTCAGGTTATTGATTGAAATATCGGTTTTTTCTATAAGTGATTTTCCTCCATTTCCATCGCTTTTATAAAGTGTCACATATCCATCAGAATTAGATATTATATAATAGTCTGGCGGCAAACCACTTTTTTCTTTGTACAAAACAATTTTATCAGGATCAAATTCTTTGATATCCCATCCACTATAAATTTTTGCTATTTCATCTCTGCTTTTACCATATAGGGATGGCCCAATTTTTTGCTCTTCCTTTATTATTTCACCATTTCCAGTATATAATGTCTCAAACATTAGTTTTCCTTCTGATTTTGCCATTTCTTTAACAAGCACATCGCTTTTTGTATTTACCTTTGTATACTGTGGCATTTTAGATGGATAGCTTTTATATATTCTTGTATAATATACATATCCAGCAATAAAACCTATTACTAAGAATATGACGATGATCGATAATAATCTTTTCCTACGTACTTCCATTATTTCGTCCACCTACCTTTTTACTACTTTTTTGTAATTATACCCAATAAAAATTTTTTTATACATCTAATATACATTTTGAAGGATTTTGTAAAATTATATCGAATAATATCATTTGAGAGGAGATGAATAATATGTTAAACCAAATAGTTATATTTAAATTAAATAATGAGGAATTTTGCGTTGACATAATGCAGGTACTTGAAATTATTAGAATGCAAAACATAACAAAAGTACCAGATGTACCAGACTTCGTAGAAGGTATTATCAATTTGAGAGGTACGGTCATACCGATAATTGACCTCAAAAAAAGATTAAAATTAAAACTAGTTGATTACGATGATGATACAAGAATAATAATAATTAAAATTGGCAATAAATCTGTTGGTTTTATTGTTGATTCAGTTACGGAAGTATTGCATGTTGATAATGATTCAATAAAAGAAGCACCAGACTTTATTGCCGGAATAGGTAAAGAATACATAGAATCCGTTGTTAGTTATGATGATCGTTTAATAATCAATTTGAATCTAAACAGAGTACTTACAGAAAGTGAAAAAAAAGAAATAGAAGAAATGTAATAACATTTCTTCTATTCTTCTTCATCTGGCACATCTACATTATGGTAAACTTCTTGTACATCGTCGTTCTCTTCTATTTTTTCTATAAACCTTTCAAATCTTTCATAATCGCTATCATTTAGTTTTACAGTATTTTGAGGAATCATTGTAACTTCTGCCGACGATAACTCGTAACCAGCATTTTTGAGGGCATCCTTTACAGCTTGAAAATTAGCAGGATCTGTTAGTATCTCATATTCATCACCATCTGATGAAAAATCATCTGCACCGGCATCTATTACAAGCATAGCTAATTCATCTTCATCTATATTTTCATTCTTCTCAATAGTTATTAAGCCTTTTTTGTCAAACATCCATGCTACACAACCTGAAGATCCAAGACTGCCTCCACTTCTATCAAATATATGCCTTATGTCACCAGCAGTCCTGTTTTTATTATCTGTTAAAGCTTCTACTATTATAGCTGATCCAGCAGGGCCATAACCTTCGTAGATAACTTCTTCAAGATTACCTCCGCCGATTTCACCAGTTCCTTTTTTTATTGCCCTTTGTATATTGTCATTCGGAAGATTATTAGCTTTAGCTTTTTCTATCGCATCCCTAAGTTTACTATTTGTTTCAGGATCGCCGCCTTCTTTAGCAGCCATAATTATATCTTTTGTAAGTTTTGTAAATATTTTGCCCTTCTGTGCGTCCATCTTTTCTTTTTTGTGCTTTATATTTGCCCATTTTGAATGTCCAGACATAAAAAACCTCCTTTACTTTGTGCCAAAAATATTTTATCAAAAATCATTGGATATGTAAAATTAACATTCATTGATATTAATCAAAAACTAATAATTTTACAAATTCCATTTTTTTATTTTAATTTCTCCACATAAAGATTTTAAACCTATACATATCTTATGTCAATTAATATAAGAATATATTATAAATTAGTTTTTGCAGGTGATGTAATGACAATATATGTTAAATTAGCTATGTTAGGTTTTATTACAGGAATCTTGAATGGTTTATTTGGTGCTGGCGGTGGTACTATAATAGTACCTTTTATGGTTTTTTTACTTGGCATAGAAGATCATAAAGCACATGCAACAGCCATATCAATAATATTGCCACTTACCATACTGAGTTCATTAATATATATTAAAAATGGGATTGTGGATATTCCATTAACATTAAATGTGACGATTGGTAGTGTTATAGGTGGTTATATAGGAGCACTGCTGCTAAATAAAGTGCCTATAAAAATATTGAGAAAATTATTTGGAATAATAATGATTATTGCATCTATAAGGATGTGGCTTACATAGAAATTTTTATAGGAAACGAAAGGAAAGTTATAATGAAATTATTCATAATCGGATTATTAGCTGGTGTGATAGGCGGCATGGGTATTGGCGGTGGTACAATATTAATACCGGGGCTCACAATATTTACAGGTACAGAACAACACCTTGCACAAAGTGTAAATTTATTATCATTTATACCAACTGCTTCCGTTGCACTTCTGTATCATCTGAAACATAAAAATATAAAAACAAAAATTATACTGTACATAATCATAACCGGTTTAATTGGTAGTTTCATTGGTTCTTTTGCATCAATTTATATAAGTTCAAATATATTAAAAAAAATGTTCGCTTTATTTTTGCTGCTTATGGGAATATATGAAATTGTTTCTAAGCAAAAAATAAAATAGGAGAAAAAATAAAATGAAAAAATATAAATTTAAAAAGATACATAAAAAATTCAAAAAAAATAAAATAAATATGGAAATATGTGAAAATTACTATGTTACAGACGATGTAAAATATGATGGAAGAGGAGAATTTTGATTATTTTCTCTTATCGCTTTCTATCATAACACAAGTATTGTAAACTACATTAAGTCCTAGATTCTTTGCTTTATTCACGAGCTCTTCGCTTTCAGCACCTGGTTGAAACCATATTATGTCCACGCCTAATTTTGCTGCTTCTTCAACAAATTTGTCACCGATTTTTGGCGACACAACCATATCAACTACTTCTGGTAGTACAGGAAGTTTCAATAAAGATTCATAACAAATATCTCCATCAACAGATTGATAATGTGGATTAACAGGATAAACCGTATACCCACTAAGTTTTAAATTTTTATAAATTTTGTATCCAAACTTCTCTTTTGTATCTGTTGCTCCAACGACAGCCCAGACTTTTCTTTTTAGAGCTTCTTCAACATAGTCCATTTTATCATCCTCCTATTATTTATAAAAATTAAAACCAAGATATTTATTTACCCTTTCTTGATATTTACCATCAATATATGATAGCTCATCAATTGGTTCAACTAGCAAAACTGCTGTGTGTGAATGTTTTCTCTTTGCCCTAGGCATGCTGTTCCCGCTTTCAAAAGCCTCTACAATATTTTTTGCTTTAAAGTACCTTGCTATTGTTATTTCTTTTGAATTGCCTACATGGCCACAAGATATTAAAACTTTATAATAATTCATCTGAAACACCCCCATGAAAATCTTAAGGCAATCCAAAATTGGTTTTATTAAATTTATATACAAGGTACAAACTGTTTATACTAAATATTTATCATCTTTTTTATATAAATAAATCTCCTCACCTTCTTTTATAATTGATCTTGAATTTGTTAAATTAATTATATAATTTATGAATTCTTTTTTATTTTGGTATTCTACACATACATTCAATTTTACTTTATCCATATACTCTATGTTTGCTATTATATATTTATTTTTTATCAAATCATTTTGAACAGTACCAAGCAATGTATAATCAATAATAATTATCATCTTTTTAAATAGAATCTTTTCAACTATTTTAGCCGCATCTATTCCTATCTTAGCACCTTTTACATATGCTCTTATAAGACCACCCGCCCCAAGCAAAATACCACCGAAATATCTTGTAACAACAACGGCAACATTTTTTAGACCTTCATTTTTTATCACGTTTAAAACAGGTATACCTGCTGTTCCAGCGGGCTCTCCATCATCACTATACCTCTGGATTTCATCTCTTTCACCCAAAATGTATGCATATACATTATGTGTTGCATCATTATATCTTGATCTTATATCATCAATGAATTTAATAGCATCCTCTTCAGATGATATCTGTTTCGCATGGCCTATAAACTTGGATCTTTTAATGTCCACTTCTTGGCATCCATATTCATATAGTGTTTTATATTTATAAAGCAAATTACCACCCCTAGATAATTATATCAGAATATCTCACAAAAAATAAAAGCCATTACGGCTTTTATTAGTAATTTTTACTATGCTATTACCTTATCAAAGGTTTTGTATTTGTAATAAGAAACGTTTACTAAGGCCCTATCCTGACTATAGGTAATAAGCTCTAATGCCTTATTGATTGGATAAAATCCTCCATCTGAAAAGCCATCTTCACTACTAATATTAAATTCTTGATCGTCAGTGGACATAAGATACCATGTGATTTTATTGTAAACAGGACGTTGACGTGTTACAGAATAGAATTCATAGCTGGTTTCTCCAGCAGTCGATAAGACATTTAATGATCGTAAGCCGGTTTCGGCTCGTACCCTTCTTAAAGCAGCATCAACTGATAACTCATTATTTCTTATTGCGCCTTTTGGTAAAACCCATTCTCCTTTTTCATTTTTCAGGAGAAATACATCATCTCCTCTGAATACAACTCCTCCAGAGCAATCCCTAATCAACATATATAAGCCCCCTAAGCTTTTATATTTATTGTGATTTTGTATCACAATATTCCCTATATAATATATTATTCTTTATAAATTTTTAAATTCCTTCTTAAAAATTTATTAATTTTATAAATTATTATATACTGTAATATGAAATTTATGTATAAAATTTTTAAAATTTCCTTAATTGGTTTTTAAATTTTGAATAATATATTAGCTTTTATAAAAAATATATTTTGAAAGGAGAGATTTTTATGCATATAATTTATCATTGCTATGGCGGTACACACACTTCTGTTGTAGCATCATATATACACATAGGAGTTTTACCTACAGATAGAATCCCAACTAAAGAAGAGATTGAAGGTATTCCTATGTTTGATAAATTAAATGGGCAGAACGATACAGGTCACATTGTATCTGTCGGATCAGATGAATACGGAAATATTATATATTCCCTTGGTGTAAAGAGCGGAAAAAAATTAATCGAATCCGCACTAAAGGATTTGTATTACCATCTATTCAATAATAATAATGGACTACTTATTATTGATACATCATCAGCAACTAACTGGATAATGAAAATAGGCGGATTTACTTCTATCGCTTTAAAAATGCCAATAATAGGGAGACCATTGGTAACATATGGCGTTAGAAAAGCATACAAAAATATTGTTCAAATAGTAAAAAATATAAAAGCACAAGAAAGTGCTGAATACAATGCTATTAAGAGATAATAAAGTCTTTTAATATATTTTTTTCAACTACACCTACTTGTGCTTTTATTTTTATTCCTGCCTCAGTATACTCTTCATTTATTATTTTTGAATTTCTCTTTAAATAAATAAATTGTTTTTCCTTTTCATATGGAATATAAAAATCCAAAATCACTAAATTTTCATATGCCACCTTGTCAATTGCATCAAGCAAATCATCAAAACCCCATCTTTTTTTTGCGGATATATAAATATTATTTCCATTATTATTTGGAACAAATTCTACTATGTCAGCCTTGTTATAGACGTTAATAATAGGCTTATCAGCTGCCCCAAGTTCTCTTAAAACTTTCTCTACAACCATTATTTTATCTTTCATATCTTTTGATGTTATATCAATTACATGAAGAAGTACATCTGCATACTTCGATTCTTCAAGTGTAGATTTAAATGCTTCAACTAGATCATGTGGCAACTTTCTTATAAAACCAACTGTATCGATAATTATAACTTCTCTTCCTGATGGGAGAATTAGCTTTCGTGCGGTAGGATCAAGTGTTGCAAAGAGCTTATCCTCTACATATACACCTGAGTCTGTCAAAGCATTCATCAAAGTAGATTTTCCAGCATTAGTATACCCTACTATCGCTACAACTGGAATTTCGCTTTTCATTCGACGCTCACGCTGCAATTCTCTATGTTTTTTTATTTCTTTTAATTTATCCTCAATGGATTTTATTCTTTCTCTTATATGCCTTCTATCTGTTTCAAGCTTTGTTTCACCAGGTCCCCTTGTGCCTATGCCACCACCTAATCTCGAAAGCTCATTGCCCAAACCCAAAAGACGTGGTAACCTATATTTTAACTGTGCAAGCTGCACTTGGAGTATTCCTTCACGTGATTTAGCTCTCATGGCAAATATGTCAAGAATAAGATTCGTTCTGTCAAGAACTTTTACACCAATTACATCTTCTATATTTTTAAGCTGACTACCAGAAAGTTCGTCATTAAATATCACTAAATCTATATCCATGTTTTTGACATATTCTTTTAACTCATCAAGCTTTCCTTTGCCTATATAGTAATTTTTATCTATACTAAAACGATTTTGTGTAATAACCCCTACTACTTCTGCACCGGCAGTTTTTGCAAGTTCTTTCAACTCTTCTATTGTTTCATTATCTTTGTTGTCTATCATAATACCTACTAAAATAGCTCTCTCTTTTTCATTATTAATTATTTCTTCCATTAAATTCACCAGCCTTATTATTACATACATATATATTATACTGAAATAATTTATTAATCAATATTTTTCAAATGAATATTGAAATTTATCATTTTATATCCTGACTTTTGCAGTTGAAAAAGTGAAAATGCAGCCTTAAACCCTTGTAAATACTGGGTAATGGAAAGATAAATCCGACCGGAGTTCCGCCTGCTTTTCTTGAGATACATAAACGTTCCTCCCTTGCCATGATATGTATGTTATACCATAGCCCATAACATTCCGCAGCAAAAATATGTATAATTTTAAAAATAAAAATACCCGAAATTATTAGTATATTAAATATTTTCGGGGTTTTAATCATTTATATATGCTGCAAAACTAGGGAGGGTCAGCCTGTGAAGTGAAACATAGCAATGCTGAGACGCAGTACTTGCCCTTGACCGATGAGCATATGAGATGTATATTCATTTTACTGTATTCTTCAAGATATAATTTTTCCTATTTATATGATCTAAAAAACCTCTCTATTCTTTGATTATATTAAGCTCTACGCTTTCCATCAATAGATAATTGATTATTTTAAAAATTTATATAAAAATTTAAACACAACCATAAAAACTATAGCCACATTTTCGACATTTGTTGTTTTCTATACCAAGCACATAAATTCCATTATTTCTTCTTATTAATAGATTCCCGCAATTCGGGCAGTAAGTATTATTATCAAAGCCTAAAATATTTCCTACATAAACATAATTTAGATATTTTTTGGCAATATCATAGGCATCTTTTAATGTTCCATAAGGTGTTTTTGGATTTTCCATTTTATATTGAGGAAAATATCTTGAAAAATGTATTGGGATATTCTTATCTATATCTGAAAGCCATTTACTGAGTTTTTCAATTTCCTCATGATCATCATTTTCTCCCGTCACTAATAATGTTGTAATTTCTACATGGCAATGCTTTATGGCTTCCTCAACTACTTTCAATACATTCTCTAACTTTCCGGAACATAACCTTTTATAATAATCCTCTGTAAATGCTTTAATATCAATATTCATTGCATCAATATATGGTAAAAGTTCTCTTAATGGATTAATATTGATAAATCCGTTTGATACAAAAACATTTTTTAATCCATTCTTTTTTGCAAGCTTTGCTGAATCTAGTACATATTCGTACCATATTGTTGGTTCATTATAAGTATATGCTATGCCAATATTCATCTCCTGTTTCTTAGCAATTGTTACAAGTTGCTCCGGTGATAAGTATCTGCCTTCTAACCTTTGTTGAGATATCTCCCAATTTTGGCAGAATGAACATCTAAGATTGCATCCGTATGATCCAGCAGACAATATATAACTTCCTGGATAGAAATGAAATAGTGGTTTTTTTTCTATTGGGTCCATTGCTAGTGACGTAATAATACCGTAATTTTCCGAATATAGAATTCCATTTTCGTTTTTTCTTGCTCTGCAAAATCCATGTTTTGTATCGCTTATTTTACAATCCTGTGGGCATAGCAAACAATGTAACATACTATTATTTATTTTTTCATAAAACATTGCTTCTTTCATTTATGTCTCACAACCTCAAATCTTTCTAGTGAATATTTTTCATTGGGATTTATTCCAGCTTTTTTAAGTGCAATAGATATTTGTTCGTCAATAGTATTTACACCATCAAGGTCCGGTAATAACACCCCACTTCTATAACCACTTTTTACAATTACACCATATTTTTTAGGATCAAGTTCTTCTTTTGATGTAATTGGTTCCGGCTCCGTTAGTACATCAACTGAATATACTATATCATCAAGCTCATCAAGTTCTACTGGATAAAACCTTGGATCGTCTATACCGGCACTTATGGCATTCCTTATTATTTCATCTGCAATATCCTTCCCCTGTGGATATATCGTACCTATGCAGCCTCTCAATTCTCCATCTTTATGCAATGATACAAATACACCAGCCCTTCTATTTAACATTTCCTCGGGCAAGTCTATTGGTTTATCCATTCTCTTTCCATTTTTCAAATAATACTCAAGGCTTTCTCTCGCAAGTTTTACATATGAATCTTCTTTTTCTCTTATCACATTCATTTTTTCTTTTTTAATTTTATATAAATCTTCTAACAAACTTTTACCTGTATAATTTTCTGGTATGAATTCAGCAACTCCATAGCCGACGCCAAATGGACCCTCATGTGATAATATATCTGCTTTAACTTTGTAGCCGTCTAATACACCAAGCATTACACATATGGATCTGAATCCACATTCTGCAGCGTCTTCTATCAAAGCTTTATCCATCCCTATTATTTCTTTAATTTTCATATCCTTAAGCAAATTTAATATTAGTTCATCAAAAACTTTCCCGTTTGGCGTATAACCATTAGGACTATCTTGTGTTAATTTGTGCGAAAGATCTCCACTTGCTATAAATGTTACGTTTTTATCGCTATCTCTAATTGATTTAGCTATTGCCATTCCGAATTCATAAAGCTCTTCAAAAGATAAAAATCCATATGACATACGGATTAATTTAAAATTCTCGCTATGCTTTTTTACAAAATACAGGGGAACTATAGTTCCGTGATCTAATTCTTTTGACAGATGAAATTTTTTTATCATTTTATTGTCAATTTCGGCAATTGGTATTCCTTGTTCTTTCGTATTATTCACAATGCTTTTAGCAAGATTTAAATCATTATCATATTCCATTTTCACACTATATGCTCCAAATTGACTTAAATCACCGTTTAAATGTTCTTGAAAATCTATAGAAACAGCATCTCTAAAAACATATGCATGTGGTGAAATAACTATTATAGTATTAGGATCTTGTACTTTTATATTTTGAGATACCTTGTTTAAGGAATCTATAGTCTTTTGTATCTTATTTTCCTCACCGTGTCCTACCTCATGTACAATGATAGGTGGATGTGGCATTAAATAAGCTGACAATAACTTACCCATTTTCTATTACCTCCATAATGGTTATAATTACCTTTCAAGTATATTATACCGCAATTTTAAAAGATTAAAATGATTAAAAAGATTAAATTTTAAATACAATATAAGTTTTATAAATTTTTTACATTAACATTGACGTTAAGGTTAATGTGTATTAAGATTTTTCTTTGGAGGTCGTATAATGGATAAAGCATACTATAAAATAGAAGATGTAAAAAAAGGGCAATTTGTTATTATGAGAATTTAAAGCTTATTACACTAAAAAGAACAGAATCAGGCTTTTTTCTGCTTTAAACTGTAGTATGCTTTTAATCGCATTATCAGATATCATGAAAGGTTTAAATACAAATATTGGAATAATTATGTGGATAGTCATGGGGTATATATTAGCACTCACTATATTAGTTCCATCAATCGATAGGATAGCAGACATGTTTGCAGAGGTTTTGTGAAGTTATCTCCCAATACATCATTGATTGAATTAATTATCTGGATGTCAATAATAGGCTTTGGTTCTGGTATGTTCTTCTCACCATATACAAGTGAGATAATGGGCTCTTTTCATCTGATAGAAGAAGAATAGCAGCCGGGACAAGGACAATGATGAATAATGCTGGAACTTTGATAAGCATAGCATTATCTATGGCTATTGTCTCATCAAGCATATTACCAGAAGCAATGCAGGCATTATTTGTTGGAACACAAGTTGGCTCAGAAGGTATTGCCATTGCACAATTTATTTCAGGATTAAGAGAAGCATTTTTAATATCAATGATATTCAGTCTTATCGCAGCTTTAATATCATACCTTAGAGGCCCGAAGCCAAAATGATATGAAGATGTCCATAAAGTAAGAACTGAAGAAACTTAAAAGAGGTTACAATATGTAACCTCTTTTATTTTTATTACGCATGAAAAATTTGATTATTTCTTAATTACCAAGGTGAATTTAACTTATTTTTATCTAAAATATTGGACGCCTGCTTCAAATATCTTTTGATCTTTATTGCCCTCTACATTTATTGCCACATTCGGCCCTATTCTTTCAGAATGACCCATTTTGCCAAGTATCCTTCCATCAGGGCTTGTAATACCTTCTATAGCCCATGCAGATCCATTGGGATTATATGGCATTTCCATTGTTGGATTGCCATATAAATCAACATACTGTGTCGCTATTTGGCCTTTGTCCTTTAATTTATTTAATACATCTTCATTAGCAATAAATCTTCCTTCCCCATGTGAAACTGCTATTGTATGAATATCACCACATCTAACATTATTAAACCAAGGCGAAAGTGTAGAAGCAATCTTTGTCCTTACCATACATGAGACATGACGTCCTATTGTATTAAATGTAAGTGTTGGACTATCTTCTTCAATATCACGTATCTCACCAAAAGGTAATAATCCTAACTTTATTAAAGCTTGGAATCCATTGCATATACCGAGCATTAACCCATCGCGATTTTTTAATAAGTCCATAACAGCATCTTTTATAAATGGATTTCTAAATACAGTCGCAATAAATTTTCCGGAACCGTCAGGTTCGTCGCCGGCACTAAATCCACCAGGTAACATTATTATCTGTGAATAATTTATAGCTTTTGTCAACTCTTCAATAGATTCCTTTATATCATTAATTGATAAATTTTTAAATATTTTAATATCAACTATAGCACCGGCTTTTTCAAATGCTTTCTTGCTATCATATTCACAATTTGTACCCGGAAATACTGGTATTAATACCCTTGGTTTAGCAAATGATGTTGCCGGCTTATGACTATATTTTTTTTCATATTTTATATCCACAACTTTATCATTATTGTTTCTGACTCTCGTTGGGAATATATTTTCAAGAGGTTTTTCCCAGCTTTTTAATGCTTCATCTAAACTAATTTCAAAATTATTTACATAAATAATATTATCATCAGTCGTTTTACCCAATACAGTATATTCAATATCTTTTAATTTATTTTCAATGTCAAATCCATCTTTCACTTCAAGGACTATTGAACCGTAATCAGGTGTAAATAAGTCCTTTGCGCTTAAATCAAGATCAAATCTAAAACCAATTTTATTTCCAAAAGCCATTTTAGTTATACATTCAGCAAGTCCACCATATTTTACAGATGATGCTGCGACTACAAAACCCTTTTTGATTAATTCATTTATCTTAGAAAAATTTTTATGCAATGAATTAAATTCCGGTAATTCCGTTTCATCTCTTTTAGCCTTTATTAATATTACTGTATGACCGCTTTTTTTAAATTCTGATGATATGACATTATTAACGTCAATAACATCAAGTGCAAAAGCAACAAGTGTCGGAGGAACATCCATATCCATAAATGTACCTGACATGCTGTCTTTTCCACCTATCGCGGGTATGCCCATAATTTTTTGAGTGTACAAGGCACCAAGAAGTGCACTAAATGGCTTACCCCATCTCAACGGATCGTTACCTAGTTTTTCAAAATACTCTTGCAGCGTAAGTCTAATTCTTTTATAATTACCACCCATTGCAACTACCTTAGCAACTGCCTCTATAATTGCGTAAACAGCACCGTGAAAAGGACTCCACTTTGCTAATTTTGGATTATATCCAAATGCCATCAAAGTTCCCGTACTTGTATCACCATTTAAAACAGGAATCTTTGCAGCCATTCCCTCTGATGGTGTATTTTGATATATACCGCCAAAGGGCATCAATACTGTTGCTGCACCAATTGTTGAGTCAAACCTTTCAGAAAGTCCTATTTGACTGCACACATTTAAATCTTCAAGATTTCTAAGCCATAATTCTTTAATGTCATTGCCAACTATTCTTTTATAGGCATTTTCAAAATAGCTATTATCATCCGGACATTTTACTACAACATCTGTTTCTTGTGTAACTCCATTTGTATTAAGGAAATCTCTACTGATATCAACAATTGTATTGCCTTTCCATATCATTTTTACTCTTCTCTCGTCTGTTACAACAGCAACTTTTGTGGCTTCCAAATTTTCCATATGTGCAAGTTCTATGAACTTTTCAACATCTTTTGAATCTACTAAAACAGCCATTCTTTCCTGTGATTCGGATATAGCAAGTTCAGTTCCATCAAGCCCTTCATATTTTTTCGGGACTGCATCTAAATTTATTTCTAATCCATCGCTTAATTCACCTATCGCTACAGAAACACCACCAGCGCCAAAGTCATTACATTTTTTTATCAGTTTAATAACTTCTGGTTTTCTGAATAATCTCTGTATTTTCCTTTCTGTTATAGGATTACCTTTCTGTACTTCCGCGCCACAAGTTAATAAAGATTCTCGTGTGTGCTCTTTTGATGAACCTGTAGCACCACCACATCCGTCTCTACCCGTTCGTCCACCTAAGAGGATAATTGCATCACCTTTGCATGGTTTATCTCTTAAAACATTTTTTTTAGGCACAGCACCTATTACAGCGCCGATTTCCATTCTCTTCGCAACATATCCATCATCGTAAATTTCTGTTACCTGTCCTGTTGCAAGACCTACTTGATTCCCATACGAACTATATCCGTGTGCCGCTTCAACAGTTATTTTTCTCTGCGGAAGTTTTCCTTGGATGGTATCTTCAATTGGTATTCTTGGATCACCAGAACCCGTGACACGCATTGCCTGATATACATAAGCTCTTCCTGACAACGGATCTCTAATTGCACCTCCAAGGCATGTTGCTGCACCACCATACGGCTCTATCTCTGTTGGATGGTTATGTGTCTCATTTTTAAACATTACAAGCCATTTCTCAATTTTACCGTCGATATTAACATCAGCAACTATGCTACACGCATTATTTTCGTCAGACTCATCGAGATTATCTAATATTCCCCTTTTCTTTAATTCTTTCATGCCAATAGTTGCAATATCCATAAGACACATATCTTTTTTATTCGATTCATATATAAACTCTCTGGATTTTTTATATTCTTCAAATGCTTTTTTGACAGGTATATTAAATTTACCATCGATAATATGAATATTATTAATTTTTGTAAGAAATGTAGTATGGCGGCAATGATCTGACCAATAGGTATCTATTACCCTTATTTCTGTGATTGTAGGGTTCCTTTTCTCGGTACTTTTGAAATATGATTGACAAAATTTGAAATCTTCAAAACTCATGGCAAGTCCTAAACAATCATACATTGTTTTTAAATCCGATTCATTTAATTCAATATAATTTTCTAAAATATTTACTTTATCAGGATATTCTATTTGAAAATCAAGTTTTTCCGGTTTTTCAAGTGATGCTTCACGGGAATCTACAGGGTTAATACAGTATTTTTTTATTTTAAGAAATTCATCATCTGTAATATCTCCGCTTAATATTATTACTCTTGCAGTCATTATTATTGGCTTTTCACCTTGTGTAAGAATCTGCATACATTGTTCAGCCGAATCAGCTCTTTGGTCATACTGACCTGGCAAATATTCTATGGCAAAAATTTTGTCACCTTTGTCTATGTCTATTTTTTCGACAAATATGTTATCGACAGTAGGTTCTGAAAAAATAGTTCTAAGTGATTTGTTAAAATTTTCTTGCGAAACACCAGAAATATCATATCTATTTAATACTCGTACATTTTTAAGTCCTTGAATATTTAGATTAATCTTTAAATCGTTAAAAAGATTTTGAGCCTCAATGTTAAAAGAAGGTTTTTTTTCTACAAATATTCTTCTTACAATATCCATTTTAAAATTCTCCTCACATAATAAAATTACGAACTTTATTTTATTATAATATAGATTAATAACCCAAATCAACAATAATTTTTTTGCAAAATACGAACATTTTATAATTAATTTATTATATCGTCTTATTTTATATGACATATTACTTATTATCAATAGCTGCATATTATATATTAAAAGTAATAAATAAAGAAAAATTTATACTTCACTATGCATAATAAAAATCTAAAAAAATATAAATTTTATATTGAAATCTAAAAAAATATATCTTATAATAAATTGAAAACAAAAAAAGCAGTATATTCGCTCTGCAAAGGCCCGAACCGATTGCAACGAGGTTCAGGCTTTTATTCTGAGCTAAACTTATGAAAGAGGGTGTTTATCAAGTTGGAAAAGCTAAATCATTTTGAAACTCCATTATTTGATGCATTAATGGAGTATGTCAACAACAACACCATACCATTTCACGTCCCAGGCCATAAAAAGGGAAGGGGAATGGCAAAGAAATTTTTAGACTTTGTTGGTAAAAATGTGTTATCTATGGATGTTACTGTTTTCGAGCAAGTTGACAGCCTTCACAGGCCTACCGGTCCCATAAAAAAAGCCCAGGAATTAGCTGCCGATGCATTTGGTGCTGACGCTACATTCTTCTGTATTCATGGGACATCGGGAGCTATACAGGCTATGATTTTAAGCGTTATGGGAGAAAATGAAAAAATTATAGTCCCAAGAAATATTCATAAATCTGTTACATCAGGTATCATTTTAAGTGGTGCAATTCCGGTTTATATGCAACCAGAAGTTGATAAAAACATAGGTGTAGCTCTTAATGTTACTCCAGAAACTGTCGAGTTAGCATTAAGAAATAATCCTGATGCAAAGGCTGTTTTAATTATAAATCCGACTTATTATGGAGTGTCGGCAGATATCGTAAAAATAGCTGAAATAGTTCATGACTACGGCGCAATACTAATGGTTGATGAAGCACATGGGCCGCATCTTAAATTTAATGAAAAGTTACCAATATCTGCTATGGAAGCAGGTGCCGATATATGTGCACAAAGTACGCATAAAATAATAGGTTCTATGACACAGAGTTCTATGCTTCATGTAAAATCAAAAAGAATAGATATAAATAGGGTTAAGCAAGTCATGAGTTTATTACAAACAACAAGTCCCTCATATATATTGTTAGCATCACTCGATGTTGCAAGAATGCAAATGATGACTGAAGGTAAAGAGTTACTTGACCAAACAATAGAACTTGCTGAATATGCTCGTAAGGAAATAAATAATATAAATGGCTTATATTGTTTCGGCAATGAAATTGTTGGACGCGATGGTGCATATGATTTTGATCCTACAAAAATCACGATAACAGCAAAAGGTCTTGGAATAACTGGTCATGAGCTTGAAGATATCCTTGCGAAAAAATATTATATTCAACCGGAACTGGCTGATATGTATAACACGTTATGCGTATTTTCTATCGGTGATACAAAGGAAAATGTAGATTATTTATTAAGAGCATTAAGAGAAATTAGCAATAGATTGTATAAAGAAGACATAGAAATGACAAAAGCTTTAGATATACCTGAAATACCAGAAATGATTATTTCTCCAAGATATGCATTTGAATCTTCATCAGTTGCTTTACCTTTAGAAGAAAGCATTGGCCAGATTAGCTCAGAATTTTTAATGGCGTACCCTCCAGGCATACCGGTTTTATGCCCTGGCGAAAGAATAACAAGAGAAATTATAGAATATGTTAATGAAATGAAAAATGCAAATTTGAGTATACAAGGTACCGAAGATCCTAATGTTGAGTATATAAAAGTAGTTAATGATCTACAGATTTTGAATATAACTGCATAAATATATAGTAGAAAGCTCTATAGAAATATAGAGCTTTTATTGTTTTGTGTATACATCAATTATTTGTCCGTTTGTTACTATATGTATTGTACCATCTTTATCTGTCCTAAATATTTTAATGCCCTTCGCATTTAATTTGTCAATCGTTTCCTTATTAGGAAGGCCATAATCATTATTTTTTCCTACCATGATAATGGCATACTTGGGATTTACCATTTCTAAAAATTTATTTCCAGTTGATGTAATACTTCCATGATGCCCGACTTTCAATACATCGGCTTTCAAATCATAACCCCTTTGCAACATCTCATACTCCGAAGGTTTTCCAGCATCACCTTCAAATAAAAATGCTTTTTTACCATATGTCAATCTTACAACAGCGCTGTAATCATTTAAATCATCATATTTGCTCCTATTAGGCGCAAGCAAATCAATATCTACCCCTTTCCCTAACTGTATCTTCATACCGCCTTTTGCATATATTGCTCTTATATTATTTTGTTGCAAAGTCCTTAACATATTTTCAAATGTTTTTGTATTTGTGGTCACTTTTGGCATATAAAATGACCCTATATCAAAAGTTTTGATTATTTGTGCCATCGCACCTATATGATCTTCATGAGGATGTGTCGCTATAACAACGTCGAGTTTTTGTATTCCAAGTTTTTTAATGTAATTTACTATAAAATTGCCATCTTCACGGTTTCCTGCATCAATAAGCATGGATTTGTTATCAGGAGTGTTTATGAGAATACTATCCGCTTGCCCAACATTTAAGTAATAAATATTAAGTTTATTTCCTGCTTTATTTGCAGGTGTATTATTTGCATTTGTCGTAGACGCTGTATTTGTATTATTTGTTAAACCTACTTTTGTCGTATTGCATGCGGTAATTGAAATTACTAATATAAGTAAAATTGTTATAAATGCCAAAATTTTTTTCAAAATACCACCCCACGTCAATATTATAACATAAAAAAGAGCCTTCATTTGTCATAAAGGCTCATAAAATTTATTTTTCTTCAAGATTTTTTTTACGCTCTAAGTATTCTTCTTCACTTATTTCTCCTCGTGCATACCTTTCACGCAATATCTCCATAGCATCATTTTTTCTATATCCACCTTTATTGTTTTGAAAAAGTGATACTATAAAGTATATCGCGCCAATTACAAGACCTATTTCCACAATCATCCATATGAGGCCCCATATGAAATTTCCTCCGTAGCCCCATCCATTCATCATTCCCCACATCATATTATCATCCTCCTTAACTTATATTTTACAATGATGTTATGAAGAATTTATGAATTTAATCATCAATCGGTATTTTTACCGTAAATTTTGTACCTTTATTTAAAATACTGTCAACACTTATTGTTCCATTATGTGCTTTTATTATAGCTTTAGAAATTGAAAGACCTAAACCACTTCCACCTAATTTTCTGTTTCTCGATTTCTCACCTCTATAAAACTTTTCGAAAATAAATTGCATATCATATTTTGAAATTCCTATTCCATTATCCTCTATGATAAATACGACATTATTTCCTTCTTTATATAGTTTAATTTTTATATTGCCACCTATCTGTGTATATTTATTAGCATTTGTTATTAAATTTATTATAACCTCAGATATCCTATCTTTATCAGCATATATCAAAATATTATTATCAATATCTTTCACGATAGTTTGTTTTTTATCATAAAATATTGCTTCATAATTTATAAGAATGTTTTTTACAACTTCAGAAAGATTAAATTTAATTTTTTTTATACCCAAAATATCTGATTCTGCTTTATTTAATAGTTCAAGGTCATTTATGAGATTCGATAATCTTGTAACCTCTTCATGAAGGCTTATTAATCTTTCGTTAGTAGGTTCCCATATTCCATCAATCATTGCTTCTAAATGGCTTTTAAGTGTAGTTAATGGTGTTCTTAATTCATGCGCTATATTATGTGTCATCTGTTTTCTTATCATTTCCTGATTTTTTAAAGATTCGCCAAGATGATTTATAGCAGCTGTTAAATTAAAAAGCTCTTCTTCTTTAGGAATATCATTTACTTTTTCATTATAATTGCCATTTTCAAGTTTTTTTGCTACAGCCGTAATATTCAAAATTGGTTTTGTAAGATATTTCGAAATATAAATGCTTATTAAAAAAGCTATTAAGATAGCTAATATAGTAATAAAAATATTATATTTATTAATATCATATAAAAATTTAAAATCCAATTCATTCATCGGCATTGTACCAATATACGTAATATCAACATAACCTACTTTTTTCCCATCTAAAACAACCGGAAGTGTTTTGGTCGTAGTTTTACTAAAATTTCTTAATCCCATCATATTCATCATTGATGAGAAGTCCAAAATAGTCTTTCCATTTAAGTCTTTTACTTTAAGTCCATATCCTTTCATCATAACATTGTGGGATATTTCCAAACCAGCTTCGTTCCAATTTCCACTCGCTTTATAGGCTTCAGCAAGCGATGTTGCTATGTCTTTAAAATCCTTGTATGTTGATTGTTTTATATAGTTGCCGAAATTTGTGATTATTGCAATATTTGTTATCACGCTAAATATTATTATTGATATCAGTGCAATTGAGACAAAAGCTATAGCAGTTCTTGTTCTTATATCATTTTTAAGCATTTTCTTCACCAAATTTATATCCTATTCCATACACAGTCTTTATATAGACTGGATTTTTAGTATCATCCTCTATTTTTTGCCGTAAATTTTTTATATGTGCATCAATTGTTCTATCATATCCCTCATAATCGTATCCCATAACTTTTGTCACGAGTTCATCACGTGTAAATGCTTTATTAGGATTTTGAATAAGCACCATAAGAAGTTTATACTCGTTAGGTGTGAGATTAATTAATTCATCCTTTTTTTTAACTTCGTGTGACCTTGTATTAATGATAAGGTCATTATTATTAAATGAAAACACATCTTTTAATGGTATTTCATCTTTCGCACGCCTTAGTATCGCCTTTACTCTCATAACTAACTCTCTTGGGCTGAAAGGCTTTGTTAGATAATCATCAGCACCTATTGAGAATCCATTTACCTTATCTTCCTCTTCTACTTTTGCAGTTAACATAAGAATTGGTACTTTTGATATATTTCGTATTCTTTCGCAAATTTCTTCACCTGATAATCCAGGCAACATAAGATCAAGAATAACTAAATCAGGATTTTCTTTCTTAAATATATTTAATGCATTGGCCCCATCTGTTTCGGTAATAATGGTAAACCCCTCATGCTCTAAGTATGATTTAACTACATCAAGAATCTTTTTTTCATCATCTACAACAAGTATCTTCATTTGTAAACACCCCATATTTATTATAACTTAAAAAAATGAAAAATATATGAAAAAGGATACCATTTAAAGTGTGGTATCCCAAAATATATATTTTTATACTTCTGCATTTAGATATCTTGATAATCTGTATTCTAATTGTTCTTTTGGCATAAAACCAATTACTTTATCAACTAATTCACCATTTACAAAAACTCCTAGTGTAGGAATACTCATAATCCTATACTGTGATGCTATCATAGGATTTTCATCAACATCAAGTTTAACAACCTTTATCCTATCAGAATATTCTTCAGCAAATTCTTCTAAGACTGGAGCCATCATTCTGCATGGCCCACACCATTTTGCCCAAAAATCAACTAAAACAGGTTTGTCAGAATTATATACCTCATTATCAAAATTCATATCTGTTACATTTAATGGTTTCATATTTTCATCCTCCTTATATACTATCCCCCTGTATATGGGACTCTTACTAAATAAAATATATCACCTTTTTCCCATTCTGTCAATAGCTACTTTGAAGTTATATTTTATTTAAAAATATAAACAACATAAAAAAGCTATAGACAAAGCCTATAGCTTAAACTGTTAAAAATTTTTTACACCACTAACTTATTTATATCAATCATAAATGCAGCATCTTTATCTATTATAACAGTTACGTCAGGATGCAACGATAATACCGTTGAAGGAACATCTGTTGTCAAATATCCCTTTAAAGTTTCTTTAATTGCCATAGCTTTATTTTTCCCCGAAGCTAGAAGTATAATCTTTTTTGCCTTCATTATAGTCCCAAGTCCCATTGTAATAGCTTTTCTCGGCACTTCATCAGCACTTTTGAAAAATCTTTTGTTTGAATTAATAGTTTCCTCAGCAAGTTTTACAATATGTGTCTTTGTATTTATATAATCATCTGGCTCATTAAATCCTATATGTCCATTTACACCAAGCCCCAAGATTTGAAGATCTATCTCACCAAATTTCTCTATCTCCTCATCATACAATTTGCATTCCTTATCAAAGTCATCTAATACACCTTCGGGGATATGAATGTTCTCTTTTTTAATGTTTATATGGTTGAATAAATTCTCGTACATGAAATAATGATAACGTGGATTTGCTCATATTAAGTACTTTTGATATTTTTATACGTGAAATCGGCTGCATTTTCTTAATTACGCCCAATACATTAGCAGTATTAATATTTTTGATAAGATAGTTTGTACCTTTTTTATACTGTGACAAATCATCACCACCATTTAGTTCACTGCCCGAACTAAATGCTTTAAAAAATTAGTTCGGGCATCGAACTTATCTTGCAATATTATTATACCATAAATTATGAAGTTTTGTAAATAATATAATTGAGATTTATTATATACTAAGAAAGGATTATTAATTTACATGATTAAGCGAAAAAAATATATTTTGATAACCCTAGTCCTCTTTGTCTTATTATTTTTGACTTTTGAAATGAAATATTATTACTATGGCAGTAAGACGCCATTAAAAAAAGAAGTACCTAAAAAAAATTTATATGATAGGGTGCTTGTCATAGCTCCACACCCGGATGATGAATCACTAGGTGCCGCAGGTATAATTCAAAATGCAATTAAAAACGGTGGGAAAGTCAAAGTTGTAGTTATAACAAACGGCGATGGTTTTACACGTGCCGTTATGAAGAATTACAATATTTCATTTCCAAAACCGCATGATTATATAAAGATGGGATATGAAAGGCAGAAGGAAACATTAAATGCGCTTTCATTTCTCGGGGTGAAAAAAAATGATATAATTTTTCTTGGATACCCTGATAAGGGACTTTCTTATTTGTGGGGTGATTATTGGAATACTCCTTATAAGAGTTTTGGTCCGAAAGTTACACATAGCCCATATGATAATTCATTTGACAAAAATGTTGAATATGAAGGTAAAAAAGTAGTAAAAGATTTAACTAAAATTATCAATGATTATGATCCTACACTTGTGGTTTACCCACACCCGAATGAGGTCCATCCAGACCACTGGGGAACTAATAGTTTTACAAAATATACATTATTTACATTGAAAAAAAATGATATACCACAATATTTATATATAATACATAGAAGCGATTGGCCTTTGCCATTTGGGAAACATACTTATTTAAATTTAAATCCACCTCCTAATCTATTAAATACAGGAACCAATTGGCATCTCTATCCACTAACAAATCATCAAATTGATAAAAAAGGAACCGCACTTTTGATGTACAAAACGCAAGTAAAAGTAATGAAAGACTTTTTATCGGCATTTTGCAGAAAAACAGAACTTTTTGGCGATTATAAGGATGGAATAATAAAAAATTACACTGGTGGAAATTTAGATAATTATAAAGCAATCATTGATCCTTTTAGGGATAATTTAAGAGATTATGAAAATAGCGCAGCAGATATTACTTATGTATATGCATACACTGAAAATAATAAACTAAATATTTATATTAAATGTAGGGAAAAAGCTAATAGTGATTACGAATATTTATTTTATGGAATATTTTTTAAAGACAATAAAGAAATTGGTAGAATAAAAGCAAGAGTTATATCGGGAAAAATGAAAAACATGAATTTTGGTTATGCATCGATCAAAAATGGAATAGTACATATAACTATCCCTTTTGATAAATACAAGGGCTTTGATTACATTTATATAGCAGTAGATTCACTTGCTAACAAAAGGCTTATAGATAAATCAGCATGGCATATGTTAAAAAGGGCTAAGTAGCCCTTTACATTCCCATGAATTTATAACCTGTAACAAGATTAATGCTATTTGTTATTATTTTTTGCGACATTTCGTTTATATCTTTTGTAATAGGCTTTAACAACTTCGACACATTATCACCGTTTATGACTGCTCCGTGTTCAACCATCATGCCATTCATAATTTTCGCATTTTCAACAATGGAATTTATTCCTATATAACAGCCATCATCAATATTTGAATTAAAAACTATACTTTTTATTCCAAGTGTTGAAAAATTGCCTATAGAACAATTACCTTTTATTATAGCTCCATTAAAAACAACAACATTTTTACCGATTTCTATATTAGAATTTCCTATGGTATTTATATTGACTCCATCTTGTATACTTACTCCATCGCTAATTACTATACATCCAGTTCTGTAGTTTTCATCAACTTCATCAGCTCTTATAACAACATTTGGACCTATATAAACATTGTCTTTTATCACTATGTTCCCTATCAATATAGCAGAAGTATCAATATATGCTGTATGGGATATCACGGGAGCATTCCCATATATATCTTCCCTAACCAATGTATTACCTCCTTATTATAGTTGCTTTTTATACCTACTCATATTACCTATTTATATTATATTCAGTTTAATCAAATTTATCAATATATATTGACACATTTTTCAAATTACTTTATAATATATTAAGTATTTTTTATTTTTTAAAGGGATATTGATTTATCAACTTTTTATATAAAGGGGAGTAGTTCACATATATACTATGTGGTAAAGTCAACATGCTGGTTTTTACCTGGCTTTATCTTAAAGAATGAGACCTTTATGTAATATGTTTTGCATATTATGTAATAGGTTTTATTTTTTTGGCACACTAAAATATGAGGAGGCAGAATTGATGAGTGCATTGTTCACATCATTTATTTTAGTTTTTGCATCTGAAATGGGTGATAAATCACAGTTGATGGCGATGGCATTTGCTACATTCATAAAAGCCAGAACTGTTTTAATAAGTATTTTAATTGCTGCTCTTTTAAATATGGGAATTGCAGTTTTATTCGGATCATTTATTACAGAGTACATACCAATAAAATATGTGAAATTGTTAGCTGCCATATCTTTTTTGATTTTTGGCTTAATTACGTTGAAGAACGGTCACATGGAACATGAAAAAATCAGAAAATCTAAATATGGCCCAGCTTTTACAATTATAAGTACATATTTTATATCCGAATTCGGAGATAAAACACAGTTGTCTACATTAGCACTTACTGCTACATATAAAAATCCTGCACTAGTTTTGATTGGTGCTACAGCAGGGATTTTTGTAGCAGATGTCATAGGAATTGTTGTTGGTGTATATCTTGGTAAAAAATTACCTACAAAAGTATTGCACTTTATCTCAGCATTTATATTTATAATATTCGGTTTTATAACATTGTATGAAGCAAAAACTCTATAAAGCAAAATGGATACCTTTCGGTATCCATTTTGCTCCTCTTTACCTCTCATATTTGCATCATTTATTTTACATACTATCTTATCTTGCATAAGAAAATACCATATTGTCTATTCTTGCGGCAACAGGCAATGACCATAACCATTGATTTGTAGCACTATCATCAAAATAATAAAGCGCTCCATTTGTAGGATCATTGCCACTCAAGGCTTCCCTTGCGGCATTAATTGAATCTGTCGTAGCTGGTTTATTGATCCAACCATTTTCAACAGGCGTAAATTGATAATAGCCATTGTTGTCAACCTGATATATTACATCTTTTATAGAATTCGGAAACTTATTACTCTTTACTCTATTAACTATTACAGCACCAACGGCTACTTTTGCTTTATACGATTCACCACCTGCTTCTGCATTTATAAGCCTTGCAAGAAGGTCCAATTCTTCATTTGTATATGATATTACACCTCTACTTATTGAACCTCTGTTTACTTCTTGATAATTCTTTGTAGCTGAAGCAGTTGAGCCTGTCCCATTCCCAGGTATTACAAAAACTTGTCCTGGATATATCATATCACCTGTTAAACCATTGACAGATTTCAATGCATCAACAGCTGTACCAAATTTTACGGCAATTAAGTATAGACTATCACCTTTTTGAACTGTGTATGTGTTGTCATTTCCTGGTACTACTAATACCTGACCTGGATAAATGACTGTATCATTAAGATTGTTTAATTTTATGATCTGATTATATGTTGTACCATAATTCAGACCGATTTTATACAGGCTGTCACCCGGCTTTACAGTATATGTTGCTGCAAAAGCAGACTGTGACAACATTAAGGTAACTGCGACTGATGCAATGAGAGGTTTTACCTTAATACATTTTTTAAACATTAGTTTTCCCCCTTTGCCTCCGAGGTTAGTTGACGGGTTCGGACAAAGGGCCGCCCTACCACATAATGGATTCACCCCAATATAAATCCCCCGTACCCCTTTTTGGGGATTCGGCATATTTTACTTTAATTATAATGGGAATAGGCTAATGTGTCTATATTAAATTGGTGGGAATACAGGTATTTAGTGGCATTAACTGTATCCGCAGAAAGGACAATAAATACACCCACTTTCATGTACTAACTTTGCACCACAATCAGGACAAATATATACTTTTAGCGATTCTTTAACTTCCACCTTTTTTTCGGTTATAACCTCTTGTTTTAACATTTTTATCCTCCAATATATAGTTTCTATTGTATTTTTATTATACTATATATTGTGGTTATTGTCACTAAAAAGTTACAGAGTTCACTACAATAAATACAGTAAATCCCGAATTCTTATCTATTTGGGATTGTTATCGTAAACTCTGAGCCTTTATTTATTTCGCTTTCCACGTCGATTTTCCCACCATGCAAATCAACTATTAGTTTTGCTATAGAAAGTCCAAGCCCAGTACCGCCTGTTTCTTTGTTTCTGGCCTTATCAACTCTATAAAATCTATCAAATATATATGGTAAATCTTCCTTTGGTATCCCCATACCATCATCTTTTACACTTATTTTAATATTTTTGTCTAAATTAAATGTAGAAATTTTTATATTGCCATTATCTTCAGTATATTTGCAAGCATTGTCAATAATTATTCTTAAAAGTTCCTTTATAAGGCTCCTATCAGCTTTTAATAGAAAATCTTCATTTTCTTCGATATCAAAGTTCTTCTTATTATAAATCATTTTTACTTCTAAGATAACTTCTTTTATTAATTCATTCATATAAAATGTTTCTTTATTTAATTTTATAGTTTTATTATCACCTTTTGCTAGCATTAAAAGTCTTTCAATCAATCTTTCCATGTCCTGTTGCTCTTTTTTTAATGCCTCAATTGATTCTTCTAACACATCCTTATTGTCTTTACCCCATCTATCTATAAGCTCTATATATCCTTTAAAAACTGATAAGGGTGTTCTTAATTCATGGGACACATTTGAAATAAATGCATTTTGTCTTTTGAAATAGTCTTCTAATCTATCAAGCATATCATTAAATGTAAATGCAAGTTTTGAAAGTTCATCATCTTTACCATTTATCTTTAATCTTTTGTTAAGTTTCTTTGCATCAATTTCGCGGACTTCCTTAACCATGTAATCAACAGGTTTTAAAGCTCTGCCCGTCACAAAATACCCAACCAAAAAAGATATTAAAACTCCAATAATATCTGAAATTGCCATCAATAAAAATAAAAGTTTCAAAAAGATATATTGACTTCTCATATTTTCAACTACTTGTATATATAAAATATTTTTATTTACTGCATATTTTCTGTTTATATATGTGATATGCGTATCATCCTTTTCAACCTTTGTTGGTGTATTAAAATTTGTATTATACGGTATACTAGTCTTTTGTTTCAATGATGACTCATAAATTACATTGCCATTGTTATCGACAATTTTTATATACATGTTTTCTCCAATAGCAGATGTAAAAATTAGGTTTTTATTAATATTGTCAATGTCGCCATTTACTTCAATAAGATTCTTTATTAATGCGTCGGATTGGTTTTCTACATCATTGAATGCCTGATATATTAAATAGTATTTGAGTCCATATAAAACAGATGCATTTAATATTATCAAAATTATTGAAAATATTATTGAATACAGCAATGCTATTCTTAGTTTTATCGATAATCGAAAATATTTAATCTTCATTATTACCTTCCCTTAGTGAATAACCAACACCTCTTATAGTTTGTATTAATTTTTTGTCAAAAGGGTCATCGATTTTGCTTCGTAAATATCTAATATACACATCAACAATATTTGTTTCTCCAAAATAGTTATAATCCCAGACGTTTTCTAAGATCTTCTCACGTGACAATACAATCCCAGCATTAATAATAAGATATTTAAGTAAATCAAATTCCTTTTTTGTAAGTTCAACCTCTTTTCCATCTCTCGTAACTTTATATGTAGATAAATCCATTGTAATTCCAGCATAACTTAATTTTTTAGTATTTACTTTATTATGTTTTCTTAAAGCATTTCTAACCCTTGCCATTAATTCCTCAATTGAAAATGGTTTTGTAAGATAATCATCTGCTCCTATATCAAGCCCTGTAACTTTATCCTTAACTTCATCTTTTGCTGTAAGGATTATTACTGGAACATCAGATTTCTTTCTAATTTCACTTAATATTTCAAATCCATTTAAACCCGGTAACATAATATCCAATATGATCAAATCAAATTTCTCTTCAAAAGCCCTTTTAAGCCCAATATCGCCATTATATTCAATTACGACTTTATATCCTTCATGTTCAAATTCTAATTGTAAAAAACGTGCTATCCGCTTTTCATCCTCAATAACTAGTATTTTTTCTTTCATCAATATCACCAATGTTATTATAACACATTGAGTGTTTTATAAAAATCTGGATATGAAATATTAGTACATTCCGCATTTTTTATCGTTGTAATTCCCTTCGCTCTTAAAGCTGCTATACTTAATGACATTGCCACTCTGTGATCATTATGGCTATTGACTACTGCTCCATTTAAATATTCTTTCCCATATATAACCATTCCATCATTTGTTTCAGTTATGTCTGCTCCCATTTTCTTTAATTCTGACACCATGGTATTTATCCTATTGCTCTCTTTTACTTTTAACTCTTCCGCATTTTTTATTACCGTTTTACCATCGGCAAATGCGGCTGCAACAGCGATAATTGGTATCTCATCTATAAGCCTTGGTATTATCTCCCCACAGATCTCTATACCTTTAAGATTAGATGATTTTATGATAATGTCTGCAATAGGTTCACTGTTTAATACCCTTTCATTTTCAATTAATATATTGCCACCCATTTTTTTTATAACATCGATTATCCCAGTCCTAGTATAGTTTATGTTGACATCTTTTATCATAACTTCTGATTGTGGTAATATACTTGCAGCAACTATAAAATAAGCCGCAGATGATATATCTCCTGGAATACAAATCTCACGGCCATATAATTTTGAAACCGGGCGACATATTATTCTATTATTATCAACCGCAAAATTTCCACCGAAATAATTAAGCATAAGTTCACTGTGATTCCTCGACTTATATGGTTCTTCAATTATTGTTTCACCGTCAGCGTAAAGACTTGCGAGCATTAAACATGATTTTACCTGCGCACTTGCAACCTTAGTTTTATAATAAATACTCTTAAGCTTGTTACCTTGTATTGTCAATGGTGCATAATTATTATCAATGGCAGATATTTTTGCTCCCATCTCAGTAAGTGGTTTAATAACTCTATTCATTGGTCTTCTTTTTAATGATTCATCACCAGTTAAAACGGTCTTAAATTTCTGGCCAGCTAATATGCCCATTATAAGTCTCATTGTCGTACCTGAATTACCAGCATCAAGAATATCATGACTTTCGTTAAGATATAGGCCCTTTCCTTTAACAATAACATTTTTGTCAACTACTTTTATATCAACACCAAGTTTTTTCATACATTTCATTGTTGAATAGCAATCATCACTTTTTAAAAAGCCTTTAACTAATGTATCTCCTTCTGCAATAGAGCCGAATATTATAGCCCTATGTGTTATAGACTTATCACCTGGTACATTTATTATACCTTTAATACACCTTTTCTCATTTATTACCATATCCATGTAGCAAATTCATTCCTTTCGCATTTTAAAGAGATATGCTCTTTCGAATTTCCCTTGCTGTATCGAAAAATCTACATATTGATTGGATATCATTGCTATCAATGAATGAAATAAATTCATTAAGCATTTTTTCATAATTTACAAGAAGTTCCCTTATTATATCTTTATTGCTAATAACTATATCTTTCCACATCTCTGTCTGAGACATAGAAATCCTTGTTGTATCTTTAAATCCGCCTGCGGCAAATTTTATTGCATGCAAATCTTCTTTATATGCAAAATTAGTCAATGTCGCAGATAGTATATGTGGAACATGACTAATAATCCCTGTTATTTTGTCATGTAAGACATCGTCAATAATAACAGGCTTGGCACCTATTTTTTTAATTATATCATCAATAAACATATTTACAATCTCTGTAGGAGTGTTTTTATGTGGCACTATAAAATAGCTGTTGTCTTTAAAAAGATTAACATCACTTGCATAAAAGCCAGACTTTTCAGAACCAGTCATTGGATGTCCACCAATAAAATAAGTGTTCTGCGTTAATACTTTATCAATCATATCCATTATAGACTTTTTAGTACTTCCGACATCGGTAATAATACATCCATCTTTCAAGTAAGGAATTACATTTTTTATACAGTTTATTATTTCACCAACAGGTGAACAGATAAAAACAACATCTGCGTCTAAAGTTGATTGAATATTTTTAATTCCTTTATCTATTATGCCTTCTCTAATTGCTTCATGAATATAATTTTCATCTATATCAACACCGATTATTTTAATATTTGTATATTCTTTGATTGCTTTTGCCAGCGAACCTCCTATAAGTCCAAGCCCAATTATTGACACTTTTTTAATCATTCAAAATCACGTCCTATAGCATTAGCAATAGATAAGATTTCCTTAGTCAACATGTCAAATTCCATTGGTGTAAGTGATTGAGCACCATCTGATAAAGCATTTTGGGGATCTGGATGCACTTCAATGATAAGACCATCGGCACCAGCAGCTATTGCGGCTTTTGCCATTGAATTTACAAGAAACGATTTTCCGGTTCCATGACTTGGATCTACTATTATCGGTAAATGGCTCAGTTTTTTAATTACAGGAACTGCACTTAGGTCTAAAGTATTCCTTGTGTATGTTTCAAATGTCCTTATACCTCTTTCACAAAGTACCACATTTTCATTACCTTCACTTAAAATATATTCAGCAGCATTTAACCATTCTTCAATAGTTGCTGCAATACCTCTCTTTAAAAGAACAGGCATATCAGACCTACCAATTTCTCTAAGCAATGAGAAATTCTGCATATTCCTTGCACCTATCTGAAGTACGTCTGCATATTTTGAAACAACATCTATTGAATGTATATCCATTACTTCAGTTACAATTTTAAGACCAGTATATCTTTTTGCTTCATAAAGCATTTTAAGACCTTCTTCTTCAAGCCCTTGAAAAGAATATGGAGACGTCCTCGGTTTATATGCACCGCCTCTTAAAAACTTTGCTCCTGACTTTTTCACCGCTTCTGCACTTTCAAAAAGCTGCTCTCTGCTTTCAACCGCACATGGACCTGCCATAATAACTATATTTTTATCTCCAATTAAAACGCCATCGACATCAATAACAGTTGATACAGGGTTAAATGTACGACTTGCAAGTTTGTATGATTCTACTATAGGTACAACTTTTTCTACACCATCCATTAATTCGATAGGTTTATCATGAAGTTTTTTCTTATCTCCAATAACGCCTATTACAACTCGCTCTTCACCTTTAGAAATGTGTGCTCCAAGATCAAGAGATGACAAAAGATTTGACACATCAGAAATTTGCTTTTCTGTAGCATTTGGTTTCATTACAATTACCATATTAAATTTCCTCCATTCTACCGTTTTACTTATATTTGGGATATGATCCTAATATTTTCAAAAAATCCGTTTTACCATTTAATACATTTAAAACTTTGATAATATGATTATCGCACCTATGGCCTTCAATGTCAACCCAAAAAACATATTCTCCAATTTTTCTTCTTGATGGTCTAGACTCTATCTTAGTCATGTTTATGTTCTCATTTGCAAAAACTTCAAGTATTCTATATAAGCTTCCCGGTTCATTTGGTACTGAAAAAACTAATGATGTTTTATCGTAACCTGTATACATAGAATCTTTATGTGCAAGTACAATAAATCGTGTAAAATTATTCTTTATGTCTTGTATATCTTTATCTATTATTTTTGCATCATATATTTCAGCCGCTCTCGCATTTCCAATGGCAGCCGCATCGTATTTGTGCTTTATCTCAGCAACTGCTTTTGCTGTACTGTCAGAATTTATAATATTTGCTTGCGGAAAATTGTCTTTAATATATTTTCGACATTGTGCCAATGCCTGCGGATGTGAAATGATTGATTTTATATCATTAAAATCAATCATTTTGTCCGCAATAAGACAATGGGAAATTGGCAGTACTATTTCATCTTTTATTTTCAAACCTTCAGCATCGTTAATAAGCATATCCAATGTCACATTTACAGAACCTTCTATAGAATTCTCTATAGGAACTAAAGCTTCATCGCCTATATTGTTGCTAATACGCATAATAATATCGGGTATGGTTTTTACCTCTTCGACGCAATAGCCTTCTTTCCCTTTTATATATGTCAAAAGAGCCTGCTCAGAAAATGTACCTTTAGGGCCGAGATAATATATGTTCATATGACACCCCTTTATGATATTTTCTGATATTTTAATACTTTCTAATGATAAAGTCAAGAAAAATTTAATTCAGAAATAGCCATTTCTCTTAAGCGATATTTCTGCACCTTACCACTTGTTGTCGTAGGAAATTCACTTATTATCTTCACATACTTTGGTATTTTGAATCTCGCTAATTTTTGTTTTGCATATTCTATAATGTCATCTTCCGCTAAATGATAGCCTTCCTTTGGTATCACATATGCCATTATTTCCTCACCGTATTTCTCATCGGGTACACCTATAATCTGTACATCTTTAACACCAGGATGGTGGTATAAACATTCTTCGATTTCTGTCGGAGAAATATTTTCACCACCTCTTATGATCATATCTTTTAATCTGCCTGTAATTCTCAAATATCCTCTTTCGTCAATTTTTCCAATATCACCTGTATGGAGCCAACCATCAGGTTCTATTACTTTTTCTGTTTCTTCTTTCATTTTGTAGTAACCTTTCATTATGTTATAACCTCGAGCTATAATTTCTCCTTCAACACCTATAGGTAATTCATCTCCAGTTTTGGGATCAACGACCTTCATCTCAATTTCTGGAAAAACATATCCAACTGTCGAAACCCTATCTTCTAAAGAATCATCAACACTTGTCTGTGTTATACCCGGCGATGCCTCCGTTAACCCATATACACTGGTAATTTCTCTCATGTTCATCTTTTCTACAACGGCTTTCATAACTTTTATAGGACATACAGAGCCTGCCATGATACCTGTACGCATATTTGAAAAATCAAATTTATTGAAATCTTGATGGTTAAGCATGGTTATAAACATAGTGGGAACACCGTGTACTGCAGTACACTTTTCCTTATCCAAAACTTCCATAACTGTTAATGGGTTAAAATGATCAACTAATACCATTGTCGTTCCTTTTGATAGGCACGCCATTACTGAAAGAGTATATCCGAAACAGTGAAAAAGCGGTACAGTAATACAAAGTTTATCATTTGTTGTAAACTTCATTCGTGTTGCTATGGCATCACCATTATTTAAAAGCCCATAGTGTGTAAGCATCGCACCCTTAGGAAAGCCTGTTGTTCCTGATGTATATTGAATGTCAATTACTTCATCGGGTTTTAAAGAGTTTTGTATTTCATAGACTATATTATCATCTTGCATATTGCCAATTTCTAATATTTCATCAAAATTATACATTCCGGGATATATATTCTTACCGATATTTATTATATAATTAAGATTAGGAAATTTTTCAGAATGAAAATTATCCTTTTGAGATCTCTTAAGATTAGGCATTAAATCATAGATTGTTTTAACATAATTTAATTTTTTATATCCATCTATTAATATAATAGCTTTAGAGTCTGATTGCTTAAGAATATATTCCACTTCGCTGTCCTTATATTCTGTATTCACTGGAACGAGAGGACAACCAATTTTTGCAGTTGCAAAAAGTGTTATTATCCATTCTGGTACGTTAGATGCCCATATAGCTACATGGTCACCTTTTTTTAAACCTATTTTCAGAAGACCTTTTGCTAATCTATTTGCAATATTTTTTAGTGTTTTGTAAGAATATCTTAATTTACCTGATACAACAAGGGCATCCTGATCTGGATATTTGCTTGCAATATGGTCAAGGTATTGCCCTAACGTCATATTAATCATATAATCCACTCCATTCATTATAATAATTAGTAGCTGGTATTATTATTTTATTATAGCACTATGTCATATAAAATTAAAAGTCTAAAATTTTTAATCATTCTTAAATAATTTTCAAATAAAACATTTACTATAGTTTTTTTGTGTTATTCACATAAAAAAAGCAGGTTAAACCTGCTTATGCGTATGAAATATTTTTTTCTTCATCACATATTATATCGGAAGATTTCCCATTAATATTTGTTTTTAATATTACTCTGTGTCCCCATAATTCAACCGCGTATTTTAAAGTTTCCTCAGCATATTTTACATTTAACTCTCTACCATCAAAAACATGTTCCAATGTCAATGTTTTATCTTTTTTAGACATATCAATTACTCTTATATAAGGTATCATTCCCATTCCTGCTGAATCGCTCAATGTATTTCTTATTTTCTCAAACCCCTCTTTATCAGGTACTTCCGTTATAATATAGTCATTTCCGAATTTCCCATATTCAAATAAATTTAATTTATTGCATAATTCTTCAGTGAGGTACCTTCTTATAAATGTTTGATCTCTATCGAGAAGCCTTACTTCAAATAATTTTTTAACGCCATGTTTTTTTTCTAAATCTTTATATATTTCAAAGCCTAGATAATAAGGGTTGATACTTCCACTTACGGGTGCAACAACATCATTATGCCTTTTAATAAATTCAAGGTGTAAATTTGTTGGTAATTCAAGTCTATTTAAGATTCTATAGTGCCAAAAACTTGCCCAACCTTCATTCATTATTTTTGTTTCTATTTGTGGTATGAAATATTCCGTCTCCTCACGAACTGTTTCCAATATATCTTTTTCCCATTCTGATAAATCAGAATATTTTATTATAAAGTATAACAAATCATCCTCTGGTTGAAGTGGTATTTTACTTAGATCAGGTGGTTCCAATTGTATCTTTGGTTCAATAAGGCTATGCTTTGATGTTTTTTCTTTGTAATCTTCAATTAATCTTTTTTTGAGTTCTTCATCGCTTATTCTTTTTTCACCGATTGCTCTTGATATTTGATATCTTAATGCATGTGCAGCATTTAAAATCTTTTCCACATTTTCATAACCTATGCTTGGATCATTAATATAGCTCCTTATTCGGCTACCATGGTTCTTAAACATTTCAACAGTATATGATGCATTTGTACCTATCCTAAATAGTCTGTTATTCTTAAAAAAATCGTTATGCCCATATACATGTGCCATAGTTAAAATTTGAAGAAGCAACGTATTATCTTTGACAAGGTATGCTATACATGGATCAGAATTTATTACCATTTCATAAGGAAGACCTGTTAGATTGTATCTATAAAGCGATTTAATCCTTTCATATGATTTGCCAAAACTCCAGTGGGGATACCTTGAAGGCATTCCCACATATGCTTCATATGCAATCATATCATCGTAACTTATTATCTCAAACTCTTGTGGATAATAATTGAGCCCTTCATCATTTGCTATTTTTTCAATTTTTTTATTCCATTCTTCAAGCTCTTTAATTGTATACTCCATATTATCACGCATCCTTTAAATCTTTTTGAAGCATTGATTTGAGCGACGGCCATAAATCCTCTTTGCGTTCTATAGTAGCAATTACAAAATTTCTATATTTTATTTGTTCTAAATACTTTTTCTTTATAGTACTAGAATAAAACCTTGGCATTATTTCTCCATAGCCGAAAAGGTTACATACTTCACAAAGCTTTTTGGCCATTTCTATTGCCTTTACATCATCTTCATTCCAGTTATCACCATCACTTAAATGAAAAGCATAAATATTCCAGAATTTTGGACTATACCGTTGCTCTATAATTTCTAAGGCTTTGTTATATCCACTAGAAATATAAGTTCCTCCTGATTCAACTTTATGAAAAAATTCATTTTCATCTACTTCTTTTGCAACTGTCGAATGTGCAACAAATACTATTTCCACATTCAAATAACGCATTCTTAAAAATTGATAAAGAAGGAAAAAGAAAGACCTTGCAAGGTATTTCTTTGTTTGGTCCATCGACGCGGATGTATCCATGATGCAAATAACAACTGCATTAGACTCTCGCCTCTTAGATTCTTTTATCCGATAAAATCTTAAATCATCATTTTTGAATGGAAATCTCTGTATCTTCTCATCCAAATCTGCTTCTTTTAAGGCTCTTTTCATAGACTGTTTTCTTTTTAATTTCTCTAAAACTGTTCTCTTCTTTGCAAGTCTTGGAGGTATTCCATTTCTTTGATATCCTGACCTCTTATTGGAGTTCTCTGACAAAATTTCAGAAAACTTTTTTCTATCAAGATATGGAAGGTTTAGGTCTTCGAAAAGGAAATATATCAAATCCTCTATTGTAACGTCAGTTTCATAAATATCTTCTCCTTCTTCATTGCCAGCGCCTAAATTACCCTTTCCTTGACCATTTTCACCAACACTTCCTATCTTATCTCCTCTTTTTTCAGTACCATCACCACTTCCAATACTGGGGATATTTCGCCCATAAATAAATTGATATTCTTTAAGCCCTCTTATCGGTATTTTTATCTTTTTGTCCTTGCTTTGCCCTATTATGCTTTCTTCTGATATTATATCAACAAGATTTTTTTTGATTGATTCTTCCACAAGCTGACGGTGTCTTCTTCTATCTTCAACAGCCCTATCATGTTCTATTGGATTGAATTCCCTAAAAATTGCCATAGTCATCAATCCTTCCAAAGATTATTTGCAGCATATTTTAATACAACGTCACAGCAGTAGTCGCAATATCCATTTGCTTTCATCTCTTTGACCATAGCATTATATTTTTCATCTTGATCTTTATCTCTGACTTTTGATTTTGTAATTATTCTTGAAAGTTCTTTTACAGAAGCTGTTAATTTCTTTTCTATAGCCTCTTTCAATGGTTCATATGCAGTATAATCGATTTTGCCCCCGTTTCTAATTAGATAGAACATATACGATGTTACATCTAGTCTGAAACCTTTTGCAGAGCTTTCTGTTATACCTATCTGCTCCTCTATAGACCTCATAAATTTCTCGTCTGGTTCTAACTGTTCCCCTGTTGCCCTATCTTTAATTCTCGTTTTATTTACATATGCTTCGGCATGGTCAAGATAGTTATTAAATAAGCTTTCAGCTTGTTCTTTGTAGCTCATGATAAATGCCTTTGTAATTTCCTTTTCAAGCATTTTATTGTATTCTTTACGAATGGTATCTTGTAAAAATGCTAAATATTTCTTTTTTTCATCATCTGATATATCAAGTTCTTTTACAGATTTTATCATATTCTCCATAACACTTAAAGGATTGATACAGTCATATTCAGAATTTGAAAGTGCATTATCAATAGCTTTTATTATAAATCTTGTGGATATACCTGACATTCCTTCCCTTAAACCTGCTTCTTCTCTCAGCTCCATGATGTCAATCTTTTTCGTTGTTCCTTTTTCGACTATTTCTTCTCCATTATAGATTTTCATTTTTGTCAATGGATCCACTTTATTTGATGGTAATAGTCTTGATAATATGGCAAACATTGCTGCAACTTCTATTGTGTGTGGTGCTATATGTGCTTTAAAGTTACTCTTTTTCAAAATCTTTTCATATATTTTTATTTCTTCATTTAATTCAAGACAATAGGGAACTTCTATTTTTACTATTCTATCGAGAATTGCCTCATTTGTATGATCTGATTTAAATTTGTTCCATTCTGCTTCATTTGAGTGTGCTAATATGACGCCGTCAAAATATATCATTGATCCTTTTCCAGGTGAAGGTATCGACTTTTCTTGTGTTGCTGTAATAATTGTATGAAGGTATTCTACATCATTTTTAAATACTTCTATAAATTCAACTATTCCCCTATTTCCTACGTCGAATGCTCCATTAAGTGAAAATACACGCGGATCATCTTCTGAATATAAATCCATCTTTGAAATGTCTACACTTCCTATTAAAACGGATGTATCCTGGTTATTTGGATCTACAGGTGGTACAACGCCAATTCCTTTTCTTGATCTTATAGAAAAATCTGTTGAAACTACAGGAAATTTTTCGTATTCACCATGATATTCATTTTTAAGCCTGTATCTGCATATAGGGCACAGATCTCCTTCAATTTCTACACCAAGTTCTTCCTCAAATTCTTTTCTCAAATGCTTAGGAACAAGATGCAATGGCTCTTCTCTAAGTGGACAGTCTTTTAATGCATATATTGGTTCACTATTTTCAAGTGCTTTTTTAAGTGCTTCCATAATTGAAGATTTACCTGAACCAACAGGTCCAACAAGATACAATACTTGTCTAGACTCTTCACCCTTCATAGCAGCAGCATAAAAATAGTTCACAAGCTTCATTATAGTCTTATCAATACCATAAAAATCATCTTTAAAAAAATTATACTTTTTAATTGTTTCATTTCCATAAAGCCTTCTTATGCGAGGATTTTCTTCTGGCTTTAGAACTTCAAATCCCTTTTCGATAATTATGTCATACAATCTTTTATGAGCAAGCTTAGCTACTTCGGGATTTTTTTTAACTATATCAAGGTAATCCAAAAACGTACCTTCAAAATCATATACCTTTTTATTCTCTCTATCTTTCTTTATCAACTCCTCAAACTTCATTCAAATCTCCTCCTTTAATTATCACAAATATAACTATAAATAACTTGTCTTTATATTTCTTTATATATTTATGAAATAAAATATGGTTTTAAAACATCAAAAGTGGAAATTATATCTCTTAATTTATAGCCAGAATGGTTTTTTTATATTTAAAACTCTTTAGTCGAATATAAATTGTGAAATTTTAAATAAATATGCTTGCAAAAGTAAAAATATTAGTTTAATTTATTATATCAGAATTTTTATTTTTATTCAAGAATTTATGGGCAAAAAAATAAGGGATATTTCTGGATAACCCTTATTTAATTAAGAATATTTAATATCTCATCTTCTGTAACATCAAAAATATCGACTTTACCAGGACATTTAGGCAATATAAATTTTATTTTACTTTCACGATTTTTCTTATCGTGTTTTATAAGATTAACGATATCATTCTTATTTAAGTTGCCATAATTAATTGGCAATCCGGAAGCTTTAAGGAGTGACTTAATTCTTTCATAGTAACTTACATCAATATACTTTCTATTTAAAGCAATTTTTGCTGCACAAACCATCCCTATTGCAACAGCTTCTCCGTGTATATATTTTTTATATCCGGTTAATGCCTCTATTGCATGTCCAATCGTATGTCCATAATTCAAAATTGCCCGTAGATTGTTTTCTTTTTCATCAATTGAAACTATTTCACCTTTGATTTCACACGACCTTTTAATCAAATGTGAAATCATGTCATCATTTAAATTAAGTATTTCGCTAAGATTATATTCAATATAATTAAATAAATCTGCATCCCTAATAATACCATATTTAATTATTTCTGAAAGACCGCCTCTTATTTCTCTTTTATTTAAAGTTTTAATCACCCCTGTGTCTATAAAAACTGCTTTCGGTTGATGAAATGCACCAGCTATATTTTTCCCATTTTTTAAGTTTACGCCTACTTTCCCTCCGACACTGCTATCTACTTGTGCAAGTAGTGTTGTAGGAACTTGTATAAAATCTATGCCTCTCATATATGTAGCAGCAACAAAACCTGCTATGTCCCCTACTACTCCCCCACCTAATGCTATTATTGTGCTATCTCGTAAAAGTTCGTGCCTATAACACTCTTCTAGCAGTTCTTTGATCGTTTCTAAATTTTTGCTCTCTTCACCAGCCTTAATGATTGTATGAAAAGTATTATTACCACTAAGCTCCAATGACTTTTCTAATATGTTTAGATATAAATTGGAAACATTGGAATCGGTAATTATAAAAATTTTATTACTCCTTAAATGTTTTTCAATATAGCAGCTTAAGTTATTTAGCATCCCCTTTGATATGTATATAGGATATGAATGTTCTTTCAAATTAATATTTACGATTTGCAATGTATCAGCTCCTTTACGATTTGTACAAATAATGATTATTTATGCATATATTATAATAGAAAATTAAATAAAATAAAACAATTTTAAACCTCTTTGCGAGGTTATGCCGATATTTTTATATAGGTTAAATTAAAATGGCTTATCCAACGTAAAGGATAAGCCTCAAATCTATTTTTTAAAAAATTCATTTTTAAATTTTATCCCTGTAAGCGTTTTGGCAAGTCCACCTTCTGCAGTTTCCTTTAACGCACACGGAATCATCCTGCCAACCTTTCCCATTGCATCAACAACTTCATCAAAGGGTATAAAACTTTTAATACCTGATAAAGCCATATCTGCGCATATCAATGCATTTGCAGTTCCTATAGCATTACGTGTCATACAAGGTATTTCAACAAGCCCAGCAACGGGATCACACACAAGTCCGAGTAAATTCATTATTGCAAAAGATGCAGCATTAAACGCTTCTTCTGGTGTCCCACCCATTAATTCAACTAATCCAGCCGCTGCCATGGCAGATGCAGAACCAACTTCAGCTTGGCATCCACTTTCAGCACCTGACAATGAAGCATTCTTAGCAATGATAATTCCTATACCAGAGGCTGTAAATAAAGCATATGCCAATTCCTCATCGCTTTTACCAAATTTTTTTCCAATGGTAATAAGAGCTCCGGGTATCACACCACTTGAGCCTGCTGTAGGTGCCGCTACAATTTTACCCATCGATGCATTGACCTCGGAAACTGCAATAGCTGATGCTACAGCCTTCGAAACTGTTTCACCTGATATTGTAAAATTATTGATAATTTTATCATACAGTTTTTTTGCATCGCCGCCTATTAAGCCGCTTACTGATTTCACATCATCTTTAAGCCCCTTTTCAACAGATCTTTTCATTATCTCAAGAATCTTAATCATATCATTAAAAATAGATTCTTTGTCTTTTCCAGTCATTTCATTTTCAAATAGTAAAACCACTTTTGATATTGGTAAATTATACTTCTTTGTGAGTTCTATTAGCTCATTTCCATGGTTAAATTGATACAAATTTTTCACCCCAGATTATCATGTTATCATATACTATTTATGATAATAGCCTTTTCAATACCGTCAATATCTTCGATGACCATTCGTGCATCGTCAGGTATATTTTGATCTGATTCTATCACCATAATCGCGTTATCACCTTTTAACTGTCTATATACCCTCATAAAGGCAATATTTATCTCATAATCAGATAAAACTTTTGTAACCTTTGCTATAATACCTGGTTTATCTACGTGTTTTGTAATCAAGGTCTCATACTCACCAGTAAATTCTACATTCATGCCATTTATCTCTTTCAATACTACATTACCACCACCTATTGAAGAGCCTAGTATGTTTGTCACATTGCCAGTTTTACCTCTTATTATAATCCTTACTGTATTAGGATGTGGCGCTTCCTCATTGCTTTCAATAAAAGTAAAAGATATATTTTGCTCCTTTGCAAGTTCGAAAGACCTAGGCAACCTATCATCATCTGGGTCGAGACCCAATATACCTGCTACAAGTGCTTTCTCTGTACCATGGCCTTTATATGTATGTGCAAATGATTCAAAAAGTACAAATTGTACATCCTTGATATCATCACCAGCTACCTGTCTTGCTATTTTAGATAGCCTTGCAGCACCTGCAGTATGAGAACTGCTGGGTCCTATCATTATAGGACCCATTATGTCAAATACACTATATTCTCTCACTTTTATCACCTATTATATTTATATTATTAAGCCATCTATTTCATCGAGTAGTGATTTAAATACATTTAATGCATTTAAAATGGGTTCTTTAGTTGTAAGGTCTACACCAGCTTTTTTAAGAAGGTTCAATGGATAGTCTGAACCCCCACTCTTTAAAAATTCCTTATACCTGTCTACAGCGGGTTTTCCTTCGTTTAAAATCATTTGTGACAATGCTATTGCGGCAGAAAATCCAGTTGCATACTTATATACATAAAAACTTGTGTAAAAATGCGGTATCCTTTCCCATTCATAATCAATACCGTCATCAACTACTATATCATTACCATAATAATATTTGTTTAGCTCATGATATTTTCTGCATAATTTTTCAGGTGTTAAAGACTCACCTTTTTCAGCTTCTTCATGTGTGAACTTCTCAAACTCAGCAAACATAACCTGCCTATATATTGTCCCTTTAAATTCCTCAAGGTAGTGATTTAATAAATATAATTTCTCATTTTTATCAGTAGCATTTTCAAGTAAGTAGTTCATCAAAATTGCCTCATTGCAAGTTGATGCGACTTCTGCAACAAATATTCTGTATTGTGAATTTATATACTGCTGTGTTTTATTCGAATAATATGTGTGTAGCGAATGTCCCATCTCATGTGCAATTGTAAATACATCATTTAGTTTACCTTGATAATTCAATAACACATATGGATGTGTCCCATATGCTCCCCATGAATATGCTCCAGAGGTTTTTCCTCTATTTTCATAAACATCTATCCAATGTGAGTTAAACCCATCTTTTAAGATATTAATGTATTCATCCCCTAAAGGACTTAAACCTTTAATTACAATCTCTAATGCATCTTCGTACTTGTACTCTTTATCATAATCTTTTACAAGTGGTACATAAAGGTCGTACATATGTATTTCATCAAGTTTAAGCATTCTTTTTCTTAATGCCACATATCTATGAAGCAAATCAATCTTTTCATGTATAGTATTTATTAAATTATCATATACCTCTTTTGGTACATTATCATCAAAAAGTGATGCTTCAAGTGATGACTTATGATTTCTCATCCTTGAATAAAATATATCTTTTTTAACATTAGAATCTGTTGTAGATGCATAAGTATTTACAAAACTTTTATATACACTGTACAATGCATTAAATGCATTCTTCCGCACTTCTCTGTCTTTACTTTCCATAAATTTTATATAATTCCCATGTGTTATCTCAACTTCATTACCATCTTCATCTTTAATCACAGGAAATCTAATATCTGCATTGTCAAGCATTCTAAATACATTGCCTGGTGCTTCAGCCATAATTCCACTTTCAGCAAGTATCATTTCTTCACTTTCTGATAATGTATGCGGTTTATATCTTAAAAGATCTTCTAAAAAATGTCTATATACGCTGAAATCTTTATTTTTATCAATATAACTTTTCAGTGTACTCTCGTCAATTGATAATATTTCTGGGACAATAAAAGATGTTGCACTCGATACCTCGATACTAAGTCGCATTGCTTTATCTGCCAGTGCTTGATATTTTCCATTGCCATTGTCTTCATCCCTTTTCATTCTTGAAAAGACAAATAGCTTTTCCGTAATCATGCTAATTTCTTCATTTAATTTAAGTACATCTAAAAGGGCATTTTCATCTTTTATCTTTCCTTTATAATTTAAGATGTCATTTATTAATTTCTTAACATTGTCATAATCTTTATTCCAATCTTCATCATTTGCATATATATCCTCAAGCCTCCATTTATATTTATCATCAATATCCTTTCTATCTTTAAGCTTTTTATCCATTATAAACCTCCTCATTTATTCTCTTTAATTTTTAACTTTTTTAACATGTTTCCATTTGAGAGTGCGTTTTTAAAAGCATCTGCATCATTTTGCCCATTTTCACGGTTTTTAAGCACTTCTCTTAAAGTATTTTCTCCATACTTTTCTATAAGTAACACTACCAACTGGTTAACATCATCAATATTTATATTAGTATTACCTACTATGAAATTCCCTATATTATACATATTTAATTTCATATCACTAATCTTCCTTTAACAGTAACGCTCTGGCTGGTGCTGCCTCTGCTCTATCTATCTTCAATGGAGCTGCAAATAATGTATATTCTCCTTCTTCGATGTCTTTTAATCTCAATCCTTCAAGTATTGTTATATTATTGTTGAGCAAAATTTTATGTGTTTCATGGTTCTCTTGCGCTCTTTCAATCCCTAGAGAATCTATACCAACACCTATAACACTCTTTTCCTTAAGATATTCTGCGCCACTCATTTCAAGATATATAAACTCTAAGTTAAAAACCTCGTCAAAAGAATTTTTCGTCTTTAGTAAAATAAATTCGCCACTTTTTATATCCTTATTTTTTAAATCATCTACGGTGATTTTTTCATTTACATTTGTCATATCAAGAACTTTACATTTTGAAATAGCCTTATTTATATCATAGTTTTCAATTGTATCTCCACCCTCTATCATGTGAAGTGGTGCATCAAAATGTGTCCCTGTATGCATGTCCATACAAATTCTCGACTCATGAACTTTATCAGCAGGAAAATCCTTATTCACAATTAGATTAGGCCTTTTATCTAGTTTATTTTTATATACAGGCATATAATGGTTTATATTCATTGATATGTCATAAATTTTCATTATTAGAGCCTCCTATATTCCACCATTTAAAGTTGTCTTTTAAGATAAGCTTATCTGCCTCTATTGGTCCCCAAGTACCAGCTTCATAATTTGGAAAATTCGGTTTTTCATTTCTCCACACTTCTGCAATTTTATCAACGTATTTCCATGAGTACTCAACTTCATCCCATCGTGTAAAGAGTGTTGAATCACCTCTTAGAGCATCATATATCAATCTTTCATATGCTTCAGGTGAATTGCTGCCTACTTGGCAGTTCTGACAAAAATCCATTTGAACTGGAATTATTTTGTTAGAAGTGCCTGGCTTTTTGGCATTAAACTGTAAAAATACACCTTCTTCTGGTTGAATTTTTATAACTAATAAATTTGGTGTCAATCCACCATTTTCTTTAAAAAACAATATGCCCGGAAGAGGCTTAAACTGCACTATTATCTCCGTAGATTTAACCGGAAGTCTTTTCCCTGTTCTAATATAAAAAGGTACACCGGCCCACCTAAAGTTTTCTATATATATTTTTAAAGCGACATATGTTTCTGTATCTGAGTTAGGTTTGACCTTTTCTTCTTCTCTATATCCCTTGTATTGCCCTCTTATAGCATTTTTTAATACAAGTTCTGGGGTAAGTTCTTGTAGTGATTTTAACACTTTTACCTTTTCATCATGTATAGATTCAGTTGAAAGGTCTACAGGCGGTTCCATGGCTGTCAGTGTTATAAGCTGTAACATATGGTTTTGTACCATATCCCTTAATGCTCCGGCTTTTTCATAATAACCACCCCTATTTTCAATACCAACGGTTTCACTTGAGGATATTTGAATATTATCTACATACTTGTTATTCCAAACAGGTTCAAAAAAAACATTTGCAAATCGTATAACCATAATATTCTGGAGCATTTCTTTGCCGAGATAATGGTCAATCCTATAGGTATTTTTTTCTCTAAAAACTTCAGTTATCTTTTTATTAAGGTATTTAGCCGAATTCAAATCCTTCCCAAAAGGTTTTTCTATCATAACCCTCTGCCAGGACCTATTATTTTCAACCATGCCATGCTCATTTAATTTTTCGACTATAAGTTCAAAATACTCTGGTGCAACAGCCAAATAAAATATTCTATTACCATTTGTATTGTAATTATCATCCAGTTCACTTAATAATCCTTTCAAATGTGTATAACCATTATCATCGTGAAAGTCAAACTTTTGATAATAAATTTTATTCTTTAATACTTTCCAGACATTTTCATCTAATTCTATCCTTGAAAAATTCTTTATTGATTCGTAAACTTCATTGCGATATGACTCATTAGTTTTATCGCGTCTGCCAACTGATACAATACAAAAATTTTCTGGGAGGTTTTTTTCAAATAACAAATTATACAAAGCTGGCATTAACTTTCTATGTGTCAAGTCGCCAGTTCCGCCAAATATAACCATAATACTTGAAAACTCATTTAATGACATATTTGCCACCTTCTTTTACTTCTTTTCTACTGCGTGACCACCAAATTCATTTCTCAGTGCTGCAACAACTTTGCCAGCAAATGTATCATTTTCTTCTGAACGATATCTCATAAAAAGGGACTCTGCAATAACAGGTACTGAAACTTTTAGCTCTAAGGCTTCCTGAACAGTCCATAACCCTTCACCAGATGAATGCATAACGCCTTTTATTGCCTCTAATTTAGGATCTTTTTTGAATGCATCTATCATTAACTCCATTAACCAACCACGAATGACGGATCCATGATTCCATACTCTAGCTATCTCTTTATAATCAAAATCAAATTGACTCTTTTCAAGAACTTCAAAACCTTCCCCTATCGCTTGTAGCATTCCGTATTCAATCCCATTATGAACCATTTTAACAAAATGTCCTGTACCATTTTTTCCAGTATGTAAATAACCATTTTTTATACTAATATCTTTTATAATCGGTTCTATATATTTGAATACTTCATCTTCTGCGCCGACCATAGTACATGCACCATGTCTTGCTCCTTCTATCCCACCGCTTGTTCCAACATCAACAAAATCTACTCCTTTAGATTTAAGCATTTCATATCTTTTTAATGTATCTTTATAATATGAATTGCCACCATCAATTATAATATCATGTTCCTGTAAATGTGGTAAAATTTTATCAATCATTTCATCAACAGGACTGCCAGCTGGCACCATAAGCCATATAACTCTTCTTCTATCTAATTTATCTACTAATTCTTTTACACTATAAGCACCAGTAATGCCCACTTTTTCTGCTTCTTTTACTCTTTCTAATGTCCTGTTGTATGCAACAACCTCATGTCCATGGTCTCTCATATTTAATGCAAGATTATACCCCATTTTGCCAAGTCCAACAAGTCCTATTTTCATAAAATCACTCCTTAATAATAATTATTTTATGATATAATTTTTCTAAATAATATTATACTACTTTTTCCTAATTAAATAAAATATTAAAAGAAAAAGTAAGGTTTTAACCTCACTTTTAGTATTCTCTTAATATTTCTTTAATATAATATTATCTCCATTTCTATATTCAAAATAATTTTCGTTATAAGTAATAAATTCACCTGGTCCGTATATTTTTTTATTACTAAATAAATTTATTAAATCTCTTCCATTATCTATTTTATAAAGATTATCATCCTTAGGGGCTAAGAATATCTCATCTGGTTTTATAGGATTATCAATGTCTATTGGATGCCAGTCCTTTAAAGGATCATCGGCCTTCCCATAATAAATTTTTACTATCAAATTGTTTTTCAGTTTACCAACATATATATAATCACTGCTGTCGATACCAATTAAAGAATACTTTTCTTTGCTTAAATATATATCATTTTTACCATTCTTTATAATATGCACAATATTATTGGATGATTCATATATAAGGTTGTCTGTTTTTTGTGTTTCATACATCTTTTCAATCTTACTTACAGGTAACTTTATCTCTTTTACTTCTCCCATAATATTTATTTGAAATAGTTTATCATCTACGTTATTACCAGCTACATTAATATATATAATATTAGTTAAAGGAGAAACTGTCAAATCCGTTACATGGCTCTTATATGAATTATAAACAGTTTTATTTACACTATTGCTTTGGTCATTGTCAACATCATATGTTTCTATATTTAAATTTTCTACCTTTTTAATTAATTCTTTATGCAAATATAATACCCTATTTCTATCGCTAAGCCATTTGTAATAATCGATATCATTACCATCTATATATATAGATTTGACTATTTTAGAAGTTTTTGTATCTAAAATTATAAGTTCATTATTTAGAATATACGACAAATATTTTCCATCATATGAAGGTTTTATATTAGTAGCATTAGAAGGAATATTTACCTTTATCTCGTTTATTTCATTGCTATTGCTCGTATTTGTTGTAACAATCTTTTTAGTCTTAACCATTGCAGAATCTGTTAAAAAATAATTATTAACATAGAATAAAACTACAAATTGTAGCACAAATGATATTACTATCCAAATAGCAATTTTTCTTAGTATTTTCATATTATCCTCCTATTACTTGACAATGAACGTTGTAGGAACAGACCTTTCACCAAGTGTATCTGACGGATTATTAATTACTTTACCATTATAATACATAGTTGTCGATGAACCACCATCGAGATTTGCAGCGTTATATGCGTCGTAATTAAGCATTATCTCTTGTATGTCTTTCAATGTTGCTCCAATACTTTTTACTGTTCTTCCATCTATAGTTAAAAATATTACTGTACCATCCTGTCTTTGACCTATCGCCGTTCTTGGGGCGATACCCCATCCACCATCACCTTTTACCATAGGTTCACCGTTTATAATTAATGCAGGGCCAAAGCTTACAGCTTCTCTTATATTAAGATCTTTTATATCGCCATATTTATATTTTCCGACAAGCATTTTACCCGATGTCGTAAATCCTATTAGGTCAACTTTATCATTTTCATTGGTTTTTTCTGAATATACTATCTTCCCATTATGAATAACGAATCCGAGCGGTGATCCACCAATTCCTTTCATACCGCTATCACCAAATCCTCCTGCATTTATAGCAGCTATCGCTTTATTAGCCTTGGCTATTTGGCTTGTGGTCTCCCCTTGCTCTGGCATCTTGCTTGATAATCCTACTTCTACTCTTAAGGGATCATGTATAAGCATTATCTTACCTTCAAAATGTTTACCGTAAACATTGTAAATTTCAATAGTATTATCGCGATTTTTTATATTAATTTTATTAGCATCACTATTCCCTGTTGAAATTTGCTTGTTATCATTCATTATTTTATCAGTTAGGCTTTTCGGCAAAAACATAGTTGCTATGTATTGATGTTTTAAAGTAGTCATTGCTGTTGTGACAATAGTATTTCTCACGTTTGTAAACGGTCCGTAAAAAACTGTTAATGGCATAGTAATAGTAGTAAAAGTTAATTCAAATACAATAAATATTATTATCTCCTTAAATGAGATCCTCTTTAGCATAATGCACCTCACAATAAAAAAGTTAATAAGTTGGATATGGTTTAAAGAAACTTTTTTGTTACGCATTTTATGGAAAGTAATAAATTATAGAATGCTTCTACTTTCCCTATGCAAAATATAAAATCCTCTTTATATATTATACTTAAAAAACATTAAATTTCAAATAATATAAAACAAAAATGCAAAGGAGCTCCTTTAAAAGCTCCTTTATCTCACGTTTAAATACACTCTCAAATGATTTTTTATATCTTGGGAAATATCATCATTAACATTTATATATATGCTATTACCATCTATTTTATACTCAAAATTTGAAAATCCATTGCTTTCTAAATAGGTCTTCACGGCATTAAGTCCATCATCGCCTTGCGTGACAAGTACCTTGTCACCGATAATGTCACCATTAACATAAACATTTAGAGCATCTTGAGGTACCTTCAATTTTGTATCTTCATTATTAGGTATCAATGCCGTGATAACACCTGGTGCAATTGAGTTTTGGCTATTTAAATTAATCATAATATCACCTCATAAGGTATTTTATACACTTAAAAATAGTATATCCAAGTCAAAATTTTCATTTAAAACATTTTTACAATTTGCATAAAATCAAAATAAAGAATAAAAACGCTCAATATGCAAAATCTAAAATTAGCGAGGTGTTATTATGGTAGTAATTACAGAAGCACATATAGTCTATTTAATAGCAATCATAGTAATTCTAGTTCTTATGCTTTTTAGAAAAGACGTTATTCTGCCTTGTATACTTGGTATTTTAGCCGTAGCAATATTTCAAACAAAAAACATTTTAAAGTCAATAGAAATTTTATATACTGCAATATTCGTATCCGGAAGAGAACTATGGCAAGTTATACTTATAATATCCTTAATAATTGCCATGTCACGTGCCTTGGATGATATCGGTGCAGATATAATTTTGACAAAACCTTTTTTGCGCTATTTAAATACTCCAAACAAGTCTTTCTGGATACTTGGAATACTTATGATGCTTTTGTCTTTTTTCTTATGGCCATCACCTGCTGTAGGACTAATTGGCGCTGTATTAATCGCTCCCGTTTTAAAATCAGGTTTTGATGAATTAAGCTTTGCTTCACTTCTTACTATATTTGGTTTTGGTGCCGCTTTATCAGGTGATTTTTTTATTCAAGGTGTACCATCTGTAACAGCAAAAACATCAAGAGTCTCAACTTCAAAATTGATCATAAGCAGTCTCCCTATTTGGGCAGTTACCTCGTTCGTAACAATTATTATTTTCTATTTTATTACAATGAAAAAACTGAAAAATAAAAATAACGATCAAAACAATAATAATAAAAATAAAAATAAGAAAATTTTTAAAGAAAGTTATGTAATATCAATTATAAGTGTAGTATTTTTTATCGTGGATACTTTTCTAATGTATATTCTAAAAATCAGAGGAAATGCGGCAACTGCCCTTATCGGCGGTACAGCCGTTTTGATTCTTACGGCATCATCAATCGTACAAAAAGATTTCTTAAATAAAATAAGGGAATACTTAAAAAGCGGATTCTTATCAGGAATAAGAACTTTTGCTCCAATAATACTTGTTAGTGCTTTTTTCTTCCTTGGAGAATTGACAACAGCAAGACAAGTTATTGGGCCAAATGCAAAAGGATATTTGATGGACCTTGGATTATATCTTTCAAAACATATACCTTTAAATAAATATACGGTCGCCCTTATGCAGCTATTAGTTGGTGGTTTAACAGGATTATCTGGATCAGGTTTTTCAGGGCTTCCACTTGTTGGTGCATTAGCAAAGACCTTCTCGCAAACACTTAATCTAAATTCGGCAATACTTGCATCATTAGGCGAAATTGCATGTATATGGATAGGTGGTGGTACAATTATACCTTGGAGTGTCGTACCGGTCACAGCAATTATTAAAGTTGACCCAGACGACATCGTTAAAAGAAATTTGTTGCCAGTTATTATTGGTTTAATATGCGGTTATGTCGTTACAATTCTTTTATTATAATACTTTTGATTTTTGCACATACAAAGGATATCTTTTCGATACCCTTTATGAAATGCCTCTCATAACATAGTCCATCATATTGTTCTTCTCTGTATCATTCATTTTTTCCCACGATGCCTCAAAAATTATTCCGAGTCCAGGTATCGCATTTTCTTCTTTTGAGTCAACTGCATCTTGAATAAAACCCTTTATTTCTTCTTTTGAACGGTTTTTTAAATTATCAAGGATTATTCTTCGTATGTCCAAATTTATACCTCCTATCATATTGTACATATTATATATTTCCCATATCAAATAAGCTTTATTATGTTTAAAAAATAAACCCTCTCGGGTTTATATCAAAATGCCAAAAATATACTTCAATATTAATAAAACGAGTATTCCAGGTATACCAAATACCCCTGTTATAAATGCCGTTAAAATATTAATAGATAAATGCAATCCAACAATTGCACCAAAAAAATTGAATATTAAAAGAATCACGAAACCTATTATAGAGTTCAATATAAACTTGAATAATATTTTAACTGATTTTCCAAAAAGCCATACTATTAATGCAAGGATTATTATGCCAATTGCAAATGGAATAAAACCCGATAAAAACACAAAACCACCCCACATTATCATTATACATTTATTATATCATATGAAAAATATTAAAAATAGATTAGAAGAATCAAAAAAAGTTGAATTAATATTGATATTAATATAAAATTAAATAGTGTTCAACATTTTAAGATAAGGAGTCGAAAATTTTATGGTACTTTTATTTAAAGCATTTATACTTGGTATAGTAGAAGGTCTAACGGAATTCTTACCTGTTTCATCGACTGGACATCTTATAATTGTAGGCGATTTTCTAAATTTTAGAGGTGCCTATGCAACTATGTTTGAAGTTGTCATTCAACTTGGTGCAATTCTTGCTATCATATATTACTACAGAGAAAAAATATGGAATTCACTAAAAAATCTTGCTCCAAATAAATGGGGATTTAAATTATGGTTTAAAATAGTAGTAGCTTTTATCCCTTCTGCAATTTTTGGAGTATTGTTAAATGATTATATTGATAAGCATCTTTTTTCATCATTTACTGTCTCAATAGCACTTGTTATAGGTGCAATAATGATGTTAATAGTTGAAAATGCTTTTAAAAATTATAAGATCAATGATATGGATAAAGTTGATACTAAAAGGTCTTTTTTGATCGGTGTTGCACAATGTATGTCATTGTTTCCTGGCATGTCAAGATCAGCGTCAACAATTATGGGCGGGATGATGGCTGGTTTATCTGTCAAAGCTGCTGCTGAATTCTCATTTTTCTTAGCAATACCTACGATGTTTGGTGCAACAGTTGTTTCATTGCACAAAGGTATAGCTTCTATGAATCTAATAGAATGGGAAGCATTAGCAGTGGGCTTTATAATGTCGTTTATAGTAGCGTTAATAGTTGTTGAAAAATTTCTCACATATCTAAAAAATCATCCATTAAGACCATTTGCATATTATAGATTGATCGTTGGTATTATTATGATCGGACTTGTTTTAACTGGAATAGTAAAATAGAATTTAGAGATAGGCAGGCCATATATGGTCTGCTTATTTTTATAATTCATCATATACTTTGGAATATATATCATAATCATGATCAGTAAATAATACAAATCTTACTTCTCTTATTCCACTTTTATCAAGATAATCTGAAACGGCTCTTAAAGCAATCTTAGCCGCTCTTTCAACAGGAAATCCATATGCTCCAGTACTTATCGAAGGAAATGCTATAGTTTTAATGTTATATCTATCAGCTATCTTTAAGCTTTCTATATATGCACTTGCAAGCAATTTATCCTCTTCATTATTGCCACCTTTCCAGATTGGACCAACAGCATGTATTACATAATTTGCTTTTAAATTTCCTCCGCATGTTATAACAGCTTTTCCAGTAGGGCAACCACCTTCTTTGTCTCTAATTGCCTTACATTCCTCATCAATAACATATCCACCAGCCCTATGTATAGCCCCATCTACACCACCACCGCCAACAAGTTCAGAATTTGCTGCATTTACTATTGCATCAACTTCTTGATCAGTAATGTCTCCTCTTAATAACTTGATATTATCTTTCATTTGATCACCTCATAAATAATTGCCACATAATAGTTTTGATAAATGATACTTTAAGTATACATAAAAAAAGCATTTAAATCAATTATTGATTAATTAAATAAACTCCATCGTAGGAGCTTATTTAATATTCAGTAACCATTTCATAAACTTTATTGCTAAATCTTTATTTTTAGTGTTTGAAACAATCGCAATAATTTTATCTTTATAATCATATCCTATTGCATCAAGATATTTATTGCTACTTCCAATGTCTATTCCATAAGTGCCTGCACTTATTTTATCAGTTGAGCCCAACTTTTCAGTTTTTAAATTATTTAAGTTTAACTCTTTTACATTATCAAGATTTGTAAAAACACCTTGTTTTGCAAATATCTCAAAATAATCTCTGTCTAGAGCCATTACGCTAACTTCTCCAGCTGCTATTTTAACCATCAATTTTTGTGTTGATGGTGGATCAAGCTGTAGCTTACCATTATTACCTTTACTAAGCATATAAAATTCTACTAGTGCTTGCTTTTTGCCAGGGTTCGTGCCCAATAATTCTTTTGTCACAATATATTCAAAACTCGACTGCTTATCAAGATTTATTGTAGTACCTAACATAGAAAAATCAAATACATAATCTTTGCTATTTATCGCGGAATTTATAAAAGATATGACTAAAATTAATACTACAGTTCCAACTATCATATGTATCTTATAATAATCCCAAATATAGTCTATCTTTTCTTTAAATGTCATATCTTTCATCCACTTATTCTGTTTCAATTGGTAAATCCTCCTCTTATAATAATATCATTTTTCAAATTTCTTCTTTAAATCAATTAGTTGTTGAGGATCATTTGTAATAATTGCATCTATGCCCATTTTTAGCATTCTCTCCATATCAGCTGGGCTATCAACTGTCCATGGAAATAGTTTAACATTATTCTTTTTACAACCTTCTACAACTTCGGGTATAATGTTGAAATAAAAAGGATGTAATGAGTATGCATGTATTCTATTTGCAATATGCCATGGTTCAACAAGGCCGCATTCATATAAAAGTCCTATTTTTAATTTCGGTTCAAGCTCCTTTACATCCCTTACACTATAATGATTAAATGATGAAATAACTACTCTATCTTGAAAATTATAGTCTGATATGCTATTAACAAGTTTTTCCTCAATCCCTGGATATATTACAATTCCGTTTTTAATTTCAATGTTTAGAACCATCCTTTTATTACCCACAAGTTCAAAAACTTCCGGCAACGTCGGTATTCTTTCATTAGAAAATTTTTTATTAAATTTAATTCCAGCGTTTAACCTTTTTAGCTCACTCAAGGTATAATCTTTAACATAGCCGATTCCATCCGTTGTCCTATCAACTCTTTCATCATGGATAACCACTAATTGTCCGTCTTTGCTGAGCTGTACATCAAATTCAATACCATCTGCACCCATTTCAATAGCTCTTTTAAAGGATGCAATTGTATTTTCTGGGGCATTTTTTGAATCACCCCTATGTGCTATAACAAGCGTTTCTGACATATTTAACAACTCCCTTAATTATAAATTTTAGCACAAATTGTACTATTTTCACTATGTAAAAATATTATATATAAACATTTTTCTGAGCCGCCATCAATGATATCATGCTTAAAATACCCTATTGCAATCCTTTTTCCTCTTTCCATATTTGATAAATTTCTTGCTTCCGGCATATTGCTTTTTAGCTAATCAACATTGTGTATCAAGGATTTAATATCATCCGGGATCTTTAAACCATTACCCTTTAAACATACAGGATATGCTCTATTATCTGTATTATACATATAATCAAACTTCAAGTAATCAATAAATAATTCTGAGTCAACTATTTTTTGAGATTTTGCACAGTTATTTAATATATCATATAAATTATTTAGCGAATATCTTCTATAAAGAAGATTATTTTTATCCCAATAATCATAATAAGACTCATAAAAATCAAACGGCTCATTATATAAACTTAATAAGTACTTCAACGCTTTTTTAAATTTCCCGGAATTATAATATTTTTCAACCAAAAAGGCAATCCCCTTCAATTTTGCAAGTTCCTCATATGTAATGCTATTTGTTTGCAATACTTCATACGGAGCTTTACTTCTATATATTAATCCAAATTCTTCAGCATTATCCCTTAGCTTTGTACCCTTTAATAACTTTAAAAATCCCAATTGAATCTCATCTGGATTTAATTCATATACATCATTAAATGATTCCCTTATTGATTTAAAATCGTCGCCAGGTAAGCCAGCAATTAAATCAACATGAACTTTTATACCACTACCTTTTATTAGTTTTATTCCATTTAGCGCTTTCTCTACATCTGTTGTTCTTAATATTTTCGTAAGTGTACTTTTATTTGTCGTTTGTATGCCACACTCAAATTGTATTCTTTTTTCAAGGCCTTTTAAATTACTTATAAAATCACTATTTACGAGTTCTGGATTTACTTCACAGTGAAAAATCGTATCACCATTATATTTATTATTTCTTCTGCTCTTTTTAGATTGCTATTGAAGGATCTATCGATTAACTTTACAATCCTTGCCCTTTTATTCACAATAAGTTTCAGTTCTGTCTCTAATTTGTCAATATTAACATATCTCAGTTAATTATCAAGTGATGATAAGCAGTATGAACATTTAAAAGGACACCCTCTTGATGTCTCGTAGTATATAAGTTTATTAGTAAAATCTTCTCCATCATATGGAAACGGAATATCATCTAAGTTTACATAATCTTTTTCCGGTTTCATTATTATTCTTTCATCTTTTTCTCTATATGCAATACCATTTATACTATCTATGTTTTTATCCGTATTTAATTTCTCTAACAAGTCTTTAAAAGTTTTTTCACCTTCATTTAAAACAACATAATCTACATATTTATTCTTTAAAAGATTTACCGCATCATATGATGCTTCGGGCCCACCTAATAAAATTATAATCTTTTTGTTTATCTTTTTTATATATTCACAAAGATATAATACTTGTTCAATATTCCATATGTAGCACGAAAATTCTACTATATTTGGTTCTCGTTTTAGGATTTCTTTTAAGACGAAATCCATATCATCATTTATCGTTGCTTCGAATAATTCTATATTAAATGATTCACAATATTTTTTAATGTTTCTTATTGCTAGATTCATATGATAAAATTTTGCATTAAGTCCGACTAATAATGCCTTCATTTTTACACCTCTTAATATATACTATAATAATTATAGCACAGGAAAATTCCAAATAAAGTACATTAATAATTTAAATTTTTTTAAAGCCTATAATATAATATATCCATGATGATTATTAAAGAAAGGACAGTGATTATATGCAATTTCTAAAGTTTAACAAATTATGGCTTTGATGCAAATCCAATTCAGAATTATATCTCACGACAAATGGAAAGACAGGCAGACTTATTATCTGTACAGTATTTACATGATAAAAACGTCGTTATAAAGCTTCAAATCGACCTTGCCAAAAGAAGTCTTTCAGACATTGATCCGCCAAAATTTATCGAATGGTTAACATATACACATCCCAGTACTATAGATAGAATTAGAACAGTATAAAATTTTGATTTAAGATAAAAAATAAGGATGGCTACACATCCTTATCCTTATTTTTATTATAAAATTCTTTCTTTATATCACCCAACAAATTACCATCTGTTAAGACGTCTATCCCTGTTTGAGCTAATGCTTTAGCTGCCAATAAAGACATTTCTTTTGCATAATTTGAACCTGCAGCTTCACAAAACTTCTGTGTATGAAGGTCAATCTTTTCTTTTGCAATATTAATAAACGGATGTATAGACGGTATAATATAGCTAACACTGCCCATATCTGTCGAGCCAATAAAACCTTGTTCATATGAAATCTCATTATACCCAAGTCCCTTTAAATTAATTGCAAATCTGTCAGCAAGAATTTTATTTGTAACCAAATCATCAAGTTTAATAGAACTTCTATATGATAATGTAGTTCCCGTTGCTATTTCAGCAGCTTTTCCGCAATTTATTACTTTCTCCACTACTTCATTTAGACAATTTTTGTTCAAAGCTCTTACAAAGAAATATGCCTTTGCACTATCGGGTATGATATTTGGAGCTTTTCCACCATCAGTTATAATTCCATGTATCCTAACATCAGACTTTAATTGCTGTCGTAATGCATTTATATTATTAAATAACAATATAAGTGCATCTAAGGCATTTACACCTAAATGAGGTGCAACAGCTGCATGGGACGGTTTTCCTTTAAAAGAAAATTCTATATCCTGTAATGCTAGTGATGATACATATGGCGTCGTAATGTCATATGGATGTATCATCATAGCAACATCTATATCATTAAAAACGCCTTTTTTAATCAGCAAAGTTTTATAACCTAAATTTTCTTCAGCCGGTGTTCCTATAAGCACTATATTGCCCTTTATTTGATCTGATAAAATGCTTAATGCTATCCCAGCTCCAAAAGATGTAGATGCTATTATATTATGTCCACATGCATGACCCAATTCAGGAAGCGCATCATATTCGAGTATGTAAGCAATTGTCGGACCATTTCTAAAACCTGATTTTTTTGCAACAAATGCAGTGGGTAAATCCTCAATATAATTTATTTCAAAGCCATATTTTTTAATTTTATCAGTTAACAAATTAACTGCATTAAACTCTTTTCCCCCAATTTCTGGATTCTCGTATATTCTATCTGCAACATCAAAAATATCACTTTTTATTTCATCAATTATTTCATCAATTTTATTTTTTAATGATTTTACTGCATTGCTATCCACGAAATGTCACATCCTTAATAAATTATTATATTAAAATATTTTAAAATGCTGGTATTACAGAACCTTTAAACTTCTCTTCGATAAACTTTTTTATCTCCGGTGATTGGTATGCTTTTAATAACTCATTAAGAACTGGTTTTCCTTTATCCTCTTCCCTTATTGCTATAATATTAACATATTGAGAATCTGGTTTTTCCGCAAAAATAGCATCTTTTTGTGGATTTAATCCTAGTGGTAAAGCAAAATTCGAATTAACTGCAGCTGCATCTACATCTTGTAATACTCTTGCAGTTTGTGCTGCTTCTATTTCAGAAATTTTTATATTCTTTTTATTTTCAATTATATCATTGACAGTTGCACCTACATTTTCGCCATTTTTTAATTTAAAAAGGCCAGCCCTCGATAAAAGAATTAATGCTCTAGCGCCATTTGTAGGATCATTTGGTATTGCAATTTTAGCACCATTAGGTAAATCATTTATAGATTTATACTTTTTTGAATATATTCCCATCGGTGCTATTATTGTTTTACCTAGAATTGCTAGTTTTAAATTGTGATCCTTTATAAATTTATTAAAATATGGTATATGTTGAAATACATTTGCATCAATTTCTTTTTGTGCAAGAGCTAAATTAGGTTGCACATAGTCATTAAAGATGACAATTTGAAGATCTATGTTCTTTTTAGCTAATATAGGCTTTACTTGTTCCAAAATCTGTGCCATCGGTCCATCTGTTGCACCAACTTTTAATATTTGCTTCTTTCCGTTTATATTAGAATTACTTGTTTTTGAACCACAGCCTGATAAAATACTAGAAAAAATTAATATAACTAAAATGTACGTTAAAAATCTTTTCACATTAGTCATCCTCCCAAATTTTCATAAAACATTAAATTATTTATATTTAAAATTATTAAATAACTTTAATTTAATCTCTTATACTACTATACTGCTTTCAACCTTCTCCAATTTACTGCCATCATTTTCATTCATTAAAACCTTGTAAAAACTTTCAATATTGATGAATTTACTGTTTTCAAGCACCTCCTTTAATGAATCTATATCTGATTTATCAGCAATAAATATTGCAATAAATGTATTATTTTCATAAATTTGATTAATAAATGAAATCCCATTATCACTAAAAATCGTAAATAGATTTTTTAAGCTGAATTTACTTTTGATTTTTAACCTTATATAATAAGTATTTGTTAGATTATTATTATATACATATTTAGTTTCTTTAGTAATTTCTTCATTTATGTTAAACCCAAATAGGATATTAAGTAAATCACTTACGATTGCGTCACCTGTTGGCAATTGTCCCGCACCTTTACCTATAAAGATATATTCTCCAAAGTTATCTCCGCGAACAATTACTGCATTTTTAACGTCATTTATATGTGACAGAACATTGTCATTATTAATTAGAACTGGTTCAACTCCTGCATAAATATTACCATTGACATTTTTGGCCCATGCAAGCAATTTTACAGTATAATTTAGCTTTTTAAAATACTCAATATCCTCTTCTTTTATTTCATCTATACCTCTTCTGTATATAGAATTTACTTTGATATTAGCTCCAAAAACTTTCCGTATTAATATTACAAGTTTATATAATGCATCATACCCCTTAATATCATTGTCGGGGTTGCTTTCTGCATATCCTAAAATTTGGGCCTGCTTCAAAGCTTCCAAAAAGCTGCATTGCTTATTTATCATCTGTGTTAAAATATAATTTGTTGTTCCATTTACAATGCCACAAATATAATTTATATTATCTGTAACATTTAACTTTTCTATTTGATGGATAATTGGAATTGCACCTGCAACACTTGCCTCATACTTTAATTGGACTTTAAATTCTTTTGCAAGTGAATATAACTCAACTCCATGTTTTGCAATTAATTCTTTATTAGCTGTAATTACATGTTTTCCGGCATATAAAGCTTTCTTTATATATTCATAAGTTGGACTTGTTCCTCCAATAGCTTCAATTACAATTTTTATCTCTTTGTCATATATAATATCATCGATATTAACAGTAAGTATTCTTTCTATGCCATTGATGCCTCTTTGTTTATTAAGATGTTTAACAAGTATCTTTTTTATATTAACTTCATATCCGGTTTTCTCTTTAATTAAATTTTTTCTTGAATTTATTATCTTAAAAGCTCCACTGCCGACAGTACCAAGACCCAATAGCCCAATTTTAATTTCCATTGTTAAATACCCCCCAAAATTTAAAGCCCCCTTCGATGATGAAGAGGGCTAAATGTCCGCCGCTCCTCTCATCTTTCAAGGTTTCCCTTGCAGGATTTGGCACCGGGCGCATCAGATGATTGATGCCGGTTGCCGGGTTTCATCGGGCCAGTCCCTCCACCACTCTTGATAAGAGGCTTTATTAATATCTGATTTTCATTTAAATAAATATTATCATTTTATTTATATTATGTCAAGTTAATTCATTTAACGGCAGCCATGAGAAATAAGTTTTTTATGATAGACTTATATGCTAAAAATATATAACTATAATTTGTATATTTGATAAAGGCTTGTTCTGTTTAAGCTCAGAAGCTCCGCTTGCTTACTTATACTGAGTTTCTTATTACCCCTTTCTTTCATGTTTATGCGATCTTCACGGGATTTAGAGTCTTCCAGATTTTTTAAGCCACGTAATTTCATACGATAGTTGTCCTATTTGTCTTAGCAATTCATACTTCTCTTTTTCATAAGACTCTTTTACTTTATCAATTTCATCTGTCCCTTTATCAAATGCTTTTGCCGCATTTGATAAAAATTCTGCTTTCCATCGGCTCAATTGATTTGAATGAATTTTATATTCTGCTGCAATTTCATTTAATGTTTTTCTTCACGCAGAACCTCAATTACTATTTTCATTTTTTCTTCCGGTGTAAATTTTCTCCTTTTATTCTTACTCTTATTCTAACTTATTTTTAACATTTTGTCTGTATTAATTTATGGTATCATTATAGTGATATATTCAAGTTAGATTGCAACTGTTAGTGATATAAAAATAGTTCTTGAAGATTGCTTAAATGAAAGTATCTAAGATTTGTACAAGTTTAAAAACTTTAAAATGAGGAGGTACTTTAATGGAGATACAGATAGGTATAAAAAAGCAATTTAGATATTTGGCTTTACCAATTATTTGGCACATTTTAGATTTATTTTTGGCTAGTAGTATTAGTAAGGTATATAGGATTTATCTTGAATTTGTGTTTTACACAGGGTTATCTTTGTATTTTATAGCAATTGGTTCCATCAGTTTCAAAAGTTTATTGGATGAGTAGAAAAGTGGAAAAACGTTCTGGAGACTTGTTTTATATACTATAATAGGAGAAATAATTGCCTTTGGAATTGGAATGACAATTTCAGTTATGTTGCCACATGTTGATGCTGGTATAAATGTTTATAAAATAACTGGATGGCCATCATTTATAACTTTTATCATATCAACAATATTTCTCTTCCTTCAATAGCTGAAGAAGCCTTTTATAGAAAGGAATAATAAATTTTAATAATAAAATTTTACTTACTTTATCCTCCATTATCGGAATTATATTATATGCAAGTGGTCACTCACTAAAGCCTTTAGTACTATTAATTTCAGCTATCTGGGGTATCCCATTTACTATATCATATGTTAAATGACTGCGCACTTTATATGCAATCTTTTGGCAAATGGTGCAACTGCCATCTTTATTGCAGCTAAAATGTTAAAAACATAGAACAATATAATAAAACAATCTGATAAAGTAAAATTTTTGTAAAGAAATGTTAGGTAATGTTGATACATGGATGATTTTTTAGGAAGATTATTTCTCACAATTGGTATTCTATTACTTTTTTTACTATTAGAAATAATACTAAAATATTTTCCTCCTAAAATGATAAATAATTTTTATGGCTAGAGACGATTTTGGTAATGTGAACTATACAGCATCTAAATTGGAATTTATATTTTTTGCTTCTATTATTACAGTTATTATGTTATATCGCAGTTAAATATTCGCAAACAAAAAGTAAAAAACAAATTTTTCATGGCGTCTATGATATTATGGGAGGAATTATTATATTACTCTTTGATATACCCGTTTCTACTGTTAATTAAATCAGGATACTTCCACTGAAAGAAAATTCTTTATCTCCTCTTTCATAAGAATTTCCATTTTTTAATAAATGCATTTAGTAAATTTTCTAATTGATTTCCAAAGTTATTTTACGCTATGCTATCCATAGTAAGATAGAAAGGTAACCTCTTACTATTTCTTATTGACATTAATTGAGGCTACCTTATTTTTCTCTATTAGTCAAGTTATTTACACAAAATATTATACATCATCTCAGATACTTTTTAATTACAACTTATATTTTATTTTTAAATACATTTCTATAGAAATAAATATTCTACGTTTTTTAAATTCAATTCAATTTTTGACTCATCAAAAACATATGGCGACTTTGCTTTTAAAGTTATTTTGCCAGTTTTTCTTTTAGATTTAACATAAACTGCTCCTCTTCCTGCTTCCAATGTTAATGGGTTTTCACCAATAAGCTCACCATTCTCATTTATTTCAAATATTACTGGTATATTAGCATAGGGTAAAACAGAATCATTTCTATCAACAACAGCTACAGTTACTCTTGTGCAATCTCCGCCATCAGCATAAAGTTCAGTATCATCAGATTTTAAAATCAATTTATATGGTTTATCATATGGCCTTAATGTATGTTTTGCAACTTCAATCCCGTTTATAATTCCAATTGCCGAAATTTCAGCATTATTGACTCGCACATCCATATAGTCAATTCCGACTTCTTTTAATGAAACTTCAAATGGAGGATGTGGCAAGCTAGGAAAGTCAACCCTGTTTGGAGACAACAACTTTAAAAATTTATTATTAATATATAAACTTACTGAATCACAGTTACTAAATATCAGTAATTTATCTCCATTTTCTTCTTCAAAAGACGGAATTAGGTAAGAAGCTATGAATACATACGCCCCATATAATTGTGGGTCTGCCTGACTTCTGTAAAAATGTGCTGCAAACTTTGGAAGCCTAAAAATATCAGACACGCCATGATAGCATATATTATCTCCAGAGCCAAATGCGCTTGTAGTGTTATAGTCAAATGCACACCATCCTGATGCTCCTGCCATGTTTGGTATTCCATATTGTTTATCTTGAATAAGAGCATGTAATCTCGCATGGTTAATAAGCCTTTGTAAGTTATCATATGATTTTGTTGGATACATATGACCAAGATATTCAGTTACTAAATATTTGCTGTGGTTAGGTAATTGTATTTTTCCCTCTAAATTGTAGATAAAGTCATTATATGTAAAAACGTCCTCGAGTTTTTCGCTGTCTCTCAAATACCTAACACCACCTGTTGGCCTGCTTCTATCCAAGGTATGTGCTATTTTATTTGTTTGTGTATAAAATTCATGGTCATCAAGGGATTCATTTATTCTTACACCCCACATAAATATGCATGGATGGTTTCTATCTCTTAATATCATCTCTTTAACATTTTCTTTTGCTATATGTTTCCATTCATTGTCACCAATATGCTGCCATCCAGGAATTTCTTCAAAGACTAATAGCCCTATTTCATCACATCTTTCTAAAAATGAAACAGCTTGCGGATAGTGTGATGTTCTAACATAATTAAGCCCTAATTCGTATTTTAATATATCAGCATCCTTTCTTTGAACTCTATCTGGCATCGCACCTCCAACATATGGGAATGTTTGGTGTCTATTCAGCCCTCTCAATTTTAAAGGTTCACCATTGATATAAAACTTACCATCATCTCCAAAGTAAACAGTTCTTAAGCCTGTCTTAAATGTATAATCATCCAAAACTGTATTATTAACAATTAGTTTTACTACTACACTATAAAGATGTGGATGATCTGGATGCCATGTCAGTGGATTATCGATTTTGATTTTCTGAATAATTTCTTTTTCTATCTCCTCAACATCAATAATTGAAGATGAACACACCTCTCCATCTTTATTTATAATCTCTGTCAATATTTTAGAACCGTTTATCTTAGTTCCCTGTAATGTCGTTGAAATTAAAACCTCTGCAGAATATTTATCCAATTTATCAACAACAAAATATACATCTTTTATATGAAATTCATTTACAATTTTAATAAAAACATTTCTATATATACCACCAAAAAGCATATAATCTACAATATATCCTTCAGGAGGTATCTCAGGATGTTTATTTGAGTCAACCTGAACTGCAATTAAGTTATCATTATCACCATATTTAATATAGTTGGTAATATCTAATTCAAAAGGTGTGTAACCGCCTTTATGTTCACCAACATAATTACCATTCACATAAACTTTTGCAATCGTCATTACTCCTTCAAAATGAACATAAATCTTTTTTCCCTCATATTTCTTATCAATTCGAAAATGCTTTCTGTACCACGAAACAAATCTATAATCATCCTCGTTAAAATAATGATGTGGCAAAATTTTATTAGTATGTGGTAAGCTTATTTTTTCAAAACCACTTTCATCGCAATAAACCTTATCACCATCCGATGTGTTTTCTGGAATGTACAACCAGTCAATATTGAAATTCATTACCTTTCTTTCCATCAGTTTTCATTCTCCTTTTTTAATTTTTCTTTTAATTTTTAAAATTGTAAATATTTTATTACTCTCAATACTCTTTCATCATTTGTAATCACAAATAAATTAAATCTTAATTATATAGAAAATTTAACTTACTCTTTAACTGCACCACCCAAAATACCTGAAATAAATTGCCTTTGGAATATCAAAAACACAATAATAATCGGAATTGCAGACGCTGATGCTCCAAACATTATCTCTCCATAGTCAATTCTTGAAAACCCATTTAATTGTGCTAATGCTACAGGAAATGTAAACATATCATTGCTTCTTAACGCTATTAATGGCCACATAAAGTTATTCCACTGGCTCATAAACATGTATATAGCTAGAGCACCTAATGATGGCTTCATATTAGGTAATACCACTTTAAAAAATATCCCAAATTCCCCAAGCCCATCAATTCTTGCTGCATCTATTAGTGCATTAGGAAAAGAAATCATGTTCTGTCTCATTAAAAATATTCCAAAAACATTAGCAAGTGTTGGTAATATTATTGCCTGATAGGTATCTATCCAACCTAATTTTGACATCATATTAAATAAAGGTATTAATAATGCTTGATTTGGTATCATCATAGTAGCCAATAAAATTGAAAAAAATATATTTTTCCCCTTAAAATCGTATTTAGCAAATGCAAAACCAGTAATAGAACATAGAAACACTGTTAATATTGTATATAATGTTGAAATTAATAATGAATTCATTAGCACTCTCCAAAAATTAATATCTGATTGAATAGTAAGGTAATTCTTTATCAATTTTTTTCCAATATTTAATTGTGGTGGAAACTTTAATATTTCTCCAGAAGAATGAGTAGCTGATACAAACATCATGTAAAACGGAAAAATAGAAATTACTACACCTACAATTAAAACTAAATATATCAATATTTTACTATATATTTTAGCTTCATTTGGTTTACTTCTTAACATTTTAATCACTCCCTATAACCTTATATTGTATAAATGAAAACACAGCAATAATTATAACAAGAATATAACTTATTGCAGCAGCATAACCAAAATTAAAAAACTTAAATCCAGTATTATACAAATAATGTGCAACAGTTATTGTCGCATTATTAGGTCCACCTTGAGTTAAAACGTATGATTCATCGAATAATTGTAGTGTACCTATTGTTGACGTTATTGTACAAAATATTATAACGGGCTTAAGAAGAGGAACTGTTATAAATGTAAATTTTTGAATTCCATTAGCACCATCTATATCGCAAGCTTCATAAATTTCTTCTGAAATACCTTGAAGACCCGCTAATAATATGACCATATTGTATCCTGTCCATCTCCATGTAAGGGCTAAAATTATAGAAATTTTGGATGAAAACTCTCCATTTAACCAGTCAACAATTGGCAAATGGAATAATCTCAATATATAATTAATAAAACCATAATCTGTATTTAGTAATAATTTAAAAACAATTGAATATGCTACAAGCCCGGTAACTGTAGGAAGAAAAAACGACATCCTGAAGAAGTGTTTGTATTTTATAAATTTGCTATTTACTAACGTAGCAAAAATCAATGCTAATAATATCATAATAGGTACTTGAATTATTAAATAAATAAAATTATTTTCCAATGCTTTTATAAAAGTAGGATCTTTAAAAAGCATTTCATAATTTTTTATTCCTACAAAAGTATATTTACCATATTCAAATTTTTGGAAGCTAAGAATCAATGAATCTATTATTGGATAAACCATAAAAATTATAAATAAAATCATCACAGGTAATATGAAATAGTATGGCGCATTAGAAGGATTAACTTTTAATTTTTCCCATAAACTCTTTTTTTTATTTGAATAAGTAACCATTTTATACCCCCATTTCGTAAATATATTTAGTACAGCCGCTAAAATGCGGCTGTACTAAATAATTATTTATTTAAATTATTTACCAATTCTAGATAATGTATTTTTTTGTAAATCATCTAGAGTTTTACTTACATCCTGGTGCATTAGTAAAATTGCCGCTTGTGCATCATAAACATGTGTCTGTGTTTCTGCAAAATTTTCTGTAAAATATGTGCTACCTGGAATCCTTTTGGCAATATCCGCAAAAATCGGCCATATTTTTTGACCACCGCAATATTCAACACCTTCACTAAATACAGGATCATTATATAATTCAACAAGTGATGGGAATAAACCATATTTTGTAAAACCAATTTTTACGGATTCCTTATCAGTCATTGCAAATTTGGCAAAAGCAACAGCTAATTCTTTGTTCTTAGTTGAACTAGGTACCATTAATGTTGAACCACCAAGTGCCGCAGCATTATTATCTCCTTCTTTAAATGCAGGCAAAGGAAATACTCCCCATTTTCCACTTTGATCCTTGCATTGGTCCTGAAGAGTTCCTAACCACCATACACCACTAACACTTGTTGCAACTAATCCATTCTTTGTAGCTGTTACTCCACCATCCCAGCCGTTTACATTATCTACTATTCCTGCATCAACCATTTCCTTTATTTTGCTCATAGCATTAATTGACTCTTTTGAATTTAAGATTGGTTTTCCATTCTTATCAAAATACCAAGAATTTTGTTCGTTTAACATTACTCTATAAAGACCATCGTCAGCTTTTTCATCAATGCCTAACATTTTTACTTTCCCATTAGTCTTTTCTACAATTTTCTTACCGGCAGCTATATAATCATCCCATGTCTTAATATCATCTGGATTAATTCCTGCATCTTTAAAAATATCTGTTCGATAGAAAATTGCAGCCGGAGCAGCATCCCAAGGAATAGCCATGAACTTGCCATCTACAGTTGCATTTGCTACTTTTGAAGATATAAATTTGTCCTTAATAGGTGTAATTTCATTGGTCAGATCAAGAAAGCCATTAGGGAATTTTTTAACAAAACCAGAAACATGATCATCTTCTATAGAAACAACATCTGGTAATCCAGAACCTGCCGCTAACCCTACAGTTAATTTATCATAAACATCTTGTCTTCCAATATCTTTCACATCAATTTTAACATTTGGGTTTGCTTTTACAAAATTATCTGCTGCTTCTTGAAGAGTTTTTGCCGCAACATTCCAGCTCCATACTGTTATTGAACCACTTAAGTTGCTCTTTTCATTGGAATTACTTGTTGAAGAATTACTAGTTGATGATTTCCCTGAATTTCCACAACCTGTTAAAACTAGTGAGAATATAAGAACTATTGAAATAACAATCATCATAAATTTTTTCATTGCTTTCACCTCTTATTATTTTTTATTTTCACTTATACCACTTGCAAATCAAACTTTTTTAGAAAAAGCATTTTCCCAGCTCTCTTAATTACAACAAGTCTTCGAAATTGTTTAACTATAGTCACATCAAAGTTGCTTTACCATATTAAATAATTATATTAAATTTACCCCCTCTCTAATAGTTTTATTTAAACTTGTGCATATTTTAAGAGCTTTTATTTAAGCCATTTTCAATATATGCTTTTTCCCTATTACCCTAAAATTTTTTATCTGATATGTAGGATTTTCTACTTTTTTTCGAATTATAATATTTGCTAAAATTCAATAAACATTAAAGAGGAAAACCTACATGTATCAGCTATAATAAGTTTTAAACATAATTTAGCTTTTTAAAGAAACCTTTACTTGAACTTTATTTTAAGTCCTCTTTCTAAATACTTAAATCTCAACCTTCTTTCATATAAGATTATTGTTTAGTATAAAACAAAAGATATAAAACTTTTACATATTCTATAATATATCTTACAACAAATATTTATTAAATGTTTTAATTAAAATATTCTACCTTTATCCTTAAAATCATTCTTATTTTTGTAGAGTTTATCAAAACATTTTTCTAACTTATGCTTTTTAATCTAAAAATATACCATAATAAATATTTTTAATATATATTCTCAGTACTATTTTAGTTTTAGTTTTTTATTTTAATTAACTTATATATTATATATTCGACATAAACTTATAAATTCCTTCTTGAAATCATAATTAATTAATTATTTTTATAAACTTTTTTTATTCACATGCTTTTTTTGTACTATATAATATTTTTTTAATCTAAAAATATGGCATTATAAACATTTAATATATATTCTCAATACTATATTTTTAGATCTTATTTTTTTATTTTAATTAACTTATATATTATATATTCGACATAAATTTATAAATTCCTTCTTGAAATCATAATTAATTAATTATTTTTATAAACTTTTTTATTCACATGTTTTCTTTATACTATGCAATATTTTTCTACAATTTCATCAAATACACATTCATCTATTATCCCATTTACATCATCATAAAGCACCTATTCTTCAACGTATTCTAAAGTATCTACAGATTTGTTAATTGGCTTAGTGTCTCTATTTCAAACATTCAATTACTTGTATATGTTTCAAAAGAGACTACGAAATCTGGATATTTAACACCGGGTTTATGTATATATAATAGTTATAGAAATTTAGACAACGAAAATCGATTTTCTCAGTGATTTAAGTTAATAATAAGTGCTATAATTATGACGAAATATTAGAAAAGTTATCCATAGGTGAAAAGAAGAAATCATCAAGCAGAATTAAAATCAAAAATCGTTGTTGAAGTTTTGCGTGAGGAAATGTCTTTAAATGAAATAACTACCAAATATGAACTTAGCCCTAATTTGTTCAGGAGGTAGAAAACAGAAGCAATAAAAAATATGGCAGCTATGAGAAGTAAAAATTTTCGAGCATAAAGCCCCATATATGCAATAGTAGTATATACTAAAATTATTTTATCGTTTAGAGGCTATTAATAATGACGAGAAAAGAAAGACGGGAATTAACAAAAGAAAGTAAGGCTTTTAGAAAATTACTAAAAGTGATGAAACATTTTTTAAGGATTTCATTGAAAAACAGGGCATATTAAACTCTAACATAAAAAAAACAGTCCATGCGTCTTTAGAAAGCTTTCGACATTATGCACTAACATAGCAGGACCTTTTAGACTGTTAAACAGCAAGATATCACATCCTGAAAAATTGAGATTAATTAAGTTGACTTATCCTAAAAAGTATAAAGATTAAACAATCACTAAACATTGTTTTTACTCAAAAATTCACATTATACAATCTATAAGATCATATTATTCTAAAATCATATACATATAGCTTTAAGTATATCCATCTTTAGGTTTTACGCTTTTTGGGTAAATGCCATCTTGAATGTACCTTCTCCCCCGGATTGAACCGGGAGAAAGTTGTTTTATGGCACCAACCCTCTCCGAAGTGCTCAGGTTGCACCCCTGCATTTCCCTATCCCCTTCGGAGAAGAAGATACACTCATATATCCAATTATTCTGTAATATTTATATCACTTTGAGCTCTAAATACTAGCTCACCATTTATAGTTTTTTGACTTTCTTTAGCTCCTAATATCATTGACATTTCTGCAAGTAAATTAATTTTTCTTAAATATCCATTTGTGCTTGAATATATTAATTCAATTGCGTCATCAGTAAATATTGTTTCATTTGCATCCTGCACATTTTAATCTGGATGTTATATATTCTTTTGTTTCTTCTTTGTTTAAACCCTTTAAATGAATAATTTAAAACTATTCGCTGTCTTAATGCTTCATGTGCTTGTCTATTCAACTGTATAATTAATTGTGTTTGTCCAGACAATATAAGTAATGCATAATTTTTTGTGTCCATGTCAAAATTAAATATAATACGTAAATCATCAAGGATTGAGTTGCTTATGAACTGGGCCTCATCAACGATGATAACGGGAGTTATGTTCTTTGAATGATAACTTAATATTACATCCTGTATCTGGCGAAACATATCACATTTTCTATGCTTCGGTATTAATCCGAGACCGTCAGATAAATACCTGTAAAAATCCATAACGGTAAGTGTTGATATTGGTATGTATACAACCTTGTACATATTAGGATTTAAAGAATTTACAAAGCATTTTAGTGTATATGACTTACCAGATCCAGGTGCATTTGTCAAGTGAAAGATGCGCCAAATTTCAATCGAATTTTCCTCCACTTAGTGTATAAAAAATTAAGCAATATTCTGACTCTTTATCCATTCCTCCGTTTCTTTAAGTCTATATGAATTTCCATTCATATTTACTAAATAGGCTTTATGTGTTAGTCTATCTACCATCGCTGCTGTCATCACTGGATCTTGAAATATTTCAGCCCACCTTTCAAATGATAAGTTTGTTGTTATTATCGTTGATTTTCTTCCTGCTCTTAATGATAAGTTTGTAAATAAAAGCTCAGATCCCTCTTTGTCAAAAGAGATATAGCCAAGTTCGTCTGCTATTACTAGATCGTATTTCGCAAATTTGTTTTCAAAAGTGTGTAATGTTCTTTCTGATCTACTTTCTTTTAATTGATTTATTAAAGTTGGAATTGTTGTGAATAGTACTCTATATCCTGCCAAACAAGCTTTTATGCCTAGTCCTATTGCTATATGTGTTTTGCCTGTACCTGGATTTCCTGCAAGTATTACATTTTGTCCATTCTTAATAAATTCAAGTGAACTTAATATCTTTAATTTTCTATTCGCATCATCTGGTAGATACTCTACTTTTAGGTCTTCTAGATATTTTTTGTATGGAAAATTAGCTAGTCTTATACGATTTTCTTTCGCATGTTCCTGTCTTAGATCATATTCTTTCTGGAGCAATCCGTATAAGTATTCTTCATAGCTTATATCTCTTGCTGCAGCATCTTTTGTATCTTCTCTAAAATATTTCTTTATCCCTGGTAGTTTTAAGCTTGTTGCAAATTGTTCTATTTCTTTTGATATTTCTTTTTTATTCATTTTAAATGACGGCCTCCTCTTTGAAATTTTCGGCCTCTTTAGGTATTAAATTGCCGAATTCTTTCAGCATTTCTTTTGATTTATCTTCTATTTCATTATTTGTTTTTGTCTTTTCTATATATTCATCAACCTTTCTTTCGCATATTATTTTTATTTTATCTGTTGTAATATCAATTGGATCTATTTTTCTCAATTTCTCAATAGCATCAAGTATTTTTTGCATACCTACTATACCTACATATTGCAAGAGATCTATGAATTCTTTCTCCCTGGTGGTATAATAGGTATGGTAGATATTTTGCAACCTTGGGTCTGCCTGTTTAAGCGCTGTGCTTGAAGGCAGGGCCCCAGGTTTTTTCTTTAGTGTATTCAAGTAGTGCTCTATTTTTATTGACCATTCGTTAAATCCGTATATTCGCTCATGTTCGGCAATTTTTACATTGTCATAATAGCAAAGTATTTTATGCGAATATATTTTTGTAAATATGATTTTACCGACATAAGCATCCGGTACAGAATAATGACATGAGTCTATAACTATTGTTGAATATTTATCTGCCCGCAAGTCTTCACATCTTGCTGCATCAAATGGTGGTAATTGCGGCAGCAAATACGGTCTCTCTTCTTCAAGTATCTCTGCAGGTGACTTGTTGTCTTTTAAATGATTTTTTGTATTATTCAGCTTTTTACATACTTCATAAAGATAGTTATTAGCTTCTTCCAATGAGTCAAAGTAGTCTTTATTAGAAAATGCCTTTCTTCTTATAAATTCTACGCTTCTTTCAACGTGTCCTTTTTCATTGCCTCGATATGTATTGCAAAATCTAAATTTAAAGCAGTAATATATTGATAGTTTTAAAAGTCCTTTTGTTGGTTCTTTTTCACTCCTTCCTACAAATTTTTTAACCATAACTTTTGCATTGTCATATACTACAGTATGATAAACGCCTTTTATATCTTCAAAGAATGATACATGTGCTTCTTGAAAGCATGAAGTATCTTGTTTTGGAAAAAGTTTTGCAAATCTGTAATTGCCTTTGGCACTTGTAAATACCGCCATCTGAAATGTTTTTAACTCGCTTTTTATAAATAATTTGACTTCGCCCCAGTCGAATTCACACACATCTCCAAGTTGATATTCCGCCTTTATATATGCTTCTTTTTGCTCATTTAATATCTTATTTATTGCTTGGCAAACGGATGTATAACCTATGTCATAGCCTTCTTCTCTTAAGGCATTATATATATCAATTTTCTTTTTTTGTTGTTTGGACTGTCCTAAATACCTTTTTTGCTCATTTTCTCTAAGATAAAATTTTATGCGATTTATCACTTCCTCAGTTAACTTTATCTTATGCCTGTTTTCGATATTGTACTTAGGTTTCTCAATTATGTCATCAATAATCTCTTGAATATCTGTATTTCCATCTATTTTCCATTCATTTATCAAGTCCCTTCTCTTTTCTTCATATTTTTTAATATATTTTCTAATAACTTTTCTATCAATACCAGTTTCTCTAGATATCTGTCTTTGAGATTTACCATCTCTTATATATGATAATATTATTTCCTGTTTGTCTTTCAAAGAAATCAACTCCATCACTCCCTCATGTATTTTATTACATGAGAGAAATTTTATCTTAAAGTGGGGGATTTTTCAACTGAAATACTGGGGTACTTTTAGTGTAACATAGACACCAGGATCTCCTGTTATTAACCCAAATCCTTTTTTATCTTTTAAAAATTCTAATCTGCTCATTGCTTGTATATAATCCTGTGATTTGTAGTGATATTTCACATCACAGTCTTTAGAAAATGGATTAAATGTTAATCCATAATATACATTGAACATTGTTTTTCCTTCTTTCTTCATTTACAAAGAAAAGTCTATTTCTTTTCTTTTTATCTTAGAATTATCAATTTTGTTTACTGGATGTATTGTTTGTAAGAGCTTACCGTCTTCGCTAAAAATATATGCTTTATCAAGTGATTTTGGGTAATATCGTATATTTACATAATCACCGATATATTGCATTGGTACTTCAAATTTAACTTTTTCTATTGATACTGTCGCATCTTTAATTACACGCCTTTTAACTCTATAGAGAAATATGTTATCAAGTTCTTCCTTAGAATTTATGAATTTCATCGTGTCTGTATATTTAATGAATTTCTCTATGGGCTTCATATTTATTGATGAATGTACTGTTTGATGATATATTCCTTCGATATATTTATTCAAGTTCTCATTCAATTCGTCTATGGAAGATATTTTCTGCCAATCAAATCCATACATCCATTGGTCTTTTAATGTCCTGAAAAACCTTTCAATTTTTCCTTTTTTATGTTAAGATTAACATAAAAAAGGTTATGTTAAGAATTCCGTTATGTAAAGAAGTGATTGTAACCTTCAATACATAACGGAATTTTAGATTTTATTTCTTTACATAATCATCTGCGATTAAAATTTTTAAGCCAATCTTTCAATCTTGTATTGTTATCCCATTCTGCATCTTCCTTTGGAACTATTTCCTTGCTTGCTGCTTCGATAGCTTCTCTTTTTTTTGTTGCGTCGGCTCTGGCATATACTTCAGTGGTCTTGACACTTACATGTCCGAGAAGATCCCTGATATATATCAAATCAACTCCGGAATCTACAAGACCCATTGCTGTTGTGTGCCTCATTTTATGTGGACTGAAATCTTCAGGAATCAAATCTGGTTTTTTAATTCTGGCCAAATCAGCATATTTTTTGATAATATAATTTATACCTTGACGTTTAAATTGTTCTTTCATGTGGTTTTTAAAAAGCCAGTCATTTAGACGATATTCTTTATCAAGACCATATCTTACAATATAATCTTCAAGTATCTTTACTGTATTGCTTACCAGTGGTACATATCTACTTTTTTGGCCTTTTCCATGAACTAAAAGCGTTGCTGGGTAATGTAGTGATATATCTTTAACTTTGATATTGATCAATTCACTTACCCGGATACCTGTCGTATATAACAATGTCAGCATTGTATAATTACGAAAACCACTTCTGGTATTGATATTTATTTGTTCAAACAGTAGTTTAACACCTTCCGTTTTAAGATATGAAATCTCTTTCTGTGGGGCTTTTTTTATCGGTATGCCTAAAATAAGTTGAAACTCAACTAAATAATCCGGAAACTCATACATCAAATAACTGATAAAACTGTTCAATGCGGTCTGTCGTTGATTTCGTGTTGCGACTGAGTTTTTTCGTTTTGCCTGTAACCATTCAAGGAATTCCAGTACTGTATGGTAAGTCAAGTCAGATATTTCTATCGAATCGGCCGGAGTGCCTTTCTCCTCCATGAAAGTAAGAAATAGTATAAAAGCGTATCGATATGAATCAATTGTCATTGGTGTACTACCGTTGGTATTAGGAAGATATACGGTAAAAAACTTATTAAGATAATAGGCAAATTTAGCTGTTTTCATGATTTGCCTCCCCAAATACTGTCAAAAATAGCGGTAAATTACATAAAAAACAAGGCTTTTGCAAATAAGCAAAAAAATTTAACCAAGAATTAAGTTTAAACTTTTTTGAGAAAATGTACTTTCATTAAATCAAAATAGTGTAAATTAAACTTTAGTTTTTCTTTTGTATATTTACAAATATTGCTTATCAAAGTTCTAGGTGATAAATTGTTCATTGTTTCAATATATCCTTGAAAGTTAGCAAAAAAGCTGTGAACATAATTCATAATCGAGAGAAATCTCATTTTGAAATAACTGATATTTTGCTCTTTTACAAAAGACAAATTAAAGTCGTCAATAATTTCATCAGCAACATATGTAGTGCCATGTCCATCGATAAATAGCTTTTTTAAAGAAGTTAGAATAACGGATAAAGGATAGATAAAATATGGCACAAGAAAATCCGGTATTAAAGCATGTGTTTTATGACATACAGGACAAATAACTCTTGCTATGGTAATATCTACGCAATTATTATCGATAAAGACACCCCTGCAGTAATAACCATGCCTGTGCAATTTACCGTTGTAAGTGCAATTAGGACATCCAGATGGTGTATCTATGTACAAATATGATTCATTTTCGATATATTCATGTATATTTTTAACTGGAAAGGCTATAATTATCATTATGATACCTTTCTTGGGGTGGTAATTAATTTTACCGCCCCATTATTTTTTTCTATAATTGTAGGCAAGATTAACCAATCTTATACATGTATATGAAAATTAATTAGCTTTACATAATGGATAAGGTCAAATTATTTTGCTTTTTATGGTGCTTTTTATATTGAAATAATTTGCTGTATAACATTAGACATAAATCGAAAAATTCAAATTCCATTTACATAATTAATGATACATGAAAGGAATGTGATTTGCAATACTTTTTACAATTTCAAAAAATAACATTAAGAAATTTAGTATACTCTTGCTAACAAAAAGTAGAAAAAATAAATTGCAATAAAGCGGTAGCTCTTTGTAGTTTTTAAATCTTTCTAATTTTGCCTTTTTCTTTTCATCATCTTTTTGCTTTATAATTAGCTTTGCTATGTATCCTAAGCTTTCTTCATCTCTTCCTTCATTTAGCATTTTTATTAATTCATGTGCTTCTTTTTTATTTTCTACATTTTTGATGACTGCTTGGCTTTTATGAAATAGGTCTAATTGGTAATATACTCCTTCTTCGCAAATGCATTGTTTTATCCAGCTTACACCATCTCCATTTATTATCTAGGTTTCTATTTCATCTATTGTTATATTCTCTCACTACTAAAGCAGCTACTAGATCTTTAAATTCTTTACTGCTCCCAAATCCAGCACATGCTATTTTATTATGTGTTATGTATTCATTACTGCTAGGCGTTTTTTTGTTTTATCCGTCATATATTATTGCTAATTTTATTTCTTTTTTCCCTCTGCTTTTTTTTGTTTTTTAGCCTGTCTTTGCCCTGCATTGAAATCCAAGTTTCATTGCAAACAAATTTATAAATTTTTGTCTCTAAACTCTTGAAATTTATTTCATTTTCATTTAAACTTAATTCGAACATGTAATCACCCTTTTTTGTTTTGTTTTCTTAAATAAACATTATAACGGATGATTCATGTTTTAGAAAGGTATTTTTGGGCAACTTCCTATTTCCTTTTTTTACCGCCTACAAAAATTATACAGTAAGATAAACTCTTTGAATTTTTGGCCAATAAATGATATTTCAGTAATGTAATAATCTACATGATAACTTTTTTGAGGTGAATGAAATGAAATATAAAATGGTAGTAGTTGACGTAGACGGAACCTTATTAAATAATAATAGAGAGATAACTACTATTACAAGAGATAGTGTAAAAAAATTTCGTAATATGGGAGGGATTTTTACATTAGCTACTGGACGTGGAATAAAGTCTGCATCGCCTTACATTGAAGCTTTAAATTTAGACGTACCTGTTATTTTGTTTAATGGGTGTATAATATACCATCCTTTTGAAAAGAAGATATTATATAAAAGATTTCTTCCTGACACTTTATATAAACTAATCGCCGAATTATGGCAAACAGGCAGATATAATGTTAATATGCTTGTATTCAGCCTTGATGGCATTTTTGTAAAGGAAATTACTGATATAATTAGATTATATATGGCTATAGACCATGTACAGTGTGACGTTGTTGAAGATATGACTTGTCTTAATAGCATAATAAAAGTAATGCTCATAGGTAATACCAAAGTATCTATGCAATTGGTACATGATTTAAAGAACATGTCTAAAGAACCATTTACATATGTACAATCAGATGAATTCTTTATAGAAATTTTACCATTTAGTGTTACAAAGGGCACTACATTGAAAAAGCTTTGTGAACTAATAAATATAAACATAAATAATGTTGTAGCAATTGGTGACCAAGATAATGATAAGGAAATGATTTGCACAGCAGGATACGGAATAGCCATGGGAAATGCGGATGAAAAATTGAAAAAATGTGCTAAATACATAGCTAAAACTAATATTCAAAACGGAGTAAGCGATGTACTTGAAAAAATCATGAAAGACATAATATAAAAGTAGGAAATTTCTAACACTTTGTTAAAAAAATGTTTGTGGGCATATTAAATATGAGATGATTTTATGCGCTCAATGTGGAAAGGTGCAATAAATTTTGGACTTGTAAGTAACCCGATAAAACTTTATACCACAACAGAAGACCATACAATACATTTTAGACAGCTTCATAGAGACTGTAAGTCACCAATAAAATACGAAAAATATGTCCTAGATCCTATATATTATGATAAAACATATTTTATAGCGCCAGAAGACATTGGTACTAAGCCATGTATTCTTTTAAGAGATTCAATGAAAACAAAAAACCGTGTTGCGATAGCAAAGGTTGCAATAAGGTCAAAGCAATACCTTGCATGTATTAGAGTATATAATGAAAAATATATAGTTATGGAAACAATGCACTTTCCTGATGAAATAAAAAGTAAAAAGCAGTTTCCTCCTTTAAGAGAAGTCAACATATACGAGAATAAAATAAAAATGTCAAAACAACTGATTGATACACTTACATCTGAATTTAAACCTGAAAAGTATGATGATAATTATAGAAAATCACTTATTAAAATTATTAAGTCCATAAATTGTTACTTTTTTAGATATAGTTATATTTATTTCCCCTTTTATTTGTACAACAAAAAAACAAAAATTCCTGCAAAAATTTTTATATCTAATTTCAATACCAAAAAACCCCTAACTTCATTATTAGAAGTTAGGGGTAGTTCAATTTTATAATTGTACAGTTGAATACAATTCGTCTTTTTGGTCTTGATTTATGCCAATATAGCGAAGCGTTATGCTTTGGGAACTATGGTTAAAAGTATCCATTATTAAACCAATATTGTATTTTGACATTTTATATGTCCAGTATCCCCAGGTTTTTCTCAAGCTATGTGTACCGAAATTTTCTATGCCAATGATATTTGCTGCTTCTTTTAAAACACGATACACCTGGACACGGCTAAGATGCCCACCTTTCTGGCTAAAGAAAAGATAGCTGTCATCTGAAAGATTGTGGCTGTTAACATATGAAATAATAGCTTTACGCAATGTCGCATTTAATTTAATCTTTTTTTCCTTACTTGTTTTCTTTTCTTTTAAAACAAGATATTCACGAAATTGTCCATTACTATTAAAAATATCTTTCGCTCTTAAAGAGATAATATCGCTAATTTATGCCAAATTTAAAAAGTAATGCATACTTAGGGTTATATCCATTAAGAAACTGGTACATTTGTTTAATTTTACTTTTGTCTCTAATAGGTTCAACTGTCATTATAGCACTCCTTTATGTAGCATTTTCATTAATATTTTAAAAAATGATACATAGAAATTCAAGTGTATTTTTATCCATTGAAGTATATTTTTATCTTTGAATGCCAGTAATTAAACGTCTATAGAAGTTACAATTTATGTGTATTGTTACTTTATTCAGCTATGCCAGGTACTGATATGGTGAATCAGCACTGTACATTATTATAATAATACGATAATTAATATAAATGATAACCTAAAAAAGTCGAGCCTGATTTTCCATCATAAGATTACATGGAAAACAAAATATAAGGTAATTAAATTTATGAAAAACACAGACATAAAAAAGCAAAAGTTTTCACTCTAAATACAAAATATTTCTACTTAATTCAAAATCAAATATTTGTGTTACAGAAAAATATAAGCCAGAATAAATCCGGCCTATTTTGTCCAAATCTTATTTATCTGCTTTGGAAATTATAAATGTGGGGCTCAAATCATCACCATAAAACAACAGTTCTTCACTATTTTCCCTTATTAAATGCCTATTTTGGTAAAAAATCAAAGTCATAGATCAGGGAAAAAGAAATAGATTAAACTATTATTTTTAAGTTTTGCTCTTATACCTTATTATACCTTAATTGTTCTTTTACCACTTCCCCTTAAACTTCTTTCTTATTGACTTCTCTGAACAGTTCGAATAACCTCGTCTGGAGGCAAAGGTTTGCTGAAATAATAACCTTGAACTTCGTCACACCCACACTCTACAAGACAATCAAGTTGTTCTTTTGTTTCCACACCTTCAGCAGTAACGCGGAGTTTCATCCTATGTCCCAATAAAATAATCGCATCAACAATAGCCTTATTTACATCTACTTTTATTTCGCTCACAAACGACCTGTCTATTTTTAAACCATCAACTGCAAATTTTTGCATATATCTGAAAGAACTGTTTTCCGTCCCGAAATCATCTATTATTATTTTAACCCCCGCTTCCTTCAAATTATAAAGATTTTCAACTACCGTATCCACTGCTTCTATAAGGACAGTTTCAGTTATCTCCAGTTCCAGATATCTCGATTCAATCTCAATTTCGTTCAGTATACCACAAACAACCTTTGCAAAATCAGGCTGCTGCAGCTGATGCACCGAAACATTCACCGAAACACTGAAACCAGAATACCCCATATTAAGCCACTCTTTTATCTGGTTGCAAGCTGTCTTTAACGCCCACTCACCTATAGATATTATCTGTCGTGTCTCTTCTGCAATGGGAATAAAATGAATGGGACTAATCATTCCTTTTTTAGGATGCTGCCACCTTAATAGTGCCTCCATACTAACTACTTTACCAGTCCTTGCATCAACAATAGGCTGATAGTACAAAAGGAACTGATCTTTTTCCAAAGCCACCCTCAAATCCTTTTTTATTGCGTTAACAAATTCTACCTCACTTCTCATAACCATGTCAAAATATTGGAAACTATCTTTTCCATTTCTTTTAGCCCTGTACATGGCTATATCCGCATTTTCAAGTATAGCCCTTTCACTTTTTCCATGGTCAGGATATATGGCAATACCCATGCTAATAGTGACATACAGTTCATGATTATTTAGCTTTATTGGCAGGTTAAATAGTTCCAATATTCTATTTGCAACCTTGTTCGTATCGTCAATACTACTTATGTCAGTAAGTAAAATGACAAACTCATCACCGCCCACTCTGGATACCATATCTGTTTCACGCAGGCACGCTTTTAGTTTCTTTGCAACTTTCTTCAATAGCTTGTCACCTATATGGTGTCCCAAAGAGTCATTGATAGATTTAAAATTATCAAGGTCAATAAAAAGTACCGCAAATTTCTTTCCATTACTTCTTGCATCTGCCATAGCATCTTTGAGTTTGTCCATAAAAACATCACGACGTGGCAGGTTGGTTAAAGTGTCATAAAATGCCATGTATTCTAACTTGCTCTCCATTTGCTTACGTTCAGTAATATCCGTATGCGACCCTGCCATTCTTATTGCTCTACCGTCTTCATCCCATAATGCCTTTCCTCTACTTAAAATCCATATATACTTACCGTCTTTTGTTTTTACCCTATATTCGCATGAATAAAATGGTGACTTTTTCTCGAGATGCCTATTCAGACTATTGATAACTGTTTTAACATCTCTTGGATGAATAAATTTAGCCCATGTTTTACAGTAGTTATTCACTACTTCCGTATCAAAACCAATGATATCCTTCCATCTTTCAGATATGTATACCGTATCTGTTATCATATCCCAATCCCATAGTCCATCACCTGCTCCTTCAACTACCAGTTTGTAGCGTTCCCCACTTCTTTTCAATTCATCCTGCTGCCTTTGTATTTCAATTAAGTTCTGTCTCAACTCTTCTTCTTTGGCCAGAAGTTCTTCATTCATTGCAGATAGTTCTTCCTGTTGTGAAATCAATTCCTCATTTAAAGCAAGAAGGTTGCTATTTGCTTCTTCAAGTTTCATTTCTGCATTCTTTAAGTCTGTAATGTCTATGCCAGTGGAAACTATATACTTGTTCCCTTCATCATCACAAATAATACTATTATGCCACATAATATAAACTTCTCTGCCATTCTTCATAATCATTGGTTTTTCACCTTTGTAACGAATACTTCTATCTTCAGTATCGTCAAAATGTTCTTTTATGCGGATTATCATATCCTTGGGAATTATTGAACTTACATCTATACTCTCTGTTTGTTCCTCGACTACTATATCAATTACAGCTTTGGTATATCTGTTGAACCAAATAACTTTACCATCCAATGTCCAGACTACTATAAGCATATGCTCGTTTTCAAAAATTCTACTCAAGAATTCTTCTTTCTTCTTAAGATAAGCAATTGATTTCTTGGATTTTTCGATAAAACTTTTACTATTTTCAATACGCAACTTCTTACTATTGTTTGCCATAAATTTCTCCTTCTCTGATTTTCGAATAAAAACTCAAACATTTTTGACGCTGCTTTAATTCAAAGCTTTTACTGTCTTTCAGTTTACCAACCGCTGCCTGATGGCTGGTTTTCAAATTTAGATTCCTTACTGCTTTTATTTGTATTCTATGAGAGCCCTCCTGCTAAATAAAATAATAAAGTAACAAAATATGAATTTTGTTACTTAAATTCATATTATATGGTAAAAAGGTTTATCTCCCTCAAAAAAATTTTTTATACTTTTCAATTACCTAAACATTTATTATCAGGAAATCTTTTTATAGAACTAGACAATTGAATACAACTTATCTTTTTGGTTCTGACTTGCCCCTATATAGTGGGGGGCGATATGCTATAAACTGTGATTGAAAGTATCCATTATGAACCCGATATTGTATTTGAAGGTTTTATATGTCCAGTATTTCCAGGTTTTCGTAGGCTGTATGTGCTAAAATTCTCAATACCTCAGGATATCTATGATTCTTAAACCAGCATTAAGACCGAGCTTGAGCAATAAGCCATATTTCAGGTCTTTCCCATTTAAGAACTTGTGCATTTGTTTAATTTTTTTTGTTCGTTATTGGCTCTACTGTCATGTAATTATTCTCCCTTCATGGTGTGTAGTATCATTAAATATTATATAATTAATACATTATAAATACAAGCTTTAATAAAATATCTTTAAAGATAAAATTATATAATAGCTTAAAATATGGCAATGCCTATTCCTAAATATTTTGTCACTTTACTTTAGTTTTTCAATTTATACTGCAGGAGAAGAAAATGCTTACATATTTTGAAAATATCAAAGGAACGCTGGATTTGACAGGAAGACTTTCAAATTTTAAAACAGAATTTGATATAAATTGTTTAAGTATTTTCCTCGTTGATCAAAACAAAATATACTGTATCGAAAAAATTGATGTTGTTAATGATACCTCTTGTTGTTATCCTTTACCTGTTTCACATGATAATAATATTATTTATTTTGCATGCAACAGCTCAAAGCTCCTTTACCATCTTACTAAAGACGACGATACCATAGTTTCAATGGAAAAAGATATCGTCGAGGAAATATGCATCCCTGTGAAAATATAAAAACACAAAGATATCACTGTTTGTATATATTTTAGATTCAATCATAAAGCTAAAGACATCACAGAATTATTATCTTCATTTTTTAATAAGTTCGATCTCTTTGATATATACTATTATGCATTGGTAAAATATGACCAGTTAGCCGATACCGAAAAAATTTTAATATTCCTTATGGTATTTGAAGATAATATAAAATCAAACCAGTCGTCTACGAAGATGCATACTGTCAATATAGCATTTTGGTCTATTGAAATAGCTAAAAAGTTGATTTTTACCGAAAATGACCTTGAAAAACTCTATTATGCAGCTTTATATCTCGATATTGGTAAAATAAAGGTAAAAAAACAGTATAATTAACAAAGAAGGTCCTTTAACAGAAGAAGAATATGAAGAGGTTAAGCACCATGCAGAGTATGTTTACATAAAATCGCTTAGTACTTTTCATTAGTTCTCTTAATATTAAAACTTTCCATTTGTTTTAGAGTATAAATCATTCCACGTTCATATTGCTTAAGGTGTTTAAAACTTCTCTTTTTTGTGTTATCATTATTAATAGCCATAGCTTCAATTTTTTCTTAAATGTTATTTACTTGTTACATTTAATTATACAACTAACCTTTAAAAGAAAAAGTGTTTAAAAAACAATAAAAATGATATACTTAAAACAAATGATAGAGAATTTAATTATAAATTATAATAACAAGTATCAGTTTATCTCTAATTAAAAGGCCAGACACATTTTATTAAATATGTCTAGCCTCCAGTTTTCTAGTCAGCCCTCACTATACCTTTAAATGCATATGATTTATTCTGCTGCCTTTTTAAGTGCTTGATCAAGGTCATATATTATGTCGTCGGGGTCTTCTATGCCTATTGATAGTCTAATTTGATCAGGCGTTACTCCTGCTGATAACAATTCTTCTTCGTTTAGCTGTGAATGGGTAGTACTTGCTGGATGAATTACCAAAGACTTTGCATCACCTACATTTGCAAGCAATGAGAATAATTCAAGGCTGTTTATGAATTTGATTCCAGCATTTATTCCACCTTTTATTCCAAATGTCAATATTGATCCAGCACCTTTCGGTAGGTATTTCTTTGCAAGCTCATGATATTTATTTTCTTTAAGTCCAGGATAGTTAACCCACGTCACATTTGGATTGCTTGCTAAGAATTCTGCTACCTTTTGTGCATTTTCCACATGCCTTTGAACTCTTAATGACAAAGTCTCTAGTCCTTGTATAAATAAGAAAGCATTGAATGGGCTCAAAGCTGCACCGGTGTCTCTAAGAAGCTGTACTCTTACTTTTGTTATGTATGCCGCAGGTCCAAATGTCTCCACATATTTTAACCCATGATAACTTGGATCTGGTTCTACGAATTCTTTAAACTTCCCACTTCCTACCCAATCAAATTTTCCTGAATCTACTATTACTCCTCCTATTGATGTCCCATGCCCTCCTATAAACTTTGTCGCTGAATGTACTACTATATCTGCTCCATATTCAAATGGGCGGAAGAGATATGGTGTTGCAAATGTGTTGTCTACAATTAGCGGTATTTTATTCTCATGCGCTATTTTTGCTATGACCTCGAAATCAGGTATATTTATTCCTGGATTTCCTATTGTCTCTATATACAACGCCTTTGTTCTGTCTGTTATTGCTTTTCTGAAATTTTCAGGATCATCTGGATTAACAAATGTCGTTTTAATGCCAAGTTTAGGCAATGTTAAAGCAAAAAGGTTGTATGTCCCACCATATAGTGTGCTTGCAGATACTATTTCATCACCGGCACCTGCTATATTCAGTATGGAGTACATTATAGCTGCAGAACCAGATGCTGTTGCAACCGCACCTACTCCTCCTTCTAGTGCGGCAATTCTCTGCTCAAATACATCATTTGTCGGATTCATGATTCTCGTATATATGTTTCCTGCCTCTTTAAGATTGAACAATGCTGCAGCATGGTCAGTATCTTTAAACACATAGGATGTTGTCTGATAGATTGGAACAGCCATTGAACCTGTCGTAGGATCTGGTTTTTGCCCCGCATGTACCTGCAATGTATCAAACTTTAACTTTCTTTCTTCACTCATCTAAATCTCTCCTCTTCATAATTTTAGTTTTAGACAAATTTGAATGTTATTCTTTAATTTAATGCACCTCTTTTCGATTTTTTATAGAATATCAAAAGCCCTCTTCGATGATGAAGAGGGCTAAATTTACGCCGCTCCTCTCATCTTTCAGGTTTCCCTGCAGGATTTGGCACCAGACGCATCAAATGATTGATGTCGGTTGCCGGGTTTCATCGGGCCAGTCCCTCCACCGCTCTTGATAAGAGGTTTTAATATTCTTTTTTAAATTTATTGATATAAATATTATCACTTTAAATTAATAATGTCAATAGGTATTCTTGGTTTTTTTTACCTCATGATTATTCTTTAAAATATATACTGCTTCTAAAGGAACCACATCTATTTTACAATCTTTTAATGCTTTCTTCTACTTAAAATCTATATAAATTTTCACTAAAATACCTATCAGATCTATCAGGAAATACTACAACTATATTTTTTGATTCTTTTTGCTTATTTGCCTGTTTTATAGCCGCAGCAAAAGCAGCACCTGATGATGATCCAATAAATAAGCCTTCTTTTCTTGCAAGTTCGTTTACGTAATAAAAGGCTTCATCATCAGTTACCTTTTCAACATCATCTATTAAGCTTACATCCATAGTATCAGGTATAAAGTCATTACCTATGCCCTCTATTTTATAGCATTTTACTATATCTCCACCACCGATTATTGAACCAATAGGATCAGCAAGCACACCTTTTATTTTAGGATTCTTCTCTTTTAAATATTTAACTACACCTGTGAACGTTCCACCAGTACCTGCTCCAGCAATAAGTATATCTACATTTCCATCCAAAGCATCATATATCTCTGGTCCTGTTGTTTCATAATGAGCCCTTACATTTGACATATTTTTAAACTGGTTTGGTATAAATGAGTCTTTAATTTCCTTCGCTAATTCATATGCTTTATCCATCGCTCCTTTCATTCCAAGCTCTTTAGGCGTATTAACTATTTCAGCACCTAAAGCTTTCATTAGTATCTGTTTTTCTACTGAAAATTTAGTTGGTACTACAAATATGACTTTATAACCTTTATTCAATAATGCAAGTGCAAGACCAATGCCTGTATTCCCAGCAGTAGGTTCGATTATCGTTGAACCTTTTTTTATTAATCCCTTATCTTCAGCATCTTTTATCATATAATAGCATGTTCTATCTTTTACAGAGCCACCAGGGTTCATATTTTCAAGTTTAGCAAAGATGTTTACATATGAAGGTATATCAAAATGAGTTATTTTTAGAAGTGGTGTATTGCCAATTAAATCACTGATTTCCTCTGCATATTCCATAGTTTCAACCCCTTATCGCATTTTTTAAATCATCAATTAAATCCAGATAATTCTCAAGTCCAACTGATAGTCTTACTAGCTTATCGGTTATGCCGAGTTTCAATCTTTCTTCCTCTGGTATAGACACATGTGTCATTTTTACTGGATATGAAATTAAGCTTTCGTATCCACCAAGACTTTCAGCAAGTGTAATTAGTCTTACATTATTTAATAATTTTAATGCCGTATCTTTATCTTTTAACTCAAATGAAATCATGCCTCCAAAGCCGTCCATCTGCTCTTTTGCAATATCATATCCTGGATGTGTAGGTAAACCTGGATAATAAACTTTTTCTACCTCTGGCTGTTTCAAAAGCCAATTTGTGATTTCTTTCGCATTTTGCTCATGTCTTTCCATTCTGACACTAAGAGTTTTTATTCCCCTAATCACAAGATAAGAATCCTGCGGTCCTAAAATACCACCAATTGCATTTTGCAGAAAATGAATTTTATGAGCTAATTCTTCACTATTAACAACAACAAGGCCTGCCACAACATCGCTATGGCCCCCAAGGTATTTTGTTGCACTATGAACAACTATGTCTGCACCTAATTCAATAGGTCTTTGGAAATATGGCATCATAAAAGTATTATCAACTATCGAAAGTATGCTATATTCTTTAGCTATTCTTGAAATTTCTCTGATATTTGTAATTGTCATAAGAGGATTTGTAGGTGTTTCATAAAATATTGCCTTTGTATTTTTTGTTATGTTTTTTATAACATTTTCTTTCGAGGATGTGTCAATAAATTTTGACACTATACCGAGTCTTTTAAATACTTTATCAAGTACCCTGAATGTTCCTCCATAAACATTATTTGAAACTATTACCTCGTCACCAGCATTAAAAAGCATCAAAACTGTTGATATTGCTGCCATGCCAGATGCAAAGGCAAAACCACCCTTTCCACCCTCTAGATCATTTATCAGCTTTTCTAATGATTCTCGTGTTGGATTACCTGTTCTTGAATACTCATAACCTCTATCTTTTCCTACAGCATCCTGTTTAAATGTCGATGTTTGGTATATAGGCGTTGATACTGCACCTGTTCTTTCATCACCAAATATACCTCCATGAATTAATATTGTCTCTTTCCTCATCCTAAATCCTCCTTATTTTTTCGTTCCTTTTGCTATAAATATTCCTGTTTTTGCTGTCTCTCCTTTAGAAGACTTTGCAGTTGCATAAAGGTCTGTTTCTTTTACAAGTATTTCTTTAAAGTTACTACGAATGAGCCATTTTTCTATATCTCCTAAATTAAATCCAAGCCACCTGTCATACATTTCAAATCTTGCCCATTCGTTATTGTGCTTCATTACATCAGTTATTACTAAGCTGCCACCATATTTTAAAATCCTGTGAATTTCCATAATTCCTTTAAATGGATTTTCCACATGATGTAAAGCCATATTTGTAAATACAATATCAATAGAGTCATCAATAATGGGTATTTCTTCCATACTTCCCTTTAAAAAAATCATGTTATTAATACCAAGTTTATCAGCTGTTTGTTTTGCACATTTAAGCATTTGCTCTGAAACATCTATACCAATAACCGTTCTTGCATATTTTGATAGTTCTAAGGCCATAAAGCCGGACCCTGTACCGATATCAGCGACAGTAAAATCATTCTTTCTTTTTAACTTTGATAGCTCAATTGCAATGTTGCGAATATCATCGTCAAAGTATTTTTTTCTTATATCATCCCATTCTTTAGCTATACTGTTAAAATAATTAATAGAATCCATAAAAATGTCCTCCTTAATTACAAGTAAATTGATTGGATTACTTGGTTTTAATATTAAAATAACACTATGATTTAAAATTGTCAATAGAAATTTCAAATTAGTTTTTGATTTATAGATATAGCAAAAATTTAATCGAAGGCACTGTACAAACATAAAAATTATGCTATAATATTTTTATAATTTAATAACTTGTCTGGGGAGCTGGGGGAATTAGCCCGGCTGAGAGTTAGCAGCGAATCTCTGCTATGACCCATAACCTGATCTGGATAATGCCGGCGGAGGGAGTACAATGTAAATTAAGTGCGCTAATCCAGTGCACTTTTTTATTTTGCTTAGCCGGCAAAATTAAAGGAGGAATTCATTATGAAAAAGGTACTTACTATTGCAGGCTCTGACAGCATAGGTGGTGCAGGAATAGAAGCAGATTTAAAGACGTTTTGCGCCCTTGGCGTATACGGTATGTGCGTCATTACGGCAGTGACAGCGCAGAATACTGTTGGAGTTTTTGATGTGAGGGAGATGGATGCTGATATCATCAAAAAGCAGATAGACTGTGTCTTTGATGACACAGAGGTGGATGCCGTAAAGATCGGTATGGTGTCAAGTGAAGAGATTATTGATGCTATTGCGTCATCTCTCAGCAAGTGGAATCCTAAGAATGTTGTATTAGACCCTGTCATGATATCGAAAAGCGGATATTACCTTCTGAAAAAAGATGCCATAGACGCTTTAAAGACAAAGCTTTTGCCTATGGCAGACATAATAACGCCAAATATACCAGAAGCATGTGAACTCACCGGAATGAATATTGAGGGAATTGAAGACATGAAGGAGGCTGCAAAGAAAATCATCGACATGGGTGTAAAAGCTGTCGTCGTAAAAGGCGGTCATTCCGTAGAAAATGCTACTGATGTATTTTACGATGGAAATGAATTTTTAAGTTTGCCACAGGAGAGGATCGATACTAAAAATACACATGGGACAGGATGTACGTATTCTTCTGCTATTGCTTCATACCTTGGTAGAGGATTAAGCTTGAAAGATGCAATAATAAACGCTAAAAGTTATATAACGGAAGCTATAAAAAATTCTTTAGAGATAGGTAAAGGAGTAGGACCTGTAGGACATTTAGTAGATCTTTACAGGAAAGCAGGCATAGACTATGAATATTAAAAACTCGACGTTATTTTTGATATGGGCAGGTGCGGCTATATCGATTGCAGAAGTTTTCACTGGTTCTTATTTCGCACCATTAGGCTTAACTAAAGGGATTTTAAGCATCTTATTAGGTCACATAATCGGTACACTGTTTTTTGCGCTTGGAGGACTTATGTCTTATAAGGTTAAAGAGCCTGCAATAGAATCCACGAAAGGCGTTTTAGGCGACAGAGGCATGATCTTTATAGGATTTTTAAATGTGCTTCAATTGATTGGCTGGACGGCTGTTATGATAATACAATCTGCAAAAGCCTTCAATGGTGCTATTGGCATGTCTACTTCTTTAGGGATTTTTATAGTAGGTGTATCTGTTTTATTGTGGACCTTATTCTTTGACAATGAAGCTTACTGGATAAACAATATTGCTGTTGTACTTCTGTTTATCCTGACTATTTTTGTAGTTGCATTTTTAAAAGGTGGGAAAATAGCGTCAGTAACGGGAGACATGAGCTTCAGCGGTGCTGTAGAGCTTGCTGTTGCTATGCCTATATCATGGCTTCCATTGGTTGGAGATTACACAATGAACAGTAAAGATGGAAAGTCCAGCTTTATTTATACATTTGCAGGATATTTCATAGCAAGCTGCTTTATGTATTTTATAGGACTTTATGTGGCTTTGAAAACAGGTGGAAAGGATATAATTTCATATTTTGCATCAATAAAAACAGGGGTTGTGCCGCTTCTCATAATACTCCTATCTACGGTTACTACGACTTTTATGGATGTTTATTCTGCTGCTGTTTCGACGATTTCCATTGTCAAAGCACGATTAAAAAGAAAAAATCTTCTTGTGGTATATTCGATAGTAGGTTTGATTGCAGCGTACTTATTTCCAATGGACAATTACCAGAATTTTTTGTACGCCATAGGAAGCGTATTTATCCCGGCATATACGGTGGTATTTGAAGATTACTTCTTGATGAAAAGTAAAAGCGATAAACTTCTTAATGTACCTGCAGCTATTTCATTTATCGTTGGAGCTTTAACGTATAATTACCTTACATATTTCGGCGGATATCTTTCAAAGTGGTTTATTACGCCAACGATAGGTACGATTATTTTGACTGCGATAATATATCCAGTAATTAAATCTTTAAATAAGAGAGAGGAGAAGATTTATGATTGAAGAAGCAATAAAGGTTTTAGAAAGATTAAAGAAAGAAGTGCCGCTTGTCCACGCTATAACAAACTACGTTGTCATAAATGACAATGCCAATGCACTACTTAGTGTCGGGGCATCTCCTGCGATGGTGATGTCACCAGATGAAGCGTATGATTTTACAGCCATTTCAAATGCTTTGTATGTAAATATAGGCACTATAAATAATGAGACTAAAGAGACAATAATCAATTCTGTAATATCAGCAAAAGACCACAAAAAACCAGTCGTCCTAGATCCTGTAGGCTGTGCTGCCATAAAAAGCAGAGTTGACTTTGTAAATATGCTTTTGAAAATAGGAGAAATAAGCATTATAAAGGGAAACGGCGGAGAAATAAAGGCTCTATCAGGTGAAAGTGCAAATGTGAAAGGTGTAGACTCCCTTGATGACAGCGGAAATGTTGACTCTTGTGTAAAACTTGCAAAGTTAACAAATACGGTTGTTGTATCGACAGGAAAAGAAGATTATATAAGCGATGGCAGGAGAGTGGTAAAAGTAAATAACGGTACCAACTTATTTACAAAAATAACAGGTGCAGGGTGTACGTTAGGTGCAATAATGGCGGCTACATCAGCTTGCAGCGATGACAAAGTGATATCGTCATTGGCAGCTCTTCTTGTTATGAATATATCTGGTGAGTTGGCTGAGAAAGAGTGCAATACTCCCGGATCATTCAGGACAAAATTTATAGATTATCTATACATTCTAGACTCTGACATGATAAGAAAGTACGCTGATATTGAAGTATTGGAGGCGTAAACATGAAAGATTTTGATGTATCTCTTTATTTGGTTACTGACAGAAAGCTTTTGAAGGCTGGTATAGATTTTTACGATGCTGTAGAAGAGGCACTAAAAAACGGCGTTACTATGCTGCAGCTTAGGGAAAAGGATATTTCATCGAAGGAATTTTATGAGATTGCTGTAAGATTAAAAGATATTGCAGCAAAATACAGCATTCCTTTTATAATAAATGACAGGATTGATATAGCACTGTCTGTTGATGCAGACGGAGTTCATTTAGGTCAAGAAGATCTGCCATGCAGCATTGCAAGAAAGATCATGGGAGATGATAAGATAATCGGCATATCTGCTGGATGCGTAGATGAGGCGGTAAAAGCTGAAAAAGACGGTGCTGATTACATAGGAGCAGGTGCAGTATTCTATACAGGCACAAAGAAAGACATAGGTGAAGCAATAGGGCTTTTGAATTTAAAAAAAATAAAAGAGGCAGTAAATATACCTGTTGTTGCTATTGGAGGCATAAAATACAGCAATGCACCAGATGTAATGAGGACAGGCGTTGATGGAATATCAGTTGTATCAGAGATAATGGCATCAGACGATATAGGTTTTGCCACAAGGCGTTTAAAAGATGCTATATCAAAGTAGGTACGAAAAGCACATTCTTTTAGATAGGATGTGCTTTTTTGTATATACTATTTGAAATGCGCTAAGAATAAAAATAAACAAATTACTTTAAAAAGGAGTACGAAAATGTTTATTCCTAGGCGTATTATTTTTGAAAAGAATGCTATAGACTATGAAATAGGACACAATATATACAATTTTTTTAAAGACAAAAAAGAAGTTGAGATTATAGAAATGAAAGGAAATAGGATAAAAGGACATATACCAGGAGACAATTTGCGAGATTATTATAAAGAAGGGAAAAATACTTTGGTTGTGGGCATAAAGAAAAAACTGGATTTTCAATCGTGTAAGCCATCAGCTAATTATCAGCTACCTTTGCTGTCGGGTTGTGTAGGTCAATGTCAGTATTGTTATCTTAATACAAATTTAAGTGAGAGGCCATACATAAAGGTTAATGTAAACATAGATGACATATTTATGTGGGCTAACGACTATATTGAAGCAAGGAAACCTGAAAAGACAATTTTTGAAGGTTCGGCAACATCAGATCCCGTGCCAGTAGAACCATATACAAACATTCTAAAATCTGCGATAGAATTTTTCGGCAAAAGCCAAAATGGAAGATTTAGATTTGTCACGAAGTTTACAGATATAGAAACACTGCTTAATATTGAGCATAATGGACATACAGAAGTGAGATTTAGCTTAAATGCAGAGAAAGTGATAAACGAGTATGAAAAAAGGACTCCATCATTGGATAAAAGATTGGAAGCCAGCATAAAAATTATTGAATCAGGCTATCCTATGGGTTTTTTAATAGCACCTGTTTTTTTATACGATAATTGGCAAAAAGATTATAAAGAACTATTATTTAAAATAAAGGAAAGTATACCTGAAAAAACTGCATATCCAATAACATTTGAAATTATCTCGCACAGATACACAGCAAAAGCCAAAAGTGCCATATCAGAGATTTTTCCTGAAAATACGCTGCCTATGAATGATGAAGAAAGGGTTTGTAAATTCGGCCAATTTGGCTACAAAAAATTTATGTACAAAAATGATGAGATAAATAAAATGAAAGAGTTTTTTACAAAGGAAATAGAGTCAATATTCGCTGACAATGTCATTAAATATATAATATGAGTCTAAATATCAAATAAGTTTATAGTGGATTTTAAAAGGCTTCTACACGAAAAAGATTTTTAGTGTAGAAGCCTTTACTGCCTAAATGGCATAGTCAACCTACATGATTTAGCAGGTGGGGGTTGAATTTTTTTAATTATTGACTTCAATGTCTTTTGCTGTTGAGACAAAAAATAATTTTCCTATACCGACAATATAAACAATATATGATATTACTTCCAATAATGATGGGTTTCCATTATAGCCGAACATAGCTTTTAAAAAGCTTCCAAATGTTCCTTTTTCATTGATAATTCCGTTAATATCATATAAATGCTCTATAATTACCGGTAAAATATGTGCTTCCTGTAATTCATGAATGCTCTGCGCAAGTAACCCTGCAGATATGAATATCAACAGTCCTCCTGTAATCTTAAAGAACTTTTTAAGATCTAATTTAATGGATGTCTTAAAAATGAAATAAGCTAATATAACTGCAACCATAAGGCCTAAAGTTGCGCCGACAAACGATACTATAGCACTGCTTTGTGTCAGGCTTGCTTGCAAAAATAAAACAATCTCTACTCCTTCCCTGAACACAGAAATAAACGAAATAACGATAATACCCCATGAACTGTTGTTTTCGATGACCATGTCAATTTCTCTTGCTAAATTTCCTTTCAAGTCTTTACTTTGTTTTTGCATCCATAAAATCATTGAAGTAATTAATACTACAGCCAGTAGCATGACAATTCCTTCAAAAAGCTGTTCTGCCATGCCCTCAAATTCGACTGAAAAAATTTTAAATATGTATGCCAAAAGAATGCTTAATAAAAAAGCATATCCTACTCCATAATATACGTTCTTTTTTAAAGAGTTCTGCCCAATTTTAGACAGATATCCAAGTATAATACCTAAAATCAATGCTGCTTCTATACCTTCCCGTAAAGTTATTAAGAAACTACCTACCATATAATATAAATCCTCCTTTATTATTGATTTTGATTTTCATTATCATTTATATTATAAATTATCAACTATCACTTGTCAATAAATGGACAAAAATACCAGATATTTCGCAACTATTGCTATCAAAGGAGACTCAACAATATGGTACAAATGGAATCTTTTATAAATCAAACTACATAAAAATGTCGCCAACCATAATCAAATGATTGACGCCATTAAGAACTTTTTACTGTCTACTTGATAGGAAGTACATTAAGAAGCCGGGATATTTTTTAAAATCTGTCAACATCTTTTTTTATCATAAACCTGCAAAGGTAGATTATGATAAAAGAGCACATGACCATTATGACAGAAAGGCTTAAAGCGTAATTTAAGTCACTTTGCATTGCAGTGTATATGGCTAGCGGCATTGTTCTCGTTTTTCCCTCTAGATTACCGGCAAAGATTATAGTTGCTCCGAATTCGCCAATAGCTCTTGCCCATGTGCTTATAAGTCCAGTTATGAGAAATCTCTTTGTTATCGGTATGTATATGGCTGTCATCAGTTTAAAATCGTTGACACCGATTAATTATGATTCTTCCCATATTGTTCTATCGACAGACATAAATGAAGAATAAGCTACTTTGATGTAGTATGTGGATGATATGAAAATCTGCGCTAATATTACGGCTATCACTGTAAATGATATTTGTATGCCTATTGAACTCAAAAATTTTCCTATGATGCCTTCTCTACCAAATGCCATCAAAAGGGCAATTCCTGCAACTGCAGGTGGTAAAACTGCAGGTATGTCAACAAGGTATTCGGCAAATGTAGATATCTTTCCTTTTTTAAATGCAATATAGTATGCAAGAGGTGTTCCAAATAAAAATGTGATGACGACAGTTACACTGGATGATATGATACTAAGGAGTAGTGCATTGATTGCAGGACTAGATGTGATTTCAGCTACCATTATATTTAAAGGAGTTTTAATTATTAGCGAAATAAAAGGTATTAATAAGAAAAAAATTAAAATTGATATAGGCAAATAAATATACGCCATTTGAAACACCTCTTTAATAATTATTCTTTCATTATAAATCCATAATCCTTTAATATCTTTTTACCATCTCCATTTAATAAAAAATCAAGAAATTTCGAAGATAAAGTCTTGTATTTAGTATTTTTAACGATAGCAGCAGGATATGTTGCAATGACATTGTATTTATCAGGTATGTTAATAACTTTTATTTTTTCAGAAAATGGCTTTGCATCAGTTACATAAACAATGCCAGCGTCTGCTTCACCCATTGCAACCTTTTGTGCAACATCTGTAACAGTTACTTCTTTTGTGACGACATTATTAAGTGTTGCTTCCTTGAACCCTTTATAGTCAGCATCGATTTTTGACAGCATATCAAGTGCATATTTACCGGCAGGGACAGATTCATCTGCAAGAGCTAATTTCACTCCGGAGTTTTTTATATCCATAAAGCTATTTATACTGCTATCTTTATATGCGATTACAATAAGCTTGTTATATAATAATGTTTTAGGTGCCTCAACAAGATTTTCGCTGTAAAGTGGTGTCATGTTTCTTTCATCAGCAGAAATAAATATGTCAGCGTATGCTCCTTGTTCTATTTGCGTCCTCAATGTCTGGCTTCCAGCAGAATTTAAGATTATTTTTACACCTGGATTTAATTTTTCAAACTGCTTGACAACTGTATCCATAGAATCTTTTAAGCTTGCAGCAACAAAAACTGTCAAGGATTTATTGCTGCTTTCAATGGCATTTATATCGCATCCTGTTACCATTAAAATGATTAAAAAGATAGATAATATTAGCAAAATAATTTTTTGGTCTTTCATTGTTAATCACCACCAACGGAATTTATCAAATAATCTTTAAGCACATCTTCTATAAAGCCGGGGTTTACGTATGCTTTGATTTTCATATGTCATCACCTAAAAGTCCTGCCGCATCAGCTCTGCACTGTCTGCAGTGGTACATCTGGCTTATAATTTTTGAATTTTGAAGCCTCACTTTTTTCAAGTTCATTGCACTTGGGAGCTTTTAAATGTGAAAATTCAGCTTGTGGAATAAGCGGCATTATGTTCATGATTGGCAACACCAAGTTTCTTTATTTTTTTGCTATATCATCTATGTGCTTATCGTTTATGCCAGGTATCAAGACAGTATTGACCTTCACAAGTAAGCCGTTGTCACAAGCAGCTTCTATGCCTTCTAGCTGTTTTTCTATAAGCAATTTTGCTGCATCTATTCCTCTGTACGTATTATCTTTATAAATTGCATAATCGTATATTTCTTTACCTATGTTAGGATCTATAGCATTTATTGTCACTGTGATTGTACTTACACCGCAGTTTATTAGAAGAGGTAGCTTATCGCTTAAAAGCAGTCCATTTGTGCTTAAGCATTTGATCATATCTTTAAATTCTAAGGAAATCAATTTAAAAGTTAAAAATGTCTCATCGTTGTAAAGTGGATCATTGAGCCCAATGCCTTAAAAAAAGGGGCTGTTGCAAAACTACTTTAAAGTAGTTTGCAATACCCCATTTTAATGTAAAAAGGCTGTATAAAAATGAAAAAACAATCATGAAAATATATGTAATTCATCTGATTTTCTATGATTGTTGAGTTTTAGGCGCACTTAAATAAGCCTTGGGCTTTCTGTAATTTTTTTCTTCAAATCTCAGGCTATTTTTATTCCATGAAGGTGCTTTTCACATCTCTCATTCTGTATTTTTGCATGCAGTTTGTTTACATCGTAGGAAAAACATAACAGCATAAACTCCGTTTTTACACTGTTTTTCCCACGTGTTAAAAATCTATTAAATTGGTAATCATTTTTTAGAACTCCAAAAGCACCTTCTACCTGTATTGAACGATTAACTCTCAGGAGAATTCCCTCCTCAGATGTGATATTCTCATAAGATATTTGTCGCTTCTCTACAAATGTTTTTGATACATGCATCTTTCGGTTGCCTCGTGCTTTTGTACATTTTGATTTATATGGACAATTGTTGCAGTCTTCACATTCGTATACAGTAATTTCTGAACGGTAACCACTTGCTGAAGTCCTATAGATGATTCCTATTGGTCAAATTCTATCTGCTCTTCTTCTTTTTTCTTTTTAAGATAGTCAATTATCTTTTTTATGTCATCCAATAAAGTTTCTTTAGTAACAGTAAAATTAGTCATATACGTAAGATTAATTGATTCTATGCAAGATTGTATTTTTGTAAACATCTTTGCCTGATTTTTATTAATAGCCTTTTTCCATACAAATGTATAGCGGTTAGCATTGGCTTCAATCTTTGTACCGTCTACAAAGAGATGCTCAAACTTTACTTCACCTATTTCATGGAGATGCTGTACCAACTGATAAAACAAATCTTCCATCGCATCGGCGAGATATTCCTTGCGGAATCTGGCAATAGTAGAGTGGTCAGGTGCTTTGCTTCCTTCAAGCAACCACATAAAATTAATATCCCTTTTGCATGCACTTTCTATCTTTCTGCTGGAATAAATATTATTCATGTAAGCATAAGTTAATACCTTAAACAGGATTTTTGGCTCTACTGCAGGTTTTCTTCCAGTGAAAGAATATGCCTTGTACAACTTTTCGTAATTCAATCCCTCCAATATTTGGCTAAGCAGGCGAACCGAATCATCCTCTGGTATTAACATTTCACAATTTAATGGAAGAACTAATTGATAACATCCATTAAATTGTGTATAATTCTTATTGTATAATTTACTTTTTTGCATAACTTAATTATACAGTAATTGCAGGTTCTTTGGAACCTGCAATTACTTTTTTGCGTATAAAAAGAGACTGATGCACTATGACCTATTCAGTCAGTTGTGCAACAGCCCCTTTTTCACGAATTTTGAGGCAATACCATTCTAAAAGTACTGCCGCTATTTATTGTGCTCACAACTTCAATTTTCCCACCGTGCTTTTCTATAATCTCTTTTACAATCGTCAAGCCAAGTCCATTTCCACCTATAGATAAAGCATTTTTTGCTCTGTAAAATCTATCAAATATATGGCATATTTCATTTTCCGGAATTCCTATACCATGGTCTTTAATCTCAATTACAATATCTTGGTTGCAATTTTTGTATAATAATACATCTATTTGTTGATGCGGTTTTGAATATTTAATTGCATTATCAAGAATATTAATTATTGCCTGAGAAACCTTATCTTCATCTACAATCACGTTTATCCCATTTTGAACTTTTATCTTTATTGATATATCAAATTTTGAAGCTTTTAGATTTATGTTTTCGCATATCTTTAATAACATATGGCTTAAATTCACAGTTTTCTTTTGAAGTTTCAATTCATATGATTGAAGCCTTGATAATTCAAGGATTTCTAAAACAAGCTTTTTTAATTTATTTGCTTCACTTTCAAGATAATTTAAAACATTCTGATCATATTTTTTACCATCTTTTAATATCTGTATAAAACCTATAATAGTAGTTATAGGTGTTTTTAATTCGTGAGAAATATTTGAAACAAATTTCTTTTGTTTTTCTATTAATTCCTTATCTAAAGTTACATCTTTTATAACAATTATACAATATCCATCACACAAAAAACTTTCAATATTTAATATTTTACCATTTACTTGTAATTCTTCGATAATTCTTTTATCTTTATATGTCTTATCTACAATATCAAAAATATAATTTTGAATATTTTCTCCAATTAATTCATCTACTTTTTGATTTTTGAATACAATACTATCCCTCTTCTCGTTGAAAGCAATAACACCCTCACTAAGTCCAGATAAAACACTATTTAGTTTATTTTTTTCAATAGCTATATCTCTAATTTGTTTTGATATTATTTCCGCCATTTGATTAAATGTCCTCGTAAGATTTCCAATTTCATCTTTTGTTATAATCGGTATTATTTCGAAATTTCCATCCGAAAAATTTTTTGCTGCATTGTCAAGTCGTTTTATAGGTTTTGTTATAATACGTGAAATATAAAAACTAACTAAAAAAATAATTATAACAGATACCAATCCAAATACTTCAAAAATCATTTTAATGAAATTTATATTCATTAATTCATTTTTAAGTGGATATATATACTCAACTGCTCCAATAATTTCATTCCCAAATTTTATTGGTAACGCTAAATATAATACATTTCTATCGACTTTATATACTTTACTTCCATTTAAAGCATTTTCAACAACTACATCTATCTTATTATTTTTACTTCTGTTATTTAGATTGTCGAGATCATTTTCTAAATGGCTAATTAAAGTTTTATTGTCATATAGCTTTACAAAAATATTATTTCCACTTAAATTCAAAGCAATGTTATCAGCATATTCCCTAAGCAATATTTCAGGATCAGTTATATTATCTTCTGCCAGGTATATTTCTCTATTTAAACTATCAATTAGATTATTAACTGTATTTTTAACAATGTAATTAGTTATTATGTTAAACATAAAATAACCTATTAATATGATTGTAACAGTAAATGCACTTATATAACATATTAATATTTTTGTCCTAATTTTCATTATTTATCACCTATGGTCCCGTTCCAATTGATGCAATTTTCCATCCACCATCTTCAAACTTTAATGTGATAAATAATATCCTTTCTCCAGAAATTGCTACGGATTTTAAATCTTCAGGCACATTTTCATATTGAAGATCGATTTTTACTTTGTATTCTTGCGTTCCTTTTTCTTGAGGCATATCTTTTAAAAACTCTATTTCTTTTATATCTGCACTTTTTATATACTTTGTATCATCTTTTACATTTTGTTCTTTCAATAAATTTCTCATCTGTTCTGTATACAAATTTACATATTCATTAGGCTTCTTTTCTACAACAAGTTTATAAAATTCATAAATGACTTTAGTTGCATTTTCGTCTTCAACCGTCATATTTATAGAAGCATCTTTATCTGTTTTAATTTGCTTGATATTTCCATTATCTATTTTGTTACATGCAGTTAAAACAATTATACATATAAAACAAATAAATAGAATTGATAATAGTTTTATAGGTTTCACATCAACACCCCAATCAAATTAATTTTTAATATAGACGAGATTTATATTAATATTAACATTAAATCTCGTCTATATTCCAACTCTAATAAATTTAAGTTTAATTACTTTATCATTGATTTTGCGGAACTGTTACAGATGCATTGACTCCAACTAACCAAAAAGTAGTATTAGATGAATACAAGCTCCAAGGATAATGCCATCTATTACTTGTATGAGCATCAACTAATGGATTTCCTGCAGAATCAAAGCCAACAACGATAGCCACATGATCTTTTGTAGTTCCAGATGTAGACCATCTATAAAACACTAAGTCTCCAACTTTCATTTGTTTAGCATAACTACTCAAATAAGAAGTAGATGTACTATATGCTCTTAGCCATCCTCTATTATTAACAATATAATTATATAATGAATTTGCATTTATCCAAGCTAATGAGTATGGATACCATGTCCCATCTGTTGGAAGATTTCCAGCACTACTATCCCCCATACATTGTGAAACGAAATTAGCACAATCATTATTAGTATAATAATTATAATTAGGATTGTGTATTGTACCTCTGCTACCACTATTATCTGTCCATTTATCTGCATATGCTGCAGCTGCAGCTGTCTGGTAATATACTGTTTTATAGCTGTCTGGTATTATAGAATTTTGATTCATTAAAGCATTACTGTCAGTATTATTATCATTATTATCTATATTATAATCAAATACTTTCATATTTACGTGGTCTTCAGATAAATCTGGTCTTAGTGAATCGTAAAAATTGTCCTTTATAATTTTATATATACCATTTTTATTTTCTAAAACTAAATCATGTGCCTCACTAAATTTGAAAGTATTAGGTATTCCAGCGCCTTTTCCACTTAAATATTCATATGTAACAGTAGTTATTGTATATAAATTAGCAAATATCTTTCCATTATCATACTTCATATTGCCAATATTTATATTAACTGAAATATTTGTAAACTTAACATTATTATTTTTAGCCCATTCTGCATATATACTGTGCCGACTAGCTATATAATTTGCAAGATTAGAATTCGAATCAGCAAAGAAGTCATACATTTTCTTCTGAGTTGCCTCATCTACAAGAGAATTGTTTAAAGCATTTACGTATTCCTTAATCTGAGTATTTGCGTTAAGAATATAATTTGCACTAGTTAAATTGCTAGCCCTTGCTGATGATGTCATTAACAAAAAATTGAATATAATCAGCATGGTAACAAACAAAGATGTCTTCCTCATACTAACACCTCCATATATTTTTTAATATATATTTTATATACTACATTATAAAAGCCAATTATTTCATTTTTGTAACATTCCGATTTCAATCTTGCTACAGTTTTATAAATTTTTTTGAATTTGTTTTTATTCTATAGCAAATTTATACCCAAAGCCAAAAACAGTTTGAATATATGTTGGTCTTTGTGTATCATCCTCAATCTTTTTTCTTAGTCTTAATATGTGTATATCAACAGTTCTGGTATCGCCATAATAGTCATATCCCCATACTTTATCAAGAAGCTCATCTCTTGTTAAAACACTTCCCTTTGCTTCTATCAACACTTTCAGGAGGTCAAATTCTTTTGGTGTAAGATTTACAATTTTCCCTTTCTTTTTCACAATTTTCTGATCAAAATTGACCGTTAATTCTCCAAAAGAATAAATATTTTTATTTACCTTTACTTCTTCCATTCTTCTCAACAAAGCTTTTACTCTAGCAATAAGCTCACGAGTATCAAATGGTTTTGTTATATAATCATCCGCACCAAATTCCAAACCAAGTACTTTATCAATAATGTCGTTTTTGGCTGTAAGCATTATTATAGGAATTTTATACATAGGGGAAATTTTTTTTAAAATATCGAATCCGCTTTCATCAGGCAACATGACATCTAATATTATTAAATCTGGTATCTGATTTTTTAATACTTCAATGACCTCTTTTCCATTTTCTACACATATTACTTCATATTTTTCTTTTTCTAAAAGTATTTTAAGCATATTTAATATAGATTTTTCATCATCACAAACCAAAATTTTAGCCATATAACCACTCCAATTTTCTGCGTATAAGCTTTTACAATAAATTAAATTTATTTTTAGACGTGTCTACCTTTACAGCTTATGTGTTATAATATAATTAAGAATAACAATCGAACTGCAAAAGTACGATTGCCACAGAGGGGTTTTGGTCAAGCAGGTGACTATTTTTTCTATTTTTGCTATACCTTGTCATGTTAACAACTAAGAAGATTAGTGATATGATAAACATACCGAAAGCTATCATAATCTGGATTGTTTGATATGTACCTATATCACACCACATCCTTTCTTTAGACATAAGAAGGCGGCAACCACATCCTGTTTCTGATTACCTTATGTATTATTATACCACTTAAGCCAATTGTAAGCATACTATTTTTATATAAATCCCCTTTTCCGTAACATAAGTAATAAAATATTTTCTCTTTAAAGATTGGCTTGAAATGTATATCCTGCCCTCTATAAGAATAATCTGAAAAAAACAAATCACAGTATGCACTCAGGTGGTGATGTATTATGTAAATTTTTAAAACTTATTTTTCTATCATATCATGTATTTTTGACTCTCCAATTATACAATTATATATAATTCAAGAATAATAATTGCATAGTATTATTTATTTTATTAAGACATATTATTTATTATGAATGTTTAGACAGGGAGGGATATTTATTGCCACTAAACAAATATTACAAGATAGCAATTCCCTTGCTAATATTAGTATTAATAAGCATTTGGGGAATATTATTTTTCAATAAAACATTATCTACAGTAGCAGATAACAAAGAGGAAATAAAGCCTTTTTTAGATGCGTTTTTTGAATCCCGCGGCAATGTACTTCTAAGTGGAAACATTAAAGATATAGAGAAATACTACGATACAGCAAATACATATGGAAAATGGGCATTAGAACATGAGATGAGGCGAATTAATTATGTAAAAGGTTGGTCAGAAAAAAGAAATCTAAAATTCACTGAAGCTCAATCAATATACAGAATTAAAAGCATAAAAGTAGGTGAACAATCTATATGGCTGTATTTGGTGGAAACGATGAAAATGGGATATGAATATAATGTAAAGCCTAGCATAATTAACTACATGGGACTAGGTATCCGCCATTCAATACAACTGGTAAAAATTGATGGCAAATGGGTCATTCGCCGCGATTGGTATTACGATCCTCTAGATGAATATTCCGCATTCATAGATATCAGCCCAGCCGACGGTATCGCCCCGGAGATATCGCCTGCAAATTCAACTCCGGCAGGTGAAAGCCAAAATAAGAAAAAAGGAAATTACGATCGCGAAGGTGCTGTAAGATACGCTGATACATATGCCGGTGCTGCTTGGGGCAGCGGAAACAATTATGAATACAATAAAAAGTACAGAGATTACAATGGTGTCGGCGGTGACTGCACAAATTTTGCTTCACAAGTGCTGCATGAGGGCGGCGGACTTAAAATGGATTACGTGTGGAATTTCAACGGTCGTGATTCAAGCACAGCATGGGCACAAGCTCCCGCATTATTCAACTATCTTATATACAATGGGAAAGGAAGGCTTATTGCACAAGGCACATACACTAATATGGTAAAGCCATCTGATACACATCCAGCCGGTGCAATACGAGAACTGCAAAAAGGCGATCTCATCTGCTATGAGGAAAAAGGAGAAATTGTGCATTTTGGAGTCGTAACATGCTTTGATTCTTATGGAATTCCTGTTGTAAACACACACCCTAGTTTTGCAGCAAATTTTTATGTAACGTAACCCGAAACCATTAATTTTACTGATGATTTCGGGTAAATTTATTTTAAAATTTTGTCATATTTTGGTTGCGGATTATTATGGATTATGGTATAATATAGTCATATTGAATTTTATTGGGGGAGTTTAAGGTGTATTTAAAGAAAAGTAAGCATAGTTCTGGAAGAATTTATCTTTCTATTGCAGATGGTTATCGTGATAAAGAAAGAGGACATACTAGGACCGTTACAATTAAATCTCTTGGATATCTTGATGAACTTCAAAAACAATACGATGACCCCATTGCATTTTTTGAACAGCAGGTTAAAGAATTGAACAAACAAAAGGCTATGAAAAAGGCTCCAATTACGCTTAGTTTTTTCCCAGATGAAAAACTTTTAGCTAATACGGATAACCGTAAAAACTTTGGCTATGCTGCTTTTAGTAAAGTTTATCATGAGATTGAAATAGATAAATTTTTAAGAAACAGACAACGTCACTCAAAAGAAGAATTTGATGCTAATGCCATTATGAAGCTTCTGGTATTCTCACGCTTGCTTTATCCTGCTTCAAAGAAAAAGACTTATGAAAATAAAGATATATTCTTTGAGAAATTTGATTTTTCTTTGGATGATGTTTATAGATGTCTTACTTTTTTCAACAAGCATAGTGATGCTTTACAACTTTGGATTCATGAGCGCGTTAAGTCCCTGTATGACCGTAATACAGATTTGGTTTACTATGATGTTACTAACTATTATTTTGAAATTGATGAGCAGGATGAATTGCGTAAAAAAGGAGTTTCTAAAGAACACAGACCGGATCCGATTGTGCAGATGGGATTATTTATGGATACCAATGGCATCCCCATTACATATAAACTTTTTCCAGGGAATGCTCCAGACAAAACTACACTTATGCCTATGCTAAGAAGGATACAACATGATTATTCTTTGGGAAGAATTATTGTTGTTGCTGATAAAGGTATTATTACTGGTGATAATATCTGGTATACTTTATCTACTGGTAATGGATATGTATTCAGCTACTCTGTTCGCTGTGCAGATAAGGAATTTAAAAAATATGTTCTTGATGAAAATGGATATACTTACAAAGGAAACAACTTCAAAATAAAATCCAGACTTTATCCAAGAGAAATATTAGTAACTACCACTAAAGGGAGAAAGATGAAAAAGATAGTTGATGAGAAGCAGGTTGTTTTCTATAGTGAAGAATATGCTTTAAAGGCAAAATATGAGAGAGCTTCTGCAATAGAAAAAGCTAAAGATTTGATTAAAAATCCGGCAAAATACAATAAATCAACATCTTATGGTGCTGCTAAATATGTAAAAAATCTTATTTTTGATGAGGAAACTGGTGAAATATTGGAAAGTGCTCGTCAGCATCTAGCATTTGATGAGGAAAAACTAAAAGAAGAAGAGAAGTTTGATGGATATTATGCAATAGTTACCAGTGAATACAAGGAATCTGATGATAAAGTTATTGAAATGTATCGTGGTTTATGGAAAATAGAAGAAGCTTTCAAAGTAACTAAAAGCGATATTGAAAGCAGGCCGGTGTATTTATCGTTGAAGGAGCATATTGACGCTCATTTTCTGATATGCTTTATAGCACTTGTAATCGTAAGAATACTTGAATACAGGCTGAAGGGCAAATATTCCGCTTCAGCTATACTTGAAAGTCTAGCTAAAGCATCCTGCAGTTACATTCAGGAGAACTATTATCTTTTTGATTTTAATAATGATGTTCTCGAAGATATAGGTAAAGAACTAGATATTGATTTTGGGCGGAAATATATGCGCTTAGGAGAAATTAAAAAAATTTTAGGGGAAGTAAAAAAATGACATTTTCCGCTACAACTTATTGACAAAAACAAAAAGCCCAGAAGCCTTTATTTTAAAGGACTTATGGGCATTTTTTATCCTTTTTTACTGCAAAAGTCAGGTTATTTTACGATAAATAACTTAAATTTTCAACAAAGTATTATTCTATATCATTTTACATCTTACATCATAACTTTTTAAAAAAATTAATTTAACACACATAAGACAAAATACGTACATGAGGAAATTGCACAATTAAACTTTAATTTTTGAAGCTAAAAAAGGCAATAGCAAAGCTAAGCATATCAATGCCTGTGGATAACTTATGAACTTTGAAAATTTAATAAGCTACCTTTGGTAATGATACATTAACATTAACGGCAATAGTACCTGCAACAAGTGTAATACAATTTAATAAAGCAAAGGTTTTAGCTTTCTTAATACCTGCTGAGCGCAGATTGTCAGTATTTAGACAGTCTTTTAACCGGCTGTTACATTTTGCTAGCATAACTTGTGAAAAAGCACAACGTAGAAAGCAGCTATACATAATTATTTGATAATTATTTGCCACTACGTATCTGGCATTAATTCAGCAAGTTATGTTACCAATAATTAGGGATTGGTAGATTTGGCATTATGCTTTTCTATCGAAAAACTACCCCGATGCCCTTCTGCAATTACAGTTGCCCTTACAGTACCAGTTGCGGTAACACTATATGAAGACGTTTGTATATTTTCTTTGTGAAAATACGTTGTTCCATCTGCACCTTTTATTAGCAAACTGATATTTCCTGCATCAGTTTTAACATTTATATCTAAGTAGCATTCCTCATCTCCTAAGTGCAAAATTTTGCTTAGATTTCCAGTGAGCATATAGTAGTGGGCACCCCAGTTGCTTTCACCCTTGTTCTCAAAAAAGAGAACTTTCACATATGAACCAAATGAAGCAAGTCCGGTAAATTGCATAATCGCCGCAAGAGCAATAACAGCAACTAATGTAATAATAAGCTTTTTGCCATTAAATGATTTATTTTTGTTTTGCATAGTCACCACTCCCTTATCTTAGCATTGTGTCTGATTTTAATAATTTCAGATTGATACGCGGTGATTGGAATAAGGACGAGCAACCCGCCAATGCCCCAAACGATGGAACGTTGCACACAACCCAAAATTACAAACAATAAAAGAAACCAAAGCCAAGCGTTTCTCAAAGATTTGCAGTATTTCAACTTATCCTCATAGGAAGTATGCAATTCAAATTCCCTACCATCGTTTTTTTTCTCAACAATAAGCAATTCACGGTCAAACGTTGTTGAATTTGTTGCTATGCGCCCACCTTTTTCAGCCCATGGGCGATAACGTAATTTCCCAATTGAATAATTCAAATTGATGTTTTTGAAAAACACTTTATAACCCAAATCCTCTAAGAAATTGCAATAATCTGTTACGTCCTCTTTTGATTTATGACCTATGAACTCAATCCGATATTCAAATTGTCCCGGCGCGCATTCTTCGAATTCATAAAGTAGTTTACCAGTGCGGACTAAGCGATAACCTTTTTTCGCCATTTTGTTCAGCCAATTTTCCTGCGCTGATAATAAACCATCATAAAAGCGATAATACTTTTTACTCATAAAGTTTACCCCCCAATGATTTCAGTTGCGACCTGAATAAGTTCTTGCAGTCTTACCAGTTCTTTCTCTGCAATTTCCTTGCCTGCTTTTGTGATGAAATACTCTTTCTTTCTTCCCTCATTATCCCCGTGAAAAGCAATCCATCCCTTTTTTTGCAAAGCATTCAATGCTCCATAGAGTGTTCCTGCTCCTAAAGAAAGCCGTCCTGCTGTTTTTTCTTCAATAAACTGCATAATAGCATATCCATGCCTTGGTGTATACAGGGAAAGCAAAATGTAAAAAGTCACTTCTGTTAGCGCACCGCCTTTCACGTTATCTCTCAATCTTACACCTCCAAGTTAGTTCGCTTACTATAATTATTATATCAGTAACCGTAATATTATTATATCAGTAACCGTAATAAAATTCAATAGCTTTTAACGATATTTTAAAATTGCAATATGGAACCACCGTTCCTGCACTTCATCCCTTATCCGGGTAAACTCCCGGTACGTATTTTCACGTTCGGCGGTAAGCTCGGAACGATGGGCCTCGTTATCATTGCTATATTTTTATTATATTTTAAGCAGATTCTGATGTTAATAATTTTTTTGGTTAATTGAAAAAGTAATTTCCACCCCCTATCCCATTGAACAGTAGAAATTAATCTTACAAATAAAACTTAAATGATTTTTATCTCAAACTTTTATCTGAATATCTATTCCTGTTGAAGTTAATCCTGCAAAGTGGAAGTTACCTTTTCATTTGACCTTAATAATTTTTTATTCGAATTTGTCAACCAATTTAGTTCTATTTTAAATCATGATCACCCGTATAACGGGTGGTTGCTCTGAGGCTATAAGCCTCTGATACTGGCCAGCGTCTAAAGGCGCTGGCTTTTACTTTGTTCAAGCCACTATGCATTTGTCACTTTTGCTCGCCCCTAAAGGGCCAAACGTACTACGGGCTACCCCTTAAAGGGGTTCTCATATTCTTTTACACTCAATTTGTCCAACATGATATCTTGCTTTTCTTGCTCTTGGATGTATTTTTTTATCGTTGCCTCATTAAGTCCTACAGTGCTTACATAATATCCTTCCGCCCAAAAATGCCTATTCCCAAATTTATACTTTAAATTTGCATGTCTGCCAAATATCATCAATGCACTTTTCCCTTTTAAGTATTCCATAAAACTAGACACACTAATTTTTGATGGTATTCTTACCAGCATGTGTACATGATCCGGCATTAGATGTCTTTCTATAATTTCCACTCATTTATATTGACATAGTTCTTTTAATATATCCCTAATACTTTCTTTGTATTGATTATATATTATTTTTCGTCTATACTAAAAGTGAACACAATGTGGTACTTGCACATCTAATTTGTGCGTACCATTTCATCTCATTTATTAGCCATTAAATCACCTTTCCTTTTGTTATATAGTAGCTTGAACAACTCTATTATGAAGGAAAGGTGATTTTTTGTATAACTTCTGTCTCGCACCCACATAGCGGGTGGTTTTTGTTTCAATCGCTATGCGAACTCAACAGGCTAAAGCCCATAATTAAAAGCTGGTAAGGTAATATCCTACCTTACCAGCTAATGCCCTTGCGGTTACACACTGTTTACTTTATTGTACAATAATACTACCATTAGGTCAATAACTTAATTTTTCTATAAACTATTGTTTTTTTAAACAGACTTTATAAATTTAACAGTCCAATGTAATCCAAATCCTATATTATAAGCTTTGGCAAAATTGCCTTGATTTATAGCAATCGCCATCCTTAACAAAGAATTTACATATATAATTTGTTCACTTATATAAACGTCCATGAAAGATTTCCCAAAAGGGATCCTGTTATTATAAACAATTGTTGAACCATTTTTTATTATTACTTCAACTCTTTCACCATATTTAAATCCTAATGATAAAAATTCATCTTTAGTTATATTAGTCCAAACATTTCCAAATCGGACATCTAATATATCTATATTACCTTTTATACTATTTTGAGTTTTAACTGTTTCTCTTGTTTCTAATTCAACTATACTTTCTAAAGGTACTTCTGGACCAACATCAATAAAATCTATCTGCCCCGAAGCCAATTTTGCACCTATATATGCATATATATCTCTTCCATGAAAGGTATGCGATTCTTCAGAATTAGGACGTCTATAAATGCTAATATCTATTTCCCTTACCTTTGTAATACCCGCAAACTTTTTTAAATGTGTTAGAGTCCCATTATCTGGAGTAACAATATAGTGTCCATCTTTAGTAAAAGCAACAATAGACTTCCTCGATGTCCCAACCCCTGGATCAACTATCGAAACAAAAACTGTTCCTTCAGGCCAAAATGGAACTGTTTGAAATAATCTATATGAAGCTTCCCATATATTATATGGTGTTATATCATGAGTAATATGAGATATTTTAAGGTCTTTATGAACACCTAATGCTACTCCTAACATTGCAGCAACAGCACCATCAGCCATACCAAAATCACTTTGAAAAACTAAGAGCTTGTACATTACTATTTACCACCCCTAAAATAAAAAGTATTCTTAAATAAAAGGATTATAAAATCTACTATGATTTACAAATATAGAAATTAAAACTGCAATAACAAAAATAAGAAGTGAAACAAATATAGCAAAATAATCATCTATCCCCATTTTTTTCGTTGTATACCAAATACGAGTTTTATATTTACCAAAACCCCTTAAGTCCATTGCATTGCTTATATGTTCTATCCTATCTAATGTTGAAAAAATTAAAGGAATTATAATAAATAACGCATTTTTAAATCGATCCTTAAATTTAGCTTTATAAGATAGGTCTATACCTCTTGCTTGTTGAGCTAAACTAATATCCATGTAGTCCCTCTGGACATCAGGAAAATATCTTAATGTAAGTGCTACTGCAAAAGATAATTTATAATTTACACCGACTTTGTTCAATGAAGAAGCAAGTTCACTTGGATTAGTTGTTAATATAAATATTATACCTAATGGAATTACTGAGATATATTTAAAAAATTTCGTTGTTTGATATAACAATTGCTCCAAAGTTAAATTATACCTACCATAAATTTGCAATATTACATGCCTTGTTCCATAGATTTTTACCCCTTCTTCGGGAGAAAACAAAAATGTTATTATTTCATTAAATATTAGAAAAATAAGAACATAAATTATCATTATTTTAATTTGTTCAAATTTTATTTTCGCAATTTTTAAAAGAGCAACAGAAAAAATAAGAATTGCTAAAACCACTCTTATGTCATATGAAAACATTACTGCTGATGTTAAGAATAAGAAACTTACCAATTTAGTAAGGCCGGAAAGTCTGTGTATAAAAGTATCCTCTATGTTATATAAAAATAGTTTACTTTGCATTTACACTTCTCACCGACCTTTCATAATTAATAAAATTTTGTACAAATTTAGTTTCATCTTCAATTCCAATCATCTGTGACAAAGTATATAAGGACGTTTCCTTTAAATTTGCTTTCCTTATGACCTCTTTATCGGTTAAAATCACTGATGGTTTATCATCTGCAATTATTTCACCATCTGATAAAACTATAGTCCTATCAGTGTATTCTAACATCAAATGCATATCATGAGTTATTAGAATAATTGTTGTACCTAATAAATTAATTTCCAGCAAAAAATCCATAATTTCTGAGTAGTGTTTATAATCTTGTCCAGCTGTAGGTTCATCTAATATTATAATTTGGGGATTTAATACAAGGATAGAAGCAATAGTAACTCTTTTTTTCTGTCCATAACTTAGAGCGGAAACAGGCCAATTAAGAAAAGGTGATAAACCACAAATACTAGCAATCCTCTTTACTCTTTCTTCAATTTCGTTATTGCTTATTCCTCTTAATTTAAGACCGAGAGCTATTTCATCAAATACGATATTTTTTGTTATCATTTGATTAGGATTTTGCATTACAAATCCAATAATCTCGGCTCTTTCTTTTATCGTTTTGTTAGCAATATTTTCGCCATTATAATAAATACTACCACTATCTTCTTTTATAAAACCACATAAAACTTTTGCAAAAGTCGACTTGCCTGCTCCATTTTTCCCAACAATAGAAATCATTTCTCCTTTATAAATTTCAAGATTAATATTTTTTAATGCTTTTTTTTTTCATAAGAAAAACTGAGATTTTTAACTTTCAGCAAAGGATATACTTCTTTGCCTAAATCTTTATTTCCACTTTTATCTATATTTAAATAATACCAATCATAAACTTTTTTCTTTTCTGAAGAATTTAATTTTAAACTCCAAATATAACCAGGTAACATATCTTCTGAAACTTTTACACTTGAATATTTCAAAGCAGAAATATACAAAGGTTCTCTTATTCCTACATTACTAAGTATGGAACTTCCCATAAGTTGATGAGGATCAAGTTCAGCTATAATTCTTCCTTCATGTATAACGATAATTCTATCAATTGGCCTGTGTAATACATCCTCAATCCTATGTTCTATTATAATAATAGTTTTATTCGTGTTTTGATGAATTTCATCTATAATTTCAATAGCTTTTTTGCCTGTTGCTGGATCTAAATTTGCCAATGGTTCATCAAATAGTAGAATATCAACATCATCCACTAAAACCCCAGCTAATGTAGTTCTTTGCTTTTGTCCTCCAGAAAGTTCAAAAGGGGAAAACTTCAAGAAATTTTCCATTCCTACCATTCTTGCAACTTCTTCTACTCTTTTTCTCATTATATCTTGTGGAACATTTTGATTTTCTAAAGCAAATGCGATATCTTCCCCCACCGTTAAACCTATAAATTGCGAATCTGTATCCTGTAATACTGTACCAACATATTTTGATAGTTTAAATATATCCATGTCCCGTGTATCAAATCCTTTAACTTTTAAACTTCCTTCTATATCACCTTTATAAGCAAATGGAATTAAACCATTTAAGCAATGAGCTAAAGTACTTTTCCCGCTACCACTTGGGCCTAATATAAGAACCTTCTCACCAGGATATATTTTTAAATTTATATTAAATAAAGTAGGTTCAGATTGAGTATAATATTTAAATGTAAAATTATTAAATTCGATTATTGGCTCACTTATATACATAGAACTCCTCCAAATTTTGTTATGAAAATATAAACAAATTAACTTCTCCCTATACTACCTTTTTTTGGCCTTGTGGCTGCATATGCAATTAATAATAATGTACCTATAACACCTGCACTTATTGAATTCATAATTGCAGCAAAAATTCCCTGAACTACAACACGATTAACTGGTTCAGCATAAACTATAATATCAAGAGCTGGAGCAATTATTAACCATGATATTACATTCCCGATAACTTGAATTACATTAAACTTTATAATATCTTTTGTCTTAAACTCTCCCTCTTCTACGTTAGTATTCTTATATCCAAAACCATAAATAAATCCAACAACACCACTTGCTATTACCCAACTCCACCAAGGAGAACCATACTGCAATGCATCACTTAAGGCATGTCCAATAAAAGCAATGAGTCCTCCCGCAATAGGTCCAAATAAAACTGCAAAAAATGCATCAAAACCATACGCTGTTTGAAAACTTGTCTGTGGTATAGGAGATGGGATTTTAACATACATAAATAGTAACATAAAAATTGCTGCCCCTAAACCTGTAGCTACTATTGTCCTAGTAGTAACTTTAAAATACTTTTCCATTTTCATCCTCCTTAATATAATATTTAAAAAATTGAAATTCATTTAAAGATATTATATATATAACAACATTACATGTCAATAAAGATAAATTTGAGGTTCCGTGTCAAGAGGTTAATTGTAAAATTAAATGCGACACCAAAAAATCATAACCACCCGTCTAACGGGTGGTTTGGTCTGAGGCTATAAGCCTCTGTTACTAGCCAGCGTCTAAAGGCGCTGGCTTTCACTTTGTTCAAGCCACTATGCATTTGTCACTTTTGCTCGCCCCTAAAGGGCCAAACGTACTACGGGCTACCCCTTAAAGAGGTTCTCATATTCTTTTACACTCAATTTGTCCAACATGATATCTTGCTTTTCTTGCTCTTGGATGTATTTTTTTATCGTTACCTCATTAAGTCCTACTGTGCTTACATAATATCCTTCTGCCCAAAAATGCCTATTCCCAAATTTATACTTTAGATTTGCATGTTTGTCAAATATCATCAATGCACTTTTCCCTTTTAAATATCCCATAAAGCTCGACACACTAATTTTTGGTGGTATGCTTACCAGCATGTGTACATGATCCGACATTAGATGCCCTTCTATGATTTCCACTCCTTTATATTGGCATAATTGTTTTAATATATCCCTAATACTTTCTTAGTGTATAATTTTAGTAGGCGGTAAAAAATAGAAAAAGGAAGGCATCCAAAAGATACCTTCCATTCACATGAATCATCCGCTATAATGTTTAAATAGAAAAAACAAAAAAGCGTTATAGAGGTGATTACATGCTAGAAATAAGTTTAAACGAAAATGAAATAAATTTCAAGGATTTAGAAGTAGAAATTTACAAATTAGTCTGCGAAGAAGCTTGTAAAATAATGGCTCAAATCCTTATGAAAATAGATGATATGCTACTAGAAAAAAGGGACAAAAAAGAATATAGGTGTAAAGGTAAAAAGCATACAAACGTAAAGACAATTATGGGCACTGTTGAATTTGATAAAAGAATTTATGGACATATAAATAGTGAAGGTAAAAAGGAATATGTTTATCTTTTAGATGAGTATTTAAAAATGGATACAATAGGGCATATATCAACAAATCTTATTGAAAAAGTTGTAGAAAATGTAACAGAAATATCATATAGAGAAGCAGCGAAAAATATAGAATCATTAACAAATCAAAGCATAAGCCATACAACTGCATGGAATATAATACAAAAGATTGGAGAGAAAATAGCGGAATTAGAAAAACAAGATATAAAACTATTCAAAGAAAACAAATTAAGAGGAGAAAAAGAAACAAAAATGTTATTTCAAGAAATGGATGGATTATGGTTATCTATGCAAGGCAAAGATAGACCAAAAGGCAAAAAAAGCAGAGGGAAGAAAGAAATAAAATTAGCAGTAGCATACGACGGATGGGTAAAAAGAAGCCCAGGAAGTAATGAATATATAACACATAATAAAATAGCATGTGCAGGATTTGCAAGCAGCAAAGAATTTAAAGAATTAGTAGATGCAACGATAGCAAAAGAATACAACATAGACGAAATAGAAATAAAGATAATAAATGGGGATGGAGCAAGTTGGATTAAAGAAAGCTTGGGAGAAGAAGGAGTATATTTTCAATTAGATCCATTTCATAAAAGCCAAGCAGTAATAAGGAATGTAGAGAACAAAAAAGATGCCCGCAAATTAATGAAAATGCTAGATGAAGGAAAAGCAGAAGAAAGCCTAGAATACATAGCAAAATTAATGATAGAGCAAAAAGATGATGAAAAGCAAATGAAGAAATTAGAAAAACTATATAACTATTTAGTAGCCAATAAAGAAGGGATAAAACCATACCAAAAGAGAGAAGAAATAAAAATACCAGAAGCCCCAGAAGGAATAGAATACAAACATTTAGGAACAATGGAAAACAATATATTTGACACATTAGCAAGCAGAATGAATGCAGGAAAAATGAGTTGGACAGAAAAAGGTGCAAACAATTTAGCAAAGATATTAGCCTTAAAGACAAGTGGAAAACTTTATAGTGTAGTAGAAACATACTTCAATGTTATAATATCAAAAGAAAAATTAACAGAGATAAAAGAAGAAATAAAACTATCAGCAGCGGATGTAAACAAAAAGCAGAAAAAAGCAAAAACATATCGCATACAAAGAGGCGGTATGCCGTTTGAAGGTTGTGCAATGACAAACAGTCGAAAAGCAATAAGAGAAATACTCAGATACAAATGTTTAAGTGAATTAAAAGTCATATAAAAGGCGCAATATGAAGATAAGAATGGAGTAATAACAATTGCACGAAAATTCACAATACATTAAACATTATGCGGATAAAATTTGAAGAAAAAAATTTGCCAACAACTACTTGACACAAACTTATACTTTCTTTGTATTGATTATAAATTATTTTTCGTCTATACTAAAAGTGAACACAATGTAGTACTTGCACATCTAATTTGTGCGTACCATTTCATCTCATTTATTAGCCATTAAATCACCTTTCCTTTTGTTATATAGTAGCTTGAACAACTCTATTATGGAGGAAAGGTGATTTTTTGTATAACTTCTGTCTCGCACCGGCATAGCGGGTGGTTTTTGTTTCAATCGCTATGCGAACTCAACAGGCTAAAGCCCATAATAAAAAAACCGCAAATACTTGCGGTTACTGGCTATTTAAATGGTCTGAGTGACTGGATTTGAACCAGCGACCTCCAGAACCCCATTCTGGCGCGCTACCAGCTGCGCTACACCCAGACATTTTACGTTAATATATTATAAACCATCTTACTTAAAAAATCAAGTATTACAATATGATGCAGATAATGCCTCCCCCCCCGTCATTAACAATACGTTCTAATGTATCTCTCAACTTTAAGCTGACATTTTCAGGTATTTTGCCTAATTTGCTCTGCATCCCTTCTTTCACTAAATCACTTAAGGATTTCCCGAAAATGTTGGATTCCCATATCTTATCAGGGTCATTTTCAAACTGATCTGTTATATATTTTACAAAGTCTTCACTCTGCTTTTCAGTTCCAACAATCGGAGATACTTCAGTCGTTACGTCAGTCCTAAAGATGTGGAGGGATGGAGCTGATGCTCTAAGTCTTACTGCGAAGCTACCACCTTGGCGAACTATCTCAGGCTTTTCGAATTCCATATTATCGATGCTTGCAGGGACTACACCAACCCCTGTCTTTTTAGCATCTTCTAAAGCATCCTTTAACTTATCATATTCTGATTTTGCATATGCAAGCTCTTTCATCATCTGCATTAAATCTCTATCGCCGCGAATCTGTAATCCGCATTCATCACTTAAAATCTTAAAGAATAGTCCTTCTTTCGTCTTGACTTCAATGTCAGCTATTCCTTGCCCAGGATTTATTTTTTTCACTACAACGTCTGCCATATTTTCATTTGATTTAATTCCATCAGCCGTTCTTTTTACGTCACGTAATCTAAATAATTCATTTATACTTTGCTTTATGGACTCCATTATGCTCTGCTTTAACCAGTGGTCATTCTCCAATACATCTACCCACCTTGGAAGGTCAATGTTCAATTCGGTGATAGGAAATTCAAACAATACTTTTTCAAGTATATTCTTAATATCATCGATTTCCATCTTCAAAACATTTATAACTACAACAGGCACATCATATTTTTCTTCTAAATCTTTCCTTATTTTAATTGTCTCGGGGTCCTCTGGATGTGTCGTATTTAAAAGGATTATAAAAGGTTTTTGTATATCTTTTAATTCTTTCACAACCCTTTCTTCGGCTTCTAGATAATTTTCCCTCGGTATATCTGTTATACTTCCATCTGTTGTTACTACAAGCCCAATTGTGGAATGGTCATTTATAACTTTCTTTGTACCTATCTCGGCTGCCTCTTCAAAAGGTATTTCATAATCATACCACGGTGTAGTCACCATTCTCGGTTTTTCACCTTCAAGATAACCCATTGCACCTTTAACCATATAACCTACGCAATCTACAAGTCGTACACTAAACTTCGTGTTTTCATTTATTGCTATCTCAATGGCCTTTTCCGGAACAAATTTTGGTTCTGTCGTCATGATAGTTTTACCTGCCGCACTTTGTGGAAGCTCATCCTGTACTCTTTCTCTTAGATTAACATTATCGATATTTGGTAATACTAAGATATCCATAAATCTTTTTATAAAAGTAGATTTCCCTGTACGTACAGGTCCGACTACACCTATATAAATGTCTCCTTCTGTTCTTTCAGCTATATCCTTATAAATATCGTAATTTTCCACATCATTTCCCTCCTTTTCGTGTAATCAAAATGTTAGATTTTATATGCTTTAACACTACATATATATGAGAGAAATGAGCAAATATGAATAAAAATAAGGACAAAAATTATATATCTTCCATCTCATGTTTTTTGTTGCGAGTCATCAAAGAATGAACGGCTTTACGTGGGTCTTTTCCTTCAAATAATATTGAATATATCTCATTTGTAATAGGCATTTCAATATTGTGAATTTTCGACAATTTATAAGCTGATTTTGTAGTATTAATTCCTTCAACAACCATTCCAATTTCATCTAGAGTATCGCTTAATGATTTCCCTTGTCCGATTTTAATACCAGCTCTTCTATTCCTCGAAAACATACTAGTACATGTTACAATAAGGTCTCCCATACCTGTAAGCCCTAAAAATGTCAAAGGATCTGAACCTAAGGCAACACCAAGCCTTGTAATTTCAGCGAGACCTCTTGTCATAAGTGCTGCTTTTGTATTATCGCCAAATCCAAGTCCATCAGATATTCCGGCTCCAAGAGCAATAATATTCTTCAATGAGCCGCCTAATTCAACGCCAATTAAATCTTTGTTTATATACAATCTAAAATTTTCGTCCATCATAACATCTTGAATATATTCACATGCTTTTATATCTATTGACGATAAAACGCATGCAGTTGGTATATGCCTACAGACTTCTTCGGCATGGCTTGGTCCAGAGAGCACAACAACATGATTATCTATCATTTCATTGATAACTTCAGACATTCGTTTTAAACTGGTTGTTTCAATACCTTTTGCTAAATTTACGATTATTGCATCATCCTGAATGATATTTTTTATATCTTCTACTACATTTCTGACAGCATGGGAAGGAACAGCTAAAATTATTATTTTTTTATTCTTTAAAGCATAACCTATATCATTAGTTATTTCAATTTCTTCCGGGACCATTACATCAAGGTATTTTTTATTGTACCGTGTTTTTTTTATCTCTTCCAATTGATTAGGATTTTTTGTCCATAAACATATATTATGCCCCATTGAGTTTAAATGTATAGCCATTGCCGTTCCCCAGCTTCCTGCACCTAAAATTGCTATATCCACTTTTATTCACCCTTTTATTTAACTTTCGTTTTTTGTCCTAATTTCGATTCCGTACCATTTAGTAATCGTTTTATATTCGATCTATGTTGAAATATAGCAAGTATTGTCAGGATTATTGCAAAGATTAACATATTAACTGATTTAAAATATATAATATTTAATACTAGAAATGAGAGCGATCCTAGCATTGAACCAAGTGATACGTACTTGCTTATAGTAATTATAATAACGCCAATTAATAAAGAATACAAAGCGATAATAGGATTAATGACAATTATAACACCAAGGCTTGTTGCGATGCCCTTTCCACCTCTAAATCCTAAAAATATGGGCCAGTTATGACCACAAACAACAGCAATTCCGGCTACGAGTCCACCGATATCACCTGCTATTAATCTACCAAGTAATCCTGCTATGACACCTTTTAAAACATCAAAAGCAAAAACCGGCAAAGCTGCTTTTATGCCTAAAACCCTAAGGACATTTGTAGCTCCTGCATTTCCGCTACCAAATTTTCTTATATCTGTTTTTTTAATGTATTTTGTAAATATATACGCATTATTTATACAGCCGATTAAATATGCTAATAAAAGAGCAACAAATATTTTCAACATTTTGTCACCTCCTTCATTTCTCACCTTTTTTTCTAACTTCCATTTTTATAGGTACACCTCTAAAGCCAAAATTTTCTCTTATGGTATTTTCTAAAAACCTCATATATGAAAAATGCATTATCTCAGGATCATTAACAAATACGGCAAATGACGGTGGTTTTATACCATATTGTGTGATATAATACACTTTCAATGGTCTTCCCTTATCTGCCGGTGGCGGATTAATAAGTAAAGCCTCATTAATAACATCATTTAAAATTCCTGTTGCGATTCTTTTATTATATTCTTCCCATATGTCATTTATTTCCTCAAATAACTTGTTTAATCTTTGCCCTGTTTTGGCAGAAATAAAAATTATAGGAACAAAATCAATAAATGAAAACTTTTCTTTTATAAGCTTTGTATATTCATTTACTGTTTCATTGCTTTTTTCTATCAAATCCCATTTATTAACGGCAATTATCAAGGCTTTTTTGTTTTCATAAGCGTATCCAACTATTTTTGTATCTTGTTCTGTAGGACCTTCTGTTGCATCAATTACAAGTATACATATATCAGATTTATCTATCGCTGCTAATGCTCTAATAACACTATAGCGCTCAATTTGATCGGTTATCTTACCCTTTTTTCTCATACCCGCCGTGTCTATAATAACATATTTTTTATCATCTTTTTCAAAATAAGTATCTATCGCATCCCTTGTTGTTCCAGGAATGTCGCTTACAATGACCCTTTCTTCACCAACAATCTTATTTACAAGAGATGATTTACCCACATTAGGTCTACCTATAAATGATATCTTAATTGTATCTTCATCATAATCTTCAATGTATTCGGGTATGTTTTTTATTACTTTGTCAAGAAGGTCTCCTATGCCAAGTCCATTTGACGCGGAAATAGCTATAGGTTCTCCAAATCCCAAACGCATTGAATCATAATATGAATTTGGCATTTCTTTAAAATTGTCTACTTTATTTAAAACAAGTATAACTTTTTTTCGAGATCTGCGCAGCATATTTGCAATGTCCTCATCCGTTGGATTTAAACCTGCTTTTGCATCTATTACAAACAGTATTAAATCAACAGTTTTTAAAGCTGTTTCTACCTGCATGCGTATTTTTGAAAAAAATTCATCATCAGAGTTCGGTTCTAATCCGCCTGTATCAACTAAAACAAACTTCTTTCCAAGCCATTCGGTATTTACATATATTCTATCTCTCGTAACACCAGGTTTATCTTCTACTATCGAAATCCTCTGACCTGATATTTTATTAAATAGAGTTGATTTTCCTACGTTTGGCCTACCTACAATTCCAACCATTGGATATACCATACCATCACCTTCCAATTATCTTTCGTATAAACTCTTCACCATCTACTGGAGATACAATAACTTTAGTTTTTAGTTCATCTTCAAGGTCCTCAACTGTTGTATCATCAAGAAAAACATTTGTACCTTCTCTTAACATGCAATCCGGGATAACTAATATTTCATCATTTATTTTTTCTTTTATTTGATTTATTATATCACGACCAGTGATAAGACCAGCGACTGTTATTTTATGACCAAAAAAATCATTAATTATAGGTATCACATTTATATTTATTCCTATGTCATTTAACCTATTTGCAAATTCTCTAATAAATTTATATGCAGAAACACCTGTTACAACACAATAATTATTATTATTTTTACTTATATTATTAATTTTTTTAAAATAATCGTCAAACTGCTTTTTAAACTTAGCCATTAGCCCTACACCATTCTCAATCTGTGGAAATCCTTCATAATGGCTATAATCAGGTATTGCCTTATTTGCTAATACATAAAATTCATCCGCAAGAAAGATAAAGGATGATCCTAATTCTTTCTTTAACTTATTCTGCCATTTACTAACTTGCTTAACTATACTATCGGCACTAATCGCATCATATGGTTTCAATTTATAAAGACCTTCTCTATGGTCTGTAAGACCTACTGGCACTGCTGCAGCAGACTTTACTCCAGGGTATAATTTTGACAGATCGCTTATTGTCTTATCTAATATTTCTCCATCATTAAGACCAGGACATAATACTATCTGACAGTGTACTTCAATTCCATTCTCAGTTAACTTTTTAAGCTTATCAAATATTCCTGAAGCATGAGGATTTTGCATTATTTTTTTTCTGACTTCATCATCTGTCGCATGTACTGATATATAAATAGGTGACATCCTATATTTGATAATTCTTAAAAAATCCTCATCATTTAAATTTGTCAATGTTACAAAATTACCTTGTAAAAATGAAAGACGATAATCATCATCCTTAAAAACCAAAGAATTTCTAACTTTGTCGGGCAATTGATCAATAAAACAAAATACGCATTTATTTCTACAACGCTTTAACTTATCTATTATACCTGTTTCAAATATAAGTCCCAAATCTTCATCGTAATTCTTTTCTATATCATAAAGGTATTCTTCACCATTATCTTTCCTTATTAAAATATTGATAAAGTCACCAGAAATCTGATATTTATAATCAATCAAATCAGTTATTTCATTACCGTTAACAGATATCAAAATATCGCCTTTTTTTATACCAAGCTCTTTAGCAATACTATTTTTTTTAACATCCTTTATTATGTGTTCAGCCATTTATTTTCCTCCTATAAAATATCCACTAATATTATGAATTAATAGGAGAACTTAGTCAAGCTCTTTTAACTTTGATTTTACATTATTTACGAGGTCTATGAAATTTTTATATTTTCTTAAAATCCCATAAACTGTAAATGGCCTACCAACGGAAACTATTCTAAATTTTCGAGATGTCATACCTCCAATTTTTGTCATTATCCCTATCGCAGGTAATGCATCTACAAACATTATTTCGTCTTTATCTATACCTGATTCTCTAAGAAAGCTATAAACCGCCCTAATCATTATTTTTCTTCCGTTTTTAGCACCTATTGCATATACATCATTGTCAAATTCATCAATTCCCATATAAAAGGGTATTCCGATCTGATTCCCATCTGTTGTATCATAATGTGGTAAAGATATAATTTCTTCATATGATGGAATCCTATCATTTTGAAGCAAACCTACATGAATAGATGCTGCTACTATAGAAGAATGTGCACTACCATAACATATGTACGCTACAATCATAATTCCCTCTTAAATAATTTATATTTTTATTTCATATAATTTGTAATTGTCTATATAAAACACTAAATAATAAGTTTATTTATTTCTTATCATAAAAGGTGGTTTGACTTATTAAATTTTTCTTATTTAAAACAACAAAATCTTTTATTTTATAAAACCTTTTATTTAATAAAATATATAGCAAATAATCAATAACATTTTTTAATATAGATGTTCGTTCCAATGTCAAAAAAAGTTTAAGATATCTTGGCTCCAATTTATTTGTATCTATAAAGATTAATTTTTCATATTCAAGGTTAAAAACTTTTCTTATTCCTTCAAGGGTTTTCTTAATATTATCGCTAAAGTTTTTCATACCCATTGTATAAATTTCGCTGTAATTTTCATCTATGCCGATATATTTCATTTCTCCATAATCTATTTTTAAAATCTCTGGAATGCTTAAAAATTCATCCCATTTAATATAATCTTTTATCAATTCCGTATGTATGTATGCGGCTATTACAGATGAATAGCACCCATAATAGCTATAATAAATAATCTTCAAATTTCAATTCACCTCATAAATTAATAGGCTTGTTAAATCAAGCCCTACAGTATACCTAAATATTGGTTTTCTGTATCAATATAATTTACTTTTTATCTTTCTTAAAACGGCCCAAAAAACTGGTAAATTCCTTTTTTGTACCGTTTTTAAACTTATAAATCAGCTCTCTTCCGCCAGTACTTAAAAACATAAATCCTGCAATGGAAAATACAGCGATGCCTATAAGAATCCATATTCCTCTTCCAGAGGCTCTATTTTGTGATGGTGTAGATTTTTGTGTATTTGTTAAATAACCAACTTGTTTTTTCTCATCAGACCCGTATACAGCTTTTGTAAGAACATCAGCCATAAATTTAGCAGATTCTTCCGCCCTTTGTCTCGTATGCGTATCTGTACCAAATTCTAGCAGTAATGAATTTGGCGTTAAATCCTGATTGTAATCACCACTACCATAAAAAATATCTTTAACAAGGTTAGGGTATTGCTTATCTGCTATTGCTTTTATTCTAAATGCCAAGTCTTGGTTTACTTTCATATTTGCATTTGTCCTACCAAGCACTAACCTTACACCTGTAGCATTTGTTCCAGCTATTTTTCTTATATAATCTTGATATGGTGCTGCGTCCCTGTGGACATCAAGTAATACATCAGGTCTATCATTTTTAAGTAACTTTATTGCTCCAACCCTTGACCTCCTGTATGCCATTGCATCATGTGGTAAGTATAAAGTTCTATCTACTATAGTTTTAATTCCTTTACCCTCTAATGCTTTGCTTAAAGATGAATCAACATGATATATACCACCATGACCGTATATACTTGATGAACCATCTGTTGGTATATATGACTCATCGCTATGCGTTGAGTACATTGCAATTCGCCTTTCACCTGTTTTCTGGGCCATTACTTGTGATACTTTATCTATATCAATATTAGGTAACTTTATCGTTTCAATATATTTTGCATAAGCTTTATCGTTCTTCTTATCAACTTTTATGATTTTATACATTTTATTATCATGTGAAAGATATTGGTCATTCACATTCAAATCCCAAGATATTCGAAATAATATCTTATCTGTGTTATTTTCATATACAGTATAGTAACCGCCTTTTTTCCCGCTCCAATCATCCGCATAATTATATTTTATTGGTATTAATGTTAATAATATAAAAAGTAGAGCTATTATAAGTATTTTATTGTTCTTCATCTTTATCACTATCCTTTTTGCGGGATTTTTCTTTTATGTTTTTTACATCTTCTTCATTTAATAAGCTGCTTGTCAGATGTGGTTCCGTATCCTTTTTTGCTGTTCCACCCTGTAATTTTTCTCTTGTTTCGCCAAGGACCTCTGACAAAAGTACAGCAATTATCATTGAAATAACTACAGTATCAACTGCTCCTGCGCCACCAATTGATACTGTCCCAGGCCTTGCAGTAGCTATATTTATTACGCCTTGCACAATATCACTCAAAATTACCCCCATAACACCTGCAATAAAAGCACATCTCCTTGACCTTCCAAATAGATATGCAATTAATCCACTGACTATCCCATAAATATAATTTGGTTCAATAAACATTGCTTCTGGTTCGCTCGGCAAAAGCCTTCCTGCTAGAAACACAGCTGCTCCAGCCAATATAGATGCTATTATCCCATTGAATCTTTCGCGACTACTTTCAGCTTTAATGAATAAGTAAATTGCGACAGCTGCTGGTATTATAGCACCACCTATATTTATAGAAACGTTTCTTCCGAGCGGTATCGAAGGCAGAAATGTACCTACAATCATTCCTATAATTATAATCAATGCCCATGTATCTGTCATCTTCATTCTGTCAAGGACTCTATGTGCAAATCCAAATAATATAAATAAGCCAGTTATTGATAAAATTATATAACTCAGCGGCATATCTATCACCTCTTCGAGAAATAGCTTTTGCAGTTTTTTTAAAAAGTATACAAAAAAAACACCTATAAAGGTGTTTTTTAAATTTACTATTCATTCATTTAAATCAATATGCTGTCCATTATCTAGATAAATAACCCATTCACAAATATTTGTTGCATGGTCTGCAATTCTCTCAAGATAACGCGCAACAAACAAAAATTGTGCGGCCTGATTTATATTCTTTGGATCTTCTATCATATATGTCATTAATTCTCTAAATATTTGCTTATACAATCCATCAACGATGTCATCTTTCTGTTTTATGGTTTTTGCTAATTCTACATCTTGATTAACATATGAATCAAGTGAAAGCTTAACCATTTCTCTTACAACATCACTCATTCTCGGTATATCTATAAGAGGTTTAATATATGTTTGATCAGCTATTCTAAGTGTAGTCTTTGCAATATCTACTGCATGATCAGCCATTCTTTCCAAGTCTGTATCGATTTTTAAACCAGTCAATACAATTCTTAAGTCTTTTGCTAATGGTTGTTGTGTTACAATAATTCTTGAGCATCTATTGTCAATCTCGACTTCTTTTTCATCAATTATATCATCTTTATCAATTACATTTTGTGCTAATTCCGTGTCATGATTTGTCAATGATAAAATAGAATTCCCAATAGCTTCTTCCACAAGACCGCCCATTTTGAGTATGTCATAATGTAAATCTTCTAACTCTTTTTCAAAATGTGTCCTGTTCATATTCACACCTCCTTAACCGAATCTTCCAGTTATATAATCCTCTGTTCTTTTATCCCTAGGATTATAGAATATATCTTCTGTTCTTCCTGTTTCTACAATCTCACCATTTAAAAAAAATGATGTAAAATCAGAAACTCTTCCTGCTTGCTGCATATTATGCGTTACTATAACTATAGTATATTTATTCTTTAATTGATCAATTAGTTCTTCTATTTTCATAGTCGAAATAGGATCAAGTGCGGATGTAGGTTCATCCATTAAAATTACTTCTGGTTCAATTGCAAGTGTTCTTGCTATACACAATCTCTGCTGCTGACCACCAGATAAACCAAGTGCAGAATTATTTAGTCTATCCTTAACTTCATCCCATAATGCAGCATCTTTTAAACTTTTTTCAACTATTTCATTTAATATTTTTTTATTTTTTTGTCCATGAATACGTGGTCCATAAGCTATATTGTCATAAACTGTCATCGGAAACGGATTTGGTTTTTGAAATACCATACCTACGCGTTTCCTTAATTCTATAACATCTACATCTTTATATATATCTTGATTATCAAGCATTACAGTGCCCTTTATTGTTACACCATCTATAAGGTCATTCATTCTATTTAAAGTTCTTATAAATGTTGATTTTCCACATCCAGATGGACCGATAAGAGCCATAACACTATTTTCTTCAATATCTATGTTTATATTTTTAAGTGCCTGCATTTCACCATAAAACAAATCAAGACCTTTAACTTCGATCTTTTTCATGAACTAGGTTTCCCCTTTCTATATATAAAAAATTATACCACATTATTTTCCACCTGTCATCCTATTGTATAAAGCATTTCCTAACCAACGCGATAAAAGATTGAAAACCAGTACTATGATAAGGAGAATAGCTGCAGATCCATCAGCAATCTGCCTTGCGTCTGGTGCAAGACCTTCACTATTAACCTTCCATATATAAACTGCAAGGGTCTCTGCAGGCCTAAACGGATAAAATGGTGATGCCGGATTAACAGGATTTATAACATTAAAATTTAAAACAGGTGTACTCATTCCAGCTGTATAAAGTAATGCAGCAGCCTCGCCAAATATTCTTCCAGATGTTAAAATGACACCTGTTATAAGGCCTGGTAAAGCCGATGGCATCAGCACTTTTGTTATTGTTTGCCATTTTGTAGAACCAAGTGCAAAACTTGCTTCTTTCAATGATCTTGAAACACTCCTTATAGCATCTTCGCTTACTCTAGCCATTACAGGCAAATTCAAAACCGTAAGTGCCAATGCACCTGAAATTAATGAATACCCCCAGTGCAGCATGTTCACAAAAATAAGTAATCCAAAAAGACCAACAACTATTGAAGGCAGTGAAGAAAGTGTCTCTGTCGATAATCTAATTATTTCAGTAATCTTTCCTGGTCTCGCATACTCTGACATATATATACCCGCTCCAATACCAATAGGAACAGAAATAATTAATGTTACTATTAAAAGCAAAAGTGAATTAAATATCTGTGGTGCTATACCTCCACCTTTTTCCATGAATTTTGGCGGTGTTAATATAAAATGAAGATTTAATTCGCTTCTGCCTTGATACAGAATGTAACCAATTAATGCTAAAAGAAATAAAATTAAAATTATTGCTATTAAATAAAAATATATTGTAGCAATTTTATCATAAACTCTTGATTTCATTTATACATACTCCTCCTGCCCACAAGTCTTATTATAATTATAAAGCCTAATGATATTAATAGTAATAGCAATGCTAAAGACCATAATGCATTATTCCAGGTAGAACCAGTAACGGTATTTGCCATATCCATAGTTATTATAGACGTTATTGTCGACATTGGCTGAAGGAATGATAAAGGAAGTGCTGGTCTATTTCCTATAACCATTTGAACTGCTAAAGCTTCACCAAAAGCACGGGCAAGCCCTAATACAACAGCAGTCAAAATACCTGATCTTGCAGCAGGTAAAACTACTTTTCTTATAGTCTGCCATCTTGTTGCGCCAAGTGCATATGATGCTTCTCTTATATCCCACGGTAAAGCTTTTATTGCATCCGAACTAACGCTTGTTATAGTTGGAAGAACCATAATAGTTAATACAAGGATACCAGCTAATAAACTAAATCCAAGTCCGCCAAAATGTTTACTTATAAATGGTACTAAAACAGATAATCCAATCCAACCGTAAACAACAGATGGAATTCCAACAAATATTTCCATAGCAGGTTGCAAAAAGCTTTTACCAAATTTTTTAGCTATCTCTACCATAAATATTGCAGATGAAATACTTAATGGTGTGCTTATTAAAATAGCAAAAACTGATACAAAAACTGAACCGAGTATAAATTGCAATGAACCTATCGCAGGTCCTCCTTGGTCATTTGCTCTATCAGGTTTCCATAAAGTACCAAATAGAAATTCTTTTATAGACTTCTTGTCAATAAAAAATGTCGATAAACCTTTCGATGCTACAAAATAAAATATAGATATTGTAATAACAACTAATAAAAAAGCACATATAAAAGCATACAACATCCCGATATTATTAAATAATTTCCGCCTTTTATCAAAATTTCCTGACATATGATATCCCCCACTATTAAGTTTTAACAACACTCTAATTATGATAACAATTTAAAATATAATGTTCATTAAGTTAATGTTAAATTTATGTTAAATTTATGTTAAATTATTTTAATTTCATACTTCAAACTTTTTTACAACCTCATTTAGTAATTCGGCATACTCTATCAAATCTTTTGTAGTTCTTTCAAGGTTAATAATCGTTTCATATTCTTCATCGACATTTTTTTCAACATCACTTGTGCTTTGGTTAAAACTTGTTGATATTTCCTTTACTATTAATGCTTCAGACATTATTTTGTCAATATGTCCTATAACTTTTTTTATTTGGTCTTCTAATTCGAATATATTTTCTTTTGTAATTTTTATGTTCTTATAAATATCTTTAAAATTGTCTTCTGCTTTTTCACTTATTAATAAGCCCCTTGTTACAGCATCCTTTTCTTTTTCTATTCTTATATTAGCACCATTTATTTCATTCAATATCTCTGATAATAGGCCTGATGCTTGTCCAATCGCATTCTCAGAATCATTTGATAACTTTCTTATTTCATCAGCTACAACACTAAAGCCCTTTCCATATTCATCAGCTCTTGCAGCTTCAATAGCGGCATTCAAAGACAGTAGATGTGTTTGTTTAGATATATTTTTAATAAGATCAACAATGTCATTTATTTTTTTTGAATTATAGACTAGTCTTTTAAATAAATTATATGTGTCTTCAACGCTTAAATTAATTGCCTTCATATTTTCAGTCACATTTTCTATCGCCTGTAATCCTGTAAGTGCAGTATCGTTCATGACTTTTGCCGAACTTACGGTTTTCTCTATATTTGATATCATTGAATTGGCTACAGATTTTATTTTAAGTATATTGTTTGTTGTTTCATCAATTGTAACTTTTTGTTTCTCAGACCCAGTTGATATCTCTTTTATATGAGCAAATATCTCTTTTGTTTTAGCTATTGAAATTGCGGAAACATTTTTAAAATCTTCACTATAAGTATTTAAACCGTTAATTATTCTATTAATTTTTATAATAATATCTCTTAGGTTTGTAACCATATTATTTACGCTATTTGAAATGTCAATTATTTCCGGGCTGCCCGCTTTTATATCAGATATTGTCCTTAAGTCACCTGTTGATATATTACTCAATATTTTTTGTAGTCTTATAAGTGGTTCTGTTATTCCTTTAGTACCTATCATAGACAACAAAAATGCGAGAATTAATGATAAAATACCTGTAAATATAGTTACATATCTAATTCGGGCAACAGGTTTTAAATAAGCATCTTCACTAACTATAATAACATAAAGCCAATCCTTTTCTATAATATATTTATAACTAATTAAAACATTTTTATTGTTTAATTTAGTATGAATTAAACCATTATTTCTTGTAAACATTTTTGCTATTAAGGAATTATCAATTTTATTGTTTTTTTCCTTAGCAAGACTTCCATCCTGCCATTTTATCGAATAAAATTGTTTATCAAATATATAAATCTGAGGTTCAAGACCTCTAATATCATAATCTGCTTTTTCGCTTTCAACAACATATTGCAATTTTGAGCCAAATTCTCTTGAATTATATGCTCCTACAAGAAGTGATATCTGATTTATCATTATTTTTGTAGAACTTAATAAGCTGTGTTCAATATCATTAACTATATAATTTTTAGTAATTGTATATGTAGTATAGCCTACAATTGTTATTGATATTAATATAAGAATAGAAAAAAGAAGTAATACTTTTGTTTTAATTTTTAAATTGGATATAATTAGCTTCCTCATATGTTTCTCTCCTAAATATAAGAGCCGGTATAAATACCAGCTCTTAGTAAAAATTATTCTTTTGTATTTTTTATTTAAGTTTCACTTGCATTTCATTTATGTTGATAAATCCGAGTTTAGCTGCTGGTCCTTTTTGAACTTCATCTGACATCATGAAATCTAAGAATGCTTTTACCACACCAGTTGGTTCACCTTTTGTATACATATGTTCATATGATGCGATAGGATACTTACCTGATATTACATTTTCTTTTGTAGGTTCAACACCGTTATATTTTAATGCTTTTACTGAGTCATCTACATATGAGAATGCAAGATAGCTTATTGCACCTTTCTTTTCAGCAACTGTCTTTCTAACTGTACCTGATGCATCTTCTGTTAGTGCTATACCTTGTACTTCATCTTTACCGCCTAATACTATTTTCTTAAATGTAGCTCTAGTACCTGAGCTTGTTGGTCTATTTATAACTACTATTGGTTCGTCTTGACCTCCAACGTCTTTCCAATTCTTTATTTTACCTGTGAATATATCAACTAGTTGCTGTTGTGTTAGACTATCAACAGTTACATCTTTATTTGCAACAACTGCAAATCCTACAACTGCTACCTGATGGTCTACCAATGCTTTAGCATCAATGCCTGATTTTTCTTCTGCAAATATATCTGAATTTCCTATATCGGCTGCACCTTGTGATACTTGTGTTAAACCCGTACCACTTCCACCGCCTTGTACATTAATAGTTGCTTTAGGATATTTTTGATTAAATAATGTTGCTGCTTGTTCAACTAATGGCTGTAATGCTGTTGAACCAACGGCCGTTGCAGTACCTGAAACATCCTGACTGCTTGAATTGTTTGTATCTGATGATTGATTTGTTGCTGTACTGTTATCTGCATTATTTGATTTTGAACCACATGCAGAAAAAGCGAATACGCTGACAATCATCAATACCGCTAATAAAAGTTTTACTGTTCTGCTTTTTAACATAAAAGCACCTCCAAAATATTTTCTTTTCTGTACAAGTATATTTTAACAATCTATTGTAAAGGGACTATTAAGAGAATGTTAAAATCATGTTAAATACATAGATAATTTTAGCTTTTGGGAAGATTAATGGTAAATTTTGTCCCTCTGCCGACTTCACTTTCAACTGTAATATTCCCCTTCATAGATTCTACTATATGTTTTACTATCGCAAGGCCAAGTCCTGTTCCGCCAAGTTTTCTCGACCTTCCTTTATCAATTCTATAAAATCTTTCAAATAGTCTTGGAATATTCTCTTTAGAAATACCTATTCCACTGTCTTCAACAGTTATTATTATTTCATCGTATGAATCTATAGTCGAAACTTTGACATAGCCACCTTCTTGAGTATATTTTATCCCATTGTCGATAAGATTTATTATCATCTGCCTAAGCCTGTCTCTATTTGTATTAATTTTTAACCCATCGCAGTTTAAGTCTTTTATAAGCTTTATCTTTTTATCATTTGCAGATTTCTCCATGATATAAAATATTTCTTCAATCTCTTTATCAATTATAATATTCTCTGTTGCAAATCCTTCTTTTAAATTCTCTATTTCCGAAAGTGTCAATATATCGTTTATTAGTCTAGTTAACCTTTCTGTTTCAAATTCTATTATTTCAAGAAATTTATCACGAGCTTGTACATTATCAATTGCGCCTTCCCTCAGTGTTTCTACAAAACCTCTTATAGATGTCAAAGGGGTTCTAAGTTCATGTGAAACATTTGCAACAAAATCACTTCTTATTTTTTCAAGTTTTCTAACCTCAGTGATATCATTTATTATTACAACAAAGCCTAGTTTTTTCTGGGTAACCTGATGAATAATAGGACTTGAATATATTTTAAGAGATTTGTTATATGTGTTTAGTTCAAGATTTTTGATGGTGTATTCTTTATTCTTTATGATATTTTCTAATATATCGTGAAATTTTGTGTTTCTCACTACATCGAGGATGTGTTTTCCTATAATATCATTTTCCTTAATATCTAAAATTGCTCTTGCTGAATCATTTATTAAAAGTATTTTTTCATTATCGTCAAAAGCTATGACACCATTTATTATACTTTTTAATATTGCTTCAAGTTTAGCATTTCTATCGTAAAGTTCATCTATCGTTTCCCTAAGCCTTTCTGACATTATATTTATTGCTGACGATAGTTGCCCGATTTCATCAATGGATTTTATTTCTATCCTATGTTCATAATTACCCTTAGTTATTTCTTTTGCAACATCTGTAATTTCATTTATTGGACTTACTATGCTTTTAACAAATCTATATCCGAAGATATTACTTATCAATAAGCCATGGAGTATTGCCAATAAAAATCTCAAGTTTGATACATACCCGATGAAAAATACTGAAGATATTAGAACACCTAGAAAACTTAATAGAAAATAGCTGTAGTAAAGTTTTTTAAGCATTGCTTTCACCTTTATCTCTTAGTTTATACCCGATTCCCCTAACAGTTTCAATGTAGATTGGTGATTTATCATCATCTTCTATCTTTTTTCTTAGGTGTCTTATATGAACATCAACGGTTCTGGTCTCGCCTGCGTATTCATATCCCCACACTTTATCGAGTAAATAATCCCTTGTAAGCACTTTCCCGATATTTTGTGATAATAATTTTAGAAGCTCAAATTCTTTTAAAGTGAGGTCAAGGATTTCACCGCTTTTATATACGATATGCTTCTCTGTATCTATCAATATATCTCCAAATTTTATTATTTCGTCAACATCTTTGTCATTTTTAGATCTTCTTAAGACAACTTTAATTCTTGCCAATAATTCCCTTATACTAAAGGGTTTTGTAATGTAATCATCTGCACCAAGTTCCAATCCAAGTACTTTATCAAATTCTTCACTTTTAGCAGTTAACATTATTATAGGTATATTTTTGAGCTGTTCATTTCTTTTAATATTTTTACAAACATCGAGGCCGTCTATATCCGGCAACATCAAATCCAAAAGCACAAGGTCTGGAGTATTTTCTACACATTTTTCAATCCCATCTTTTCCATTATCGGTTAAAATTACATTATATCCTTGCGCCTCAAGATTATACCTTAAGAGTTCGAGTATATGTGCTTCATCTTCAATAACGAGTATTGTTTGTGACATTATTGCACCTCCCATATCATAGAGCATGTACACATTTTAAATATTTATTTTTTCTCATTATCGTTTAACAACTTTTTTAGTTCGTCCATAAAGGTATTTATGTCTTTAAATTGTCTATAAACAGAAGCAAATCTCACGTATGCAACTTCATCAACATTTTTTAATTTTTCCATAACCATTTCGCCAATTTCTGTCGATGTGATTTCCTTTTCATATGAATTATAAATTTCTCTTTCTATTTCGTCAGCAATTTCTTCTAACTTTTTAATTGGAACAGGCCTTTTTTCACAGGCTTTAATCATCCCCTTTAAAACTTTATCTCTATCATAGGTTTCTCTACTTAAATCCTTCTTTATGACAAGTATCGGCACTTGTTCAACTTTTTCATATGTTGTAAATCTCTTTCCACACTTTATACATTCCCTTCGCCGTCTTATTGATGTTGAATCATCAGTAGGACGTGAGTCAATTACCTTTGAATCCAAAAAGCCGCAAAAGGGGCATTTCATTTTACAACCTCCACATATCATTTACTAATAAAATTATAATAAACTTAATATAAATAGTCAAACATGTGTTACATTTTCATCTACATTTACTAAAATAACATCTGAACCTATTTTTTTGACTGCTTTCCATGGTATAAATATTTCTATATCTTTACTGAAGAGTCTAAATCCTTTTCCTTCACCTGGCAAAATAAAACCTTCTATTTTCCCTTCGCCAAGGTTAACCTCAATGTCTATCATATTGCCAAGCTTTTTACCTGTATTTATATCTATAATATCCTTATCCATTAATTCTGATGTTTTAAACATTATAAAATCCCCCTTAAACCTTTTTTATATTATAATATATGAAAAAAATTTGTTTAGATTACATCCTTGTGAGAATAAAACAATTGAAATACATGTTTCCATATGGATAATAATATATGTAATATATAGCCTAATAATTCACCCACTTCAATACATCAATGTATGTGTTGAGTACAACTCTTTATATAAAAAATAACTTGCCATTGATGGCAAGTTATATAAATTTTCTCATATGTGTTAATGCCGATTTTTCAAGTCTTGATACTTGAGCTTGAGAAATTCCTATTTCTTTCGCTACTTCCATTTGTGTTTTTCCTTCAAAAAACCTCATTGTTAGAATCATTTTTTCTCTATCATTTAACTTTCTAATTGCTTCTTTTAATGCAATCTGTTCGAGCCATACCTCATCAACGTTTTTATCGTCCCCAATCTGATCCATGACATATATCGCATCACCGCCATCGTGATATATTGGCTCAAATAATGAAACCGGATCTTGGATTGCATCAAGTGCAAAAACTACTTCTTCTCTTGGTATATTTAATTCCTTTGCTATATCACCAACCGTTGGCTCCTTTGATTTTTCGTTTATCAATTTATCTCTAACTTGTAGTGCTTTATATGCAACATCTCTTAATGATCTACTTACTCTTATGGAATTATTATCTCTTAAATAACGTCTTATTTCACCTATAATCATTGGAACCGCATATGTTGAAAACTTCACATTTTGATTGAGATCGAAATTATCTATAGCTTTTATTAAGCCAATACAGCCTACCTGAAACAAATCATCTACATATTCACCGCGATTATTGAATCTCTGAATCACGCTTAATACAAGTCTCAAATTTCCATTGATAAATTCTTCTCTTGCATTTTTATCGCCATTTTTCATTTTTATTAAAAGCTCTTTTTGTTTAGCACCTTTTAAAACTGGCAGTTTTGATGTATTAACACCGCAGATTTCTACTTTGTTGTTCATACGCCTTTCCTCCAAATGTATTGCTTATTTTAAAGTATTACCTGCGGGATAAATTTTATTCAATTTTATACAAGTCTATTTATTTCTTTTTTTAATCTCTTTAAAATTCTTTTTTCAAGCCTTGAAATATAGGATTGAGATATGCCAAGCATATCTGCTACTTCCTTTTGTGTCTTCTCTGAGCCACCACCAAGACCGAACCTCAAGCCTATTATTCTTTTCTCTCTATCAGATAGCTTTTTTATTGCTGATGAAAGTAATTGTTTGTCAACCTCATCTTCTATCATTTTATACACCAATTCATTGTCAGTGCCAAGTATATCTGAAAGCAAAAGTTCATTTCCATCCCAATCAATATTTAAAGGTTCATCAAATGATATTTCCATGCGAGTTTTATTATTTCTTCTTAAATACATTAATATTTCATTTTCAATGCATCTTGATGCATATGTTGCAAGTTTAATCTTCTTATGTGGATTAAAAGTATTAATAGCTTTAATAAGTCCAATTGTTCCAATAGATATTAGGTCTTCTATTCCAACACCAGTATTTTCAAATTTCTTTGCAATATATACAACAAGCCTTAAATTTCTTTCTATAAGCATTGACTTTGCGACATTATCACCATCTTCCATTTTTGATATAAGATATAGCTCTTCTTCGCTAGATAGCGGTGGTGGCAATGCCTCACTACCGCCAACATAAAATATTGATTCTCTAAGATTAAGTTTTTCAAGAATCTTGATGATAATTAATTGCATAGAAATTTTTAATTTTGTTTTGAGCTTCATTTTAAACTCCTCCACTATACAAGTAGTTCTGGCCCTATCAGTGCCTCATACTCCCCTGTTTTATTGAGCCTTTTTAAATAGATACCTATAATAACGTCTTTTAATGTTTTTTCATTATCATCTATAATTACATTATCTGGCATAAAACCGACAAGCATTCCGTTATCATTTCCTACTGATTTAAATGGAACTACCCTAAATCTCTCTAACCATTCATCCTCTTTTATGACCTCTGGTATTTTAAATACATCATTTAGATTACCTTCTTTATATAAATTTTTGATTCCTTCTGGTAATATATCTTTTATTGCATTATATTCCACAATAACAACGGGAAAATTTGATAAAGGGTCATATAATGTATTACCTGTATCAAGTACAGCCTTTATATCTTTTTTTAAATCTTTTATATTTATGTGTAGAACATGAATAAGATTACTGTTGATGTTTTTCTTTACTATATAACCCCAATTTATATAAATTAAAAGAATAGATATAATTATAGATCCAATAATTATTTGCTTAAAATTGAAATTAACAAGATATATTAAAGCAAATGCCACACCTCCTATTATAAATGAAATCATATAAAAAATACTTAGAAGTTTTATAAATTCATATAATTTTTTAATTCCAAATGTAATAATTATTATCAAAATTGATATAATTATTTTAAATGAAAATGAATAAAATATATCAGGTAAAGATAAAAAAATCATAACAACATATAAAGCACCTATGAATGACCCAAAAAATAAATTTAAATTTCGTGTCTTTGCTTTTGAAAATCTCTTTGTTAAATATAAAATAATATAGTTTATAATCAAATTTTCTAAAAATATAACATCAACATACAACTTGACCAGCCCCAATGCATAATGATCCACCTAACTAAAATATATTCATATGATAAATCTTTATTCATATTATAATAAAAAATTATCAATAAAAATGTTATATTATGGTATTTATCTATAGCTTATCACATAATTTTTTTATTGGTTTATATATTTTTTTGGTGCTTATTGTAATTATTTAAACATAAAAAAACACACCTCATATTAAATTATCAAAAAAGGTGTGTTTTTTATGTTTATTACGTTTTTTATTGTTTTTTACCTCTCCTTAAAAAAGTCGGAATATCAAGGTCGTCATTGTCTATTTTTATGTTTTCACTCATTTCTTTTATTTCGTTTTGTTGCTTATCACTTCTACCAATCTTAGTTTTTTTACTTTCAACATCTTTTTTCTCAAACCCAGTAGCAATTACTGTTATTCTTATTTGGTCTTCTAAACTTTCATCAATAACAGCACCAAAAATAATATTAGCATCAGGATCTGCTGTTTCATATATGTAATTTGCGGCCTCATTTACTTCAAATATACTTAGATTAGATCCACCAGCAATATTTAAGAGAATTCCTCTTGCTCCTTCTATTGATGTCTCTAAGAGAGGACTTTGTACAGCCTGTTTTGCCGCTTCTGTTGCCTTATTTTCACCTGATGCAATACCAATACCCATATGTGCAAGACCTGTTTCCATCATGATAGTCTTCACATCAGCGAAATCGACATTTACAAGACCAGGAACAGCAATTAAATCCGATATACCTTGTACACCTTGCCTTAACACATCATCAGCTATTTTAAATGCATCCAGCATTGATGTTTTCTTTTCAGCTACTTGTAAAAGTCTATCATTAGGGATAGTTACGAGTGCATCAACATGTTTTTTTAAATCACTGATTCCCATTTCAGCATGTGCCATTCTTTTTCTACCTTCAAATGTAAAAGGTTTTGTAACAACACCAACAGTCAAGATTCCAAGTTCTTTTGTAATCTCCGCAACAACAGGTGCGGCACCAGTACCAGTTCCGCCTCCCATACCAGCCGTAATAAAAACCATGTCTGCACCACTTATAATCTTTTCAATTTCATCCTTGGTCTCTTCTGCCGCTTTCTTGCCAATTTCAGGATTCGCCCCTGCACCCAATCCCTTAGTTAATTTATCACCTATTTGTATTTTGGTTTCTGCTTTTGACATATATAATGCTTGTTTATCTGTATTAATTGCAACAAATTCAACACCTTTAAGCCCCGCATCAATCATTCTATTGACAGCGTTTCCTCCACCACCACCTACGCCGATTACCTTGATATTTGCAAATTGCTCCATATCAGTTTCTATTCCTATCATGTGAAACCCTCCTTATACCCAAAAATCATTAAATAACTCTTTTATTCTTAAAAATATCCCGTTTTTTTTCTTGTTTTTTTCTTTCGACTGTTCATTTTGTTTACCATACAGGTATTTACGATTTGCATAAACATATCTTACGATACCTACACCTGCAGAATATACCGGAGTCGATACACCAATAACATCTGGTACACCTAATCTAACATTTTTGTCAAATATATTTTTCGCTAAGTCGATACTTCCTTTAATAAATGCTATTCCTCCTCCTGTTATTACTATATTAGTCGAAATTAAGTCAAACGTCTCAGATTTTTTTAATTGCTCATATGAAATAGTCAAAATTTCACTCACTCTTGCTTCTATAATATCTATTATATCATTTAATCTTATATCTTGGGAACTGCGATTTGCTATATTGGATATCTTAATTACTTCGTCATTTTCGTCATTCAATTTTATTACAGAACCATACTTCTTCTTTATATTCTCGGCTTCTTCATAAGAAATCTTTAATCCAATTGATAAATCATTAGTTATATGGTTACCACCAACCGGTATCAATGCAGAATATACAAGATTCCCTGAATTAAAAACAGAAATATCAGTTATTCCAGCCCCAATGTCTATAAGTGCCGCACCTAATTCCCTTTCATCCCTGGTCATTACGGCTTCAGCAGTCGCCAAAGGCTCTACTATTATTCCTGATACATCAATTCCGGCCTTTTTAATACACTTTTCCATATTCTGTACTGCCGTGAGGCTTCCTGTTACAATAGCAGCATCAACTTCAAGTCTTATACCTGCCATGCCAACTGGATCCCTTATTTCACCATAACCGTCAACTATGTATTCAACAGGGATTAACTCAATTATTTGTTTATCAGAGGGGATTGCCATTATTTTAGCTGCTTGTAAAACCCTTTCAACGTCTTGCTTTGTTATTTCTTTGTCATCTCTTGTTACCGCCACAATTCCTTTATTTCTGTATATGTCTGTAAGTCCTCCTGGTATCTTAATATAAACCGATGTGACCTTTTGATTAGCCATCCTCTCTGCCTGCTCAATGGATTTTTTTATAGAAAATGCAGTTGTTTCAATATCTACTACAACACCTTTTTTCATTCCATTGCATGGATAAAAACCTATTCCTATTATTCTAAGCTCTCCATTTTTGTCACACTGACCAATAATAGTACATACTTTTGATGTGCCAATATCAATTCCTGTTATGATATCACTCAATTAATTCTCCTCCCCTCGGAGATTATTGCTTTTTTGTTAAATTATCTAAAATATATCTCCTAATATAAGCAAAATTGGTAAAAAGCCTACCACCAAATGCAAATATTGCCGCTAAATAAATAGGAACACCAAGTACGTCACCAATATATGCAAGGACAGCTGCAAGTATCGCATTTCCAAAAAATCCTGAAATAAATATAGCATTATTAAATTTATGTTCAAGGCCGGCACGTATTCCGCCAAAGACAGAATCTAGTGCAGCTAAGATGGCAACTGATAAATAAGAAGTATAAGTAGGAGGCAAATTGATTGGTAAAAAGAAGCCAACCGCTAATCCTAAAAGTAAGCTTAAAAATATTATCAAAACCATTATTTATTTCCTCCCTCAGTATAAGGCTTAGCATATTTAAATGATATAACGCCATCGTATTTTTTAACAAGCACTTTATCAGACCTTTTGATACTTATTTGTATACCCCAATTTGACAATGTATCAACTACACCGCCTTTGAGTTTTAAAGCTGCATCAAGCGTTTCGGGGTTACCAATAGCCCTAATAACATATGGTGCTGCATATCTAACAGAATTGACGTTAACTGTTGGGCCAACGCACCTAATTTCCGACGTAGATATAAGTCTTTGATCGTTTAAAGATATCGCCTCAGCACCAGCTGCTCTTAATTCATTCACGACTTTTAATAGGTCTTCATCATGGACAAGAAAAGCATTCTGATCCTGACCCGGCTGAAGCTGTTTATCACTATCATTTATTGTTACTATTACGCCGGGACCTTCAACATCTGAAAGGCCTGCTAATTCTTTATATTTATCAAGTTCATCCTTTAGTGACTTTGTAACAGCACTAGTTTTAGATGCCGATTCTTCATATTTTGAAACCTTTGACTCAAGTTCGTTGATTTGTTTTTTTAATCCGTCTCTTTCTTTTTGGACTTCATTTAATTTATTCGTGAGTTCTTCAGCTCTTTGAATATTCACATTCCCACCATTTTTTACAGTTCTAAATTGAGTAGAAAACATTATTCCAAGCACCAAACATACAAAAGCTATAGATATAATTACATTATTTTTCACAACATTTCCTCCATTTCCTATGGTGTATAAATCGGATTGCCATTTCTTTCAATTTGTACTTTACCACTATAATATCCTTTCTTTTCTAAATCTTTTAATATAAGTTCTGAGAACTTAAGAGAATAATCAAGGTTATCAACATTATCTAATACAATGTTAATTCCAGTTTTGGTTTCTAGTATTATATTTTCCTTATTTACAACAATACTTTTATACATATTTTTATTATATATTAACATTAAAAGTTTTGCCATGTCATTATTTTCATATATTTCATTGATTTTTTTACCTATCTCATATTTTGTTAAATTTAAACCATTTATAATAGGCAGATTTTTATTGTACCCTCCTGTATCCACTGCTACACCTTCAGTATCGACAAATATATATTTATTATTGTTATATATCTGTGCCACAATTTTCCTCTCATCGATTTTAACTACAACTTTAGAAGGATACACAACGCTAACATTTACTTCCTTTATATATGGATTCTTTTTTATAAGATTTACTACATTAGACTTATTTACTTTAAATATACTAATACCTTTAGTAAGACCTGACAAACTGACGATATCACTAGATGTCAGATATTTATTACCAACAACATCTATATTTTCTAATTTAAATATAGGCAACTGAAATAATATTAAATATAATATAAATGATAACAGTAATATTATAAAAATTGCTACTCCAAATCTCTTTTTCATATTAACCGTTTTTTCTTCAGGCATTTTTATCACCTCACTGCTTGTACAAATTATACTCAAATGTAAAACAGCCTACGCTGTTTTACATAATTCTTTCGATATCTGCCCCAAGATTTTTTAGGTTCTCATCAAATTTATCATATCCCCTATCAATATGTTCAATATCCTCAACTATTGTAGTTCCAATTGCACCAAGACCCGCCAAAACTAGTGCAGCACCTCCTCTTAAGTCTCTTGCTACAACCGATGTACCTGTCAAATTTTCTACACCTTTTATAACCGCAATGCGTCCATCTACTTTTATATCCGCTCCCATACGAACAAGTTCCTCAGTATACTTAAATCTATTATCAAATATGGTCTCTGTTACTATTGAGGTACCATCAGCTGTAGAAAGAAGCGATACCATCTGAGCTTGTAAATCTGTCGGGAAGCCTGGATATGGTAAAGTTATTATCATATCAACTGCCCTTGGCCTTACGCATGGTTCTATTCTAATAAAATCATTTCCAGTAACTATTTTAAATCCACTTTCACTCATCTTTGAAATAAGTGATTCAATATGTTTTTTTACAACATTTGTGAGAACCACATCTCCTTTTGTAATTGCTGATGCTATGAGATATGTTCCAGCAACAATCCTATCTGGTATTATTGTATATTCTGTATCATGAAGTTCTTTAACACCTTTTATTATTATTGTATTTGTACCGGCACCTGTTATTTGAGCACCCATTGAATTTAAAAAATTTTGAAGGTCCTCTATTTCCGGTTCTTTTGCAGCATTACCTATAATAGTTGTTCCATCTGCCATAGATACTGCTAGCATGATATTTTCTGTTGCTCCAACGCTTGGAATATCAAGGTGTATTTCACATCCTTTTATTTTAGTACATTTACAGTGTATATAGCCAAACGACTCTTTTATATTTATGCCAAGTTTTCTAAGACTTTTAAGGTGTAAATCTATTGGTCTATGCCCTATATCACATCCACCTGGAAAGCTTATCTGCGCTATATTGTTCCTAGATACAAGCGCACCCATTAAAAATATCGATGATCTCATTGTCCTCATAAGCTTATCAGGTATGTGGTAATCTATAACACCACTAGAATCAACAATTATGTCAGAACCACTAAACTCTACAGCACAGCCTAAGTGCTTTAAGATTTCAATCATAGAAAATACATCCTTTAATTTTGGGCAATCATGTAAAACACTTGTTCCTTTGTTTAATAATGTAGCTGCAAGTATTGGCAATACAGAATTTTTAGCACCGCCTATCCGTATTTCTCCATTTAACTTATTTCCTCCATTAATTCTATATTTCATCCCATTCTATCACCTCCTGTTAAGCTGTACACTTTATATTATGCAATATAAAAACAGGAGGTTACATATAGTCATTTAAGCTTATTTATGAGTTTATATATATCATTTGCCGCATTAACCTTAGACATTTTTTTAGCGCTTACTTTCATCTTTTCAAGCAAAACGGGGTTTTTTAATATTGAATTAATTTTATCATATAAAATTTTCCCACTTAAATCTTTTTCAAGTATTATTAACGCCGCCCCGTTTTTCTCCAATACCCTTGCATTGTATTCCTGATGATTATGTGTTACATTTGGTGACGGTATTAAGATCGATGCAGTTTTGGTTGCCGTTAATTCTGCAAGCGTTATAGCGCCTGATCTGCATATCATAATATCAGCAACAGCATAAATATCCTCCATATTATAACAATATGGAATTATCTTAATATTATCCTTTATTCCTATATCGTAATCTTTCATCATTTTTATTACAGTATCATATTGATTTTTTCCCGTAATTATTAATATTTGTACATCGTCATTTATGTATTTAAGTAAATCTACCATACATTCATTAATCTTGGCAGCTCCCCTACTCCCACCAACAGATACAATCACCTTTTTGTCTTGAACTAATCCGAGTTTTTTTAAAGCTTGATCTTTATTGACATTTAAAATTTCTAATCTCACGGGATTACCCGTAACATACACTTTATCTTTATTATGAAAATATTTTTTAGAATCTTCAAATGCAGTTGCAACTATATTTACAAATCTTGAGAGAATTCTATTTGTTATACCCGGAAAGGCATTTTGTTCATGTATTAATGTAGGGATATGTTTTAAAACTGCCATCATTACTACGGGCCCACATACATATCCTCCAGTTCCTATGACTATATCTGGTTTAAATTCGTTTATTATTCTCCTTGCATCAAACAAACCATCAAAGGCTATTTTTACGGTTTTTATTGTATCCAAAGATATTTTTCTCTTAAACCCCTTTACTCTTATAGTCCTAAGCACATAACCTGATTTAGGTACAAGCTCCTTTTCTAAGCCTTTTTCTGTACCTACAAATAATATATCTGCATCATTCTCGTTTCTTCTTATTTCATTTGCTATTGCGATAGCAGGATATATATGTCCACCCGTACCACCACCTGTCATTAAGTATTTCAATTAAATCAACTCCTGTCCATGTTTGCGTAGCGTGAAATATTTAATAATATCCCCATTGCTGCCATCATTATAATTGTAGATGTTCCACCATAACTAATAAATGGTAATGGAACACCTGTAGCAGGCATAGATGATGTTACAACAGCAACATTTATAAGTGTCTGTACACCAATAAGTCCTATAATTCCTGTAGCAGTCAAACATCCAAATACATCCGGTGCTTTTGCAGCTACCCTCAAGCCTCTAATTATTAAATATAGAAATAATAGTAAAATAGTAGCAGTACCTATTAATCCAAGTTCCTCGCCGATTATAGAAAAAATAAAATCATTCTGCGGCATAGGCAAATACATAAATTTTTGTCTACTTCGTCCGAGACCTACTCCAAATAAACCACCCGAACCAAGTGCATACAATGATTGAACAATCTGATAACCATGCTGCCTTATGTCTTCCCATGGGTTTAAAAATGTAAATACTCTCTGTCTTATGTATTTAACGGTTGATATTATAATTAATGCAGCCGAACCTCCAAGTCCAAATAATGTCATCATAAAGGATAATCTTGCACCTGCTACAAATAATAATATTATAGATATTATAAATATCGTACCAGCTGTACTAAAATTTGGCTGTTTCATTATTAGTACAAAGAAAATCCCTGCAAGAGTTAATACAGGTAAGACACCCTTTTTGAAGCTTTTAGCATAGTCCGGATTCTTGTCAAAATATTTTGCAAAAAAGAGTATGATAGTGTATTTTGCAAACTCGGATGGCTGTATTGTGAGTCCACCTATTTCAATCCATCTAGTAGCATTATATCTTGTACTGCCAATACCTGGTAATAAAACAACTATAAGAAGCACTATCGATAAAATTAGCAAAAAACCAGTTAATTTTTTTAACTTAGTATAATCAAAATTCATCATGAAAGTCATAGCAAGAAAACCTAGTATCACCCATATTAGCTGCCTTTTCAAAAAATAGAATGAATCATGGTATTCATAATAAGCATTTGCAGAACTTGCACTAAATACCATTATCACACCTATTGAAGCTAAGATTAAAACAGAAATTAATATATTGTAATCAACGGGATATTTCCTATTCACTATGTACTACCCCCTTAAAGAATTTACTTTATCTTTAAAGAGTTTACCTCTTTCCTCAAAATTGTTAAACATATCCCAGCTTGCACATGCAGGTGACAAAAGTACGTTATCACCGGGTTTTGCTATCTCATATGCTTCATCAACTGCTTCTTCTAAATTATTGACCCTTATTATGTCATCTTTTGAAAAGCCATTTTTAATAGCTGATTCATATATCTTCTCTTTTGTCGCACCAAGAAGCAATAATTTACGAACGTGGCCATTAAAGTACTTAGTAAATTCATCAAAGCTTACACCTTTATCATAACCACCTGCAATTAGAACTATAGGTCCTTTCATAGCTTCAATTGCTTTAATTGCCGCATCAGGGTTTGTACCTTTAGAATCATTATAATATTTAACACCATTTATATTTGTCACATATTCTATTCTGTGTTCTACGCCTTTAAATGTTTTTAATGTGTTTTCAATAATTGAAATATCAACACCTGCGAGAAAGGCCATTGAAGATGCGACAATTGCATTTTCAACATTATGCCCTCCAGGTATATAAATATCATCTGTATTAATTACTGGATATTTATTTCCTTTGAAACTTATAACAATCTTACCATTCGCACAATATGCACCATGCTCTAAAACCCTAGTCCTGCTAAATGGAAATACATTACATTTGGCAATTTTAAACAACGAAGCTATATTTTTATCATCATAATTAAGTACAGTATAATCATGTGAATCTTGATTTTTAAATATTCGTCCTTTAATATTTATATAATTGCTAAGTGTTTTATGCCTGTTCAAATGATCCGGTGTTATATTTATAATAGCACTTATTTTGGGCTTAAATTCCTTTATTGTCTCTAATTGAAAACTGCTTATCTCCGCAACAATATAATCTTCAGTTCCAGCTCTTAATGCCGCCTCAACCAAAGGGTATCCGATATTGCCTGCAGCATAAGTAGTCTTACCAGCATTTTTAAATATCTCTTCTAATAGAGATGTTGTCGTCGTTTTTCCATTTGTACCAGTTATCGCGTAAATAGGTGCTTTTGATATCCTATATGCAAATTCAACCTCACCTATAACTTCTATACCTCTATTTATAGATTCTGTGACAATATCAGAATCAACTGGTATACCTGGGCTTACTATCGCTAATTCAGCATCTTTTAGCAATTCATCAGATACTTCTTTAAAATAATAATTTATGTTATAATCTTTAAGTTCATTTAATATATCCCTAAGTTCATTTTCGGATTTTGAATCATATGCGTATACAAATGCACCAAATTCCGTCAAAACCTTGCATAATGCTTTTCCGCTTAATCCAAGACCCGCTACTATTATCTTTTTCCCTTTTAAATCCATTATTAATCCTCCTAATATAATTTCAAGTTAGCTTATACCATAAAATGATATAAAAACTGCTGCAAATGTTACTAACCAAAATACTGTTACTACCTTTGTCTCGGGCCACCCAGAAAGTTCAAAATGGTGATGCAACGGGCTCATCTTAAAAACCCTTTTCCCTGTGAGTTTAAATGAAATAACCTGAATAATCACAGACAATGCTTCAGCTACATATATTATACCTACAAGCGGTAATATAACCGGTAGTTTAGTAAGTGTTGCTAATGCCGCTATAGCGCCTCCAATTGCAAGTGATCCCGTATCACCCATAAAAACTTCAGCAGGATACCTATTAAATTTTAAAAATCCCAAAAGTGCTCCAGTCAGTGCAGCACCGAAAATTGTCAATGATGTATTGAACATAAATAATGCTATTAATGCAAAAAACGCAGTAACCATGAAAGAAACCCCTGTTGCAAGACCGTCAAGACCATCAGTTAGATTGACACTATTGACAGTACCGACAACAACAAACATTATAAAAGGAATATAATAATATCCTATATTTATTTCTCTTTTAATAAATGGGATAATTACTTCTGTTCCAATAAAATTTTTTGCAAAATATGCTAATATTATTGCGAGGATAAATTGACCCAATAGCTTTTGTCTTGCCGTAAGTCCCAATGACCTCTTATAATAGACTTTTAAAAAGTCATCCAAAAAGCCAATAAGTCCATACCCGATAGTAATGAAAAGGACTAATGCCATATATTTATCCCATTTTGAAAATATCATATCTGTTATAATCAGTGATAAAATAAATATAATACCGCCCATTGTCGGAGTCCCAGCTTTTTTTAGATGTGTTTTGGGGCCATCATTCCTAACATTTTGACCTAATTTTAGTTTTTTAAGCCATGGAATTATCAATGGTCCTAATAAAATACATACTAGAAATGATACTATTGTAGCAAATATCATCTTTTGCATCATTAAATAGCACTCTCCTGTAAAAATTTAACGATCTCTTCCATCTTCATACCCCTTGAACCTTTTATAAGATATACATCATTTTTCTTCATAATATTTTTTAATTTATCTATTGCTTCCTTGTTATCATTACATACAAATACATTAATAGATGACATTCCCTTTTTAAGTGCACCTTCAGCTATTTTTCTCGCAAGATCGCCAATGGTAATTAGAATGTCAATATTTGACTCTTTTACATATTCTCCTATTTCCTCATGGCCAATATTAGAATATTCGCCAAGCTCAAGCATGTTACCAAGTACAGCTATTTTTCTTCTATTATTAAAATATTTTAACACCGAAATAGCCGCTCTCATTGACCCGGGGTTTGCATTATATGCATCGTTAATGATCTTAATATTTTTAACATCAGTGATATTAAGCCTCATTGCTCCTGGTCTAAAATCTCTTAATGCCTCCTCTATATCTTCTTTATTGACACCAAATTTAATTCCTATACAAATAGCCGCTAATGAATTATATACATTATGCCGACCCGGAATGCAAAGTTCAATGTCCATTTCATCATTATCAATTAAGGCTTTATATTTAACACCATTTTCCATGCTTACTATGCCATATGCCTTGTAATCTCCATTATTTATTCCATATGTGTAATATTCAACACCATTTTTATTTAATAGCTTTATTAGCATATCATCATCAGCGTTTAGAACTATTGTATTTCCACATTTAAAGTCTTCGACAAGTTCAGATTTAGCTTTCAATATATTCTCCCTTGATCCTAATTTTTCTATATGTGCTACACCTATATTAGTATAGACAGCAATATCAGGCATCGCTATATTTTTTAGTTTCCTTATTTCGCCAAATCCGCTCATTCCCATCTCAACAACTGCTATACTATGCTCTTTTTTAAGTCTAAATATTGTCAATGGTAACCCTATTTCATTATTATAATTACCTTCCGTTTTTAGCACATTATACTTCTTTGATAAAACAGCGTATATCATATCCTTTGTAGTAGTCTTCCCACTGCTTCCTGTTATAGCTATAAACGGAATCTTAAACTTTTTTCTATAAAATGTTGCTAATTTATGTAAAGAATCTTTTGTATCTCTTACGAGTATTATTGGTTTATCATATTTGCCTTTATTTTCAACTGACTCAGTTAAAGCAGCAGATCCCTTTTGAAGTGCTTTTTCTAAAAATTCCTCCCCATTAAATTTTTCACCCTTTAATGGTATGAAAAGTTCACCTTCTTTTATTGTCCTAGAATCAGTACTTATTCCATTTATTGTTGTGTTTAAATCTCCAGATAATAATTCACCATTTACGGCTTTAATTATTTCTTCTATTTTTAAATCTATCAATTCTTTCCATCTCCATTTAATATATCTCTTACTATTTCCCTTTCATCAAAATGAATTACCTTATCTTTCAATATTTGATATGTTTCGTGTCCCTTGCCGGCCAATATTACAACATCATTTTCCTTAGCAATAGAAAGTGCGTATCTTATAGCCTCTTTTCTATTTTCTATAATTGTATATGGACAATTTGTCTTTTTAATTCCCTCTTCAATTTCATTTATTATTGTCATTGGATCTTCCGTTCGCGGATTATCTGATGTAATAATAGCATAATCCGCATACTCTCCTGCAATTTCACCCATGATAGGTCTTTTGCCCTTATCTCTATCACCACCGCAGCCAAATAACAGTATTTTCTTACCTACTTCATACTCATCGAAAACTTTCATTAAATTTTCAATGCCATCTGGTGTATGCGCATAATCAATAACAACATAATATGGTTTATCTATGTCAAGAACTTCAAATCTTCCTTTTACTTGTATCTTGCTCAATGACATTTTAACCGATTGAAGAGGAATTCCAAGGATAAATGCTACGGATATAGCAGCTAATGAATTATATACACTGAATAAACCTGGTATCTTGAGCACTATATCTTCCCTTTTGTCCTCTATTTGCACTTTATATTTGGCACCTTTTAAGCTATTCTTTATATCTTTTGCAATAATGTAAGCATAGTCTTTGATACCATATGTAACAACTTTCGCGTTTGAGTTCTCAATCATTAATGATGAATAATCATCATCAATATTTATTATACATGCTGTCTTTGCCATCCTAAAAAGCTTGGCTTTGGCATTCGCATAATTCTCCATCGTCTTATGAAAATCCAAATGGTCTTGTGTTAAATTTGTAAAGACAGCTATATCAAAGTCACACTCATCAACTCTGTCTAACGCTAAAGAGTGTGAAGAAACCTCCATAACTACGTATTTAACACCTTCATCTACCATAAGCCTTAAGTACCTTTGTAAATCAAGTGATTCTGGTGTAGTATGTTCTGATTGAAAAACCTTATCGCCAATCATATTATGAATTGTTCCGATCAATCCCACTTTATTGTTTTGACTCTCCAGTATAGATTTTATCATATATGTAACAGATGTCTTTCCATTTGTGCCAGTTACCCCTATCAAAAAGAGTTGTTTAGATGGGTTTCCATAATAGTTAGCAGCTATTTTAGCTAAAGCTTTCCTACTATCATTGACTTTAACAACCGTTACATCATCACTGACAGTAATATCTTGATCTAAGACTATTACATTAGCTCCAAGTTTTATAGCATCATTTATAAAATTTGTACCATCTACTTTAAATCCTTTAATTGCTACAAACATGGAGCCATCTTTACTGTTTCTCGAATCATAGCATATTCCTTTTATTTCAACATTTATATCACCTTTTACAATATTGTAGTCTATATCTTTCATCACATCTGCAAGTCTCATAATAGGCCTCCTATTTCATTATATACATTAATAGTATAGCACAATAATGCAGTTTGCATATATAAAAAACTGCATATTGTGCTTGAATTAATTTTCCAGTGGCCTAAAATCAACTTCGACAGTTGTACCTTTACCAACTTGTTCACCCTTTTCTGGTTTCTGGCTTGCAGCAACACCAGTACCATTAATTTTAATCTTTAGTCCCAATGAATTTAGTAGTTCTGTCGCTTCAGTAATAGTCTTTCCTTTTAGGTCAGGTACTTTTACTTCTTGGATATTATTATATTCATTAAGATATAATACAACCGTAGTGTTTTCTTCCACCATTGCGCCCGGTTTTGGCATTTGGTCCACTACAGTATTTCCCATACCTTCTATCGCAAATTGCAGTTTCTCATTTAATAAGGTATTTTGTGCATCCATAAGATTCATATTTCTCACATTTGGTACTTTAACTTGTGATTTCATTTCTATTCCCTTAGGTTTAATATCTAAATATGTCAATGTATCATATAATATACTTTTTACAACAGGCCCAGCTAATGCACTTCCAAAATGTGTTTCTGCATTTGGTTCATCAATTACTACTAATACAATTACCTGAGGATCATCAGTTGGTACAAATCCTATATATGATGCTACATATTTACCCGGTGTATATTTTTCCGTTGTACCCGTCTTGCCACCTACATCGTATCCTTCAATATATCCAGCTTTTCCTGTTCCTTCGGCAACAACGCTTCGTAGTATCTCTCTCATTGTTGCTGATGTCTTTTCAGATATAACCTGCCTTATAACCTTAGGTTTGAATTCTTTAACTGTATTTCCATTTGCGTCAACAATAGATTTTACTATACGCGGTTCCATCAACTTTCCGCCATTTGCAATTGCAGAAACAGCCCTTACCATTTGTAATGGTGTAACAGCTATACCCTGGCCAAATGCATTTGTAGCAAGTTCAACAGGTCCAACATTTTTTTCTTTCATTACAAGTCCTGATGCTTCACCTGGTAAAATTATACCCGTTCTTTCGCCAAACCCAAAAGCATGAATATATTTATATAATTTATCAACACCAAGTCTCTGCGAAACAGTTGCAAAAACTACATTGCAAGAATTTTGTACGCCTTGTACAAAAGTTTCACTGCCGTGTGTTGCCCAACAATTAATCCTTTGTCCTGCAACCATAATATATCCTGGATCATAAAAATGATCATTCGGACTTACAACACCTTCTTCTAATGCTGTTGAAGCAGTTACTGTCTTAAAAACAGATCCAGGCTCATACGAATCAGATATAGCTTTATTCCTCCAATATTTAAACCATTGATCATTTGGACCTGCAAATGGATTATTCGGATCATAATCTGGCCTTGAAGCCATTGCCAATATTTCACCTGTCTTAGGATTCATTACCAATGCTACTGCACCTTTAGTTGGCCTAGTATGAGCATAGCCTTCATCAAGTGCTTTTTCTGTAAAATGCTGTATATTAGAATCAATCGTCAATACTACGTTATAACCATCAATAGGAGCAACATATTCTTCAGCCCCATCACTCATTTTCCTACCAATAGCATCAACTGGAGATGATATCCTTCCGGGAATACCCCTTAAATAACTGTCAAATACTGACTCAACACCATCAAGTCCTTGATTATCTACACCCGTGAAACCAAGTATATGGGAGGCTAAATTTTTTTCAGGATAATATCTTTTTGTATCACCGGAAACTATTATGCTTGAAATATTTAATTTCCTAATCTCATTTGCCGTATCATCATCTACTCTTCTTGCTATCAAAACCTCTTGAACACTATTATTATTTAGCTTTTTTAATATGTCTTCTTTCTTTAATTTCAGTATTTCTGCAAGTTTTGTTACAACTTCATCTCTTTGATTAGACTTCAATTCTTTTGGAATTATACTAATTTTATTTGAGCTGGCGCTTTCGGCAAGTGCTTTTCCATTTCTGTCTAATATTAAGCCTCTTTTGGGCGACACAGTAACATCAAGTGTCCATTGTGGAATAGCTAATTTTTGATATGCCTCACTTTTTACTATCTGAATCCAGAATAGTCTTATTATAAGTACTAAAATTATGATTATGGTAAAAAACAATAAAAACAATATCCTTTTTTTAGTTGAAATGCTTGGTGATATATAAATCCCTCCTATCTCACCAGCAGTCCTAATATCCTCGCAAAAAAGTTTTTATTTTTACCATTATCATTTGTTTTATTTACCATAGTTTTATTAGTTTTACCTACATTGATATAAACAATTTGTCCCTTTTCAGGTTCAACCATACCCAATTTATTTTTCGCTACATCTTCAATCTTCTGTAAATCTGATAGTGATGCAATTTTAACTTTTAACTGCTGGTTTTGATTTTCAATTTCACTGACTTTTGACTCCATCTTGCTTAAAGCAACAGACTTTTGATATATTAATGCATATCTAAACAATAAGGTAATACTTAGAGAACCTATAAAAAAAATTAGCATGAGATTTTTTAACTTTTTGTTTCTTTTTGGTTTTTTAGATTTTTCTTCTTCATAATATGGTTTATAATCATAACCATAATTGTTATTCTCCAATACCAATTTATTCTTCCTCCTTATACTTTAGAACTATGTAGTTTTTCAGCTATTCTTAACTTAGCACTTCTTGCTCTTGGATTTATCTCAATTTCATTTTTTTCAGGTGTAATGGGTCTTTTTGTAATAATTTTTATTACCGGCTTCTTACCACATGTACATGGCATTTGTGGTGGACATGTACATGGATTTTCGAGTTTCCTGTATGTATTCTTGACAATCCTATCCTCTAAGGAATGAAATGTAATTATTGCAATTCTGCCCTCAGGTTTTAACACGTCTATCATGTCAGATATTGCATTATCAAGTCCCTTTAACTCGTCATTCACTTCAATTCTTATAGCCTGAAATGTTCGTTTAGCAGGATGTGGTCCTTTCCTTCTTGCTGAAGCAGGTATTGCATTTTTAATTATGTCAACAAGTTGAAATGTTGTTTTTATAGGACTTTTTTCCCTTTCATCAACTATAAACTTTGCAATTCTTTTAGCCCATTTTTCCTCACCATAATCATTTAATATTCTTGCTATATCATCTTCAGAATATTTATTAACAATATAATCTGCAGTAAGCTGACTTTCCTTATCCATTCTCATATCAAGTGGGGCATCATGCATATAAGAAAAACCACGTTTTGCTTTGTCAAGCTGATATGACGAAACGCCGAGGTCAAGTAAGATACCATCGACATTGGCAATATTAAACTTCTTTAAAATATCTTTAATATTTTTGTAATTATCATGTACGTATACAACATTGTTAAATTCCTTAAGTTTTTCTGACGCCGCACTTATCGCATCCATATCCCTATCAATTGCAATTAACTTACCCTTCTCAATTAACTTTAATATTTCATATGAATGACCACCACCGCCCAACGTTCCATCAACATAAATACCGTCAGGCTTTATTTTTAGATATTCAATTGTTTCTTTTAACAATACACTTTTATGTTTAAATTCCATAAGATCACCTTATATATTTAAATCATCAAGGTGTTCTGCAACATCTTCAAATGAAATGTCAACATTATTTGAATAATCGTTCCAAACTTCTTTACTCCAAATTTCGACTCTCGAAGAAACACCTATTATAACAACCTCTTTATCGATTTTTGCGTACTCTCTTAAATTAGTCGGTATTAATACTCTTCCCTGTTTATCTATTTCACATTCAGTGGCACCAGCAAGAAAAAACCTTGTAAATGCCCTTGCATCCTTTCTGTTAAGTGGTAGTGATTTAAGTTTCATCTCTATATTTGACCATTCCGCTAATGAGTATACAAAAAGACAGTTATCAAGTCCTCTTGTCAACACGAATTTATCACCAAGTTCCTCTCTAAACTTGGCAGGTATGATTACTCTGCCCTTTGCGTCTATTGTATGGTCGTATTGTCCCATTAACATATTAATACACCCATTTCCATTTCACATTAAACCACTTTGCACCACTTTAAACCACTTATTATGTTTATTCTATATAAAACTTAAAAATCCTTCAAAAATAATAAAATTTTTTCAAAAAAAAATAACGAGTTAAACTCGTTTTACAAAATATGTAATACTTAACTTAAGGTTTTATAACAGATAATACACAATTTTCTTCATTAAAGTGATTTTTAAATCTGTCTAAGACATCCTTATATGTTACCACATCAATAACTGAAGGATAATCAAGTATATTTATGTCCCTCATATAGTATGAAATAAAGCTATGTGATATACTTTCAACAGAATTAAATGCCCTCAAAAATCTTCCCGTTATTTTTTTCTTAATCCTATCAAAATCATCTTCGGTTATCTCATCCACTTTTTTTAATTCATCTATAATCTTTTCTTTCACTGATAATGGATCCTTTGATTGACCACCAATTATTGAATATCCATGATCAACTTCACCAACATATTCTGTTTCAAATGTAGTATCGATAAGACCTTCGTTATAGAGTTTTTCATAAAGATCCGAGCTTTTGCCCGCCAAAAGTTCCAGACATATCTGAGTAACAATGTCTTTTTTAAGAAGTTTCAAACCACCATAACCAATGTCCTTGTCTTTAAACCCAATATTAAACAAAGGCATTGAAACAGCCATTTTTTGCTCAACATATCTATTACATAAAGACTTAGGCTCGTCTGGATAAATTCTTTTGATTTCGCCTTGTTTTGTCTTTTCTTTTATGTTTGAGTTGACAATGTCAATAACTTCTTTATAATCTATATCACCAGTTACAAACAAAACCATATTTGATGGGTGATAGAAAGTTTTATAACACTTGTATAAAATATCCTTATCTATTTTTGAAATTGACTCAACAGTACCAGCTATATCAACTTTTACAGGGTGAACATTGTACAATCCACCAAGCATGTTAAAATATGACCTCCATGCAGGGTCGTCCTCATACATTTTAATTTCCTGTGCAATTATGCCCTTCTCTTTTTCTACATTCTCATCTGTAAAGTATGGATGCTGAACAAAATTTAAAAGAAGTTTTAAGTTCTCATAGAATTTGTCAGTGCTTGCAAAAAGGTAAGCGGTAGTTGTAAAATTTGTATATGCATTTGCAGAAGCACCTTCCTTAGAAAACTCCTCAAATATACTACCTTTTTCCTCTTCAAACATTTTATGCTCTAAAAAATGTGCTATGCCATCAGGAACATGTGTTACATCTGCTTCACCTGGTACAATAAATTTGCTATCATTGGATCCATAATGTGTTGCAAACATGGCATACTGTTTAACAAATCCTGTTTTTGGCATTATATATACCTTCAAGCCGCTTTCATGCTCATAATAGTACATCATTTCGCCTATTATTTTGCTGTATAGCTCTTTCATTTTTGAGTCCCTCCTTCTTTATTAGTCATAAAATATACAGTATCTAACTCTATCTTTTTTGAAACATCAACAACATCATTTATAGTCACTTCATTTATTTTATGTAAAAATTCGTCTATATCATAATCCAAATGTGCCAAATTCTGTGACAAATAAAAATCAGAAATCTGTGTTGCATTATCTTTTATAGAATTCATCGATGTATTTAATGCCTTTAATGTTGAATCAAATTCATAGTCAGTTATATTACCGTTTTTTATTTCTTCAATTTGTTTTAATATAATATCTAAAGCCTTCTGATAATTTTTTATTTCTATACCTGACATTATAAGCATAAGGCCTTTAAATCTTTCAAGCCTTGAATGCGCATAATATGCAAGACTCGCCTTTTCCCTAACATTCATAAATAATTTTGAAAATGGACCACCACCAAGAACCCCACTATATACAAGAAGCGGGAAATATTCGCTATCACTCGGTTTTACATTTGTTCTAAATCCTAATGTCAATTTACCTTGTGTAACATCTAATTCTTCTCTTACATAATTAACTTTTTCTATTTTCTTATATATCGGAGTATCCGGTATATCGATGATATTATCTCTATTGATATTAAAATATTTTTCGAAAAAATATTTGATTTTCTCTTTGTCAACATTCCCTGTTACATATATGTCAATTGGCAATGTCCTTATACATTTTTTATAATATTCATAGAGATTAGATTCATCAATTTTGTCGAGGTAATCTACATTGCCAAGCTCGTATATAGAATAATTCTCATCTTTGCACATTTCTTCTATACACCTATCGACAGCATATTTTGTCTTTTCATTTATCCTTGAATTTATTAAATTTCTTTGTATTTCTTTTTCCTGGTCAACGTATATTTTATTAAACCCATTATTCACAACTAATGGATTCAATAATATATCTGCTAAAAATTTAATTCCTTCTTCTGTAATATCATCTTTAATGTAGTTACTATCGGCTATCTCTAGTCTAAATTGTCCTATCTGCCTTTCACCTTTTTTATATACTGAAAACAATAATGTAGCACCATATAAACCCTCTAGATATTTAGTTATTTCTTTATATGTTTTAATATTCTTACTTCCTCTTTTTAATACTGAAGGTAACAAAGCAAATTCTGTGGCGTCATCTCCAAGCTTATTATGTATATAAATGTTTATCGTAATTGTTTTAAATTTTTTCATTTGATTTATGTAGAGATTTATACCATTACTAATTTTATCCTTATAAATGGACATATTTTATCACTCCTTCTATAATAATCCAATTGACCTTAATTATATTTCAAATATTATTTTGTGTCAACAAAATATAAACCCGGGTTTCCCCGAGTTTATCCTATGCACTTGGTGTGATTCTCTTTAAAATCTCTGCAATCTGTTTAGTAAATTCTGATAATGGCCTGCCAGCGGCTATACCTTTTGCAATATTATTGAGTCGTGTATATAGATCTGGATCCGATGTAGTTGAAACATGTTTTATTCCCTTATCAGTATCTCTTACAATCTTTTCAACCTTCTTCTTAACTTCAGTCTCATGTGCACCTTGTACCTTTGATTTCATATCAATACCGACAATAGCAGTGTTACCCGATATTACGACTGTCGCTTTATTTACTTCCGGTATTTTAGCAACATTTGTCGCAATTCTTGCTGCTCTAGCACTTTCAGGTGCCGGTCTTCTTGCCGGTACCGGAGTTGTTGGTGCAGGTGTTGTTGGCGTCCTTTGCGGTGCCGGTGTTGTCATCCTTGGTGCAGGTGGTGTATATCTTGTAGGACTGGGTCTTTTAGCAGGCTTACAACCTGTTAATGATATAGTTAAAGCCATTATCAAAGCTAATAACATTAAAAAAAAGTTTCTTGCCTTTTTCAATTCAAACACCTCCCATAAATATTTTGCTCACATAAATGTAATTTATTATTATACCATATGTATATTTTTGGTATATCTCAATATCATTTGAACTTTTATCATATTTCATATATAATTCTATTTGATGCAATTTGTAAAAATTTTTATACATAAAATTTTAAAACATCACGGAGGAATATAGATGGAAATAGGTATAGTAGGATTACCTAATGTTGGTAAAAGTACAATTTTTAATGCTATAACACAGGCCGGTGCTGAATGTGCGAATTATCCTTTTTGTACAATAGAACCAAATGTCGGAATTGTATCAGTTCCTGACAATAGACTTTATGAACTTGCTAAAATAGTAAATCCACAGAAAATAATTCCAGCAACTATTAAATTCGTGGATATAGCGGGGCTTGTAAAAGGTGCAAGTAAAGGTGAAGGACTTGGAAATAAGTTTTTATCACATATAAGAGAAGTTGATGCGATACTAAATGTAGTAAGGTGTTTTGAAGACAGCAACATTACGCATGTGGAAGGTAATATAGACCCAATAAGAGATATAGAAATTATAACACTTGAATTAGTGCTTGCAGACTTGGAAGTTATAGAAAAGCGCATTGCAAAAACCTCAAAGTATGCCAAAAATGATAAAACTGCTGCGTTCGAACTTAATATATTAGAAAAAATTAAAAATGTACTAGATGCTGGTAAACCTGTACGTAATATCGATTTTGATGAAGAAGAACAGGCTTTTGTGAATCAGCTTATGTTATTGACATCAAAACCTGTAATGTATGCTGCAAATATATCTGAAGACGACCTTATATCAGGGGAAGAAAATGAATATGTGAAAAAACTTAAAGAATATGCATCAAATGAGAAATCCGAAGTAATAGTTATATCAGCGAAAATTGAAGAAGAACTATCATCATTACCAGATGATGAAAAAAGCGAACTACTTTCTGAATATGGTTTAAAGGAACCAGGACTAAATAATATAATAAGGCACGGATATTCTTTGCTCGGTCTTATTACATTTTTCACAGCCGGCCCAAAAGAAGTAAGAGCTTGGACAATAAAAAATGGTACAAAAGCACCGCAAGCGGCTGGAAAAATCCATACAGACTTTGAAAAGGGATTTATAAGAGCTGAAGTAATATCGTATAAGGATTATGTTGAATCCGGCTCTGAAACAGCAGCAAAAGAAAAAGGATTAATGCGACTCGAAGGCAAAGATTATGTTATGGAAGATGGAGATGTTGTTGTATTTCGGTTTAATGTATAAAATAGCTAAATGATTTTCTTACAGGGTTTTTAATTTTAAAATTTTAGCCCATGGATCGTAAATATTATCCATGGGCCGATGCTGTAGCTCCTTTAGTGATAGTCAATGATATCAAGCTTTTACGTTAGATATTAATTTATATCATAGCATTTCTTTTCATCATCTATTTATGAAACCTCCTTTAATTATATTAATATTAGCGTTTGATGTTAATGCAACTATCTCGACCTTTTTATTAGATAACTCATAATTTTCTGTTTTACCTTCTGCATAATTTCCGCTTCTATTATCTAAATACAATGCAGGAAAATCAACCTTACATCTTCCATTTGTTGTATTCAGATTAAAAGAAATTCCACATCCTTTTTCAATGTTGCCTACATTAATAGAAGAATTAGAAGTCCTTAAATCTCTTCATTCATATATGCTTCTCTAATCATTCTTCTTTTAATAATTTCAGTGCTTCTTGTGCCGTTATCTCTCCGATTTCCAGCCTTTCTAACACTTCTTTTTTATTTACAGTCGGCCTTTCCTCAACTTTATAACCTAAAGCAATTATAAGATTGTCAAGCTTAGTTCTTATTGTTGGATATGAAATGCCAAGCTCCTTTTCCATTTCTTTAATATTGCCTCTGCATTTTATAAAGACTTCCATAAAGTCTCTCTGTTCTTTTGATAAATAACAGAATTTGCACATCTCAAAATCACCTTCCATAGATGTGCCACATTTAGGACAGGTAAGTTTTGTAACAGTGAATTTTTCATTGCATATAGGGCATCTTCCAATTACTTCATTCAAATATATCACCACCCAAAATTTCTTCTTTTTGTATCAATTTTTTATTGTTGATTATATTATAACACATGTATCAATATATTCAATATTTATTTCAATATATTTTATAATATTTTGTTTAATATTTAATTATTTTAATTTTTATTTTCAATATATTAATCTTTTCTTAAAACAATGTTGTATAAAAGTATAAAATAAAATTAAAAATAAAATATTTTTTAAGCAATTTAATAAATTAGTGATCTTAATATTCAAATTCATACAACGAATAAGGGTTCGATTTATCGAACCCTTATTACAATAATTAATATTCACTCAGGTTTTATTTTAATTTGCTCTACGTTTAGATTATCAATATAATATTGATAATCTAAATTTTTCTCGCCTTCAATTACATCCTCTAGTACAGGTTTTATAAGAGGATGTTTAGGTACAAATATAGTACAGCAATCTTCATAAGGCCTTATTGATATGTCATATGTTCCAATTTTTTGCGCTAACTCTACAATTTCACTCTTATCCATACCAATTAAAGGCCTAAAAACGGGCATTTTCACTACTGCATTTGTGCAGTAAAGACTCTCAATTGTTTGGCTCGCAACCTGTCCTAAACTTTCGCCTGTGACAAGTGCCATAGCGTCATATTTCCTAGCTATATTTTCGGCTACTCTCATCATCATTCTTCTCATTATTATAGTTGTCATTTTGGGAGGACATTTATCATAAATAGCGAGCTGAAAATCTGTAAAATTAACTACATGAAGATATATTATTTGACCGTACTCAGTCAATGTCTTGCACAAATCAATAACTTTATCCTTAGCTCTTTCCTGCGTATATGGTGGACTGTGAAAGTAAATAGCTTCTACTTCAACGCCTCTCTTCATCATCATCCATGCAGCAACAGGGCTATCAATTCCACCTGATAAAAGCACCATCGCTTTTCCATTTGTACCAAGTGGCATACCTCCAATGCCGTCTATAACACCTATATATAAGTAAGCCCTTTCACGTATCTCAATATTTAAAATAACGTCGGGATTATGAACATCAACATAAATATTGTCTACATTTTCTAACACCTTTGCTCCAACCATACGGCTTATTTCCATGCTCTCATAGGGAAATGATTTATTTGGTCTACGAGTCTCTACTTTAAAGCTCTTTCCTGAATGCTCTCTCATTATATCAATGGCGGTTTTATATATTGTTTCAATGTTTAAATCAACTTTTTTAGCAATCGTAATACCGACTATACCAAAAACCTTTTTTAATTTATCAATGATATCATTCACATTTCCTGGATATTCAATATAAATTCTGCCGTGAGTTTTCTCCACTTTTATATCTTCATATCCATTTAATGCATTTTTTATATTTTTTACAAGTTTGTTTTCAAAATATGTCCTATTGTCACCTTTTAATGCTAATTCACCATATTTTACTAAGATTAAATCCATTTTTACCTCCTTTTATACTTTCTTAAAAGATTAACTTTTTCTTTTAGGGTATCAATCGTATAGTCAATTTCATTTTCTGTATTAAATAAACCAAGTGAAAATCTAATAGCACTTTCAATAAAATCATGGCTTAGTCCAATTGATTTCAAAACGTGACTTTCAGTTTCTTTATGTGATGAACAAGCAGAACCCGTTGAAACATATATACCTTTTTCTTCCAAAGCATGTAATAGCACTTCACCTCTTACGCCCAAAAAAGACACATTTAATATTTGCGGTGCGCCATTATCAATATCGGGACCATTCAAATGAACATCAGTTATCTCACTAATAATTCCGTCATATAACCTCTTTTTTAGGGCCATTAGTTTTGATGTATAAGTTTTAAAATTTTCGCTTATTAATTTACATGCTAATCCAAGGCCTGCAATACCCGGCAAGTTTTCTGTACCTGATCTAAGATTGCGCTCTTGCCCACCACCATATATTATAGGTTTTATTTTAGTACCTTTTTTTATATAAAGCGCACCAATACCCTTTGGGCCATGTATCTTGTGACCACTTATTGATAATAAATCTATATTTTGATCCTTTACATTTATATCAATTTTACCGATAGCTTGTACACCATCTACATGATAATAAGCTATATTTGATTTTTCTTTTAATTTAGCTATCATATCAATAGGTTCGATTGTACCTATTTCATTATTTACACCCATTATCGAAATGAGTATGGTTTTATCGTTTATAGCTTGTTCAAGCTCTCCTAAATTAATTTTGCCATTTTTATCTACATTAAGATATGTAACATTATACCCCTCTTCTTCTAATTGTTTCATGACATTTAAGACAGATGGATGTTCGATTTTTGAGGTAATAATATGATTTCCCATCCTCTTCATTCCATATGCTATACCACGTATGGCAAAATTATTTGATTCTGTACCACCGGACGTAAAAACTACATTATCTTTCTCAGATTTTATTAATTTTGCTACACTATCTCTTGACACATCAAGGATCTTTTCAGCTCTATATCCTTTTAAATGTATCGATGAAGGATTGCCATATTCATTATCCAATACATCAACCATTTTATCAATTACTTCTTTTCGAACTCTCGTTGTTGCGCTATTGTCGAGGTACACTTCCATTTATACCAATCCTCACATATTTTCTATATTTAACATATATATTATATGTTAATGTCAGCTTATATTTCAACTCTAAAAAGAAAATTAAAAGGTTCGACAAATCGAACCCCTATGATAAACATATTAATACTTATACTTTTATTTAAAAAGAGAAAGTTTTGATTCTCTTTTTAAGCTTCTTTCAATGATTTATTTGTATTTTTTTTTCGTGTGGCACATGAAAATCAACTTCATCTGTATCGAGCTGGTCAATTCTTTCTTTTATATTTTTGTATGTCGATGTATCACCAAATTTATTTACTGCTAACTTTGCTTGATTTACATTGTTATTGATAACACCAGCACCTCCAATGCATCCGCCAATGCATGCCATTCCTTCTACAAAATTATTGGGAAGTTTTCCCGCTTTCATTATTTTTAAAGTTTTATTGCATTCCTCAAGTCCATTGCAAATAACTGGATTAAGTTCTATATCAACGTCCATTTCTTTTATTGCTTCTTTCACAGCTTCTAATACGCCGCCAGACCTTGCAAATTTTCTTCCAAACAGTGTTGCATCCTCAACTTTCATGTCTTCCTGCTCTTTGATATCTATTTCCGCTGCATCAAGTACAGCCACCATTTCTTCAAATGTCATGGCATAATCCGTTATTCCTTTAATTTCATCTCTCATGATTTCTGATTTTTTGGCGGTACATGGACCTATAAAAACAGTTAATGCAGCAGGATCAAACTTTTTAATGTATTTTGAGATAGCCGTCATAGGTGATACTGTTGTCGATACATTTTCAGCAAGTTCAGGATAGCTTTTCCTAATATGTGTCACAAATGCAGGGCAGCATGAGCTTGTCATGACTTTTATATCACCTATTTTTTCGCTAAATTCTTTTGCCTCTTCTGTTGCAACAAAATCAGCTCCAAGTGCAACTTCTATAACATCTGTGAATCCTAATTTCCTTAAAGCAGATTTAACTTGCCCTACTGTTGCATCTTTAAATTGAGATGCTATAGCAGGTGCAATTAATGCATAAACCTTTTTTCCGCTTTTTATAGCTCTTATTATGCCTACGATGTATGATTTATCTGTTATAGCACCAAATGGGCATGCCAATGTGCACGCTCCACATGAAGTACATTTCTCATAATTAATAGCCGCTTTTAATTCTTCATCCATAGTTATTGCTTTCGCTGTACAAGAGCGTATGCATGGTCTTAAAGTATCTGATATCGCATTATATGGACATGCATCTTTACATCTGCCACATTCAATACATTTATCATAATCTATATGACTTCTCTTATCTATAATAGATATAGCACCTTTCGGACAAACCTCTGTACATTTATGTGTTAAACAGCCACGACATGCTTCTGTAACCCTGTATCTTTTGATAGGACATTCTTCACAGGCTATATCTAGTATTTGTATAATGGGTTCCTCGCCTTCGATGGCATATTTCATAGTTCTTTTTAAATTTTTACCCATCGCTACTTTTATTCTCTGCTCGAGGATAGCTCTTTCTTTATACACACAGCATCTAAATCTAGGTTTTGTGCCAGGAATTATTTCGTATGGTATTTCATCATATTCTTCATCCAGCTTATCTTCTAATGTTAATTTTGCTACTTTGTATAATACCTCATACTTTAACATCTGAATATCGGAATTAAATTTAAACAAGATTATCTACCCCTTCTAAAAATAATTAACTTCTATATTTTTATTTAACTTGTATAATAAATCAATAAGTTCTTCTACGATTTTAATCTTTATCCTTAAATCTGTAGGAAAATCAGGATTTTGGTGTGCACTATTAACGGCTTGACCGACTAAAAAATTAATATCCGTAGAATAATTTAATATCTTAAATAATTTTGTTGCGCCATCTTTTTTAGAATATTTAAGTAAATCTACATTATTATTTTCAATGTAATCCTTAAAAAGTTCTACAACCCTTCTTAGAGTTAGCACACCTTCTGTTACTAAATCAATACCATCTATCTTAGCAATAGGAGGTATATCAGGGTCAATATAATCAGTTGTAGTCAATACTTTTTTATTTAGTACTCTTCCTACAATTTTTGCAGCAGTACCACCACATACTACTTTCAATCCTTCACTTTTTACCAGTTTCTTAACAACCCATTCGTCCATATTTTTAAGAATTGGCGGTCCTATCATAACTGTAACTTTTTTAGATTCATTTGCTTTAATCACTATAGCAGTAGCATCATCACCAGGCTTATTTCTATACAAATTTTTACACGTTGTTATAAGTTGGTAACATATATCTGAAGAGTCATCTAACACCTTTATAGTTTTCTCTAAATACTGTGATACATTTTCCCATTGCCAACCGAGATTTAAGATGCCTCCAACACCGGCATGTATAACCCCGTCTGATACAAGTACTAAAGTATCATTTAACTCTAGCTTAAATGAACTTTCGTATATCTTCTTATCGCCTATGACTATTAAATCCTTATTAATTTTTTTAGGAAGGCCATTTTTAAAATAAAATACTGAAGGATTATCATATTCAACAATATGAACATTATCACCTTCTATCGATACTACTGTAAATGTAGAATATGCTATATTTCTTTCGCTACATATTGGTAAAGTATGTGCCACTGTATCAACAACATCAGATAATTTAGAGCCCATATCAAGCATCTTTGATACAATTCTAGATGTAAGTGTTGATAAAATGTTAGCTTTTACTCCACTACCAAGGCCATCTGCGAGTACTGCCATGACATAATCTTTTTTACGTATAATTTGTACACTATCACCGCACAATTCTTCACCATATTTATTCAGTGAAGCATGTGCAACATCAATATAGTAACTCATTCGTTATCACCTTGATTCAATAGCATATCCTTCATCCTTGTCAATATCACTTTCGTTTCTGCTGTTGTCTCTCCAAGAAGGCTTGCTATCTCCTGAGCTACTTTCATTTGTCTGTCTATAACTTGCTGTGCAAGTTCGTAATTCTCTTTTTTTACCTTAGAAAGAGCATCTTTCTGCTTTTCAATTTTGGTTATGTCTGTAAAAATTCCAATTGCAATTTTATATTCCTCTAAATAATAAATACTCTCTATTGCAACTATGCCATAATTCTTAAAGGATACTTTTTTGTTATATATATTTTTCTTATTTTCTATGACATCTTTAAAATCTGATATATCAATTATTAATGACAAATCCTCGTTTTTAAGCATAGCAGAATTTACAAGAAACATCTTTTCAAATGCCCTATTCATGTCTTGTATTTCATATTTATTGTTAATAGCAATTATAGCATTAGGTGTAGAACCGATGATAATATTCGATAATGTTTCGGCCCTTCCTCTCATGTATGGCATACACATATAGGGTTCAGCCATACCGTTATATACTGCAATAGCTTTTTCACGACATGTATCATATCCACATGCACCGCAATTTAATTCATCGTCTTTTGTAAATTTACCAATCCGTGACAATATATTTTTTATATCATCTTCAGATGGTACTTTCCATTTATCGCTTAAATTAATAAATTTTCTTGTAAGGTCTGGTATTGAATCTATATTTAAAGTATTTTTAGCATGGTACTGACTTTTTAATTTTGAATAATTCAATACTTCTTCTCTTCTTTTGACAATGCTTTTATTTATTTTACCAAATGCTGGACCATTGATACAACTGCCATTACAAGTATTCGCTTCTATCCAGTATCCATGCAAAACACCAGACTTTATATCATTTAGCAAACCCCTAATTTCATCAATAGAAGAAACCGAAACAACATTACGTATATTCAAATCTACATCCATACAGTCGATTGTTTTACCTTCAATTGGATATAATTCAAAAGGAATATCTACATCGTTAAAATCCCTATAATCATCAAGACTCTCTACATCAATTTCTTCTTCTTTTAACCAGTCATTAATTTCCTCAAAAGTAAGAACTGCATCAATAGCATTTTCACAACTAAAATCATTCATTTCAACTTTTTTAGCAAGACACGGTCCTATAAATACAACTTTTGTTTTATCACCATAGATTTTCTTTATTGTCCTTCCAATAGCTATCATTGGTGACACAACAGGTACAAGACAATTTATTAATTCTGGATAATATTTTTCGACTAAATAATTTACTGATGGACATGACGTAGTAATCAAATTGTCATATGACAAATCGTTATAGTATTTTTCATACTCTTTTGTTATTAGCTTAGCACCAATGGATGTCTCCAAAATCAAATCAGGTCCTAACATTTTAAGAGCATTAATAAATTTAAATGAATTCTCATAGCCTACAAGTGCTGGATACGAAGGTGCTACAGTAAAGATAACTTTCTCCCCTTTATTCAAAAACATCTTAACCGTTTCGATATCCGAGCGCACTGTTTTAGCATTTTGCGGGCATACATTTAAGCATCTTCCGCAAGCGATACACATGTAATCAACTATTTCCGCTTGTTCATTATTAACTTTTATAGCTTTTACAGGGCAATATCTTATACATTTATAGCAGTTTCTACAGTTGGCTTTCTTAAAATTAATAACGCTCATTTTATATTTGCCAAAATATTTTCTTTAAAAAATTTTTGAACTAGATTTGATTTAATAGAAAGACATTCACCATTATTTATTTTAATAGAAACTGCCCTCATGCAATTGCCCATACAAAAATCTGCTTTTAGCTCCACTTTGCCCTCAAGATTATAATCCTTTATATATCTTTTTAGTATATTGATAACGTCATATGAACCTTTAAGATGGCATGAGCTTCCAACACAAACAGTAATAGTCATAAAAATCCCCCGTATACTGTATACAATAATCTTACTACAAAATTATATTTACGTACATAATAGTTAAATTATTAACAAATAAACACGTAAAAAATTAATCTTCTTCAAATACATCTTCCATTAATTTTTTCAATTTACGTGCCCTTTTAACTGTTTCTTCTTTATTTACATTTAAAGAGATGTCAATAACGTCCCCTTCCATAACATTGCTAGGAAGATATTTTACAGGAATATTTATTTTCTTTTCATCGTCAAGTACAACAACAGCTACATCATCTTCAATTCTATCAACAACACCATGAACCCTCATGTGAAACACCTCTTTCATAAATATTATACATCTTTTATAATAGATTATCAATATTATTAAATATCTTTAACAATTTTAATAGGGTTTGAAAAAAATCAAACCCTATTAGACATAAACCTAATCTTGATTAATTTTATTATTTAGATCTTTTAATAAATTTTCTAAGTTTACCCCATACATTCGAGCGGCCCGCTCGATACTCATGTAGAGTGCACCACCTCATCCAAAGCATCTTATACCATTATTTTTAAATACATTTTCGAGCTTTGGATATTTCTCTAGTACATCAAATACAATCATATCCTTACTAATCATTTGTCACCCTCCTTTACCCCCCTTATATATAGGGGGTGGTAACTTTATTATATAATAGGACTTTATTATATTCAACTATTATTTAAGAAATTTAACTAATAAATTAACTACACTTTGCATATCCTCAAATGATATTTTGCCATCTTCATTTGAAAGAAGACATTCCTGTGCATGTTCATTGATAATAGACAATCCAACCTTTTCAAGTGATGACCGAACAGCAGCAATTTGCAAAAGCACATCAGAACATCCTTTGTTTTCTTCAACCATTTTCTCTATTCCTGCTATATGGCCTTTTATTGTCTTCAATCTCAGCAATATATCATCTTTTATATTTTCACTCATAATTAACGCACCCTTCAATTTATTTTTATCCCTTTATTTAGTTTTTCATAAATGATTTTCATTTCTTTTTTGAAAATTTCGTTCCAATCATATGATATCGCCAATTTTCTACCATTTTGTCCACATATCATCATTTTATTTTTTCCATTGATTAATTCTATGGTTTTTTCAATATAATCAATAATATTATACTCTATTGTTATACCACATTCATTATTTTTTATCAAATCACCAAGATCCCCTATATCAGTTGCAATAACAGGCAACCCTGATGCCATATATTCTATCGCTTTTAAAGGAAAAGAATATTTTATTAGTTCCGTCGGAAATAAAGTGCATAATCCAATATCCGCTTTTTTAAAATAATTTGGTAAATCATTGTATTTTACTATTCCATTAAAATGTACATAATCATCTACCATATAATCCCTTGCCAATTTTCTAAGTGTAGGTTCATATTTACCTCTACCAATAATTTCAATATATACATTTCCACACTCTCTTCTTAAAATTGGTAATGCTTTTATAGGCAATTCCATTCCAGACCAATGTTCCAGAGAACCACTGAATATGAGACAAATACCTTCATGTATTGCTTTTTCATTTTTAAAGATTTCGTAATTAACACCATTTGGTATGTAATATGGTGTAATCCCAGTCATATGTTCCCTCAGTTCTACTAAATGTTGATTAACACTAAATGTTACATCAGAGTTTTCTATGCAGTATTTTTCCATGTATTTAGTCCTATTATAAACATCTTCATATTCAAAGAAAGCTGGAAAATAGTCGATGTCCTCATAGGCCAAAAAATTTATTTTTCCTGCCTTGAGAAGTTCTACTGCTGTTATGCCTGCCCATGGACCTTGTGCAATACATACATCGTATTTTTCACTATCAAGTTCAATATAACTTTTATAAAGTGTCATCGGACTAAAAAGACTCGCAAATTTTACTGGTATACCTATATATTTTATCATTTCATCCTTCTTCTTTAATATACCTAAGTCATCATAACGGCAGAATACTACAGTCAAATCATATTTACCTTTTAGAAATTCTATAATATGGTGGCTCCTTTGTGGCAACGAATTTAATATATCTATAAAAGTTATAAATAATATCTTCACAATACCCCTCCTAAAGCATTTATGTAAAAAGCCAGCTTTTGCTGGCTTTTTTGTTCATTATTATCAATATGGTGAATACGGAGCTTTTTGCGGTGGGAATATCGGTGGGAATGGTCTTGACATAAACTCATCGCAAACATTTGTAGGAAATTCTTCACATTCAGGCGGTACAGGACAGAATCCATATGATGGAACAAGCAACTGTACATCCATTGCTGATTTTATTATAATCCATACACCTATAATTACTTCAACTGTTGTTGGCGTTCCAACATTTACTCTTCCAAATAAGCATTCAGCAACCGCCTCGTATTTCATAATTGCAGTCGCAGGTTCCGGTACATAAAGTACTATATCTTTTGAAAATGTAGTTGTTAATCCTGTTAATGTTTGAACATCACCAGATGCATTTGTAATAATAACATCATATGTTACTTGGAATGTTGCCTGTACCCTTGCAAATCCTGGTCTTTCAGGAATAGGTGTAATAGTAAATCCAGGAGGACTTACGAGTGTTACAGTAACATTCTCACAGCGACCAAATGTCGGATTTGTAATAGTCGGGACAAATGGTATTGGTGGTATATTGTCAAGGCATAATCTTTGTGAGCAAGCATCGTATATCTTTGTAACTTCTATGCAAGTTATTTCTGTCGGTTCTGGAAGTTGGCCTGGTTCAACAGGACCTGGTCCTACTTCTTGCTGTCCAATTAATTTTTTAGCAAATGCCATTTTATTTCCCCCTTAGATTTATTTTAATTGATATTGAAGATTTCGTTTTTCTAATTACAATATACGTAGTACCCATAATATTTGTTACAAACTATGAATATATTTTAATTGAAAGGAGGTATTTTATGGACAAGGTTTTAATAGATAAAGATGGCAGAAAATATATTCTCAACATAAAAAATAATAATATCACTATCAATTCTCTTGATGAAGCATCTAAAGAAATAAACATAATAGATAATGTTAATAGTGATTTTGACGCTTCATTTGATTCAAATAAAGATCTTTATATAGTTTACTTTAGTAAAGAACAAAATTTAGTAATTGTTTCGTATAAAGATAAAAAAGTGACAAAAAGTGTAATATATCATTATAATGAGAATAACATCTTTATTGATAATTTAAGATTATTTATTGTAAAAAACGAAATTCATGTCTTTTTTATGGAGCATAATAAATCAAGTTCGAGAAATATAAGACTTAAACATTATTGCTTTAATAATGTATGGAAAATCAACGAAATAGCTGTAATCAAAAGTAGTTTGAAGCCATTTTATAATGTCGATGTCGATAATTACGGAATATTGCATGTAGTGTATATTACAAATGAAAATATTTGTAGAATTTATTATACTACGTATATAAATGATATTTGGGCGCAAAAGACAATTATATCTGAAGCTGTTTCTATATCTTATCCAAATATAAAAATAGATGATAAAAGAAATATTCACATATGTTGGGTAGAAGAAAACATTATTAAAGAATTAAAATACAGAAAAAAAGTTGATGGAGGTTGGCCAAAGGGTTCTTGGGATAAAAAAATTACACTTTCATTTTCTGACAATATAATTAACCCTTATATGCGCATAATAAATAATAATTTATGGTGTACCTGGATACAGCAAAATTCGTTTTATAATGCTATATCATCTGACGGCGGCAATAGTTTCAGCAAACCCTTTAAATTAGCAGAAAAACCTTTGAATTATGAATTCATTAAAAAAATCGATCCAACATGCGAAAAAATATCTTATGTAAATTTAAATGGTGAGGATATACCTTTAGCAGAAGAAACTACAGGAATATCATACGATAAAGAAAGTTATTTTACTTTTTATATCAAGGAGGTTCAAGAGTACCTTAATGCCTTATCTAAAAAAATAGAAAATCTGCAAAAAGAGAAAATACGCCTTGAAAGGAATTTAAGTCAGAGAAACTATGAGGTTTCATTAAAAAATAGAAGTATAGAGGAATTAAAAGATAATTTAAAAAAAATTTATGAAGACAAAGCTAAATATTCTTCAAAAGTCGATAATTTAAATACAATGTATAATGGTGTTCTCTCAGAAAATGAAAGATTAAAAAAGCAGATAAAAGATCTGCAAAATAAAATAATCATATTAAATTCGAAGTTAAATGAAAAAATGGAAATGGGTACAATTGACAAATTAAAATCAATATTTTTTGGTAAATCTAACGAACACCTATGACATTATAACCATAATATGTTTTTTCAACCTCATATATCCCTTTATAAGGGATATTTATTCTTTGTATGATTATTTTTACAACTTCTACGAACTCTAATCCAAATTTTAAAGAGTGACTGCAGCTGTTCATTATAGACCTCGGTGTTGGAATAAACTCAACTGGTATATTATTTTGTCTTAAGATTTTCTCACATAATACAGCATGTTGATATGAATAGAATACCAAAATAGCATATCTCATTTGAGCACCTCCTCTTTTTTAATATATTCAATTACATCATAAATTGATAAAAATTCCTCTATGTCCACATATTACTTGAAGGTTTTTCATGATGTTCGTCGAATATATGTATAAGCAAATAAAAAAAATCGGGATTAACCCGGTTTTTTACTTGCTTTCAAGGAATGATTTATATGCTTTATATCCCATGTAAAGGTCTAGTTTTGATGATAACTCATAGGGTGAATGCATACTTAAAAGTGCGACACCGCAATCAACAACATCCATGCCATAACTTGCAGCATACTGTGCTACTGTTCCGCCGCCACCTATATCAACTTTTCCTAGTTCACCTGTCTGCCATATAACGTTATTTTCGTTGAATATTCTTCTTACTTTTGCAACAAATTCAGCATTTGCGTCATTTGAACCAGCTTTTCCGCGAGCTCCAGTATATTTTGTTAAGCATATGCCATTCCCAATATAAGCCGTATTTAGTTTTTCGCTTACATCCGGATATAAAGGATCAAAAGCAGAACTAACATCAGCAGATAGTAACTCAGAATTTTTCATTGTCTTTCTCAGTTTTATATCCGTAGTTCCCTCATGTTTCTCGAGAATTTCTGCTATTGCATTTTCAAAAAACCTTGATTGCAATCCGGTATTGCCCATACTTCCGATCTCTTCTTTATCAGCAAAGATAGCAACTGCGGTTTTTTCTGGATTTTTCACATCAAGTATTGCTCTTAGCACACTATATGCGCAAATTCTATCATCCTGTCCATATGCACCAATCATACTTCTATCAAAACCTATGTCCCTTGGCTTATATGCCGGTACAAGCTCCAATTCCGAGCTCAAAAAATCAGATTCAACTATACCATACTTCTCATTTAAAAGTTTCAACAAATTAGGTTTTACTGAAATTTCATCAGATAAAGGTATACTGCCAATTATTGGATTTAATGCCTCACCTGTTATTGCATCAGCCATTTTCTTTTCCATCTGTTCTTTCCCGAGATGTGGTAATAAATCTGTTATGTATAGAATAGGATCCTTCTCATCTTCACCAAGTTTGAAAGTAATTTTATCACCATTTTCTTTTACAACTACTCCATGTAATGCGAGTGGTATTGTAACCCACTGATATTTCTTAATACCACCATAATAATGTGTTTTAAATAATCCAAGTCCACCATCTTCGTACAAAGGATTTTGTTTTAAATCAATCCTTGGTGAATCAATATGTGCAGCAGATGCTTTAAATCCCGTCTGCATCGATTCATTTCCTATTACTGCCATAACTACTGATTTTCCCTTGTTATTATAATATACTTTACTTCCTGGCTTTAAATTTGTAGCTGTTTCAATATCTATAAATCCATTTTCTTCGGCTATTTTAATAATTCTATCTGCAACTTCCCTTTCTGTTTTGCATTCACTCATAAACACTTTATAGTCTTCGGCAAATTCGAATATCTTATCTTTTTCTTCGCTACTTACCCTAGGCCATCCATTAATATTTTTATAGCCAAAGTTCTTTTCAATTTCTTTTAAATCATTATTCTCCATTCTAATACCCCCCAGGTTATTATTTTTTAATTATATATTAACTATAAAATATTTTTCTATTAAAAGCAAATTTTATGTATTAGTATTGTATATATTTTTATTTTTTAAAAGATATATGGCTGCTTGTGTTCTGTCTTTCACATCTAACTTCTTAAATATGCTATAAACGTGATTTTTTACTGTTTTTTCGCTTAAATATAATTTTTTCGCTATTGCTTTATTGCTGTAGCCTTTAGCAATTAATGATAGAATTTGCAGCTCCCTTTCTGTAAGGTCCTTTTTATAATCGTCATCATTTAAATTCCTTATTTCATTTACAAGTGATGGATGAATATATATTCCCCCGTTATATATTATTCTTATGGCTTTCATTAACTCATCTGAGTCGGCATCTTTTAGGATATATCCTTCAACACCGATTTTTAATGCCTCCAGTAAATATTCTCTGTCGTTATATATTGTCAAAAAAAGTATTTTATACTTTTGACTTTCATCTTTAAGCATCTTCGCAGCCTTTATCCCATTTATATGTGGCATGTTAATATCCATCAATATTATATCTGGAGGGAATTCTTTTGCTACTTTATATGCCTCTTCACCATCTGATGCTTGATATGTAACTGTCATATCATCTTCTAATTCTATTAGCTGTTTTAATCCTTGACGCAAAAGTGCATGGTCATCAGCTATCATAACGTTGATCATTACTTTTATCACCACCTAATGGTATGGATACATAGATTTGTGTGCCCTCATTAAGAGAACTATTTACTTCAAATTTTCCATTTAAAATTTGTACCCTTTCCCTCATACCTAATAATCCAAAACCATTTTCATATGTATCGCTGTTAAAGCCAACTCCATCATCTTTTATTATTATACTTATAAAACAATCTCCAAACTCTAACTTTACTATTGCATTATTTGCTTTTGAATGCTTATATATATTTGTTAATGCTTCTTGTATAACCCTGTAACATGTTATTTCAATTTCTGGATTAAGTCTTTTGTAATCTGAAAATACAGATAATTCTACATTAATCCCAGTTTCTTTAATAAAATTTGTAACATATCTTGATACAGCCGGTATTAAGCCAAGGTCATCTAGAGTTGACGGCCTTAAATCATATATTATTTTTCTAACTTCTTTTAAAGAGCCTTGTGCAATATCCTTCAAATTTTTAAGTTCTTCTTTTGACTTTTCTACGTCCTTATTTATAAGTTTTTCGCACAATTCTGCTTTTAAAAGAACATTTGCAATTGCTTGTGCTGGCCCATCATGAATTTCTCTTGCTATTCTTTTTCTTTCTTCTTCTTGTGCTTCAATGATCTGAATATTCAAAAGCTGCTTATCTTTTAGTTCTTCAAATTGCATGTGCATTTTGGTTAAATCACCTGTTAAATATTCTAATGCTACACCTATTTGTGTCGAAAGTTTTTCGGCCTTTTCAACGATTGACCTATACTCTAATAGCTTTCTTTCAAGCTCATTTCTCCTTAAAATTAGATCTTTTTCTTCGCGTCTCTTTAAAATAAGTTCTATTTGTATTTCTTTTGCTTCATCGTATGCCTCTTTAATAGCTTCTTCCGTCATACTGTTAAATTGCTTACTTACGTATGCAAGTTTAAGCTTTGAACGTTTTTCTTTTCTCTCTAAGACCTCTACATCTTTGATAGCAGCTTTTATGCGAACTTTTAAATCATTTATTTCATTTTCAAGGTCATAATATTCGTTTCTAGTCTTTTCCAATATTTCATATATCTGTTCCTTGCTGTTATCAATTACATCTATAGTTTTCTTAACAATATTATCAAGTTTTTTATCATATTCAAAATTATGAGACATATTTGCACCCCGTAGATAAAGATATTAATCTTATTCGACAAAAATCATGAAATTCCTTCATAATTTTTACTTTTACATATATAGGCATAAAAAAAGACCCTCTAAGGGTTTTGGTGGGCTTAGATGGACTTTAACCATCGACCTCACGCTTATCAGGCGTACGCTCTTATCGCATGAGCTACAAACCTATGGTGGAGATGAGGAGATTCGAACTCCTGACCCCCTGCTTGCAAGGCAGGTGCTCTCCCAGCTGAGCTACACCCCCATCTTATTGACAAATATCATTATACCATATATTTTAATATAATGTCAATTGCTTTCTACGTTTATATTTGAATTGCCATTATTGGGAATTGGTACAGTATATTTATTACCATTTACATCAACATAACTTCCTGGCACATCTCCTACTATAATACTATCCGCTACAGGCATATGTGTTGAAACTTGTATTTTGTCAGATACAAGTGGTGCTATAATCTGAATATTTGCTTTTATGTAAAGATATATTATATGCCGAGTTTGATTTATGCCTGCAGGCTCAAAACTTGACTGAAAGTCAACATTTACCACACCTATAGGCATTAGCCCTACTTTAACCCTTGGACCTGTACTTGCAAAAATATCTTTCGATATCAATGCCCCAAGTGGCAATTTTACATAAACAGATCCGATATTATTTAGATTATCTTGAACATCTTGTGTTATTTTTGTTGATAGTAAGTTCATCTCAATTGTATTTGCTTGCAGCATAGATACTTTACCGTTTTTATCAGTCCTAACACTTATTAAATCTTTATATTCTATGCCTTTTAGTACTTTTTCATTTATTGATTTATTTATAGACTTTACGGCTACATCCTGTGCCACCGTCTCACTGGCAGCAAGTAATGCTGGCCTTAATCTATAAGCAACAAATGAATACATAATAGATATTGTTAACAAGCCAATAAATACATTTAGGTAAAATTTATTTATATGATAAATATTAAATCTTTTCTTTCCCCATCTTCTCTTTCTCAATTAAAAAACACCTCCTCTATATTTTATGTTAGAAGAGGCATTTTGGTTACTTATTTTTCTTTTATTTCTACAATTGTTACACCGTCTTCACCTTCGCCATATCTTCCAAGCCTGTATGATTTGACATGTTTATTTTGTCTTAAAAGTCTTGTTATTCCACTTCGCAATGTACCCGTACCTTTGCCATGTATTATTGTTACCTGTTTCAATCCGGCGAGGTATGCATCATCAATGTATTTATCAACTTCTAATTCGGCATCTTCTAAGTTCTTACCTCTTAAATCTATCGATGTACTTATACTTGATGATTTTTCATTCATATAAGTACTAAAACCACTTTCAATATCTTTTTCTTCCTGTGATTCTGCTTCTCTTAAATTGCTTATATGAACATTCATCTTTAAAATTCCTGCCTGTATTTTAACATTTCCATCTTTATCAGGTGAAGAAAGCGCTGTTCCTGTCTGATCAAGTGGTACAATATATACTGATTGACCAGGCATTATATTCTTGGGAATTTTTGTATATGTTGGTACTTTTGTTTTTGTAAGCCCATTTTCTAAGTCGCTTATATTCTCCTTAAGTTTTTGCCTTGCTTCTTCTATAAGCTTATTTTTTCTATCTGATTTTTCAGCTTCCCGTAATTTTGATATTATTTCATCGGAAGCTATCCTTGCATTATCTAAAATTTTTTTAGCTTTCTCTCTTGCCTTTTCAAGTATCCTGTCTTTCTCTGCCTCAGTTTGTCTCTTTTTCTTCTCATATTCCTCTTTAATTTCATTAATTTTATGCTTTAATTGTTCTATTTCTTGTTTAGACCTTTCCGCTTCGATTCTTTTCTCTTCTAGGTCTTTAATTATGTCTTCAAATCTTAAAACTTCACCGGTTATATAATTCTTTGCATTATCAATAACATCTTCACGGAGTCCAAGCCTTCTGCTTATCTCAAATGCATTGCTTTTGCCAGGTATACCTATTGTTAGCTTATATGTGGGCCTTAATGTTTCAACATCAAATTCAACAGAAGCATTCTCAACACCATCCATTTTTAGTGCATACTGCTTAAGCTCACTATAATGTGTTGTCGCAATAGTACGAGCTCCTATTCTATGAAGGAAATCTAAAATACTCATTGCAAGTGCAGCACCTTCAATAGGATCTGTGCCAGCCCCAAGCTCATCAAGCAATACCAAACTATTATTTGAAACACTATCCAATATCTTTACTATATTTGTCATATGTGCTGAAAATGTGCTTAAGCTTTGCTCAATGCTTTGTTCATCACCTATATCGACAAATATGTCGTCAAAAAAAGCAATTTCTGAGCCTTCGTCTGCAGGTATATTTAACCCGGTCATTGCCATTAATGTAAGTAGACCTATTGTCTTAAGTGTAACTGTTTTTCCTCCAGTATTTGGTCCTGTTATGACTAGCGTATCAAATTCGTCTCCTAAGTATACATTTATAGGTACTACCTTATCCGGTGGTAGTAGAGGATGTCTTGCATTTTTCAAATTTATATATCGATTTGTATTAAACAAAGGCTTAGTTGCATTTGTCTTAATAGAATATTTCGCCTTTGCAAAAATTATATCAAGCTCCGTCAGTACTACCATGTTTTCATGAATTTCAGAAACATGATCACTAACTTCTTTTGTTAGCTCTATCAAGATTCGTTCGATTTCTTGTTGTTCTTTTAGTTCCACCTGTCTTAAATCATTATTTAATTCAACAACCTGCATAGGCTCTATAAATAATGTAGCACCACTTGAGGATTGGTCATGTATGATACCCTTAAATGTGCCACGATATTCTTGCTTAACAGGAACAACATATCTGCCATCCCTTACTGTTATAATAGGGTCCTGAAGTTCCTTTGATGATGAAGTTATTATTGAGTTTAGAGTATCCCTTATTTTATTATTTATATTTACTTTTTGTCTTCTAATGTCTTTCAAAAGCGGCGATGCATCATCTGATATCTCATCTTCTGAAATTATTATTCTATCAATTTTTTCATTAAAATCTTTAAGATGAGTTAATCTGCTATTATATTCACTAAGCAGTGGATAACTATTTTCATCCTTTTTATTTCTCAAATAAGCTTTTACCCTTCCAGATAATGATAAAAATCTTGAAATTTTTAAAAGTTGTCCAGCATTTAGTGTTGAGTTTATCCTTGCCTTATTTAAAATATCACTTATATTTTTAAATGAAAAATCTATATCGCCATATGAGCTTATAAATGATATAGCTTCATTTACTTTATCAAGTTCTTTTAAAGCTATATTGATATCATTATATGGTTTTATATTTAACGCTTTTTCTTTACCAGTTTCAGAATCACAGTATTCAACAATAAAATTAATAATTTTGTCATATTCTAAATTTTTATAATATTTATCCTCCATTATAATACCCCTCTATAAAAATGACCTCTAGTATAATTTTTTATTTGTAAATTGTAATCTATTCCATCTAATGCATTTTTGTAAGCTGATAACACGTTTTTTATTTCCTCGTCTTTTTCTATTGTATCATTAATTCTTAAATATGAAAGTCCGCTTTTCATAAGGTCGTCTATTTTATCAATCATCATTAACACATCAGAATTTAATATCCTTATTCTGCAAAATCCATCGCTTAATATACTCATGCAATTCCCTTTTCTGTCTTTTAGAATATATTCCCCGGTTTCACACATTTTCTTATCGCATCCATGTAAATTTTTTATAGGGCAATATTCCATCGTCATAAGTGGAAGTTTCCCATATACGATAGCTTCAAATTTCATAGTGTGCCTTTTTGTTATATCCTCTATTTGAACTAAATTCAACTCTGGTGATAATGTTATTGTATCAGTTGAGTTGAAAAAATTAACTGCCATACTGTTAAATATATTGAGATTATAGTCAATGCATATTTTAAAACCCATCTCCTTAGCAACTCTGTATAGCCCTAAATTTGAGATCAATATTTTCTTAAATCCTGTATCCTTTAATTTTATAAGTTCGAACTTAGCATCATTCATTTCTTCTCTTAAAATTTGAGGAAAAGCAGGAATAATATCATATTCGCCAATTAAATTTTTAATACCCTTAATGTTATCAATATCCATTTTATAGTTGAAATAAATTCTATCAATATTTAATTCAGCAGCAATTTGAACATGACTTAGCTTTTCGCTGTAAAATGAAAGCTTACATTTTTGTCTTTTATTTTTATTAATCAATGGCAATTTAAAATCAACTTCTTTTGAATCATTATAATTTAATTTAAGTTTCTTAAGTTTTTCAATCGCACGTCTTCGAGTTTCTTTGATTTCACTAACTGGTAAAAATAGTCCATCCTCAATCTCAACTTCTATATCCTTCAAAGAAAAAGCCGTATCATTAATTGCGGATATTTTATCTACCAAAATATCCCTATCAAAAGCTTTTTTCATTGCTTTTTCGGCTTTAATCTCTCCCTCATTATGAACTATATTTTCGTTATTTTCAATGCGAATAAATAGTGGCTCATTTTCACTCATCTTTATGTAAATTGATACAGGAGACTTCTTTTCAGTGATATTAATAAGACTTTTATTTAACTCGTAATCATATGTCTTATAAATAAAATCACTTCTTTTAACGGGAACTTTCCTTTGTATTTCTACAATTTGTCCCGCCTCTGCATTATCTACCACTTTTCCATTATTAATAATTTTATCAACTTTAAAGCCGTATTTACCATTCTCTGTTGATATACCATCACCATTTGAAAGTGGCCTTATCAATTTAAGCTTAAAACTATCGTTTTGCTTTGACACAATTTCACCGACAATAACTCCTTTATTCTTAGGATTATCATAGCTCATTTCCTTAGGCTTTTTCTCAAAAAGATATCCACTTGAAAAACCTCTATTAAAAATGCTAGACATCATGTCAACATATTTAAAAACATCGAATTTTTTATTACTGTAATAGGAATCGATAGCTTGTCTATATGACATAACAACAGATGCTACATATTCTTTCTCTTTCATTCTACCTTCAATTTTAAGTGAGTGTATTCCGGCATTTATCAAACCACCGATATGCTCAATTGTACATAAATCGACCATGCTTAATAAATGCTTATCATGTTCTATTATATCACCTTTATCATCGATAAAGTCATATTTTAGCCGGCATGGCTGTGCACACCGCCCCCTATTTCCACTTCTTCCTCCAATTATACTGCTAAATAGGCATTGTCCTGAATACGAAACACATAGTGCGCCATGTGCAAATACTTCAATTTCAGCTTCTGTATTGCTTACGATATTTTCAATTTCCCTAAGTGTAAGTTCCCTCGACAGCACAACTCTTTTAATCCCGGCATCATAAGCCTCTTTTACGCCTTCTAAATTATGCAAAGTCATCTGTGTACTTGCATGCATCTTCATTTCTGGATAATAATCTCTTAAAAATTTCACGATACCATAGTCTTGTACGATTATCGCATCTATATTAAGCTTGCATAAATAATCAATATATTTTAAAAGGGTATCAAATTCCTTATTAAAAATCAATGTATTTACCGCAATATATATTTTTGTGTCACGCAAATGGCAATATTCTACAGCCTCTTTTAGCATGATATCATCAAAATTTTCCGCATATGCACGGGCACCAAAATATTTACCGCCAATATAAACAGCATCTGCACCAGAATTTACTGCGGTCTTTAAAACATCGTAGTTTCCGGCAGGTGCTAATAATTCAATCTTCCTCATTAAACCACCTTAATCTAAATTATTAATATATATTTTAATCATATTTAACTGACATCATCAAATGTTTTAATATATTCTTCTAGTTCCTCTCTCGATTCTTCAAGTTCCTTTCTTAAATTTTCAATTTCTTCGGACAAAGTCTTTATTTTATCATTGTCATTATTTAACTCTGATTTTAGTGATACAATTTGTTTTTTCAATGCGTTATTCTCCTCTTTTGAAATAAAAAGCTCATCAGTAATATTTAGTGCCGCCAAAACTAAAATCATTTGTGTGGACAGTTTACTATAATTTTCAGATATCCCTGCTATTATTTCATTCAAATGTCCAGCTAATTTCATTATATAATCTTCGGGATAATCTGTTTTTAATATATAATCATTTCCATTTATATTAACAGTAATTTTCTTTATATCCACAAGAACATCCCCTCAATATCAAACGTTACTTTATTTATTTCTACAAAGAATTCAGATTTCCTTCTTTTTGAGAAAAAAAAGACCGTTTCCGGCCTTTTTACCTAAGTTGTGCTCCTATTTTATCATTAAGTGTTTGAATAATTTTGTCATGAACTTTTTTTACTTCTTCATCTGTCAAAGTTCTCTCATATGACCTATACCATATTGAGTATGCGACGCTCTTTTTATCTTCTGGTATATTTTCACCAGTATATACATCAAATAATTTTACATCATCAACAAGCTCGCCGCCAGTTTTTCGTATTATATCTTCTATATCCGCTACATATGTGTCCTTTGATACAAGAATGGCTATATCTCTTTCTACCGCAGGATATTTCGGCAATGGACTATATTTTCTTTTGAAATTCGCCATTTTAAAAATCTTTTCAAGGTTTAATTCAGATACATACATTTCTTCATTAATGCCGTAATTTTCCGTTATGTCGGGATTAAGTTCACCTAAAATACCGACATTATCACCATTAATAATCAAATCGGCTGATCTTCCTGGATGATACAAAGGATTTTTGCTCCTTACATATTTCACGTCCTTTATATTGAGACTCTCAATCAAAGCCTCAATAATTCCTTTAAGTTTGAGAAAATCAACCTCTTTACCATACATTCCTATAATCGCCGTTTTAATTTCTATAGGCAGTTCTTCTATTGGTAATGATTTAGGAACAAAAATTTTTGATATTTCAAAAGCTTTAAAATCAGACACTTTACGGCTGTAATTCGTATATGCAACATTCATCATCGACGGTAATAATGTTGTCCTCATATAACCTTGATCTTCACCGAGAGGGTTCATTATTTTCACTGCTTTTCTATATGGACTATCTTCTGGTAGATTTATTTTATCAAGGTCTTTCATTCCCATAAAGGATGTTGTTATAATCTCATTTAAACCGCATGATAAAAATATATCTTTTACTCTATCTTCTAATTTTTGTTCTGTCGTTTTAATTCCTGCAGTTATTTGAGTGCCTTTTAAAAGTGTATCTTCAATATTATTATATCCATATAATCTACCAACTTCTTCTGCTATATCTGCTTCACCTTCTATGTCCCTTCTAAAAGCAGGTACTGTTACCCTTAAAATATCATTGTCATAAGTTACATCAAAATCAAGCAATTGCAATAAATCTTTCATCTCATTTTGTGTAAGATTGGTTCCTAAAAGGCTGTTTATTCTCTCATATCTAATATTTAAAACTTTGTTTTCAAAGGTTTCTGGATATACATCAACCATATCTTTCAATATTTCTCCACCACTGAGATCAGCCATGAGCTGTGCTGCCCTATTGCATGCAAGTACAGTTATTTCTGGATCGAGTCCTTTTTCAAATCTTGAAGATGCTTCGCTCCTCAATCCAAGTTTTTTCGATGTATACCTTATATTGCTTCCCTTAAAATTGGCACTTTCTATAAGAATATTGACGGTATCACTTGTTATCTCGGTATTTTGTCCACCCATTACACCAGCTAATCCTATTGCTTTATCAGTATCTGCTATAACAAGCATATTGCTATCTAGAATTCTCTCTTTATCATCAAGTGTTATTAATTTCTCACCATCTATTGCTCTTCTTACAATTATGTGTCTGTCTTTAACCTTATCGAGGTCAAATGCATGCAATGGTTGTCCAAGCTCTAACATAACATAATTTGTAATATCAACGATATTATTAATCGGTCTTATACCTGATTTTAATAATCTCATTTGCATCCAAATAGGTGATGGACCTATTTTTACATTTCTAACTACCCTTGCAACATAACGATAGCATAAATCCTTTGCTTCAATTGTAATCCTTGCAGGATTTTCTTCGGATATTTCCTTTATTTCTATTTTGGGCAAATTGTAACTTTTTCTATATGTCGCAGCAGTCTCCCTTGCAATACCAACTATGGATAGACAATCTGGCCTATTTGGCGTTATTTCAAATTCAATAACATCATCATTTAGCTCAAGAGCTTTTTTAACATCTTCGCCGAGAGGTAGTTCAGGCAATATAAAAATACCGTTCCTTTGAAATTCGGGAAGCATACTTTCATCAAGTCCTAATTCTCTAGCCGAACACATCATTCCATTGGATTCCAATCCTCTTAGCTTTCCTCTTTTTATTTTAACACCACCTGGCAGTGTCGAGCCATGAAGTGCAACAGGTATATAATCGCCTTCTTTAATATTTTGTGCACCTGTTATAATCTGTAATTTCTCATTGCCTACGTCGACGATGCCAACTTGAAGTTTATCTGCATCAGGATGTTTGCTCAGGGATAATATTCTCCCAATTACAACGTTCTTTATATCATTTCCATAATTTTTTATTGTTTCAACTTTGGAACCGGACATTGTAAGGTCATCAGCAAGCTTTTTTGAATCAACTGAAACATCAACATAATCCTTTAGCCATGCGACAGATACTAACATTAATCTTCCTCCTTAAAACTGTTTGATAAATCTCAAATCATTTTCGTATAATAGCCTTAAGTCATCTATTCCATAACTTAACATGGTTATTCTGTCAAGTCCCATTCCAAACGCAAAACCGGAGTATTTCTCTGGATCTATTCCCGACATCCTGAGTACATTCGGATGCACCATTCCTGAACCAAGTATTTCTATCCATCCAGAATATCCGCATACTCTACAGCCTTCGCCACCACATACAAAACATGATACATCCATCTCTGCACTGGGTTCTGTAAATGGGAAATAATGTGGTCTAAACTTTGTCTTAGTATTTGAACCAAATAATCTCTTTGCAAATAGATTTAGAACACCCTTAAGATCCCCCATTGTTATTCCTTCATCAACAGCAAGCCCTTCAATCTGATTAAATACTGGTGAATGTGTTGCATCAATTTCGTCTGACCTGTAAACTCTACCAGGAGAAATAACTTTTATAGGTGGTTTATTTTTTTCCATTGTCCTTACTTGTACCGGCGATGTCTGTGTCCTAAGTAAAATATTTTTTGTTATATAAAATGTGTCCTGAAGGTCTCTTGCAGGATGATCTGGTGGTGTATTTAATGCTTCAAAATTGTAATAATCAAGTTCTACTTCAGGTCCTTCTGCTATAGAAAATCCTAACCCTAAAAATATCTCCTTTATTTCATCCAAAACTTTTGTCATCGGATGTTTATGACCAATATCTATTCTATTTCCGGGCAATGTTATATCTATATATTCGCTCTTTATCTTTTTTTCTTTCTCTTTTTTTAGGATATCATCTTTTCTTGATGTAAGCATATTTTCTATTTCGCTTCTTATCTCATTTGACAATTTGCCTACTATAGGTCTTTCCTCAGGTGATAGACTTCCCATACCTCTCAATATTTTTGTTAACTCACCTTTTTTGCCAAGGTATTTAATCCTCAATTCCTCTAAGGTCTTCATATTATCTGCTGATTTTAATTCATTTTTTGCATCTTCAAAAAGTTTCCTTAACGTCTCTTCCAAGTAAATTCTCTCCTTTCATATAAATTTTGTTTTAGAATTAAAAAATCTCCATCTACAAAAGGACGGAGATATAATACCGTGGTACCACCTATTTTGGCAATAATGCCCACTCATTATATATAACGGATAACCCGGTTATGCCTACTATTTGTTCAGCATACTGCTCAGGAGGGAACTTTCCATTACTTAAAAACAACAATGCTCTCAATCTATGGCACTGTCTCCCTGTGTTCGTCTATAATGTACTTTACTCCTTCATTGCATTTGAGCTATATTTTGCAAATATTATAGCATTTTTGAGCTATTTAATCAACCTCTGCCTCTGAGATTCATATAAGCATATTGAAGCAGCTATTGATACATTAAGAGATTCTGAGTCTCCTTCCATCGGAATTAAAAATGATCCATCAATGTAATTATCTAAGCTATGATTTACGCCTCTTGATTCATTTCCAAATATTAAAGCAATATTATTTGAAATATCGTACTCATAAATATATTTCTTTGCCTTTAAATTTGTTGATAAAATTTTTATACCATTCTTTTTTAAGTTTTCCATTAATTCACCATATAAAATTACATTAACAACAGGTATATGAAATATTGATCCCATTGTTGATCTTAATACTTTTGGATTATATATATCAACAGTATTATTTATTGTAAATACTGCATCAGCTTTAAAGGCATCTGCAGACCTTATAATTGTTCCAAGATTACCCGGGTCCTGTACTTCATCTGTTATTATATATATTCCATTTTTCTTGACTAAATCATCAATATCGTAATTGGGCATTTTTATAACGGCCATTATCATTTGAGGTGTAACTGTATCAGATATTTTTCTTAACACATTTTCTTGAACGACAATAAGCTTATCTTTATCAATGTTTAATGCTTCTTTATAACTATCTGAAATCAATATGTATTCTATCTTAAAATTACTCTTTAAAGCCTCAATAACATTGTTTTTGCCTTCTATATAAAATAATCTTCTTTTATACCTGTATTTTTTATTGTTAAGCTTTTTAATGTCTTTAATTAATTCATTCTTTTCGCTAGTTATAACCATACTATATTTCACTTTCCTGAATATAACCTAAAACCCGGCATATACCTACCGGGCCATAAGTTCAAATTATTTACGCATTTAACTGTTGTTTAGCTATGTTAACTAAATCTGCAAAGGCTTTACCATCATTTATTGCCATTTCAGATAACATCTTTCGATTTATCTCGATATTTGCCTTTTTAAGTCCATTTATAAATCTGCTATATGATATACCATTTGCTCTTGCTGCAGCGTTAATTCTGGCAATCCATAGTTTTCTAAAATCCCTTTTTCTTAATTTTCTACCAATGTATGCATAATTAAGCGACTTCATTACCGCCTGGTTTGCAACTCTAAATAGTTTGCTTTTTGCGCCATAATACCCTTTAGCAAGTTTTAATATCTTTTTATGCCTTTTTCTTGTAACTTTACCTGACTTTACTCTTGACATCTTTATAACCTCCTAATTAATTTACGCATAAGGAATTAAACGTTTGATATTCTTTGCATCTGTACTGTATAGGTAAGCAATCTTTCTTAAATTTCTCTTGGTTTTTCTCGTCTTTTTAGTTAAAATATGTCTTTTAAAAGCCTTAGCTCTCTTTACCTTTCCGCTTTTAGTAAGAGAAAATCTCTTCGCTGCCCCTCTATGTGTTTTCATTTTTGGCATGTTTATATCCTCCTTAATTAAACGTTTTTAGGTGCTATTACCATCATTAAATTTCTACCTTCCATATTTGGGGTTTTTTCAACAACACCAAATTCTTCGATATTTTTTGCAAATTTATTTAATAGTTCTTCAGCAAGAGTTGTGTGTGCTGCCTCTCTGCCTCTGAACCTTATAGTCACTTTAACTTTGTTACCATCTTTTAAAAATTTCATCGCACTTTTTAATTTGACACCAAAATCATGTTCTTCAATGGCAGGAGTCATTCTAATCTCTTTAATATTTATAACCTTTTGTTTCTTTTTCGATTCCTTTTCTTTTTTGCTTTGTTCATACCTGTACTTCCCGAAGTCCATCAATTTACATACGGGTGGATTAGCCTGTGGCGCAATTTTAACCAAATCGATATGTCTTTCCATCGCTATTTTATATGCTTCTTTTGCAGACATTAGCCCTAATTGATTACCATCCTGATCAATGAGGCGTACTTCCTTATCTCTTATTTCCTCATTAACCTGCAGCTCCTTGTTAATAAATACGCACCTCCTAAAATTTTCAAAAAAAATAAGCGAGTATAAGCCCGCTTCAGTATCGATGTTTATAAAACATTTCAATTGTTAACCTGACACCATCGGTGAAAGGTGAGAAGCGGGGGCTTCTACTTAAACACATGTTAAATTATAGCATATACTTTTTTCATCGTCAATACCTTTTAAGTTCAAATTTTAGTATTCCTCAACATACTTATTATACAAGTTATAGTTATTCAACATCTCAGATATGGAATCTCCACCGAATTTTTTTGTACATTCATCTGCTATTACCCATGCACAAACAGCCTCAAGTACAACAGATGCCGCTTCAACCGCCGTAACGTCAGACCTTTCATAAACCGCTTCTATTTCTTCTTTTGTATTTATATCAACAGATTTTAAAGGCTTTCTCAAAGTAGGTATAGGTTTCATCGCCGCTTTTATGACGATGGGCATCCCATTTGATATACCACCTTCAATACCACCTGCATTATTTGTTTTACGATAAAATTTTCCGTTATAATATATCTCATCATGAACCATAAGACCACTATTTTTCGCAGCATAAAAACCCATACCAAATTCCACGCCTTTAATTGCTTGGACACTCATTATATTATATGCTAATATTGCATCAAGTTTTCTATCCCATTGTGTATGGCTGCCGAGGCCAATTGGCACACCATCTATTGTTATCTCAATAATTCCTCCAAGTGTATCACCGTCTTTTTTTGCCTCATCTATGCGCAATTTCCATTCTTCTTCGTTTTTTTTCCCACCTATCTCTAATACTTTGCTTTTAACTGTAATCCCAAAATTATTAAGCAAAAGTTTTGCAATGCTGCCTATAGCAACTCTTGCAGCTGTTTCTCTGGCACTTGCCCTTTCAAGTATGTTTCTCATGTCTCTCTGATTATATTTGATAGCACCAGATAAATCAGCATGACCAGGCCTTGGCTTTGTTATTTCAGGTATTTCCTTGTCCTTCCAGTTTTCGTAATCTCGATTTTTTATTAAAAAACATAATGGTGCACCCGTTGTTTTATTATTCCTAATGCCACTTAAAATATGGATTGTATCTTTTTCTATTGCCATCCTTTCTCCTCTTCCATAGCCGGACTGTCTTCTTTTAAGCTCATTATCTATAAAATTTTTATCTACATAAAGATTTGATGGCAAGCCTTCAATTATTGCTGCAAGTGCTTCACCATGGGTTTCACCAGATGTTAAATATCTCATCTAAACTCCTCCTTTTCTATAAACTACCTTCGTCGGTTTATACGCTGCTACTGCAAAAAATAATATACTGGATAATATTCTTGCAATAGTTGTTATATACATAAATGTTGAATAGCCTGTCACTTCATATACCCACGTTCCAAATATTGGTGATATGAATGCAGCAAATTGCGTTACAATAGTATAGATAGCAATATAATTCATCTTTTCTTTATGATCAGGTAATAACTCCAATAACCAGTTTAATGATAGCATTAAATATCCAGCAGTTGCAATACCACCGTAAAAATCAACAAAAGCTCCTAAATATAAGCTTGTAACTTTTGCCCACATAATTGGTATAACAGCGATCAGCAAAGTGCTTATGCTTAAAGCTAATCCATTTCCCTTCCTGTCTGCTAATTCTGCCCATTTCCTATAAGAAATTATTGATCCTATGGACCCTACAATCGTAAATATGCTCATCCAAGCATTATTGGCATTTAGGTTATCGACTTTATATATGGTAAATATCGGCCACGCCATCATCCAAGTAAATGTAAAAATGAACGAAGTAAGGCTAAAATAAATAAACTTTTTTGATTTTATAATGGATTTGAATGATTCTAAAAAAGGCATTACTGGTTCTTTCTTATCATTTTTGCTTACATAATGAAGCTTTGAAAAATAGTACGAATCTAACATACCAAAAACGAAGGCAATGAAAAACATTATTTGATACCCATATGGAAATTTGATCCTATCAAGCAGTAATCCTGTTATCAAAACTGATACTGTTCCAAGTAAACCCGTCCAAATATTTCTATCTGCAAAAACTTTCCCACGAAATTCGGCTGGTATCAAATCACTCATGAAAGACTGCCAACACATACCGACAATAATTGCTGGTAAATTAAGTAATCCTACAAATAGTACTACTGCTTCTGGTTTATAGCCATTCAAAAAAGGGACCAGCGCAACAAACAAGTAAAAAGTTCTTGTAATGTATTCAAGAATGTAAGAAAATTTAAAGACATTATTTGATCTATTAATGAATATTACAGCAGGTATGATTCCAATAACAGCCATCAATGCCGGCAAAGAATTTATTAGCGACACTTCGTAATTATTAGCACCTAATTTAATTGCAAAGATTCCTACAAATGGCATGATCATATTAAAACCTATCGAAAATGTTATACCATTTAGTAAATTCATTTTTATGTTGTAATTGAGATATTTGTAGACCTCCCTATTTTTGGTCGCCATGATAACCCTCCATAATGGTAATCTCATAATTAGATTATCATGTTTTTCTATAGTAATCAATATAGAAAAGATATGAGATAGCTCATATCTTTTGATTTATCTAAAGAGATTTATTTTTTATTTCTTCTAATATACTTGATAAAAATTCTTGCAAAGATTTAGAACCAAGATCGCCTTCCCTTCTCGACCTAACAGATACATTACCTGCTTCGACTTCTTTATCACCAAGTATAAGCATGTATGGTATCTTCTGCAATTGTGCTTCCCTTATTTTATATCCTATCTTTTCATTTCTATTATCCATCTCAACTCTAATTTCGTTTTCTAATAATCTTTGATAAATATTTTGTGCATAACCCATTTGCTTATCTGATATAGGAAGTATTTTTACTTGAACAGGTGCAAGCCATGTTGGAAATGCTCCTGCAAAATTCTCCGTAAGTATTGCAATAAATCTTTCAATACTTCCGAATACAACTCTGTGAAGCATAACAGGCCTATGTTTTTCACCGTCTGCGCCTATATATTCACAGTTGAATCTTTCTGGCATCTGAAAGTCCAGCTGTATCGTTCCGCATTGCCATGTACGTCCTATGCTATCTTTTAAATGAAAATCTATTTTAGGCCCATAGAATGCTCCATCACCTTCGTTAACTTTATATTTCAGTCCAATATGTTCCATCGCTTTTATTAAAGCATTAGTAGCATTTTCCCAATCTTCATCAGAACCTATTGAATTTTCCGGTCTTGTTGATAGTTCAACAAAATATTCAAAACCGAATATTTTGTAAAAATAATCTATAAGTTTTATAACGCCAAGTATTTCTGATTCAACCTGATCTGGTGTCATAAATAAATGTGCATCATCTTGTGTAAAGCTTCTAACCCTCATAAGCCCATGTAATGCGCCAGATAGTTCATGTCTATGAACTAAACCAAGCTCGCACAACCTTAATGGAAGGTCTCTATAGCTATGCATCGTTGAATTATATACAAGCAGTGCTCCAGGGCAATTCATAGGTTTAATCGCATAATCTTCTCCCTCTATTTTTGTAAAATACATATTCTCTTTATAATGATCCCAGTGACCAGACCTATGCCATAATTCTTCATTTAGTATAATTGGTGTCTTTATCTCAAGATAACCTCTTTTTGCATGTTCTTTTCTCCAAAAATCTTCAAGTATATTCCTCAGTACCATTCCCTTTGGATGAAAGAATGGAAATCCTGGTCCTTCATTGTGAATACTAAAAAGGTCAAGATCTTTACCTAACTTACGATGGTCTCTTTTCTTAGCTTCCTCTAACATATTAAGATATTCATCAATCATGCTCTTTTTAGGAAAGCTAATTCCATATATCCTCTGAAGCATCTTATTATGCTCATCGCCTCTCCAGTATGCACCAGCTACTGAAAGAAGCTTAAAAGCTTTAACCATACCAGTTGATGGTAAATGCGGTCCCGCACAAAGGTCTGTAAATTCACCTTGTCTGTAAAAGGAAATTACAGCATCTTCTGGAAGGTCCTCAATAAGCTCAACTTTATACGGCTCATTTTTATCCTCCATGAACTTTATGGCTTCATCTCTTTGCAGGACAAATTTTTCAAGTTTTAAATCCTCTTTTATAATTTTATTCATCTCATCTTCAATTTTTGCAAAGTCCTCTACAGTAAACGGTACATCAACATCAAAATCATAGTAAAAGCCATTATCTATAGCAGGGCCTATTGTTAATTTTACATCCTTATAAAGTCTTTTTATAGCTTGTGCCATAATATGTGATGTTGTATGCCAATAAATTTTTTTACCATCTTCATCATCAAATGTCAGTATTTCTAATTTCCCGTCTTCATTAATAGGTGTTAAAAGTTCAACAATCTTCCCATTGAACTTACCGCCAAGTGCTTCTTTGGCAAGTTTTTGATTTAAGCTCTTTGCTATTTGATACACATTTTGGCCATTTTCAAATTCTTTTTCTGTACCATCTTTTAATTTTATCTTCATGTTTTTACCTCCTTTTATTTAAATACAAAAAAACCCCATGCCCCGAAAGAGGCAGAGGTTTCTGCGGTTCCACTCTTAATTATACTCAATATTATAACGGAATTACCGATCGGATTTATCATCCGCAGCTCAAGGGTGGTCTTCAATATTTAAAATATTTGAATGATTTCAGCCAATGTCATTCAATCTCTTTGATATTTTAAAATATCTACTTTCCCTCTCATAGCCAATAATATTAATTTTTATATATTATATAATTGATATCGAAATTTGTCAATATCTATAAAAGTCGTACAATAAAAGCTTGAAATATACCTATAATAAATCCTAATATTCCTCCTAAAATTACAATCATTTTTAGTTCTTTATTTGAAATGTCTATGACTATCTTTTCAAGCTTCTCAAGCTCAAATAACTTTATCTTCCCTAGTTTTGCAGCAAATTCTTATATAACGTAACCCGAAACCATTAATTTTACTAATGATTTCGGGTAAATTTATTTTAAAATTTTGTCATTTTTATATGGATTTTTCTGGATTATTGTGTTATAATTAGTATTAAAGGGGGAGCGATGCTACTATGTATCTTAGAAAAGCTACAAATAAAAAAACTGGCCGTACATACTTATCTATTGTTCATAATTATTGGGATAAAAATACCAAAACCACAAGATCTGTAACCATTGAATCTCTTGGTTACCTTGATGAATTGGAAAAAAAGTATGAGAATCCTATTGAATTTTTTACTCACGAAGCGAAAAAGTTAGAGGAACAAAGATTATCTGAAAATGCTCATCTTACGTTTACTATTGCTAAAAATGAGTTGATACCTTCTAACTCTGTTAATCGTAAAAACTTTGGCTATGCAGCTTTTAGTAAAATTTATCATGAGCTTGAAATAGATAAATTTCTAAAAAACAGACAACGTCACTCAAAAGAAGAATATGATGCTAATGCTATCATGAAACTTCTTGTATTCTCACGCTTATTGTATCCTGCTTCAAAGAAAAAGACTTATGAGAATAAAGATATATTCTTTGAGAAATTTGATTTTTCTTTGGATGATGTTTATAGATGTCTTACTTTTTTCAACAAGCATAGTGAAGCTTTACAACTTTGGATTCATGAGCACATTAAATCTTTGTATGATCGTAATACAGATTTGGTTTACTATGATGTTACTAACTATTATTTTGAAATTGATGAGCAGGATGAATTGCGTAAAAAAGGAGTTTCTAAAGAACACAGACCGGATCCGATTGTACAGATGGGATTATTTATGGATACCAATGGTATCCCCATTACATATAAGCTTTTTCCTGGTAATGTGCCTGATAAAACTACTTTGATTCCAGCTTTAAGCAGGATCCAACGAGAATATTCTTTAGGTAGAATAATTATTGTAGCAGATAGAGGATTAACTACTGGTGATAATATCTGGTATATTCTATCAGCTAAGAACGGCTATGTATTAAGTTATTCTATTCGTAGTGCAGACAAAGATTTTCAGGATTATGTTCTTGATGAAAGCGGATATATTAATAAGGGTAATGGCTTTAAAATCAAATCAAGACTTTACCCTAGGGAAATTCAAGTAACTGCAACGAATGGCAAAAAAATAAAAAAGGTAGTAGATGAGAAACAAGTTATTTTCTATAGTCCTGAATATGCAGCTAAAGCCAAGATAGATCATGCAGCTTCAATAGCTAAAGCAATGGATATGATTAAAAATCCTGGGAAGTACAATAAATCTATATCATATGGTGCAGCTAAATATGTAAAGAATCTTGTTTTTGATGCTGATACAGGGGAAATATCCGAGAGTGTGCGTCAGCATTTGGCTTTTGACGAAGAAAAATTACGTGAAGAAGAAAAATTTGATGGCTATTATGCTATAGTGACCAGTGAATACAAAGAGACGCCTGAAAAAATAATTGACATGTATCGTGGGCTTTGGAAGATAGAAGAATCCTTCAAAGTAACGAAAAGTGATTTTGAAAGTAGACCTGTCTATTTGTCGCTAAAAGAGCATATTGATGCTCACTTTTTGATATGCTTTATAGCACTTGTAATTGTAAGGATATTAGAATATAGATTGAAAGGCAAATATTCGGTAACAGAAATACTTGAAAGTCTTGGTAAGGCATGCTGCAGTCATATCAAAGAGAATTATTATTTATTTGATTTTTGTAATAATGCTCTTGAAGATATTGGAAAAGAGTTAAACATTGATTTTAGAAAAAAAATTATGAGTCTTGGGGAAATAAAAAAATCTTTAGCACAGACAAAAAAGTTCTGATCTCACCATGAATCTTTGACAAAAGCAAAAAGCCCAAAACCCTTTATTTTAAAGAGGTTATGGGCATTTTTTGTCCTTTTTTACTGCAAAAGTCAGGATAATAAAGTCAATAAAATTTTAAAGAGAGTTTGTGTCAAGTAGTTGTTGGCAAATTTTTTTCTTCAAATTTTATCCGCATAATGTTTAATGTATTGTGAATTTTCGTGCAATTGTTATTACTCCATTCTTATCTTCATATTGCGCCTTTTATATGACTTTTAATTCACTTAAACATTTGTATCTGAGTATTTCTCTTATTGCTTTTCGACTGTTTGTCATTGCACAACCTTCAAACGGCATACCGCCTCTTTGTATGCGATATGTTTTTGCTTTTTTCTGCTTTTTGTTTACATCCGCTGCTGATAGTTTTATTTCTTCTTTTATCTCTGTTAATTTTTCTTTTGATATTATAACATTGAAGTATGTTTCTACTACACTATAAAGTTTTCCACTTGTCTTTAAGGCTAATATCTTTGCTAAATTGTTTGCACCTTTTTCTGTCCAACTCATTTTTCCTGCATTCATTCTGCTTGCTAATGTGTCAAATATATTGTTTTCCATTGTTCCTAAATGTTTGTATTCTATTCCTTCTGGGGCTTCTGGTATTTTTATTTCTTCTCTCTTTTGGTATGGTTTTATCCCTTCTTTATTGGCTACTAAATAGTTATATAGTTTTTCTAATTTCTTCATTTGCTTTTCATCATCTTTTTGCTCTATCATTAATTTTGCTATGTATTCTAGGCTTTCTTCTGCTTTTCCTTCATCTAGCATTTTCATTAATTTGCGGGCATCTTTTTTGTTCTCTACATTCCTTATTACTGCTTGGCTTTTATGAAATGGATCTAATTGAAAATATACTCCTTCTTCTCCCAAGCTTTCTTTAATCCAACTTGCTCCATCCCCATTTATTATCTTTATTTCTATTTCGTCTATGTTGTATTCTTTTGCTATCGTTGCATCTACTAATTCTTTAAATTCTTTGCTGCTTGCAAATCCTGCACATGCTATTTTATTATGTGTTATATATTCATTACTTCCTGGGCTTCTTTTTACCCATCCGTCGTATGCTACTGCTAATTTTATTTCTTTCTTCCCTCTGCTTTTTTTGCCTTTTGGTCTATCTTTGCCTTGCATAGATAACCATAATCCATCCATTTCTTGAAATAACATTTTTGTTTCTTTTTCTCCTCTTAATTTGTTTTCTTTGAATAGTTTTATATCTTGTTTTTCTAATTCCGCTATTTTCTCTCCAATCTTTTGTATTATATTCCATGCAGTTGTATGGCTTATGCTTTGATTTGTTAATGATTCTATATTTTTCGCTGCTTCTCTATATGATATTTCTGTTACATTTTCTACAACTTTTTCAATAAGATTTGTTGATATATGCCCTATTGTATCCATTTTTAAATACTCATCTAAAAGATAAACATATTCCTTTTTACCTTCACTATTTATATGTCCATAAATTCTTTTATCAAATTCAACAGTGCCCATAATTGTCTTTACGTTTGTATGCTTTTTACCTTTACACCTATATTCTTTTTTGTCCCTTTTTTCTAGTAGCATATCATCTATTTTCATAAGGATTTGAGCCATTATTTTACAAGCTTCTTCGCAGACTAATTTGTAAATTTCTACTTCTAAATCCTTGAAATTTATTTCATTTTCGTTTAAACTTATTTCTAGCATGTAATCACCTCTATAACGCTTTTTTGTTTTTTCTATTTAAACATTATAGCGGATGATTCATGTGAATGGAAGGTATCTTTTGGATGCCTTCCTTTTTCTATTTTTTACCGCCTACTAAAATTATACACTAAGAAAAGACATTAATAGTAGATGTAGACATTGCCAAAGAGACACACCATGCCAGAGCTTTTGATTTCAGAGGAATAGAGTATGGTAAGCATATTGAATTTAGCAATGATAGTAATGGCATGGAAAAATTTCTTAAGTGGGCTATAGAAATTATGAATAAAAATGACAAAGAGAAGCTTGTAATTGGTATGGAGCCCACGGGTCATTATTGGTTTTGCTTTGCTCAGTTTCTTAGAGATAAGAATCATAAAGTGGTGTTGGTAAACCCATTCCATGTGAAGCGAAGTAAGGAATTTGACGATAATTCACCAACTAAAAATGATAGAAAGGACCCTAAGACAATCGCAATGCTTGTTAAAGATGGGAGATATGTTGAGCCTAACATACCAGAGGGAATATACAGTGAGCTTAGAATTGTAGTTGATATAAGAGAAAGGCTTATGAAAGACTTAAACAGAATAAAGAATCAGATTGTAAGATGGCTTGACATATACTTTCCTGAATTTAATAAAGTTTTTGCAGATTGGGAAGGAAAAGCAGCACTGATAACATTAAAAGAATTTCCTACACCAGCGAAGGTGTTAGAAAATGGTACACAAGGAATACTTGCAACATGGAAGAAAGAAATAAAGCGGGCTGTAGGAATAAAAAGAGCTGAAAAATTAGTAGAAGCTGCCAATAAAAGTGTTGGTAAAAAGCATGGTATAGAAATGGCAGAATTAGAAATTAAACTTATACTAGAGCAGTACGAAATGCTGTTAAGGCAACTTAAAAATATAGAAAGCAAGATAGAAGAACTATTTATGCAGGTACAAGGTTCTAATGATATAACAGCTATCAAGGGTGTAGGAGTAATAACAGCAGCAACATTTATTGCTGAAGTAGGTGACATAACAAAATATGAACATCCAAAGCAGATACAAAAATTAGCGGGATATAACCTGGTTGAGAATAGCTCTGGGAAACACGAAGGGCAAACGACCATAAGCAAAAGAGGACGAAGAAGGCTAAGAAGTACACTATACAAAATGGTAATGCCAATACTTGCAAACAATAAAGAATTTCAGGAATTGCACAAGTACTACACCGCAAGAAAAGAAAACCCGCTAAAAAAGAAACAGTCAATGATAGTGTTATGCTGTAAACTTATAAGAATATTTTTTGCCATACTAAAAAAGGGAGTAAAATACGATGGAAATAAGATGCTAAAAGACGTAAAAAGACCAGAGAAGATTAGGAATGTTGCGTAAATTGCATTGCTTTAGTGACACTTAACATCATGTCAGTCAAGGGCAAGGACCCCTCTCAGCTTTTCTATCCTTCACTTTTCAAAGCTGACCCTTGACAACATCGCTTCTGCGATGGCTTAGATAACAAAGCGGTGGTAAAATAAAGCAAATAAAGTTATAGAGCTCAATTAAAAGATTCGAAGATTGACAAAGAGAGCCGGAATTGTCAGGTTGGTAATTTCACCATAAGGGCTTAAGACCCAGCATAGGAGCATAACTGACATCCACCTCATGTAAGGCAGAACGAAGGAATTAAGGACAAAGATCCTGTGAGACATGGGAGGGTATGCCACATGAGCTTAAGTGGAATAAACAGGCCAAAATATGGAAAAAACAACAGAAGCTTATTTGGTTTACCTATAACATGTAAAATTCATGAATAAATAGCATTGTTATACATGAGGACTTCTTTGAAGATCATGAGAATCTGAGAATGAGTGAGATATTAAAAGAAAATCAAAGATTATAGAGGGAGTGGCTTTATATCCATTTCATTTAATGTCTCTACTAACTGCTTTATAGTACCTTCTCTATCTCTAAAATATTGGCTGCCACGGATTCTGAAGAATTTCCATCCTAAGCGCTCCAAAATAAGTTGTCTGTTCCAATCATCCTCCCATCTTTCTGGACCATGATATGCGTCACCATCACACTCTATTGCAAGTTTTTCATTCATTCCAAACACAACAAAATCTATACGTTTATAACCTACTCTATACTGCGGTTTAACAGAATATCCTAAGCTAATAAGGTCTTTCAATACCTTTCGTTCAAATTCTGACTCACATGCATCCTCCAGTTTTTCATATTGCTCCACAAATCTGTGCGGATTCATACAATACCTTATTAAGCGTGATCTTACATCTTCTGGATGGAATTCGTCAGGATCAATAGAATAAAATAAAAACAATTGACTTCTAGCCCTACTTACTGCAACATTGAAGCGGCGCCGGTCATCCTCTTTATTTAAAACAGCTAATCTATGCTCCCCTTTAGCTTCTACCAATGATAAAAACATTATATCCCTTTCATCGCCTTGGAAATAATAAGCATCACCACAGCGTATCTTTCTTTTTCGCATCTCTTCCGGCCCTAGGCTATCTAAAAGCTTAGTTTCTATGAATTCCGCTTGCTCTTTTCCCAAAAGCGATATTACTCCCATCGACATATCCTTGTATCTTGGATCATTGCAACATGCCAAAATTTTTTCGACCAACATTTCAGCTTCTGGCTCATTTATCTTGGTTCCCGGTATTCTATATCCATTATCCACTTTTATAGAAACTATTGGTTGCCAATCTTCACCTAACTTTGTCTCTCTTTCTCTAAGTGGCAATATTTCACCTTGGTACATGAGATCATTGCTAAACTGAATTATCTCTGGTAAACACCTAAAATGTTCTTTCAGCATGATAGTTCCTGGGAATATCTGTTTAGCTAAATCGTATAGACTGTATTGAGGCTCATAAAGCTCTTTATGAGGCACTCCATCTAGATATCCATCCATGAGATCATGTATTTCACCCAGGTTAATGCCAACTCCTTGTGGACTTATCTGTTTATCGTCTCCAACAATCAGCACCTTTTTAGCCCTAAACATAGCCAATATTCCAAAAATATCTACTTGGCTGCTTTCATCAACTATAACAACGTCAAATGGCTGATCCCACGGTAAAAAATTCTCTATCACTTTATTAATAGGCATAATCCATACAGGAACGGCATTTCTCGCCTTTTGCATTTCTGCTTGAGCAATTTGTTTACGACGTAAAGCATATTTTCCTGTACCCTTTCCTATTCTCTTCATTTGCTGTTGCCATGCTATAAGGCTTCTGCGCTGCTCTTCCGTAACATTTATTGACAAGTTGAGCCATGTTAAATGAGTAACTAAATCAACAATGACTCTGCTCTCATCATTTTTTAGACTTTCTAACTTTTTTGTTAAACTGACGACATCATCGGACAATAATTTTCTAAGCCACGTTTCTGCCTTGCGCCATTTCCAAGCATCCATTACATTATCAGGTAATGTTAGCGGTGTCCCATTGCCACCATCTTTTAAAATCTTTTCTGCCCATCGAGGTGCAACACCGTCAAGTTTTTCTTTTAATTTTTTAAATTCATCTTCTAGCACTTCAACTTTTTTTAACCTTCTAATATTGTCAAGTATAGAATCCCATTTGGACCAGTCTTCGTCTTTTAATGCCTTAAATAACTCTCTCCACAAATAAGAAACATCCGCATTTAACTCGATCTCTTCTTCTAAATATTTTTCGATAACACTGTACTTTTCACTGAAATCTTTGTAGTACAAATCATTTAAGATGTTTGTTAATTGATTTATAACCACTTCTATAGAAGCAAGGCTGTTGTCTTTAAAGCTTAAACCTACTTCTTCAACACCAGATTTTAAAAGTTTCCATTTGCTTTGATGCCAATCAAAAACATCTTTAATAAGTTTTAAGTAATCATGTAACAAAACTTCAAATCTTGGATTGGCAGTATCCAATTCTGGCCCATCTAAAACTGTAACAAACTTCTTCCATTCATTCGATATATTATTTTTTATTATACGTTGTTCGATTTCCGCTAGTAATACTGACGTATCCTCTTTAGTTGTTATAAAAGCATTATTTAGGCGGCAACTATTTATAATTTTCTTAAACTTTGGATTAAATAATTTTGCAATAAAATTTATCTTCTTTGATTTCTCAAGATAATTTTGCATATCTTCTACATCATTTTTCAATTCAGTTAAAACACAATCCAAAGGCAATACTATTTCATACTTACTTGTGTATTGCTTAAGCTTTATTACTTCCTCAACTTGACTTGTCATTCGCTGATAAAAATTAGCCCAACTTTCATAGAGATAATCGCCTTTACCCACATCTTGAAAAATTAAATTCATCCATGGACTGCTTGAAAATTTTTTTGCTTCTTCATATGCAAAAGTACATTCTTTTAGTAAACTATTTATCCTTTCAATGCTCAAATTTGAAGGCATATTGTATGACTTCAAAAAATCAGGATCTATTTTTTCTTTATAGTAATTAATTTTCTCTTTTATCTCCCTAATGCTCATGCTATAAGGCAATTTCTCAATATCTGGCAGTTTGTAATTTAACATCTCTCTATCTTTGTTTAAAATTATACCTGCCAGTTCATATAGCCTTTTTAGCTCTTGCAAAGAAAGAGGAAGTTCTGCATCTTTATCCAGTTCATCAGGAATATAGTCATACTCCTCTTCATTTTCAGCAAGCCATTTGCCAAGTTCTGATAAAGAATATTCTTTTCCAAATATTGAATAAGTAATCGTCTCTCTTTTTGAAATCTCCTTAATGCGCTGTTTTAAATTTGAGATTTCCATCCTAATCTTTCTTAATTTATCCTTTAATTCTTTGATAGTACTTTTAGCAGCAGGCTTATCAAGTGAAATAACATTTTCTGTCATCGTCATTACAGCCTGTTCTAACTCGGCAAAAGAACCAGCATCATCAGTTAATAAAGTAATGCAAAGTGGTCGTATATTCTCAGGAATTTTTTCACGGAGCACCTTAAGAGGTCTTTCTGCTTTTGCTGTTACAAGGACTCTTTTCCCAAGTGCCAATAGATGAGATATAAGATTTGCTATTGTATAACTTTTACCTGTTCCTGGTGGTCCCTGTACAGTGACTCCCACGTGTGATGCCAATCTTTCTACTACCTGAAACTGCTCGTTATTCGATGGCAGTGGAAGTAATATCTCATCACTAGATGTAGAATGTGTTTCACTATTATTCTCATCAAAAGCATCATCTATTATTTCTACTATGCTCCTTATAGGTGCGGGTACCTTATTACCGTTTTTGAGCCCTTCTAAAATAGTCTCAATATCTTGAACATATCCCATTTTTCTTCTTCTTATAAAGATCACAGGCTCATATGTTATGACCGCATGTGTACTAATAGAAAGATCATTTGCATCAAAAAGTACTTTTCCTTCAGAGCTCAATTGATTTACAATTCGGGTAAAAAATTCTGTACATGCCCCTTTATCCCATGGATTTATGGGGTCCTGTGAAAGCTGTTCTTGCATTTTCATAAACAACCTGACATACTGTGGATCTGTTCCCTGCAAGAAATTAACTTCTAATGTGGTTGGCAACATCCCTGGAGATACTTTTATTACGCCATGTAAATCGTCAAAATCAATAAAAACTTTTGTTGCAAGAAGAGGATGACGGATTAGGTAGCCATTCAAATTCCAATAGAGCATGCCATGTCCCCATACAAGTTCCAAATCCTCTTGTTCTCTCTCTAAACGCTGACTTAATAAAAACAATTTATTATATAGCTTTTTAATCTTAACTTTTGGTTGCGCTTTTAGAGACCAAGGAATCCACTTTTTGTTGAGCCATAAGTTCCATATATTAACACGTTCTGCATCATCCTCAAATTTTTCTACTTTATTTTTATCTGCTTTTTCTTTATGCTCTTCATCGATTTCTTTCTCTATAATTACTTTAGATTCTCTAACTTTTGGTTCTGTAAAAGGATCGTCCCATCGCCCATCGAGCCATTCTCTGACCTCTTCAGGCGGGTCTGGTGGATTAGGTATATCCTGCTTTTTTACTATTAACCAAGAATCCTGATCATCACTAAGAACAGAGCAGCCATCTCCTATAGGTATATCTTTATACCAAGTTACTACTTCTTCATAATTTGATATATTTCTAACAGGTTCCTCCATTTTTGAGCGATATGCTTTAAGAAATTCAAAGAGATTAATAAGCTTTGAATTAGTATCTTTCTCTCCTTCTGGATGATTCAAAGAAACATAATCCTTTTTACCATTGCCTTTTTCTAAATTGTCTTTCCTTTTAATATTCTTTATCTCTTTTTCAAACAATTGTTCTACTGTCCTTGTTGTCACACTCTCGGCTATATCTGGTTTAAAATCTGATAAATAATCTAAAAATTCTTCTAAATTTGGTTCATCTTGAACTTTATTGCGTAAATAATTCTGAATTAATTCTACTACTCTATCAGTAATAGATGACTGTTCTTTTGCTCCTTTTCCCTGTGTGGTTTCCTTAAAAGCCTCCCTCAATCTTCTCCGCTCCTCTCATATTTTCATCACATTATATATTTTATATAATATTTATTACATTGTTAACCATATTCACATTATTCTCCAAAATTATATTTTATATTTCCACATTGCATACTTAAATTCCTTCAATATTATAAAAAAATTTTACATGATAAAATATAAATACATATACAATGTTTCTTAACATAACTGTTGAAATGCAACAGTAAAGTTATTATCATACTATGTACAAGCAAAAAAAGGCTTTCACTTTTACTTAAAGTAAAAAGAAAGCTTTCAGGTAAAAAATATTTTAAATATGTAATATGCCTCTCTATAAATTTACTTATATTTTTCAATCATTTCCTCTACTTCTTTAGCACCATCTTCATACAGCTTTTCTTCGTCTGGTGCCAATTCCTTTAAAAGCCTCAAAAATTCTCCTGCATGTACTCTTTCCTCATCAGCTATATCTACTAAAACAGCCTTTGCCAATTCATTATCTGTAGATTCTGCTAACTGCGTATAAAGTTGAATCGCTTCATACTCTGCAGCTACCATAAAGCGTATAGATCTTACTAACTCTTCATGGGTAATTTTATTTTTATTAGCTAGTCCAGCAAATGGAGTCCCAAAATCAGGCATACTGTAGCCCCCTTTTATATTTTATTCGATTACACATCCATTATACCATAAAATTATGAATTTGCCGAATTTGCTTATTTTATTTATAAAAACTTTTTGTTTTGTCTAAAACTTCAAGTATTATAAATGCGATGATACTGCCTGTTACTGTATTAATCAGAAATGGCATAACAAAGAAAAATGCTCCCACATCTTTACCTATAACATATTTTGCTATTGGAAATGCAAGTATTGCACCAACAATGCCTGTTCCAAATATCTCACCAAATACTGCCAGTAATTTCTTGTTTGTTTTTTTGTAAAGTAATCCAGCGAAAAACGCCCCAATCATGCTGCCCGGAAAAGCCAGCAATGTACCAGTACCTATAAAATTTCTGATTAATGATATAGAAAATGCGATTAATACAGCATATCCTGGCCCGAGTGTCACTGCTGATATTACGTTAATAATATGCTGTATTGGTGTTGTTTTTGAAACTCCTACAGGAAAAAATATAAAATTTGCAAACAGAACCCCAATTGCAGTTAGCATTGCTGAGTATGTAATTTTTTTAGTATCCATATAGCTTATCCCAACCTTATTTTTCATCATTATATTTTAATAAGCTGACATTCTCGCCGCGAATAACTTTATTCATGTTTCTTACAGCACACATATTCCCACACATTGTACATGTTTCACTGTCATGAGGCAAAGATTCGCTTCTATACCTACGGGCTTTTTCAGGATCTATTGATAATTTAAACATTTCTTCCCAATTAAGCTTTTTCCTTGCGTAAGACATAGCGTTATCCCATTTTTCTGCATTACGTATGCCTTTTGCTAGATCTGCTGCATGCGCAGCTATTTTAGAAGCAATGATGCCTTCTTTCATATCTTCAATCTTTGGAAGCCTCAAATGTTCCGCAGGTGTAACATAACACAGAAAATCTGCTCCACTTGCTGCGGCAATCGCACCGCCAATTGCACTTGTAATGTGATCATATCCTGGAGCAATATCTGTTACAATTGGCCCCAATACATAAAACGGCGCACCATGACACAGCTTTTTCTCCAGCAAAACATTTGCTTCGATTTCATTTAGTCTCATATGCCCCGGTCCCTCAATAATGACCTGAACATTCTTTTCATAAGCTCTTTTTGCTAATTCTCCCAAAGTTATAAGCTCTTTTATTTGGCATGCATCTGTGGAATCATTTATACAGCCTGGCCTTAGTGCATCGCCAAGGCTTATCGTTACATCGCACTCAGCACATATGTCAAGAATATCATCAAAATATTCATAAAAAGGATTTTCCTTTTCATTTAATTCCATCCATGTATATAATAAAGAGCCTCCGCGAGAAACAATATTTAGAAGCCTTTCATTTCTTTTAAAAATTTCTGCTGTTTCTCTATTAATGCCTGCATGGATGGTCATAAAATCAACGCCGTCTTGTGCATGCCTTTCCACGATTTTTATAAATTCTGAAGGAGTAATGTCTTTTAAATCCTTGTCGTAATATCCTACAGCATCATATACTGGAACAGTACCTATCATAGCTGTAGAAATCTCTATCAATCTGTTTCTAAATTCAAAAGTCTTACCGTATGAACTTAAATCCATAATTGACTCTGCTTTCATTTCTATTGCTTTTTTTGCCTTTTCTAATTCTGCATCTACATTGTTGCAGTCCCTTGATACACCTAGGTTTACATTTATTTTTGTTCTAAGGCCTTCCCCTACACCTTCTGGACTAAGTGCTTCATGGTTTTTATTCGCAGGTATGACTACTTCACCAGAAGCTATCTTACTCATCAATAAATCCACTTCAATATCTTCTTTAGCTGCCACAACATTCATCTCTTCTGTAATAATTCCTTTTTTTGCTGCGTCTAATTGTGTAGTGTAGTTCATTTTAGTCATCCTTTCATAAATTATTTTTTTGATACTTGTAAAATGAAGGGGAGAAAGAAGGTAGTATTTGATGTCAGAATAATAAAAAAAGCTTTACCGCATGGTAAAGCTTTATAATCACAAGCCTGCTTCCCTACGGTAGTATTAACTACATCAGGTTCTAAGGGTTAGGTTTTACCTTCTCAACCAAAATGGTTCCCCCGCAAACTAATTTCACAAGTATTAAATTAATCTAATTATACTTTAAAACTCTAAAATTGTAAAGGTAAAAAATTATATCCATAGTATTTTAAGTAAAAGTAATTAGAGCTTGTAAGCCTCAAATCACTCCTCTATCATGATAGATTGCATGTCTTCTATAAACTGTACTACATCCCTTCTTAAATTATCAACAGTATGGGGGAAAATATCTAGTAGTCTTTCAATGCGTTCTGATACTAGGTTAAATCCATAAACATTACGAAATACATGACGAAATCCCCTAAATTCATTAAGCAATAACTTTGAATTAGAACTAATAAAAGCCGGCCTTTCTCCTTCTATAGGAGTCGACATTTGTTCAAGTAATTCTAGATGCCATTCAGAGCTTGAAGGGATCAAATTATCTATATTTCTACCCACAATTTTAAACATATTCTTAACGGAAGTATAAAAATCATGAAAAATAGAGCCAACAGCCCTTAGCATGAAATCATCAGCCAATTTCTCTCTTCTATTTTTACTTTCTAATAAGCCTCTTTCATTTAAAGTATCATATAATTTCTGTATATTCTCAAGTTCTAACTGTAGTCTTGCTAATGTAACTTTAATTTTATTAATATCCGTCACTCTATAATCCTCCCTTCTCTTAATATTTCATTTAGCAGAGATTTATAAGCTTCTTTTTGCGTAACTATGCTTATTTTATAAGGCTTTGCAATATTTTCAACATCAATCAACATTGTCCAATAGTTAAATTTACTATCATCCCAGCCATCAATAAAAATATCAATATCAGATAGATTATCAAAACGGTCATCCCTTGCAAGTGAACCATACAATATAACCTTATCAACAAAATACTTTTCTTTTAATATCTTTGCAATTTTATATACTCTATCAAAAGCTTCTTTTTTTCTATACGTTTCTATTTCTCTATCTTTTTTGACTTTTATACGCCATGTTTCACGTATATTTTTTCTCTCTTGATCCGAAAGCGGCACAATATCACCACCTAAAATTTGTACGGCTTAATTTTATCATTTTACATCAAAATAATCAATTCACTTAAAATATATAATAAACCATCAAAAAAGTGAAGGAGTTTCCTTTACTTTTAATTTAACATTCACAAACAGGCTTAACATTTATGTTTGACCTGTATTCAGTTTCTGACCAAAATATTCTATCTGCAACCATAGCTTCAGGGTTTAATTCTACACCCTTTAATATAAGCTCTTTAAATTTATTGTATCCAGCCCTGTCTATCAAGTGACCTCCATGGAGATATACTGGTTTATGATTCAATACTTCTGCTGAGAAATCTTGCCAATTTTTAAGTATGCCCAGCACTACATCTTCTGTTACCCAATTCAAGAAAATCTTTCCCATGCGAGGTGTCTGTTTTCCGGTTCTGCCACCAATGAGGACTCTGTAGAATTTCTTAGGATTTCTAGACCAAGCGCCTGTGGGACATACAAGTGCACACTCACCACAGCCAACACAGCAGCACGAATCTTTCTCGATTTTTCCATTTACCATATATAAAACACCTGTAGCATGTTGTTTACAAGCCTCGATACATTTCTTACATCCTATACAGCGATCGTAATCATATTCTGTTTTTGTAATGCCTATAATTCCAAAATCGTTGAAATGAGCCTTTGCACAGTCATTAGGACATCCGGCTATGCTTACTTTTATATGATAATCACTTGGAAAGATGATTTTTTCAATTTTTCTTGCAAGTGATGTTGTGTCTATATTTGCCTTTATGCAATGTTTATTTCCTATGCAAGCCATAATGTTTCTAGAACCTATCGTTGGATATCCATTGTCATCTACTTCCATGTCAACACCACAAAGGTCTACTTCTATCTCTTTAATGAACGTCTTTATATACTTATTGACTTCATCGATATATTCATACTTTATTCCAGGTATTGATAAAGTTTGTCTTACGCCAAGATGAAATTGTCCATTTCCCCATGTTTTTGCAATATGTTCTACATATGACAGATATTTAGCATCCATTACACCGCCTGGAACACGCATCTGCAGCATGAATTCACCGCGGACTTTCGATTGCCTGTAACAATTTCTGCGGACTTTTTTTACATCTATATCATAGTTCATTACATACACCTCCACATTTAATCAAGTAAATTAATCAAGTAAATCCTTCGCTTTTGTGTAGTTAAACACAGGACCTTCGAGGCAAACATACGTTTCGTTTATCTTGCAGTGACCGCATTTTCCAACTCCGCAAGACATTTTTCTCTCAAATGAAACCCAGATTTTATCTTCCGGCACACCATTTTTCAATAATTCTAATGCTGTAAAATGCATCATAACTGGCGGACCAACGACAATGACATTGTAATCATCAAAGGTATCAAATGGTATTTTACTTATATGCTCTGTAACCAAGCCAACTTCAAATCCATCGACTTTTTTCTTATCAAGAGTATATATGGTGTTAAATTTTGTCTTAAAATTATTTAAATCTTCTTTAAATAAGACGCTGTTTTCATCTTTAAAGCCTGCTATAAAGTGTAGTGATTTTATTTCTTCCGAATTATCATAAAAATACTTAAGTAAGCTTCTCACAGGTGATACACCTGTACCACCAGCTATAATGACTAGGTCTTTTCCTTTATATTTGTTAACAGGGAATGAATTACCATAAGGTCCTCTCATGAATATCTTATCGCCAGGAGATAAGTTAAATATCTCATTTGTTACTTTTCCAACTTTTCTTATAGTAAATTCCATCCAATTGTCACCCATAGCGCTTATCGATATAGGTGCTTCACCTATCTTTGGAATGGAAATCTGAAAGAACTGCCCATGCTCTGCTTTTACATCAACTTCAACTCTAAATGTGTATTCCAAATCTGTCTCATGAACTATTTCAAGTATCTTATATGGCTTAGGCATGAAAATATTATTCATTTATGCTGCCTCCTTTACCCGACTTCAACTTTTCAACTTCATCGTATAAGCGATTTATCGTTGTCGAAAAGGATATTAACTCTGGACATCTTTCATCACAGCGGCCGCAACCGACACACATGTTTTCCGTTTTAAAGCGAGCTTTATAATCATATACTTTATGAAGTGTACGGAATCTCATCCTTTCACCGGCAGTTTTTCTAAATACATGGCCACCCGCCATCTCTGTAAAATCCTTGTGCATACAGCTTGCCTGCACTCTTCTTCTTTCGCCGACATTTACATTTTCACTGTAAATTAAATCAACTGTATTAAAACAGCTACATGTTATGCAAGCAGCAGTACAAGCACCGCAGCTTATACAGCGGGAATTAAAGCTTTCCCACATGTCAAGATCATATACTTTTTTAAGTAGATCTGTGTTATCTATTTCTGGAACATGGACAACCTTCGGATTTGATTTTACGAATTCAGGCTTAAAATCTATTTCTTTCTTATCTTTAAATATGTCAATAAATTCATCATCTTTAACTTCAACCATTACATTATCATTATTAAATCTTATCGCTAGACTATAGTTATCTGTTTTATTGGAGTTCATGGAAACGCAGAAGCAGGTATCCCAGCCATCTTTACATTCCATCAAAACGAATTTTACTTTTTCACGGAATCTTTTGTAATAAATATCTTCTGCACCACCATTTTGGAGGAAAATCGTATCAAGTCTTCTTATGCCATTTATATCACAAGCTCTTACAAATAATAGTATTTTTTTATCAAATACTTTGCTTTCTCTGTACTCATCCTCTGTGAAATAAAACAAAGCTTGTGTTATTGGATATATGACTTCTTTTGGTGAAGAATCGGATTTTTCATCGTATACAATATCGCTCAAAGATTTTATCTCATCATATCTTATAAGATCTGTGTCAGAATACCGGCCACGATTTTCAAAACGTTTCGGTGCATAAATTTTATAATCTTTCTTCAGTAGATTTAAAATATCGTCAAAATCTTTATTCTCAATTAGATATCCCAAGTTCTCTCCTCCTTTGAAAGTTAAAAATTATTTAGCAGATTTTGATATAATTATAACATCAAATATTTAACGAGTATAATAATAAAAATTTATAGAAACCATAACAGGAACTTATATGTTAAAGATGCTAATCCAGAAGTAAAGCAATTAATTGAGCAAATAGAAAAGGAAATTGGAGTAGTTCCTCCAACAATACGTGTAATGGCAAATAAGCCAGAATATCTTAAACTCTTGAAAAATCACGTGTTGTAATGTGAACTGACAAGATAGACGGGAAAACAAAGCTTTTTGTTGCATTGACCGTATCAATTTTAAATATTTGTAAAATGTGCATTACTACCTACACCAAAAAATTAAAAGAAGAGGGCGTAACCGATGAAGAAATTATTGAGATTTTATCAATCATCGACCTAGTCGGTGGTTTAAACCACTTCAACAATGGACTTATGATAAAACCACCTCAAAAATAAAATTTTAAAATGAGAATACATCTGCTGCTATTTAATGAAAATGCAAAAATTTAAATGATGATATAAAAATAAGGCTTTCCTTTTATTACAGTAAAAAGAAAGCCTTATTAGGTTCTCCACATCTGCATACACATCCGGCCTATTTTTAACATGTAAACTATGTACTTCTTTAACAAGGGTGCTTATAGATTCATAATCATTTTACATTGCTTTTCTTGTTTTTATATTCATTAGATTTTCAGCCCCTTTTTAAAGTCAAATAAAGAAGCAACCTTAATTTACTTCATTATCCTTTTTGTGTTGCATTAATTTAAAAATATTTATCATTAATATTACGCAATAAGGCTTTTCAGTTCACGCAAAACAGTGGTTTCTCTGCCCAGTATTTCAGTTGAAAAATCCCCCATTTTAAGATAAAATTTCTCTACAGATTTACCATTGCTTTTTAATAACTTTTCAAGACTCTTAGGATATCCTACACATATAAATGTCAATGTTATTTCTTCAATCTTTATGTCATTTACTTCTTTTTCGTCATTCCCATCCACATTCATTATTGATTTATGTAAAAATGCATAACTTAGTCCTTTAAAATACTCATCTATAGATACATAATCATTTGATGCTTTATATTCTATTACATTATATTTTTTAAATATCTTTGCTATCTTTTTATCTATATTGATTTCATCCGATGTTTTTTATGCATCTATCCTTAATAATAAATATACCTCTTTATTTCCTTGAATTTTGGTAGTTAATAAAGTTAATCTCAAGTACATATGTCAATATAATGTTTTTCTTCATTATCTCTTAAATAAAATACTGTATGATATTTGTCTATTTCTATATAATTAAAATAAATATATTTATTGTTATCGTTTCTTTATTTTCCTGTGTTCCAAATACTTTCTGTAATATGAAATCATCATCTTATTTCCTCTTCTTTTTATTTTTGTTTTCCTCAGCTTTTCTAAAAGCATCAGCAATTGCAGTATTGCTATTTTTATAATTTCTATCTATTTTACTGTAGCTGTCCTTTTTTGCAACATTACCGCTTTTCTTAGACCTTTTTATATTGTTTTCTAAAAATGCCTCTTCATATTTAAGTATTTCAGGTAATGCCTTTTTATTTCTGAATTCATTTAATTCCATATACCTGTAATTATTCGCATCTTTAATTTTTATAACTTTAGACTTAATCAACATAAATTCTTTTATCGTATCTATGTTTTCTATGTCTTGCCCATTTAAATATTTATCTGAAAAATTCCTCTTGTAAATATTTATGTATTTGTCCAAATCATCTTCATTAAAATAATCAAAACTAAAATAATCATATTTTTTATTTAAGTCTTCTATGTATAATTTTACTTTCTCAACTTTAACCCTACCAAAACCATAAGGCTTTGCTAATCCGATATTTTGGTAACAGCCATCATTTAATTTTAATGCCCAACCTAAAAGTCCCAATTCTTCTTCATCTAAATTTGTAAAATATATCCTACCTTTAAATATAGTGCCTTCTTTTAAAGGGTGTATTGTAAATTTCATTTCTTCAGCTTTGGCATCTTCTAATTCTGGTTTCTCTATATAATCCTTTAACCAATACTGTTTAAAACCTCTTATTTTAAAATCATCCTCATAAATCTTAAGCAACTTTTTATCTGCGTCTTTATCCTGTTTTAAGTATAAATTATAGCTTGTAGGTTTCGGTTCTGCAAGTATTATAGTCATTACGCTATCTTCATCTAATACTGGCTCTCCAACAACTTCTGCATCTTCAAAACTGACACGGGATTTATAATTAAAATTCTTATCTTCTCCATCATCTCTTTTTAACTTTTTACTAAAGCCAAATATCCCATCTGTATAACTTACATCTTTTGTATCTTTATACAATTGTGACACACCATCTAAAACTGTTTTTGTATAATAAATTCTTAAATAAGGTGTAAATCCAAAATGTAATCTATCGGTATTTATATAGAATACCGGCTTTCTTTCATTTTTTTTAGGTAAAGCAAAAAACTCCTTGCCTTTAAAAATTTCCTCTTTATTATTCATCTTTTTGGTTCGTATCAGGTCATCTTTATAAGCTTCTATATCTTCTCTCAGAATTTTTATATTTCCGCTTTTATCATCTGCTTCAGGAACTATATAATGGCTTAATTTGCCTAATATAAAACCTCCAGACAATAAATATCCATTTTGGCTGAGTATGCCTTTTCTATTTATATCAATTATTCTTCCAGTTTTACTGTCAAACTCAAATGATATCCCTGTTTGATATGGTTTATATATTCTTTCATTTGATAAATCCTTTAAAATGCTTTTTAACTTACTATTCAACTCTCTTTCTTTGCTCTTGTTATCCTTATTCTTTGCTATTTCTCTTTTAATCTCTTTCAATTCAACTTCACAGTTTAACAAATCTTTTTTATACATAAAATTGATTCCATCAATATTTTTATTTGACGCAATCCTTCTTAATATTATCTCATCAATCCTGAAATACGGTACACCTACTTTTAATTCTTTAGCTGGTTCGATATAATATTTATTTGCTCTATTAACTATATATCCTGCTTTAACATTCTTTGCTATTCTTCTAGTTACATCAACACCTAAAATACTTTTATATCTTGCACTTAAAGAGTTATTACCTGCAATGTCTCTATATAAAAACCTCGAATTTTCAATTTCACTGTTTTCATAATTACCCTCTTTATCCTTCTCTCCAATAATATTGCTAAAACTTAAAATCTGACAATTAGTCCTTGCTATACCTCTAATTGTATTTCCAGGAATAGCATATTTCCCGTTTGTATTGATAAAAAAATGTACCTGCTTATCTTTAACACCTGTAGATACAATTATAGGCGTCTCTGCTTTTAAAGTATATTCTACATATCCGCTCAATCCTTTAAAATCATTGTGCGCTGGAAGTTCCTCTATTTTTTTATATTTCACTACTGCTTTCTTTGGAAAACTAACAAAATTGTACGGTGCTACTGCATATTGACCTAATTTCTTTTTTTCTATTATCTCCGGCTTCATATTATCACTCCTTAAAAATTAGTTCACAAGGCTTTACATAACTTATATAAGCCTGATTATCATCATCATAACTTATATATTTCCTTACCCTCAGTTTTTCAGCATATACTTCTTTCTCACCATATCTGGGATATAAAATAAATACAGACTCTATATATTCGTTTTTTCCCACAGAATCTTCTTCAATAAATATTGTTCCTTTTAATTTATCATCATCAGTAAATAATCTTATCTCTGCACTGCTATTAAAAAATCTCGCCTCAATAAGGTTGTCATAATCTATATCTACATTTGAGATTTTATCAGATAATACTGAATCGTAGTTGTAAATTATACAATCTATCAATCCTAAATTTATCAATGTCTCTTTATTCAAATTATTTTTTAATGTAAATTCTCCATCAAAATCAAATTTAAAAATTTCTTTCAGACTGTTTATATCTAATTTTTTTAACCGATAACTATTATTCATCTTTACCCTCCTGTCTCATGAAGTTTTTTGCGGCTGCAACATAATAATTTAATTTTTTTTCATCGGAAATTGACTTTTTATCAAAATCTATGTTTATAACTTTATCGCCAATCATTATTTCCATTGTACGTGCTTTAAATCTACCTCTCCCTATATTGCTACCGCCGCCAAGTGGTAGATTTTCCGTCCCCATATCTCTTAAAGCAAGTGTTATTAAGCCAATTGCATAATTATCAAATACATCATCATTTTTCTTTCTGTAAAGAACTTTAAACTGGGTCTCCCCTTTCACAGGAATATCATTCGTTAAGGCAGTACTTCTTGTACCACCAGCAAATCTATCAATTTTTATTCTAATATAATGTACTTTGTCTTCAAAATTTCTATTGTCTATTATAGATTCATTTACAAAAACTCTGCTTAACATATGCTTTTCTTCCTCATCCTGCGTATCACCAAACATTTCTTTTGCTTTATCTAAACTATCAAAATGTTTTGCAATTTTTTCAACTCTTGACCTTAAAACACCCTTAAAACTGCTGCCAGGTACTATATATTCTGAACCTGATTTAATGTTTCTCCTGTCAGCATCTCCTGTTTTAAAAGTTTTAGGAGCTCCTATTAATAATGGCGTAGTAAACTCCCCATTTATTATAAATGTAATATATGCTTTGTCTTCAACAGTATTGAAAATATTATCTTTGATTTCCTTCATGCCTGAAAAATCGTTTTTTAGATATTTTGTTAAATTATCTATTTCCCCCAAATCAAAAACTAAATTTTTAACGCTTATTACTTCAAAAATCCCTAAACCGTTACTTTTATTGCTTCCAAAGCGAATTATACCTTTATTTAGAGCCCTTAAACATTTATAAATCATTTCATCTAAACTTTCATGTTTTTCTTTACTATGTATTTCAAAAGTTAAACTAAATTTTAATCCCTTACATAAATATTTCTCGTCAATTTTGTGCTTATCTTCTTGGCTTCCTGCTACATCATCAATAGCGACTCTATTTCTTCTCTCAAACTTAGTTATTTCTGCAAACGCATCTTTTACATAAATAGAGCTTTCAATATTCTGCTCACCAAAAAGCTTTATATAATCTTCACCAATTGATTTTAGGTAAGCCCTAAAAGAACCCACAATACTTGTTGCAGGAAGATATGCCTTCCCTTCTTCTTTATCAATCAAAATATCCCTGTCATCATCTCCAATATAGAGAGGAGATTTGCTAATTATTTCTGCTGTTATAAAACTAACCTCTCTCACTTGTCATCCTCCTTCCTAATCTGATATTGGCAAAGTCCTATTAAAACTTTTAAATTCATTTGATATACAAATTTTTCATCTACATCTGATTTGATTTTTCCAATCTCAATTCTCTTTACTTTAGCTTCACTATAAAATGAATCAACATTATTACTATTTACAACAAAATCATTTAAAAACTCTACAAAATCCCTATCTCTGTACTTTATTCTACTTAACTGCTTGTATGAAGAGTTTTTTGAAGCACTTCCTTTAGTCTTAATATTTTCTATAAATTCCTGATAATATTTAATTCCTTCATAAGGTTCTTTATAAAGCATTTCAGTAAAAAGATCCTTATAATTGCCCCACTGACTTTGCCTTAACTCTTTTTGACCTTCTAAGTCATTATCTATATCCAAAACCTTTTCTGCTATTTTATCTTCAACCCTTTTCTTAAATATCATGGTAACCATATCTTTTAATTGTTTCTCGTCTTCAGGTCTAAGTCTTTCCAATAATTCATGCAAATCGCTCTTAGTGTCATTTTCATCGCCATAACTCTTTAATTTAGAAATCTCTTCAATATCATCAAGCAATACAACTCTACCAAAACCATCTGCTTTTTTTTCTCCTATACCTCTGTCAACAAATTCTTTTAATACTTCTTCATTGATCTCTCCTTCAATCTTGTATTTAAATATGCTTCCTGCTTTTATTCCAACTATTTGAGGCGTGCGACAGTTCCATTTATTATTAAAATTAGTCAAAGGTTTAGTTTCAATTGAACTATCAATATAAACAACTTTTTTAAGATTCAATTTTTCACGAATATATTCGGGTTCAATAAATGTTTTATACTCTCCCAATTCATTCCGATATATAATGTCCGACATTGCATAAAGATAAATATAATCTTCAAAATCGTATTTACCTCGAAACATCAGGTATTCTGGATTGTCATTCTCACTTTTCATATTTGTAATCTTGCACTTACCATAACCGCTCCCTTTTGAGCCCCCTATATATATAACAGCATCATTAAATAATTCTATAACTTCATCTACATATGCCTCATCTTCAACTTTTATAATGCCTTTAAACAACTGCCCCCTTTTTATAGAGTCGTATCTAAAAAGGTTGTTTTTATTTCGCGATTTGTTTATATGAAGATTAGACTTTTTCTTAACTTTCACTATGTCATACTCACCATTATCATATTTCGAAAATTCTGCAATACGTATCCTTTCAAATCCAGGGTCAAGTTTATTGTCAATACCAAGTTTGAGCTCCAAATACCTTTCAAATGACTTTATATCATTTTTGGGTGCAAAATAACATTTTGGAAAAGGAATACTTCTTTCGTCATACTTATCTTTTACTGGATATGCATTTAAAAATTTAATCCCACCTTTTAACAATTTTTCTTTATGGATTCCTTGATTTATATCTGATATACTATTTTTCTTTATGTATTCATATATGAAGGCTCCTCTAATAGCTGAACCGGTTATATATTCCATCGACTCCTGTGAATCTATTTGAACATTTGTTTTTGCAAGCTTTATATCCTCTAATGCTTCTATATCATATGTTAGGTACTTTGCCATCATCCTTTACCCCCTTTAAAAAGCTATCTACATAGATTTGAGTCATATCCTTATACTCACCATCTTGAAAAACCTTAAAGTTACATTCAACTTCTCCTTTGCCCCTTGTCCTCATAGTACCAATATGCCTTAACATTTTCGCTGTGATAGCTATAATCCCCAGCTCTTCTTCAGATAATTCTCTGCCAGAATAAATATCAACCACAAATATAAGCCCTTTCTTAATCACTCTAAATTGCCTTAAAGAGCCTTTTTTATAAGAACCATCGTCATCGAGACTTGTAAAACTTCTTACATCTGTTAAAACATCTTTTACTTCATCGCAATCAAAAAGTCTTTCTTTTACTCCATATGCCAAAACACCCCTTATATTTTCTGCAATTCTGCAATCGGAGAATTTGAGGTTCTTCCATGAATCTACTCCTCCATTTTCCTTCCCAAGAAGAGATACTAATAAATGCTTATACTTCTCTTCCCCTAACAACTTTACCACTTCTGACATTTCTTTTCTAAAATTGCCTTTAAATGTCTTGCCCTTCATATAAGGCAGCCCATACTCATCATAAACTATTTCTAAATCAACTGTTCCCGGTATTGAATAGCCACTTCCAAATATTGTTTCTGTCAATAGTTTCATTTCAATTCTATACTTTCCCATTTTTATCCCCTTTCAAATCATTTATAAAAAGATCCATTATCTCAATAGCATCATAATACATGCATTTATCATTATAAAAGCAAAAATCTCCAGTTGTCCCTTCTAATCTCGAAAAACAATTTTCTAAATTATTTACTTTTAAAAATCGTTCAGTTTCTTTTTCTCCTTCTTTGAGGACATCTCTTAACTGTTTGAGCTTACTTCTTGGAATCTTTTTCTCGTAAATTTCTTTATCTGAGATGTTTTTATATGCCTCTTTAAAATTTTTATAGCTTGTCCATACTTCCTTTTCATTATTATTCATATACAAAGGCCTCATATATAGTTCTTTCCCATCAAGTGTTTTATAGAATTTCTCCCTTATATCGGCTATTGTACCTGATAACTCCCCTTGTTCAATATGCCAATCTATAAGTGAAAAGTCCTTATCTTCATTATAATAATCCTTGATAATTTTTCTTTTGGCATTGCTGCATAAATCCTCAGCTAACTGATAAGCTTTAGCAAAAGGATATGATATCCTTACAATCGCAACACCTGCACAAGCATTTAATTTAATTTTTTTACCTTTATATAATTCTATCTCCTTATCATTTAAGTACTCCAAAAAAACTCTTGCTGATTCTATACCAATTTTTCCATTTGTAACGTATGTAACATCATCGCCAGCTACTATTATTGGTATAACAGGAAATTTGTCTTCATCTATCTTTGTATCATCTTTTAGATTATCACGATTTTTTTCTATTACTGATGTCATCTCTTTAAAAGCATTTTCGAATATTTCTTTTACATTTTTACTAAATTTTTTCAGAGCCACTAGGTATTCTTCATTAGTTTTTTTATAATTTCCGTCTTCATATTTAAAACATGTCTTAAGTTCATTAAATTTCTCTCCCATGCGATTCCCGTCAATATGTACAACTGCTAAATAGTTTTTATCACCTTTGCTTAAATCATCAAATTCCCTTATGCTTTTGATATTTGATGGAAGCAATTTATCAAACTTTTTACTTCTTTTATCTTTAGCGCTATCTATTTTTACCTTTATTTCTTTACTTATATATCTATCCTCTTCATCCTTATATTCAGCAGGTAATCCAGTAGCTCTGCATACCGTCTCAATTCCAAATGAATTTTGGATGCCACTATACATCCTCCTATTCTTCTTTACAGCAAGTTTATGATAAGATTCATCGATTTTATCAATTACTCTATCTTCTTCCACATCATATTCCTGTATAACGAAAAACACCTCTATGCCAGGATAACTTTTAAGTATCTCTTTACTTATTTTACTTACAAACTCCTTTGCTTTATCTACAGCTTCAAAATTGTAAAGACTTCCGCCACCACCATTATAAACAACATTTTTGCTGTAATCTTCTTCTATTTCCATTGGTAATTCCTCTACTATTTCTTCGATAATAAAGGAAGCACCTATGTTTTCTTTTAACCTATTGCTGGAAAATATATAATCTTGTTTTCTTGATATTTCCCATAAGACCAACGCATTCATTTAATTTCCTCCTTCAATTTTAAACTTCTCAATTATTTTTTCAACAAAAGATTCATTAAGATTTATAAAAGAAGCCCTTTCATCCATTTCATATTCATAATCACTTTTTATATCTTTTTTAAGTCTCATTACTGTTTCTCCATTACAATCGGATTGATATATTATCTCACTTTTACTGCCGCCCAATTTATCTGAAATATCCTTTATTTTAAATAGCTCCATCTTATACTCGGATTTGTTTTTATTTTCATATTTAGATTTAAAACACATTATAAGTCGCCCATCTAAAATATAAACTTCATCTACATTTATAGGTAGTCCATTTTTAGAAGAGATAAACTCAGGATTCTTTATATACTTAACTTTTCCATTCAAAATCTCTTCCTGAGACTTTGAAGATCTACTATAGCCGTGTATTCTTGTGATATCTTCCACAGACAAATCAAATCTATTTACAATTTCTTTAATAGGAAATTTTTTATCTTTATCCTTGTAAGAATACTCAAATATTTGTTTGTCATCATCATCTACATATGAAATTGTAACAGCCAAAATATCTTCTTTTAAATTCGCAAATCTTTCTGTAAATAAAGCTGACATTACTTTAGTACCACTTGAATAATCTAAGATTACTTTTCTGGCATAACCTCCATAGCCAGCATCTTTTTTAATTGAGTCTATCACATCCTTAATACATTTTTGAATTTTTTTAGTATTACTTTTATCACATTCTACAAATTCTACGCTTATTTTAGGTATTTTTTCGACAACTACTTTTGATAAGTTTTCTGCGATTTTCTTAGAACTTATATTGTTCCTAGTAGGTTTCGTATAGACAAGCTTAATCTTCGTATTCTTATCAGCATTTTTTAGTATTGTGATAAATGCCGGCAAAGGGTTTGTTCCTATGAGAGAAATAAGATAATCAGCATTGCATTCCACTTCTAACCCCTCCCATAATCCATTCTTTTAATTTAGCTTTTAAATTGTGAAAATCTTGTGCCCCTAATATAAGTGTATTTTTAGTAGTAAAATCGTCCCATATGTTTTTGTATTCGTCCTCTATTTGTTTAACATTCCAGCATAAATTAATAAAGCATATTCCTGATTCGTCACCTGCTAAATACTTCGCCCTTTGTTTTATTTCATATAACTTTTTCTTGGCAACTTCAGTATCAGATTCTGAAGTCACTGAAATAGCAAATATTTTATATTTTCTATATGCCACTAAATCAACTTCAAATTCATCTTTATTACTATCATCATACTTTTTAGTGATATTTGATAGTGCATCATCTATAATGGCTTCACCCTTAAGTTCAACTAATATATTTAAAATATATTCCTCTAGCCACTCTGTCTTTTTAAAATAATTAAACATGTCTTTGCTGCTGTCAAATCCTAAAGAATTAATGTCTATATAATCTTTCATTTCAGAACAATTGCGAAATAATCCATTTAATTCATTTTTAAATTCTTCACTTGCTTTATTGTATTTTTTAGAAAGGCAGTATAAAGATTTTATAAAAATTATTACTTTGTTGTATTCATCATCGTTTTTCATATTTGCTACTAAATCACCCAGTTTATTTGATAACTCATTCATTTTAGATTTGTATTTTATTTTATCAAATCTAATCATATCAGCATCTAAATATGTACATACTATGTCCATTACACTTAGATCGCAGCATCCATTTAGCTCAGATAACTTTTTTGAAAAGTGATTAAAATCCTGCTTATTTTTTCTTTTGTATTCACAGTATATAAACTCTCTTTCAGGATCAATATAAGTCAAATTCACATCTGTATCTCGCTTTTTATAATCATAATTTTTGACTACATCATACGCTGCTGATGACATTACCTTTGTACCACCATTGTAATTTAGCTCCAAAAGATTTATATTATTGCCTTCCTTTAAGGTTTCATCAAGTTTTTTTACCAAAGCATCTTTTATAGATCCCATATAGGATTTATCTCTAATCACAATTTTCTCAACCTTATTTGTAATGTTTTTAGTAACTATTAATTTCCTAAATCTTTCATATGGATACTCTGCTGTCTCATCCGTACATATGCAAATTATTCTCCCATCATTTTTTAGCCTCGTCACAGCAGAAATTATATTTGGAAATGGATTTGTCCCCATTATCACATATAACACATCTGCTTTATTTTCTAAAAAATTATCCTGCTCAACAGACATATGATACTCACCTTCCATTTCATATTCTTTGATGACCAGCAATAAACTTTAAAAATATATGAGCTAAAACCATAACCCCTTCAAGACAATTAAAAACTTTAAAATAAAAAAACAATATCATAGAAGTGGTTCACTTAGAAGATGTTGGTATAAGCCTTCTAAAAAAATTTTGTAAATAAGGCATTATTATACCTTCATTTTATCACTTTATTTTTCTAAAAACAACATAAACATTTGAAATATTTTGACACATAGAAAAAAATAAAAAGATAAAAAATCCTGTTTACTAAAATTGCCTTTGAATCTTCACAGACATTCCTTCTCTTTCATTCCCTCAATATTCCTTTCGAATTCTACCATTTTCGTTTGAGCACATCAAAAGTATGTCTTCAGCATCAACATAATTACTTTCTTAAAAACATATTACATAAATATTTATATACCACTATTTTTTAGCTAAAGTTTCCAAAGCAACTGGTGATATTCGATGCATGCTATACTTCCATTGCATGTATTCAAATTCAGAAAGAAGATAATGGCTATATATAAAAGCAATAGGCCTAAAAAAGAGAAGGCTCAGCTTATAAATGAAGAGTTTAAAAAAACTTATAAACACTATAAATAAAGTCTTTAATATATTGAATAAGCTGCATGATAGGAAACAAATTTTCACTAGTGATCTAAAGAGAATATTAGATATGTTGGTAAATAGAACAGGTTATCTTTATAGTTAGTATGGGGAATACCATAAGATAGATGAGGATGTGACCATTATAATTAAAACTCTATATGACCCGGCAATAAAAGAAGAAGGCATTAAAGAGGGCATAAAGAAAGGCCAAATTGAAGGCAGAATAAAGAAAGCTCAAGAAAATATACTCAATGCCATAAATGTTAAGTTCGATGCATTTTCTTATGATCTTAAAAATAAAATATTAAAATAAAGTTGAAAGTAAACTGAATTAAATTTTGATTACAGTTATTAAAAGCAATTCAATAGATTACCTCACTGATGATTAAAATCAATCAGTGGAAAGACATACCCTTTTCACATACTACTCATTGTGTGCCCCAGAAAATGTCCTCACTGGTCTTTATTGTACTGCTCTTTCGTATACTCGCTCAAAATTTTGTATGCTTTCCCAAAATAAGGTATCTTCTCCCATAATTCATGATTTCCTATAAAGACAACCCTATACTTTGCCCTTGTCACAGCCACATTGAGTATATTGGGTTTGCTTCCAGCCCATCGAGCAGCTGCTTCACTTCTTCCATCACAGCCGAGTATAATAATAGCTTCATTTTCTTCCCTTCCTTGAAATGTATGAATGGTTCCACAAGACCTTTCCAACCATTGATTAATATCATCATCATTATATTGCTTATGGTTTTCTTTAATAGATTCCCTCAGGGTTTTCTTCATATTATATATGACAGATTTAAATGGACTTATAATAAAAAGATTAGGAAGTTTACCGTCTAATTTCATCGCATCTAATACAATTTGAACAACCATTTCTCCTTGTTCTTTAACATAGTGATCCTTGTTTCCATTTTCTTTACCTCCTATATTTAGCCATTCAGATTTATTAAATATAAGTTGTATATTTTTATCTGGTTCTTTTGTTTCCTTAAGCATTCTACCATTATATGCAATCTCATTAGAAATAGAAAACATAGGATCTATACAGCGTCTATGTACCAACAATGGACAGCCAGCCCACACATTATTATCTCCGCAAACCAAATACCCCCCATATCTATTTGCTTTATCCGCAAAATTCTGAACCGATACAGTCTTAGAAATGTATGCTTTATCTATATTTAATTCCGCTGCAAATTTCTCGTAAAATATATCAGGTACTGTAACAATAGGTTCTATTTGCATAGGGTCACCAATAACAATGGATTTACATGTCCGCCACATTGCTCCTAAAGCAGATTGAGGAGTGGCCTGTCCGGCTTCGTCGATAATAAGCGTACCAAGTTCTTCTTTACCTATATACTTTAAAAGCGTAGATACCGACGCAAATGTAGTGGAAATTACAGGCACAATAAAAAATAACGTATTGATCAAATGAGCATATGCATCTCTTCTGTTCTGTATAGAAAATTTATTCCACCACATATTGACCAAACAATTTATATTTTGCTTTACTGATTTTGAGTTTAAGATAAACGCCTTATGTAGTCTTAATGCATAATAGAATAATTCTTCTCTGAGTTTATCATATTCTTTATCAGTCCATGGGCAAGCAAGTTGAGAATTTATATTTTTCTCTATATCCACCCAAAATTCTTCACCAGCAAAATTAGAACCAAACTGTTTCTTAATCTCTGCAATATCTTCATTTCTTTTTGCCAGTTTTTCTTCCTTATCTTTTAAATAACTCTTATCTGTTTCATATTTCCTTCTCAGATTATGTAGATCACGTAACAAATTACTTATTTTCATATCCATATCTGTACGTTTGATTATAGCTGAATTCAATTCCCCTCTCAGCTTGGTAAGCTGAAAAACAATAGGGTCATTTTTAAAAAAGAAAGAGAATACTCTTTTGAAAAGTGGAAGCCGGGTTTTGAGCAACCTATAGTTTTCTGTTAACATTTTTATTTGGTCAACTATAATTTTTTGTTCCTCTACCTTTAAACTGTATATATTCTCTTGTTCTTTTAAATCTCTTTGTTCCTTATCAATTTTACTTCTAATATTACTGCATTCTTTTTTAAGCTCATAATATTCGTTTGTTGCATCAACTGCATCCTTAATTTTTTCTCTGTAATCCATAACCTTTGAATACTTATCCATGAATTCTTTTTTTGCGCTGCACCAATCAGGTTTACTATCTTTATAATAATTTTTCAGATTTATATCATTATTAAACCAAATAGCATCTATAAATTTATTAATATTTGATTTTTTACCAAGTCGTGCAGATATTAACCCCCAGCATTTTTTATTACTCAGTAATTTATTTGCAATTCCAGAGAAATAGATCTCTTCATTACAGTCAATATCAAAATGTGATGTATTGCTACTTTTGACGCTTTCAGCAGTTGGTAATTCCATAGAGATATTCTCAACAGCTGTATTATTATTAGACGCAATTAAAATTCCATATTTAGTAAGCAGTTTATCAGGTTTATAATAATATCTTAAAAATTCATTCTCTGGCATTTTAAATTCTTGCTGTTTAAAAGCGCAATCTGGATTTTCATATTTGCACATGAGCAACGCTCTTTTGACCACATTTTCAGCTACTATCTCTTTTATAAGGGTTGTTTTCCCTGTTCCGGGTGGTCCATTTATTGAGAATATCCACCCCATATTTTTATCTTCTGATATGGCCAAATTTATGGCTATTTGCTGCATAAAACTTGGGCTATATTCAGATGGCCATTTTCCAAGCGGAAATTTATCAGGTAATAGCCACTTTTCCATCTCTTCCTCATTTTTGCAAATCTCTATTCTATTCTTGTCCTCTTTTAATGCTCCTATATAATCAACAATTTTATCATTATTCTCAATCTCATGCTCTTTTAAACTATTTATTATCTCCATAATATCTGTAAGATAGAAACTGGATACCATATTTTGAACCGTATCCAACTCAGTCTCATCTTGTTTGAAATTATTATCATTTGACAAACCGCTATCTACATTGTATTCAACTGAGTTATTATTGTTTGTCTTAATATATTCTTTATTTATAGATACGTAAAACTCATTATCTTCCATTTTAATTTTTACTGGAATCTTGTTCATGACAAATTTAAAAATCTTCATCAAATCTTCATACGACATTATTTTGTCTTTTAGTTGTAACTCATCTAATATAGAACTATCTATTTCTTTATTGAATTCCTTTATTTCTGATTCATCAAGTGCTACATTTAAACTTTTACTTTCTATTACCTTAGCAGTTGCCCAGATCAAATTAACCACGCGAAATGATTTTTCAATGTATTTTCCTTCATAAGTTAATTGAAACACACAGACACAGGACAATGATGTATCTTTATCAATTAGATCATCTCTTTCACCAATGGCATTGAACATATCCTCAATTAAATCCTGCAGAGTAATCTTACCAAGATATATGTTATATACAAATGTATCATTTGCATCATTAGTCTTGGCTACATATGGTATGATTTTCCTATTTTTATCTGCTATCACCCTATCGCCTTTTATCTCAGGCCAAAATGGCATAAATAACTCCAATTTATACCAATAATCTAATATATTTTTAATCTCATCTAATTTATGATCCATACCTTGTTAACCCCTTCTCTTCTCGAATGCTGGTTTACCTCTGAGCCAAATTTTCCTACTTTCATGACATGGGCTCTGCATAATTTAACATATAAAACCCCTAATATATATCAAATTGTTTTTTTAAATTTTACCATAATAAACATATCGATAAAATTTAAAAAAAAATATGATATTATTTCGTCTTTAATCATCACAAATATTCACTCTTCTCCTTTTTAAGCTCCTGCAATACTTCTTTCACATTCTGAGCTTTGTCTTTTGAGCATATTAATAAAGCATCCTCTGTGTCTACAATTATGACATCTTCTATGCCAAGTGTTGCGATGAGCTTTTCGCTTCCTGTTATGATACATTTCTTTGTATCTACGCTTACCACATTGCCTTTTATGACATTGCCATTCTCGTCTTTTTCGTAAAGCCTTTCTATTGATGTCCAGCTTCCTACATCATCCCAGCCAAAATCACCGGGCACCACATAGACATTTTTTGCTTTTTCCATTATGCCGTAATCTATCGATATGCTTTCAAGTTTTGAGTATTCTTCATATAATACTTTCTCTATCTCATCTGAATCAAAGTATTCTCTTATCATATTTAATGCTTTGTCTAATCCGGGCATGTATTCTTTTATTGCCTTTAATATTGTTGATGTTTTCCATATAAACATACCGCTGTTCCAGAGGTAATCTCCGCTTTTTACATATTTAACTGCAGTATCATGATCTGGTTTTTCTACGAATTTTTCTACCTTATATATAGGATTATTGTTTATTATTTCATTTGTAAGTTTCCTAAAGTTTATATATCCATATCCTGTTTCTGGATGTGTAGGTTTTATACCTATTGTCACGAGATTGTCACCATCTTGTGCTTTTTCTAATGCTGATACTAATACATCTATATATGTTTCTTCATCTTTTATCACATGGTCAGATGGAACAACAACCATTAGAGAATTTTTATCAAGTCTTTCTGTATGTAGTGCCGCAAGTCCTATACATGCTGCAGTATTTTTACCCATTGGCTCTATCAATATATTTTCAGTCGGTAGTTCCGGTATCTGGTCGCTAATAATACCGGCGTAATCTATGTTTGTAACAACAAATATATTTTCAATCGGCATCAATTTTTTAAGCCTGTCCACTGTTTGCTGAATCATCGTCTTTTCGCCATAAAGCTTCAAGAACTGCTTTGGCATCTTTATCCTGCTTTTGGGCCAGAATCTTTCGCCTTTGCCCCCTGCCATTATAACACCTGTTATCATATGCATCACCCTTTTTTAAAAGTTCGTGTATAAAAATATAATTTACTTAACATAATAATAAGAGGAGTGATTTTATGCTTAATAATAAATTTTATAAAGGCTTAATTAATGGATTGTTTTGTAGCTCCATAATATGGATTTTTATTATTATATTAATCAAGGCTATCAATAAGCACCATCTTTTTTAAGTACCGCGGGTATCGTCTTAAAAAGAATATTTATATCGAGCCATAAATTCCAATTCATAATATAATGCATATCCATTTTAATTCTTTCTTCATAATCAACGTCATTCCTGCCGCTAACCTGCCATAAACCTGTTACACCAGGCAATACACGCAAAAGATACTTTCCATATTCTTTATACATATTTATTTCTTCTAAAACAATTGGCCTTGGACCAACTAAACTCATATCACCTTTTAAAACGTTAAAAAGCTGCGGTAATTCATCAAGACTTGTCTTTCTGAGAATTTTCCCTATTTTCGTCAACCTTGGATCATTTTTTAGTTTGAATGTTTCTTCGTATTCCTTCTTTAAATCCGGATCCTCGGATAAAATTTTTTCTAATACTTCCTGCGCATTTACTACCATAGTTCTAAATTTATAGACATTGATAAGTTTGCCGTTTAATCCTAACCTTTTATGCTTAAACAATATAGGCCCTGGTGATGTTATTTTTATCAAAATCGAAATCAAAACTAATAATGGTGATAAACTTGTGATTAACAACAATGAAAGTGTAAAATCAATTAACCTCTTTAATCTGGCAGTTGTCCCGCTGATTAAAACATCTTTTATTTTTAATACAGGAGTATCTTCTATAAATACAATTTCTACTGGATAGTTCATTAAATTAATCGCATTTCCTAAAGTATAAATACTTATATATTTCAAAAGACAGTAATCAACAATTTCTTCAACGTCATCTATTTTAGAAGTAATAATAATCGATTTAACATTATATTTATCAATAATTTTTCCTAAGTCTTTAATATCCCCTATACAATTAAAAAAACTGTTATTTTCATGATGTTCAGATAAAACACCTATTATATTAAGTCCAAATTCATGTTTCTTATTTATCTCTTTTAATAAATTCTCACTAAAAGTCTGAATTTCACCAATGGCTAATGTATTTATCACCCCCTTGCCTTTACTATACTCTAATTTTCTAAGATATAAAAGCAAATACTTCCCGATGATTTGGAATATAAGTGACAAAATAATAAAATACCCTAATGTTAATCTTGAAAATATAGTATTTTTTATTGAATATGATATTATAATATATAAAGATGTAGAATATATAAGTCCTTCAAATATAACACTTATTTGTTCAAATACATTGCTAAAATTTTTTTCATATATACCTTTAAAATATAAAACTAATAAATCTATAACCATAATAATCAAGAAAGAATATATATACCATTCAATAATAATATTTTTAAAAATAAAATTAAAGCGCAAAAATAAAGAAAGAACAAAGGAGAGTAATAGAGCAAACGCATCTATTACTATATTAAAAGATTTATATTTCATATATTATACACCTTCACTTTAAACTGAAAATTTAAGATAGCTTTTTAGTCCTTCTTTCCAATTTCTCAATTCGTAGTTAAATCTCAGTTTTAAAACATAATTACTGAGAACAGAATATTTCGGTCTTAATGCCGGTGCATTATATTCTTCTGTTGTTATTGGTTCTACATTAATATTTATATTGGCAATTTCAAATATCTTTTTAGCAAATTCAAACCAAGTCGTTTCTCCACTGTTTGTCATGTGATATGTCCCGTATGCATCTGTTTTTATAAGAAAATACAATCCTTCTGCGAGATCTCTCGTAAAAGTAGGTGTCCCATGCTGATCATTTACTACTTTAAGCATATTTCTCTCTTTAGATAATCTCAACATCGTTTTAACAAAATTATTGCCATTTATGCCGTATAACCATGATGTTCTTACAATATAATGTTTATCCAATATTTCTTTTACTATGTTTTCGCCCGCAAGTTTGCTCCTGCCATAAGTATTTAAAGGATTAGGTGTATCAAATTCCGTGTATGGTATATTTTTACTCCCATCAAAAACATAATCTGTCGATATGTACACCATTTTTGCATTTATGTCACTACATATCGAAGCAATATTACCTGCACCCAAAGCATTTACATTATAAGCTAAATCAATATTTTTTTCGCAGTCATCTACTTTTGTATATGCAGCGCAATGTATTATTATATCGGGCAAATATTCTTTTATAAATTTATGTGTACTATCTATATCAGTTACATCAAATTCTTCTCTTCCTGCAGCTACAACATCTTCCTTATCTTTTAAAAGCTCATATAAATCATATCCCAGCTGACCTGTTTTGCCTGTTACTAATATTTTCAATTACGTCACCTACCTGTTTTTATACATCTTTACATAATAATCCTGATATTCACCTGATATTATCTTGTTCCACCATTCTTCATTGTCTATATACCATTTTATTGTTTTCTTCATCCCTTCATCAAAATGGTATATTGGTTTCCAGCCAAGTTCTTGCTGTATTTTTGTTGAATCTATAGCGTAACGCCTATCATGTCCAGGTCTATCTTTTACATATTTAATTAATGATTCTGGTTTGTTCAGTTCTTTTAATATAAGTTTCACTATCTCTATATTTGCTTTCTCATTGTTTCCACCTATATTATATACTTCACCAATTTTCCCCTTGTGCAGTACTAAATCAATGGCTCTACAGTGATCTTCTACATACAACCAATCTCTTACATTTAATCCGTCACCATATACCGGTAGTTCTTTGTCATACAATGCGTTTATTATCATAAGAGGTATTAATTTTTCGGGAAATTGATACGGTCCATAATTATTTGAGCATCTTGTTATATTTACAGGTGTTCCAAACGTATGATGATAAGCTCGAACAAGTAAATCAGCCGATGCTTTACTTGCAGAATAAGGGCTATTTGGTGATAATGATGTTTGTTCAGTAAAATACCCCGTTTTTCCAAGCGAACCGTATACTTCATCAGTAGACACTTGCAAATACTTTTTAACACCATATTTTTTTGCTGCATCTAACAAAACTTGCGTACCCAAAACATTAGTTTTTAAAAATATACTAGGATCTTCTATACTCCTATCAACATGGGACTCTGCAGCAAAGTTTACAACATAATCTATACCATCCGAAAATATTTTTTCAACTATCTCCCTGTCTGTTATATCGCCTTTAACGAATATATAATTAGAGTTGTTTTCTACATCTTTTAAATTTTCAAGGTTTCCTGCATATGTAAGTTTATCTAGGTTTATTACTTTATAATCTTTATGTTCTTTAAGCATGTATTTTATAAAGTTACTTCCTATAAACCCTGCTCCACCTGTTACTAATACCTTCATCTTAACACCTCACCTGTTTTTTGTAGTCCAATCAAACCCTATTGTCGGATCATCCCATGGTATCCTATATTCATCAGGATTTTCTCGGTTATATGACATCGTAGTAAAATAAGTTATTATTACAGGTTCATTTCCTAAAACTCTATACCCATGTGCAACACCCACAGGTATTAATAATAAAATTGGATTGTGCTCACCCATATAAAATACATTTGTCATACCTTTTGTAGGCGAGTCATCTCTCATATCATGCAGTACAACCTGTGCATTACCTTTTGGAAAAAACCACAAATCATCCTGTAATTTGTGGTAGTGAAATGCTTTTATTACACCTGGATATGTTAAAGACATAGAAGCCTGTCCAAATCTTTTTAAAAGGTTATCGTCATCTCTCAATATTTCCATGAAGAAGCCTCTATCATCAACGTGCTTTATAAGTTTTTTTACTTCTACCCCTTGTATTAATTCTTCCATTGCTAATCCTCCATTTCTTTTGTAGATGCTGCATATTCTAATGCATCCCTAAAATTAAGCTCTATATTATACGATAATTCATTCGCTCTTTTTAAAGATTCAAATGTTCCCGCATCTGTCCATGAACCCTCAAGTATGTCATATGTAAGTGTACCATCTTTTATATATGCATTATTTACGTCTGTTATTTCAAGTTCTCCTCTTCCGGACGGCTTCAGCGTTTTGATTATATCAAAAACTCTGCTGTCATACATGTATATACCTGTCACACAATAATTACTCTTCGGATTTTTTGGCTTTTCTTCAATTGATATTATTTTACTTCCTTTTAATTCTGCGACACCAAACCTTTCTGGATCCGGAACTTCTTTTAATAAGACTTTAGCACCTTTTTCTTGTTTTTCAAAGCTTGATACAAACGAATTGATATTATCTTCAAATATGTTATCGCCAAGTATTACAACACATTTATCTCCATTTACAAAATGCTCAGCTAATCCCAAAGCCTGAGCAATACCACCAGGCTGATCCTGAATTTTATATGTAAACTCTACACCAAACTCATAACCACTGCCGAGTAAATTAACAACACTACCCATATGTTCTTTACCAGTTACAATAAGTATTTCTGTAATTCCAGCCTCGATTAGCCTATAAATAGGATAATAAATCATTGGATATTTTCCTACAGGTAGTAAATGCTTGTTGGTTACTTTTGTTAGTGGAAACAATCTTGAACCCGTTCCACCAGCTAATATTACACCTTTCATTATATTAAAATCTCCTCTCTTTAATTAACCAGTAATTTGTGTTCATACTGATTCTTTTTTTTATAAATAATGGAATAAATTTATGTTTTAAACCACATTGATAACCAGAATACCTGAATATATTGTCAATTATCGCATATATTATCCATTTTTTATCATTATTCCACAAAAATTCAATCTCATCTTTCAAAAATTTAATTCCTTCGCCTTCTGCTTTTCCATATTTCAAAATCCAGCTATTTTCTGAAAAGAATACGCCAATGTCAAAATTTCTTTTAAATTGTTTTATCGGACTATAATTATGATAATGTATAACTATCGCGTTTGGCGAATATGCTATTTTATATCCATTTAGTATAAGCTTAGATGCAATAATCATATCTTCATTCATAATGGTATTATCCGGAAATTTCCCGGCTTGCTCAAATTCTTTTCTCCTTATTGCCGAACACACATTTGAGAAAAAAAATGCTTTAATTCTTAGTTCTTTAATATTTTCTTTGCTCTTTATAAATCCTTTTTCCGGATAATTAAAAAGTCTCGCAAACTTCTCAGTTGGTATAGCATCTTCATTTGCTATTTGCCTTCCGTATACTGCAGCTACATCACTATTTTTTAATGGTCCAACAATATTTTCAATAAAATATTCATCATATGGAAGTGCATCCTGTGTTAAAAAAATAATAGCATCTCCTGTAGAATTTTCTACAGCAAAATTTCTCGTACCACCATGGTCGAAATCCCTGCGTTTTATTTTTATAACTTTAGCCCCTTCTTCTTCTGCAATCTCTGCAGTATTATCATTAGATTCAGAATCCACTACTATTACTTCATCGGCTTTTTGCGTCTGATTCTTTAGCCTTTTTAAGAGATTTTCAATCGTCTTTTCGCAATTTAGAGTTGGAATTATTACTGAAACTTTCATCTGCAATCACCTTTTCCTTTGTTTTACCCGGTATAAGCATGACAATTATAAACCCGAAATTTCGCAAAAAGCCATATTTGAAGAATTTATACTTAAATATGCGATAAATTCTTTTAAGCCTGCCTACTTCAAAAAGTGTAATAAAATTATAAATAATGTCTTTTTGCTCTTTTGCAAGCATGTTCTCGTATATTGAATAAAACTCTTTGCCTTGGTTAATAATTTTATTAATTGTTTTAACTGCTTCATCATAATTTAAGGTTTTATTAATAAAATAGGAAATTCCGTATTTCTTTGCACCTGTATCATTTCCTCCATGTTGTCTATAAAGTATAAGTGGTTCGTCAATATACTCAACAATACCAAATGCCGATGCTATTAGTGCAAGCCACCAATCATGCATTATTGCGTTGCTTGGAACGGTTTTTAATAAATTCTTAAGTTTTCTGTTTATCATAACAGTACAGCCTGTAACATTGTTTTGTATTAAAAGATTATTCAATCTTTTTAAATTTGGATTCAACTTTTGATATTTCCAAAAAGATTCATTAATTGTTTTCGAGCCAACATCTACAACTTTTAAATTAGAATGAACCAATATAGGCTTATCTGGATAAAGTTTTTCCAAATCTTTCATTTTCCCTATAGTTATTTCTATCTTGTCAGGTATCCAAACATCATCTTGATCGCAAAACATAATATAATCAGCAGTAGAATAATTTAATAACTTAAAAAAACTCATTGATGCTCCAAGATGCTTATCACTATCATTGATAAAATATATTTTCCCATTAAGCTTTTTGACATACTCTTCTATTATATCTAACGTTCTATCGCATGAACCATCATCACGTATTAATAACCGCCAATTTGTATAAGTCTGATTTAAAATAGACTCTATTTGTTCTTTTATATATTTCTCCCCATTATATGTTGATAAAAGAATATCTACCATATAATAATCAATCCTCTTTGTAAATGTGCTTCTTCTTTGCTCTTCTATTTTCATCTATATATCATCTATGTAACTATATACCCCCTATTTTGGTATCGAAACCATATAGCTCTTAATCACATCACCGTTCGATATTCTAACATCTAATTCACCGTATATGCGTCCATGTTCCTCCTCATTTTTTTTATTTTTGAATTTACATAATTTATTGCTAAATTAAAGTCATTATTTTTGCCCCAACTAAAGTGCTTACATTTTATTGGTACTCCATTTGTTTTTATCGCATAAAATATATTACACCAATTCTAATCTATCTTAAAGAGTTTATATTTATACTTTGATAGAGTCGCATATATTATTGAAGCTATGTTATGCTTTGATAACATTTTTCTTATTTTTTCTTGCCCTTCTTTAGCTTTTACCTTTGCGATATTTGTATTTTTATATATATAAGCCAATAATTGCGATGCTTCTTCAACATCTGGATTAGCCCATAACCAACCCTTTTTATAAGGTCCCCAATCTTGCGGAATTGGTGATAGTTGATAATTTACATAAAAAACACTTTTTTCATCTGTAAAATCTAAAACTCCAGAATATTTCGTGCATACAACTGGAACACCATGTAACATTGCTTCTGCCACGGTGAGACCAAAGCCTTCTGCACGAAATAGTGCTAAATAAACATCTATATTTTCATAGAAAAAATTTTTTTGTCCATCAGTCCAATATTCTTTAACTATATATATATTCTTGCTATTTTTAATTTTATTATTTATCTCTAACATATCAGTTGTATGTTTATCCCAACCAGAAATTTTTAATATCAAAGCTACATTTTCATTGTTATTAAATGCTTTAATAAACGCTTCTATAACCCCAATAGGGTTTTTTCTATAAGACCAACTATTTAAGTCGCACATATAGCCAACTATAAAATTATAATTCTTTCTTATATCCTTTAACACAGCTATTTCTTCACTTTTTATGCTTTGTAACTCTACTACATGTGGTACAACAGAAGTATTAATATTTAACTTTTGTAAAGCTTCTTTCATATATGAGCTTATTGAAAAAATCTCATCAAAGTATGGACTTGCATTTACAAAATCATTTGTAGGCTCATTTGATTCCCACGCCCAAACTCCTATTACATTAGAGATTTTTTTAATGCGAGCAAAAAAATTTCTTCTATAATAAGAATATTCTAAAAAATGAAGAAACTCATTCGCTGTCATATGAACAAAAACGTAAGATGGATAATATGTTATATATTCTTTAATAAGTCTATTAAACCAATCCTTTTCAGATAAATCAAATTTTTTTATTTGAAAACCTAGAAGTTCTAATGATTTAATATAACCTCTAGCAGCTTCTCCTACACCAGACTTTGCGCTCAAATGACCTATGTAAAATACAGTCGGTTTTCCAGCTTTGTTATATTCAGATTCACGTATAAGTTTGCTTAAGTTCTCTCTTAAATCTTTTAAGGGATCTTTTCTTACAAATTCTTCAACTAATTTAAAATACTCAGGATGTTTTTCACGCATGATTTTACTATTTCTTTCATTTAATTTTTTCTTTTCTTCTGACAAGAAAGAACCACCATGTTTGTGATAAACAAAAAGATTTGTAGCTATCACATGTTTATAACCATTCTTTCTTGCTCTCATAGACCAATCATTTTCCTCATAGAAGCCTCTTCCAAATATTTCATCAAAAAGACCAATCTTTTCATATACTTTCCGATTTACAGCCATACAAAATCCAACTGCTGTTGGAATTTCAACATAATTTTTTTCAAAATCTACATATTGAAAGTATGAATCTAAGGTAGCAACATCCATACCCTCAAATATTGGATTGTCAACAAGAAAATTTGGAAAACTACAAATTGTCCCTGCATTAGTAAATGGAGTTACACTTGCAATATTATTTTTTATTATTATTGGATATATCATTCGTTCTAGCCAATGTGGTGGTACCTCAGTATCTGTATTTATAATAACAAAATGATTTTTAGTAAGCTTAGCAAGTTTATTAACTGTCTTTACAAAACCTAAATTCTCTTCATTCTCAATAATAGTAATGTCTATATTTGGATTATTATTTTCAAAATCTGCTAAATATTTGGATATACTGGGATCCGTACTCTTATCATTTGCTATTAAAAGTCTATAAGGAACAAAAGTATTTTTTACAATGCTTTTAAGTAAAGAATCTAAAAATTCTCTTCCATTATATACAGGAATCAATATATCTATTGGCCTTGAAATACTTACTTGTGGTATGAAAGGTTCTGGTAATAATAAATCTATAACATCCGATATGTTCTTGTAATTTTCTTCGTATATCTTTAAATCTGAATTTACAGTATTTAACTTCAATCTCATCTTATCAAAAAACGCTTTTAATCCATACGTTCTTATGTAATCGATGCTCTTTTTGACGTTCGTTTTATTAATTAATCTCAATAGTTTTATGAGTTTTGCAGGGTCATTTTGAATTGCTAATAATCTCTCTCCATTGTTTACCTTCGTTTTTCTACCTTCATATTGACCATATTTTATATAGTGTACAAGAGGATTTAATCCTGCATCTTTAACATCTGGATTTGCTAACAAGTAGTATCCTGAGTCAAACTCAGGATTTGGCCATCTTCCTTCTTTTGCACCAAATAAAATATAATGCAAAAGTGGATTTACACCGCTTTGAGCCACATCGGGATATTTATCTAAATAAAACGCCGTCTGAAAATATGGACTAGGATTTCTTCTTTCCTTTTCACCAAATAATATATAATGTTTAATTGGGTCTATGTCAGCTTGTCTTACATCTGGATACGATTTTAAATAATATATTTCGTCAAAAAGTCCGCTCTTTTTTATAATATATTTTTTACCTGATAAACCAAAAAATTTAATACATTTAATCATATTCCTGTCGTCCTTCCTATTACTTTTTTCTTTATTTTCCTTAATCTATTTAAGATCTTTCTTATGGGTCTTGTATAGCGCCAACTTCTGCTGAGTAAAACAGAAATTAATTCGTTCTCTAAAGAAATAATCTTAGAGTTTAGTTCTTCAATAAATGAGTCTTTGTTGGTGAGCTCATTGCTTAGACTTTTGATTTCAACCTCTCTTGATTCTAATTTGTTCTCTAATGAGATCATCTTCGAGTTTAGCTCTTGAATAAATGAGTCTTTGTTGGTGAGCTCATTGCTTAGATTTTTGATATTTGTATCTTTTAATTTTAATTCATTTTCTAAAGAACCAATTTTAGGAGAAGGATAATTGATACCCAATTTTAAAGCCGCTTTCGATGTACTCAATATTTCGTAAGGATATTGAGGTTTGTGTAGTAAAAGTAATGCTAAATCATCAACTGTTTCTATTTTGGGAAGATTGAGAATATACAAACTATCCTCGTATTTATAGAACTTATTTAAATGAATCAATAAAAGTCCGCATTCTTTTGCCTCCCCAAATATGTTTTTGGTAGATGAATTATAATTTTTCTCGTTATATGCAGAACTTATAATACCATAAACTATATAACCAAATCTTTTAGCCCATTCAAGTATAGGTACAGAATTTTGTAGACTAATTAACTCAAGAAAAATTACAGGTTTATACTTAATTATTAAATTTTCGCTGCCCTCTAACAATTCAAGTTCCATACCTTCTACGTCCGCTTTAATAAAATGGAGTGAATCGTTTAAAATAGAATCAAGTCGCCGTTGTTCAACAATAATTTGATGATTTCTGTCATTACTTTCTTTATTAACATCTAACAAGCAACTTCCACCTACATTGTTATTTGTATTAATAAATAAACTAACCTGCCCTTCAGCATTTCCTAATGCATATGGATATAATACAACATTACTGCATGAATTTCGTACACAATTATTTTCTAATATTCTAAAAGCTATAGGATTTGGTTCAAATGCAATTACCCTGCCACTATTGCCAACTATATTAGCAAATGCTATTGTATGCGTACCAATGTATGCACCTGCATCTATTACTGTATCTCCTGGTTTAATAAACTTAGCAAGGGTATCTATTTCTATTTGTGCCCATTCTCCATACTCTATAAGCGATTTAGATATCAAATCGTTTAAAGACATAATTTCAAAAATTCCATAACGGCAGCTAATCTCCATAACTACTTCCTCCTAAAATCATCACCTTTATTCTTAACCATAAAGGTGATGAGTAATTTTTAAATGTTGAGATTTTATATTATCATCTACAATTGTAAAAAATTGCTTTTCTCTATTATTAAATCTTAAAAAGTACATCTCCCATATATTCCTAATAATGATTTGTCTTATTTTACTTCTATTTTTATTTTTTCATCTGACACATACACAGCTTTATTGCCCTTCTTCAGATTAAACTCTATATAGTAAGACCCCTTCGCATTTGGAACAGTTATTGGTACATCTACATCTACAAAATATTTATAATAAATTTCACCCGGAATAACTATATTTCCGCAATCTGATTTAACAGCTTTTAAATTGCTGTCCAGAATATTATAAGATAACATTACAGGTTGAGGTTCTAAACCATTCCACACATACGAACCTTCATTTACAAGTCTTAACTTTAAAATTGCATTCTGCCCAGGTGAAAAATTTAAATTTCCATCTTCAATAATAATTTTCGCCTTATACCTCACCGGCACTTCATCTGTAAATCTCGTATAAAACTCACTTGAAATATTAACATTAGCAATTAAAAACAATACAGATAATAAAAGAAAAAATATCGATATAATGCTTTTTTTGATTTTAGACAAAATTCATCACCCACTATAATATTTGCCATTCATGGTCCAGCCTAAATATTCCAACTTCTTTTATTGTTGAGTATGTATTAAAAGTTAATACTGATTTTTTGTAGTCATAAAGTTCACCACTAATTCTATGGCATGAAACATCAAGAAAATATTCACCATCGAGAAGATTTAATTCTTTTATTCGAAACATTACTTCACCTTCACTTTTCAATTCTTTAATATTTATATTGTCAAGGTGCGTATTAGTGCCAAAACAGTTTAACCCATTGCTGTTGTATACTGCCATCCCAAATACCACATCATTCCCTACGTCCGAATTACATTTGTAAGATATTTTAATTATAGCTTCTTCTCCTGTTCTAAAAGTGTTTTTTTCTCTGCCATCTGCATCGATAAGCTTAACTTTTGTAATTCTAACTTCACCTGTCCCAATTATATTATCCTCTGCGGCATTTGTTTCAGCTTTTACACTAATATTCATATCTTTTTTATTATCCCTTTCCGTGGAAAAATCAAGATATGACCTTATGACATCCCGCGGAGACCCCTCTTCCTTTACAATACCTTTATCTATCCAAACAGCTTTATCACATAATTTTTCAATCGAACCTAAATCATGTGACACAATAACAATAGTAACACCTTTTTTTTTAAACTCACTTAGTTTGTTAAAGCATTTTCTTTGGAAATGCTCATCTCCAACCGCTAATATCTCATCAATTAAAAATATATCAGGGTCAATATTTATTGCAACTGAAAATGCAAGCCTCATATACATACCTGATGAATATGTCCTTACAGGCGTATCAATAAATTCCTCTAATTCAGAAAAAGATATAATATCATCAATTTTTTTATCAATTTCTCTCTTTGTAAAGCCAAAAATAGACGCATTTACATATATGTTTTCCCTCCCTGTAAAATCAGGATGAAAACCTGCTCCTAATTCAATAAGACTCGATACTTTACCTCTTGTTATGATCTTTCCATTGTCCGGATATATAATCTTAGAAATTAGCTTAAGGAGGGTACTTTTCCCAGAACCATTTTCTCCAATTATACCAATTGATTCTCCTTTTTTAACTTTTAAAGAAACGTTATTTAAAGGCACAAATTCCTCGATTAAACTCCTGTTCTTTAAAATAAGCCTGTCTTTTAATGTAGTTGGCTTGCCCCTATGAATCTTAAAAATCTTTGTTACATTATCTACTTCGATAGCATACATAATTATATTTCCTCCGCAAATCTTCTTTGAAGTCTATCAAACAAAATAAATGCAAAAACATTAAAACATATACCCATCAAAAAAATCAAAAGCAAAGACTTTTTACTTGGCCAGAGTCCATAATAAAGAATATCTCTGTAAGGTAAAATAATCGAAGTCATAGGATTTAAAAAAAACAGTTTTAAATATTTATCTGGTACTAAATTAATAGGAAAAACAATAGGCGTTAAATAGAACCATGCCATTGTTACAATTCCCAATATATGCTCAAGGTCTCTAAAAAACACATTTAGAGCAGAAAAAATAATACTCAATCCTACTACAAACAATAATTCATTTATCATTACTATCGGCAGCAGTACTATAGAAGATGAAAGATGAATTTTAAAAATAAAAAGCACTATAAATACTATAATAAAGCCAAATATCATGTTTATAAAACCAGTAAGTGCAACAGATATAGGCAATATAATCCTCGGGAAATATATTTTTTTGACAAGATTGCTATTTGCCATAATAGTTGTAGTACTCTGTGTAATTGAAGTTGAAAAAAATATCCACGGTAGTAGTGCTACAAATAAAAACATAGCAAAATTATATATATTCATCCTCATAATTGTAGAAAAAACTATTGAATATACTACAAGTTGCAGCAAAGGATTAATAAATGTCCACAAAAAACCTAAAAAAGAGCCTCTATATCTTGTCCTTAAATCTTTCTTTACCATGCTAAAAAGCATTTCTCTATATTCGTATAGTTCTCTCAATGTTGTCATCATTATAACCTCGCTTAATTAAATTTAAGTCAAAAATCGACTACAAAATCAAATATTTCACTCTTTTATTTCCATAGTTATCATAAGTCATTGCTAAAAAAGCAAATGGTATAAAAAGGCAAAACTCCGCCCTACGGACATCGACAATTTAAATTATCATCTCCGCTATCCACTCTTATATTACAACCGACAAAATTTAATGGCGCCGAAACAGCCTCATAAATTTTATCGGATCATGTAACATAAACAACAATAATATATTCGACAAAAAATAACAATTTCCTTCTTTTTTAAAGAAATTTTTATTTCGCTAAGGAAATATAAATATGGATTTATGTTTATATATCAAAAATACTAATTTGTTTTTATCTGGTAATCTTTTTATTAATTCGATATTTTTATTAAGCAAAAACATTTATCTATTATTATGTTTTATAATTATACATAGCCATTTCTATGTTATAATTTGCATAACAATAGTAACATCCATTAGGACACGTATTATATTTCCTTACGCAGATGCCGTCTCTTTTGATCCCTTAAAAATTGTGTATCAGCATATCTTAAAGATGCATAATATTTAAATTCATCAAAATGCCTTAATGAGCCATAAAGAAGCTTGCCATATTTCGCTATTTGATACAATAGCAAAGGATTAGCTTTTTTTAATATCAACCAGATCGATTTTCCCATTTCTAAAATATATAGCTAGATTCGATAATAAATCTAACTCTTTATTACTAATAATGCCATCATCAAAATGTCATTTATTATTTATATTAGTAGTCACACTAACACTTCCCTTTTCAACACTTTTACATAATTATATCACAAAACAGTGTTATATGCCTTCATTTGTCTTTGCTGATTCTATTACAGATTTCGTAAGACATCTATTTGATTTAATTCTATCATTATTCCAGTAAAATAATCAATTTATTTGATATAGCTTAATAAAAGCATAATGTTTAGAATCGACACAATAATCCCTATCGTCCATAGAAGAATTCTATAAAATAGCGTGTTTGCAAACTTTCCCATTATCCTCTTTGAAGAGGTCAGATATATAAGAAGGAAAATTGTAATAGGAAGCTGTATACTTAAAAACATCTGTGAATAAACAAGTCCCTCAAACGGATTTTTTATAAAAAGTATAATAAGTACTGCGAAAATATATGTAATAGCAACTCCAGTCTTTGTATGGCTGTCTCTAATATCGTACGGCTCATCATAAAGCCCGGCAAAAATACTGCCTCCTGCCATTCCAGCTGTGACAGATGAAGAAATACCAGATAAAAGAAGAGCCAGTGCAAAAACAATTGCCGATGCATTTCCAAGAAGAGGCTTTAGCAAATGCTGCGCCTGTTCAAGCTCTGTAACATGCACATTGTTGATAAAAAAAGTTGACGCTGCAACAAGTATCATTGCGCTGTTTATTGCCCATCCTATAATCATTGAAAACAGCGTATCAAAAAACTCATAGTTAAGCTGTCTTACCATGATGTGCTCATCCTGTATATTCCACTGCCTGCTCTGTATAATCTCTGAATGTAAAAAAAGATTATGCGGCATCACGACAGCACCAAGTACGCTCATTATAACTGGCATCGACCCATACGGAAAATCAGGTCTTACCCATCCTACTAAAGCTTCGCTCCATTTTATATGGACTAAAGACAACTCAAATATGAAAGAAATACCTATAACCGATACAAATCCAATAATCCACTTCTCAAGCTTTCTATATGAGTTTGTATAAAGCATCCACGATACAAGGATAAGCGTAAGTAAACTTCCAATTTTTATAGGTATTTTAAACAGCATATTGAGAGCTATTGCCGCACCGAGGATCTCTGCAAGTGCTGTCGATATAGAGGCAAAAACCGCTGAAATAAGCGATATTTTTGATATGTGCGGCTTTAAATATTTATTTGCAGCCTCAGACATGCAGTAGCCTGTAACGATTCCGAGATGTGCTGCATTGTGCTGAAGTATAATAAGCATAATAGTAGAAAGAGTCACTATCCACAACAATTTGTAGCCGTAGTCTGATCCTGCAGCAACATTTGACGCCCAATTGCCGGGATCAATAAAGCCGACAGTAACTAAAAGTCCCGGTCCTATATATTTAAAAAAGTCGAGTGCCATAAATTTCGGTTCATGTTTACCGTTAAAGAATTTTTTCATATATTTCAAAAACATTTCATCACCTCTTTTGCAGTAAAATGCCTATAATTATTATATAATAATTATTGTAAATTATAAACTCCTGATAAAAATAAAAAATAAGGGCATATAGCTATACCCATATACCACAATTTCTTGCCGTCAAAATTGCACTTTACTAATGGATGCAGTCATAGCAATGAGCCGTATATTTTCATTTACTTAACTTGTTTCACCTTAATTTCCTGTAGCGCCAAAATGGCTGCTCCCAAAGCTCCTACCATCTGTGGCTCCGCAGGAATATGTACTTTGTTCCCTATTCGCTGCTCTATTGCATCTACCACACCTCTATTTTTTGCCACTCCACCTGTCATCATATAGGCACCCTTCCTGCCAAGCCTGTCAAGCAAGCCAATTGTTTTGCTGGCCACTGAATTGTGCAATCCCTTTATTATATCTGCCCTTTTTTTATTCTGTGCAATAAGGGATATAACCTCCGACTCTGCAAAAACCGTGCATATGCTTGTAATATTTATGTCTTCCGTCGCCTTTTCAGCTTCTTCTCCCATCTTTTCCAGTGGAATTTCAAGGGCCTTTGCCATAACTTCCAAAAATCGTCCAGTACCTGCCGAACACCTATCATTCATTACAAAATCCACCACATTGCCATCTTCATCCAGTCTTATAACCTTACTATCCTGACCGCCTATATCAATGATAGTCCTTATATTGCTATTTAAGAAATAGGCTCCCTTGCCGTGGCAAGTTATCTCTGTTACCTGTTTATTGGCAAAAGGGATATTAATGCGCCCATATCCAGTAGATACGATGAACGAAACATCTTGTGGAGCAATCCCAGCTCTTTTAAGAGATTGTGAAAAGGCCTTGTTAGCACTATCCACTATAGATGCACCAGTTGGTACAATGCTATATGACAGTATATTACAGTCTTCATCCAGTATAACAACGTCGGTTGACAAAGACCCGCTGTCTATGCCGGCAACTATAGTTTTCCTAGTTCCATGTGAAGGTCTCTCTGCCTTATTATTGCTACCCTTCAATGATTCCACAAAGGCACCAATCCTTGTTATAAGTTGTCCTTCACTGCCCTGGGTAAAATCGGTCTCTATCTTTAAGATGGGAAAACGATAATTGTCCTTTATATACGAATACTCATATGAATAGAACTCACAAAATTTTATAGTATGATACACAATTCCATTAACGTTTGCCATTATATCCTTCAACATATCACGTCTTCTATCAATATCTGCCATGCGCATACATGGTATAGAGCGGATAAGGCTTCCAGCATACCACTCTATTATGTCCTGCTCACGTGCTGAGAAATCAGGAAGCGGCATATAATTTAATAAATCCCCAGTACATGTATAATTTAACACCTCATCTGCCCCTGCCTTTTTAAGCAAATCAATAAGAGAAGAATTGCATCTGGCTCCCATTATAGCCAGCCTTATACCCTCGTTTCCCTTGGGCATATTAAATTGCCCGGCATTTTCCTGCTCTGTCGATATATATCTTATAAAATCATGAGCATTAAATTTTTTCCCATAGAAATCTGTAAATGTCTGAATAAGTTTTCTTATTTCGGAGGCATACATGGCCACTGACTGGTCTCCGCTTTTCCTCGGTAAATCCAGCATATATATCATTTTGTCCTTTTCTGCGTTTTTCATGACATCATACAACCGCATTACGCTATCACAGCAGTTTACAAGGATTATGCCATCATATCCCCCCTTAAATACTTCTGTCAGCACTCCCTTTACGTATGTACACACATTGGGATGCATATGGGCTTCGGCTATACCATTATCAATATATGCTGGCTCAATGCGCACACATTCAATACCCATGCTCTCCAAAAGCTTTATAGGTGTATATTTACATATATATCCTATGATCATAAGCATCTCCCTTACTTATCTAACATCTCCAAAAAAGCTTCCAACCTGGTATTTATCTGTCCTTCATGATGGTTGCGCCGATCCGCTCCATCGCCATCCAAAGCAAGAAAAGGTATGCCCCTTTCATCCAGCGCCTTTTTAAGCAGCATCATTCCTCCTACAGACTGCTTACATCCCCACTGACAAAAATGTATTATATCGTCAGGTTGCAGCCTGTCAACTATGCTCATTATGCTGTCCACTTTCCTTTGATAAGGCCCATTGTTATTATTAAGAAGCATTTTTCTGGCCAATGCCCTGTACGGGTTTTCATAATCCATCTCCTCTAAATAATCAAAATTCAGGTCAAGTCCCAAAATTTCATACCTATGGCTGTAATTAAAATACTGCTTTAATGCATATGGATAAAAAGGCACGATGTGCACCCAAAATACCCTCTTTGCTTTGCTGTGTGGAAAGCTATTCAGCTCATTTGTCAACATCTCATAAAAATTCAATGTTGGTTGAGTCCCCATAAATGTATGATTGATAAACAACATATACATCTCTAACGTCAAGGTGGTAGGATGGCATTTATACCTCAAAGCATCAATATATCTATTCATATGTGCGTGAATCTTATTCTCCCTTTTTATTACATCCTTCAGTTTATCCTCATCCATCTTTTTACCTGTTGCCTCTTCCAGCATCTTCACCATTTCCCTAAGCTGTTTTTCTAAATAGCTAATGCTCTGTTGGCTATATTCAAGCGGCACATCTATGGAATACATGGGTATATGGTGATACCATGAAAGATATCTGAATGTACTTATATTGGCATCGCACAGCATTGATGATGTAATCATAAACTTAGGTTTTGGCAAAAGACCGGTTAAAGCAGCTCCTATAAATCCCTTATGATAGCTACAAAGGGTATCAGATATCCCGAACCGTTGGGCATAGTCTACATATACATCTTCACAGTGAAAACCAACAAGGAAAGAAGAAAAGGCCTCTATACACAAAGGGTATATGTCCATAGCATGAAGTATTTCGGTGGGAGCAAACAAATTGACCCATGCTGACTGATTTCTATATATCAAAGGATTTAATATAAACTCCACACCTATCTTATTTAGGTAGTTAAACGACCTTGGCACTTTTTTGTCTTTAAATAGAGAAAAGTAGGCATGTTCTGCCTTCAAACCTAATATAATAAGCTTTCTGACCATCTCTGGGTTATCTACATTCTTCTTTATCCATCTTGCATAGGTATCTACTAAATCCATTTGGCGACACCCCTATATACCTTCAATTAATTCTCCTTTAACTGAGACTTTGCAATTTCATATACTTTTATCTAGTGCACCTATTTCTTTATCTTTCTTCTTATACGCCATGTTACACGTTTGTTTACTTGAAGGCTTCTCTTGTACTCTCTAGATGCGTTGTACGATTAATCTGCATATTGCATCTTCTACATCATACAAGCACTAACCTCTTTCAATACATTTATTCCTGTCTATCTCATCATTTTCTGTATTTTGCAAAAGATAAGGTAATAACTGATGAATAAGATTTCCCACATAACTAAAAAACTGGACTTGTATCAATAGAGTAGACACAAGCCCACTTCTTCACCCATATTTACAATAATAAAATGTATTATTTGACTATCAATACACGCATAAACAACTACTTTGAGCTATTTATAAATGATATCTTTTAACAAAAACCTAGCCTTTTTGCTACCTAAAAAAGCACTGATAAAAATATTAGTATCTACAACTATTTTAATTTTTTCCCCCATATCTCTTCCTTCTAACATCCTCTACTTCTTTTGTTATGTCCTCTAAAGATATTGGATCCGTATCAGCTCTTTCATTAACCTTATCAACTATATCAAGCAATTTATTGTTTATTTCATTTTGCATTCTTTTATAAATTATTTTTTTTCTGCATACGGCAGACTATCTATTAAATTCCACACTTCGTTTAAATTTGACTTCACTGTTAATCACTCCTATAAATTTGACATTATTGTAATTTTCATAATTTTCTCTTATCCCTTTACTTACCTTAATTTTAACATTTTACTTAAATATTATCAACCAATCAGGTTTCTTCTAATATAAACATCATAATATGGCAATTTATGAAAAGGCATAAAAAAGAATTTAAAGATTTTTGTTAAATCTTCAATTCCATTCTTCTGTTTTTTGTCGTCATACCCAATCCTTCGTAAAACTTAATCGCATCGCTGTTAAATTCCCATACAGTTAATTCAAGAGCATCTGCACCTGATTTTTTTGCATAATCAACAATATGCTTAAATAGCATTCTCCCCACGCCTTTTCTTCTATGAGTGGAACTAACACATAAATCATCTATATAGACAAATTTTCTCTCTTTAAGAATTGGAATATTTCTCGTAGTCATTATTTCTACAATGCTGTAAGCTATTATTTCATTATTACTATCTTCTACGACAAAAATCTTCCCTTTATCGTCATTTAATATCTCCTTAAACCTTTCTTCTGTAAAAGGATTCTCCACATCAGCATACACATCCGGCCTATTTTTAACATGTAGACTATGTACTTCTTTAATGAGAGTACTTATTGATTTATAATCATTAAATAATGCTTCTCTTATTTTTATATTCATCGGATTTTCCCCCCACATAGTATATATTTTAATTATAAAAATTAAACATAATACCTACTGAAAAACCCTAATAAAATGGTTAGTTTTATTATATATTTATTGCTATAAAAAAAATAGAGATTGCAGGAAATTTTGAAATTATAAAACTTCCCACAGTCTCAATAAATGCGTGTAAATCAAGACTTTATTTGAATACTAGCTTCTTTCCTAGTAAACAACGGTATAATTTTTAGTGGCGCATCACATTTAATATATTGCCCACCGTCATAAACTAAACCTGAATTAACATCTCTCCATTCTGTACCTGATGGCAAATAAACTTCCCTTGACCTTGCACCTTCGTAAAGTACAGGAGCAACAAGAATATCTGGACCAAACATAAATTGATCTTCTATATTCCAAGCTTCGTTATCATTTGGAAAATCATAAAATAGCGGACGCATTGGTGGTGTACCCTTTTCATGTGCTGCTTTCATCTGTTCCATAATATAGGGACGCAATCTTTCTCGCAAAAACAACAAATCCTTTATTATTTCATATGCTTCTTCTCCAAAACTCCATACTTCATTTGGTCCACAAGTATCGACATCGTGTATGTCTGTATCTCCATCGCTTATATTCTCTCCTGTTGGCAATCGATACCCATGCAATCTGAAAATTGGGCAAAATGTTCCATACTGAAACCAACGAATGATTAACTCACGAAATTTTTTATCGTTAGGATCGCCTCCAAAAAAACCTCCTATATCTGTTGTCCACCACGGTATCCCAGAAAGCCCCATGTTAAGGCCAGCACATACCTGTTTACGCAAAGTTTCAAAATTTGAATGAATATCACCAGACCATACAGCAGCTCCGTAACGCTGACTTCCAGCCCACGCGCAACGTGCAAGATTAATAACATCATTAATGCCCTCTTGCATCATCCCATCATAAAAAGCTTTTGCATAAAGCATTGGATATATATTACCAACTTCTAAGTTTGGACCTAAGTAATAACGTATGTTATCAAAATCATAAACCGAATATTCTGGTTCAGCTTCATCAAGCCAAAAAATCCTTATACCATATCTGAAATAATTCTCTTTAACCTTATTCCATACATATTTTTGAGCATCAGGATTTGTAAAATCAACAAATACCTCATTACCCTTAAAAATCATTTGTGTACGAAATCCACGTTCAGTACGTACCAAATACCCCTTGCGTTTCATTTCACTATAATTTCTACTACGCGGATCCACAGTAGGCCATATTGATACCATAAGTTCTACGCCCATTTCTTTAAGCTCTTTTACCATTCCTTCAGGATCTGGCCAATATTTTGGATCAAAACACCACTCACCTTGCTGCTGCCAATGGAAAAAGTCAATAACTATTACTGAAATAGGTAATCCTCTGCGTTTGTATTCTCGCACAACATCAAGCAATTCTTCCTGAGTACGATAACGAAGCTTACATTGCCAAAATCCTGAAGCAAAATAAGGCATCATTGGTGGTTTACCTGTAACCTCCATATATTTTTCAACAATTTCAGCAGGAGTATCACCTGCAGTAACCCAATAATCAATTAATGGTGTTACTTCAGCTACCCATGTAGTACAATTTCTAGCAAATGATACACGCCCGTAAGCTGGATTATGCCATAAAAAACCATAACCACGATTTGATAAAACAAAAGGAATATTCACCTGTGAGTTGCGCTGTGCCAGTTCAAGTTCACAGCCTTTTAAATTCAAAAAAGGCTCTTGTCGCTGTCCTAGTCCATAAAATTTTTCTCCTTCAATTCCTTCAAAACGTACTATCGCTTTATATAGACCTCCTGGTATTGGCTTAAGTTCACGCCCAGGTATCATAAGAGATATACGGTTGTTAACATTTTGCCTATTTTGCCAACGTTCAGCAAGCAATGTCTCTCCTTTTTCGTTTTCAAACTTCACAAAACCATTTTCATTTATACGACATGTAAGTTTACCATTGGTAATAGATGCACATTTTTCGTCAATTTTAATTTCAACTTTAATTTCTGGTTGTGGTAAAAGGGCCCAATCCCTATTTTCAGGCATCTGTGCTTCCATAGTACAACGTAATCGTAAGCTATCTTTACCCCACGGTTCAATCCAAATCTTCTCGCCATTATATTCCCATATAAGACGATTAATTTCAGTACGGAATATGCTTTCCATTTCATTATCCCTCCATTATATTATTAGGGTTAGGTTTTATATATTTAAATATCTCCACAGTTAAACATTTATGGTGTAAACCTAATGATTAACATAGCATAAATCTCACCACCTAATATTTTTTTATAACAACTGAAATAAAAATTTTTTCTTTTCACCTCCCTTCCATGTATTATAGTAGACTTGTGCATATTTGGTTTTTGTTTTTGACTATTTTTTCAATTATACTCATATCTATGTATTATAGCGAAGTAAAAAAATTACTTTAAATCAAAATTTATTTACTCTTTTAATGCACCGGCAGTTAATCCACTTATCAAATACTTTTGTGCAAACATAAACATTATTATAACTGGTAAAGTAACTATTGTAGCAAATGCCATAAGATCATTCCACTGAGTGCCATATTGTCCAATAGCTCTATAAATTGTGACCGTCATAGGCCATTTGTTTTCATCAGTTAGAAACGTCAAAGGAAATATCAGATTGCCCCATGACATTAAAAATGAAAGAGCACCACAAATTATTAATACAGGATATGATATTGGAACTACTATTCTTAAAAAGCTCATTATATTATTACATCCGTCAATTCTAGCCGATTCTTCTAATTCAGAAGGAACATTTAAAAAATATGGTCTTAACATTATTATAGAAAACGGTATTGTTGCGGTAGCATTAGCAAGTATCGGAGCGTACTGGGTATTTAAAATTCCTGCTGATTTAAAAGAAATGAAAAGTGGAGTCAATAAAACAGCACCCGGCAGCATTTGAGCTACTAAAAATGAAAGTAAAATTATTCCTCGACCTTTTATTCTATATTTTGCTATTCCATAAGCGGCTGGTACTGCTAATATCAATGTTAGTAAAGTAGTAAATATTGATGTATACATGCTGTTAAAAAAATATAGTAGAATGCCTTTAGATTGTTCAATATATGATAAAATTGTTACCACATGCGGAAAAAATGTAGGCGGATTTGCAAATATTTCATTATTGGTCTTCAATGATGTATTGAACATCCAATACACAGGAAACAAGTAGATACCAATTATTATTATTCCAAAAAGATTTAAAAACTTATCTTTATTTTGACTCATCTGTTTACCTCCTCATCTACAGTAAACTTTAAATATAATAATCCTACTGCAAACAAAATTATAAATAAAACATTTGCCGTAGCAGCTCCATATCCAAAATTAAATTGTACAAATGAATATTTATACGATAATGTAGCCAGAACTTCGGTACTATTTACAGGTCCCCCTCCTGTCATTGCATATATTAGGTCAAATACTTTAAATGTATATAAAAATCCTAGTGCTAGAACTACCTTTATAGTCGGAAAAAGTAATGGAACTGTTATGTAAAAAAATTTCTGGATTTTAGATGCGCCATCTATGTCGGCGGCTTCATAAATAGTAACAGGAAGCGTAGTTAAACCTGCAGATAAAAGAATCATATTAAACGGAATACCAATCCAGATATTTGCAATAATTACCCCCCATAATGCAGTCCCGGTGTTAGTTAACCATTCCACAGGTTTGATACCAATACTCGAAAGAAAATAATTTATAACTCCACTAGAGCTATCAAACATCCACTTATAAATCGCAGCGGTAACAACAACTGGTATCATCCAACCTATCATAGTTAGCCCTCTCAGAAATGATGCCAACTTAAAATTTCGAGTAAAGAACAATGCTAGCATAAAACCTATTATAAATTGAAATATAATACATGCGATTGTATAAATAAATGTATTTCGCAAAGCAGCTTTAAACGCATTATCGTATATAATTTCTTTATAATTATTAAATCCAATAAATTCCTTACTAGAGCTATTTAATGTACTAACAGTAGCATTTTGAAAACTTAGAACAAAATTATATATAATAGGGTAAAGAATTAGCACTAACAAAAATATTATAGCAGGCAATACAAATAAATAACCTGATAAATTATTTTTAACACTATAATTATATATGTAATGAATTTTTCTAAAACGTGGTGTCAGATTAACTTTATTTATCAACCAAATCACTTCCTTAACAAACATTTTTTTGCAAGACTATAGAAAAGTAAAATATGCAATTCTATAGTCTTGCTTCGTAAACAACATTAACTAATAAGTAATTATTTATTACTTTTTATTTATCACTTTGTTAATTTGCTCAGAAGCATTTTTCAATGCTTGTTCAGGTGACGCCGTTCCAGTAAGAGCTTCTTGTATTGCTTCCTGAATGGCAGTTGAAATTTCTGGCCATCTTGGCTCTGGACCTCGTGGTCTTGCAACGTTCATCTCTTCGCTAAGCACAGATAAAATAGGATCATCCTTCCAGTAACTGGACGTCTCTGCAACATCTTTTCTCGATGGTAAATATCCAGCCTCTTTATACCATTTTTCAGCAATTTGTGGTTGTTCAAAAAACTTGATAAATTCCCACGCTAAATCTTTATGTTTACTACTCTTTATTACTGCTATGTTTTCTCCTCCTAAAGCTGATGCCGCTGTTTTATATGTAGGCAATGGAGCAACTTTCCAATCTTCGTTTGCTTTAAAATCTGGAGCAGCCTGTTCTATCGTTGGTATTTCATATGGCCCATTAATCATCATTGCAACCTTCTCACTAGCAAATTGTGCAGTTACAATATCACCTTGAGTTTGGTTTAAAACATCTTTACTTACATATCCATTCTTTACTAAATCTGTCCAAAAACTTAAAGCTTCAATACCACCTTTAGAATCTAAATTGTTATAATCAGCTCCCGCTTGCCATACAAAGGGTAAAAATTGAAATGTACTTTCCTCACTTTTTATCGCTGAAAAAGCAAGTCCTTTTATATCACCCTTTGTCAATTTTTTTGCATAATCTTCCAGTTCACTCCAGGTTGCAGGTGGTTTGCTTAATCCTGCATTTTTAAACATTTTTACATTATAGAAAAGAACTAAACAGTTACTGTCAAGAGGCAGTCCATAATATTTTCCATCTAACATTACAGAATGTATAGGTCCATCAAAAAATTTTTTTACCTGGCCCCATTGTTCTATTTCTGGTGTTAAATCTTCTAATATACCCATCGATGCAAAAGAAGCATGATCAGGACTATCAATTTGCACAAGATCAGGTAAATTACCACCGGTAGCACCAATTGTAATCTGTTGTTTTAATTGTGCAAAAGGAATATATTGAAATTTTATTGTCACTTTACCATCCTTAGATTTAGAAAAGGCATCACCTATTTCTTTAAGTGCTTTCTGTTGATTAGATTGAGCAAAATAATGCCACATAGTCAATTCTACTTTACCTTGTTGAACATTTGAATTAGTTTTTTTTGATGAAGTATTACCGCACCCAGTCAGTAGAACGCTTACACTAAATATAAAAGTCAAAATGCATAAAAAACCTTTTTTAAACATAACCAAATACTCCTTTCTAACTTACTTGATAAGTTGTCACACACTCCCAAACTTTTCATTATTTTATAAAAATTTAACACCTCCATTAATTATTAGATTTTAATTTGCAAAACCCAAAAAACTTTAAAATCTTAAGGTTTCGCATATTTCAAAGGACTTCCTCCAATTTCATAGAATTATCATAATATAACTGAAATCATGCCAGAAAAGGAGGCATCCTTATAAAACTAAGTTTAAACTATTAAAAGTTATTAGTGCATTGTATAACATTCAATTTACTTAATTTTCACAGCAATTGGTATCATTTACATTGTCTAGAATAAAGATTCTTATTTTCTGTTTTCGATAAGTTCGTTTAGGTCAATCTCTGGAAATGCATTTTTTAGACCTGTTATGAATTTATTCCCTGGACGCGATTCGCCTTTTTTAATGCGTATTAGTTGTCGTTGGCTTATATAAACTTTTTGTGATAATTGTTTTTGAGTTAGACCATATTTTATAAGTATCTCATTAATAACATTTACCATAGTTATCCTCCTCGTAATAATCTATTTGATTATTTTTATTATAGTATATAATCATTTGGATGTCAACTATCTAGCTATTAATTTTTATAATTAATCTCTATATAGATTACATATATATCACTTTTTTCTACATGGTTACAAATTTTAAATTAGTTGTCACTTTATTGTTGACATTCATGTCACTTTTTTGCTATAATTGGAAATTGAAAAGCAATTTTTAAAGGAAGTGTTACGATGAGGAATAAAAAAACAATTGGCGATGTAATAAGAGAATTAAGACAAAATAAAAATATATCTCAAAGAGAGTTAGCAAATATACTAGGGGTTAGTAATACTGCAATATATAAAATAGAAAATAATAAAAATAAATATTTTGATCCTGAAATGCTTTCTAAAATTGCTAAAGCACTTGATACAACATCTGATGAAATTATGCGTCAAGTTAATGAAAGTAATAATATTGAAGGTCAAAATACTTCTTCAAATTATAAAGATATACCTATTGAAGATATTGAACAGTTTTTAGATGGTCGAAAAATGTTAACTTTTAAAGGACAAGTTTTGACAGAAGAGCAATTAAGATATGTATATGCTTTTTTAGTTACTGCTGATGAAATAAAAAAACAGCAAGAAAAACTTCTCAAAGATCCTGAATATAGAAAGGATTTTGAATAAAAGTTAATTTATGTGAAAAAATTATAAAAGAGGGTTACCTGTGACCCACTTACCGTTAGAGCTTCTTTTAAACATGATAAACTTATTTGACCAATTTAATAAACATTCCATAGTTAGCAACTTAATTCATAGAATGAACTAATCTTTTTATTTACCTCCTCAATATCAAATTCTTTGTATCCTTGATTCTCTCCCCAAGCCATCATATTTTCATATTCCGGATTGTTTTTATCAGAAATTATTTCTAAAAATTCATCATAGCCATATTCACCGCCTACATCTTCTGGTGGGGCATTTCCTTCCCCATCAATACAGACAGCATAATTTTTATCATAATTGTCAATGATCTTTTGAACTTCAATATAATGCTGCCAATTGTCTCCAAAGTCATAAACATACATCAACCTTTTATATTGCGGAATATATTCTGATAACTTAATACCCGCTTCAAAAATCATTTCTATGCCGCTCTCGTTCGGATAATCAAAAGCTTCTTCATCGCTGACTAAATTTACAATCGCCTTATATCCATCTTTACTGTAAGAAGGATGATTGATAAATGAGACATCCTGTCGTTCATTGCCATAAATGAAAAATTCGTGAAGATGATAATCTTGCCAGCCAAAAGCAGCCTGAAGCACTTTGTGAAGCTGTGTAAATGTAGTATTTGTGGGAACAACAAGCCTGCGCCAAATATTATGATTTTCTATCTCAAGTGTTACTTTTAACTCTACTGCCATGCATTTAAAAATGGGTCTATCAGCAAAAGCTTCTAAATCTTTAAACATTTCTTTACTTGGAGGTGTATATCCTTCTTCCTGTTTGCCTACCCAATAACGGCTTGCCACTTTGCTTACAAAAGTTTGATAAACTGTATTGTCCAAAAGCAAATCTTCATATAAGTACACCACATTACAAGCAGCATTCATTTTCCCTACATAAATACTATTTTTTGTTTTTCCGTATACAACTTTTCCCGCCTGTCTTATATACTCTTCCACAATTTCTTCATCAATACACTCATCTAATAACACCAGACGAATAGCATTTAAAATAGCTTCATCAAACCTTCTAAAATCCTTTGCCTTAAGTCCATATAAAACAACCACATATCTGTTTTTATCATTTACAAGAACTATCGTTTTCCTTCGATTCAATGTAATTAAATTCGCGTGCCAAGAAAATAATAAATTTTCTTCTTCATACGTAACGGGTTTTCTCTCCAGCACATCTAACAACTTTTTTGTACATTGTATTAACATAGCCTATCACACCTTATACACGATCATTTTCAATAATACATAAAATCGTGGTCATAGTCAAACAAAAACAGTAATTTAACATAATTGTTTTTAAAACTATAAGCAAATTCCTTGTTTCCTGTTTATTTTTTATTTGCTTCATTATTCTTTTTCTGCTGCATTAATTTAAAAATATTTACCATAGGCAATTTTACTGGTGGATTTATTCCAGAAAGAGATGTAACAGTTAAAATATATGCCCGCGATAACTGAGAAAGTGTCGTTAAGCCATTTAGCTCCAGCATGCCAAGAAAATCATCTTGTTTTAACTTTTGAGTATTTCCAACAAATACACCTTCCATAGTTAAATTAATTTTAAACAAAATTGAATTCTTAACTTTTGCCTTTATCACAGTTATAAATTCAATATATCCTATATATTTATCTTCCAATTCTTTAACTTCTTTTATATTATAATCAAAATCGTAAGTAACATGTACTTTAAACTCATTTGTTCTTATATCTCTCGTCTCAATTTTAAAATCAGATACCCTATTCCCAACAAACTGAAAGTCTGCTAACACCTTATTTACATTAATCATGACCCCACCGCCAATTTAGTCTCTAATTTCTTATCTGTTTCATCATTTAGGTTTTCTTCAAAGTCAACTGTATCCCAGATTTTAGCTTTGCTATTCTCTTCCCCAAATATTATCTTAAAATTCCATCCTAGCTTTTTTGAAATTTTCCACAGTTGTTCAATGGTTGGATTATATTGACCACTTTCAAGTTTTGATACCATTGATTGCTTAATTTCCAATTTCTCAGCAAGCTGTTTTTGCGTCAAATCATTTTTAATCCTAAATTCATATATCTTCATAGAAATCTCATATAATATATCATCTAATTCAAACTTTTCTTTTGTTGATTCATCAGCTAACTCATCAATTAACTTCCATGCATCTCCTAATTTTAATTCATTGTCAATAATCTCCATAATAAATTCCCTCCTCATTTTAATTGCATTGCAGAAAGCTAATCCAGTAACTCTCTTATTTCATCTAATCTTTCTTCTGCAATATAGATTGCCTCTTTATAACTACTTTTGCTATTATTTTTTGAATTTTTTTCTTCAAATGTACATAACAATAATGCAATATTTTGTTTGTTATATCCAGTAAACTTAAAAATTATCCTTATATTTTTCGATCCCTTAAACTTCATTGAATACAATCCATCGGTTTTCTTTAAAATTTCAAACCAATCTCTTTTCTTATAACATTGATTTTGATACTCTTCTAAAAATTTAAGTCTTTGCCTATACATTCTTATAAACTTTTCTTTATATCCACTATATTCCAAAATATTCTTTAATTCTTCTTCAAATTTAGGATGTGTATAAATTTTAGTACTATAAAATTGCTCCGGATATATTATATTATACAACACCTTCATTATGTGTCTCCTTACTTATATTATATTACTTATAAGTAATAAACACAACTATATTTAATAAAAATATTACTTATAAGTTATTTTACCCGCTTTTCTATATCTTAAACTATTCACAATATCTTTTTAATAAGACTGCTATTAAATTGCTTATTTGGCATTTAGTATTGTTGATATCTTCCAAATGAAAATTCCGCTATTCCACATGTAGTCTCCACGCTCGACATATTTCACTGCTGTATCATAATCCGGCTTTTCTACGAATCTTTCTATATGTAATAATAAATGACTATATCACATCAAATATACTGATTTGTTTACTTTCACATTTCCTATCTGGTAATCTTTTTATCAATTCAATATCTTTATTAAGTAAAAACATTGATCTATTATTATGTTGTTTATAATTCTTCATAGCCAATTCTCTATTATAATTGGCGTAGCAATAATAACATCCATTAGGACATGTATTATACACACCTATATCTACACTTTTGTAACATCCACATTGTTTTCTAGTTGGACTTTTAGATGATTTGATATTTATATTAAATAATCTATTTAAATATTCGGCATCAATACAACTTGCCTTACTAATTCTATCGCTTATTAAAAAATCGTTGCAACAACTGTATAACTTTATATCGTATTTCTCACCAATATCAGCTAATTTTTCAGCAACCTCTTTTTTATATATTATGTTTTTATCTAATAATTTAATGTTCCTAACTTTCTCTAAATATTCAAAATTTCTCAAAACCTTAGTATATATATTAGCAAAGCTAATGTAACAACGATGTGTATAACCATATAATCTTTTTGCTATTTCGGTAAATTTATTAATATAAAAATCAGCTTCCGTTACATTTGTAAGAACTATGGGGTCAAACCTCCATTGAATATGTTCCGGCGAAAATTTTGAAGATATATTAATAAATTGCTCTATGGCTATATTAGGATCTATTACATTCTCTTCTAGTATTCCTTTTAGTCCCGTTATCGTAAATAAAAAATATAACCTGTACTTATCTTTTAGCTCATCCAGTTTATTGAGCAATGGTCCATAATTTTTCGACCAGAATACAATAACATCTACATCTTCAGGATTTAAAGAAATCTCTTGTATATGTCTATTGTAACAATATTGGTGATTATTTTATTATAATCGCAGATTACATCTATAACGCAACAGAACTATCCTTCTGCATTTTTTATTTGTGTTGATTTAAAAGGTTATTAATAAAATCTATTACGTAAATTCTTTTTAATTTATCATGGCAATACTGATTTGTATAGTTGCGTAAGCACCCATAACAGCTTGTATCAGCCCTTTCTCCACCACATTCACAACTCGAAACAACGTCTAATGTCCTATTCAATACTCTTATAAAGTTTTCCTTATCGGCGATTCTTTTGACTTGACCGGCTCCACCAGGTACGTCATCAAATAATACTATAGCAGGGCTATAAGGATCTTTTGAGTATGTGTATAAAGTACCATCTATATCCTGCCGCTCAATCTCCAACTCTCGACAAGCTCCTTCAATTAAACCATATAATAAGGATTCCCAAAATCCTTCTCGTTCATTGGAATAGCCCACGATTTTTAATGATAATATATCTGTTTTAAACTCATAGCCAAGCGAATAGCGAGATAATTTACCTTTGCAACTTTTACCCATCGGTGTTTTATGGATCTTCAAGGGGTTGCCAGTATTAATTTCTGAGTAACCACAAGTTTCACATACTTTAAATCCTCTTTTCCCTGCACTATTTATAACTGCTAACTTTCCATCACCTGCTTGAATATTTATGTGAAAACCACCTATCTCATACTCATGTTCTCTTTCGATTTTACCTTCTTTTGCAAAATATTTTCGAGTGCTGTATGTCCTTTCAGGCTTTACCAATGTTGGTTTCTGCGGTTCTCCGGCTATAAATCCAAATTCAGGTGTAATGAAAACCCCTCGATTATTTCCAATCTTATGTCCACAGACGCTGCAAGTATCAAAATCTTTTTCGACATCAGCAATATTGCTATAATAATGTCCACAATAATCGCAAATAGCATAATTATATTTAATCGGATCGCGGTCAGGCAGTTTTTTAATGTATTTACTAGTCCATAATTTACCTCCAGCAACAATCTGACTTTCTGGAGCATATTCTGATAATGCTATTTTTAAATCTCTTGTCAGTTCCAATCCTTTAGCTTCATCTCCATGATGATCCACTTTCAATTCCACTACATCTACAGGGAATCCATACTTAGGAATAACATTATTTTGAGACAAATAATTAATAATGTAGCGTCGTTCCAAAGTGTTTATAGTCCTCTGAATTGCTGATGCTTTTGAATAGTTTTTATCATTGACGCATTCTTCTTCAAAGTTCCTTAATTCCCTCAAATCATTTAGCAAATTTGCCTCTGCCTTTTTTAATACACCTTCTTTCTCATCCAGCAAACCATACATCCAACTCCAATCATCGATACCAAGTACATCATGCAAATCATCTGGCACAATTCTCATAAGGCTTTCTTTTAATTCCATTGGCCTCTTTATCAAAAAATCCTCTATTATCGTGGTAATTGGCCTGTCATCTTCGATAAAAAATTTTTTAACCTCTCCAAAACAATTTGGATTTAATCTCCAAAACATCGCTAAAGCTACAGCATATACATGCCTTTTTATGATTTTTTCATTTTTAATCTCGATGTGCGGTGTTTGTACCTTCCCATTGACAATATTTAATGGATCTGAATAATAAGTAAAATCATGCGACCGTCTTTGAGCAAATGTAAGAACAAACGCTGTTGTACTAGTTCTCCTACCTGCTCGTCCTGCACGCTGTACATAATTGGCAGGCGTTGGTGGTACATTGCGCATAAAAACCGTCTCCAAGTCTCCCACATCAACACCTAATTCAAATGTTGTAGAGCTACTTAAAACGTTGATCTCTCCATTCTCAAATTTTTTTTGGATTTCTGCTGCCGTTTCAGTAGTAAGCTGTGCAGTATGTTCACTGGCTTTTAAAGTTAAAGGCAGTATGTCTGTGTAGAGTTTCCTATAGTGATTATCTCTAAATATATCTTTTGGATCACACTCAACTAAACGTCCATCGCATCGATATGTAGGGCAAACTCCCAAAACATTGTGCAACGATAGCCTATTACACTTAGTACACCTGTACCACTTAATCGATTCATCAACTATAGAAGGAACAAGTTTCCAATAATCCAAATTCAATCTAAATACCTGCCCGATATTGTTACGTTCATAGTGACTTGATATATATTTATTCCAAGGCGATTTATTACCTAACAGTAATTTATTCCATACATTTTCTAGAAATTCTTCTATTTCTTTGCGACTAATATTCTTTCCTTTAGCTTTAAAAAGACGCATTAAAAAGTCCAGGCGAGTATTATTTCTCCCTTTAGATACAGGATTCCAACTATAAATATAGCCAGGTATCGCATAATTCTCCTTAAAATAGAATTCTTTATTTAATGGTGCAAAAAATTGATCTTTTGGACTGACACTATCAGGAAAGCAAATAGCCCCATTTTTCCGCATGCTATCCAAAAGAATCATCATTATCCTTTTTATCTCATCTTCTGTAAGATTCCAAGGATCACTTTTTAGTGCTCTTCCAAAATTTATATCAGATGGCATAACCGGCACAAACCCTAAAAGTCCAAGTGATTCTAAGCTAGTTGAACCGCCTCTGTCCATAAACTCATAAAGCACCCATTTCCATGCTTCTTCTTCCAATTGCTGTTGGCTTAAATCAAAAAGTTTTAAATCATTCATCAATTTTTTTAGGTATTCAGCTAAATCTTCTACTCTCCATTCATTTTTAATAACTTTATCCTTGTACTTTTCTAATGTCATGATAATAAGGCGCCTTTGCAAAATTTGGTTATAAGATGTCTGTAAATACGTAGAAAAGAATGCAGCATCCTGCCGGCTGTCAGAGAATATCAACATTCTGCGATTGCTCTCAGTTTTAGCTTCCTCACTAATCTGCACATTCCATCCTGAGTCATTATCAATATCATCATTTATTACATCTTCAATTTTATCAGGAATCTCTTGATAAAGAGCAGTTGATAAAACACTTGTAGCAGCTTCATTTCCAATGACAAATCTCCTTGCTACTGAGCCTATTGTATTCATTGTTCCACAAGCTGGGCACTTATGTAATGCGCCATTTTTACTATCGCTTTTAATGACACAAACTTTATACTCTTCACCACAGCTGCAAAAATCACTTATTTCATTTATATCCTTTATGGCACCGCACTTACCACAAAGCACATATTCTTTTTCCAAAAAATTAACATCTTCACCTGATGACACTATCTCATCTTCGTTTTCTGGAACGAGCTCTTTATTTCCAACAAGCAAAAAATATTCTAAATTGTTGCTGTCTTCAAAATAACGATTGCCAGGTTGTTTTAAAAACTTTATATCATTCTTTCTATCGATTTCTCCAACTAAATATACTGAACTGCACTGAGAACATGTTGCAATTTCAAAAACTCGGTATTTGCATCCTTTTTCGTCTTCTACCCACTCACGCCTTTCTAAGTATAATCGCTTTTTAGGAAATAGAGAAATAAAACCTCCTTCAAGAGCTCGTATAAACAGATGATATCTTGCTGGAAGCAAAGGCTGTTCATTTACACCCATTTTTGCGTTATTTGCTAAGTGAACTAATGAAACTAACAATTGTTGCTTATCACTTTCATCTTCAAATAATACATTAGCAGCTTTCGACAAATACTGTGGCTCTTTTTCCAGCATGTTTTGTAATGCAATCAACCGACTATCACCACTAAGAACTATATAAATAAATTTTCTCCAATCCCCATCCGAATTTTTTCTCGCTTTTTCTAAAACATCAATGGGTATACCGGCTTTTAAGCCTTCTTCAATCAATCTTTCAATTTTATTTACGTCTTTCCCTTCAACTATTTCAACCCACTTATTATAAAGACTAACATCAGATTTATTCCAGCTTTCTTGTGAAATAACAAGCCTCTTTTTGTTTCCAGTCACAACATCTTGACGTCTTGAGTCACCTTTAATCCACTCGAATTTTTCACCAAATAACCTCTCAGCAAACTCTGTCACGTCTTTATAATCATCTTCTTTTTCACCAACAAGTGTTGCACTCGTACCTATGCACTGTAATACACCATGTCGACTTTTTACTACTCTATCTTTTAACCTTCTTAAAAGCATAGCCAATTCAATACCCTTGGCTCCTGAATATATGTGTATCTCATCAATCACAATAAATCGCCAATTCTTTGCATAGTCTCCATCAAAAAACACATTATCCTCCGGGCGCAATAACAAATACTCTAACATCGCATAGTTAGTAAGTAAAATATGCGGTGGAGTATCCTGCATCCTTTTTCTTGATAGTAGCTCATTTGGCAGCAAATCTTCTTTTGGATTCATCTTCTTAAATTGCTCTATAGCTTGCTTTTCTTCTTTTTCAGTTTCACCTGTATAACTACCAAATGTTATACTAGGATAATTTTTAAGAAGTCTACGCATTCTTTTTAACTGGTCATTAGCAAGCGCATTCATAGGGTATAATAGAAGAGCTCTCACTCCAGGTCCTAACTTACCATTTTCTTTTTCTCTAAATAAATGATTAAGAATAGGTATCAAAAATGTTTCGGTCTTACCACTTCCGGTACCTGTCGCTATAATTAGATTCCTTCTATCTTTAACTAATTTATAAATTGCATTTTTTTGATGTAAATATAGGTTGCGCTCTAATGGCAGCTCTTGCGTACAAAGTTTTTTAAACTCATTTGATAAAACTCTTTCCTCAATCATATCGTCTATAGAATTGCTGCTTTCAAATGGCGGTGTAGCTTCTAATATAGGTCCCTTTGAAAATCTACCTACTCCTCTAAGCTCTTCTTTCAATTGTTTCTGCAAATTTACATCGCTAAACGAAAATGTAGTCTCAACATAACTCAAATATCTATTTACAATTCTCTCTGTGGCAGAAAGCGGGTCTAATTTTGCCATCTCTATCCTCTCCTTCTTATTCTAACAAAAATAGAGTCAGGAAGTATTACATCATTCCTGCATTCACGATGTGCTATTTCTGAAAATAATACTTTACACCTTTTACAATACGTATATCCATCTTTGTCTCTGTCTATTAAAAAAGGAAGTTTAGTAAAATATTTTGGATCTAACATAAAGTAAAAGCTTGCTGGATTGTATTCAAGAGGTACAATATTGCCACTTTCGCCAAAAGTATAAATATTGCCAACCATCCCTTCTTCTCCTTCAAATTCGGAATATGTCTTTATATCATCGATCCAATAATTTCCTTCTGATACGATCTTCTTTCCGTCAACATCAAAAGCAACTATATCTAACCCATTTTCTATAACTTCCTGTAATATCTCACTTTTATCCCCTACTATGATATCCATGCAATTTCCATCTTCTGCCATCGGCAACAAAGCTTCATCATCACTCCATGGATCATCAACGTCAAATTGTAATCTGTATGTACCAATAGGCAGTTTCTCTATATCTTCAGAAATTTCTAACTGTGATACCCCATCAGCAATGATATACTCAATCATATCTAAATTCTCTTCATTTAATGGCCATAAACGGACAACTCTATTAGATGCCTTTCCAAGATCCTCCCACTTGATTGAAATTATCCTTTTTCCATTGTCTATTTTCATACTTAATACAATATCTTTTACCTGCCAATAGAGTCGAATGCGTCCAAGCAAAATCGGAGAAATATCTTCATCATCGAATGAAAGAACCAAATCCTGAAGCACTTTGTTGCAACTTCGAATGCTGTCACTAAATTGGCGCAAATTAAACACTATTGCTTCTTTTTTCACAGTAGGTACAATTGTTTGAACATCAGGAGATAACGTTAATTTAACTTTTGTAGAAGTAGAAGTAGGTAGCTTTAAGTAAAAATTTCCTATATCTTCAAACCATATCTCTTCAATGCTACTACACCATTCTTCAGTATCATCAGTTTTCCAATAAATTTTTGGAACTACAATAGATATATCAATGCTAACTTCTGTGTCTAAAAAATATTGCAATAACAAATCTACTTGATCATTTGCTGTATCAAATTCTATGTAATTTTTATTATCAGCGACTTCTACAACATTCGCATTGGTATAAAGCATTACTTTAAATGGATATTGCGAACTTAATTCTAATATGCCTAATTGGATTTTTCCCTTTTCCTGTGGCGGATACAACTTTTGATTAAATTTTATATTTAAATCTGGTACCACCACAATGTCATCAGTCCATATAATACTTTGCTTATAAATCAATGATACTTTGCATACGCCATAAATGTGAGAAACAATGGCACCCAGATTGATTAAAATGACATTTCCACTCTTAATAAATGCATCAAAATCTGCAAGTGGCATATAGATGCTATTATCTTGATAATCAAATCGCAAACCATAATAAGATATATCATCATAATCATTTATTGAGAAAACTATATCTGGCAATCTATTATTGTACACTGTTTTTCCGCCTGAATGTACTCCTTTTAGCATATTTCCTTTCAATACCTGCAGCTTAATATTTACCCTTTTTTTATATAGATATTGTCCTCCTCCACTTTCAATAAGAAACATGTCAATTTCATTTAAATCGATGTAGCAAAATTCATATGCAGACCAATCCCCTATTAGTCTTTCTCTTTCTTTTACTATCTCATTTGGAGTAAATTTGCTGCCTATTGGAACAACTATATATAAGCTGTCATACGGTAGATATAAAAGATCTTCTATAAGCTCCTTTCCATTTGTAAAAAACATGAATTTATAGTCCTTATCAATACCCTTTACCTTCCACTCATGAAATTTCTTACCTATCAATAATTTAAAATGATAACCTTCCATTGGTCTTTCAATATTAAAAGAAACTGGTACAGTACAGTAGTTCTTGTCATCCGTTTTTCTTATGTCGATCTTTATCTCTTTTCTTATATCGCTTTCTTCGTTTAATGTAAAAATAACTTCCTCTTGATTTTCAATGAATTGTGACGGTATTTCAACCTTAATTGCTCTCTCTATGGTATCCAATCTGATGATTGGTTTATGTACGGAGATTCTATTTCCTTCTCTTTGTTCTTTCCTTTTTCTTTCTTCTGTAAGCAAATTTTTACCTTCTTGCTGCCACCAATCCTCCATAGATTTTTTTATTCTCGATGGCAGCAAAATATTGTATGTATTTTCTTTCTCATGTTCTAGACTTTGAATTAATAATAAGGATTGAAAAATAAACTGATCCGCTATTTCTCCACCTTGATAAATAAAGACACGTGTGGATTCATTCATAAAATATAGAGGATTAATAGAGTCTTTAAACTCGTCCATCAGACCTTTTTTCTTCTGCTGTACTCTTTTCAACTGTTCCTCAATTTCATGTTCACTCGAATACTTCAATTTAAGTGATAAATTTTTTACTAATGTATTGATATCATACTGAGAAAAGATTTCACTCTTGATTGATTTTATCTTCTTTCTCAAATTCCTCTGCTCATTTAATTCTTCTTTTCCTTCATCTAATTTGCCTTTCCCTAAAATAACTAAATTCTGCTTATATGATGCAATCTCATTGTTTGTTTTTTCTAACTGCTTTTTAAATTGTGACACAATATCCTCAGTTGTATAAGTATCACTTATTGCTGCTGCAGCTTCTCTTTCTGATTCAACTATCTCCTTTAAAGACAACTCCAAATTCTTTTTCTTTTTTAAAAGCTCTTGAAAATTAATTAACTCATCAATATGTTTCTCATTAAGATCTTTTAAGAAATCCTCCTTTATTGGAATATTAACAAACATATAAGCTAATTTTCTTTTGTTATCATTCATCATCATATACTTTCTTGGCATAAAAAGTCGGAAAAACAGCCCCATAGGGCCACCAAATCTTTTCTTGTCGTCCATAACGCTTTTAAAGAGCAATTTTATTTCATCAATAGAAATATCTAAAACTGCTTTAGCGCTTTCATCATCCCAATGATTAAAAAGTTTCTTTGCTTCACTTTTTATTCGATTATTTAATTCTTTATATTCATTTTCAAAAGTAGACCGCTTCTCGAATATCTCACGAAATCTCTCCAATTGCAGGCTTATTTTTTCGCTTTCTGCCTCTTTTTCTTCTAGCCATCTATCTGGAATCAGCAAAAGTTCCTTAAGCACCTGTGACTTTTTTATTAGTTTTCTTAATTTAATCAAATGCTGAAGTTTTACAAAATTCAAAAATACATCCTTGGCAATCAGCAATTCTCTTTCCTTTTCATCAAGATTATGAATCCTATCCTCTTTTTCTATATATGCTTTATATTCTTTCCTCCAATTTGATACAATGTGCTTAACTTCTTCAAAATTGATATTTAGCCCTGCTTCCTCTCTTTCTCTGTATATCCGAAGTATAATATTAGAAAAATAATCATTGAGATAAAAATTAGGGATGAAACCATGAGCTAAAATTGGCATGATATAACGCAGCTTATCCTTAAACATCACCAATTTATATTTTTTAACTGTCTTTAAAAAAATCTCGCCTAAATATTTTTGCAACTGCATTTGATCTGATGATATATTTAAAATATTGTATACATGTGACCAGAAATTGCCATCCTGATAGTATATAATGCCAATCCAAACAAGAAAAATAGATACAGTTAATGACTCTGACTTAGCAAAAGAAGGCTTCACAACTTCTTTTGAAATTAAATCAGCTATATAATTTAGCTCATCGCTGTTAAGCTCGATAAAGCCTAAAACCCCTCTTACTGCAGATTGATTAAGTAAATTCTCAAAATACTTATCACTCTCTTCCAAACAAGTACAATCCCTCACCCCATACATCACACCTCTAAACTTTCGATAAAACATTCTTATTCAAATTTTAACACCAAGCACTTAAAAAAACAATATCAAAAATTTTCTCACATAAAAAAATAAAAAAAACAATAAAAATTTCTAACTCTTATCAAAAGATGAATAAGATGATCTTTAGCTTCTCTTTTTATTTTATCAGATGTTATAGACATAACGCGGCACTTTATTTGTAAATAAAATTAGAACCTATTTTTATAAAATTTCGAAATTAAGATTAATAATACCTATTTGTCTACCTTTTACAGCTTAATCTCCAATAACTTTATCTACATATTTTATTAATTCATACCTCTTACTATCAAGTCAAAAAGTTTCATTCCCACTCATCTAAACCAGTTGAAGAATAAAAAGAAAACCTTCTTAAAAAGATTATTGGGTATTCATATGGTTACTTCTACAACTACTAAATTAGCAATCAGAGCTGTAGAAAATACCTGCTTAAATGTTAAAAAAACCAAATGGCATTATTCTGAACACAGTACACAAGCTCTAAATTTGAGGAATATCTATCCTAAAAAGGCATTGTTCATTCCTTTGCAGAAACGGCAATCCCTATGACAATGCTTGTATTAAATTCTTTCATTCTGTATTGAAAAAAAAGTGGTTAATCATCACAAATATTATGATTTCAGCGACGCTAGAATAGCAATCTTTGAATATATTAAATCCTGGTATAATCAAAAAAGGATTCATAGTGCTATTCCCCTCAAGAGGCGTATGAAGCTGCTCTTACAATGATATGAAAACTTAAACTATTTGTGTCTACACTATTAGCACAGGTCCATTTTTGATATTAAACAATTCAGCGTACTCAAACAGCTTTCTTATATTTTTCTTTTGGTCTTTTACATAGCGCTGGACTGCATTGTTAAATACTTCTTTTTCAAGCTTATTCTCATAACGAAGAACATCACATATAGTCCTATCGAGGGTATTCTATCAGTATAGCCATAATAAATAAGTGCGCTTTCTAGAAAAATGACTGCATTAGGAAATAGCCTAGCTATAATGGCTTCCTCTGGATTAATACTATTTGATAGTTCATAATAGCCACGCTTGGTTTTTGTAATTATGTTTTTTTCGCACCTCAACATCCGCTTATTGATTCACAAAGCGGGTATTTTAGTGCAATTTTATCATATTTTTTTAGAAAATTTCAAAATTAAAATTAATACACTGTAGTTATTCTGTAATAATATTACTTAAAATTTTTTAATGTTAACGACTATATAATTTTCTTTTAAATAAATTTAAAACCTGTTTCCTCATCATATAATTTAGATACATCTTTTGGTGAAATCCACCGTAGTGAACTCTGTACCCCATTTCTGATTTCAAAATTCTGCAACAAATTGCTTTCAACTTTTCGTTCTTTAACTTGTATTATATAATCATTCATTTTTGCCGTAATATTCCTTAATAACGCCTTGCGTTCAAATGAATTGTAATGTGCATAATCACCTCGTTCTAAAATAATATTTTCATATTCATTGGCTAAAACAGTAGCATTTTCATCCTTCTCCACATACACATCGCATATGAACGACAAATCCTCTATTAACTTAAATTCTGGTATCTTATTAAAATCTAATTTCAATATACCTTCATTCCATATATTTTTCGATTCTTGAGGTATACCTAAACTTAATATTTTGTCATAATACCTATCTACAATTTTATTATATTGCCATTCGTAAATTTCTTTATATTCTCTCAGCAGATCCATTGTTAACTTCCTATTAAAAAGGTGATATATATAATCGCTATCATGAGCTAATTTTACTATGTAAACTGGCAAGTGTTCACCTTTTTGACTATTCCTATTCACACGACCAGCCGTCTGTACCAATGAGTCTAATGGAGCAAAATCTCTAAAAGCTATGTCAAAATCTAAATCTACTCCTGCTTCTATGGTCTGAGTAGAAACCAGAATAACGGATTTATTAGCTCTCAATAGCTTATCAACTTCCTGAATAACCGACATCCTCTTTTTTGGTATTATGTTAGTCGATAAATAATACACAGGAGTATCAATACCTCGTCCTTTGAGTTCTGACTTTAATGCATAATATACCTCTATGCTTCTTTCTATAGTATTTACAACTATGACAGCCGATTTAAGTGGATTCCATTTTTCAATAAAAAATTCTACAAATTTGTCCGTATTCATTTCTTCTTCCAAAACTGGTACAAATTTAGTCCTTTTCAATTGAGCAAAGTATGTCTCTGAAGAAGGAAACAAATCAATTGTTTTCTTACTACTATATTCATGACTATTCAGTAACCGATCACCAAATTCCAATATCTTCGGCTGAGTAGCTGTCATAAGTATGAATCGAGTACCATAATATTCAGATATTTTCTGCAAAGTAGCACCAACAAGAGGCATATATTTCTCTGGTATTGCTTGTACTTCATCCAATATTACGATACTTCCTGCCAATTTATTAAGTTTTTTTAGTGCACTGTTTCTACCCGTAAATATAGATTGAAATAATTGGACAAATGTTGTTAAAATTACATCTCCTTCCCAAGCTTCTATCTCAAGTAAAGCTTTGCTTATCGGTATATTTTCGCTAGATTTTATATTAGATGCAATATCAGCCAATCTATGATGCACAACCAAACTTGCCTGATCTCCTATAACATTTTCATACTCTTTACGTGTCTGTTCGATAATATTGATAAATGGAATAGCAGTTATTATTTTTGGAACATATTCTTCTATATCTTGTATTCTTTGCTGTAATCTTAAAGCACATTGTAAAGAAGATAAAGTTTTACCAATTCCGGTAGGAGCAGTAATAATGAAAAATCTGCTGTTTTTTATCTGTTCATCTGTTAAACTATCTACATTATTCATCATCTCTCTACGAGCATTTTCTCTTTTTAAAAGCAATGTTTTATCAACACTACCCTTATCCTTAAATGCCAAATACTTGGCAACTCTACTATGTGAAATAGACTTTCCTGACCTATGTACGAGCTCAGCCGAATCTAGTTTGTCGCTATCTACAAGCAATGAAAACATATATATAAGAAAAAAATACCATTGTTCATCAGCAAATCGTCCCATTTTTAAAAGTTGAGGCATATTCATAAAATATTTGTTTCCCTTTAATCTCTCTAAATCAAGATATGTTGAAAAATCAAGATCCTTTAAATTCGGAGCAATACTTGATAAATCATCTAAAATTTGATGTTGATTTTCAAATAAATTCTGCCTTATTACATTAAGCTCTTGCCACATTACATCTTGACCTTCAATGGTAAACAACCGATCCAATGTCAAAGAGTTGTGGTGCATTCGCACAATAATATAGCACAGATACATAAGTATATACATTAAATTCTCATTCTTACATATCATTTTAACTTTATCAAATAAAAATAAATAAGAAAAGCAAGCAGAGATATGAGCATGATTTTTATAGGAACCTTTGTAATTACCTATTAAATATTCTTGAAAAAAATTCGAGTATTTACCTATATCGTGGAAAAAGCCAATATTATATGCTAAGTATTTTATTATATCATTGTCCATATCCTTAAATTTTACTACATTGGGCACTATTTCAGTACACATCTCTGCAACAGCTTTCAGATGTTCATTTAATGGTTGTCCATATCTTTTATCTTTGTCAAAGTGAGCAAGATATTTCATAAAACCACTACCTTTTACAACTTACTTACTGCATCCACATAATGTTTAATCCATTATCTAATTTTACATATTGCTTAGCTGTTACTTTTATAGGACTTCCTTCAATATTTATTAAAATATTTTTAAGCCCCCGCTCTGTAATTTTTCTGCCTTTAGTAAACTCCAATGGCACTTCTTCTTTTATTAACCTATACCATCTATCTGTCATATTTTGCAACTTTATATCATCTATATATTCCATCGGTATGGCAGAATACATGTCAACAACATCTGATTTATATACTTCTTCTGCTTCATATACACCTTTCTTTTCTAACCATCCCAAATTAAAAGCAGTGCCTAGTGCTACTGATATGCCTTGGGTATAATACATCGGCATATCATTTACTATCCATTCTAATTTCTCCATAATATTATTATCAGAATGATGTATCCATATTTGATAGCTTACATATCCAGTTCGTATATTAAGCGGTATAACAAGCTCTGTAGCCGCCTGACTGTGATTCTCAGCCGAGCCATTTAAATCATTTTTGCTCTTTATCATAAGATGATTAAGCTTTTGCATACATTTTTTTATTGGCATTTGACAGGCTACGGCAATTTTGCAATTATCTATAGAAAATGTCTCATAATACGTATCTCTTTCCATACCTAATAGGCCAGCCACTATACCAGATATTGTAGTTCTAGGAGGTAAAAAATATGAAAGGACCGAAGCATTGGAATGTACTTTCCTAAAATGCGCCATTTTACCATTTACTGAAAATGATACTACTTTCATAATCTAACCAACCACCTTATTGGAAATAGGAGCCAATAAATCAACTTCTTTATATAAAGGCATATTTACAAGAGATTTACTGGTATCGATATATGGATATACCCAGCCAATTACTTCATCTACATATCCCTTTTGTTTCATTTTTTCTATAACGTTTTTAAGATCTTTAAAATCTATTTTGACATCATTAAGTGATCTTATAGGTTTATCATCAGGATAAGAAACCTCTAAAAATCGTCTCAAATCTCCTAGAAATACATCAAAATCAGGTTTATACACTACTTCAATGTAAAACAAAGGCTGTTGCCCTTGCTTACTATCTGTCTGATTAGCCATAATACCCTGCACTAAAGCTTTTCTAAATATAGAGGCATCATCTTCTGTCATCCCGGTATATTTTGCGCTATACTTATTCATAGTACCATAGTGAGCAACTAATGCATAATATATCTTATTTTTTTTACCAAACGTAGAACTGTTATCATTCATTATAGAAGTTATAGAATTAGATTTAACTTCTTCTACTGGATGAAGAGAATATCCCCAATTCATTTGTACTGGCCCAGTATATGATTTTGATACATTTTCTACTGCCATTGCGCTTCCAAATACAAAATATTCAGTTGTCTACACACATTAAATAAGATTAAATAGCCCATTATTAAATTTCTTATGAAATAGTCATCTGCATAATCTTTATAATTTTTCTTATATTCAGCTAGACCCATATTGAAATAATTTTTTACTTCATCCTTTTTAAGCTGATTTAATCCCTTATCAAGACCTTCACACGCATAGCTAAATAACTCATTCATATCAATCTGTTCACCGCATAATAATGCTTTGTAAAGTGATAATACTTTACCTGTCCATTTATTGCTATTCTTATCTTGATATACTGGAATTAATCTATAAATACTAGCAAGAGACATGTATTTTATATGTTGCCACATCATATTGACATTATGGCCAATAAGCTCCATTATCTTTTTAAAACGTACTGTAGGCACATCTTCTATAGTCTGCAATACACTAAATGATGTACCATCTGTTCTATATACTACAAAGTTCAGACTATAATAAACAATTTCATCTACACTGGCAAGCGCTTCAATGTTTTGAAGCCAATTATTTGCATCATCTTCTTTTAAAGCAAGATCCGCTTCTCTTTTTAACTTATATAAGAAATTGTAATCAAAATCTTTAATTAATCCTTCAGGCAATATAAAAACATCCTCGCCCGCTATCTTGCCTCTAAACATTTTTTGAATTTTCTTATCTCCATTAAGAAGATCTAAATAACAATCATGACATATGGAATATGTATTTTCATAGTTGAAATTATCAAGGATTTGAGACGTATTCTTAGTTGTTATTTCAAATAGCTTGTTTATCCCTTTTCTATCAAAATTTTTTATATAATCTTCGGTTTTAACATCATCTTTTTCTTTATGGCATATATAGCACACCTTTTTACTTTGTAAAGAAGGAGTGCAGCTTTCGTTTTCAATATTTTTATCTAACTTTACCAGCTTTATATATTCAGGATATTCAGATAAGACAACACGTTGCCCATCTTCCTGTAGGACTACAGGTACAACTAATAGAAACCGGTTTTTTTTGTTTTTTTCTCCAATTCCTATTCTAATAAATTGTTCAGGAGATACAACTTTATCACCATCTTCAGTGGACTTTGATAATGTTATTTTAGCTTTATTTGTATTTTCAGTAAGACCTTTAATCAAATAATTATCTGGCAATAAAAACATCTTATAATTTATGTTGCCAGCACCTTTCTTTTTACTTAAAGTGACTAACCCACTATCCTCCATCTTTTTAATAATCAAAGCCATTTTTCCATCCTGCATACCGTATTTACAAAGCATATTATATAAATCACTTATGGTACTTGTTAAAAGATAAGATAAAGATTCAGCATCCCTACTAAGGTAATACTGAAAGCCGCTGCCTGAATTGTTTCCAAAATATAATAATTGCTCTGTGGTATTCTCCTTCACAGGTTCTCCTGATTCAAAATAAATTTTTTTATGTTTAATATCAAATACCATATATACTACATATCCTTGTTCATCATTTTTTATTCTAGGCAATTCTTCTATAAGGCATTCGATATCGTCTGATCTATATTTACCTAAAGTTGCAGTAATAGCAGTTAGATTCATCTTATTACCTCATTCCATTAACATAATTTAATACATACTGGTCTTTAAATTAGTCAAATGCATCATTTTAACTTTTATTTTATCAAATGTTATGGACATGATGTGGTACTTTATTTATAAAAAGAATTTAAAATCAGCAGATCATCACCAGTTATTATATAATTTGCATTTACATAAACAGCTTCATTAAGTATAATGTTATCCTTTTTGTCTCTACAATCTGTTATCTTATCGTATATAACAAGCATTATTGTCTTTATCGCTTCTTATGCACCAAGTTTTACGCATATTTTTTCTCTCTTGATCCGAAAGCGGCACAATATCACCACCACAAGCTTTAATAATTTAATTCTATCATTTTCCAGTAAAATAATCAATTAATCTTCAATTCCATTCTTCTATTTTTTGTCGTCATGCCTAAACTTTCGTAAAACTTAATAGCATCGCTATTAAATTCCCATACAGTTAATTCAAGTGTATCATAAGCTGATTTTTTTACATAATCAACAATATGTCTAAAAAGCTTTCTCCCCACACCTTTTCTTCTATGAGTGGAACTAACACATAAATCATCTATATAGACAAATTTTCTCTCTATTGATGAAATGTATAAAAAGCAGCAAGAATAACTCGCCAAAGATCCTGAATATAGAAAAGATTTTGAATAAAAAGTTAAATTGCGTATGCTAATATAGATGTTCACTGGTGATCAAAATCAATCAGTGGAAAGACATACACTTTTCACATACTACTCATTGTGTACCCCAGAAAATGTCCTCACTGGTCTTTATTGTACTACTCTTTCGTATACTCACTCAAAATAGTAAATGTTCAACTCCAAACAACTTCATCGATATAATTCATCAATTCATACCTTCTACTTTCATCAGTAATTAACTCTGCAATTTTAATAAGATTTACTGGTTGTAAGATTATACTTGCTATTTTAGAACCTGAAACAGGATCATTAATGTCAATCTTTTGTATAGTAGGAATATCACTTGTGGCTGGATAAAGTATTGTTGAAGTCTTATTTCCAATACCACTTACTGCATAAACCGATAACTGATATAACATCTCCCGTGGCAAATCATCATGCCATAAATCTCTATACTTGGCATCTATTAACTTTATTACCTTACCTTGCTTGACAATTGCAAAGTCTGGCCTCGGTGTTGGAGACTTTTTTAGGCGTGGGTTAAACTCTGCAACATATGTAAACATATCATGCAAGCTATACTGACATTTCACAGAAAAACCTCCGCCAAAATCTTCTAATAATCGTCCTATCAATGTTTCAAAAAATGCATTCATATCAAAAAAATATCCATTAAGGTCAATTGAACTTAAACCATCCTCTAACTGTATACCTTGTGATTCATACAAGATGTTTATTATTCTAAGTATAGAGGAATATCTTTCTGTCAGTCTATTAATACTATTCCAAGCACGATTCAAGCTAGTTCGCGTAAGAATAATATCGCATACATTTTCTTTAAGATAAGAAATCAGTCTTTGAAGGTTAAATTTTAATCTGTCATCCATTACCAGCTTCAACCCGAGTCTTAAACCAGAAAGTAAAATCTGATTAAGTATATTGTCTTCATCTCTAGCAAAGTATCTACACGGTAATGTATCCTTTATTAATCCACCTTGAGCACAAAGCTTATTCATATCAATTCTGCCTCTTGGCGATGACAAACATTCTTCTTCCTTTATATAGCTTTTTTGAAGTCCTCTTTGAATCAAATCTTCTGCCTCAACATAAAGTTCATAAATAAGCAAATCAAAAAAAGAAAAATTACCTAAGTTATGCTCTGCAGTATTAAATAACTTTAGATCTCTAAGTCCATATGCATATCTTAGAAGCTGATACAACGGTAGCCCATTTATCTTAGGATAAACATCAATCTGTAAATCCCCAAGTTTAACTCTTCCAACATATGAATTACTCTTAATTGATAGGCCACCTCTAATCTCTATAATTTCTAATATTCCCTTGCCTGTAAGAATTTTTGCTAAATTGCGAACGCCGCTATCCGCTAATTCTACACCATCCAAAACTATGCCGTCCCACTCTTTTAAACTGACTATCTTAGTCATCATGATTCCTCACTATTATTTTGATTATCTTCACTGTCATTATCTTCATCTGCTACATCATCATTGGTTGTCTCCACGCCTATGCGAATATCAGGACATGGTGATAGTAATGCTGTTACTAAATCAGAAATATCCGGTGTATCAAATAATTCATATCTAATCGTCTGATTTTTTACATCTACAATACTTCCACCTAAAATATTAGAAATCAATTCATAATCACCATAACAATATTCTTCAATAAGCGGAATAATATCTTCTTTTATAATTCTTTTAAACTTCTCATTATCTATAATGGGTTTTTCCTTCTCTAAAAAATATGAATGGCCGATTTGCAGATTGCGAGCATCTTTGCCAAGGTTCTCACATATTCTACTATTTAATTCCTTTAGCCATTCTGCAAGTGGTAAACCTTCAAATACCACACCATCAAATAGGCTATAATCTGGCATTAACTCTATAAAGCCAAAGCGTCTGCGAAGTGCAACATCTAAAAGAGCAATCGAACGATCTGCTGTATTCATCGTCCCTACAATATATACGTTGTCTGGCACTTTGAAAGATTCATTTGAAAATGGAAGTATAACCTCTTTGCCGCGCTTTCCTACTTCAATAAGTGTAATGAGTTCTCCGAAAATACGTGATATATCTCCGCGATTTATCTCATCAATAATCAAATAAAACTTTTTATCTGAATTTTCCATTGCATCTTTGCATATTCTCTTAAATATCCCATCTTTTAATTCAAATACCGTTTGATTATTTACAACCCTTGGTTTAATTCCTTCTATAAAATCTTCATATCCATATGATGGATGAAAGCAGCACATGCGAACATAACCATTTGTCGTACTGTCACCCAATATCAAAGCTTTTTCATTCTGTGAAAGTGAATCATAAGGCTTGTGAAATAGACTTCTTGCTGCAAATTCACTGCAAGCTTTTTCAGCATAGTATGTTTTCCCTGTTCCAGGAGGTCCATATAAAATGACTTGCTTCTTGCGCGCTAGTACACCTTCTATTTCTGCAACTGTACCCGTAAGAGGTTTTAATATAGGCTCAATCTTAATTTCATCAATTTCTTCACTCATCAATCTTCTAATTTCAAAGATGTTATCAATATCTCTATATTGGAAACAGGCAGTTAGTTTCCCAGTGCTAGCTTTTGGTAAATGAACAGGTTCTTTAAATATTTTTACCCATTCGACATTTCTACAATGTGAATAAGGTCTATCTTTTACATATTCATAATTCCCAATAACTTTACCTATTCCTAGTACTTTCTCACCAAGTGCTGCTACTACAACATCTCCAATTTCAATATTTCTGTAAAATTTTATTATTTCTCCAGCTTTTCTACTTGCTACATTATTGTCATATCCATAAAGTTTTTTAAGTTCCTGAGCAATATCCTCTTTAATGCTCTTACTTTCATCGTATGAAGTCAAATTACCCAGTTTTGCCCAGCCTATACCTACATATGAATTCGACTTCATATCCTCCCAATAGCTATTGCCATTATCACCTGTGCCAATCCTAAAATAATTTACAGGCGGTCCAAACAATACACACATTGAATTCATTACATAACTTGTAGGTAATCCTGTCTTTTTTATAATTTGCATTAATTGCCCAGACATCGTATAAAGTTTATCATCTTGCACTGGCTTTATATTGCAGCAAATAAGGGCATGTACTTGCCATCTTGTAGAATGAAAGGCATCTATTTTATTTGGATATAGTATATGATAGTACTTATGCACCCATCCAAGGTTTTGCATATTATATACTAATGTGTTGCTTAGTTGTTCCTGTAGCTTTATATAGTCTTCTATACTTGCATCATCTGAAAGTTTATCAATCAAATTTGCACCAGCAACTAAAGCATCTCTTATTTTTCTGCCAAGTTCAACCGCTTCATCAACAGATAAAATAGTAGGATTTTGAGGGTTACCTGTGACCCACTTGCCGTCAGAGCTTCTTTTAAACATGATAAACTTATATGAACTACCACCAGAAATGCTGCCATAACTATTAGAATTTGTTTTAAATTCATCATCGTTTTTGAATTCCAGCCAATAACTTAATCCATCTTTATTACCAATATTAAAGATAGTATCTATCAAAAGTTCACCATCTAAACTTTTTAATCTTTCAGGGCTGAATTTTTCTTTAAATATGTTATATCCCTGATTTAATTGTTCAAGAGGCAATAGTTTTTTATCTGTCAGGAGTTTGTCACAAGTCTTCTTTATTTCTTCTATCACATGATCATCCACTAAAATACCTCCATTTCAATCATATATAATTTTTTGTTACTCTCCTGAAAGGTTCCATTCCATATAATTATAGCCATCACCAAAAAGCATGGCATGACTAAAAAACTGGACTTGCGTCAATACAGTAGACACAAGCCCCACTTCATAACCCATATTTACAATTATTTAACTATCAATACACGCATAAACAACTATTTTGTGTCCTTTATAAATCATAAAGTTCATTTAAAAAATCTCTTAACATAACAATTTTTATCCATCTATAAGGATTCAAAATCAGCAGATCATCATCACCAGTTATTATATAATTTGCATTTCCATAGACAGCTTCCTCAAGTATCATGTTATCCTTTTCGTCTCTACAATCAGTTATCTTATCGTATATAGCAGGCATAATTGCTTTTAGAGAAATTAATTCAACTAATTCATCTATTTCCGCTTTAGAAATATATTTTTCAAATTTAGGTCTGTTTAACACTTCTTTTATTTCAAGCAATTGCTCTGATGACATTATAAGTATATATTCGTCGTTAATGATATCTTTTAACAAAAACCTAGCCTTTTTGCTACCTAAAAAAGCACTTATAAAAATGTTAGTATCTACAACTATTTTAATTTTTCCCATATCTCTTCCTTCTAACATCCTCTACTTCTTTTGTTATGTCACCTAAAGATATTGGGTCCGTATCAGCTCTTTCATTAATTTTATCAACTATTTCAAGCAATTTATTGTTTATTTCATTTTGCATTCTTTTATAAATTATTTTTTTTTCTGCAAATGATAAACTATCTATTAAATTCCACACTTCGTTTAAATTTGATTTCATTGTTAATCACTCCTAAAAATCTTGACATTATTCTGATTTTCATAATTTTCTCCTATCCTTTATTTATCTTAATTTTAACATTTTACTTAAATATTATCAACCAATCATGTTTCTTCTAATATAAACATCATAATTATTGTAATTAATGAAAAGGCATAAAAAAGAATTTAAAGATTTTTGTTAAATCTTCAATTCCATTCTTCTATTTCTTGTCGTCATACCCAATCCCACATAAAACTTAATAGCATCGCTGTTAAATTCCCATACAGTTAATTCTAGCGCATCATAACCAGATTTTTTTGCATAATCAACAATATGTCTAAATAGCATTCTTCCTACACCTTTTCTTCTATGATTTGAGCTAACACATAAATCATCTATATAGGCAAATTTTCTCTGTATAAGAATTGGAATATTTCTCGTAGTCATTATCTCTATAATGCTGTAAGCTATTATTTCATTATTACAATCTTCAGCGACAAAAATCTTTGTTTTATCGTCATCTAATATCTCCTTAAATCTTTCTTCTGTAAATGGATTGTCCACATCTGCATACACATCTGGCCTATTTTTAACATGTAGACTATGTACTTCTTTAACAAGAGTACTTATTGATTTATAATCATTAAATAATGCTTCTCTTATTTTTATGTTCACTAGATTTCTCACCACTTTTATTCGGTATTGTCAAAATATTCCCAAATATCAAACTATAAACAAGTTCCTTATCTACTACCTATTTTTTATTTACTTCATTATCCTTTTTCTGCTGTATTAATTTAAAAATATTTACCATAGGCAATTTTACTGGCGGATTTATTCCAGAAAGAGATGTAACAGTTAAAATATATGTCCGTGATAACTGAGAAAGTGTCGTTAAACCATTTAACTCTATCATACCTAAAAAATCCTCTTGTTTTAACTTTTGAATATTCCAAACAAATGTACCTTAAAATTCCATCCTAACTTTTTTGAAATTTTCCAAAGCTGTTCAATGGATGGATTATATTGACCACTTTCAAGTTTTGATACCATCGATTGCTTAATTTCCAATTTTTCGGCAAGCTGTTTTTGCGTCAAATCATTTTTAAGTCTAAATTCATATATTTTCATAGAAATCTCATACAATATCTCATCTAATTCAAACATTTCTTTTGTTGATTCATCAGCTAACCCATCAATTAACTTCCATGTATCTCCTAATTCAAACTTATTGTCTATAATCTCCATAATAAAATCCCTCCTCATTTTAATTGCGTTACAGAAGGCTAGTCCAGCAGATCTCTTATTTCTTGAGATGTAACCTTCAGATTGTTGATACGAGACAATTCCGCTTTGTACTACAGCCTGATTTCTCGAATACAATAGCAATTTAGAAAATCGAGTGCACCTTTAATATCAACATAATGTGCTTCATGCATTTTAATCTGTAATTCCTTAGGAAGAAACGGGCTATATTTTGACACAAAAAACTCGTGGTCCATTGTATAAGGTAACAAATCACTCAAAGACCAATCTTTCTGTCGAATCTCCTTTAATATTTCTATTAAATCAATATTGTCCAAAATAGAGATACGCCCAATACCATCAGTCTTATCTACATTAACACCATAATAGCGAATCATCCAAATTAACGTTTGAAAAATGTTGGTGCCGGTAAATGTTTCAAATAATAGTTCACCATCCATCCTCCATATTATTCTCTCATCCGGTCTTACTTTATAATGACGATAAGGCGCACGCAACTCTTCTAAAGTATAGCGACCATCATCATTAATAAAATCAAATATATAATCTGAACATAATATCTCATGCATATGTTCAGGAATTCTTCGGTGTAATCGCACACCCCCACCTGAATAATTAGGTGGATGCCCGTCCACTGCTTTCTGCACATATACCTTGCTGCGTTTAGCATCTACTTCTTTGATCGTCCACAATCGCCCAGCAAGGATAATGTTATCTCCTTCATTTACGAATGGCGTTTTTTCAATTTCCCCAATTTTTTTAATTCCATCTAATACTTCATATGAATCTTCAGTCATAAAAACAGAATAAAAATCTTTTCCTCTAAGCAGTCGTTCCCCTTCTAATCCGACAATCAACTGGCCTGTATCACTAAGTTGTTCCAAATAATCTTGCTTAACCATATGTTCAATTAACAGGCAAATATCTGTTTCCGGTAAATCATAAAATGCACCATTGCGTTTCAACAATATAATTAAATCTTCTGGTGCAGTGCCATTCATTTGGTGGCATATTGAAATAATTTGATGAAACAAAATATCATAAGGGTGCGAATAACCTTTACTCGGCTCTATCCACTTTTGTAATAATAAATCCATCACTGCAATAGATTGTAATAACCCGTACTTATCTGCTGTATATAATTGCAAATACTGATCTTTACTCTGTTTTCTGCCTGACCTTCCTAACCTTTGTTTTAAAGATGAAACAGTAAAAGTACTATCCACTTGAATAACAAAATCTATTTCTCCAATATCAATTCCTAGCTCCAATGAGCTGGTTGCTACAATACTTTTAGGCACAGCAGATTTAGCCATCATCTTCTCAACAAATTCACGTTCCGCTTTAGCAATCGAAGAATGGTGTGCGTAGTAAATCTGCCCTATTCCATCTCGTTCAGCCAAACGATTTAAAATAACTGTTGCTTCTTCAACAGCACCTCGACTATTAAAAAAAATTAAGGCAGAATGATTACGGGTCAATTCCCTGATATCTTCATAAAGTTCGATAGGATAACTCCTCATTTTCTCACTGTCAAAATGCATCAAATTATAATAAAGATCTTTGTCATTTTCTTTTGCCTCGATAATTTCAACGTTATCTGGGTCTCGGTAATTAACCCAGTTCTTAACTAACTCAAAATTATCAATTGTTGCCGATAACCCAATAATACGAGGCCGATCTTTGGTAAATTTCTCAATGCGAGACAATAATGAACGTAACTGAACTCCACGTTCTGTATCAATAAAAACATGAATTTCATCAATCACAATAAATTGAAGATACTGAAGCAACAAACGCAGTGCATGAGTACGATTTATAAACAAGCTCTCAATAGATTCAGGTGTAATTTGTAATATGCCGGCAGGATTATCAATAAACTTCTTTTTACTATATTGACTAACATCACCGTGCCAACGATGAACTGGAATATACATTTGATCACATAATTTTTGAATGCGTTCAAATTGATCATTAATCAACGCCTTCAATGGTGATATATAAAGAACTTTAAGAGTATAAGGCGCTGTTTCTTCAATTTGGCTAAGAATAGGCAGAAATGCTGCTTCTGTTTTTCCCGAAGCTGTAGCTGACGAAAGAACCACGTCCTTTTGCGTATTCATAATAACCGGAATTGCTTTCTCTTGAATAGATGTAAATCGTGTCCAACCCATATCCCATATTTTCTTTTGCACAGTATCAGATAACATATAAAATATCTGGCTCATTTTATCCCCCTTGGTATCACATCAAAAACGGCGTATTCATCGTATCATTCACATTTAAAAACACTTTACATCACTAAAAATTACCACGTTGAAAGCGATCATGTATATTAACCACTTTTCGATCTATCTTATCATCTTGTGGTGTTACATTAGAAGCATCAAATAATTCTTTCCAATCTGTCATCGGATTTTCAATAAGAATATTTAAACTACTGATAAACTGTCGAATAACGTCCCCCAAGATGATTTGCTTCTCTGCACCCGGTCGTTCATAAAAATGAATCAAAAAATCACGAATCTCTTCGTCTGTTATCATTGGTTCATAACCGTAATGCGCTGCGTGTATATCGCGGATATTCATTAATAAAACCAGAGTTTCATTAGGAGTAATTGACGTTAATTTAATTACGGGTTGCTTCAAATCACGGTATTCATCGTTTTGAACACCTGGTTTTAACCTACGTTCCAATGCTTTATAGCTGTAAAGTCCCCTGCGCTCATCTTCTAAAAACTCAGGTGTACCGCTGAAAGTAATATATAAACCTTCCACCGCTCCTTGTAAAATATCATTATATATCATTAAAATATACTCATAATTTTTCTCTCTTGCTTCTCGGTGCGTAATTTTATATAAATTAACTGCCTCATCTAAATTAATGATTAATCCTGAATATCCTATTTGACGCACAAATTTCGACAGCACCTTCAAATATCCATAATAATTGTTATCATTGATAATTTCACGAATTCCTAAATCACGAATAGCATCGGTTTTTGCCAGGTACTCCCCTCGTACCCATCTCAAAGCACGGCGTTGCTTTTCCCTGTCTTGCTCTACAAAACCCCGATAATAAACGCCTAATACATTTGCAAAATCATATCCCCCCGTTAGCTCATCCAAGTGTGAAACAACATCAATAATTTCTTTTTCAACTGCTTGAATAAAAGTAGGATCGTTCAAAATAGGCCCGTCATAGCCCAATTTTTGTACCACCTGATTTTGAATATTTGTTATCCACTGGTCCAAAATCGCCGGTAAAGCATTACCATGTGGAACTGATTTAGTAGATAAGTTCCTCATTAGCTCGCTGTACAAAGCAACAGCTTGGTTATCATTTCCGTATAATCTCCTATGTGGAGTAAAATCAGCTTTTGCAACGACAAACCCTTCATCAAGACCTATCTGACGAACAAAATTTTGCATAAAGCTTTTGCCAGTTCCGTATGCTCCAATAAAAAATTTAATTAACGAACTTCCATTTTCCTTAATATCCTTTAGATCCTCTTTTATTTGTCTCATTTCAGCTTCACGACCAACTATTATATATTGAAGGCCTCGACTGGGAACTACCCCACCAGCTAATGCATTTAAAATATCTGCTGAATCACGCCTTTTAATTTTCATATTGCTTTACTCCTCTCTATTTCCTCCAATACACATACTAATTCTTCGTTTATCACATAATCATCGCCTATCTGTTCAATAAACACATCATCTAAATATTCCTCTGCTTTTGTATTGATTTCGTTAATAAAAACCGCAGCGGGAATTCCTTTTTCTCTTATCTCGTCATTCACCACGTCGATTCTTCTCCTCTTACTAGAGAACGTACTAATAAATTCAATTTCTTCTTCCGTCAATGAGGAAAGAAATCCTTCAACATCCACATCATCGTCACTCAGTGTAATTGTCGGCCGCTCGGAAATATCAAGCTTTGTTTTCTCCACATTAGACATTGCTTTAATTTCTCTCTCTGTACTTTTATCCTCATCCTGCTCATCACTGGAAAACTCTGAAAGAAAAGCCTGATGCCTTTGTTTCAATACTTCAACTTGTTTACCGTCCAATTCTGTTATCCAGGATTTGTTCGAATCATTATTAGCTGTTTTTGTTTCTAATGTTTCATTGGGCTTTGGAGGAATTTGGCTCCCTTTCTCCTCAATTTTATCTGTTACAACATGCGAAAAACGACTTTTGATTCCTACATCTTCATCAATTTCATATACTTTTTTGCTTTTCATTTCTTCTAATAAACGTTTTTTGAAATTAGGTGGAAGTAACTCTTCATTTGCTTTGATTTGTCTCTTAACACCGTTACACAACCGAGTAACATTTTCAGAAACACGAAATAAAGCAGTGATCTCGTTATAAAAATATTCTGTCGGTACGTATTCCGTATATTCAATAACTCGGCTTCCAACATTTCGACCAATCACTGCACTTTTAAACAAATAATACGTTGCCGTTTTTTTCTCTTGTTCAAACCAAGCCTTTTCTAAATCCAATCCTTCTTCAATGTTTATTTTTTGGAATAATTTTAATGCCTCCTTAAATGTAGCATAAACCTTTTGTTTGTTCATTTCGAAAAAGTTGGTTTCTGAATATCCTCTGATAACTTTTTGCCATTCTTTAATAGGTATTCGGCTAATATCTTTTTCATGGGCTTTAAATATTTGATAAAAATCTGTATGATAATAAGGGTCAGCTCCTAATCCCCATTTACGAGCCAGCTCAACTTCATTTAACTCAATTAACATATCTCTAATCCACTCTGAAAGATATCTATCCAAGTTGGGAATTCTTTCTTTATATGCCTGCTGTAAACGAACCATCATACTGACATTAAATGCTGCATTTTGATTAAAAGTATAATTGATCAATTCATAAGCAAATAAAATCACATAGCTTAAATCTGTATCCAAATAATTTCCTTTTAACGTCTGATGTCTCCAATAAAGATACCATTTCTTTTGTTTTTCATCGAGATCTCGAAAAGTCGTCCAATAAACCTGCAAAGGAACAAATTCAGTTTTAACACCCATTTGATTAGCATATTTAATCGAATCTTCCATGAAATAAGTCTCACGAGTATGAAGAGAAATTTCGATGACCGGTCTGTTTAAATCTTTAGGCTTAAATGATTTTTTAATTTGCTGAATTTCTTCTTTGATGTACGAAGGTGTCTTGAGATGTGCATATTCTGGCAAAATAATTTCTTCTTCCCTGTAAAACATCATTTCGTTTTCTCTATATGATAGAACTGATTTTTCAGATTCGACTTTCTCAGGTCTGGTTTTCTCCACTCGTGGAGTAATTGATTGAAGTGATTTTTCCTGCAAAAATTTTGAAGAATTCTCTTGGCTTTCGAGATATCGCTGATGCCATTTATGAATAAAAAACATGTCTATCCATCCCAATAATATAGGAATACCTGTCCAACTAAACGCTAAATAAAGAATGCCCCTTAGATACTTACCATAATAAAAAAGGTGAGCACCTAAGCCACCAAAAAAGAGCGCCAAAATATAGCCAACTGTTTTTGATTTGCCCCGCTTCACAAAATTGTTCCTGGTTCAAAGAACTTAACTGTTTTACAGTTAACGGCCTTCCCCTAACCAGGCTTTCCTCCTTTCGATAGAATTTACCCTCTCGGGCACGGAAGACAGGAAGACCTAAGCCACGGGAATCCCACCCTGGACGTAGGATCTGCACCTTAAGGGCACAGGCACCTATTCTTAGCCTGTGTTAACCTTAAGGTGGGTTGTACCGCCCCACGCGATCTGTTATATTCGGCCTACCGGTTTGTACCGTTACCGGCTAAACGGGGTCACCTACTTGAATATACAAGCTCTCTTAATTCATGCCATACGGAGTAGAAACTCTCTTGCTTTAACTTTTTCAGCCCATTGTGATACTCTAACTTTTTTATGAGCTTTTTCTCCTTTCGTGTCATCCCTCTTCCTTACTTAGGAAGGGTATTTATCCTCTGCCTTTCTTCTATTAGCTCTTTTACTCTTTGCTTTATCTCTTTCGTTATTTTTCTCTGTAACCCATAGCCCTGCGGGCTATTACCATCGCTGCTGCTTCATGTATTGTTATACCATAGCATTCCTTGTATTTGTAATACCCTATGGTGGATGTGTGGGCAGGCCATACTTCTTTTACCTCTACTCCTTTTTTGTAGTCGCTTCTCATCTCTGCCTCTATTACCTTGCTGTATGCAAAGTTGGATGCCATCCTATCTTTTTTGAATCTTAGATCTTCTACCGCCAATAGCATTTTGAGCTCTTTTACTATCTCTGTCACCATGTCTGCAAGGACTCCTATGAGGTGTTACTTCTGTTTCCTCCGCTACATGTTAATTCAGGTATCTTTATATACATAAAACCGTTTTTGTGGAATGTTATCTGTATTTCTCCTCTGTATTTTTGTAATCCCCTGGGATATGGTATCTTAAAATCCCTCATGCCATGGCTCTGGTTGTCCTAGATGGCCTATATTCGCCAATGCTATTCCGTCAGGATTTGTGTCCTGCCCTATATACTCCAGCCTTGAATCGATTATTACCTCTGCTGGTTCTACCTCAAAGGTTATGTGGGCTAGGTATCTGCCGTTTTTATCTCAGATATAAACACTCTCATAGATAATACCATCTTTTGATAAACTTCATACGCCTAAGGAGTACATTTATTTCACCTTGGTGCAAGTGTCTTAACTCTTCTAATTCTTTTTCTGTCTCCATCTTTAATTTAGCTCGTGATTCTTCAAAAGCTTTTCGTGTTTTATTTTTTAAAGTGGTTCTATATTATCAAATAATGAGAAAATATGGGAGATGGTAAAAGAGTGCTGAATGAAGTTTTGGCCATATCTACATCGATCTTAACATCAATAACTTCCATGTACATTATTTTTTATTTTAACTTTACATATCCCATTTTCACAATCTATTGATGTCACTTCAGTCTTTTTAAAGCTTGCCAAATATATATTCAATATTTTCTTTTATCCGATCATAAGTAAAATCACAAATAATTAAATTTGATGATACTTTTTTTGATATTAAAACCAAATCAATATACGTATATGATATAATTAATCCTTGTCCATATTTACAATATGTATTATATATTTCTAATTCTTTGTTATCTCGATAAAACTCTTTTTCATCGCTGATTAAAATTTTCGGTTTTAAATTGCTTTTATCTTCTACTTGTATGTAAAAATACCTTAACAATGGTTCATGATTATTATTTTTACTTTCAGGAAAACATATCTCAATAATATACTTATATGGATAATTAATATAGTCAGGCATATAGTTTTTAATTTCCAGAAAATTTGATTCTATCATAAAAATAAAAGACTCTTGATAGAATTCAAAAAATTTGTATGTTCTTTCGATTAATCTCTCTTTAGAATAGCAATCCCAAACAAATCCTCTTTTTTTAGTAAGCAAATCCATTGACGGCAGTAAACATAACTGATAATCGATATTATTTTTTATAATATGTTCAATTAAATTATATAGTTCAAATAATTCAACACCGTCATATTGAATACTCACCAAATTAATAGAGTTTTCTAATTGACCAGCTATTACATCTTTAACCCATTCATATGCCTCATTTAAATCCATATTCAACTTTAGTTTCTTTAAAGCCTCTGATATCCTTTCAGATATAATATAATCACTCTCACGCAGTAACTGTTTTTCTATAATATACTTTAACTCTGACTTTATTCTTTCTATTGCAAGTCCTCTTGAACTATCAATAGAAAAGTAATTTAGATTAATAAAACTTACTGACATTTTTTCTAGCAATGCCAACTTTTTTATTTTCACCTTTGGTTCGTCTTCATTTTTAATTTTAAATAAATATTTTAGACTGCACATATCTTCACTTATATATCCTTCAATACAAATTTCCATTTCATCATCAATTTTATTAAATCCCCTATAAGGGCTAAATAATCTTTTAATCTTAGTAAAATATTTGTTAATAATAGACTCATACGTAAAAACTAAACTATTTAAGTAATATACCGTTAAATCATTAAGCTCATATTGTTTTAATTCATCAGAATAATTATATTCTGACTTAACACAATCTACATATAATTTAATATTTTTTTGAAGTACATAATTTAAATATAAATCTTTAATTTCAATTTTTGTATGTAAGCCAGATATAAATATAAATACTTCATACCATTGCTTTTTATTAACTATAGTATCTAAAATCGAGATATTCTTTGACTCAATCTGTTTTAATATATAAATTGCAGCAAAATATTCTTTAAAAGTTCTGTGCATAAATGTTACTCTGTTATCTCTAACCTCGAAAATTCCTAAATTTAGAATAAAGTCATAAACCTTATCCGTATTCATTGTTGGAAAACAATTTTTTAGTAAAGATTGCATTTCCCTTATATATATATAAGGTGTTTCAAAATATTCATATGCTATTTTACTAATAGTTTCCATAATATTAATATAAGGAATAAAATCCTTTTTTAATCCTTTTTGCCTATTCCATTTTTTTATTAGATAATCTATAAATTCACCATATATTAAACTTCTATTAGAAGGAATTTTACCATCATTATTCTTAATTACCTCTATCCCGATTTTTAAAATTAATGGATTCCTAAACAATTCAACCATATCATCACTCAACGTATAAAAAGAATATTTATAATACTTATCTACAATCTCTTTAATCTGTATACCATCTAATGGATCAATTTTACATTTTATTACTTTATATCCAAATTCCTCATAATAATTATTATCTCTGCTGGCAATTATAAATAAATTTAATGGATAATCAATCATTAAATTATTAATATCCCTGACACATTTTTCATAAAAATCATCTTTTATCTCATCAAATCCATCTAAAAATAAAATAAAACTTCCTTTTTTCAATAAAAGCTCTAAGTCATCCTTTTGACACTTAACCAGCTTTTTATTGACGATGTCTAATAATCGTTGAAAAATCGAATCATAGAACATTCCGTATGACGATAAATCAACATATATTGGTATTTGCATTTTCCCTGAATTGCTTTGCGTTAATCTGAATATTAAGTTAATAAGCGTATACGTTTTACCACAACCCGGAGGACCTATAATAACAAGATTTGAATTTAACTTTAGCAAATCATCTATCTTTAATCGTCTTTTATTACCGGTAATTTTAAACGTTCTTTCAAACTCCATTTCTCCTAACTCATTAAATGCCCATTTTTGTAAAAAAATTAAATATGCTAATAAATTATCTTTAATCTCTTTAATCTCTTTAACATCCATAAATTTATCCTTTGTCGTATTATTTTCTAACACATGAATTATAGTTTCTAACCTGCTACGAATATAACCATCGATATTTGTAAAATATGATAACATTAAAAATTTATATAGTTTATCTTTATTTATAATCTCTTTTTTAAGAAGCTTTAAATAATCTTCAGATATATTTTTAATTTTATCTGGATCTAAATCGTTTAATTGTTTTATTAAAACACTGTTTATTGTGCTAACTATATTTATATAGCTAATATCGTCAAAATTTTTTTCAATTTCGTAATTTATTTTTTCAGCAATATTATCCCATAAAGTAAATCCATCTATAATCTTAAACTTCGGATATTTCGTCGAAATTTTATCTGTAACATTTTGAATACATTCTTTTATTTCACTATTGATATCACCATCTAATAAAACTTCATTTACATTCTGTGATATATAATTACTAATTAAACTAATAATTAAACTTATTATAAGTTCTTGAAACAAATTATCCATCTCCTCCTATCCACACTAAATCAGCATTTTCAGTAATTCTGGCCATAAGCTCTTTTATGATTCGATATCTCTCTATTTTTTGAATATATCCTTATCTCAAAAGGAGTAGCACATTAACTGTTACTTCATACCCGGCAAAATCCAGTGGCACTGAATACCTGTTTGCATCAAAATGTATTAAACCGTCACTATTAACTTTGATCTGTAATTTTACTGCCGTATCATACGGTGTTACCGGCAATGAAGCCAAGGCTTTTTGTTCTTCTAAAGATGATAATTCCAATAGTTTATGCATTTTTCTCTGAGTTTTTGATTTTATTCTTTTCATGTTCCTACTTCCGGTATGAGGACTAATACGTCCGTATAAATCGTACCAATCCTTCTACAAGGCCTTTCTCATGACCCTGGCTTCTATTGCAGTATGTACTCTCAAAAGCAAAATGGCTTTTAATGCTTTGAAATTTTTTTATTCGTCACTTACGTATTTTCCCCAGCTTTCTTTTGCAGCTATTTTGAGATTGTTGTATACCAACCTCTTTAGCACTCCGCCGGAAAACTCAAATGCTTTTATATGGCCATCTAAAAAAGCCTCCTTTCTTTCTATGGGATATGATTTTACAAATGGCGCACAACTGGCACATAGTCTGGTACAGAAGAGATGAACTTTTACCTCCTTTCCGTTTATTTTGAAAACCGCTTGTCTCCAATCTACTTGCATTGCTTCACCGTAATCAAATCCTAGTGGGGTATATGATTCTTTTTTCTTGCTCTTGATTTCGCGTGCAAGTTGCCTTATGGTGAATTCTCTATCTTTAAAGTCATATTCTTCAACGAGTCTATGATATATGCGTCTTGCCATGTGCCTCTGTTTCTCAGGGGCAGATTCATCTTCTGTGAGCCATTTTTAACTATCGGTCTTACCGGACCTGTCACCGGAGAACTAAATACCTTTTTTGTAATTGCCATAGCATATGTTCCCCATTGGAATCTTTTCTAACTGTATTCCTGAATATTTCCAATTTTTTACTATAGCCCTTTGTAACAGCCCTTCTCTTTCGTACACAAATCTGATATACTGGTATGGTCCACATTAATAATTCCTTTCAACCTACTATATCATAGTGGTTTCCCAGTTCTATAATACAGGATTTTTGAATAATGTGTATCACTTTTTTATCATCACTGGTACTTTATTTGGCTCAATTTTATTTTAGCATTTATAGCTGGTTTAATGTTACATCTATTGATTATCTCAGATTTAACCTATTAATTCTAATTCAGAAAGATAAATTTCGTTTGCATAAGCATCAATAATTATTATATTATCAGCCTTCAACGCTCTTTTACCTGATAAATTAAATTCAGTAAAATTATATTCATTAACTCTATATATGTTTTCTATTGAAGGTATTATCCTTTTAAATGATGGATTAACAATAATAACTTGTTTATTTTTATTTTCTCTTAAAATATCATTTATATGTTCGTCTGCACTTGAAAAAGAATATCCAACAATAATTATTCTATCCGACTTATTAATAATGGTCTTTCCTTTATACCATTTGTCTAAAAATTGCGTTGAAATTACAGGTTTTAATTTTAGCGGTGGAATTATTGAAGGAATAAAATATATTTCTTTTTCAAAATCAAAATTGATATTTTGTTCTAAAAAGTCAAGAATATCATCAATATCTTTAAATTGAGATTGTTCAATTGGTAAAGTATTCCTATTATCTAGCCGTATATACTCATCACAAGAACCATGAAAATATATTGAATTTTCATGGCATTTCTTTAAAAAAGATGTATAATTAAATGTTATTACATTCCACTTTTTTGGTATCTTGCTATAAAACGGTATCTCATTTATATTTATATCAATAGTTAACTCTTTCCATGACAAGTAAGACCATAATATCCATGATATATAAATATATTTTTTGATGTCAGATTTCTTTTTTGTATAAAAACCTATAAATGTATCAACCAACAATTTTTCAAAATCTAAGAATTCATTTATCAGTAAATTATATAACATTTCATCATTAGAATCATTACTTTTCGTTTTTAAACCTATACTCTCTTCTAATAATCTAACTAACATTTTTTTAAAAGCATCTGTAAATGTAAAGTACTTTAAGTCTAATAAATTATTATCTGTTATATCTATCAATTCCTCTTCCGTAAACAATTCTCTTATTATTTCAATTGTTTCTTCATCAATATAATTTCCTCTTTTTATATTACTTAACTTAGTTGAAATATTATAAAGTAATTTTATTCTTAGTGTTTCTCTATTAATACTTAATTCTTTCAATTTTTTAGCTAATTTATCATTCCCATCAACATCAGAATATAAAATGGATTCAATACCATCTTTTATTAAACTTCGGAAAGAAAATCTCATATTAGGTAGCTTTCCCCTTAAACACTCAGATATTTGTTTCCCCTGATTTTCAGTAAATTTTACTAATTCTGGTATTAATTCATTAGCAAGAGGCATATTCAAGCCTTCTGTTTTTTCTACGCCAGCGCCAATTATTAGTACTGAGTTACTCATTTTTTCCCTCCTTTAGATAAAAAACACCCTTCTCCAATAGGAATATCATTATACCATACAACAATATCATCATATTTCGATATATTTCTAATAGGTTCTTCCAGTTTAGAACGATATGCTTTAAGATACTCAAAAAATTGTATTAATTTTGTTTTTTCTACTCGCTTTTCAAAACCGAGATTTTCAAAATCATCGCTAAGGTTCATATCACTAGATTTTGTGTCATTAGCTATATCCATTGACTCTTGATCTTGGATTCTTGGAGTTGTTTCATCAATTGACTCTATACTATTTCTCTCTTCATCAAATAATTTTATAAGAGTTTTTGTAGTAATATTCTCAGCTATATCTGGCACATTATCCGTCAAATAATCCATAAATTCTTTTACATTCGGTTCTTTTTTAAGATTAAAACTCAAAATAAAATATTCATGTATTAACTTTTTTACTCTACTATTAATATCTAATCTTACTGTAACATCTTGTGAAACTTCAGGTGATTTTTCACTATATTGATTCCACATATATTATGAAAAACCCCTTTCACTAAAATTACTTCCTTCATACCTACATAAACTTCAATGCTAAAATTTATACACATCTCCATTTCAATAGCCTTCTATGGTATTTGAAACAAAACTTATTATAAACCGTATTTTTAACAAAAGGAATCCTTGTCGTTTTCGTTTTTTTCGTAAAGCCTCTCTACAGATGTCCAGTTTCCCACATCATCCCAGCCAAAATTGCCAGGCACCACATAGACATTTTGAGCTTTCTCCATCACGCCATAATTCATCGATATGCTCTCAAGTTTTGAATACTCTTCGCACAATATCTGTTCTATTTAACATTTTCAATAATTTCTAATCTAAACCTACTTCCCCATTTAGTCACTCCAAATACTTGACAAACATCGCACAAACCAGAATCCCGTAACGTCTGACGCAAAGTTACAGCAGTGGAATCGCAATAGTCTTTGTCACTAAAACTACATTTATCACGTTCATTTAAATTGCAAACTTTTCCACCTACACCACGAACAAAAACCTCAGACAACCAACGCATACTGCCAATAATTCCAGCTTCCTGAATATGGTCTATCTCACTAGGATGAATTCCACCGGTCCACAAATGAGTAAGAGTAGTTAACTTCAATTCCATAACAAATTTCTCCTTTTTAAAAAATCTCAATGGAAGAGTACAAAGAAATCTTACTAAACAATATTTAATTTCTAATTTGCATAAGAACACTTGTAAAGTATATTCGATCTGGGTACTTATCATCAGAATAAGATTGGATTCGTTTCTGTATAAATTCATCATTTAGTTAAAAGTTAAATTTAACCAAAGACCATCAATTAATTTTGATGAAACTCTGCATATTTTTCACTTTCAAATTTTTTAATCATACAACAAACTTTTCTTGTAGGGAAGATCCCAAAACGATAAAGTGCACTTTCAAGCCTTTTAGAAGAAAAAGCTTTTTCTAATTCGCTTTTACTTGTTCCTCCTGACTTTACCTCAACGATAAAAGCTAAGTTACGCTTATAAATATCTATACCCCAATCAAAAAATTTTTCTTTATCCCAATCTTGGTTTTGTCCACCAATTTTTTCATAAACATCAGAAAATCTAATTGCCTCAAGTCAGAATCTGCAGTCCCCCTTTGCTCTCCTTCTCTTAAATTATGTAAGACAAAGTTTTGCAATAAGAAAAATCCATTAAATCGAAGATACCAGTATGTCAATTCTTCGGCAAAATTGTTCATCTACCTCATCCCTAAATTAAAAATCACATACTATTCATCTGTCATTTACTAAATATTTCGACATGTTTCGTTAAAAAATATATTATAAATACTCGCTATTTTTTTCCTTCAACTCCTGCAATATATCTCTCTCGCATTCTGCGATTTATTTTTCGAGCATATTTATAATACATCTTCTCTGTCTACGATTATTACATCTTCTATGCCAAGTGTTGCAATGAGTTTATCACTTCCTGTTATGATGCATTTCTTTGTATCAATGCTTACGACATTGCCTTTTATGACGTTGCCGTTGTCGTCTTTTTCGTACAATCTCTCCATTGATGTCCAGCTTCCTACATCATCCCCTCCAAAATCCCATTGCCATACAAAAACACAAAATCATTTTTGCCTTTTGATTTATTGCCAAACTATTTCCAGTTCTGGTCTCATAAGGCAAAGCCCTTTTTTAATATTCCTTTGGTATTGTTAAGTCTTCCATATGAACATGCTGCTTTTTAAATTTTTCTAAATTTACCACTTAAGATTTTCAATTGGTCATTTTCATAACCTATATCGTATGTACACATATAAAGACTTGTCACAACAGTATCTTGACCAGTGAGTTCCTGAGCTTCTATTGTTATAGTAACTTCTACATGATTATTATCTTTGTAATTAGATATAATGTTTTGAATATTAACATATTCTGTTCTAAGATAGCCATTTCGAAAATCTTGATATGTTGTTCCGCTTTGCCAATCACTGCCTAAAAGTGAATATGCGGTAACATAATCCTGCGAATTGATGCATTGATAAAAATACTGAACTAAAGCTTCGGCTTCTTCTTTAATAGATTGACCATTATCAAGTTGCTCTGTAGAATCAACGGCATATTCATTTGTCTGAGGTTTTGATGGATTTTTCGCCCAATTCTCCACAAGTGGTAATACTTGATTTATGGGTATGGAGAAACCTATTACCCCTTCAATAGTCCCGGCTGAATTTACTCCTAGAACCTCTCCTGTATTTTGATCCAATAGTGGGCCTCCACTACTACCAGGCGATATAGGAGCTGATATCTGATATACCCCTTTGTACACATATGGTGCAATTGTAAAATCTCTGTCAACACCGCTTATTATTCCCGTCGTAACTGTATTCTGTAACCCCAGTGGACTTCCCATGGCAATGACAGGATCGCCGACTTCCCCTTTTCTCGATGATATTTTAACAGGAGTTCTTCCTGCCAGTCCAGGTACATTTATTAAAGCTACATCTATATCTTCACCCTTGCCTATGACTGTACCGTTATATTCCTTTCCATCATATGTTTTTACTTTTACTGTAGAAGCACCACTAACTACATGAGCATTTGTTATGATATCGCCATTAGTGTCGTATAAAAATCCAGAACCTGTTACCATATCGCCTCCATCGTTGACCTCGATGTACATAACTTTTTCCTGATTATCAGATATTATAGACTTAATGCTAGTTTGTTTTGAATCTTTTGTTTGTGAACTTTTTATAGCGTTATATTGGCCTAATTTTGAGTTACCTGTAATTACTTGTTGATGAAATTCTTTGTTAATATAATTAAATGCAACAAGTCCAATTTCTATTATCAGAATTGTTATAAGTAAATTAATAATTAAAGAATTTTTAGAATCTTTTTTTGTCTCTCCCATGCTTGTTTGCCCCTTTTAATCAATATACCAGTTTACCCCAGTTATTTTTATATGATCAGCATTTGAAAGCCCATAGTGTATATTGGAAAAACTTCCTTTTTGCAATGGTGACAAATAAACTGGATATACATATGTATTGCCATCTCCAATAGTATTTCCATTTGCATCATATATTGCATAATAAATTTCTACTTCATATATAGGTTTTGTGGCTACATTTTTAATTTCTCCTTCTATCACAAAATCCCCATAACCATTGATGTAATTTTTAACATTTAATACGCTGACTGCATTGGTCCTGTTCATGGCATCTTCTTTGGCTGCAGAAATCATAGCTTGCTGCATTCTCTGTGCTTCTGCGTTTTCAAAAGCAGTTTTCTGATCTACTATAGTTTTTTTAAATGAAATAAGTTTAGCATTTGAACTATCGTATTGCATAGCTTTTTCTATCACTTTTAATGCTTCATTAAACTGTTTATCCTTTAACAACTCATTGGCATTTGAGTAAGCCATATTGGCAATTTTCTGACGTATTAATTTATCTATATTCTTTGCATCTGGACTATCTATATAGCTTAATCTAGACAATGCATCAGCCAACTCATCAATTGTATTTTTGTTTTTGGCATCATCATACAGTTGTTTTACTTCTACCTGTGTTTTATACTTTTTGCTGAGATTAGAAAGCATGTCAAAATACTCACCACTTCGACCTTCAAGGTCTTTATCAACTGCAGAAATGGATTTTAATGCTAAATCAAATTTTTTATCATCAGCATACTTATTAGCTGTTTCTAATTTTTCATATACCGTTTTGCCAAAATTTATTAAAGCCAGGTCTTGTTGTAATACTTTATGATTAGGGCGCAAAGCCAAACCCTTTTTAGCAAAATTTAATGCAGTATCAAAATTCCCCTGTAAAGCCATATCTTCCGCTTTTGCCCGTATTTCTTCCACTTTCTTATTGACACCTATTTCATAGAAAAAATAAAAAGTTACCGCTATGGCAACCATTATGGCAAAACTAAAAGGAATGAGCCAATATCTTTTATTTGAAGTTTTTGCTTCTTTAGATGTATTATCCACTAATGCTCCACAGTAAGGACAGATATGAAGATTGTCTCCCATTTTATAGCCGCAATTCTTGCAGTACATAAATGTCCTCCCCTTCTAGTCAAAAAATCCCTTTTTAAAAATAATTATATATTTTTACAAATACTCCGCCTTCTTCTTTTTCAATTCCTTCAATACTTCTTTCACATTTTGCGCTTTATCTTTTGAACATATTAAAAGTGCGTCTTCTGTGTCTACGATTATTACATCTTCTATACCGAGTATAGCAATGAGTTTATCGCTTCCTGTTATGATGCATTTCTTTGTGTCTACGCTTACGACATTGCCTTTTATGACGTTGCCATTCTCATCTTTTTCGTATAATCTTTCTATTGATGTCCAGCTTCCTACATCGTCCCAACCAAAGTCTCCTGGCACTACATATACATTCTTGGCCTTTTCCATTATGCCGTAATCTATCGATATGCTTTCAAGTTTTGAATATTCCTCGTATAAGATTTTCTCTATCTCATCTGAATCAAAGTTTTCCTTTATAACATTTAATGCACTGTATAATTGTGGCATATTTTCTTTTATCACATTTAGTATTGTAGATGTCTTCCAGATGAACATGCCGCTATTCCATAAATAGTCTCCGCTTTCTACATATTTCACTGCTGTATCATGATCTGGCTTTTCTACGAATCTTTCTACTTTGTGTACAGGATTGTTATGAAATATCTCATTTGTAATCTTCTTAAAGTTTATATATCCGTATCCTGTCTCCGGATGCAGCGGCTTTATGCCTATTGTGACAAGATTATTAACTGATTTTGCTTTCTCTATTGCTGTTTTCAATACTTCCAAATAGGCTTCTTCATCTTTTATTACGTGATCTGATGGCACTACTACCATGATAGAATCTCTATCAAGCCTTTCTGTATGTATGGCTGCAAGACCTATGCAAGCTGCTGTATTTTTTCCCATAGGCTCTATCAATATATTTTCTGTCGGAAGCTCTGGTATCTGGTCGCTAATCAAACCTGCATAATCTATGTTTGTAACAACAAAAATATTTTCAATTGGCATAAGTCTCTTTAGCCTATCTACCGTCTGCTGAATCATGGTTTTATCACCATATAGCTTTAAAAACTGCTTTGGCATCTTTATCCTGCTTTTGGGCCAAAACCTTTCGCCCTTTCCCCCTGCCATGATTACACCTGTTATCATATGTGCACCACCTCTCAATATTTTTTATTTCAATTTCTCAATCACTCTGACAAAGCTATATTTTTCTCTGTTACAGCACTTCTTCAAAAGCATTTTTTCTATAATATTCTATTATCTCTTTTAATCCATGTTTTAGCCGACATTCCAGTTTTCAGCCAAGAATATGTTTTTTTATTATCAAGGTTTCATTTACTGTATACATACTACCATCTAAGTATTTTATAATAATTTTATAATATAATTAATAATCTCATATCTATCTAAATCTTTTAAATACTTATTATATCTTATCTGTCTATCAAAATTTGAAATGAATAAATTGCTATTTATAATTTCAAGTTGTTTTTTTAAATCAACTATCAAATCGTCACTCATTAATTTTAAGATATCAGTAATATCATTGCATTTTTCCTGCCAGACAAATTTATTTCCATCATTTATAATAAATATTATTAAAAAGTCAACAAATAGCTTTTTAACTTCTTCATATTTCAATTGTTCAATTAAAATTTTTAAATTAATTAACTTATATAAGTTTTCTAAATCCTGCTTTTTTAAATTATCAATAATAAACTCTTTTTTAGATTCTTTTAATATATCAAAAAAGAATATTGGATAATATTTTTCTACAAAAATAAAATCTACAATTAAATATACTTTTTTATTTTCATCTAATTTACCAAATACTTTATTCAATCTTTCAATTTGTTCATCAACTTTTTTGGAATTATTTTCATTTTTATCATAAGCATATTGAGATATAGCATAATTAAAATCATAAGTCAATCTATATAATGCTCCATTAATTTTTAATTCATCATTTGAATTTAAAAAATCTATTAGTTCTTCATCAGTAAATTTTATTTCATAATCAGTAATTGTGGTTAAAAAAAATAAATTTTGATTATCCTCATTAATTATATCAATTAATGATTTTCTATCTGCATAATATATCAGTTTCAAAAGATAAATAACATAAAACATTATATTGTTGTGATCAACAAATTCACCTTCAAATCTATCAATAAACTCATATTTGTTTTTTAAGTAATTATCATTAAGTTTAGCATCATATTTAAGATATATTGATTTTTGTCCTACAAAAAGACTAGCTCCTTTACACAAAAATCTAAAACTTTTTTTAGGTTTAATATATCTTGCTATATTTTCTAAATCATCAAGAAATAAAACAACTAAAGATAAATAAAAAATAAATGTATAATGAGGTATTTTGCTTGAAGGCATTAAATTTAAACTTTCATCATAATCATCAATAATTTTACTAAATTCTTTTCCCGCATACATATTTTCTAAATCTTCTCTTATGGAATTAATATCTGACTGTCCCTCATTTACGATATTAGATATTTTTTCAATAATCTTATAATGCATTAATATCCCCAATCCTTTTTATTATATAAATTTTCAATAATATTGATTATTTTGTAATTTTGATCTTTATTATCATTTAGATTTATTTCATCAACATTAGATATCCTAAAAATACTGACATTGTTATTCATCCCAACTTTATCATTTATATTAAAACTATTTATTGATGCTCCAATGTGAATTATTTTTACATAAATTTTTTTTGATATGTCATAAACAAATAAAAATCTATCATGAAGTTCAATATGTGTAAAAATTTTTACTTCAACATCTTTGTTAGAATGATTATTGTAAAATCTACTACAAAACCAAATTATTCTTGTTATATTTATATCCAATTTTAAAAAATTAATAAAATTATCTATATTAATTTTATTTTTTGCACTTTTGTCATAATAATAAGGATCAATAATTATGATAAGATATTTTCCGGTATTTCTAAATGGAGATAATTCCTTTATTAAATAATTATTAATATCTGAATTATTACATATAATCATTTAAAAATCCTCTTTAACCATAATATTATCTTTATTTACAACATTGTTCTTTAATTTATTAAAAACTATTTTTGCATTATCTAAATCAAGTTCTATTATTGTTGAATAATTATCACCAAAAGAATTTAATGATGTACCTAACATATACCCTTTAATAAAATCATCATTAGTCAAAAAAATAAATCTATCATGAAAATGCTCCTTAGTCCCATAAAATGTTATATTCAAATTTTGTTTAGCTTTTTTATTAATTATTTCTTTCGTTGGTTTTATTGCTTTAATAAATTCATCAAATTCTTGATGAACTTTGTTTTTATCAATTGAATTTTCATTTTTTTCTTCTAAATTAATGTTTTTACCTACCTCATATACAATGTTTTTTTTCAATGATAAATTCTTAGAAAGTATTATTATAATATCGTTTAATTTATCTTTGCCACCTTTAGGTTTATAATCTATAAAATATGGATCAAAAATCCACATTTCAGTAAAACCATCAGCCGAAGATATTTGTTCAAAAATTTTAAAAGCTTTATCTTCTTCATTTTTCCCCAAAAATTCAAACAATCTATTATTATAATTTTTCTTTTTATATGCCAATTGTTCATTATATAAATAGCTTATTAATCTATCACTATCACTATTTTTCTTACCTACTTTTAATAATTGATTAAATACGGACTTTAAATTTACTTTTCTCTTTTGAGTTTTTAAATTCATCTCAATATCTTTGTTAATAATTCCCATATTAATATTTATATACTTTATGAAATGTAAATCATAATATGCATAAATCAATTTATTATCTTCTGAATATATTTCAATGTCTATTGAATCCCATAATTGATTTGGAATTATATTTTTAATACTGCCGCGATAAACCATTGTATTAACAATAATATTACCGAGCTTAAGTTTTATAATGAATAATATATTATTATATATATTTTGATTATAATCGATAAATATATTACCCTCATCGTTGGTAGTAAGATTTATATCAATTAAAGTACGATTAAATACAAATATATTGAATATTGAATAAGGATTATATTTTAATTTAAATCCGGACCATTCCTCTACAAAATCACTTACTTTTTTAAAAATATCTTTATCTTGAAATTCATTATATAATTCCTTATTATAGTTAATATATTCTTTATAATTGCAGCAGCAAGATGAATATGGATTTTTTTTGTTATTGCGACTTAAAAAACCTTCAATTATATCATCGCATTCAATATCTTCATTGATTAAATCATCAATATAATATTCTTTGAATTCAATATTGTGGGAATCTATAACAGTATTTTCACTTAAATTTCTATTTTTTCTATAATCATTAAATCCATCATGATAAAATCTAATAAATTCTTTACCATCAAAGTAAAAAACTTGTTTAATCATATTCTTTTCTCTCCATTTTTTTAATTACTTCGCGATATATAATTTTGCAGTCTAATAAATTAATCCCCTTTGGACCATACATTATATGATAAATCAACATTTATATCTTTCGTTACAGCAGCTTCTTCCTCTAATATATATTTTTCTTTATAATACTCAATCGTCTCTTTTAAACCCTGTTCAAGCTGATATTCCGGTTCCCAGCCAAGTACCTCCAAAGCTTTTTTATTATCAAGGTAGCTATGTACTATATCACCTTTTCTTGAATTAGTATAAATAGGTTTTAAATATGTACCCATTATTTCATTCATTATATCTACAAGTTCGTTTATCGTAATAGCTTTATTTGTACTTATATTTATTATCTCATTATCTCCTTTTTTAAGTGCTAGAAGATTAGCTTTTGCTACATCTTTTACAAAAATAAAATCCCTTGTTTGTTCACCATCTCCAAATATGACAGGTCTTTCGCCTTTTAACATCTTATCTATAAATATAGAGATTACTCCACCTTCACCTTTAGGATCCTGTCTAATCCCATAAACATTGGCATATCGTAATACTGTATACTTTAATCCGTATAATTCATTATAAACTTCAAAATAATGCTCAGGTGTATGTTTTGATATACCATAGTATGATATAGGATATACTCTATGTTTTTCATCAACCCCTAGATACTCTGGGTTACCGTATACTGCTGCTGAAGAAGCATAGATAATCTTTTTTACACCATATTTTCTGCAGCATTCTAGCAAATTAATCGTTCCAAGAATATTTACTTTTGCATCAAATACAGGGTCTTTTATAGATTTTTGTATGTCTATTTGCGCCGCGTGATGTATTACAACGTCAATTTTCTCATTTTCAAATACTTTGTATAAATTACTGTCTGTAATGTCTACATTATAAAATCTAGCTCTTTTATTTATGTTCTCTTTCTTACCAGTGGACATATTATCAACAACAACGACGTCATATCCATTATCTATAAGAAAATCTACGATATTTGATCCTATGAAGCCTGCTCCACCTGTGACTAATATGTTCATTAAAATTCCCCCTAATGGTCTAGCTATGTTACTCCAAAAAGGTCTAACTTTACTTTGTCATCAACATCTGTAGAACACTTTCCTATAACTTGTGCTAACTCTGTATACCTGCTTTAACATTATGCCTGTATCTATAAGACTGATATTGCTCTTCAAACTGTCTTACAATATTTTCATTAACTTACCTTAATAAATTGTCTATTCTCTTCTTCCAAGTTTCTACTCTATGAATTATTCTATCTTTTTGTAGCTCATTTGTTAATATATCTTTTTTAGTTAACATAGAAATATCCTTCCAATTTTTATCAAATACATAAGTAGCATTATCTGTATAAACACTTTCAAACAAATATATATTTTTTTCAGTAAATTCAAAAACTATATATCCAGAAAAACCAGCTCTGCCAATAGCAATGTAATCGGGATTAAAAGAATGTATAAATTTTATTCTATCTTCAATAACCGATTGATTACCTTTTTTTGCTTTCTGGATAAATGGTTTTATTTTTAGATATCTTACCTCCCATGGATAATCTCCTTGAGGTAGTATTTCCCAGTTTAATCTTTCAGTTTTACTTATATTTATATCACTCAAATCGTCATGTAATATTGTACATTCATTAAAAATTTCAAGAAATAAATTTATAACATGAATTAAAATTTCAGACGAATTAACAGTATCACATTTAATGATTGGTGATAATATCAAACTATCTCCTTTTGAATTTGTGCCAATTGATAACTCAATTGAATATGGTGGTATGAAATCTCGAGGATATCTTTTATAAGATACATCTATAAAATCCATCATATCTTCAGTTTTTCCACGGCCACACCATTGTTTCCAATGCCATTCAATTGTTCGATATTTTGTTTCCATCTTTTTATCTTTATGTATGATATAATATCCCTCTGCATTTTTTCTTGTAACAGGTCCAATTACTGATGTTAATACCGTTTCACCATTTTTGAGGTCAATTGAAAATCCTATTTCATAAGCTTTCTTGACATTATAATTATCTAGCGTGACGCCTATTCTTATATTTTCCCCATTTAAGTAATTTAGAAAGTCTATTTTTCTAATTCTTTTCTTTTTAATTATCAATTTTATCCCCCACATATACCTATTTAATATAAAACTTATATCTTAAATAAACATATTGATAGATTTCTATATACTTCTTATCTCATAAAACACGAGATATTTATTGCCAAAAGGTATATTTTCATTGTTTGTATTATAAGCAAAGCTCCATTCTAATAATACCGATTTTCCTTCCACTAGCAAATCTCTATATTTAAATTTTATTAAATCAATATGCTTCATAATTTGTAATATCTCTTCATTAGTTAAAAATTCTTTATTCTTATAATAATATTTATCCTCATTACTAATTATTATTGTTTCATCTACTTTGCCATACGTAACAAGATTCCATAAATCTCCTTGTACTGCCTCAATTATTATTCTTGAATTGCTAATCTCTAATGTCCCGCTTTTTTCCGCTATAAAAAAAGGATAATAAAAAATCATACCTTTATCCTTATAAGTATTATATAATTCCCGTCCTTTTTTCAATGCTTCCCTGGCATTAACACCAACTGCTCGCGGTAAATTTAAATCATCACCTTCATATACAGCTACCCGTATTGTCCATAACACATCATATGTTAAATTAACATCTGGATGAAATTCTTTTAATGGAACAGTCGGTATACCTAATTTGTTTAATTCTAAAAAACCCATTAATTTATTTATACTAATCACCTTTAAAGAATAATTTTATTAAAAATTAGATCTGATTATAATTTAATAAACTTTAAAAACTAGTTAATTCATCAAAAATACGCAAAGCAAAATTATCAGTCATCCCTGAAATAAAATCTATTATCGATTGAATATAATCATTTTTATTTTCTAGATCATATATTACATCATTTTTTAGTTTTGAATTATCACGATTATTTGAGTACTTTTTTAACCATTCAATAAAATATTTCGTTAATAGCGGATATATTTCGTTATAAGATGTAGTTATACGATTTATTGTATCATTTCCTTTATAACAATCTAATAAAACATTAAAGATTGAATGCATAATTAGCTTTGCAAAATCTTTATATAAATTTAGTCGCTTGTTCTCTTATATATACGAATAGCAAAATTTTTTTAGATGATCAATTAAAATTAAATATTTTTCAGAAAATCTTAATCCATTTAAAGGATCACTATGCCTACACAAATCTATTAAAAAATTATGAATTATAACTGTATTATTGATATCAGATATTTTTATATTAATGTCATTTTCAATAATTTTATATAATTCTATTATATTTCTTTTTGACAAAACTTTTAGCATAATAGCATCTTCTATGTCTCTCCCAATAAAGGCAATCTTATCTGATATCTTAACAACACATCCTTCCCAAGTAAAAGGCGAATATTCATTTGGCTTTGTGATAGAATATAAATCAATTACATTGTCTCGAGGTTTTAAAGATCTTTCTTTTATCTCACCACAATGTGAAATTATACCATCTCTAACTGCATATGTTAAATTTAAGTTTTCTTCATTACCATACGGATCTTGTAAAGTTTCATATTTATCTGCAAATCTTAAGCCATTCTTTTCATGCCAAAAATTATCTTCTAAATATTTCTCGGCTAAGTTTCTCAAAATTGTTTCTCCTGCATGACCAAATGGAGCGTGACCTATATCATGTCCAATAGCAATAGCTAAAGTCAAATCGGTATTTAATCCAAGATAGCTCGATATATCATAACTTATAGACATTACATGATTTACATGTTCCATTCTAGTACATATATGATCATTATGTGTAGCAAAAAACACTTGTGTTTTATGTTTTAATCTTCTAAAAGCCATGCAATTAAATATGTGATTATAATCCCTGTAAAATGGACTTCTTAATTCATCTTCTCTGTCGTATAACTCTTTTTGCCTTTTTATTGAATCATTCCATTTAACATTTCCTTCCCTAATGGCGTAATCAGCAAATTTCCCCTTTTCCATTTTATATACCCTCTTTTCAATTTTATCTAAACTTGATGGAATAATATAAAAAATTACTTTTCAAAGTATATTTCGACGTATTTAAATAAAAATTAAGACGATACTCCTACTACGGCTTTTTATCTTACAAATTATATTTCTTCCTTTTTGAAATAAAATCTTTATGCATATAATAAAAATTTTTATTTATATAAACTATCAAGTTTTACATTTATCTGTATTTTTTCTAAAAGATATGCTAAATCTGCTAACTTATTGCTTTCTCTATTTAGCAAATCAGAAATTATAAATTTAAATCCATATATTATAAAAAATATCTCTGATACAAATAAAAAGAAAAAAATACTAATAAGTATTATTTCTGTAAATGAAGATGTATGTTCATATATCCAGTTTAGAAAATCTAACCAAATCGGAATAATTAATGTCAAATATATACCTGGTAATAAAAAACCATTAAATTTCTTTTCATTACTTTGCTTATAAATGATATTTTTAATAGTTTCTAATTTTTTTCATTTTTTAATATGTTTTCTTTAGTCAAATAATCTATTAATAAATTCATTCTAATTTTATTATATCCATTAATATCCCACAGAAAACTTTTCGAATTGATTTTATATCTATTACTTAATATTTTTTTAATTTGAGAATTAATAAAATATAATGGAATCATCAATATAATAGCCATAATAATTAAGATGAAAAATTTTTTATATAAAAAAAATAAAATTGAAGTTATTATTCCTGTAATGGGAAATATCATAAAACAAAATTTAAAATATGTCTTTGAATAAGAAAATATTAATTTTTTCATGCTAAGATTATTTTCATAAAAATCTATTAGATTATCTACCATAAAAATCCACATTCTTTTAAAAAATTTTCTTATCTTTACAAATACTCCGACTTCCTCTCTCTAAGCTCCTTCAATACCTCTTTCACATTTTGTGCTTTATCTTTTGGCATATTAAAAGTGCGTCTTCTGTATCAACGACAATCACATCTTCTATGCCTAAAATCGCAATGAGTTTATCGCTTCCTGATATGATGCATTTCTTTGTATCAATGCTTACGACATTGCCTTTTATGACGTTGCCGTTGTCGTCTTTTTCGTACAATCTCTCCATTGATGTCCAGCTTCCTACATCATCCCCTCCAAAATCCCATTGCCATACAAAAACACAAAATCATTTTTGCCTTTTGATTTATTGCCAAACTATTTCCAGTTCTGGTCTCATAAGGCAAAGCCCTTTTTTAATATTCCTTTGGTATTGTTAAGTCTTCCATATGAACATGCTGCTTTTTAAATTTTTCTAAATTTACCACTTAAGATTTTCAATTGGTCATTTTCATAACCTATATCGTATGTACACATATAAAGACTTGTCACAACAGTATCTTGACCAGTGAGTTCCTGAGCTTCTATTGTTATAGTAACTTCTACATGATTATTATCTTTGTAATTAGATATAATGTTTTGAATATTAACATATTCTGTTCTAAGATAGCCATTTCGAAAATCTTGATATGTTGTTCCGCTTTGCCAATCACTGCCTAAAAGTGAATATGCGGTAACATAATCCTGCGAATTGATGCATTGATAAAAATACTGAACTAAAGCTTCGGCTTCTTCTTTAATAGATTGACCATTATCAAGTTGCTCTGTAGAATCAACGGCATATTCATTTGTCTGAGGTTTTGATGGATTTTTCGCCCAATTCTCCACAAGTGGTAATACTTGATTTATGGGTATGGAGAAACCTATTACCCCTTCAATAGTCCCGGCTGAATTTACTCCTAGAACCTCTCCTGTATTTTGATCCAATAGTGGGCCTCCACTACTACCAGGCGATATAGGAGCTGATATCTGATATACCCCTTTGTACACATATGGTGCAATTGTAAAATCTCTGTCAACACCGCTTATTATTCCCGTCGTAACTGTATTCTGTAACCCCAGTGGACTTCCCATGGCAATGACAGGATCGCCGACTTCCCCTTTTCTCGATGATATTTTAACAGGAGTTCTTCCTGCCAGTCCAGGTACATTTATTAAAGCTACATCTATATCTTCACCCTTGCCTATGACTGTACCGTTATATTCCTTTCCATCATATGTTTTTACTTTTACTGTAGAAGCACCACTAACTACATGAGCATTTGTTATGATATCGCCATTAGTGTCGTATAAAAATCCAGAACCTGTTACCATATCGCCTCCATCGTTGACCTCGATGTACATAACTTTTTCCTGATTATCAGATATTATAGACTTAATGCTAGTTTGTTTTGAATCTTTTGTTTGTGAACTTTTTATAGCGTTATATTGGCCTAATTTTGAGTTACCTGTAATTACTTGTTGATGAAATTCTTTGTTAATATAATTAAATGCAACAAGTCCAATTTCTATTATCAGAATTGTTATAAGTAAATTAATAATTAAAGAATTTTTAGAATCTTTTTTTGTCTCTCCCATGCTTGTTTGCCCCTTTTAATCAATATACCAGTTTACCCCAGTTATTTTTATATGATCAGCATTTGAAAGCCCATAGTGTATATTGGAAAAACTTCCTTTTTGCAATGGTGACAAATAAACTGGATATACATATGTATTGCCATCTCCAATAGTATTTCCATTTGCATCATATATTGCATAATAAATTTCTACTTCATATATAGGTTTTGTGGCTACATTTTTAATTTCTCCTTCTATCACAAAATCCCCATAACCATTGATGTAATTTTTAACATTTAATACGCTGACTGCATTGGTCCTGTTCATGGCATCTTCTTTGGCTGCAGAAATCATAGCTTGCTGCATTCTCTGTGCTTCTGCGTTTTCAAAAGCAGTTTTCTGATCTACTATAGTTTTTTTAAATGAAATAAGTTTAGCATTTGAACTATCGTATTGCATAGCTTTTTCTATCACTTTTAATGCTTCATTAAACTGTTTATCCTTTAACAACTCATTGGCATTTGAGTAAGCCATATTGGCAATTTTCTGACGTATTAATTTATCTATATTCTTTGCATCTGGACTATCTATATAGCTTAATCTAGACAATGCATCAGCCAACTCATCAATTGTATTTTTGTTTTTGGCATCATCATACAGTTGTTTTACTTCTACCTGTGTTTTATACTTTTTGCTGAGATTAGAAAGCATGTCAAAATACTCACCACTTCGACCTTCAAGGTCTTTATCAACTGCAGAAATGGATTTTAATGCTAAATCAAATTTTTTATCATCAGCATACTTATTAGCTGTTTCTAATTTTTCATATACCGTTTTGCCAAAATTTATTAAAGCCAGGTCTTGTTGTAATACTTTATGATTAGGGCGCAAAGCCAAACCCTTTTTAGCAAAATTTAATGCAGTATCAAAATTCCCCTGTAAAGCCATATCTTCCGCTTTTGCCCGTATTTCTTCCACTTTCTTATTGACACCTATTTCATAGAAAAAATAAAAAGTTACCGCTATGGCAACCATTATGGCAAAACTAAAAGGAATGAGCCAATATCTTTTATTTGAAGTTTTTGCTTCTTTAGATGTATTATCCACTAATGCTCCACAGTAAGGACAGATATGAAGATTGTCTCCCATTTTATAGCCGCAATTCTTGCAGTACATAAATGTCCTCCCCTTCTAGTCAAAAAATCCCTTTTTAAAAATAATTATATATTTTTACAAATACTCCGCCTTCTTCTTTTTCAATTCCTTCAATACTTCTTTCACATTTTGCGCTTTATCTTTTGAACATATTAAAAGTGCGTCTTCTGTGTCTACGATTATTACATCTTCTATGCCGAGTGTTGCGATGAGTTTATCGCTTCCTGTTATGATGCATTTCTTTGTGTCTACGCTTACGACATTGCCTTTTATGACGTTGCCATTCTCATCTTTTTCGTATAATCTTTCTATTGATGTCCAGCTTCCTACATCGTCCCAACCAAAGTCTCCTGGCACTACATATACATTCTTGGCCTTTTCCATTATGCCGTAATCTATCGATATGCTTTCAAGTTTTGAATATTCCTCGTATAAGATTTTCTCTATCTCATCTGAATCAAAGTTTTCCTTTATAACATTTAATGCACTGTATAATTGTGGCATATTTTCTTTTATCACATTTAGTATTGTAGATGTCTTCCAGATGAACATGCCGCTATTCCATAAATAGTCTCCGCTTTCTACATATTTCACTGCTGTATCATGATCTGGCTTTTCTACGAATCTTTCTACTTTGTGTACAGGATTGTTATGAAATATCTCATTTGTAATCTTCTTAAAGTTTATATATCCGTATCCTGTCTCCGGATGCAGCGGCTTTATGCCTATTGTGACAAGATTGTTGCCTGCTTTTGCTTTTTCTATTGCTGCTTTCAACACTCCTAAATAAGTTTCTTCATCTTTTATTACGTGATCTGATGGCACTACTACCATGATAGAATCTCTATCAAGCCTTTCTGTATGTATGGCTGCAAGACCTATGCAAGCTGCTGTATTTTTTCCCATAGGCTCTATCAATATATTTTCTGTCGGAAGCTCTGGTATCTGGTCGCTAATCAAACCTGCATAATCTATGTTTGTAACAACAAAAATATTTTCAATTGGCATAAGTCTCTTTAGCCTATCTACCGTCTGCTGAATCATGGTTTTATCACCATATAGCTTTAAAAACTGCTTTGGCATCTTTATCCTGCTTTTGGGCCAAAACCTTTCGCCCTTTCCCCCTGCCATGATTACACCTGTTATCATATGTGCACCACCTTCTTTATCAAACTATAAGACAAATTCATATTTCTAAACTAGTATCTTATCTAATATCTTATAAATTTCTACTACAAAAAAAGCCATACTTTAATAAAAAATTAATTATTAACTTCTTCTTTTACAGGACCAGTTGGGATAGTTATCGCTCTTGTATTCATTATTTTCCCAATGTAACGGTTGAAGATTACTTAAATCGTCCGTTCCTCCTTTTGACACAGGTATTATATGGTCTATTTCCCAGCCATAATCACCATGCGTTCCATACGAAGCTTTCCTTATTATAGCTCCGCAGCAATCACGTCTATATATATCTGGGTCTTCACCAGGTATTGGAAATCCTTTTTTCCAAACCTGATTTTTTGTATCATCATTAAATGATTCATTAAAAACTGTAGTATTATTTTTTCTATACATGTTGAAATTCCCCTTTTCATTATTTTTATTTAAAGTATGGCTTATATAACATATTAATCGTCTAAATATTTCGTCGATTCCATATTCAATTCAAATATCAATTTAAATCTTATTGAATAAGATATTACCAGGAGGTAAATCATAAATATAATGGGTGATTTTATGCTGAGTAAAAAATTTTATTCTAGTTTACTTAATGGATTATTATATAGTACTATATTATGGTTTCTTATTATTATGTTTATTACATTAGTCAATAAGCACCGTCTTTTTTAAGTACTGCTGGTATAGTTTTAAAAAGTATATTAAGATCAAGCCAAATATTCCAATTTGATATGTATTGCATATCCATTTTTAATCGTCCTTCAAAATCTACTTCACTTCGTCCACTTATTTGCCATAAACCAGTAATTCCAGGTGGAACTCTCCATAAGAATTTTGCATAATGACGTATCTCGTCTAATTCTCTCACAAGATAAGGCCTCGGTCCTACCAAGCTCATATCACCTTTTAGTACATTAAACAATTGTGGTAATTCGTCAAGACTTGTTTTCCTTAAAAATTTTCCTACTCTTGTTATCCTCGGATCATCTTTAAGTTTATGATTTATTAAATACTCATCTCTTATCTGCGGATTTTCCTCTAACCATTTTAATAAAATTTTTTCGGCATTTATAACCATTGTCCTAAATTTATATGCTTTAAATAATTTTCCATTTAATCCTATTCTATTTTGAACAAAAAATACAGGACCTGGAGAATCAATTTTTATTAATAGTGCTATTATAATTAATAAAGGCGATAAAATAATTAACGCAATAAATGACAGCGTAAAATCCAAAAGTCTCTTTACATGTCCTTCGAATCCGCCAATAAATACATCCTTTAATTTTAAAATAGGCATATCATCAATTACCTCTATTTCCATCGGATAGTTTGAAAGATTTATACTGTTATTAATTGAATAAACGCTTATGTACTTGCTAAGGCACATATTTATTATTTCTTCTGTTTTATCAATTTTTGATACTATAAATATTGTATCGATTTTATATTTATCAATAACAATATTAAAATTTTTAATATCTCCTAATTTATTTAAATCATCATAATTTATATCATCATCAGATAAAATACCCACTACGTTTATCCCAAATTCATGCGACATAAGCTTATTAATTATTTCACTTGATTCATTTGAATAATTCCCCAGTATCAATGCATTACTTAAATCTAAGCCTCTTTTATATCTCTGTTTTTGTAAATATAGTAAAATTGATTTGAATATTATTTGTAGCAGTAACCCAATAATAAATATGTATATAAGTGTTAATCTTGAAAAATACGTCATTTTAATAAAATATGATATAAATAGATATATAAATACTGAATAAACCATTCCATCAATTATTATTCCTATCTGATTAAATAAAGGCCAATGCTTATTATCATATAATCCTTTAAAGTATAAAATTAAAAAATCTATCGTTAATAAGATAATAAATGTGCTTAAATACCATCTTTTTGACATTATATTCATATTGAAATTAAATCTAAGATATAAAGCAATTATAAAAGCTAAAACCAATGCACTAATATCAAGTATAATACTCCATTTTTTATACCACATAATCCCACCCCCCATAAATAAATTTACGTAAATCTTTTAGCTTTGACTATTTTTATCTTTTTCTTAATATAAGTTTATCCATATAATTTAACGACTTTTATGTATTAAACTACTTATTTACTTATTGAAGCTGCGGCCTCATCATCATAAGTTGCATTATCGTTGCTTGAAATTAATCCATTAATTGTACTTCTTCCTATTGACTCGTATATGATTCCAGCCGTCTTTACCTTCTCTAAATCATAACAATTTCTTCCATCAATAACTAAAGGATTTTTCATTAACTTTGAGAATAGCGATATATTAAAGTTTTTAATTTCTGACCATTCAGTAAATATAAAGCAAATATCAGCATCTTTAAGTGTTTCCTCTATTGTATTGCAATACTTTATCTCTTTAGGATATATCTTTTTATAATTTTCAATGCCGACAGGATCCCATGCTTTAATATTAGCTCCATCTTCTAGAAGTATTGGTATATTCTGCAGTGACGGTGCTTCCCTTAAATCATCTGTACCTGGTTTGAATGTAAGCCCGAGAACTGCGACATTTAAACCACTAAAATTATCATAATATTTTCTTGCCTTTTTAATGAGTTTTATCTTTTGGCTTTCATTCACTTCGATTGCAGCTTTAATAGTTTTTAACTCATAATCGTTAAAATTTGCCAACCAATTTAGTGCCTTTGTATCTTTTGGAAAGCATGAACCACCATAACCGATGCCAGCTCTTAAAAACTTATCTCCTATGCGGGGATCCATTCCCATACCTTTTGCAACATTTTCTATATTTGCACCGACAATCTCACATAGGTTTGCTATTTCATTTATATACGAAATTTTTAAAGCAAGAAAATCGTTTGATGCATATTTTATCATTTCAGCGCTTCTTCTATCTGTTATTACGTATGGAAGTCCAAAACCATCGTATACTTTTCTCAATAGTTCTTCGGCATATTTTGTTTCAACTCCTAGTACTATACGATTTGCTTTTAATGTATCTCTAACAGCTGTCCCCTGTGATAAAAATTCAGGGTTTGATGCAACTTCTACATAAACATTGTGTTTTAAGTTTTCTTTTAAGATTCTTTCAATTTTATCATTTGTTCCAACAGGTACAGTTGATTTTACAGCAACTACACAATTCTTTTCTACAGATTCAGCTATTTGTTTTGTAACCTCATATACATATTTCAAATTTGCCGAACCATCTTTTTTTTCAGGAGTACCAACAGCTATAAAAATAACATCTGCATCTTTATAAGCTTCCTTATAATCAGTCGTATAAGTTAATCTCTTACTATTTTTAATCATTAATTCTTCAAGACCCGGCTCAAATATTGGTGACTTTCCAGACTTCATTATATTAATTTTTTTCTTATCAATGTCAACACAAGTTACATTATGCCCTATTTCTGCAAGGCATACTGCAGTAACCAAACCTACATAACCTGTGCCTGCTACTGAAATATTCATATAAATTCACCTCTTTAAATAAATTACAGCATGATTTATATTTGTTACAGTTTGTTAATTACGCCCGTAGGTCCTATTTCAGGAGCCGGAGGCGACTGAGCTTGCTAGTTAGACTCAAGTCCTTCCTATTATAGGCGAAAAGCTTATCCACTTGAAGGTAGATGTTTTGAACTTTAAACATTACTACGAAAATGGGATAATTTCTTCCAAGACCTCAAAGGTACTTGCGAAGGCTCGCACGTTGGCAACTTTATATACTAGCCCTAAAAAAGGCTAATACTACCCTATGCGAGTATAATCGTCTATACTTACCTCATACATATCCAGTGTAATGAAAATATCCCATTTATGCGGGCTGCTTTACCTCAAAACCGAGTTTTTGAAGTTCATAAACCATTCTTACAACTCGTTTTTTCTCGGTTTGAAGCCTGCGTGATTCAAAACAGTTTTCGTTATACTTGGTATCTGTTTTAAGTATAGTATAGATGATTACAAGCAGTTTCCTGGCAAAAGCTACAATTGCTTTTTTAGCACCTTTACGCTGTTTCATCTTCCAATACCATGCGCACAAATATGATTTCCTCTGGCCTTATTATCCAGGCCACTTCACAAAGGATGCATTTTATATATGGGTTACCTTTATTGATGTTTGCTCGTTTTTTTTACCTGCGCTTTCATTGTTACCTGGACTTAACCCAGCCCAGGAACAAATATGTTCAGCAGTTTTGAATTTACTCTTATTAGTGCCGATTTCTGCAAGTATTGTAGGTGCAGCTATTTTATCTATACCTGGTATACCATCTATTAGCTCTATTTGATGGTCATACTTTTGAATAAATGAATTAATCTGGCTCTCTACCTCTGAAAGATGGGCTTTAAGATTCTCGAGATGACTAAACATCATTTTAAGAAACTGCATCTGGTGTTTGTCCAGTCTGCCATTTATAGCCTGCATTATTTCATTTATCCTTCTGCGGGTTTTGGTTTTAAGACAACTATCAAGATCCTTGATAGTAATGCTGCCGTGAGTGTAAAGATGCTTTATTATTGCACTGCCAGAAGCACCAAATATATCTGATATGAAAGATGAAAGCCTGAAACCACAGCTTTGTAAAAACTTCTCAATACGATTCTTTTGTGAAGTTATATCTGATATAACGCTTATACGATATCTTGTGAGGTCCCTGACCTCTCGGATATCTTTTTTCGGAATAAAACTTCTGTTGAGAAGACCAGCTCTTAGAAGAGTAGCAATCCATTCCGCATCTTTCATATCAGTCTTCTTGCCGGGTACGTTCTTCATATGCCTTGCATTGGCAACAATTAGAAACATACGTCCATCAAATGCTGTTTCAAGAGTTTCATAGACAGACACCCAATATATACCTGTACTTTCCATAGCCATATGCATGCAGCTTTCTTCAACAAGCCATGCTTTTAGAGAATCAAGGTCTGAAAGCAGTGTTGAAAATATTCTGATTTCAGAGGTGGGTTGCTTGTTAATCGGTCCTTTGAGAAGACATGCAACTACGGATTCTTTGTGGATATCAAGTCTGCAGCAGCATTCAAAATGTCTTGTATATAAATCAACTCCTTTAAATATTTTGACAGGAATGATTGCCCGAGATTATATGAACTTTACTACTCGTGCTGCCTATAGGTCCACAATTGGTTGTGCTCGAAGGCAATCAGTTTACGTTGAAAAACGGGGTACTATTCCTCCGATGTTCGACCAAACTTTGTTCCTGTCCTACTTTGAATTTAGCACATAGTTGAAATTATACAAGTACTTAAGCCATTTTCATCCCTGGTTGTGATAGTAAGATCATGACCCGTTGATAATTAAATATTGTTTTACTAAATTCGTCATAATTAAATCCATCAAGTGCCACTTGATATTATGTATACATCGCTTAGCTATTATCTATGTTTGGGAAGATGGGTTGTCAAGCCCGAACGCAGTGAGTTCATTTTAGGCTTGACTACACATCGGCCAAACATATAATCTTCCATGCGATGTATGCTGGATTGCTGCATTTTGCATTTGTAGTACACGAATTCTCTCTTTCTTCTTCAGGTTGTCTCTGTTAAACTATTTTTAGGATTTGGTTTCAGGGTCGCTCTGAAAACCTCCTGAAGACCCTACTTTAGGGTACTTCTCGCCTAAGACTGCACCCCTGGGATTACTCGTTTAGTTCTGACTCGCTTGCTGTCCATATCATACTCTTCCGTATGTTTCAGCATCCATACGGTGTATCCTATGGGTATTGATATAGTTCTGATATCGCGAGGCTGTTTCTCGGTAATCTGTCAGGGATTAACCTGGTACTGGTTCTCAATTTTTTAATGAAAGGAGGAATTTACGTGCCCAGTACTTTATTCGTCGGTATAGACGTTAGCAGTCAATCTAATTCTGTTTTCTTTATTGATCAAGATGGCAATAACCTCATTAAGAAACCTTTTTCGGTTTCTAATGATATCCCAGGTGCTGATTCTATCATCTCTGAGGTGATTTCTCATGCTAACGCTATTAATGCTTCCTGTGTCAAAATTGGTATGGAAGCCACTTCTCATTATGCATGGCACCTCCATCTTCACCTGGCTTCTTCTCCTGACCTGGCACCTTTTAACCCTAAATTCTTTGTTATGAATCCAGGTGTCGTCAAGGGTTTTAAAAAGGCTTATACCTATTTGCCTAAAACTGACGATTTTGATGCCAGAATCATTGCTGATTGTGTCAGATTCGGTAGGGTAAACCCTACTCCTATGCCTGACTTTAGGTATGCTGCGCTACAGCGCCTTACTCGTTTTAGATACCATCTGGTACAAACTATATCCAGTGAAAAGAGCAGAGCTTTGAACCTCCTTTATCTCAAGTTCTCTTCATTCAAGGAAGATTGTCCTTTTAGCGACGTCTTTGGCTCAGCATCTACTTCTGTTTTTGATTCTTTTACTCCTGATGAGATCGCTGTTATGCCTGTGGAGGAACTTGTGGATTTTGTCTTGAGTCATGGCAACAATAGATTGAAAAATCCCGAAGAAATTGCTAAGACACTTAAGTCTGCTGCTAATAGGGCATATCGTCTTAATCCTGACATGTGCGATACTGTTAGCATGACTTTGACCATGACTCTTGAAAATATCAGATTTCTTGAGTCACAGCTTAAAAAACTTGACAAAGAAATCTCTAAACAGCTTAATGGCTTTCGCCAAACTCTGACTACTATTCCAGGTTTCGGTAATGTACTAGCCGCAGGCCTTGTAGCTGAGATTGGCGATGTTAAGCGGTTTAAAAATGAATGTGCTGTAGCTAAATTTGCAGGCCTCGTGTGGAATAAATATCAATCTGGCAACTTTAGTGCTGAAGATACCTCTTTAGCTAAGTGTGGTAACCAGTATTTAAGGTACTATCTTGTAGAAGCAGCTAATTGCGTAAGGATACACGCAAAAGAGTATGCTGATTTCTACTGCAAGAAGTACAATGAGGTTACAAAACACCAGCATAAGAGAGCCCTCGTTTTAACGGCACGTAAGCTTGTAAGACTGGTCTTTGCCATGCTGAGTAAAGGCCAAATCTACCAACCGGGAGGTAATGGATAGATTTAGCAAATACATTCAACTGAAGATTACTAAATTTCCTTCCATTATTATCCAATTCATGGTAGGTTTATTAAGTGTTGCCTTTTTTATAGTTTTTGAGGCCTTTATTTGTCAAGGTTCCAAAAAATAATACTTGATATTATATCGCTTGTCTTTGTAGCTTGTATAATGTTATGTCTATATAAAATTATCTTTATATATATATTAAATTTTTAGCCACGAATTAGGTATAATATCATTATTATTCAAGTCTTTTTTACTAAACCATCTATTAGGTGCTATTACGATTTTATTTTTATTTTTATTAAGCCATGCCCCCCACCAACTAAACGTACTGTTTGCAATTATATTGTGTTTACAACGACTCATAAGATACATATCTTTATAGCTTTCTTTCCTTTTATTCCAATCAATATAAAAAGCATTATCTATTCTTAAATTTTCCTTTACCCAATTAATGTCATCTGAGAAAACAAAAAAACTAGGTTTTGAAATATTAGAATAAATAATTTCAAAAGCGTGTTCATAATACTTGATATTACAAATATTTCCATGTTTTTTTGCTGCCTCGGGATTTGAGACATAATCCCCCCTTCGAATATGAATACTTACAGAGTCACTAGATATTATCTTTTGTAAAATTTTTATATTTTTTCCATCTAGATTTTTTTTGAATTGAAATTTACTTCTTATAATTTCTTTAATATCTATAAAATATCTTTCACTTTGCCAATACCCATCAAAATAAATATTATCTTTTTTAAAAACATCAGGATCATAATAACCTACTTTTTCAATATAATATGTTTTCTTTTTTCCAATTATTTTTCTTCTAATTCTTGAGATAATATTACTACTACAATCCTTTAATTTTTCAGCTTCAGCAGCTGTACAATAATTTTTATCAACATCAAAGATTTTATCAAGTTCATATCCATTATGAAGGTTATAATTTTTAAAATCATTTATATCTAATTTTACATGTTTATTCTTACTCTTTAAGGATTCATAAAAAGCATATTGAAACATCTGATTTCCTAGACCACCTAATATTTTTACAATTACCATATTACCTCCAAAATTCTATTTAAGATTTTTTATCGTCTCTGTTATATTTTTAGCAAAATATTCATCTGTAAAAAATTTAAAATTACTACCCTCCAAATAATTTTTAATATTATTTTGATATTCTATATAATCCTTTTTACCTATTGAAGTCAAGTAATTATATAGATCAGTATATGAATCAAAATATCTCTTATCTATAAAACAATTTTCTGGTATATAGTCATTTATGTTTTCTGCTCCTAAATAAACCGGTATACATCCTGCAAAAAAACAATCGAATATTTTCTCTGTCACATATCCTTGAACATTTGATTGGTTCTCATAACAAATGCAAAATTTATATTGAGATAGAGTATATAATTTATTATTTGTTTCACCTGAATAACTTTTAAAATTCCGAACTAGAAAAGGAAATATTTTTTCCTTCCTATTTCGAGGTTTGTTCCATCCCCTTCCAAACAAATCAAAACTCTTAATATTATTTTTTTCAAAATATTCTATCGCCTTAATTCTTTCAGAATATAATTCACCTTTCACCTTGGATATTTTATTACCTGCAATTAAAGTACAAAACTTTTTCTTTTCAAATTGTACATTTACTATTTCAGGAACCGAACTTGGTTGAGGATAATAAAACTTAAAATATTTCTTATTATCTACTAGATCATCACGCCAAGTAAATATATAAGTAAAATTTTCATGTATGATCTTATCATAATTTTTAGGATTTACAACAGGTGGCTCCCATAAAAATAATATCATTTTATGATATAATTTCTTTTTTATACACTCTCTGTAATATGTATTATTTTTTGATGGAACTTCGAAAAATATTATATATTCAGCTTCATCTAAGTTCCCATTATCTATAGTAATCAAATCATAATTTAATGACTTAAGTTCTTCTTTTAAAAGTAAAATCGGATTCTTCTCAACAGTACATAAATTATAAAAATTCTTATCATAAAAAATTTTATTGTTTAAATAATAATCTCCCCATGGATATAATAGTATCTTTTTCATTCATTCACCAACTTTCTATTTATAATTGTTTTAATTGCTTATATTTAATTATTTTTAGTTTTTCTAATATTATTATAATAATAGGAATAAATAACATTCCAAATATAATTTTTAAAGTTGTATAGCTATAGAATATATTAATAATAAAGTATGAAACTAAATTTACAATAATAACCAATAATAATTCTTTTAGAGGAAATGTTATCTTTATTACAAACTTTATATAAACAAATTGATTTATTGAAAATATACTTTGAGAAAATGTATTTGCTAACGCTGCGCCAATTACTCCATACTTCGGGATTAATAAAATATCAAAAACTATATTAATTATTCCTGATAAAATACCTAATACAACAATAAACCTTTGTTTTTCATAATAAAAAGGTAATGCACCACATACATTCAGAATTTGATTTATCACTAAACCCGTAAGTAGTATAAGAAATACATCTATAACCCCTGAATACCTATCAGAATATATAAATGAAATAATATCTTTACTATATAACTTACCATAACACAATATTAAAATTAATAAAACAATAAAATATTTAGTTACAGTGTATAATATCTTATTTAATAATTCTTTATTGTTTTTTGATACAATTTCAGAGAAATAATTATTAAGAACATTCATAATGGGTGAAAATATCAAATTTATCATATTTACAAGACTATAAGCAAGCCCATACACAGCAAGTCCTTTTTGCCCAGTATATATTCCTAAGAAAAAGTATTCTGATCTTGTCCATACGATTTGCTGCCATATGATGTTTATATACATATAAAACGAATATTTTATTATACTACTTTTATCTTTTAATTTTGCATTTCTAATTTTAAATAAACTTTCTATTCCCAATATTTTTTTTAATTCTCTGTAGTAAATAAAATTTTGAAATAAAGTAGTTAGTAAAACAATAAATATTATTAATAATACATTTTTATTTATTACTATTACTATACAAGAACCTATAAATATAATTATCTGAGTTTTAATACTTGCTTTTGCAAATATATCGAATCTTTGTAATGCTTGAATTGCATTAGAATATATTCCATTAAGTGTAGTAGGTATAATACAAATAATAGACATTAATAATATAAAATATATATTATTATAATTTATTTTTAAATAATTTTCCCATATCGGAATAGTAAAGATTAATAAAATACATATTATTCCCACTATTGTATAAATCTTCTTTATAAAATTAATTATTAATATTTTTGATTCATCTATATCATTATTAAAATAATATTGAGGAAGAAATTTTGTAACCGTTCCTGATAACCCCATACCTAATATATTAGACATTATAGCAATAAACCACATAATAAATGAGTAAACACCATATAATTCTACCCCTAATCCTCTTGCATAAACAATTGATGATGCAAATGAAATTATTGCTCCAACAATCATTCTTATATAATTACTTTTAATGTTTTTTATAAAACCACTAATATAACTTCTATCTGACATATCTTACCTCATTTCATATTTTATTTATATTAAAAATATTAAATGGATATTAAACCGAATGTTTTATATTATTATAATAAATTAATAAATTATCTCCTAAAAATGAAAACAAAAATTTAAGTAAATATTTTATTTTAAATATTCCTAATGGATTATACTTTAATGCTTTCATATAACTATTTCTACTTAATGAAGCATTGTTAAAAGCAAAATTACGTGTCATTTCAATACACATATAATAATTACTTATTATTTTTTCTCTATTTTTTTTAATTAGAGGATAATCATTTTCTCTTTGTATTGTATCTAAAAATGCTTTTTCACAAAATTTATTCATCATTTTTAAATTTTTTGATAGACTATTTTTTCGTACTCTATAATATAGCAAATATTCATTCAACGAATATATATTATATTTCCTTGTAATTCTATACCATAATTCTATATCCTCAGCATATCGAAATTCTTCATTAAAAAGGCCTACATATTCAAAAACTTCTCTTTTGATCATTACTGATGATGGGGCACCTATAATATTACCAAAAAGTATTTTATCAAAAACAAAACCATCCGCATTCTTTTCAACTGTTCCTATAAAATTATTTTTTTCATCTATATTTTTTTGATAAGTAAATATAAGTCCTAGGCTACTATCATTTTTTATTACTGCATTAAAAAAATTAACCTGCCTTGATACTTTATCCTTTTCCCATATGTCATCATCATCTAAAAAACAAATCAATTCTCCTTTTGAATTATTTATTCCTGTATTCCTGGCACTCGCAAGTCCTCTATTTGATTGATATATATATTTAATATTGGGATATAACTTAGCTATTTTTTTTGCTACATTGTTTGTAGAACCATCATCAACAAGTATAACCTCTAAATTACTATATGTTTGATTTACAACACTTTCTATTGCTTGTTTTAAAAAATTTTCATTACTGTTATATGAGGTTATAATAGCTGTTACTAATTGGCACATTTTCAATTTTTCTTCCTATCCAATTATATTTTTGATAATTATTATAACTATAAAAAATAGCAATTGTATACCAAAATATTGGATTCATTGCTTCAAATAATATTATGTCAAAGCAGCCACCTAATAATATTAATAAAACACCAAAAAAAATTCTTTTATCATTAGATAAAATTCTTTTTAATAATAATATTACTATTAAAAAATATAAAATTCCTCCCAAAAAGCCACTTTCTATAAATTCATTTAAAAAAATATTATGAGCACTATTTATATATAACCTATTTTGCAAAATAAATCCACTATTTCTATTTAATATTATATTACCAAATGGATTTTGTTTTATTAATTCAATTGAATATCTCCATATAAAAGTTCTATTACCTAAACTTCCAACATTTCTACCATTGGTTATCAATGGAATAATTAATTTAATAAAAATAACTAAAATAATAATTAAAGAAATAATAAATAAAGATACTTTTAAATATTTGTTTATATTTTTAAACTTTTTAAATAAAAAATATATAATATATACAAAAGATAGTGCAAGAAATGTATGGGAATTTGAAAAATATAAATTTGATTCAATTATTATCAGTAATAATGCTTTATCTAAAATTCTTATGTTACTTATATTAAATAAATAAATCAAAGCTAAAAAGCAAAAAGTAGCAAATCTACTTTTATGCCAAAATAGCCATTGTAAGCTCTTATCAGCAAATACAGCTGTTTGATTAAGAGTTGCAAATTTTATACCTGTTCTAGAAATATAAATATTACTATATCCAAAAAAATACATTATAAAAGCCAAAATCATACTTATATATAATATTCTAGATATAAAAGTATTTATAATAATTATTTTTTTGTAATCCAATTTATATTGTATTATTAATGGAATTATTACAATTAAAGGAATAACTTTTGTTAAAGTATAAATCATTGCTGTTGGTTTTATATATATTGTATCTATAATTATATATATACAATATGTTAATATTAAAAGAATTAACATGAAATCTATGTGCTTAAAATTTTTTTTAATCACCGTAAAATTATAATGTCTAAATGAAATTATATACCATAAACCTATTATTACACCACTATATACATATATATAAGTACTATATCCTATTAATATTTTTTTTACTACAAAAATTATTAAAAAAGTGAACAAATACAATAAGTATAAATTTATTAAATCTATATCTATTTTTTTACTCATATGATAAATTCTCCTTAAAATCTAATACTCTTTAATATACTATTTTTATAAATATTATCTACTATCAATTGCTTTACTATATAAATCAATTACTGTTTTTATTGTGATTTTTTGGCCGAAATTATTATAACAATAATTTCTTATCTTATATGAATCATAAGTTTGATAATTTTTGTATATATACTTTAATGCTTTTATCAATTCATTTATATCATTAGGCTTAACCAACACTCCAACTCCATCCTTAACAATATCATTAGGCCCACCACATTTTGTAGCAATAACTGGAGTTCCCGTAGCTAGTGCTTCGATTAACACTACACCAAAAGTTTCATATTTACTAGCTAGTACAAAAACATTAGATTTTTGCATTTCTTCTTTTACCTTTTCTCGTGTCAATATACCCAAAAACTTTACTTTGTCTTCAATATTGTTTTCTATAACTATTTTTTTTAATTTTTCATATTCACTTCCAATCCCACCTATCTTCAGCATGACATTTTTATTATCCTTGAAAGCTTTATAAAATGCTTTTATTAATATATCTACATTTTTAATAGGAACAAGATTGCAAATAGTCAAAAATGAAAAAAAATTATCATCAATAATTTTCGGCTTAACAGTAAAAAAATCTGTATCTACCATATTAGGTATGACCATAAATTTATCACTACTTAAACTGTATTTTTGACATAATAATTTTTTTAGCTCATTACTTACGGTTATATTTATTTTTGAATTATTATATATTCCTCTTAAAAATAATTTATCAATTAATTTTATATTATTCAAAAAATGCCCTGATGAATGTTCTGTAATAACATATGGAATATAAAATTTATCCGAAAGTATCTTCGCTGCATATCCTGCATAACATGCATTATGAGCATGTATAATATCAGGTTTTCCAAATTTTTTTATATATTTAATTCCAAGTTTAACTGCTTCATTTATCCAAATATATATCCCTAACGTAAATTTATGTGGTATTATATTCCATCCATGTTTTCTATATATATATACACCATCCTCATCATATAGTTTTATCTGAAAATGATTATCTTTTAATTTTTTTAAGTTTAGCTCCCTAATACTTCTATTTTCGGGATAAATAATTCCTACTTTAATATTTTCTCTACTCAGGGCATTGAATTGTTCTTTAAAAAAAATCCCCCATAAAGGCTTTTCGTTTTGAGGATAAAAATATGGGATTTGAAGTATATGATAAGATTGATTCATAATTATCACCTATAATCTTATTTTAATTAACCTAACATAAAATAATTATTTATAGATTCTTTATTAGTATATATATTAAAAATTTAGCATTTGTTTTAAAATATCTTATAAATAATCTCCTAGGTTCCTGATATAACCTATATAACCACTCTAAGCTTAATCTTTGCATCCATTTTGGAGCCCTCTTAAGAATCCCAGCATGATAGTCAAATCCTGCACCTACTCCTATCATTAATGAATTAACTTTACTTTTATGTTTGCTCATCCATATTTCCTGTTTTTGTGCCCCTAATCCAACCCAAAGGAAATCTGGTCGTATTTGATTAATGTTCATAATAATTTTCATATCTTCTTCCTCAGTTAATTCTCTAAATGGTGGTGAATAAGAACCCACTATTTTTAATTTAGGATGTTTTGCTATTAATTTTTTTTCTAATTTAACTAAAGTTTCATTTGTACTACCATAAAAATAATGTGTATACCCTTTTTCCTCTGATAATTTAAATATCTCTTCCATCAAATCTGGGCCTGTGACTCTTTCAGCCTCTTTAAACCCTTTCAATTTGCTAACAATAGATAATGGCTTTCCATCAGGCAATGTCATAAAAGCTTCATTCTGTATTTTTCTATAATTTTTATCTTCATAAGCCATGACAGTTGTATGAACATTAGAAACACATATATAGTTTCCTTTTGCCTTCTCTAGATTTTCTTCAATATATTTTATTGTTTCGGTCATGTTTGTTACATTTACATTAACTCCTAAGATATTACACTTCTTCAACTTTACCACCTATTACATTATTATAGATCCTAATTAAAAGCTCATAATTTATTTTTTCTGTATACATACTATTATAGGCATTTAGCGCCCCTTCATTAAGCTTGTTATTTAAATCAGCATCTTCCATTAATTGTAATATTTTATTAATTAGATCTTCTTTATCATTATATTTAAAATGTAATCCGTTTTCCCTATCATTTATAATTGAAGCTAAGTTGCCAATATTTCCGGCAATTACCGGTACACCAAATAAAAAACTTTCAACTATAGCCATTGGAAATCCTTCGTAACATTGCGATGGCATTATTATCGCTCTTGATTTTTTTATAATTTCAAACGCTTTTTCTCTCGGCATAAAACCTAATAAACTTACGTTATTTAATTTATTTTCTTCGATGAATTTTTGAACATTATTCCATTCAGGTCCATATCCAATTATTAATAACCTGGCTTGGTTTATATTCTTCCAGGCTTCTACTAATAAGTTAATGCCTTTTAACTTGTCTAATCTTCCAATAAAAACAAAGTAATTATCCATTTGCCTGGGGAGCGTCATAGTTTGACTTTTTTTAACAAAGTTAGGTTTAACAAAAATTTTTCTCTCATCTGTTATCAAATTTAACAATTTATTTTTATTGAACTCTGTTAGGGCAATATACCCATCTACCCTTTTATAAGTTCCTAAAATCCTATGAAACTTTAACATAATACATATTACGCAAGTTTGCAAAAAAGAATTTCTGTAACATTTATGCTTTAATGCAGATTTAAAACCTTTATAAATACATTCCTCGCATATTTTCCCTTCCTTTGTTAATGTAGCTCCTGGACATAAAAGTCTAAAATTATGAACAGTCTGCACAACCGTAACTTTACAGTTGAAAGCAGCATAATAAGCAGAGGGACTTACTAAAGGAAAAGTATTGTGTACATGAACTATATCTATATTATTTTTTTTAATTAATTTCTTAACTTCTCTATAAGTCCTAAATGAAAATATTGTCTCAAATAATAGCAGAACCTTGCCTAAAATTCCTCTTTTTTTAATCTCATCATTATGCCTGGTATATAATATAACTTCATGACCATTTTCCTTTAATAAATTACTCTCATTTTCAACTACGGCATCTTCTCCGCCTGGAATTTGATAATAATTATGCACTATCAACACCTTTAATTTTTTCATGTAATCTCCCTCAATCTATAATGCTGATAACTATTGATTAATTCCTGATATAATTCAATATATTGAATTGATATAACATCCCAGTTTAGTTCCTGTGTTATTTTTTTATTGGCTTTATCTCCAATTTCTTTCCTATTTTTTATTGCTTTTTTAATTGCCAATATCCACTTTTGCATATCGTAATCTTCTATGATATATCCTGTTTCATTGTCATCAATAATAAATTTAGGGCCGGGAGCTTTTACTGCAATAATCGGACATTTATAATACATTGCTTCTAATATACTCATCCCATATATTTCAGCATCGTTCATATTAATGAAAACATCACTTAATTTATATATCTCCCATATATCCTTATTAGATATTTTTTCAATGTAATAGAATTTACTATTAAGATTGCTTATGCTTATTTCATGAAATATTCTTTGTTTTAACAAGCCGCTGCCAACCATTAACAATGAATATCCATCATCTATTTTTAGTATATTCTTTAATACTTCTATAGCCATTAAAGGTTTTTTATATTCTTCTAATTTACCAACAAATAATAACAATTTTGTATCTGATGGTATGTTATACTTTTTTCTTAATATTTGTTTATCAATATTTGAATTATTATTTAATTCTTTTATATCTAATCCAACAGGTATAAGTTTTACATTCTTAATTCCTTTCTCTTTAAGTTTACTATACACATAAGGAGTTTTGGCAATATTGGTAACTTTATTTAAAAAAACTTTATTTAAAGAAAATAAAACATTAGACAAATATTTTTTAATTTTAATATTAGAATCACTTTCAATAGTACCAATACATGAATATACAGGTACTTTATTTTTTAAACACCATTTTATAATCCTACCCGTATTTAATTGTATATCACTGCTAAGATGGACAACGTCAATTTCATATCGTTTAATAAAACCAGGATTTATAAGACCATGTGTGCCTATACTTATTGCTGGCAAATAAACAAATTTTATTTTATCACTTATTTCTATAATCTCTTGCTCTGGATATATCTTTTTATTTCTTAACAAAAATATATAAACTTCAAAATCTCCATTTTCAACAAGCGCTTTAGCTAAGCCTAACTCCTGCATATTATAGTATCCAAATTTTCCAGAATCACCAATATACAATCTAATAATACCTAATCTCAAAATTTACACTCCCTATGCTGTATATGATTGATTTTTGTACTATCCTACTAACTCAATGAATAAAAATATATATCTATTTATAATTTTCCAAATACCACTTATAGGTCCTTTCTATCCCTTCTCCCAACTCCACATTATGCCTCCATCCGAGCGAATGTAGTTTAATAACATCCGTAAGTTTTCTCGGCGTTCCATCAGGTTTATCTGTATTAAAGACTATCTCTCCTTCAAAACCTACAACTTCTTTTATCATCTCAGCAAGTTCTCTTATTGAAACTTCCTGACCAGTTCCTATATTCACATGCTCTTCACCATCATAGTTCTCCATTAGAAATACACATGCATCTGCCATGTCATCTACATATAAAAACTCCCTAAGTGGCTTACCAGTGCCCCACACTTCAACATAAGGTAAGTTATTAACCTTAGCCTCATGAAACTTTCTTATAAGGGCTGGCATAACATGAGAATTATTTAAATCGAAATTATCATTTGGGCCGTATAAATTTGTTGGCATGCAGCTTATGAAGTTATCACCATACTGCCTCTTAAAGAATTGACACATCTTGAGCCCAGCTATTTTAGCTATAGCATATGCCTCATTAGTTGGCTCAAGATATCCTGAAAGTAAATACTCTTCCTTTATTGGCTGAGGAGCCATTTTTGGATATATACAAGTACTTCCTAAAAATAAAAGCTTTTTTACTTTGAAATCATGTGCTGCTTTAATTACATTATTTTGTATCATCAAATTTTCATATATAAAATCTGCTGGATAAGTATTGTTTGCATGTATTCCGCCGACCTTAGCTGCTGCTAAAAATACATACTCTGGTTTTTCTTCTTCAAAAAATCTTCTTACTGCCTCCTGATTAGTTAAGTCAAGTTCTTTATGAGTTCTTTTTATTATATTTGTATATCCTTTTGATTCCAGATTCCTAACTATGGCAGAACCAACTAATCCTCTATGACCTGCAACGTATATTTTACTATCTCTGTTCAATTATAACATCCCTTCCTACAAGAGTTTTAATATCAATCAGCAATTTCATAAGATTTATTTTGGTATATATCTGATAAAAATTTATAATTATTTTCCAATTTTGTGGTATTATCAATAAAATTTATTAAGCTTTCTTTATTTAATTAAATTCCATTGAATTTGCAATTTTTAAGTTTAACAAATTATTTACTGTATTTATATCTTCTTTTATCTCAGATCTAAAACAATTATTGGCTTTCGCACGCATATCGCTTCCGATATTGTACTCCAGCCAGCTTTTGTTATAATTAATTTGCTCGCTTTTATATAATCGTGAGTATTACTTGTATTTACAGGAAGCATGTATGTATTACCACCCTTTAATCTTATACCTTTTGTATATATAAAATCATATGGTAAACCTTCAAAATCTATCTCCTCTGCAATATCTACAGACCTTCCCAGACTAAAAAAAATAATTGGTCTTTTATACTTGATCTTGATTTTTTCTATGATTTCATCATTAAATTCTCTGCAACTTAATCATACTTTAATTACGTTATTAAAATATTTATTAATATCTCCTGCCAGTGTATAAATAAATGCATAATCTGCTTTTTTATAATAATCTTCATATATGGCACCAATATCATTATTAAATATTTCATTATATATTTCTGTCCAGATAAATTTTGATATTAATATACTTTTATCCCCAACATCTTTTAAAGCTTTAAATATCCACGGAACTATATCTGATATAACAAGATTAACTTGCTTTTCCCTTAAGTATTTCTTTTCATTATTTATTTTATCTTCCCATGTCGATATAAATTTCCTTAATACTTTTTCCAATTTCTCTTTATCTACCAAATAACTATTTTCTTTTAAAATAAGGCCTATATCAACTAATTCATCAACAAAAGCAATTCTTGAATCGTAGGAATTCTAGGATTGCTTAATAAAATCCAGTTGCCTAGTATGTGTTTTTATAATTATTTTTAATTCTTTATTTTTGTCTAATAGATTTTTAATTATTGATATATTTCTAGATGCATGTCCAAATCCATGATTTGAGATATAATGCATAGTTTTCATATTCTTATCTCTTATCCTATTAATTAATACAGAGTTGCTGCTGATTCTTCATAGCATTCATCACTATTTAAATCACTTTCAACCATCATATATACCAAATCGTCAAATGAAACTTTTGGTTTCCATTTAAGTTTTTCTTTTGCTTTTGTTGGATCACCTATGAGTAAATCAACTTCAGTTGGTCTAAAATATCTCGGATCAACTTCTACTAATATTTTTCCTGTCCTTTTATCTATTCCTTTCTCTTCAATGCCGGAACCTTTCCATTCTAAATTTATTCCAACATATTTAAATGCTTTTTCACAGAATTCTCTAACTGAATGAGTTTCTCCTGTAGCTATTACATAATCATCTGGATTTTCCTGTTGAAGCATTAACCACATTGCTTCTACATAATCACCTGCAAAACCCCAATCACGTTTTGCATTAAGATTGCCAAGATAAAGTTTATCCTGCCTACCTTTTACTATATTTGCAACTGCCATTGTTATTTTTCTTGTTACAAATGTTTCACCTCTGCGCGGTGATTCATGATTAAATAATATACCATTGCAGGCATATAAATTGTAAGCTTCTCTATAATTTACTGTTATCCAGTATGCATATAACTTTGCTGCAGCATACGGGCTTCTCGGATAAAAAGGCGTTTTTTCACTTTGTGGAGCACTTTCTGGTAATCCTCCGAATAATTCGCTTGTAGAAGCTTGATAGAATTTTGTATGTATGCCTGTTTCTTTTATAGCATCAATTAATCTTAATGTACCAACCCCAACAACATCAGCAGTATATTCTGGAACTTCGAAAGATACTTTTACATGGCTCTGTGCTGCAAGATTATATATTTCATCAGGCTCAATCTTTTCAATTAATCTATTAAGGTTACTGGAATCAGTTAAATCTCCATAATGCAAAAGTAATTTTACATCCGGATTATGAGGATCTTTGTATAAATGATCAATCCTTTTTGTATTAAATGTACTCGCCCTTCTAATAATGCCATGTACTTCATAGCCTTTATTTAATAATAATTCTGTCAAATATGATCCATCTTGCCCTGTAATACCTGTTATCAATGCTTTTTTCATAAATTTCAACCTTTCTTCATATATAATTTTATGCTAGTATATATGAATATATATCATATGATTAATGGCAAAATTAGTTTTGATTCCCTTCAATTATACTAAATTATGATTTCGTATAATTCTTTTAATATTTTTATAAAAAAATAAAAGGCTTAATTACCTTTTTTATCAATCTAATTATCATTAAAGTATTTATCTAGATCCTCTATCTTTTTTATATCAAAAATATCCTCACCTATCTTTTCTAATTTATCTATATTTAACTCGTACATTCTTTTTACATAAAATTCTGGTATTTTGTTAAATCTTTTTTTTAATTGTTTTATTATTAATTCAACCTTTCCTTCAGCCTTTCCTTCGGCCTTTCCCTCTTGTATCAACATTTCGGCTATCTTAGTCATTCTTATCGCTCCTTTCAATTTATTTTTATATTCCTCAGTCAAAAATTTATCACTTATTCCTATTAATGCACCGATTATATATGTTTTTTCATCTTCATCTTCTATTTTTTTCGCCAGTTCTACTGCATCTATTGCCATCTCATCACTGCTTTTTTTACTGCCCATAAGTGGGAAAAATATTAAGTTCAATTTGTCTATATCTGTTAGTTGTAATTTCCTATCAATTTTTTCGTTTAATTCTTTATATATTTTGTCACCATCATATTTTGCTAAAAATACTTGTTCTACATTATATATTATTGATCCAATGTCTAATCTACTAATCGCTTCTTCTATTTTACCAGAATATATTACAACAGTTCTTATTGTTCTCTCATATTTACTATAAAGCCTTGTGTCATACTGCAAAAATCTTTTTATATCGGCTTTTTTATTTGTCGTTTGAAATTCCATATGCAGCAATGAGTCATCTTCCAAAAGAAATATAAAATCCAGCCTATCTTCCTTAACTTCAATTGACGGTAAATTCGCCGGTATAACTGTCACTATTTTAGGTGCATTTATCCCGTAAAACTCCAGCGATTTATCTTTGAATTCTTGTGCCATTGATTTTAATATTATATCGTTATTCTGATAAGATATATCTAAATTAATATCCTTCACTCTTTTTCTCCTCTTATTATATCGCATCAATCTTTTATTTAAAATACAAAAACAAATCTCAAAAAGTAATATATTTTTCTAAGTCTTCTATCTTATTAATTTCAAATATATTGTCTGCTATTCTAAGCAATGTTTTCTCATCTGCATCTTCGATTAACTTGATATATTTTTCAGGTATATCACTAAATTTCTTCTTCAATTGTCTTATTACTAAGTTTTCCATACCTTTTTCCATGCCTTTTTCCATACTCTTTTTTAATTCTTCCTCAGTATATATTTTAAAGTTCGCTTCCTTTAAGTTGTTTATTACATATTTCATCTGTTCTTCATTTAATCTGTCCGCATACATCTTAATCACCTCCGAAACTTTACTCGGATCTATTCTAAATGCCGCCTCAATTAATCTTATTTTATTGTCGTATTCTTTTGCTTCATTTATACTGGTGAATAGTTTCTCTATTGCATTTTTAAAATACATGTTATTTGATAAAACCATCAATGGATAATTTTCCTCTACATTTTCTAACTCAGACAATACTATTATCTGCACCGGTATCCATTCATTATCTATATAATAAATGCCATTATCAGAATTGTCTAATTTTATTTTATGTTCTTCTAAAAATGATATGAGTTTTTTCGGAAGATTGCTACATACAAATGTTAGTGTTAATTCATCTATCTTTATGTCATCAACTTCTTTTCGTGATTTATCGTAAGCATTCATTATTGATTTATATAGATATACATAGCCTAATCCCTTGAAATAATCATCTATTGATACATAATCATCTGGAGACTTGTACTCTATTATGTTGTATCTTTTAAATATTTGTCCTATCCTTTTATTTATCTTTACATCTTTTTCTTTTTTTATTATTATGACATCTATTTTTAAAGGCTCTTTTGATAGATATTCTTCTTGTTTTATTTCAACTTTTTCATCTTTTAGCTCTTCTTTTATGGCTGTTACAAAATCGCTGTGCCAATCATTCATTTTATTTTCCTTCTCCTCAATTATATCACATTTCCCTTAAAATAGGTATAGCTTCGCTATACGGACACCAGTGAATTAAATTCACCGCCTCCGCTATGTAGCAAAATATTAACACCATCAACATTCACGGGCGCCGAAACAGCCTCATGAATATTTCTGGATAATATTACTACTTTATAGTATTAATCTATTCGACATAAATTTTGAAAATCCTTCTTTTACTATCAATTTTTTTAAATATCATGCATAATAACATTGGCGGCAAGACATGATCCGCTCCACTTAGTATCGTTAAAGTTTTTCTAAACTCATCATCTTGCCATGGATATTCATGCATAAAAAAATAAAAGGCTTAATTACCTTTTTTATCAAACTAATTATCATTAAAGTATTTATCTAGATCCTCTATCTTTTTTATATCAAATATATTCTCACCTATCTTTTCTAACTTATCTATATTTAATTCGTACATTTTTTTTACATACAATTCCGGTATTTTGTTAAATTTTTTATTTAAAAGTTTAATAATTAATTCAGCCTTACCTTCAGCCTTACCTTCGGCCTTTCCTTCGGCTTTTCCTTCGGCCTTTCCCTCTTGTATCAACATTTCGGCTATCTTAGTCATTCTTATCGCTCCTTTCAATTTATTTTTATATTCCTCAGTCAAAAATTTATCACTTATTCCTATTAATGCACCGATTATATATGTTTTTTCATCTTCATCTTCTATTTTTTTCGCCAGTTCTACTGCATCTATTGCCATCTCATCACTGCTTTTTTTACTGCCCATAAGTGGGAAAAATATTAAGTTCAATTTGTCTATATCTGTTAGTTGTAATTTCCTATCAATTTTTTCGTTTAATTCTTTATATATTTTGTCACCATCATATTTTGCTAAAAATACTTGTTCTACATTATATATTATTGATCCAATGTCTAATCTACTAATCGCTTCTTCTATTTTACCAGAATATATTACAACAGTTCTTATTGTTCTCTCATATTTACTATAAAGCCTTGTGTCATACTGCAAAAATCTTTTTATATCGGCTTTTTTATTTGTCGTTTGAAATTCCATATGCAGCAATGAGTCATCTTCCAAAAGAAATATAAAATCCAGCCTATCTTCCTTAACTTCAATTGACGGTAAATTCGCCGGTATAACTGTCACTATTTTAGGTGCATTTATCCCGTAAAACTCCAGCGATTTATCTTTGAATTCTTGTGCCATTGATTTTAATATTATATCGTTATTCTGATAAGATATATCTAAATTATTATTCTTCACGTTTTTCTCCTACTTATTAACAATGTTAATTTACAATATATTTCTTTATATCTTCTATCTCGTTAATTTCAAATATGTTGTCTGCTATTTGAAGCAATGTCTTCTCATCTGCATCTTCAATTAACTTTATATATTTTTCAGGTATATCACTGAATTTCTTCTTCAACAATCTTATAACGAGATTTTCCATACCTTTCTCGATACCTTTTTCTATGCCTTTTTCCATACTCTTTTTTAATTCTTCCTCAGTATAAATTTTAAAGTTTGCTTCCTTTAAGTTGTTTATTACATATTTCATCTGTTCTTCATTTAATCTGTCTGCATACATCTTAATCACCTCCGAAACTATACCAGGATCTATTCTAAATGCCGCTTCAATTAATCTTATTTTATTGTCGTATTCTTTTGCTTCATTTATACTGGTGAATATTTTTTCTATTGCATTTTTGAAATACATGTTATTTGATAAAGCCATCAATGGATAATTTTCCTCTACATTATCTAACTCAGACAATATTATTATTTGTACCGGTATCCATTCATTATCTATATAATAAATGCCATTATCAGAATTGTCTAACTTTATTTTATGTTCTTCTAAAAATGATATGAGTTTTTTCGGAAGATTGCTACATACAAATGTTAGTGTTAATTCATCTATCTTTATGTCATCAACTTCTTTTCGTGATTTATCGTAAGCATTCATTATTGATTTATATAGATATACATAACCTAAACCTTTGAAATAATCATCTATTGATATATAATCATCTGGAGATTTGTACTCTATTATATTGTATCTTTTAAATATTTGTCCTACTCTCTTATTTATTTTTACATCTTTTTCTTTTTTTATTATTATGACATCTATTCTTAAAGGTTCTTTTGATAGATATTCTTCTTGTTTTATTTCAACTTTTTCATCTTTTAGCTCTTCTTTTATGGCCGCTACAAAATCGCTGTGCCAATCATTCATTTTATTTTTCCTTTCTACATTCATTATACCATATGATTTTCATTCTTAAAATAGGCATAGCTTCGCTATACGGACACCAGTGAATTAAATTCACCGCCCCCGCTACGAAGCAATATATTAACACCATCAACATTCAAGGGCGCCGAAACAGCCTCATGAAAATTTTTGGATAATATTACTACTTTACAATATTAACTTATTCGACATAAATTTTGAAAATCCTTCTTTTACTATCAATTTTTTTAATGTCCTATTTATAAGAAATTGAATTTTTTATTAACCACTAATAAGTTAGAATCATAAAGTTAATAATTACTATACATATACAGTAAAAAATAAATTTTTTATAAACTTTATTAAATACCAGCGCAAAATTTATTTTTTAGTTATATAATATTGTTAATCAAAGGGAGGGATAGTATGTTTAAGAAATTTTTTATTGTTTTATTGATTATCTCAGTACTTTTGACAGGATGCCAATTTAAAAGTAATAATAAGGAAAATGCAGCAGAAGCGAAGACTTCTAATGCAAATACTTCAATCATTAAATGGAAGTGGTCTTTTAAGGATGGTCAAAAGTCACTTAACAACTTGCAAATCTTTAAATCAATCGATAGCGGAAAATCTTGGTCTTTGGTATCATTGCCTTTGGATACTATATCAAAAAATGTTTATGATATTAATTTTGTAGAAAATGTTATGCCTTTCTTTTTTGACTCAAATGATGGCTGGATTTCATGGATAAATAATAATAGCAAAGCACTATACATGCTTAGAACAAGTGATAGCGGAAAAACGTGGAATATTGTAAGCTTCAGCCTATCAAGGTATAATGTTCAAAGCATCTCTAAGATACAATTTGTATCACCTCAAGTAGGATGGCTTTTGGCCGTATCTGATAGTGCTGCTAGCCAGCAAATAAAGTATTTATTTAAGACAGATAATGGCGGTAAAAGCTGGGATAAAGCAAATGTTACTTCCAATGGATCCTATTCAGGACTGCCCAATGTTGGCACCTCGACAGATATGATATTTTACGGCGCTGATAGTGGATGGATTAGCGTGTCAAATCCATTATCATCAGATTTAATATTATACAAAACAAGCAACAGCGGTAAGACATGGTCCAAGGTAGTTTTGCCTGTGCCTCTAAAATATGCTAGCTATTGCGTTTTACAAGCCTCTGTTCCTATATTTAGCAACAATAAAAATGGAACTATAAAAGTTGATTATTACAAAACAAATGAAGGCAAAAACGATGAACATGCCGTTGTTTATGTTTCAAACGATGGGGGAAATACATGGAGCGTTGATACTTCAAGTTGAAAAAGGCTGCATTTACTGCAGCCCTAAAAAATATTTGTAAAAGCTTAAGTCGTTCGTCAGTTCTGGATGAAACGAAGTCGCAAAAAGGTTGCCTTCCCTTGCTGCCACTATTTTCCCATTGTATCTAGATAGCACTTTTACATTTTCTCCTACATCCTCAATATACGGCGCTCTTATAAATACTGCATCTACTTCATCTTTTGATATTTCAGGCATACTAAGCTTTGTTATAAAGCTATCAAGCTGACTTCCATACGCATTTCTCCGCACCTTTATGTCCATTATGCCGAGATGAACTTTATCATCATTCACGATATGTTTAGCCATCAATATCATACCTGCACACGTTCCCCATATAGGCGCACCAGATCTGTAAAGATCTATAATGACATCTTTTAAGTCAAAGTCATTAAGCATTTTTCCTATGGCAGTGCTTTCACCGCCAGGCAGTATAAGTGCATCTATGCTCTTTAAAGTCTCTTTATCTTTTGCCTCTACAGGTGTTATACCATCTAATCTTTTTAGTTTCTCTATATGTTCTTCTACAGAACCTTGTATTGAGAGGACGCCAACACGCATATTACCATCCCCTATTTGCATATAGGTCTTTTTCTGAAAGGTCTCTTATGTCAATGCTGTTCATAGCTTCGCCAAGACCTTCTGATACCTCTGCTATTATCTCTGGTTTATCAAAGTATGTTGTCGCTTTTACAATAGCTGCTGCACGCTTTTCGGGGTTCTCTGATTTGAATATACCAGATCCTACAAAAACGCCATCTGCGCCAAGCTGCATCATTAATGCTGCATCTGCCGGTGTTGCAATGCCTCCTGCTGCAAAATTCACAACTGGCAGTCTCCCATTTTCTGCGACGTATTTTACAAGTTCGTATGGTGCCTGCAATTCTTTTGATGCTGTCATAAGTTCTTCTTCGCTTAGCGTTGTAAGCTTCTTCATCTCGGCTGTTATAGTTCTCATATGCCTTACTGCTTCAACTACATTTCCTGTACCAGCTTCACCTTTAGTCCTTATCATAGATGCCCCTTCGCCAATTCTCCTTAATGCTTCACCGAGATTTCGTGCACCACAAACGAAAGGGACTTTAAACTGCCATTTGTTTATGTGATATGACTCATCAGCCGGTGTGAGTACTTCACTTTCATCAATATAATCAATCTTCAATGCCTCTAAAACTTGTGCTTCGACAAAATGTCCTATCCTGACTTTTGCCATGACAGGTATTGATACTGCTTCTTTTATCGCTTTTATGATTTTGGGATCAGACATCCTTGCTACACCGCCATGTGCTCTTATATCGGCAGGTACCCTTTCAAGTGCCATTACCGCAACTGCACCAGCTTTTTCAGCGATTACGGCTTGTTCTGGTGTTGTGACATCCATTATTACTCCGCCTTTTAACATCTGGGCCAAGTTTTTATTTAGTTCATATCTTTCATTCATTGTGCTTATTCCCCCTGTTTTTAGTATAACATTTATATAATGTTTATATCAATTGTATCTATTAAATGCAAACATGTCAATCAGTACAATAGGGGTACAAAAAAAAAGATACACTTTTGTGTATCTATAGATTTACAACAGCTTTTTTTAACAATCGAATATCAAGCTCAGATCTTTTTTGCCTATGTTTCACTTTTGCGATTTTTATATTTGCTTCTTGAGTTTTTTTATCAAGTTTCATATTAATTTCTGTTATAGACTCAGAATTTCTCGCCACTTGGTCAAAAGTAGCATTCGCTAATTGTTCGACACTATCAAGCCTTTTCTCTAATTTGTCTAGCCTAACCTCGACTTTATCAAGCCTTTTCTCAACATTATCAAGCCTCGCATCAACGTTATCTAGTCTTGCCTCAACTTTATCAAGCCTCTTCTCGACATTATCTAGTCTTATCTCAACTTTATCAAGTCTCTTCTCAAGATTATCAAGTCTTGCCTCAACATTATCAAGTCTTGCCTCAACTTTATCAAGTCTCTTCTCAACATTATCTAATCTTACCTCAATTTTATCAAGTCTTAAATCAATCCTGTCAAATCTCTTCCCAATGTTTTCAAATTGCTGGACTACATAATTCATAAACTCTTCATTTGTCACAAACATACCCCCATTCGTTTTTTATTCGCCCTTTTCCATATGTTGCATGATTTAATATTATCATTGAAAATATAACATGTCAATAAAAATATCGAATAAATGTTTGCGTTTTTCAAGGGATACATTACTGTATCCCTTGAAGTACTTTCTTTGAATCATCTATAATCTTTTTAGTCGCATCTGTCATAGGTTTTGGCTCTTCTGATTTTGAATTTGCCTCATTATATAACTTCTCTACATCAATAGCTTTTTGCAGGTACTCTTTGGCTTTTGTTTTATCACCTTTTTGTAAATAAAACATGCCGACCTTGTTATATGCATCTGCAAGCTGCTGATAATTCTCTGGTCTTAACGGTTGAACATCTACAGCTTTTTTGACATATTGTATGCCTTTATCTATCTGTCCGTGTGAAAGATAAAAAGCTCCAAGCTGTGCTGCAAGCTGTGAATTATAAGGCTCCAAATCAACTGATTTCTGTTCTTGAAGAAAGGCTTCTTGTAACCGTACAGAATCTTTAGTCTGGTCCGCTATATTTGTCAAAGTCTGTCCATATGCCATCCTATATTTTGCATTCCACGGATCATATGATACAGCGCTTTTATAGCTTTGTTCTGCTTGTATTATATTATTTGATTTAATAAAACCGTCACCCTTTTGCGCATAGCTTAATGCAGTAGACATGGATAGCGACATAAACATTACAATAGCACCTACTATCATAACACCATAGCTAGAGTATGCATAATTAAGCTTTTTAGTGTTTTTCACATTAACTTCAGATTTATTCTTCGAAAGCCACATCCCGTTTATTATTCCTATCAAGGCAAAGAGTGCTATCGTTACGGCTGACAATGACAAATCAAAGTCCATTGATGCATGTGCATAAAGACTTATTATACCAATAGTAGCTGCCGCAAATAGAGCTCTCTCATGTAAATCCAAGTCAGATTTTATTAATCTAACTACAATAATGCCTAGCGAAATAAGGAAAAACAAGATAGCCGCGGCTCCAATAATGCCCGTATCAAGTAAAACTTGCATAAAATAGTTATGCGTCTGTGTTGTCCAATACAGATATGACTGATATTTAAAGTATAATGATGCCCATGCACCACCACCAGCACCAAATAATGGGTAATCTTTGAATATCTTAAAGCCATCTTTATAAAACTGCATGCGTTCGGAACTGCTATGACTCGTTAAACTGATATCTTGAATCCTTGATGCAACATTTTCTGGTAAATACTTATATTTAAGCATTATATTTTGAACATCCTTAGGATTATTCTTAGGATAAACTTCGGCATTTTCAAATGTCACAGATGTATCTTTAAAATTATTTATAAAAGTAATTGCAAGCCTTTTGGTATCTTTTAATGTAGAAAACTCAATAGTCTTCTCACCATTAAAGCTATTTTTATCGTAGACGTCTTTTATCTTTGTTGGCTGATCCAGATCATTTCTACTTTCAATTGTTATACCATATACCCAATCCTTATTATTAGGGTTCTCGGATTTTATTGTATACTTTAATACATACTGCCTATCTGGATCAACATTGACAAATCTTATAACGCTTTTCTCGCTATCAGCTTCATTTGGCCCATGGCTCAATGTCAATGGTTGCTCTGCTGTTAAGACTGTATATCCACCGATAGATGCGAATATAGCGACGATTACAGCAATGGATAAGCCAACTTTAAAATTTATCCTGTTTATAGCATTAACTATAAAACTCATAAGATATGTAATAGCAGCAGATGAAACTACCCCAATTAAAACCCAAATCAACAATTTATGTGGCTGAGGTCCATTCACGATTGAATTGAATTTTACAATCGGCATTGCAGATGCTACGAATATTCCTATAAAATAGATAAAGGGCTCAATTCTCTTACCTTTTGGCATCAATATCATAAGCAAAATACCGAGAAATGGAAGCATAACCCATGCACCACGGGATAGTGTAAAAATATATGCGTAAAACTGTGTAAATGCTGTTATTCCATATAAAGCCTTTAAATATTTATTTTCTGCATCAGATATAAGTGCAAGATTCACTAAGAAAAATGCCATCAAAAACGACGCTGCTGTATTAGCATATTGAAATGTAGAAGTTATTCTACCGCCGACCCATGAACCATTGTAGTTAATTAAACCTGCTGCAGATCCTAAACCCACTATTGCAACACCAAAAGAGCTTAATACTAAAACATTTAAGAGTATCCATATTTCCTTTTTATTTTTAACTAACCTGCTTACCATAAAGTAGATAAATACATAATCTATGTATTTAAGTGTTTCACCAATTGCCGTCCTTATATTTACTGCAAACAGCGTTGATATAAGGTATGCACCGACAAGTGATAATGCAGCATAATCAAGATTTTCTGTAATAATAGGCTCATTTTTAAATATTTTTACCAATGACCATATTATAACGACAATTGATGTTGCCGCTATTGTCGGAAGAAACTCATTGTCAAAGTACATTCCTCTAAAATATGGTGGGTATGCAACAAGCGCAAGCAGTATGATATAGAAAATAATATTTGAAATAGATGTATTTGATTCCTTTTTTTGTACTACTTTATTTATTTTTTTCTTTTTTGCTACTTTTTGTGCCATTATAACTCTCCTTTTATAAAATATTTAATGAATTTGTTTATGAGGAATCATAATAAACATAAAAGACTGCACAACTATATTTATTCGACAAAAATCTTTAATTTCCTCCTTACGAAGCCATTTAACTTAAAAACTATTATATTCATATCGAACATATCATCTAAGCAATCACCATTTGCAATTGATAGAATATAATAAATTGAAATATAAATATATGGAGGTATCAGTATGAAGAAGTATAGACTTTTTCTTATATTTACGCTTATATTTACTATCACATTATCATCAATTGCTTTTACAGGATGTGGAACGAAAGAGCAAAAGATAACAAAAATAAATTTTGTTGAAGTTGTACGCTCTATATTTTATGCACCATATTATGTAGCAGTAAATAAAGGATTCTTTAAAGAAGAAGGGTTAGAGTTAAAAATAACAACAGCACAGGGTTCTGATAAAGCAGCGACTGCAGTTGTATCAGGCCAAGCTGATATTGGTCTTCAGGGGCCGGAAACAACAGTATATGTATATAATGAAGGAAAGGAAGATTATCTGATTAATTTTGCACAATGTACCAGAAAAGACGGTTCTTTCTTAGTTGGAAAACACCCTGAACCGAATTTTAAGTGGGAAAGCTTAAAAGGAAAAAAGATCATCGGCGGAAGACCTGGCGGTATGCCTGAAATGACCCTTGAATATGTACTTAAAGAGCATGGTATAGATCCTAAAAAAGACGTAAATCTTGTGACAAATCTTCAATTCACAGCAACAGCAGGTGCTTTTATGAGGTCAGATGCTGATTATGTAGCATTATTTGAACCGACTGCATCCCTCGTAGAAAAAGAAAAGGGCGGTTATGTTGTCGCATCAATAGGTGCTGCCGGACATGATGTTCCATATACTACTTTTAATGCTAGAAAAAGCTATATTGAAAAACATCCAGATATAATACAGCATTTCACAAATGCAATTTATAAGGGCATGCTCTATATTAAGTTACATCCATCAAAGCAAGTCGCTGAAGATATTAAATCATTTTTCCCTGATGCAGATGTAGATTTGATAGCAACAGTAATAGATAGATATAAGAGTATAAATGCATGGGGTACAACGCCGCAAATGAAAGCAAGTGACTTTGATGCTTTACAAAAAGTTATTATCAATGCAGGAGAACTGAAAAAAATGGTTGATTCCAATATATTGATAGATAATAGATTTTCTGATAAAGCCATAAACACCATAAAGAAATAAATATATTAATCCCGGTATCTCCTTACGGGGTATAAATACGACTTTTCTATGGCGATTTTATCGATTGGCAGGAGGTGTATTTGATGGATAAAGTTATGGTGGAATTAAATAATATATCATTAAACTATCATACTATAAAAGGCGAAACAGAAGCTATAAAGAACATTTCCTTTGATGTGCATGAAGGTGAATTTGTAGGTGTCATAGGGCCTTCGGGCTGTGGTAAGTCGACACTTTTATCAATAATAGCGGGACTTTTAAAGCCTTCAAGTGGCAATATTAAAGTAAATGGTAAGATAGGCTATATGCTGCAAAAGGATCATCTTTTCGAATGGAGAAATATATTGCAGAACGTACTATTAGGACTCGAAATACAAAATGCTGTAAATAATGTAACAAAACACTACACAGAAAATTTACTTGATAAATATGGACTTAAAGATTTTAAGCTACATTATCCAAATCAGCTTTCAGGCGGTATGAGGCAAAGAGCAGCATTGATAAGAACCCTCGCGCTAAAACCGGATATCATGCTTTTGGATGAAGCATTTTCAGCTCTCGATTATCAAACAAGGCTTGCAATCTCTGATGAGGTATGGAGTATTTTAAAAGGAGAGAAAAAAACGGCTATCATCGTAACACATGATATCTCTGAAGCAATTGCTATGTGCGATAGAATCGTGGTTCTTTCAAATAGGCCTTCAACTGTAAAGAATATATATGAAATAAAAATGACATGTGACAATCGTTCACCTATAGGTTGCAGAAAAGCGCCGGAATTCAGGGTTTACTTTAATGAAATATGGAAGGAGCTTGATGTCCATGTATGACGCAACATATAAAATATCAAAAGAACATGAGGAGTTTTTAAAAAGTGTCAAAAAAAAAGAAGTAGCAGTGAGAGTGACTCAGATTGATATTCTTTTAGCATTTTTCGCCATCTGGGAATTAGCAGGAAGACTTAAAATAATCGATCCATTTCTTTTTAGCCAACCATCGAGGATGTTAAAAACTATACTTAATTTAAGCGAAAATGGATCACTTTTTATGCACATATGGGTTACATTAAATGAGACACTTATAGGTTTTTCACTGGGCACATTAATAGGAATTGTAATCGCCATTATCCTATGGTGGTCAGATTTTGCCTCAAAAGTCGCCGAACCATATCTCGTCGTATTGAATAGCCTTCCAAAGATAGCTTTAGGACCTATATTTATTGTATGGATGGGAAATGGTGAAGCACCAATAATAACAATGGCACTGGCCATATCCCTAATCGTTACGATTATAAGCCTTGAAACAGGCTTTATGCAAGTCGATGAAGATAAGATAAAACTTTTAAAGACATTTGGTGCTTCAAAACATCAGATACTTACAAAATGCATCCTGCCAGCAAGTGTACCAACAATAATGTCTGCTATAAAAATTAACATGGGACTTTCATGGGTAGGTGTAATTACAGGTGAGTTCTTAGTATCTAAAGCAGGTCTTGGATACCTCATTGTTTATGGTGGCCAGATATTTAAGCTTGATATTGTAATGTCTAGTGTATTGATTCTCTCTATACTTGCTGCACTAATGTATGTGCTCTTGGTCTATATCGAGAAAAAAATAGTTAAATGGCAGTAAAGTTATACTTATTGCACCGCATATTGCTGGTGTATTTTTTTTTATTATGTGCTAAAATATCTTTATGAAAATATTTCGAGGTGAAGATTATGAAAATAGCATTAGCACAGTTAAATCCAACTGTTGGTGATATTAAAAACAATTGTGAAAAGATAATTAAATATATAAATGAAGCGAAAAATGTTAAAGCAGATCTTATTGTTTTTCCCGAACTCACTATTATTGGATACCCGCCAAAAGACCTTCTATACAACCCGGATTTCTTAGAATCCGCAAAAAGTGCACTACATGAGTTAATTTTACCTTATACAGATGGTATTGGCGTTATAATAGGCACTGTTACACAGGATGATGAAAAAGACTATATACTTCATAATTCAGCATTGCTTCTATATGATAATAAGATTATAGGTAAATCTGATAAGACACTTTTGCCAAATTATGATGTATTTGATGAGCACAGATATTTTGAACCTGCACGCGAAAGAAAATGCTTTGATTTTAAAGGTGTACGGCTTGCGATAAATATCTGCGAGGATATTTGGAATGACAAGGACTTCTGGGAAAGACCTAAATATGACATAGATGTAGTTGAAGAACAATTTAAGCTAAATCCTGATATTTTTATTAATATCTCTGCATCGCCATATAACCTCGGTAAGCATGAATTAAGAGTTAAGATGGTAAAACAAATTTCAAAAAAATATCATCGACCGCTTATATATGTAAATCAAGTCGGTGGAAATGATGAGCTTATTTTTGATGGCTCGAGCTTTGTCATTAATTCGAATGGTGATAGAATAGTACAATTGAGATCTTTCGATGAAGATTTAACGATTATTAATACAGAAAATTTAACAAATATGAAAGCTCTACCAAATGTAGTAGAAAATATTTCTTGGGTACATGATGCACTAATCTTAGGTCTAAAGGATTATTTTAAAAAAACCGGCTTCAATAAGGCTTTAGTTGGTTTAAGTGGTGGCATTGATTCCGCCGTTACTTGTGCATTAGCTGTAGAAGCACTTGGTCGTGAAAATGTACTTGGTGTGTCTATGCCTTCCCGTTATTCATCAGAAGAAAGTAAAGATGACGCAAGAACTCTTGCTGAAAATCTCGGCATTGAATACAGAGTAATTCCGATAGAAGATGTATTTAAAAGTTATATCTCTATATTTAATGAAGATGGAATTGCTAAAGGTGACCTTGCTGAAGAAAATATTCAAGCAAGGATAAGGGGAAATTACCTCATGTTTATATCGAATAGAGAAGGTTACATGGTACTTACAACAGGAAATAAATCTGAAATTGCAGTAGGATACTGTACTCTTTATGGTGATATGAGCGGTGGACTAGCTGTCATATCTGATGTACCTAAAACAATGGTATACGAACTTGCAAAGTATATAAACAGAAATGGTGAAATAATCCCAAAATCAACTTTAACAAAAGCGCCATCTGCTGAACTTAGACCAGGTCAAAAGGATACTGATTCGCTGCCAGCATATGAAGTACTTGACAAGATATTAAAAGCCTATATTGAGGATAATAAGTCACTTAATGAGATTGTAAAAGATGGTTATGATGAAAATCTTGTGAAAGAAATAATTAGAAAGATAAACAATGCAGAATATAAAAGAAAGCAAGCCGCACCAGGACTCAAAGTTACAACAAAGGCATTTGGAGTAGGAAGGCGCATGCCTATCGCACAAAGATTTAGACCATAGGATTTTTCGGTGTGCTCAGAAAGACATATAATGATAGAGAAAATTAAGGGAGGCTGCATGATTGACAAAACAGATAAAAAGCGACTTGCTATTGATTTTTGTTACAATAATCTGGGGATCTACATTTGTAATAGTAAAAAATGCAACAAGAATAATCCCCGTTTATAATTTTTTATTTTTAAGATTTTCCATCGCATTCATTGTCTTAGCAATCCTTTATCACAAAAAGTTTAGAGAAATCGACAGAAGAACATTTCTCGTTTCGGTTATTGTCGGCATTATGCTTTTTTCTGGTTATGCTTTCCAAACAATGGGCCTTAAATATACGACGGCATCTAAATCCGGTTTTATATCAGGCTTTAATGTCGTACTTGTACCAATATTAGAAGCATTTTTGATAAAGATGAAATTATCAAAGACTTCATGGATAAGTGTATTATTGGCATTAGCGGGGCTTTCACTTATTACTGCTAATTTAGATCTTACTATCAATTATGGAGATTTCTTGACATTCTTATGTGCTATTGCTTTTGCCTTTCAGATTGTCTTAATAGCGAAATACGCTCCATCTGTTGATACTGTATTATTTGCAATGATACAGATTGGAATTGTAGCTGTTTTAAGCGGTATTTTCTCTTTTATTTTGGAAAAGCCAACCATCCCTATATCAGGTAGCGTATGGTTCGCATTAATATTGACGGGTATTTTCGCAACGGCTTTCGCATTAGCTGTACAAAATACTATGCAGGCAAACACATCTGCAACACATGCCGCAATCATTTTTTCTTTTGAACCTGTTTTCTCTGCTCTAACAGCCTTTATAGTTGCAGGTGAAGTCATGACATTAAGAGTTATATTAGGTGGTATTTTGATGTTTTTTAGTATGATTCTATCTGAAATGCCTGCGAGGGATAATTTAAGAGCTTGATAAAAAAGCCCTTAAATTAAATATTTTATTAATATGGTCTTATTATTTCACCTGTAACTGCGTCTATGTTGCTATACATTGGTTCATCAACAGTATAAACAGGTATTAAATCTTTGCCTAAAGGTTTAAAATATTTTATAGAAAAACCGCCGCTTTTTAAGTATTTATTCGTTATCGTATCTTGTGTTATGATATTTGACGGAAATGGTATAGGTATATCATAGTTCTTATAGGTGTATGCAGATATATTTCCTTTCCCATCAATCTCAACTGTCACACCATTATTCATAAATGGTATATTGTACTGCTTTAGTGGAAAAATAAAATGATAACCGTATACTTTACTTTGTGAAGTATATTCGTTATTGTTACTAAAATCTAAATATGGCAAGACATCTTTAAAATTTTCCTTAACAAAGGCTTCGGCTTTTTGTAGTGCACTTTCCCGGGAAATTATTATGTCTGAATCATTTTTTGTACTTGTCATGACATCTATGACATTGCCTGTTTTTGCATTTACAGCAACATGAGTATACCCTATTCCATTTATTTTGTTCCATGCAAATGTCCATATACTTAAATTTAATCCCGCGTATTTTTCAAAATATGAAGTATTTTTTAGTTCATAATCTTTACCTACATACTTTGATGCTATTTTTAAAGCTTCTTCTTTTGTAACGGGTCTTCCTGACCCTTTAAACGCTTTATCAAGTGTTATATGGTTTATTCCAGATGGCTTTAAGTTTACTTTATTGCCATATACATCAATAATATCACCATTATATGCATTAATCATGTATTGGGGTGATGGTGAAACATATACAAGTTTGACATCACCTTTATTCCTATTGTAAATTACAGTGTATACAAGTTTTGGTTTTAGATATTCTTTGAAAAGTTTTGTTGCCTCATTTATATCAATGACATTCTTAAGCGACGGTAGATCACCCTCTGTCCAGTTATATGAGTAATGTAATACGTCACCGCTTTTTTTATCTACTGATATATTTATTGTATCATATAGGAATTTTACGCCGTTTTCTTCTCTTCTCCACTTGAAATTAAATACATATGGTGTCTCTTCATTAAATATATTATTGTCCAATTTATATTTGCTCAAATTTTTCGGCTTTACTTTTGACAAAAAATTCTCTGCAGCTTTAAATGCATCAGCTTTGCTTATAGTTTTATCTTCCTTCCTTTCAGTCATAAAATCATATTTCAGTATATCGCCGTTTTTTGCATCGATAGTTATCAACGTATTTTGATAAATGTCATTTTTTGTATAGTTTAATATCCAAACAGAATCTTTATTTGTAAATTCTCTGTACCGAATATTAAAATCATCGTATTTTATGTCACCAAGCTTATTTTTTACTATCGATATTACATCATCTTTAGTCAGTTTTTCATCGTTATTTGTCATTGCATAACAATTTATAGTCATTGTTATTATTATGAACATCAGTATTAATGCCGTTATTTTTTTCATATAAAAACACCTCCACTATTTTCTCCTATTTAGATTTTAGTCTAAATAGGGAGATTTTATACAAAAATGTGGAGGTAATTTTTATATTTTTTTATATTTTTTTGCAACATTAATTCTAACTAACGCACGTCTTAGCGCCGCTCTTGCTAATATATACTCATGCTGGCTTTTTTTCTGCCTAAGTCTTTCTTCTGCCCTTTCCTTTGCTGCCTCAGCGCGAGATACATCAATCTCTTCAGGCCACTCGACAGCATCAGATAATATTATAACATTGTCAGGCTTAACTTCCATAAAGCCGCTGGATATTGATGCTTCTTTCCATTCATTATCATTTTTAATTTTTAATGTACCTATACCAAGTGCTACCGTCATTGGAATGTGTCCCCTTTGAACTCCAACTTCCCCAGCACTTGTTGTCACAATAATTTCTTCGACATCACCATCGTAAAATTTACGATGTGGTGTCAAAACTTCGAGGTGATATTTAGCCATTATAGACACCTCACTTCATTTCTTCTGCTTTTTTGTACACTTCATCAATGTTTCCCACCATAAAGAAAGCTGCTTCCGGTATATCGTCCATCTCTCCATTTACTATCTTTTTAAACCCTTCTATGGTCTCTTTAAGTGGTACATATTTACCTTGTATTCCTGTAAATGTCTCTGCAACAAAGAATGGCTGTGAGAGAAATCTCTGTATTTTTCTGGCCCTATATACTGTAAGCTTATCCTCATCAGACAATTCATCCATTCCAAGTATTGCTATAATATCCTGTAATTCTTTGTATTTCTGCAGTATTTCCTGAACTTTTCTTGCTACATTATAATGTTCTTCGCCGACAATACTTGGTTCAAGGATTCTCGATGTTGAATCAAGTGGATCAACTGCAGGATATATACCCATTTCAACAATGCTTCTTGATAAAACAGTCGTTGCATCGAGATGTGTAAATGTGGTCGCAGGTGCAGGGTCTGTTAAGTCATCTGCGGGTACATATACTGCTTGTACTGATGTTATTGAGCCGCTCTTTGTTGATGTTATCCTTTCCTGAAGCGCACCAAGTTCTGTCGCAAGTGTAGGCTGATATCCAACAGCAGATGGCATCCTGCCGAGCAATGCAGATACTTCTGAACCTGCCTGTATAAATCTGAAAATATTATCTATAAAAAGAAGTACATCTTGATGCTCTTCATCTCTGAAATATTCTGCCATTGTAAGACCTGTCAAAGCGACTCTCATTCTTGCACCTGGTGGTTCATTCATCTGTCCGAACACAAATGCTGTTTTATCTAAAACACCTGATTCATCCATTTCATGCCATAAGTCATTACCCTCACGAGTTCTTTCACCGACACCTGTAAAGATAGAATATCCGCCATGCTCTGTTGCAATATTTCTTATAAGCTCCTCTATCAAGACCGTCTTACCAACACCTGCACCGCCAAAAAGGCCAATTTTACCACCTTTTGCATATGGCGTAAGAAGGTCAATAACTTTTATACCTGTTTCAAGTACTTCAGTAACAGGGCTTTGCTCTTCAAAGCTCGGTGCATTTCTGTGTATTGACATATATTTATCAGCCTTAACTTCTCCCATACCATCAACAGCTTTTCCTAATACGTTGAACATCCTGCCAAGTGTTCCTTTGCCGACAGGTACCGAAATTGGCCCGCCGGTATCAAAACATTCCATGCCTCTTTTTAAACCGTCTGTTGATGACATTGAAACACATCTTACTGTATTGTCACCTGTATGCTGTGATACTTCAACAACGATCTCGTTATCACCAAATGGTATTTTTATTGCATTATTAACCGGTGGAAGGTCTTCATCAAACCTTATATCAACTACCGGTCCTATTACCTGTGTTATATAACCCTTATTCAATATAACAACCCCTTTAAACTACGATTTGTATATCTAAAAATCATTAAACAGAAGAACCTCCAATTATCTCTGAAAGTTCCTGTGTTATTGATGCTTGCCTTAGCCTATTGTATTCTAACGTGAATTTTGATATCATCTTATCTGCATTTGATGTTGCACCTTCCATTGCAACCATCCTCGAAAAATGTTCTGCTGCATATGCTTGTATTAAAAAGCTATATACTATTCCCTTTATATATTCAGGAACAAGTAGATTAAATACCTTTGTGGGCGATGGGTCATATATCATATCACTTAATATTTTAACATCTTTATCACTGTTGAAATTCTTTATATCGAGGGGTAATATTTTAATTGTCCTTACTATCTGTTTTAAGCCAGACATTTCGGTATATATTGCATAAATATCATCAATTATTCCTCTATCATATATACTTACTAAAACATCTGATATTTCACCTGCAGCAGATGTTGTAGGATTTTGTGCAGTATAAAGGAATTCTACATCGACATTGTAACCTTTATTTATAAAGTAACTGCGTCCAACCTCGCCAATAACCATAAGGTTTTGTGTATCACCGTCAATAACTTCTTCTGCTTTTTTTATAACATTATGGTTATAACCACCGCAAAGGCCCTTATCGCCTGTTACTACAATTACTGCTTTTTTTCTACCACCCTTTGCTTCATGCTGCCTTTCGAAATAATGTGATGTTGCTTCACCGCTATGAATCAATATATCTTCCATTGTTGACTGTATTTTTTCGTAATATGGTCTAACATTATCAAGCATTATTTTTGCTTTTCTAAATTTGGCCGCGGATATTAGATTCATTGCCTTCGTTATTTTCCTCGTCTCTTTTATACTTTTTATTCTTAATTGAATGTCCCTTTTACCCATTATGCATCACCTTTCGATGCGTATTTCCTTTTGTATTCCTCTATTGCTGATTTTAATTTCTCAATAGTATCATCTTCAAGCTTACCCGTTTCTCTTACGGCCTTTTTTATATCAGAATAGTTTATATCGATAAACTCTAACAAATCTTTTATATATTTTTTTACATTCTGGAGCGGTACATCAACTAGGTATTTATTCATAACAGTGTATATAATAATAACCTGGTCTTCAAGTGATATTGGTTGATACCTAGGTTGCTTTGTTATCTCTACGATTCTCTCACCTTGTTTTAATAGGTCAATAGTTGATTTATCAAGGTCTGAACCAAACTGTGCAAAAACTTCCAATTCTCTATATTGTGAAAGTTCAAGCCTCATTCTTCCTGAAACTTTTTTCATCGCTTTTCTTTGTGCAGCACCACCAACACGAGATACCGATAGTCCTACATTTATTGCAGGTCTTATTCCAGAATAGAAAAGCTCTGATTCAAGATATATCTGTCCATCTGTTATTGATATAACATTTGTTGGTATATACGCTGAAATATCACCAGCAAGTGTCTCAATAATGGGTAATGCTGTTATTGATCCTCCACCCATATCATCTGATAATCTTGCTGAACGCTCAAGCAATCTCGAATGTAAATAGAATACATCACCTGGATATGCTTCTCTTCCTGGCGGTCTTCTCAAAAGAAGTGAAATCGTCCTGTATGCAACAGCATGTTTTGATAGGTCATCATATACAATTAATGCATCTTTTTTATTGTACATAAAATATTCTGCCATAGCGCATCCTGCATATGGTGCTAAATACTGCAGTGCTGCTGAGTCACTGGCAGTTGATGCTACAACCGTCGTATATGACATAGCTCCAAATTTCTCCAGTGTATTTACAAGTCCCGCAATTGTTGATGCTTTTTGGCCTATTGCAACATATATACAGTACACGTCTTTATCCTTTTGATTTAATATTGTATCAATTGCAATAGCAGTTTTACCAGTTTGCCTGTCACCTATTATAAGTTCCCTCTGACCTCTGCCAATAGGTATCATAGAATCAATTGCAAGGATACCCGTCTGCAATGGCGTATCAACAGGCTTTCTTTTTATAATCGGCGGTGCTGGGTACTCAACAGGTCTTGTTCCATCGCTTTTTATAGGACCTTTTCCATCTATAGGCATGCCCAATGGATTTACGACTCTTCCTAATAGTCCAGGGCCAACTGGTACTTCAACAACTTTTCCAGTTCTCTTAACAATGCTTCCTTCTTTTATATCCTTTGGATCGCCAAGAACTATAACACCTACATTATCTTCTTCAAGATTTAATACCATTCCAAATACGCCATTGTCGAACTCTACCATTTCTCCGTATATAGCATCATCTAGCCCATAAATCTTTGCTATACCATCACCAGCTGTTATTACATGTCCTATATCTTGTGTTTCAATTTTAAAATTGAAATTTTTTATCTTATCTTCTAAGACAGATGTTATTTCTTCTGGTTTTATATCCATATATTCACCTTCTATTGTAAAATCCTTATATGCATCACATTACCGTGTAAGTCACCGGCTCAAAAATCCTTTTGTATCATAAATACATTGTGGTTTTCTTGCCACGACTTCCTTGTCCTGCTTGCATCTTCGTATTTCATAGATTTTTTCATTTTAAGAGAAAAGTATATTATTACACAGCTTTTTCAAGATTTTTTAGCAGTGTATCAAGCTTACCTTTTATAGTTCCATCTATAACTTTATTCCCAATTATTATCTTAAGTCCTCCAAGTATAGATTGATCTATCATATGGTTTATATTTACTTTCTTTTTAAAATTTGATTCTAATCTATTCCTAATATTATTAGTTACATTAGCATCTAAAGGATGTGCAGAGACGAGTGTTACATTTATTATTCCATTGTAATCCATATACATTTTCGTATATTCATCAAAAATTTCGTCAAAATTTAGTTCTCTGTGCTTAGATATAATTAATTTTATAAAATTGACAACTTCTTTATCAAAGCCATTTAATATTTCGTCGATAAAATTCATCTTTTGTTTTAAATAGATACTTCTATTTACAAATATTTTATATACATCTTTATTTTTCAATATTTCTTCAATATCTATTAATTCTTTATAATATTTTTCAATATTATTGCTTTCTTTAGCGGCTTTAAAAAGAGCACGTGCATATTTTTTGGCAATTACTTGTTCCATGATGCACCTGCCTCCTTTACCACCTCATCTATTATCTTATCATCATTTAAATTAATATTCCCGATTGCCTTTGAAGCTGCTTCAACAATAAGATGTGAAAGGTCTACTCTTAGATCATGCATAGCTTTAATCTTTTCTGTCTCCGCTTCTTCCTTAGCTCTTTCTATTATAGAATTGGCTTCTTTATTTGCCTCTTCTATAATCTTGTCAGCTTTTTCCTTAGCATATTTTTCTGCTCTTGCGATAATTTCCTTGCCTTCATTGTCGGCATTCTTTAAAATATCCTCATACTGTGCTTTTAGAGCATATGCCTCATGAACCTTCTTATCAGCTTCTTCAAGGGAATTTTTAATTTTTTGTGCCCTTTCTTCCATGAATTTTGTCACGGGTTTAAAAAGAAATATTTTCAGTATTAAATATAAAACAACGAGGTTTATGATCATAAAAATAAAGGTATACGGATTTATAAGGCTCAACTTATTACCTTCTTTCCCCTATTATTTCATAAAGAATATTATTAAAAATGCAACCAACAATCCGTATATGGCTGTTGCTTCTGATAATGCACCACCGAGAAGTAAAAACTGCATTACACTTCCTCTTGATTCCGGCTGTCTTGATACAGCTTCAACTGCCTTTCCTGTTGCTATACCTATACCTATTCCTGCACCAATACCTGAAAGTGCTGCAATTCCTGCTCCTATTGCCAATAAATTCATACATATATCTCTCCTTTTTATTTTATCTATAATTATATACGTATTAATAAACATTGTTTCTTTTTATTCTACTGCTTCTTCAATATACAACATAGTTAAGAATACAAATACAACCATTTGCAATGCACCATCAAATAAATCAAAATAAATACTGAATATTGCTGGTACAACTATAGGAACTACTTTACTAATTAGTCCCATTATTATAAATGCTGCTATAATATTGCCAAATAACCTAGCAGCTAATGATAATGGTCTTGTAAACATGTCGAGTATCTTCATTGGGAAAAAGAACGGCATAGGCTCAAAAAATGATTTAGCATATCCTTTGACACCTTTTGCCTTTATAGACGCAATAATTACAACTATAATAGACATTACAGCAAGTGCTGACGTTGCACTAAGGTCATCTGTCGGCGGTGTAAGACCAAATAAATCGATGGTATTTGCTAATATAAGGTAAAGTGCAACAGTCCCAAGATATGGTGTAAAAGTAACCCAGTATTTACCAAGTGCATCCTTTGTAAATGAATTTAAACCATCTACTACAGTTTCAACGACATTTTGTACACCGGTAGGAATAAGCTTCCAACCTCTTGTTACAGTAATTGAAGCTACAGTTAGTATAGCCATTATTATCCATGTTACAACAACTGTCGATGTTACTGGTATACCGCCAAATATTGGAATCTTAAATACTACCGGCTGATCAATACTCACCCATATCACCCCTTTCTTCATCTCGATAAATACAATTATAATACTTTGAAATGTAAATTTCAAATCACATTTACATAATTGTTTTACTTCTTATTTTTCATTATTGCTAATAATATAACAATTATTGTCGCTACACCAAGATACACTAATCTATTAGTATCGATTATATGATTTACTTTTTCGCCACCCTTTATGTCAATAATTTTATCTGCATGAAAATCCATATCACCGCCATGTTCTTTACATACTCTATTGAAAGTACCTTGGACAGTTATTATATCACCTTTATCGGCATAATTACCCTTGTACTTTATATCTTTTGTTAAATTATACGGTATCCAGACACCAAGCGCATTATTTCCATCGCTTATATTAACCCAGGCAAAATCACCTCTTTTCATTATATCTCCTATTACTTCACCCTTTATTGAGAGAGATTTGCCATCATATTTTTGTGGGTTATTTATCATATCAGTAATAGTAGGTTCAGCTGCAAATAAATATGATGTCGTAAGTACAAAAGCCAAAAATATGATAGGAGCAATTAATCTTTTTGCCATATTTTCCTGACCCCCGATACAACATAACCTAAAATCGCGAAAACAGCCATAAACTCGAGCCTGCCAGCCCACATTATCAAAATGTAGACTGCTTTTAAGGTGTTTGGCATTGATGGTTGTGTAATTCCAATAGATAGACCTACATTTCCTGTGACAGATGCGACCTCATATGCCGCCTTTTCAAGTGGATATCCAAAATATGTTGTAAATAGCACCCCAATTGTAAATGTTACTATGTAGCATAACACAATAAACATGGCTTTTCTTACAGTTTCATCATCAAGCCTTATTTCGCCATGATTATGGTATTTTTCAACAGATATTGCTTTCTCTGGCATAAATAACTTTTTGATTTCATATATAAAGGATTTAAAGATGATTCCAACTCTCATCCCTTTAAAGCCACCGGCAGTTGAACATGCACTACCACCAATAAGCATAGCAATTACCATTGCTAAAATCGCTAATGTACCCCAATCTGTACTTATCTGGTTAGCATATAATGTCATAAAACCCGTCGTCGTATGTGCCGATATAAGCTGATAAAATCCTTTTCTAAACATAATTACCGCATTTGGATATATATTGTTTTTAATAAGACCTGCTGTTAATATTATGAATGTTATCATCACGGTTGTAAAAAATGATACAGTTTCAATATTTTTGTATATTTCTTTTTTATTACCTGTCCATATAGAATAGTGTAATGCAAAATTAAATGAACCTATTACAAAAATAATAATGCCTATTACTTCATATAGCATGCTGTGATAATATAGAATATTTTGTGAATGTGGTGCAAAACCACCTGTACTCCATGCTGCCATGTATACCCATAAACCATCTAAAAATGAGCGTATAGGTGAAAGTCCTATAATTATTCCCGCAATTGTAAGTGCTAATGTCCCGATAATAAGATATACTATACTTATCCCCCATATAGCTCTTGCAGTATGTTTTACATTCGGAAGAAGCTTTTCATCCTTACCTTCACCAACGTACATCATATACGCACCTTTTAAACCTACTAAAAAGCTTAATGTCATTACCACCATACCTTGACCGCCGATAAATGTGAGAAGGTGTCTCCACATATTTATTCCATTTGAAATATGGTCAAGGTCTTGTATGAGTACTAAACCGGTTGTTGTAAAACCACTCATAACATCAAATGAAGCATCGAGAAATGAGCCATAATGTCCACTTAACCAGTAGGGCACCGCATCAAGTACGGTAAGCATAAGCCATGCATATCCGGTTATAAGCATACCATGAAGCCATCTTACATCTTTTTTATGGTCTTTACAAAAGATTTCAAGCATTAGCCCCACTATCATTGATATCATAAAGCTCAGTGCAAAATCAACCGCTGTATTCCATTCTTTATAAAAAATAGCAGTAATAAATGGAATAGCCATGACATAAGCCATTCCCTCGATAATCTTTGCAGAATAGTAGTTTACAATTTTAAAATCCTCAATAAAGCTATTCATAATTTCACCATCACAAATCCAATAACATACGCTAATAACATCATAACAACAACATAGAGTGTCTCAATTATGATCCCTTTAACAATATCCTTATTCCGATCCTTTTCCAGCCTCTGCATTTATATTCCTCCCGTTAAAGCATATTTATTAATTATTTCCTATCATTACATCTTTAACATCCTGCATACTTCTTTCATTAACCATCGATATGACAACATCGCCTGCTTTTATTACGGTATCACCCTTTGGGACTAAAGCTTTGTCACCTCTTATAACAGATACAATTATACAGTCTGCTGGTAGTTCTATATCTTTTATCATCTTATTTATTACAGGTGAAGTTTTTTGAATATTTGTCTCGACTATTGTCATTTCACCATGATTAAACGTCAATAGGGTCTTTACTTCACCAATTAAAACTTCTTTTTCAATCAGATTTGCAATTATTGATGTAGAGCAGACAACAGTATCAACGCCTAAAATTTTTAATATCTTTTCGTTTTTGGGGTTATTTACTCTTGCTATTGTCCTAGGAACATCAAAATTTTTCTTTGCGATCTGACATATTACGAGGTTTTCTTCGTCTTTACCTGTCACTGCTATAATTGTATCAGCCTGCCCCGTTCCTGCGTCTTTTAAATCATCGACATTTGTACCATCACCATTTATAACCAGAATATCTAATTCCTCTGCAATTTTATCACATATATCACTGTTTTTTTCAACAAGGGATATTTCATGTTTTTTATTGTAAAGGGTTTTTATTAAATAATAACCAACTTTACCTCCACCAACAACAACTATTTTCATACTATTCAATCCTTTCAATTACTTTATATAATATTCAAAAATAAAATGATTGATAAGTTTTTATCCCTCGTTTCCAAGATAGCGTGCTAATGCTTCAGCTTTTGCTTCTTTCATAGTAACAATGAGAATGTCATCTTTTTTTACAATTGTACTATCATGTGCTATTATCGTACTTTCTCTTTTTATACCGGATACTCTTAAATCGAATTTATCCTCTATATCATAAACAGTCATGTTAACGTTTTTCTTTACTTTTATTTCAAGTATTGATATACCATTATCAAGCTCAAATCTTTTCTTAACACCATTTGCAATCAATATATTTCTTATCTCATTTACACCCATCGTTGTCGGGCAAACAGTCTCTATCTCAAAGTCCCTATACGCGGACTTTCTCTCCGGGTCATATATCCTAGCTATTACTCTTTTTATATTGTATATTTTACTGGCTATCTGTGCCACCATTATATTTATATTGTCATCCCTTGTAACTGCAGCTAATGCATCGGCCCTTTCGATTCCCGCGTTTCTCAGTACATCTTCGTCAATACCTACACCGGTTATCTCAAGCCCATTAAATCCAGTGCCAAGCTTTTTGAAAGCATTTTTATCTCTGTCAACTATAGCAACATTGTGGCCTTCATCGGCTAATTTGGTTGCAAGTGCTGAACCTAAACCACCGCAACCAACGATAACTATATACATTGTGTTACCTCCCATATTATTATGAAAAAACAGAAAAAAAACCTGAAGTAATTTAGGTTTTTTTACTTCTCTCAAAAAAGCCTACGAGGTTAGCTGTCGGGCTAGGGTTTTAGAGAGCTTAACCCTATTCTATCGAATTTAGCCCCACTCATTGGGCCCCCCGTTTCCTTTAGGAATTCGGCTTATTTCATTATTATAATTATACAACTGGCATTTTTTAATAGCAAACATTAATTATATAGAATAAATGAGTATATTAAATCAATTTTGTCAAAGTGTAACGAATACAATCCAAAATACACTCTAAATATCATTAATCCTCAATGTTGCTACTATTTACAAGAAACATATCTAGAGCGGAATGCGCTTCATCAATACCAAATCTTTTCAATGACGAAAAAGTTATAATCTTCTCGTTATCAACTGAAAGTGTGTCAGCAATTGCTTTTAATGATTTTTGAATCTCCTGTTTATTTAATTTATCTGATTTTGTAGCAATTATTATAAATGGTATTTCTCTTTTTTTAAGGTAATCTACCATTAAGATGTCATCTTCTGTAGGCACATGCCTTATATCTACAAGCATCACTGCTCCGATTAGATATTCCGATGTATTAAGGTATGTCTCTATATTTAATGACCACTGTTTTTTCATCTCTTTCGATACTTTTGCATAGCCGTAACCTGGTAAGTCAGCAAGATAAAATGATTTATTTATAAGGTAAAAATTTATTCCTTGCGTCTTACCAGGTCTTGCGCTAACCCTTGCAAAATTTCTTCTATTTATAATTGTGTTAATGAATGAAGATTTACCTACATTAGACCTTCCAATTACCGCTATCTGTGGCAATTTATCATTGGGATATTGGCTCTTGTTAAATGCGGTAATATTAAGTTCCACTGACTTTATTAGCATCTTGCTTCTCCTCCACTAATGACATTTTTAAGACTTCATCTATACTTGAAACGAATTTAAATTCCAGCTTCTTCTTTACACTTTGCGGTATTTCATCAAGGTCCCTTTTATTTTCAATAGGGGCAATAATCTTGGTAATACCTGCTCTATGTGCAGCTAATACTTTTTCCTTTAAGCCTCCAATCGGCAGAACTTTTCCTGTCAGGGTTATTTCGCCCGTCATTGCAATATCACCTTTTACAGGTACTTTTTTAATAGCCGATACCATTGCAGTAACCATTGTTATACCTGCTGACGGACCGTCTTTTGGTATGGCTCCCTCCGGTACATGTACATGTATGTCAAGTTTTTTATAAAAATCACTATCGATACCTAATATATCAGCATTTGCTCTTATATAACTGAACCCGGCCTGTGCAGATTCTTTCATAACATCCCCAAGCTGACCAGTTAATGTAAGTTTCCCACTTCCCGGCATTGTAGATGCCTCTACTGTTAGAGTATCTCCACCTACTCTTGTCCATGCAAGACCCGTTACCATGCCTATTTTATTTTTTAAATTGGCTTTATCAATCCTATATATGGGCTTCCCAAGATATCTCTGCAAATTCTGTTTTCCTACCTTTACGGACTTATCACCATCTTCAATTATCTTTTTTATAGACTTTCTGACGACTTTTGCTATATTCTGTTCTAAGGCCCTTACACCAGCTTCTCTTGTGTATTCAGAAATGATTCCTATTATTGCAGAATCCTGTATCTTTATAACATTATCACCTACACCGTGTTCTTTTAAAATTTTTGGAACTAAATAACCCTTAGCAATGTGTAATTTTTCAAGTTCTGTATATCCTGATACATATATGACTTCCATCCTGTCTAAAAGTGGTGCCGGTATAGTATCTAAGGTATTTGCCGTTGTTATAAACAATACTTTTGATAAGTCAAATGGTAGGTCAAGGTAGTGATCTCTATATGTTGAATTTTGCTCTGGATCCAAAACTTCTAACATGGCTGATGCAGGGTCACCTCTAAAGTCTGAGCTCATTTTGTCTATTTCATCCAATAAGAAAACCGGGTTTTTTGATCCAGCAATTTTTAATGAATTAATTATTCCACCTGGTATAGCACCGACATATGTCCTCCTATGTCCTCTTATTTCTGCTTCATCCCTTACACCGCCAAGTGACATTCTTACAAATTTTCTATTCATAGCGCGGGCTATCGATCTCCCAAGGGACGTTTTGCCAACGCCAGGCGGGCCAACAAGGCAGAGAATTGGGCTTTTCATTTTTTCATGATAGCTTCTAACAGCTAAAAATTCCAAAATTCTCTCTTTTACTTTCTCAAGCCCATAATGATCTTCATTTAATATTTTTTCTGCCCTTTTTAGATCAAGTATATCTTTTGTTTCTTCATTCCATGGAAGGTCAAGTATCCAATCTATATATGTCCTTATAACAGAGCTTTCAGCAGAGCCTGGGCTCATGCGGCTAAATCTTTTGAGTTCTTCTAGAGCCTTTTCCTTAACTTCATCAGGTAGATTCTTTTTCGCAATCTTTTCTTCATATTCTTCTACTTCCTGGTCTATCTCGTCAGATTCTCCAAGCTCAGCCTTTATTGCTCTTAGCTGCTCTCTCAAATAATACTCTTTTTGAACTTTATCAATCTGCTTGTGAACTCTCATGTTTATTTTTTTCTCAATATCAAGTATATCGAGTTCTTTTAATAAAAATTCTAGTAGCTTTTCTAGTCTTGCTTTTACATCAAAGCATTCTAATAACTCCTGGTTCTGGCTTTGATTTAAATTTATATATTCTGTTATGACATCAGATAATCTTCCCGGATCTTCTATTGATACAACATTATACAAATTATCTAATGATAGTTTCGAAGTTAGGCTAATATAATCTTCAAAGGCCGATATTACACTTCTCATCAGTGCTTCTATCTCACTGTCTTTTTGAAGTTCAGCATCATCTACTCTTTCAATAACCTCTACTTCAAAAAAGCTCTCGGAACTTATCAAATTCTTTAATTCTGCTCTGCTGATTCCTTCTACAAGTACTCTAACAACTTCACCTGGAAGTTTCAGCATCTGCTTCACTTTTGTTATTGTTCCGACATTGTATATATCATCAATCGAAGGGTCATCGATTTCTGCTTCTTTTTGTGTAACTAAAAAAACAAGTTGATTGCGAAGCATAGCTTCTTCAATAGCTTTGACAGATTTTCCTCTTCCTACATCAAAATGTAAAACCATGTATGGAAAAACCGTAAGTCCCCTCAGCGGCACCATAGGTAATATATATTTTTTGTCCATAAAGTCACCTCGTTCATCCTGTTATACATTTTTAATATATATATTATACCTTAAATCCTTTTAATCTCAAAAAATATATTATTTCAAAATATTTTCTAAATCCTCTTCAATTATTATTTTTCTTTCATCTTTAAGAGCATGAATAGCCGCATGCTGCAAAATATTGATTGCGTCATTGCCACTCTTTGCTATATCACCTACAATGCTATAGACATTTTGTTGAATATCAAAAAGGCCTTTTTTCGCGGTATTCTTAAATATTTCTATTATTTCATCCCTACTTTGCTCTTTAAAGTATACTAAATCACACATATCTAATAAGTCATGTGGCAAGACTTTATAGTCATTAACAGTAACAGCTAAGCAAAAATCAGCGGGAAAACCGTATTTGAATACATATTCCATATGTTCAGGGATCATTCTTGTTTCAAAGGGCTTTTTTAATAATACCTTTTTTTCTTTCGCAACATCAACCAATTTCTTAATTAACTTATTGCCCATAAAATCAATATTATCGACATATATAATTCCCTTATTTGCAAATGTTACTGCACCCATTTTGGGCCTAGGTATTTTAAATATCCCACTTCCATCAGGTACATAAACGCTACCAAAAAGTGTATCATTGATAAAATCTTCTGTATGGGATTTTTTAGGATAGTACTCCACAAATTTTGATTGACTATTGAAAAAATTATTACCTTTATTTTGTATTTCCTTAAAGCAAACTCTTAATATATCTTTTTTCTCTATCCCATCAGGGCCTAATAGCGCTATATTTTTAGGTCTATTGAGTCTGAGATCATACAATATTCTTTCTGTGGCTTCCTCTTGTCCTATAATATCGTCAAGTGTCTTAATCCTAGTTTTCTCTTCTAATGGTTCAATCAGTCTATCTTGAATTAACTGTTGTCGTTTTTCACATTTTATTTTTATGTTTTCTGGCATAAAAAGCCTCCTTCTATACGCATAGTATGTGTAGGAAGGAGGCTTTTTATATATTTCAAAAATAATGCTTATCATTATGACTTATGAGGCAGATTCCGATTTTTTTATCCTCTTTTTTGTTTTCTGTACCTCTGAATATACTATAGTAGGCGGTGCATTATTTATGACAGTTTCCTCGGTTATAATACATTTTTCAATGTTATCGCTCGATGGAATCTCATACATTACATCGAGCATAAGCTCTTCTAATATAGACCTCAAACCTCTTGCACCGGTCTTCCTGTCTATTGCCTTTTGTGCAATGACATTTAGAGCTTTTTTCTCAAACTCAAGTTTTACACCGTCTAATTCAAATAACTTTTCATATTGTTTTGTAAGAGCATTTTTAGGCTCTGTTAAAATACGTATAAGCGCATCTTTATCTAGTGAGTCAAGCGTAACAACAATCGGCAATCTTCCAATAAATTCGGGTATCAAACCGAATTTAAGCAAATCTTCAGGCATTATGTTCTTTAAGATTTCGCCTATCTTTTTTTCTTGTTTGCTAACAACTTCAGAGCCAAATCCTAAGGACTTTTTACCTATTCGCGATTCAATTATCTTTTCGATACCATCAAATGCACCGCCGACAATAAACAATATATTTGTTGTGTCTATCTGTATAAATTCCTGATGTGGATGTTTTCTTCCACCTTGTGGCGGAACATTTGCAACAGTTCCCTCAAGAATCTTTAATAAAGCCTGTTGCACGCCTTCACCTGATACATCCCTCGTAATCGAAGGATTTTCTGATTTTCTCGCTATTTTATCAACTTCATCAATATATACTATACCTTTTTCTGCTTTTTCTATATCATAATCTGCAGCCTGGATGAGCTTTAAAAGGATATTTTCTACATCTTCACCGACATAACCAGCTTCAGTAAGCGATGTAGCATCAGCAATTGCAAATGGTACATTTAACATCCTTGCGAGTGTCTGGGCAAGAAGTGTCTTACCAGATCCTGTAGGCCCAAGCATAAGAATATTACTCTTTTGCAGCTCCACATCATCAGACTTTACTCTGCTGTTTATTCTTTTATAATGATTGTATACAGCTACTGCTAAGGCCTTTTTTGCCTTGTCTTGACCTATTACATATTGATCTAAAAAATCTTTAATTTCCTTTGGTTTTGGGAGTTCACCGATCTCTACATCTATATTTTCTTCAAATTCTTCATCGATGATCTCCTGGCATAGCTCTATACATTCGTCACATATATATACACCGGGACCAGCAACCAATCTTTTTACCTGGTCCTGTGATTTACCGCAAAATGAACATTTTAGTTGTTTTTGGTTATCATATTTAGCCATTTTTCCACCTCTTTTGGGGCTTATTTTCTATTAACCAATATATCATCAATGAGCCCATATGCTTTGGCCTCATCTGGATCCATGAAAAAGTCCCTCTCTGTATCTCTTTGAATTTTTTCCAGTGGCTGACCAGTTCTCTCTGAAAGTATTTTATTTAGCTTATCTTTCATCTTGATAATTCTCTCTGCATGTATTTTAATGTCTGTAGCCTGTCCTTGTGTACCACCGAGCGGCTGGTGAATCATTATTTCACTATTTGGCAGTGCAAATCTTTTGCCTTTCGCCCCGGCAGCAAGTAAAAAGGCTCCCATTGATGCAGCCATTCCAACACACATTGTAACTACATCTGGTTTTATATACTGCATTGTGTCATATATTGCAAAGCCAGAACTAATTGAACCGCCTGGACTATTTATATATAGCCAAATATCTTTATCAGGATCTTCTCCTTCAAGGAAAAGAAGCTGTGCTACTACAAGACTTGCTGTGACATCATTGATCTCATCGCCAAGGAAAACAATCCTATCTTTTAAGAGTCTTGAAAATATATCGTATGAACGTTCTCCTCTATTTGTCTGTTCAACTACAATAGGTACTAAACTCATTTATATCACTCCTCTTTACTTATTATTTTACTATTATCAAAGATAAAGTCAATCGTCTTAAAATATACTATATCTTCTTTTATATTATTTATTTGGTTTTCATTAAGTTCTTTCTTTAAATCTTCTACAGATATGTTGTAATTTTTTGCCATTTCACTTATTCTATTCTCAACTTCTTCATCTGTAGCTTCAATATTTTCATTCTTGCCAATTTTGTCTATAACAAGCTGTGTCTTTACCCTTAATGCAGCATCATCATGCATTTCTTTCCTTAAGTCATCTTTACTTTTTCCTGTTATCTCAAGGTACTTGTCGAGATTTAAACCTTGATATCTCAAGTTGTAATCGAGGTCTCTCAATGAAATGTCTATCTGTCTATCTATCATTACTTCCGGTATTTCAACTTTTGCATTTTCGACAACAGTTTTAACTGCGTTATCTTTCATCTCATTTTCTGCATTTTTATTGTATTGCTCTTGGATTTCTTTTTTTATGCTGTCTTTTAATTCATCAAGTGTATCAAACTCACTGACATCTTTTGCAAAGTCATCATTTAATTCAGGCAGCTCTTTATATTTTATTGAGTTTAATTTTACTTTAAAAACTGCGTCTTTCCCTTTTAAATTTTCTACTCTATAATCTTCAGGAAACTTTACATTCACATCAAATTCATCATTAACATTATGACCAACAATTTGTTCTTCAAAGCCTGGTATGAATGTCTTGGAACCAAGCTCAAGTGAGTAATTATCGCTTTTACCACCTTCAAATGGAACACCATCGATAAAACCTTCAAAGCTTATATCTACAATGTCACCCATCTGTGCCGCTCTATCTTCTACAGGTATTACTCTCGCATTTTTTTCTCTCATCTGCTCTAATCTATTTGTAACATCCTCGTCTTTTACATTATACTCTACTTTTTTAACTTCTATACCTTTATATTGTCCAAGTTCTACATCTGGCAGAACAGGAACTACTGCTTCTATTATTAAGTCTTTACCTTTTCCGATTTGAATAATATCTATATTTGGGCTATCTACAGGCTCGATTTTGAATGAGTCTAGTGCCTCTTGATATGCATCAGGAAACACGTGCTCAATAGCATCCTCATATAATACACCTTCGCCATAATACCTTTCAACAATAATTCTTGGTGCTTTTCCACGTCTAAAGCCAGGGATATTAAACTTACCAACATTCTTTTTGTATGAATAATTTAAACCTTCTTCGAATTTTTCTTTTGGAATATTTAATTCAATTGTAGCAACACTTTTTTCTAATTTCTTTAGATTACTGCTCATTAAGTAAATCCTCCTATTCATATGTTTAAACGTTAAATAACTTCTATTTATTATAACATAAAAAAATTTTTATTCAAACGTCTTTACTTTTATTTTATCATTTTTTAACAAAAAAGAAACTACTTTTATTAGAATTTAGCAAATTTTTCTATTTAAACATTGTAACGGTTAGTTTGTTTTATCTATCTTCATAATTTTACACCACCAAATTATTCTTTATATGCTTCACGTAACATCTTAATTTCATCTTTATAACCAGATAAATCATTTGGTGTTTCTAAAATAAATGGTAAGTGTCTCAATTTGGGATGATTAATTATTTTAATAATTGCTTCCATCCCAATAAAGCCGTTGCCAATCTTTTCATGGCGATCCTTATGACTTCCGAAAGGGTTTTTGCTATCATTTAAGTGTATTGCATATAATTTATCAAGGCCAATGATTCTGTCAAATTCAGCCAAAACACCATCCAAATCATTAACTATGTCATAACCAGCATCATAAATATGACAAGTATCAAGACATACACCCATTTTATCGATAAGAGTAACCCCATTTAAAATTTGTTTTATTTCTTCAAAACTTCGGCCTATTTCTGTTCCTTTGCCAGCCATTGTCTCAAGTAATACAATAGTAGTTTGTTCTGGTTTTAGTATAGTGTTAAGCATATTTATTATATATTCTATACCTACTTCTACCCCTTGTTTTACATGACTTCCAGGATGAAAGTCATAAAGGTTATATGGTAGATATTCCATTCTCTCTAAATCCTCTGCCATAACTTCCATTGCAAATCTCCTTGCACTTTCGTCTTGTGAACATGGGTTTAGTGTATATGGCGCATGTGCTACAATCTTTGAAAAGTTATTCTCCTTTGCAATTTCTAGAAAAACCTCACAATCCTTTGGATCTATTTCTTTTGCTTTACTGCCCCTCGGATTGCGGGTAAAAAATTGCAATGTATTTGCATTCAGCTGAATAGCTTCCTTTCCCATAGCAGCATATCCTTTTGATACTGACAAATGACAACCTATATTTAACATAATTACCTCCTAATTATCGTTTCTCTAATCTCCTATGCCTTTTTAACTTTCTTTTTCTACTCATTCAATCATCTTCTATTTACCCCAGGATCGCTAATCTTAATAGCTATTCACATTCATTAATATATCGCACACGATTCCTGCCGGCAACCTTTGCCTCATACATCATATTGTCTGCCTTATTCACCAATGTATCAACCGAGTCCCCCGGACAGTAACCGGCAACCCCGAAACTGGCCGTTGCATGACCCACACCCGGTATATACATGCAGCTTAAATTTTCCCGCAGCTCTTCCGCTAAGCATGCTGCATTTTTTACCGTTGTATCCGGAAGAAGTATAACAAATTCCTCTCCGCCCCAGCGGGCCAGAGTATCTATTTTGCGGATCCTGTTCTTAATCAGTTTTGCTATACTTTTAAGAACTAAATCACCGGCGTTATGGCCAAAACGGTCATTGATGCTCTTAAAGCGATCTATATCCAGCATTATCAGGGAAAACTTTCTATCTGTTCGTTTGGTGCGCTCTATTTCTTCTTCCAATTTTTGTGTAAAATAACGGCGGTTATAGGCATTTGTCAAAGCGTCAGTAACAGATAAATGGCGAAGTTCTTCTTCTATTTTTTTGTACCTGGTGACATCAGTGGCATAATGAAGATAGACATCCTCCCCCAAGGGTATCCACCACGTATCCCATATACTACCCGCCAGCTCCACTTCGCTGTTTATCGGTTCATTTCTGTCCAAGGCTTCGTCTCCGCGACAGAAATAGCATTTAGTACCGGGCAAAGGGATGCCTGTTTTTTTTAATGCCTCTCTGTATTCATCCGGCAGGTATTTCCCGCCATGGATGCCTTTCCAGCAATAATCCACATTTTTTGTCCCAAATAATGACACCGCTGCTTTATTCCGTGCCAGAATACGGCGCTCCCTTGAAACAAGCCAGGCCGGACTGGGAATGCCCTCCAGCATAAGGCGAAACCTTTTTTCTTTTTGTCTGTTTGCCTCTTCCAGTTGTTTTCTTTCAGTTATATCATCAATAATTATCTGAGCGCCTATCACCGTATTTCTATCTACCAGTGGTTTAACATGAGCTCGCAACCATACTTTCTTGCCCCATTTGGATTCATAATTCATTTCATATGTGCCGGGCTTATTATTTTGCAAACATTCTTCAAGTTTTCTTGAAAGACCATGTCTGACCAATAAAGGGAATGTTAAAAGATTAATCTTTTTTGTTTCCTCAATACCTGGGGAGCCAAGTATTTCTAATGTTTTTTGATTTACATAAATAACATTGCCTTCTTTATCACATCTTAAAATTCCAATCGGGGCATTCTCGGCTAATTCCAAATATTGTTTATGGCTATACTCAAGTTCCTCCTCCCGCTGTTTGCGTTCGCTGATGTCGCGCACAATTCCCACCGCATGCCAGACATTCCTAATTCTCAAAGCGGACAGCGAAAGCTCAATATCAAGTTCTCGTCCGTCTTTATGCTTAGCTTTCAAATCAATTATTTTCCCCACAGCATTGCCTTTTCCGGTTAATTGAAAATGCTTGAAAGCCTGACGATAAAGCTTATAAAAGCATTCATCCGGCACCAACAGCCGGTGCAATTCCTTTCCCAGTATTTCTTCCTGGGAGTAGCCAAAGAGCTGCTCAGCTGCAAGGTTCCAAAAAGTTACATTTCCCTGCTCGTCAAGCATGACGATAGCGTCCCGGACAGCGTCCATAATGGCACTTAATGTCGCCTCCTTTTCCAGCAGCTCTTCTTTCATTTCTCTGCGTTCAGTCAGGTCAATAACCAACTCCAGACATAATTTTTCTCCCTCGTAATCAAAAATCTGCAAATTTATTTCCACAGGATACAGGAACCCGTCCTTCCGGCGGTGCACTGTTTCAAACAAGACCTGCTCCTGTTCCCCGCTGACTAGTGAGTTAAGGAGTTTTTGAAAACTCTTTATGTCAAATTCTGGTTTGAGATCGAGGGGAGTCATGGTATTTAGTTCTTCGATTGTATATCCTAGATTCTTTCTGGCAATGCGGTTTACAGCAACAAATTTTAGGGACTTCGGATGAAAAATATAGAGTTCATTCAGGGAGTTTTCAAAAAGCCGTTCAAACATTCTGGCATGGGAATTTGCTTCATGAAGTTTCAAAGCCATTTCCACTGCGGATAGCAACGCATATTTGTCAGATCCCTTAACAACAAATCCGTAACCTTTAACAGCTTTAATATTTTCCAGTATTTCTCTAGAAGTATTGGCTGTCAAAAATATTACGGGAATGTCCCGGGATTTAATTATTCTGCGTGCAGCATCTATTCCGTCCATTTCCCCCGCCAATTCGATATCCATCAGAACCAGGTCTGGCGGAAAGACGCCACTTATCTTTTGTAATGCTTCTTCCCCTGTAACAGCGGTTTCCACATCATAGCCGTTGCTATGTAGAAGATCCGAAATAACCAGCTGCGTTAAGCGGCTGTCTTCTACCTGCAATATTTTTTTCCTTTTTTGCATATTTTCTATGTGCAATTTTTATCGCCTCTCAGACTGTAGATTTTTACAGTTTTCTCCTTCATTTATTTATTTAGGCTGCTTTCCTCTGATTAAACATTTGTTTTATTTTAACTTGAATTCGGCAGGTAAATTATCAAAATACCTAAATAGGCTATTTGATAGCTAAATAAAATGAATATTTTTTTACAAAATATATATGGAGATTTCCCCTTTTCTGATAAAATTTAAGGGAATCTCCATAATAAGAGTTTAACACTTAGTGTCCTAAAAGAAAAGAGGTTTTTAAAAAGTTTAACATTAAAAAGAGGAATATAAAAGTGCAATTTAGATGTATTCTTACTGCACCTTCTTTTTTATTTATGTTTTAAATGATAAATGATATCAAGTTAAATTTTTTGACATTAAATCTGTAATGCTAACGTAAATCGAGAATAAGTTATTTTTATACTAAATTAATTTGAGAATATGGTACAAAAATGGTTTAAACTATGCTCATTTAATTTGAGTCTTGACAATTAATGTATACATACTATACAATAGTAAATATGAAAAAAGATATAAACAAAATATGCGAATTGCTTCTAAATGTAATATGCGAATTTTACGAAAACGACAGCAAGGCCCGTACTTTCGGTACTGATACGGAGCTTTACCATTCCGAAATACACATGCTCCAGTGCATTCAGGATAATCCAGGCCTGCATATTTCTGCTATTGCACGCAAATTAGGTATTACAAGGGGTGCGGCGTCACAAACTGTGAAAAGACTTGAGCGCAAGCAAATGATTGTAAAGGAGATGAACCAGACCAGAGGATCTAAAGTCGTCATGCACCTCACTCCAAAAGGGGAAACAGCTTGTTTCAACCACAAGTGTGCACACGAAAAGTATAACACAATTATATCCCAAATTCTAACCGGATCGGACGAAGAACAATTAAAGTTCCTGACGGATTTTCTCTTGCAGTTTGAAAAAACGTTAAAAGAAAAGTGATTTTTTATATGTATAGTGTATAGTATCTATACAAATACTCATAGGGGGGTTCTAAAATTGAATAGTCAATCCAAGGAAAAACAATTTGTTATGACAAGATCGTTTATATTGTTGATGGCAGTTGTATGCGGCGTTTCCGTCGCAAATCTTTATTACATTCAGCCATTGGAAGCACAGATTTCAGCTACATTTCATATTTCACAAGGCGCGGCGGGCATTGCAGCTATGCTGACGCAGGTAGGTTATGCATGCGGCCTTTTGCTGTTTGTTCCGCTCGGCGATATGTGCGAACGCCGTTCTCTTATTTTACATATGCTGCTTTTTGTCGCTATCTCACTACTTGCGGCTGCGTTATCGCCTTGTTATTTGGTTCTGCTCGTTGCCATGTTTACTATGGGGATTACGACGATCGTGCCACAGCTTATCGTACCATATGCAGCCCATCTTTCACGTCCGGAAGAACAAGGTAAAGTCATCGGCGACGTTATGAGTGGTCTGCTAATCGGAATCTTGATGTCTCGGACATTTAGCGGACTTGTCGGTGCAGTTTTGAACTGGCGGGCCGTTTATCTGTTTGCAACCGGATTCATTATGATTCTTATGGTTCTGATCTGGTGTTATTTCCCCGAAAACCAGCCGTCCTCACAAATTTCGTATGGAGAGTTGCTTAAATCCATACCACACCTTATAAAAAGTGAACGTCCCTTGCGCGAATCGGCGATTAACGGCTTTTTTATGTTTGGTTCTTTCAGCGCATTCTGGACTTCTTTGATCTTCCTGCTTGAAACACCGGTATATCGCATGGGCACGAGGGAGGCCGGTTTGTTTGGGCTGGCAGGAGTAGCTGGTGCACTCGCGGCACCTTTGATTGGGAAGGGAGCCGACACAAAAAGCCCACGCTTTACAGTAGGCATTGGTGTAATACTATCGACGCTTGCCTATCTGTGCTTTAGCCTATTCGGGTATCAAATTTGGGGCCTTATCATCGGTGTTATCGTGCTTGATCTTGGCAATCAGTGTGGACAGGTTTCCAATCAGGCAAGGGTCCAAGCACTTGGTGACTCAACACGCAGTCGCAATAATACCGTGTTCATGTTTTCGTATTTTATCGGCGGGGCGGCAGGTTCTTTCCTTGGTACCCTTTGTTGGCAGCATTACGGATGGTACGGCGTTTGCATGGTAGGACTTGCTTTCCAATTTGCTGCGATAATTACTCATTTTTTGATTTACAGAAAGTGAAATGGCATTTTTAGTTTTACTAAATCATATTGAGGATATCGTCTAATGATTCTAATATCTTAATGCCTGTGTTAAAAATACTTTCTACTGTATCATAGCCAGATCCTAATGCTGCTGATAATACTTCTTAATTTTTTCTTCAAATCCATAAGTTTCTGTATCTGATTGTGCTATTATCATTTGATGAACATTATTTTCACAAACTATTATGGTATCCATATATTCTCTTGTTCTCGTTATATTTCATAACCCTTTAAAAAATATTTTGAAGGCTTTTAAATGGCTATTACCATAGTATTTTTAAGTTCATAGTGGTATAATCTAATAGTAAATGATTTAAAAAATCATATAGTTAGCGTTTTAATTCCACTAGGGGTGCTCGCCAGAGCTGAGAGAAAGGTGCGTCCTTTCAACCCTTGAACTTGATCCGGTTAGGACCGGCGTAGGGAAGTGGTTAAACCATGTGCCTTGCGGTCCATGGTTTTTATTTATTTTGGAAAGGAGAAGATATCATGACACAGATTGAATACGCTAAAAGGGGTATATTAAGTGACGAGATGAAAGCAGTGGCCCAACAGGAGGGTGTGACGGAAGAGTTTATATTGGAAGGCGTCGCCGCAGGTCGTATTGTAATACCTTGTAATCAACATCACGGCGGTTTAAAACCCTGTGGCATAGGAGGGGGATTGTCCACAAAAGTTAACGCCAATATAGGGACCTCTGAGGAATACCCCGACCTGGACAAAGAGCTGGTAAAATTGGACGTAGCGCTAAAAGCTGGAGCTGATGCGGTTATGGACCTAAGCACAGGAGGCGATGTAAATGCAACTCGCAAGGAGATTGTACGGCATTGTGAGGTTCCAATAGGCACGGTGCCTTTGTATCAGGCGGCTGTAGTAGCTATGGAGAGGTATGGGAGTATTGTAAAAATGTCAGAGGAAGATATCTTTGAGGTCATAGAACAGCAGGCCAGGGATGGAGTCGACTTTATGACTGTACATTGTGGCCTGACGATGGATTCCCTAGAGAGCTTAAGGCAGCAGGGCAGAGTTATGGACGTGGTGAGCCGTGGTGGCTCATTTATAGTTGGTTGGATGCTGTATCATCAAAGAGAAAATCCTCTATTTGAGCATTTTGATAGACTGCTGGATATAGCGAAAGAGCACGATGTCACCCTGAGCCTTGGGGATGGATTGAGGCCTGGATGTATAGCGGACGCTACCGACAGGGGTCAGATACATGAACTCTTGATATTGGGGCAATTGGTCAAAAGATGCCGGGATGCGGGCGTACAGGTCATGATAGAAGGACCCGGCCATGTCCCTTTAGATCAGATAGAGGCCAACGTAAAATTGCAAAAGAGCTTGTGCGATGGTGCGCCTTTTTATGTGTTGGGGCCGCTGGTTACAGACATAGCACCTGGGTACGATCACATAGTGGCCGCTATAGGCGGGGCCATAGCGGCGTCCTGTGGAGCTGATTTCCTATGTTATGTGACACCTGCAGAGCATCTGGGCCTTCCGGATTTAAATGATGTAAAAGAAGGGGTAATAGCTTCCAAGATTGCGGCTCACGCCGCGGACGTGGTAAAAGGTATTAAAAAAGCCAAGGATAGGGATTTAGCCATGGCTATAGCTAGGAAAAAACTGGATTGGGAGGCGCAGGTACGGCTTTCCTTAGACCCGGAAAAGGCGTCAAGGTATCGTCAAAGTAAAAATATTTCTAATCAAAATACGTGTAGCATGTGCGGCAGGTTTTGCGCTATGAAAATTGTGAGCGAATACCTGGAGTGTGAAAATGTCTCTAAATGCTAGCTTAGTGTATAATTTTTGTAGTTGATAAAAAATAGAAAATAGGAAGGTACCAAAAAATACCTTCCTATAACATGAATCATCCGTTATACTGTTTATTTGAGAAACCAGAGCAAAAGGGTGTGATTACATGCTCGAATTAAGTTTAAATAAAAATAAATGAAAGATATATTATTCCTTCATCCATTATTAGTGGCGGTACATCTGTTTTAAAAAGTAAATAATGATACGGTTGTGTATCATCTATCCATTTTGCTTTATAGTAGCCATATTCAAATAGGTATCACTATGGATTTATATTCACGTGTTTCAATCGATAAAGAAAAAGAAGCAATAAAAAAATGGAAAAACCATTCCATTAATTTTTTGGTGCGGATGAAGGGATTTGAACCCCCACGTCAAAGACACTAGATCCTAAGTCTAGCGCGTCTGCCAGTTCCGCCACATCCGCATATTAAAATGGTACTCCATCAGGAACTCGAACCCGGGCCCCACTGATTAAGAATCTCAACAATGGTATTATAATTGATATTTTTTGAAATGTCAAGAGTATGCATTATCCTACAGCTATGTATTATTGATTTATGATAATGTCTTAGTATATCACATTTGATTATGTCTTTTAAATAAAACTGTTTTTTACAAGTATCTGATAATCTGATGTGTACATATTGCCATATTTTTTACACCTTATGCGTAATAAGTACATTTTCACCATATATACATGGTTCTAAAGGTTCTATATAGTCGTGCCTGATTACACTAAGTCTTGATAGGTTAACATTATTGATGCTTATTTGCTAATAAGTCTCAATTAAAAAGAAAGTTTTACCTCATCAGTTGAAAATAGCCGTATCTCATATGGATCAAAATAAACTACAATGGTCGTAAAAGTTTTGACATGTTGCACGAAAAGATATTACTGCTTGAAAAAAGCATAAAATCAACTAACTTTGGAAAGAGCCAAAGATATATTGACATTTATAACTAAATTTTAAAGATAACCTTTTAATAAAGTTTTTTATATTAATAAATGTCCAATATAAATTTACATATATTCTCACTAATGAAATATCACTATTTATTGTTTGAATATATTGTAAAAAGCCTCTTTCTTGGTTTACATATAACATTTCTCACCAAGAAAGAGGCTTTTTAATTTACAAAAATATTTTACTTATTTATTGCTTAAATATTCATGTATAGCAGCTGCCGCTTTTTTACCTGCACCCATAGCCAATATAACTGTAGCTGCACCTGTTACAGCATCACCACCGGCATATACTCCTCTACGACTAGTCTCCAATGTTTCCTCATTAACAATTATTCCGCCCCATTTTTGCTTTTCAAGCCCCTCTGTCGTCGATGTGATTAGTGGGTTTGGACTTTGACCTATGGCTATAATAACTGTATCTACATCTATTACATGCTCTGAACCTTTTTCAGGAACAGGTCTTTTCCTTCCTGATTCATCAGGTTCACCTAATACAATATTTATGCACTCGATGCCTTTTACATATCCATTATCATCTCCAATTATTCTCACAGGATTTGTCAAAAGCTTAAATATAATTCCTTCTTCTTTCGCATGGTGAATTTCTTCTAACCTTGCTGGCATTTCTTCTTCTGATCTTCTATATACGATATACACTTCATCTGCTCCCATGCGCTTAGCAGACCTTGCAGCATCCATTGCTACATTGCCGCCGCCTACGACAGCAACCTTTTTACCCACCTTAACAGGTGTAGGATGATTAGGAAAATCATAAGCTTTCATTAAATTAATTCTTGTCAAAAATTCATTTGAAGAGTATACACCATTTAAATTTTCACCTGGTATACCCATAAACTTTGGCAAACCAGCACCTGTGCCAATAAATACAGCTTCAAATCCCATATCAAAAAGGTCATCTATTGTGAGTATCTTCCCTATTACCATATTTGTCTCTATTTTGACGCCCATTCCTCTTAAGGAATCTATCTCTCTTTGTACAATCTCTTTAGGTAGCCTAAACTCAGGAATACCATACATGAGAACGCCACCAGGTGTATGAAATGCTTCAAAAATAGTTACATCATAACCTAATTTAGCAAGGTCACCAGCACATGAAAGTCCTGCAGGTCCTGAACCGATTACGGCAACTTTCTTACCATTTGATGGTAGTTCCACTTTATCATCAGTATTTTTTTTCATATGCCAATCTGCTACAAACCTTTCAAGTCTCCCTATAGCAACAGGTTCTCCCTTTTTGCCTCTTGTACATAATGATTCGCACTGGCTTTCTTGTGGACACACCCTTCCACATACTGCTGGCAAATTATTAGTCTCTTTTATTTTTTGATATGCTCCTTCAAAGTCTCCATCGACTATATGCTTTATAAATTTAGGTATTTGTACATGTACAGGGCAGCCATTGACGCAGGGCTGGTTTTTGCACTGTATACACCTTTCTGCTTCCTCTACAGCCATTTTCTCATCGTAGCCCAGTGCAACTTCTTTAAAATTTTTATTCCTTATTTCTGGTTCCTGCTCAGGCATTTGAACTTTCTTTGTCGACATGTTAGCCATTTAAGATGCCTCCTAACTTGCACTGATGTTCATATATTTCCAATTCTTTCTTTTCCATATCTTTATACATTGATTGACGTCTCATAGCTTCATCAAAATCCACTTTATGTCCATCAAAAGCAGGTCCATCAACACAAGCAAATTTTATTTCACTGCCTACAGTGACTCTGCACCCTCCACACATACCCGTTCCATCTATCATAATAGGATTCATGCTGACCATTGTAGGTATATCATATTCTTTTGTGATCTGACAAACCATTTTCATCATGATCAATGGGCCTATTGCTATGACTTCGTCGTATTTATTGCCTTTGTCTATTAATTCTTTTAATACATCTGTCACAAAACCTTTGTGTCCCTTGCTGCCATCATCTGTAGTGATGTAAAGATTATCGCTGACAGCTCTCATTTCATCTTCAAGTATGACATATTCTGCGCTTCTTCCACCGATTATGCTATCGATGATTGCACCATCTCTCTTTAACATCTTGACCTTAGGATATAGCGGTGCAACTCCAACGCCTCCACCTATAGCTAAAACCCTCTTAGTATCAGAAGAAAATTCTACGGGTTTGCCAAGTGGGCCTACGAAATCATGTAATTTATCACCGACATTTAATTTGCCTAATGCTTTAGTACTCATACCAACTTCTTGAAATATAATAGTAATAGTACCCTTTTCAGCATCATAATCAGCTATAGTCAGTGGAATGCGTTCACCCTTTTCATCAACCCTCACTATGACAAATTGACCTGGTTTAGCTTTCTTTGCCATAAGCGGAGAATTTATAACCATCAATTTTACAGTCGGATTCAATTGCTTTTTCTCCAATATTTCATACATAGTTTATTTTACACCTCCATAATATATGGTAGCAAAAATATGTCTGGTTGTATAACAGACATACAATAATTATTTTATTAATGGTATAGTTTTAATACTATCTTAAATGCATTATATAATTCTTACCAAATATTTCGTAAGTTTTTAATGCATCCTTCAGTGAAAAATTATGATTAATAATGCTTAAAATTTATTTTTGCACATTATAAATTGTATTAATTAAAGCATTCTGTTTGCTTTTAGCCAAACTTTAGAATAACCTCAATTTTTTCTGTATTTTATTTTTTGTTCATGTATACCACAATAATTCTACAAATTTCTCAGGCTCCTTTTCGTTCTTTTCTTTGCATATTAATTTACGACTTCCTTTTGTCTTCAACCCTGCTTTCTTGGTATGTCTTAACTTTTTCTTGTTCCTGCTTTATTATTCTTTTTACTAGTTCATGTATTACATTCCATACACTTTTGAGTAGCTGGTATCTTGCCAAGTAAGATCTTTAATATTCTTTCTGCTTTACGGTAAGATACGTTACGTACGCTTTCTACAATTTTCTCAAGCAAATGCACAGGCATAAAACTTATAATTTCCATCTTAAGGTAATCATCCAACAAGTACATAAAACATTTCTTCCCATTTTCATCCCTATAACTCTGCTAAACTTAACAGGACATATCAGTGTCTTTACACATGTTTTTCCCTCTAGTCGGTATTTTACTTTGTTATTTCATTACCTCTTCGTTAATGGCCTCAGATTTAGCTTTCATTGTGGAACGCCAAAGTTTTTAAGCAGTATAATAAATTTCCAAGCTTAGAATTTATGGCATTTTCATACACACTATTCTCCAGCTTAGTTACAACCCTGTAACAATTTTTTTGTTATCATTTTTATACAGGGTAACTATGTTTAGGCTACCGTAAGAAAGTGGCAGCCTTATTTTATCACCAATATTAATTTTAATATAAAATCCCCCACCTATAGAAGATGGGAGACTTTTTTTAAGCTTCCCGTTAAATTTTAAAAAGATTCTTCATAAATCCTGGCAATAACATCTTCTGTGGCTTCCACTGGTGCAATAGAAAGCAATCCATCTAGAGAAGGTGTAGTTTTAGCAAGCTTCACAAGAATTGGAAGATCTTCTTTTGTGAATCCAAAGTTCGAAAGTTTTTGAGTACATCCTACATTAAAGAGCCATTCTTCAACTTTTTTTGCTACATATTCTGCTTCGGCAGGCAGACCTTTTAATCCAGGTACTATAGGACTGTATATTTCAGCCAGGATTTCTGCAGTAGCTGGATAAATAGCCTTTATCACAGCAGGTAATATGGCGCCAAGACCAAGACCATGGGCTAACTCAGGTTTTACTGCACTCAAAGGATGCTCTAGTGCATGGGTAAAATGCAAAAGTCCATTGTCAAAAGAGATACCAGCTAAAGCAGAAGCGTAAAGCAAATAGTATCTCGCCACAACGTTTTCAGGATCATTTACAACTGCAGGCAGATAGCGAACTATCAATCTTACTGTTTCTTTTGCCGTGAGAATGCTATAAGGCGATGCTTCAAGAGTAGTAGCAGCTTCAGTAACATGATTTAATGCATCTATTGTAACCGCTATTGTCTGTTTTTTGTCAAGCTTTGTCATAAGTGAAGGATCATCTATGGCATACATAGGGTACAGGCAATCATAGGCCACGGCAGGCTTATAATTTTTTTCTGGTATTGTAGCTACCGCAAATCTGTCTACTTCAGTACCAGTACCGTGAGTAAGGTTTATAGCTATAATAGGAACAGCTTTTTCGGGTATGAATTTTTGTTCATAAAGTTCTCTTGCATTTTTATCAGTGTACTCCAGCAACACAGCTACACTTTTCGCAGTATCTATAGGGCTACCACCGCCAATTCCGATAACAGCTTTTGCCCCGGTTTCACGGCCGATTTTGGCTGCTTCATCAATCATATCAACAGTAGGATTCGGCCCTACTTTGTCATAAAGTGAATATTTTAATTCGAGTGTTTCAAGAGTTGGTTTTACCACATCCCAAGCTCCACTGGCTTTATAAGAACCTTTTCCCGTTATAAGAATAACATTATTGATACCTTTGTTTTTAAGAACCTCCAGAATATCTTTTATCTTTTTTATACTACCTATTCCAAAATAAGTCGTATTTTTACAGCGAAGCTCAAAAACTTTATTTGGATTTATTTTTGTTTCCCACATTTTAATAGCCTCCTATTGTTAAATTTATAACATTCTCTGTACATAATTATAATATTATTTCAGGAAATAGTCAACCTTAAGTTATAATATTATAGTAATGATTATGATTGACCTATGATAATGTCTCTTAATATAACACATTTAATAACGTCCTTAAATAGAAAAAAATACCTGTTTAGTACAGGCATATTAATATTCTGATGTGTACATTTTTCCGCACTTTTCACAAGGACTTTTTAAACTATCAATATATTATTGCTTTAAATTTAGATTTTGCAATACGTATCGAGGTAATGAAAAAGGACACGTTGAAAGAAGCATAGAATTTATAAGAAGAAAGGCATAAAAGCTTGTTTAGCAGGATATAGAGTACTATTCACAGCAATTCCAACTTTAATAAATCAATTAAAAGAAAATAGGTCAGAGAGAACATTACATACTTTTGAAAACAAATTTGCAAAATACGATCTTGTGATAGCGGATAAACTCAGGTTTATCTCTTTTGATAAAGAAGGGTCTGAGTTTTTATTTACAAACTTATCATTAAGAGCAGGAAGAAAATCAACGATAATAACAACAAACTTATCATTTGAAAGGTGGGCTGAAATATTCCAAGACCCAGTTATGACAGCAGCGATGGTAGATAGACTAACACATAAAGCCTATTTAGTAAATATGAATGGAAATTCATATAGACTTAAAGAAACGGAGGAATGGATAAAGAGTCAGAATATTGCTTGATTTTTTATACACTAAGTGGAGGTAAATTCAATTGAAATTTGGAGTATTTTTCACTTGACAAATATAGGCTATCTGGCTATATCCTTTTTAAAAAATTCCATTATTCATATCAAAATTTATTGTTTTAAAAAAATATGTTATAATTAAAATATAAATAAATAACTTTGCAAATACTAATTTAAGGAGGATAATGTGCAAGTAAAATATTGGAATTTACGTACACCAAAAAGAGCACTTAGTAAAGCTGCCTAAAATCCAAATAATGTAAATATATAGAGATGTTAAGTAATTTTTGGAGGGATGACTGTATAACCTTCTTTTTCTAAAAACTTAATAGCGTTTTTAATACATTACTGCCTATGTCTTTGATAAAGTCTTTCTGGTATGTTAGTGTAATCAGTGTCAGAAGGATTGAAAAGTTCTTTTTTCAAAAACATATGGTAGATAAAGGTTAGCATCATGCGAGCAATAGCAACAATGACACGTTTATGACCGCGGCGCTTTTTAATACGGTCATATTTAAACTTAAAATAAGGGTTCTTTTTATCCCTAATTGCTGCATTGGCACATTGTATTAAAAGTAGTTTTAAGTAAACTCCTGCACTTCCGTTGTTTTTTGGAGTAAGACCAGCCAATGAGCAAAGGTGCTTATCAGATTTAAAAGCTGTCGTGCCTGTGCCAATTTCAGCAATGATATAAGTTGCCGATTTTTCGGTTATGCCGTGAAGAGTAACAGCGATATCAATTAAGTTTTGATAAGGTTTGGCCATCTGTGAAATGGCTTTGTCTAAGTCAGAAACACACTGATTAATAAAATCATAGTGCTTTTATGCAAAATTTCATCTTGACTGACTGATCATCTTTTAATTCGTATCCAATAATTGACCGGATGACTTCGTCAGCCTTTTTCTTCAGGCTTTTGCGCAAAAGTGACTTGTTTAGTGTACGTGATGATAGTCATCTTATTTGTGCTTGAAAAGATATTCTGCACATGTTAAAATACGGACTTGATTCCAATAACTGAAGGAAACAATTCTACTTCCTCCTCCGTGCTTTGTAGTATATCTATATATTTTATAATAAATTATATCAAAAAAATCTCGCTCAGTTGCACACTTTCATTACGATTTGTGCCTGAGCGAAGCGAAAGGAATGTGTGTTATTATGAAAGATTTAAAGGAAATATATGAAGAAAGGCGTTCTGTCAATTTCTTTGACAAAAATAAGGATTTGGATGAGGAGACATTGAAAAAAATAATAGACTTAGCTGTATTGACACCATCAGCATTTAATCTTCAGCCATGGGAAATAATCGCAGTAAAAACACTAGAAGCAAAAGAAAAACTCTACAATGTAGCATTGAAACAGCCAAAAATTCTTGATGCACCTGTTACACTAATTATGCTTGGAGACAAAAACGGCTTTACAGAAAATAATCCTGCATGGTGGTACATGAAAGATGTTGGAATGCCTGAAGATAAAATACTTGGAAACATTGAATTTGCAAAGAATGTATTATACAATACAGATTTAAAAGCAAATAATTTCGCTGTCAGAAATACATCGTTTCTATGCATGTCAATAATGTATGCGGCTAAATACTATGGTGTTGACTCACATGCAATGATTGGCTTTGAAGAAGATAAACTTAAAGAAGCTTTTGGAATACCGAATAACAAAGTAGTTGTATTATTAATTTCACTTGGATATTTTGATGACAGCAAAACATTGTACCCGAGGCTAAAGCGCAACGGATATGATAAAATTGTAAAAATTGTATGAAAAAATCATAACCATCCGCAAAACGGGTGGTTTACATTAGCCCTATAAGGGCATAGTACTAGCTATGTCTTAAGAGACGTTAAACAACTACATATGGAGTTTGGAAGCTTATAAAATCGGTGCTTGACTCAGGATGCCTTAAGTGATTTTAAAAAAATATAGCGGTTGCAATTTAAACCGCTATAAACCTTGCCTTTCGGAATAATTTAAAGACCAAGTTATGCCATATGGGTCAATTATATTTGCATGATAAGCACCCCAAAATGTTTTTTGTAGTTTAAATTTAACTATTCCTTTTTCTCTAAGCTTTGAATATAATCTATCTATCTCTTCTTTGCTGTCCAATTCAAGAATTAATTCTGGGTTGCTGACTGCTTTTTGAGGATCTAATTTATCAACGAAATATAATACACAATTCTCATTTATGTGTAACTCCGAATGTATAATTTTACCTTCATAGCCCTTAAACATTTCAATACCATCGGCAAATTGAACATTTTTTATCTCGCCACCAAAAAGTTCTTTGTAATATTCAATTGCTTCTTTGCAATTGTCAATATAAATATTGGGAGTAATTCTTTTCATTAATATAACCCTCCTATATTTTAGTTTATCAAAACATAGCAATATTATACTACATTTTATTACAAACTGACTACTCCCCTCCACAAGTGACGAGGGTTCTGTTTGCTTGAAGGTGGTGATAGTTCAGGCTTTGTGTCGTCTCAACCTTTTCCCCTATTCTAAACCGTACGTGAGACTTTCGCCTCACACGGCTTTCCACCGATTAGTTCCTAATGACACAGATTTTAGTGTTACCACTATCACCTGTCTGTAATAATTCCTTCATAATAATTGTTATTCCTTAAACTGTCCTTCGAAATCTATCTTGTTGTTTATATACATAAGGTATCGCTTCCTTATGGTTCATTACCCATATTTCAGGGACTTTCAAGAATTAGCATTTTGAGAATTATTACAAGTGTTAACCGCCTGGTATCCTTCGCCATTGTCCTATGTTTCCATAGCGAGTACTAACGGATCTTTAATCATATCTTTCTCCTTGTCTCCATTATTATTGATGTATAACCAGCTGTAATATTAAACATGATAAAATCTAACGCAACATCAATTAATAAAGAATTTATACATGTTGGGATAGATAATTTTGCAAGTATAAATGCTAAAATAAAATTGAGCCAAATAAAGCATAAGTGATTATAAAAAAGTGATCCACATTAATCAAAAATCCTTCCCTTTTTCGGATAGTTTTATTTTATCACTAACATTAGAGGAAAAACGCGTAACAAACTAGAAGATATAAAACTATCAATCAGTGATAGAATGAACAAATACTTATTTGTTTTATTTTCCTCAATACAAATTATAACGTTTATTTCTTTGCAAATATGATCATGATTTTAATTAAATATTCCATTTTTAATGTTTACATTAAAACAAGATAAACACATGTAAAAAACAAAAAAATGCTGATACAATTTTTATGATGTACCAGCATTTTTTAGTCATTTCTGTCTTAAAGATTGTTTACTTTCAATGAATTCTTCTACGGTCAAAAACGTATCCTTATATCCTAATTTATTGCATAATTGAGTTACATGAGGAGGCTCGAGATATGCGCTATAGAGTATATCCGCGTGAGAATAAACTTCTTTCGTATTCCCGTCCATTAATACTTTACCGTTTTGAAATACTATAACTCTTTCAAACGATTCTGCTACAAAATCCATATCGTGAATTATAGTAAGCACGAGTTTTCCGTTTTCTTTAAGATTTTTAATTATTGCCTTTATTTTCTCCCTTCCGACATAATCTTGGGCTATTGTAGGTTCATCAAATATGATTATTTCAGGTTTCATAGCGATTATAGATGCTATGCTTATAAGCTTCCTTTCTGATAAGCTAAGGTCATATGGATTTTTATTATAAATGTCTTTACATCCTACCATTTCCAAAGCTTTAATAGAATTTTCTTCAGCTTCTTCATGATCCTGTCCTATATTTAACGGGCCAAACATTACTTCATCTAAAACTTTATTCTTAAAAATCTGGTCATTCGGGTTTTGAAAAACCAATCCTATATATTTTGCAAGTTCCGCAGCAGTTGTCTCTTTAGTATTCTTGCCTAATATCAAAATATCACCTGCGTCAGGTTTTAAAAGACCTTTTAACAGTTTTACAAAAGTAGTCTTCCCAGCACCATTTTGCCCTATTATAGCAGTAGATTCTTTATCAAATGACAAATTTATACCTTTTAATATTTCTTCGCCTTTATTATATGAAAAATGTAAATCTTTAACTTCTATCCTACCCATTTATTTTCACCACCGCATCGTATGCCTCATCTAAGGTCACAGGATAAAAACCTTCTTCATCTTTTATATCAAATGCTCTACAAATCCTTGTAAATGCAGGAGCTAAAACTCCATATTCTTTTAAATCCCCTCTTGAAAAAACTTTTTTAGGTGTATCAAAATCGATAATCTTTCCTTGATACATCAACATAACTCTGTCAGAATATCGAGCAATCTTTTCAATTTTATGCTCAACCATTATAACCGTCATGCCTTCATGACTTAAAGCCTGAATGGCTTTAAAAACCTCTTCAGATCCTTGAGGGTCAAGCTGGGATGTAGGCTCATCCAATACTATTATTTCTGGTTTCATTGCAATGATGCCGGCAATTGCCATCCTCTGCATCTGACCTCCAGATAGATCAAAAGGATTTCTATCTTTATATTTATATATATCAAGCAGAGATAATGCATAATCTATTCTATCAATCATTTCATTTCTGCTTAATCCCATATTCTCAAGCCCAAATGCTATTTCTTCATAAACCGTAAGCTTTGCTCCTGTAACCTGTGTAAACGGATTTTGAAATACCATGCCTACTTTTAATGCTAACTCACTTATATCGCTTTTAATGACTTCTCTTCCATCAATCAATACTTTACCGCCGTAAGCTCCACGGTAAAAATGCGGCACCAATCCAACTAAAGACTGGCATAGAGTGGACTTTCCAGCAAGGTTTTGACCTATAATACCTATGAATTCTCCTTCATTTACTTCAAATGAAACACCATCTAATGCAAGCTTATCAGTTAACGGATATTTATACTTCAAATTTTCAACAACTATTTTTTTCATGATAATATCCTCCAAAGTATTGTCAAAATAGTAATCAAAATCAGGCATATCCTAAATACTCTAGAATAAGGAGACTTAAACTCTTCATTTAAAAATGTCTTTTTATTCTTTGAATTAAAGCCCCTTACCTCAAGAGCCATAGCCCTTTCTCTTGTAGCAATCAAAGAATTCATAACTACAGGTCCAATTAATGGGAAAAAAGCTTTAATCCTCGTAGAAAGCTTACCTTCTGTTTCCAGGCCGCGCGCTCTTTGAGCATCGGTTATAGTGCCCATAGTAGCGGTCATCTCAGGTATAATCTGAAGAACTGAATTTAAAACATAACCTATTTTAGGTGACAATCCTTTCCTTACTAAAGATTCGATGAGATCTGAAGGCTTCGTCGTAAGCACAAGTATTGAAAATGCAAACAAAATATTTAATACACGTGCACATATTTCAAATGCATAATTTAATCCTTCTTTATAAAAAGTAAGAGGACCTATACTTAATACCGCTGTCTTATTATCGATTTTAAATAATCCCTGAATTATAACGACAGTAACAAGTATTATTGCGCTGAAACTGATAATAGGTAATACTTTTTTGAATATCCCTCCGGATAATATAATCAATAGGCTTATTGCAATAAGCACATAAGCTACAAACTGCATAGGTGCTATTATCGGAATTAATATTACGGTTAAAATATAAAACAATTTTGTTATAGGATCAACCTTATATATGAATGTATCTTTTGGTACATATAGTGTTATAGCCTTCAATATTTATCACCATCCTCTTTTTTGATCAGCTAATAATATCCATTATCATAAGGGCACATCATTCCCCATAAATAAGACTTAAAGAAATAATGTGCCCTATTTTTAGGTATTTATAAATGATTTTGTGAATTAATCTTAATTAAAGCGTTTCTATTTCGTCATCATTGCTATATAGCACTGTAAGTTTTTGTGGAAGCCCTTTAAATATTCCATAGCTAATAATTAAAGTAGCTAGTTTGTCAGGAAGATCGACTACGAACTCATCTAAAAATGATGAAATCCATACTGGGAATTTGTTAGCAGACAAAAATGCAAATAATGTATCTCCCCAAACATTTCCTGTCTGTCCGCCCCAGAAACCTATATTTATCGGAGTTGAAACGATCGCAGATACAAGAGCAACTATCAAACCTGCTACTATAACTTTCCCAAAATTTTTAAACATACCTTTCTTTGCCATAATACCAATTGCAAGACCTATTGCTATACTAGTTAGAGCATAAATAAAAGATATTGGATCAGCTGTAAGACCATATATTACATTATTGATAGCTCCGCAAATTGATCCAATTATTGGGCCTGCCAACATACTCGCCAACATTGTGCCTATTGAGTCAAGCCAAAGCGGTAGTTTTAAAACTTGTGCAAACATTTTGCCGATGTAATTAATACCTACAGCGGCAGGGATAAGAACTAATGATGCCGTAGAAAATTTAACTGACCAAATGCTTTTTCCCCTCATTATAATTCCTCCTTTTTTATTAATATTGGGATTAACATTTTAAATCCCACTATTATCTGTTTAAACGCACAATCGCTTCAAGGGCAGTAAGTATTTCTCTTTCTTCGCCTAAAGCCATCGCATCTTTTCCATCTACATATTCGTTGATGCCTTCTTCAAGATTACCCTCATAAGCGACGACAACATTAAGTATTGATGCAGTCTTAATCCCTCTAAGCCTGCCGATTACAAACAATGGTGCGCTTTCCATATCAGCAGCTAAAACACCTTTAGTCGACCAAAACCTATCTATTTCATCCTCCTTATCAGTATAAAAACTGTCATGGCTTCTTATTATCCCACAGTGATAAGTAGCTCCAAGGCTTTTTGCGCTTTCTATAATATTCTCCAGCAAATAATTATCAGGTACAGCAGGATAACTTTTTTCAATATATGTGGCAGAGGTTCCTTCATCTCTTACAGCTCCTAAAGCCATAACTAAATCTCCTAATTTAATATTAGGCTGAAGTGCACCGCAGCTTCCTATACGTATCATAGCTTTTACTCCTAGATTTTTCAACTCTTCAACAGCTATACCAAGCGATGGCCCTCCTATACCTGTGGAAGTTACAAGAATCTTCACACCTTTATAAAAACCCGAAACCGTTTTAAATTCCCTGTTATATGCCACATCCTTAGTATTTTCAAGGAACTCCTTAACCCTTTCTACTCTCTTTGGATCACCTGGAAGTATCGCATAATCTGCGCTTTCATCTATACCAAACCTTATATGCGGTTGAATTTCATATACCATAATTTATCTTCCTCTCCCTCAGTATAATTTGCTACATCTTAATCATTCAAACCTACTTTTCTTTTCTTCTCTTATTAGTTCATCCATATCTTTTATTATTATGCATGTATTATTTACATCTATGATATTCTTTTCTTTGAGAAACTGCAATATGCGATTTATGCTTCTTTGGGTAACTGCAAATTTCTCGCTTAATTGTTTCTTTTCTATATTGACTATGATATTTTTCTTATAATTTGGATTTTTATATCCAACGCTTATTAGATAATTACATACTCTATTCTTTAATGAATATAATGTATCCTCACCAGCTTTTTTTGATAGATTATAAAATTGTTTACACAACGTGTGCATTACATAATTATTGATATTTTTATCTATCTCAATCCATTTCAAAAAATATTCTCGTTTTAAGCGTAGAATTCTTACTGGGCTTAAAGCTTGAACAGAACAGATATAAGGTTTTTTATCAAATATCTCTAACTCTCCTATATAATACCCTCGGGTATAAACTGCCTGCGAATACTTTTTACCATTTTCTGCGACTATATATACATCTACTGAGCCACTTACGATTATATAAAAATAATCATACACTTCACCTTGATTGCATATTACAGTTCCCTTTGCATAATCCTTTATTTCCCACTGTTTTAATATTTCATATGGACAGTCTTTTAAAATTTTAAAAATTTCAGCGTTATTTTCAATAATATCAATGATATTATGTATTGTCATCATTATCTAACTCCATTAATATAATAGAACATTTTAAATACAAATACAAAGGACATATGTCCTAAATTCAAAATATACATACCCTAACTTTCAATTTTAAATATATTTTTTAAGAAAAATGTCTTAAACGTACAAATTGCTCATGAAACTTATCTATAATACTCATTATTTAACAAATATGAACTTGTGTCAATAGAGTAGCCACAAAAAGTTTAATTTTTTACGCCATTAGAAGAGCAGTTTTATATACCTCTCGTGGGGTTCTGTAATTAATAGCACTATGAATCCTTCTTCGGTTGTACCAAGATTCTATATGTTCAAAGACTGCTCTTCGAGCATCATTAAAATCATAGTATTTGTGATGATTAACCACTTCCTTTTTTAATAACGCTGTATTCTTTTAAGAGAAATATGTTTTCCACGGTCTTTTAAAACTTTTTGGATTTTAGGAGCACCATAACGACATCTGCTTTCAGTAAATCTTTTTATTTCAGCTTTCAACTTATCTGCTTCTACCTGCTTAAATTCTTCCGAATATCGAATACCGTTTTTGGACACTGTTTAACACTCACATTTCCTTAAATTATCCTATCGTGTTAAACTTTTCGTTTCTACACTTATATACTAACACCAATAAAATTTATATAAAATTAATTAATTGATTTAACCTTATTATATGTTTTATATATCAGTGCTACAGTAACCTCTGCAATTCCACATAGTATAAAAATTGCCTTTGCGCTAAATACACCTGTTAAAGCGCCACCTATTCCTAAGGATATTATCGATAAAGGATCGACTAATGAACCTAAAAATCCATAAACCTTGCCTCTATTATCGTCATTAGTATTTTCTTGTATTTATTGTATCTGTAAGTGTTTCAAATACTACAAATATTACGCCTAAGAAAGTAAAAAGTATTGATGATAATAAAAATATTTTGCTGTTTGAAAATGCAATAAGAGTAATTTATTCTAATAAAGGCAATTAAAATCGCAATTATGATAAATGTAAGACTATCTATTAAAAAAGATATATCATTACCAAATATCGAAACAATTATACCACCTATAGAATACCCCACTATCATATTTATACTTGATAAACTGCTTCTAAAGCTATTTGCCTCTAAAAGATGGTCTTTGTCAACCAAAAGCGGAACAATTGAACTTCTGGCGGGATATTCAAATCTGGTTGTTCAATATTATAATACCAATTTATTGTCTTATCAATTATATCACTTAGTGTAATTATGTTAATACACGAGAAATTAATGCTATACCATAAATCAAAAATTTTAATTAAAAATCTTGATAAATCATCTGATGAAGGGCTTAGCTCATCATTATTGTAAAAACAAGGTATAAAATCAATTAATTTTATTTTGCCGTCTAATAAAGATTTGCCTATTTTTTTAACAGCATTGACTATTTCATTTCTTCCACCGTAGTTTAGAGCTATATTTAAAACAAGACCAGTATTATTCTTAGTTATATTTTCTGATTCTTTTATTTTAATTCTACATTTCTCAGGTATTTTTGACAGGTCACCAATAAAATTTAATTTTACATCATTTTCATTTAATTCATCTATTTCACGCTCCAGATATTCTATTAATAGATTCATTAATCCATTTACCTCTTCTGCAGGTCTCTTCCAATTTTCTGTTGAAAAAGCATATAAGGTCAAATATTTAATGCCAATTTCAGATGATGCTTTAACAACCCTTTTTACAGCTTCCATTCCAGCTCTATGACCAAGAGTCCTTATAAATCCTCTTTTTTTTTTGCCCATCTGCCATTGCCATCCATGATAATTGCTACGTGTTTTGGAATATTGTTCATATCTAATTTTTTTCCCATCTCGTGAGCAGTATTTTTCTTTCGATTTATAATAAATTCCTCCTCGTATAATATAATTGTATATAAAATTTCTAGTTAAGGTTGTAAACCTCAACTAGAAATTTTAAACCTTTTGCTTATTTCATTCCCTGTGCTTCATCAGAATGATGGATGGACAGATTCACTTTTTTCTCCCGAATTTCGTCCGCTACTTTACCCCAATTATCTGCTACTACTCTTAAATCATTATAAAGGTTCTTAATGTGGGAGGCCTCACTAGCTTCTGTATGTTTAGCACCTGACTCCTCAACAATCTCTAAAAGCTTTTCTGGATTGTCAATTAGAGGACAGGGCCTTAACATGTTTTGATTAAAAGGTTGTCTCTTTCTATATGCCTTCATAATAGGAGACTGCAATGCTTCAAGCAGACTTACTTCATTTATATTAACATTGGAATAATGGATAAAAGCACAAGGCTCAACTTCTCCTGCTGCATTTATGTGTAGATACCTTCTTCCTCCTGCAATACATCCTCCACTGTATTCGCCATCATTCCAGAAATCTATGGCAAAAAGCTCTTTTGTAGCTCTTATATAATTTATCCTTTCATACATGTACTTTCTTTGCTCTGGTGTAACCATAAATTTTACGTCGGGATCTCTACCAATAGGAATATACGTAAAGTACCAAGCAAAATATGCACCCTTATCTATCATCATATCTATAAATTCATCGCTAGAAATTTCTTCTACATTTGTCCTGGTATATGTAGCCGAATAACCAAATAAAACTCCGTTTTCTCTCATTAAATCCATAGCTTTCATTATTTTTTCAAAAGTTCCTTCTCCACGAATAGCATCATTATTATCTTTAAATCCATTTATACTTATTGCAAAAGTAATATTACCAACTCTTTTAACTTCTTTTACCATCTCTTCATCAATGAGAGTACCGTTCGTAAATAAAAGGAATACTTGATTTTTATGTCTTTCAGCAAGCTTTACAATATCTTTCATTCTAACAGTAGGCTCTCCGCCAGATAAAACTATAAAATATATACCTAACTCTTCAGCTTCTGTACACACTCTGTCCATCACTTCAAAAGAAAGATTATGTGGTTTGTACTGACCAGCCCAGCATCCAACGCACCTCAGATTACAAGCTTCAGTTGGATCCATCAAAATTGCCCATGGTACGGACACTTCCAACTTTTCTTCCCATTCTTCTTGCTTTGGAATCCCTTTTAAATTAGCATTGACGAAAAAGTCGATTACAAATGTCTTTAAAATATTTTTGTCAATATTTTTCAATCCCTTTAAAGTAAATTTATACCAGTTGCTATCTTTGTTATTTAAAAATTCTCTTACACTTTCTATTTGCTGCTTATGTCTTGGCATTATTGCGACTTTTTTCATAAGATTTGCTAATGTGTCTAAATTTTTTTCTGGGTTCTTATCTACATAATCAATGATAGTACTTACAATTGGATCAACAATGTTCATAATGATTCACCCTCCATATTTTTATTATTATTGCGAAACCCCAAAAAGCTTTAAGATATTGAGGCTTCAGATATATTTTCAAAGGATTTCCTTTACCTTTTCAAAATTATATAACATAGAAAAATATTAAATCCTAATATAAGTAAAGGCATCCTTATGAAAATCAAATTTAAACAGCTAAATAACAATGATGTATTTTCTGATATTTAATTGCTTATGAAGTAAATAAACTTAAATCTATTCAATTATGATATTACTTTATCATGCATTTTTAAAATTTTACGCTCTTATGCCTATCCTGTTATTTTTTGTAATCTTTTCTCTTCTTTATCTTTTTCTATCTTTGAACTATTTTTAATAATAAATTTATCCATGAACAATTGTTGTAATGTTTGATATATATTACCTACTATCCAATACAATCCTAAACCAGCAGGTACAGTAAAAGAGATAATTCCCGTCATAATTGGAGCAAATAAATTCATACTCATTTGCATAGAATATTGCATTTGATTTTCACTTGTTTCTTGAGATTTCTGCGTTGAATATTTTATAGATATATAAGTAGTAATGGCAGATAATACCGGTATTAATAATAAAGCCGTATTTTCGACACTCATTTGATGAAGATTTGAAATTGGCACTAATCCTAAATTTATTCCGAAAAAATTCGTATTCAGTAGATCATCTCTATTCAGCATCTGGCTCACATTTGGCAACTTGTCGAGATGTTTACTATAGTAATTTATTATACTTAAATCAGGCATATTTGCTATCTTATCTGGCCCCAGCGGAATGCTTTCAAACAACTTTTGAATAACATCAGGTGCTTTTCTAAACATATATTTTAATGGCTGTGATATTACATAATATAGCGAAAATAAAATGGGCATTTGTATTAGTAATGGTAAAAATCCACTTGCAGGATTAATTTTATTTTCATAATACAACTTCATTATTTCTTGATTTAGTTTCTCATTATCATTTTTATATTTTTTCTGTATTTTCTGTATTTGTGGTTGAATTTCATTTATTTTTGACATAGCTTTATACTGCTTAATGTATAAAGGCAACAACAATGTCCTTACAATAATAGTTAAAAAAATGATAGCTAATCCATAATTTTTAAATGCTAAAACTTCATATATAAATTTCAAAAGATAACCTATTGGAACTGCAATAAAATCTAACATTATTTTCTCCTTTCTTAAATATCATAATGGCATATTTTGATCTTAAATGGATTATAACTGACTTAATATATTTTTAATTAACTCTCAATTATTTACTTTATTGGATTACACAATAGCACAATATCTGTCTACAAAAGATAACATAAAAGTTTCTTCTTTGTATTTTGATAATTTTAAAAGTTATAAGATCTTTTATAAAACTTATTTTTATGGTTTAAATTTAAATCGGACGTTCGTCTTAAACAATATTAATATAAAATTCTTATATGTCAATGATTAATCATCACAAATGCCATTTTCACCACATGTACAGGTCTTATTATCTGCTTTAGTTCTTTATTACTTCTCTCTATAAAACATTTCCGACTTGCGTAAATCTTCGTATACTTCCTGGATAACAGGTTCTGCGGCTTTTAAGCCCAAGTTTATGCATTTTTCCGCATGATCAAATCTGTACCATCGGATATCATTTACCTTTGGTTTTATTACATAAACTTTCTTCTCAAAATTTTTTTCTTTGTTATCTTCATATAAATCGTCGTTTAATAATTTCATAGTTGTTGCCGTAATAGTTATAATTTCCGGTAGTATCTTTTTTGAATTAAAGTATCTTTCAAAATATATTGTTCTATTATTGCTTTGTAGAATTCTTTTAATGTTATTAACGAAATTATAAAATGACCTGTTAAATATTCTAATATCAATATTTGAGCTTACGTCTGAAATTATAATTATATCTGCTCCTAATTTGAGAGCCAAATCTATTGCATCAAAATTAATAATTGAACCATCAACTAATTTAGTATTTTGAAATTCTACAGGTTCAAATACAACAGGAATAGATATGCTTGCTCTTACTGCCTTTATTACTGAACCTTTTGAAAATATTATTTCTCTACCTTGTTTAATGTCTGTTGCTATCGCATAAAGAGGTATTTTGAGTTCATCAAAATCATTTTTCATATAACTAGATAAAAATTTTTCTATTTTGTCACCTTTTATAAATCCTTTTTGCGGAATATTTAAATCTAACATTTTAATAAGCTTTAAAAAATTAATATCTCTCACATCTTTAATTATCTTTTCCAAATCATTTCCTGAAGCATATATTGCACCAATCAGAGCTCCAATACTTGTGCCTATTATAAAATCAATCGAAATATTTTCTTCCTCAAGTTTTTTCAACACACCAAGATGTGCATATCCTCTTGCAGCCCCTCCACCTAATATTAACCCGACTTTTGGTCTCATTTCACATCACCTTTTACCAATTTATTTAAACTATCTACAATTGAACATGTCATGCTTTCAATATCATCCACGGGGTATATAATGCAACCAACATTTATTATAATTTTCCCTATACGTGGAATAAAACTTCCTTTAGGTAAAATATTTTTAGTTCCAATTATAGCAACAGGTAATACCGGTACTTTTGCTTTTACAGAGAAAAATGATGCTCCAGACTTTATATTTACAATTTCATCTGTTTTGTACAAACCACCTTCAGGAAAAATCATTAGAATACCGTTATTTTTTAACACATCCAATGCGTCCTTTACAGTTTTTCTTGAGCTAACTGTCTTTCTATATGTACTTACGGGGATAGCTTTTATTTTTTTTAACACAAATCCTACACCTAAAACGTCAAATAAATATGCTGCTGAAAAAAATGTCAGTCTAAAATTAAAAGCTGCAACTATAACCAGTCCATCCAACAGACTGGAATGATTAGCAACAATGATAAGCGGTCCATTAGCTGGAATATTTTCAATCCCTATTATTTGCATCTTCCATACATATCTAAATAATACACGCAATGTGCTTCTTACTAAATTGTAAAAATTAAAGCCCTTCATATTTCCTCCAGTATATTTTTCTACTCAAAAATAATCTGAACAGCATTAAGTGCATCTGATATATCCCCTTCATCGGAGTCCAAAATTACTTGTATTGCCGTACCGAACATTGCTCCAAGTATCATCCTCGCCACCGATTTTGAAGAATAATTTATTAAATTGTCTTTCAAATTGCTTTTATTTAAAATTTTTTCTTCTATCATATTTGATAATTCATTAAACAAATTTCTCAATAAGGTATTAAAAGAAGATGACCATATAGCCAGTCCGGTTAAGTCGTATAATAATCTGAATAATTCAGGATTATTATTTAGCATTTCTTTAAAAAATTTAATAAGAGATGACATTTTGTCACGGGCTGTTCCTCCTATATCCAAAGCTTCATTTATTTCATGTAAATACTTATTTATCATCATTTTTATTACTTCAGCAAAAAGACCTTCTTTATTTCCAAAATAATAATTTAATTGGCTTAATACAACACCTGCCTCATTTGCAATATCCCTCAATGAAACATTGGCATATCCTTTTTTTGAAATACATTTATATGCAGCATTTAATATTTTTTGTGGTTGATTTAATTTATCCTCCATACAAATTCCTCTTTCTATATTAGTTAATATTAAAGAAGCCCTGAGCTAATATGGAAATTATTAAAACTAAAAACATTCTTTTTTAAATTAGTTCAGACATCCGTCCTATACACATTATATTATCAAAAGACTCTAAAGTCAATATAAAACTATAAATGCTGTTAAATATTTTCCCATTGTGCTATAAATGTGTATTTTATGTCTATGTTACACTAAAATCACCCCAGTATTTCAGTTGAAAAATCCCCCACATTAAGATAGAATTTCTCTCATGTAATAAAATACATGAGGGAGTGGTGGAGTTTAATCAATTGTTAAACAAACAAGAAATTATATTATCATATATTAGAGATGGTAAATCTCAAAGACAGATATCTAGAGAAACTGGTATTGATAGAAAAGTTATTAGAAAATATATTAAAAAATATGAAGAAAAGAGAAGGGACTTGATAAATAAAGGGAAAATAGAAGGAAATGCCGATATTTAAGAAATTATTGATGACATATTAGCAGTCTTTTTAATGCGTGGTTTTCAATCCTTAATATCCCTTAATAGTGTTAGGATCTCATCTTCTGTCATTTCTTTTTTTGTTTCCATTTTTCCATTCACTCCTTCAATTAACATTTTTAAGCCTCCTTTTTCCAACCGCCATCAAATGCTTTACCACCATTATCAATCCATTCTTGCAATTTATCAGGATCTACTCTCAATTGACGTCCTATACGGACTATTGGAATAATGCCTTCCATTGCCAATGCGTAAACCCGATCCTCCTTTAAGTCAAGTATTCTTGCAACCTCCGGCAGTCTTAATAGTTTTTAACCATTTGAATTTACCTCCTTTTTGTATTCTTGATATTTTTTTGAGTATATAAAAAGCCAGAGTCCTTAAGCTAGACCAATAATCATATCTTTTGTATTACATTAGTAATACAAAAAGATATTTTTTTTATTGGCCCTAGCACTAAGGCTCTGGCTCTCTATATTACCCTATTAAGATAATGGGGCTCTGGCTCTTAATACATTATATTAATTTTTATTCTTTGAGATAATTATATATCATTTTAAATGTTTCTACAACTATTTTTTATTATTAGATTAGACATTTTTATCTTAAAATATATCAATACATATTAGGACATTAAATATACTATATATAGCTTAAAACCTTAAGTTTTACTAACTTCAATATGCTCTGTGGATTTTTGTACACATAGTTACAATTAACCAATACAATTTACTTCTTGCATAATTATTAAATCTAATACTTTTTAAAAATAAAAAAAGGTATTCGCCATTTAACGGATACCCCTTCATTTTCACATTAACTAATTACACTTTTTATTTTTTAAGCACTTTTCAAGCACTTTTTTTATATTCAATCTTTAAAAATGGTGCGCCATCAGGGACTCGAACTCGGGGCCCGCTGATTAAGAATCCCTCCAACGATATTTTATCCTATATTTTTTAAAATAGCAAAAGTTTCTTTGAGACTTGATATATAAGGCTTTTAAGTACTTTGTTAAAAAATTGAAATTGCTTAAAATAACTTAGAATTTTTTTAGTTCGCATACATTTCGCATACATAAAAAAGATATTCATTTCAAAAATCAATTTGTCCTAATTCATCAATTTTTTTATCTCCTCTTTCGATAATTCTGTAATCTTCGCTATTTTATCGATGTCCATACCTTCTTCTAATAGTTTTTTTGCAATCTTTATGCTTTTTCCTTTCTCACCTTCTTCAATACCTTTTTTGATACCTTTTTCTATACCTTTTTCAATTATCATTTTGTATGTTTCTGAATCTTCAATCCTAAACATTTTTACCACCTCCATAAAAGCTTTTTCGATAACTTCTCTTTTATAAACTATACCTGATAATATTTCAGCCTTAAATGCTATGTCTTTCTTTTTGTTTATGTCTACAGGAATATTTTTTATAGCTTCAACACATCTTTCCAAATATTTTTCTCTCTCTTCTTTCCTTCTATTTTTGTCCATCAATGGAAGAAGCAAATATAAATCATAATAATCTGTCTCTACAACATCAGTATATTTTATGTCACCAACGTTTATTATCCTGTATCTATAGTTTAATGTGTTTTGTTCTCCAAAGTCGTAGCTTAAGCTATTTGCCATTTTCACATTGTCTTTTCCTATATAAACAACTATCTGATATGGTAAGAGATTATGCTTTTCCATTATCTCAAGCGAATATCTTAGCATCCTATAAGACATTTTTCCGTCATTTTCTGATTGAAATTCTATGTGCACAGCGACATTTCCTTTATCTGTAGTGCATTTGAATATCATATCGCTGTCCCTTCTCTCAACTCTTGCAAATTCTATATTAAGTTCATCAATTTTTGTATATTGCAATCCAAGAAAATAACTCATTATGTCATCAGCCATATCAGAAAAAATATTTTTCATCGATATATCGTATTTTTGTGCCATTTTTCTTCCTTCCATTTCTCTTCATCTCACCTTTATTATATCATATGAACATAAAAAAACAGATTATTTTCACTTGCATATTCTTATTTATCCTTCTTTCCTAATTGGAATTTCCTCATGTTTGATTTTACAAATATTTTTAGCTTATATACATCCATTTATAAAAATCTATATATTGTATTTATGAAAATTTAGATATCATTATATGGTATAATATATGTATGATTGTATATAAAAAATAAAGTAAAAATGAGGTGATTTAGAATGGTAAAATCACTATATACAACAAATAAAGCCAATAGCTATTATTCTTTTTATCAATACAATTTAATATTAAAATTTTTATATGCTATTGAAACCTTTGCACCTGAAGTAATAAATGATCTGCAATTAATATTAGATATCTACAAAAAAGATAGTAAAACACTTGATTTAGTTATTCCTGAAATTCATGATTTTAGAACAACTAACAGATATGAGTACCCAAAACTTGAAGATTTTTGGAAAACTTTCAAAAAAAACATAAGTAATATAAACTCGAAAAAAGTAAAGCAACAAGATATAGAAAAAATTAAAAAATTTGAATATGCTTTAGAAACATGGAGAGACAAATATAATTTAAACAATGAAAATGGTTTTTACGAAGGATTGGCATTAATTGCAATAGTAATAACTGCAAAATATATGCTTAATGATAGTTTATATTATGAAAATGGATTCTTTTATGAGAAAAAAACTGATGAATTAATTTATATGTTACCTATGGCCGGCCGTATAGATATCCCTGAAATAGAAGATGCACCGGTCGAGATAAAAGAAAAAAGAAAAGATAAAAATTATATAAGTTTATCACTTTTTCTTGATATTGATTCCGATCTTATTCGAAATGTAAAAAAAGATAAAACAAAGCCATATTTTATTTTCGCATTTACACCATTTTGTCCGTATAATCCCTATAAACTTCATTTTGGCAATCATGAGGATAACTTAGATTACGAAAATGCTGAAGAATTTGAAATGCTGCTCTTTAATGATTATGCCAAAGCTTCCATTTTAAATTATGCAGACAAAGATTATTGTGCATTAAACTTAGATAAAAAATATATAAAAAATAAAGAATTGAAAAAAAATATATCTAAATTTTCTAAACTCTCAATAGCAGATGTTGAAGCATTACCCTGGGATGAAAAATTTGAATTAATGCCTTGGCATGAAACAAGCAATTTATATTGGGATCCTACCTTAGAAACATGGGAAGATTTTAATAAAAAAATTGATGCTTTATTTAACCGTTATAAGGAGCTTTATAAGAAAAGAACAGAAGAATTTTTAAGACAAAATAATTTTGTCAAAGGCAAAGAAAAGCGCAAGGATGAGCATTTTAAATGGCTTGTATTGTACCAAGTTAAATACAATGAACCTGAACAAATAACACAAATGATTACTAACGAAGATCCAAAAGGTAATATTGTTATAGGACTAGATGCTGTAAAAGATGCTTTAAAAAATACAGCTGAAATAGTTGGATTAAATCCAAGAGGCAAATTGTTAAAAAATGTAAGAATTAGATAAAAAATTTGTAATTCCAGACTCAGCACCTTTTTAGGTTTATTATTTAATTAGTAAATCTAAGGAGGTGTTTATTTTATGGATAAAAAATTATTAAGACTTCCTGAAGTGGCAGAAATATTAGATTTAAAGGAAGACAGAGTATATGCTTTGGCAAGAGAAGGCATTTTGCCTGTGGTTCATGTAGGCCGCCAGCTACGAGTAGATCCCGATAAATTACAAGAATGGATTAACAATGGTGGAAAAGCATATAATGGCGGCTGGAAAAAATCAAGTTAAAACAGGCTTTATACTAAATTAAGGAAGGGATCTGCAATGGACAAAAATACCATAGAAAAATCTATGGCAAATAAAAAAATAAATTGAGTACTAAATATACTATAAGTAATGTGTTTAAATATGTCAAATCTAATATTTCCCTATTACAGGCTATAGAACTTTACGGTTTTATGCCTGTAAAAAAAGGTTCTCATTATTTTATACTTTGTCCATTTCATGCAGATAAGAATCCTTCCTTAGCAATCTATGAAGATGTCTATCATTGCTTTGGGTGCCAAGCCCATGGCGATGTTATAGACTTTGTTTCAAGATATTTTAACTTAACACAGCCAGAGGCATTAGAAAAGCTTGCACAGGATTTCGGCATAAATCTACCCAATGAAAAGCAAAAAAAGAAATTCAAAAGACAAGCTCTTAAAATGCGAAATGACGACAAGCTATATAAAGAATACATTCGCAAATACAATGAAGTATATGACTACTTATGTAAGCTTAATCAGTTATACACAAAAATAAAGCAAGTTGTTGAAAATCCTGAAGACATAAATACACCTGAATTTATTGAAGCATGTCATATGCAGGACTTAATACAGTACTGGATAGATTTACTCCTTGAAGGCAGCACCGAAGACAAAATACACGTAATAAAGGAGGTGTTAGATTGGAAAGCAAAGATGAAATAATTAAAGCAATAAAAGAGGCACATGCTGAGCCTTTATTCAATGAAGAAAGCGAACAAGAACATTTTTCTCCATATGAAATAAGCAAAAACATGATTTACCACGTAAAGATAACGAAAGATGGAGTTGCATACATGCCACTGTGCAATTTTGAAGCACATATCGCTGAAGAAATCATTAAAGACGACGGCTTAGAAACAAAGACATACTTTAGAATTAAAGGTACAACAAAAAATGGCACTCCTTTAAAAGAGATAATTGTACAATCAGATAAATTCGCAGGCTTAAACTGGGTAACTGCAAACTGGGGAAATCGAGCCATAATATACGCAGGAAGCAGCATAAAAGATCATTTAAGAACTGCAATACAAATCTTAAGTGGCGATAGTGTGAAAAGAAGAACGATATATACGCATTTAGGCTGGAGAAAAATAAATAATAAATGGGTCTATCTATACAATGGTGGTGCAATAAGTCAATATGGAGAAGAAAACAATATAGAAGTAGAACTGGAAAGCTGCCTTAAAGATTACAGACTTGAATTGCCAAAAGATGACGATGAATTAAAAGATTGTATTTCGAAATCATTGGAATTTTTAAATTTAGCTAAGCCGGAAATAACTTTCCCGTTTTTAGCTGGAATATATTTAGCACCATTAGGAGAAATGTTAAACATCGATATGAGTCTATTTATAGCAGGTCCAACTGGTAGTCAAAAAAGCGAAATAACTGCCTTAGCGCAGTCACATTATGGTCGAAATTTTAACGGCAAGAATTTACCTACCAGTTGGGAAAGCACAGAAAACTTCCTTGAAAAATTATCATTCCTAGCAAAAGATGCGGTGCTTACTATAGATGATTTTGCACCGCATGGAAGTATTGGAGACATTCAAAAATTAAACAAAAAGGCAGATTTTATTTTCCGAAATCAAGGCAATGGCTCAGGTAAAGGTCGAATGAACAGTGATATATCTTTAAGACCTTCATACAAATCAAAGACATTATTAATTTCCAGCGGTGAAGATGTACCAACTGGACAGAGTCTAGTTGCAAGACTTGTTGTTATAGAGATTAACCATGGTGATATCGATCTTGAAAAACTAAGCATCTTACAGGAATATGCAAGAAATGGCGTATTTGCGAAGGCGATGGGTGGTTATATCAAGTGGTTAAGCACAAGAATTGACTTGTACAAAAAAACATTGCCAAAAAAGAAAAACGCATTAAGAGACTCAATACGCAAAAGATATTGTATGCCACGACAGAACACCAGACAATATTTCACACCTTTTGATAGGTTTAGAGGTATTCCTCATATTTGCTAAAGAAAAAGGAGTAGTATCGGAAGATGAGGCAAAAGACATTTACGGAAATGGATTCAATGCTTTACTGAAAATTGGTGAGCAACAATCGCAGTTTCTAAAATCAGAAGACTTAATCGATAGCTTTTATTCTCTGTTAATTGCAGCTATAACAGCAGGAAAGGCACATGTAAGCAAAGCTGAAGATGATGGAATACCAGAAAATCCAGAGCAATGGGGCTGGATTAAAGATGAAAAAGGCGTTTGGAAGGAAAAAGGCACTTTAATAGGTTGGATCTCAAAAGATTATCTTTTGTTAGAAGGTGATATTGCATACATGATTGTGGAAGAAATGGCCAAAAAGCAAAATACTACACTGCCTGTATCACAAAGGACTTTATGGAAGAGAATGCAGCAGCGAGGAATGCTGATAACCGAAGAAGGCAGAAATACAGTAAGAGAATATATAAACGGCAAGCAAAAAAGAGTCAAAAAAATTCCTCTAGATAAGTTATATTTTATAACTGGACTTAGTGGTCTAGACCCAGTTAAATAGCGACTTCCATCAAGTCCAGAAATTATATAAACCGGTCATATAACTGGACTTATACAATTAAGACCAGTTATGTGACCACATTAAGACAAAAGTGGACTTAAAAAACAGCTTAAAAATCAACAATATCAGGCATTTAAGTACAGTAAGTCCACTAAGTCCACTTTTACAATAAGACCATATATAAATTTAAAAAATATTAGTATTTTCACAACTAAATACGATAAATCGTATCGCTGAAGGAGGTGAAGTTAATATATGAATTGCAACAACGAAGAAATGACTCGTGATGATTTTGATTCATTAGCCGGACTTTTAATACAAAAAAATCGTGCTTTAATGAAAATTATTGATAATAACCAAGATGCCAAATATTATAAAAAAATCATCGACATAATCGACTCTTATATATATGAGATAATTGGTATTGAAGAAGAAAATATAAACAAATTAGTCGACGCCATTTTAGAATTACTTGTAAAAATTCAAAAAGAAGAAGAAATAACGCAAAAGGAAAATAAATAAAATCTTTAGTTACTGCTAACCATACCCTATGCTTTAAACCGCATAAGGTATTTAAATATTTATATTGAATTTTCTGAATATTTGTTATATAATAATGTTGGATAAAAAGAAAACAAGCATAAAAATAAAATGCGCTATGCATCATTCTCTTTCCTCTACGGTTGAAATATCCGGACCTTCAGAAAGCATTTTAGCGAGTATCAGAGGATTAACTTTCTGCCGCTAAAGTTGATTCCTTTGCATCTATCCGGATATTTCATAAAAGAGAATGTAATGGAAGGTTGCTTGATTTTCTTGAAACTGCTTATATAAGCATAAATGACCTCATGTATTTACACCAGCGGCAAAGCCCTATGGCTCACGGGCTTGGATATGAGCAGACGGAATTTTAAAGCATCAGTTATCCGACATGATAAAATACACCACAGCAATCTCATAAGCTATATCGCAAAAATCACTGCAGAAGTAATTTCTATCATGCTATGCGGATAATGCATTTAGAGAAGATAAAGCGGCTTACCGGCTTTATCTACGACATAATCTTGACTGGTAATGATGTTTTAACAAAGGCTAAGTTTACTTTATAGATATAAAACTTACTCACGCAGCGATAATAAGGGAATATAAACGGCGAAGCTGGTTATATTCCTCAGTTAAGCACATCTTTTAGTATTATTCAGAAATGGAAGGTGGTCACTTTGACCACTTTCCAAATACAGAAAATAGAAAGCTCATACTGGAAAATTTTCGGAAATTTCAAGTGGCAACTTTTGCTCCTTGACAAATACAAATAATGGAAATCAAAAAACAGCAGAAAAAATATCTAAAACTGTAGAATATGCGCCAAGAACAATAAGAAACTGTGGCAATTTTGCAGAAACATTTGAAATGACTTTATCAATTATGTTAGAAATATACTGCATTGATAACACCGGCTTTTATTGATATTATGCCTTTAAAGGAAACATACTCGCTTAAAATGATAACTGACCTCTACTTTAAACATGAAATATGTTAACATTTTTTACACAATAATTCTATTTAAGTACTGTTATATGTGCTTTCATCACTGTTATCAATACAAATATTTTCTGCAATTTAAAATGGATATGTAGATTATGGATTATTTCGTATTTTACCTATAAATAAAAGCAGAATTGACAGTTTTAGAACGTGCTGAAAATCTTAAAAGAAGAATGGAAATGTTCATATCTTCCATTATCTGTATTTGGAAAGTTGCAACTTTTGCAACTTTCCATTTCCGAAATTTTCCCAAATAGAGGAGTGATTTTAATGGGCAGACAAGGAAGCATTTTTTATAGGCTGCTTAACAATTTAAAAGAACAGCAATCATTTGGAAAAAGTAAATATGCTGTTAAGAAAAAGGCTAGAGAAGAAGCGATAAAGAACGGACTTCATGGTCAGGATGTATTTAATGCTATGAATGATGCAGTTTTTAATGCAGGTATCTTCTCTGTACAGACTTATGCAACTTATCGTAATGAAGTTAAAAAATTTGCTGATTGGTGCAAATCCAAAGGTGTAAAAAATAAAGATTTTGATAAAACAAAGGACATGGTATCAGACTATTTAAGTGAAAAAATATCACTGGGTCAATCAGCATGGTCTATAAAGGTTGCAAGAGCAGCTCTTAGAAAAGCATACAAAGATAATAGCCTCGCTGATGACATTAAAATACCTGAAAGAAAATTAAAAGATATAACGAGATCAAGACTTGAAAGACCTGATGATAAAAAAATTAACTTGGACAACTACAAAGATTTAATAGATTTCTGTAAATCATCTGGCTTAAGAAGGCGTGAAGTATCAGCTATCACTGCAAATGATATTTATAAAAAAGATGATAGACTATATGTTCATGTCAAAAACGGTAAAGGCGGTAAGACAAGAGAAGTTCCTGTACTGAAAAAATATCAGCCTAAAATAGAAAGCATATTAGAAAAAGCTAAGGATAGAGGAAATGAAAGACTATTTACAAGAATTCCAGAACATCTTGATATACACAGCATGAGACGTGAATACGCTCAAGACAGGTTTATAGAAATCAGAGGAAGGCAATATAAAAAACATACAAGAGATAAAAGAGATAGAGAAGCAGTAAGAGAAGTAAGCAGAAATTTAGGTCATAACCGTGAAAATGTAACAGTATCACATTATTTGTCATAAAGAAATAAAGGTGGTTGATCACGCCACCTTTATTTCTTTAGTGGAAATATACCCACATTTTTTTGTTACTAACATCCATCTTTTTGCAATTTAAAACTAATTCACCTTTAAAAAACTTTTTATTTCCACCTTTGATTATATTATGCCACATAACAAATAAAATGTCAATAGAATTTTATAAATATTTTTACTATTTTATCAAATATATTTTCTTTACTTCAAGCTTCCAAAAAAATAGCACGTCTGCGAAGAATGAGCAGAGGTGCGTTATAAATTCGGATTTTTGATTTGAGCAGAGCGAAAATGAAAAATCCGTACCGTATTTTATAAATCTAATTTCTACTGTTCAACATGATAGTGGTGGAAATTACTTTTTAAAATAATGCAATAAATATAAAAAAATATATTGCATTCAATTTTTGATATGATATGATATAATAAAATTAATAATATGAAAAATTTGGTTTAAGTTTAAGGGGGAAAAACTTAAATGAATAAAAAAATAAAAATATTAATTTTATTTACATTAATGTTTGCGGTTTTGACACTTGTAATTAGCATAATTCCACTTGAAGATCCACCTGCTTTAACTTTGAATAGTTCGAGTGTTTGCAATGTCGTTTAATATGATAATGGTGTAACGATTTGGCAATACTATTATAGTTGCAGTACTAACTAATAGTTCATTTGATTTTCGGGTTATATTCTAAATTTAATTAATTTTTGAAATAATATTTACCATTAATGGTATATTTATATAAAATCGCGCGATTAAACCCAATGGAAGGAGGAAATTTTATGAAAAAATCACCTATTATTAGGCAAATGGTTGTTGGCTGTGACAATGTCCATTAAAATTTTTTGAGTTATATAACAAGCCTCAAACAATATCTGTAATTGAGGCTTGTTATATATATAAAAAATTTAAACAGATTAACAGATTATAATTATTTTAGATAGAGGTGTTTTAATGAATAGAATTTTAAAAGCTCCTGAAATGGTAACTTGGGAAATAACAAGTAAATGCAACTTAAAATGCAAACATTGTTCTAATTCTTTAGGAACTGATAACATTTCTGATTTAACTTTAGAAAAATGCAAATTAATTATTGATAAATTATTTGAAGCTGGTGTGTTTAAAATTAGTATCGAAGGTGGTGAACCTTTTGTCAGAAATGATATTTTTCAAATTTTATCATATTTAAATAAAAAAGGTTATATCCCTCGCATAACAACAAATGCTACGTTGATTACTGATAATATTGCCAAAGAGTTGTCCAAATATAATATTGGATTAGTGCAAATTAGTTTAGATGGACCAAATAAAATAGTTTATTCAGGAATAAGGAGATCAAGAGAAGCTTTTACAAAGGCTTTAAATGGGATTAATAACTTAAAAAAGTATAATATTAAAATATCGATTGCTATGGTGTTAATGAGAGAGAATATTGATTATATTTTAGATTTGTTAAACTTAGCAAAATCACTAAATGTTGATGCCCTGTTGGTAGAGGTAATAGATCTTTTTGCCCTACTTCACAACAGCTAAAAAAAGCTTACGAACTTATATTAGATTACGAAAGTAAAAATGGTAATTTAATGATTATAAAACCACAAAAGCTACTTTCAGTTTTATTAAAAAATGATAAAGAAAACAATAAAATTAGCTTATTACAATATATTAACCATGAAAATAAAGTAATATGTGAAGCTGGAAACGTGATTGCTCATATAAAATCTAATGGCGATGTTACCCCTTGTGTTTATTTTAGAGAGAAAAGCTTTATATGCGGAAATATTCTATGCCAAGATTTTACAGATATTTGGATAAACTCAAATACGATGAACCAATTTAGGAAATTAGAATCCATTCAAGGTAAATGTAACAAATGTAAAATTTTTAGTACGTGTATGGGCGGCTGCAGAGCATATGCATATTATACTACAGGCTTTTTAAATGGATTTGATAATAGGTGTTGGAATATTGAGGAGGAGAATTAATTGAGGTATAAAAAGAATAATTATGTTTTTATTAGAAAAGAAAATGATGAAGAGTATTTATTATATAATTCAAAAAAAAATGAGACGTTGTTAATGAATGATATTGGATATATTATTTTCGAGTTTGCATTAAAATATGAAAATTTAGACGAAATCATTTATAATGTTTGTAAAGTTACAGGAGACGATATAGATTCTGCAAAAGATACAATTAAAAATTTTATTGATGAACTTATTGATAAAGAAATAATTATAAAGGTGGAAAAATATGAGTAGAAATATCTTTCTTTTCATATCATCACAGGTAATTTCTGATATAGGGGATTGGATAGATAGAATTGCTGTTTTAACATTAGTGTACAACATTAATAACTCATCTGTAGATATGTCGTTTTTGTCTATTATGATGTTATTGCCCTCATTAATATTTGGGGTATTTGCCGGGAAAATAGTTGATATTCATAATAAGAAGAAAATTTTAATTTTAGGAGATTTTTTAAGATCTATTTTAGTTTTTTTGATACCTTTTTTTAAAGAATATGTTTTTATTATAATTTTTATTGTATCTACTATTTCTATATTCTATGATACAGCTAAAAGTAGCATATTGCCGGAACTAGTTAAAAAAGATAGATTAAGACAAGTCAATAGTTTAAGCAGTTCATATAGCTCATTAATGATGGTATTAGGACCCTCAATTAGTGGCTTTATTATTTCAAAATTTGATATTAAATATTGCTTTTATATTGATTCCTTGACATTTCTATTATCTATGATAATGATCTTTTTGATAAAGTTGTATAAATATGAATTCAAAAAAGATGTGGAATTGTATCGAACAGAAAAGATTTCATTTATCGAAGGATTAAAGTATATAAATGGCAATCGTATAATTTTCAATACATTAGCAATAAATACGATAGTTGGATTAGCCGCTGGCATGTTGAATGGATTACTAATCATGTACGTTTATAAATTTTTAAAAACAGATTCGCAAGGATATGGGTCAATTCTTACTTTCAAAGGGTTAGCAATGATTCTGACTTCACTTGTTTTATATAAATATCTAAAAAATGTGTCGATGGATGCTATTTTTAAATTAGGATTAATAGGGTTAGGAATTTCTACTACTGTATTTCCACTAAATACGTTATTCATTTTAGCAATTTTGATACAATTTTTTAATGGAATGTTTAATGCATTATATTCCATTTCAAGGACTACGATCATACAAGAAAACTGTGATAAACAATACCTTGGGAGGACATTTAGCATGAATACAATGTTAACAAATATAACATCGATTATTTCATTAGCATTTGGGGGTATTTCAGCAGAATTTTTTGGCGTGAGGGCAGTACTGTTAATAGGCGGTTTTATAGTATTAATTAGCGGATTTGTTGCACGAAATAAAATACATTTAGAATTAACATCTTAAAAAAACAAAAGACTATCTATATGATCTAATGAAATAAAAAATATAAGTTCATTAAATGTTTTATTTTTTATAATAATAGTCTTTAGAAGTCATTTATTGTATAATAGATATTAATTTAAGACTTAAGATAGTATATAAAAAAGAAAGTGGGAAATCTATATGGAATTTTCAACTCAAGGTGAAAGGCTAAAGAAAATTAGGAAAATGCTTAAGATGAAACAAAGAGAACTACAGGATAAAAACATTACCAGAGGTTTTATAAGCATGATTGAAAGTGGTAGAAGCACCATGAGCAAAGAAACAGCTTCTGCCATTGCAAAGAAACTTAATAAAAGAGCCAAAGAAATTGGCATAAATCTAAATATAGATGGTAAATACCTTTTAATGACACCTGCTGAAGAAGCCGAATACTATTGTATCCAAAAATTAAAAGAGATTAACAATGAAGAGGATTTAAGCAAAGTAAATGGATTACTTGAAATTGCAGAAAAATACGGAAGAAAGCGAGTAAACGCACTGATAAGCATTAAAATTGGCGACATAATGTATAATGCAAATAAATATATAGATGCAATACTAAACTACAACAAAGCTCTTGAACTATTGATGATGTATGGATTCAAGGAACAAATACCATACGTTTATAACATGTTAGGCGTTTGCAAGATGAATATAACCGATTATGCAGAAGCAATATTTTACTTTGATAAAGCCATGAGTTTTGCTGATGAAATAAACGATAAAAGTATAAGAAATAAAGCGATTTATAATATTTCATTATGTTATAAACACATTGGCAAATATGATGTTGCAATAGAATATGTTGAGAAATTTCTTAAAGATTGTAATAAATCCCATGAACTTATTAACTATATTTATGCAAGTTCTATAAAAGCTAATTGCTTTAGGGCGATGGGGTTTCTTGAAAAATCTTTAGACGTATATAAAAATTTACTAAACGATGTTAATGATGAAGATTCAATAGCAGGATTTATTTACAGCAATATTGGCGAAATTTATGGAGATCTAAATGATTATGAAAAGTCTTTAGAGTATCTTCATAAAGCAGAGAAAATAAGGCGCAGCAAAGATGAAAAATCATTGTCCCATACACTTATTGAAAAAGCCAATGTGTTGTTTAAAATAGGAAATATCAAAGAATCTATAAGACTCATGGAAGAAGGCATTTCGACAGCTAATAAAAACAATGACATAAAATACATTATAATAGGAAATTACAGATTGGCTGATATTTATAAGCAATTAAACGATAGAGAAAAAGCAATAAACACATACAATAAAATATTGGAAGTCGCCAAAAATATAAACAGCATAAAAGAATTGCTAAAAATTCATATAAAGCTATCCATATTGTATTTAGAAGATGATAATGTAGACAAGTGTAAAAATCATTTGAGTAAGGCTGATAAAATTGTAGAATCAGTGAGACCGTAATATGTACAAATATTTTGAGGGGATAAATTTAAAATATGTCTCCTGAAATTCAGTTATATCAGGCAACAGAAGTTGCCGAAAATACTTATAAATATTAAAGGAGAAAGAAATGAATATTTTTTGCAATGTGCAATCTTTTTCTATTAATCTTCTATCAATCGGATATTTTTATAAAGCATCGTTGACTTTGTGATATCATCGCTGCGCAGAGAGAATTGGGGGATTGATTGTGAAGAGAAAAATAATATTTTAAGGATGTGAAATAAGATGATAAAATAAATAAGCAATTTGTCTTTGTTTGGTTTGCTGAATTAACATCTATTCTTGGATGTGGTTTAACAGACTTTGGACTAAGTGTATGGATATATGAGAAAACAGGCAAAGCTACACCATTGGCTATTTCTATTCTTTTTTCAGTATTGCCTGCAATATTTCTTTCGCAGATTGCAGGTTTTGTTGCTGATAAGTTTAATACAAAAAGGGTAGTTATATTCTTTAATACAGGAGCTGCTATTGTGTCTTTCGCTTTTATTTTTCTTTTAAGAAATAACTATTTTAACTTATTTGTTACTTACATAATTATTTTGTTGATTGCAGCATTTAATCTGTTTGAGAGTGCTGCCGTGCAATCGTCAATTGTGTACATTGTAGACAAAGAAAATCCGAAAACAGCTAATGGTATGAATCAAGTAAGTGATTCCTTAAATAATTTATTGACACCTGTAATTGCAGGTATTTTATATACATTTATAGGATTACAGGGAACCATTATAATTGATCTGGTGACATATGTCATCTCAATGGCTATCTGGCTCATTTTCCCTGCAAAAATATTTAATAAGGAATTTGAGAGTGAAAAGGCGAGGGAAGGCAAATGGAATTGGAATCAATTTATTAATAATTTGAATGATGGTTTTAAATTTATTTTTGCAAGAAAAGGACTTACATTATTGGTATTTCTCTTTGCAATTGCTAATTTCCTGAATAATCTTGCTGTTGTACACATTATTCCTTTAATGCTTTCAATTGGAAACAGCACTCAATTAGGTATTGTTCAGACATTTGGCGGAATTGGCATGTTTATTGGTAGTTTCATTGCCACATTACATAAAAGTGATGCTTCCTACACAAAAACGATAAAGAGCTGTATTCTTAGTGCGTCAGTTTTCTTACTTTTAATAGGAATTCGGGCATCGTTTATTGCCGTATCGCTTTGCAGGATGCTATTTTTGCTATTTATTCCGATTTCAAATGTGGCTGCGGGGACACTTTGGCAGTTAAAAACGCCTAAGGAACTGCAAGGACGTGTTTATACAGCAAGATCCATGATTATTCGTTGTATTATGCCTGTGGCATATCTTATTGTAGGTCCTATTACAGATGTTGGCTTCAAAAACCTTCTTACTGTAGACAACAGATTCATTATTGTTATTAAGAATCTATTAGGTGTAAGTGCGTTGAATTATCGATTGGTATTTATTCTATCTGGAATTACATTGTTTATTGTTGCATATTCCTTTTTTAAAAATAAATCTTTATCGTATATAGATAAATTGCCAGATTATGCAAAATAAAATCATCTTGTTAAACTAAATTTGATTATTGATATAAAACTAATGATAGATTTTTGGGATAAAACACTGTAAAAGACTGCTATGAAGATTGCTAATGATTTGTTAATTATATGCTAATGCAGAATTCAAATAGTTGTACAAAACAAAATATAAAAGTAGTAAACGTATGAAAACAGTCGGACATGGTAAAATAATTTCCACATGTTAAACTTCTTTTGTGGAAGATACTGCAAATAAATTAGGCATAATACCAAGAACCGTTCTTCAAGAAATTCAAATAGCCGAAAAAAGGTGGCAAAGTTAAAGAAATAATTGAAAAACATACCTATACACCAAAACAGACTTACTTGAACAGCAAGAATAGGCGACAGTACAAAATAAAAAGGTTACAAAAAAAAATATTGCAAACAAGTTGATAATAATATGATCCAATTTAAAACCGTAATCAAAAATGGTATATGCCATAGAGCATATACCTTCAAATATGCTTTCTTACTGATGCACCCGACAGGATTTGAATCTGTGTTTTTTTGAATAGTATTACAGGAATAACAATAATTGATAATATGAATTCAAAAACTAAATGTACAATAATTTTTTACCAAAATCATTTTTCTCATCAATAATTTTCATCCCTTTCATTCCGTTCAGATAACAAAAGGTTCATTTTTACTTATAATTTCACTCACGTACATAATTAAAAGCACCATGCAATTTAAAGATGTTAATTATTACTTTCAACAAATCTTTTTAATTCTGTTTCAGATATGCGCCATAAATCACCTACTTTGATAGCTTTAAGTTTACCTTCACGTATCCACTTGTAAACGGTATTTATTTTTACTTTAAATTTTTCCGCTATCTCCTGCGGCGTATAGTAATTATCCATAGTATCACCTCTGTAATAGTATATTAGCATAAATAATAGTAGGTATCAATAGAAATTAAAAAATTTTCAAAAAAATATATTGACTTCATAAATAAATCGTATTATATTAAATAATGATAAATAATATTAAATACCATTATATAATATCAAATAATATTATAGTATTGGAGGTAATAGAAATGAAAAATAAAATTTATAGATGATATAAATTCATTAACAAAAAAATTTGTAATTTATGATAAAACCATAAAAATAATTTGGATATTTAAAAGATTAAAAATACTATAGAAAAATTACAGATAAATTTCTAAGGAGGTTTTGTATATGAGGCAACGTGGAAGTATTAGAGAAATGTGTGAAGGAAGATTTCGCATAGCAATATATCTAGGTATTGATACTAATGGAAAACGCAAATATTATTATGAAACAATACATTGCAGCAACAAGAAAGAGGCGCAAAAATATTTAACACAAAAATTGAACGAGATAGACAATGGCGCTTTTATCAAACCTGTAAATATGACATTAAGAGAATACCTTGACGAATGGGAAGAAAATACTTTAAAAGCACGTGTAAGGCCAAAAACATATAAAAGCTATAAACAGCTTATAGAACTTTATATTAAGCCTCATTTGGAAAATTTTAAAATTAAAGATATAAACTCTCTACTAATACAAAATATGTACACAGCTATGATAACCAAAGGTCTTTCACCAAGAACTGTCAGATCTACACATACAGTTTTAAAAAATGCATTAAATCAGGCTATTAAATGGCAGATAATGAAAACTAATCCATGTGACAATGTCGATCTACCAAAGCAAGCACGATGAGAAATGAAAGTGTTAACGCCAGAGCAAGCCAAAAAGTTTTTAGAAGCTTGTGCTTATAACAGATGGGGTGTATTGTTTGAACTACTTTTAACATCAGGTATGAGACCAGAAGAAGCACTTGGTCTTAAATGGGAAGATGTAGATTTCAAAAATAATCGTATCCACGTTAAAAGAGTCTTAACAAGGACAAAAGAAGGATGGAATCTTGAAGAACCAAAAACATCAAAAAGTAGAAGAACCATACCTCTTCCAAAAGAAGTAATAAAAAGTCTCAAAGAACATAAGAAAAATCAGGCTGAAGAAAAACTTAAAGCAAAAGAAACTTTAAATTACGATAAAGATAAGGAAAAATTTACGTCAGAAGAATTGAAAGAAAAATTAAATGATCCAAAAATATATGTAGATTACGGATTTGTATTTGCCTCACAGAACGGTAGTCCACTAGAAGAAAGAAATGTATCACGATATTTTAAAGAACTTCTCAAAAAAGAAAATTTGCCTGATATAAGATTGTACGACTTAAGGCATACATGTGCCACTCTCTTATTGGCAGCAGGTGAAAATCCAAAAGTAGTTAAAATCCAAAAGTAGTTAGTGAAAGATTAGGACATGCCAGTATTACATTAACGCTTGACACTTATTCTCATGTACTACCAGACATGCAGAAACAGGCAACAGATAAGCTTGAAAAAATGTTGTTTTAATTTCGCATACATTTCGCATACAAAAAGGGTATCGATAAAATATCGATACCCTTTAATTGGCTTAAATACTGGTGCGCCATCAGGGACTCGAACCCGGGGCCCGCTGATTAAGAGTCAGCTGCTCTACCAACTGAGCTAATGGCGCACGTTTTTTGGAGCGGACAACGAGACTCGAACTCGCGACCCTCACCTTGGCAAGGTGATGCTCTACCAACTGAGCTATGTCCGCATAGTAAATGGTGCGGGAGAAGGGACTTGAACCCATATGCCTTTTGGGCACTAGAACCTGAATCTAGCGCGTCTGCCAATTCCGCCACTCCCGCATTTACGCCAGATTCTTCACCATCAAAACTTAACATTACAATATTATTATTTTATATGGTGACCCATCCGCGATTCGAACGCGGGACACCCTGCTTAAAAGGCAGGTGCTCTGCCGACTGAGCTAATGGGTCATAATAATGGCTGGGATGGCAGGATTCGAACCTACGAACTGCCAGAGTCAAAGTCTGGTGCCTTACCACTTGGCTACATCCCATCAATGGGGTGGGTAGTGGGATTCGAACCCACGACCTCCAGAGCCACAATCTGGCGCTCTAGCCAACTGAACTATACCCACCATAATAAATCAGAAAAAATGGTGCGCCTGAAGAGATTCGAACTCCCGACACACGGATTAGAAGTCCGTTGCTCTATCCAGCTGAGCTACAGGCGCATATTGGAGCGGGTGATGGGAATCGAACCCACGTAGCTAGCTTGGAAGGCTAGAACTCTACCATTGAGCTACACCCGCATATGCAGTTGTCACACGCTTTCTGCCTCATTGCTCTGACAGTTTTAAATTATATCAGGAATATTTATCTTTGTCAACACCTAATATTTAATTTTTTGCGCCGCTTCTTTTCTTTTCAATAGAAAATCCCATTTCATCTATGTTTAAAATCTGCGGTACTATAATGCCATTTTCAATATTTACTATTGATATGGTCCTAAAAGAGCCCTCTCTCGGCATTGATGGGCTTCCAGGATTTAAAACAAGTACATCGTGATGATTTTGGACTACAGGCACATGTGTATGCCCAAAAAACACCGCATCAACACCAAGCTCCCTCGCTTTTTCTAATATAATATTATTATCAAATTTTACATAATACCTATGACCATGTGTCAATAATATCTTTTTTCCGTCTAACTCTATTATCTTTTCATATTTATCCCCATCACCGAAATCGCAATTTCCATATACATATTCCGTAGGAACACCAAATTCTTTACTTAAACTTATTGCATCCCTATAATAATCGCCAAGGTGTACTATATAATCAATGTTTTTGATATTCTTTAGAATATTTCTTACCGATTGTATCATTCCATGTGTGTCGCTTGTTACGAATAACCTCATTTAAAATCCTCCAAATTTTTTTCAAGATAATTTCTTAACTTTATAAGTGCCATTGCCCTATGGCTTACTTCATTTTTTTCTTCGACTGAAAGCTCAGCTAAGGTTTTACCAAGCTTATCGACATAAAAAACCGGATCATAACCAAAACCATTTTCGCCTCGAGGGTTTTCTAATATTCTACCTTCTACTTTACCCTCTATTATAACCTCTTTTTCTTTATAAATCAAAGCTATTACAGTTTTAAAAGTAGCTCTCCTCTTATTTGCCGGGACACCTTCTAACATTTTTAGTAGTTTTTTATTGTTATCATCATATGTTGCATTTTCTCCGGCAAATCTCGCAGTATACACGCCAGGTTTACCATCTAAGTAATCAACAAATAAGCCTGTATCATCTGCTATTATTATATCATCTTTATAATTTTTAAGTGACCTTGCCTTAATAAGTGCATTTTCTTCGATTGTGCTACCAGTTTCTTCAACCTCATTATAAATCCCGATGTCTCCCATTGATAATACTTCGATATTATCTTTCTTGAAAAAGTTTCTTATTTCCTCTACTTTATGTTCATTGTGGGTTGCTACTATTAGCTTCATTATGTTCAGCTCCAATTTTTAATGATAGTTCACCGAGTACATCTTTTTGTATTTCTATTATTTTTTTGAGTCCATTTTCCGCAAGTTCCATTAATTCTGTTAAATCACTTTTAGAAAATGGTCCTCCCTCACCAGTACCCTGTACTTCTACAAATTCTCCTTTGTCTGTCATAACAATATTCATATCTACATGTGCATTGCAGTCTTCTAGATAACATAAATCGAGAAGCTTATTATTGCCTACCATTCCTACGCTGACAGCAGCAACAAAACTTTTTATCGGAAATTCATTAATAGTCCCTTTTTGCAAAAGTTTATACATAGCATCAACAAGGGCTATAAATGAACCTGTTATAGAGGCTGTCCTTGTACCACCATCTGCTTGTATAACATCACAATCAATCCATACAGTCTTTTCACCAAGTACATCTAAATCGACGACAGCCCTTAGAGCTCTACCTATAAGTCTTTGGATTTCCATTGTGCGCCCTGATTGTTTCCCTTTAGTTGCCTCTCTTTGCGTTCTTGTTTCAGTTGCCCTCGGTATCATGGAATATTCACTGGTAATCCAGCCTTTTCCCGTACCCTTTTGAAATGGTGGAACTTTATCTTCTATTGATGCAGTACATATTACCTTTGTATTTCCGACTTCTATTAATACAGATCCTTCAGCATATCTATTAAAATTTCTAGTTATCTTAATAGGTCTTAAATCTTTTGCGTCTCTTCCATCTATTCTTTTCATGTCTTCAGCCCTTTCATATTTTATAATATCATTTTAGCCTTGTTTTATTTTTATTATCCATCACATTAAATACAATATTATTTTAAAACCTTTTAAGATATTTTACAAGAAAACAAATGAAAAAAACAGGCTTAATTAATGCCTGTTTTAATTATTCATATAAACTGAACCAGATACAGTAGTTTGAACACTGCCATTTTTAACCTTATCAAAGTACTCGACTATTCCATTGTATATTCCCTGTGCAACCTTCCATTGAAAATTGTCATCTTGTAAAAGTTTCGCATCAGATGGATTAGTAACAAATCCTGTTTCAACCAAAACTGCCGGCATTTTTGTCTGATTCAGAACAACTAAATTCGGTCTTTCTGATAGTCCTCTATCTGTTGTACTAATTTGTTTCATTAAATTGTCATGTATAATTTGTGCAAATGTCCTATTATCTCTAGTATCCCCTCTATCTCCATTTGGAAAATATAAAATAGTCGTTCCATTTGCGGATGGAGAATCAAAAGAATCAGAATGTATGCTTACAAAGACATCTGCGCCTGCATTATTCGCCTGATATGGTCTATCGTAAAGTCCAACATCGACATCAGACTCCCTTGAAATCATAGTCCGGTAACCACCTTTTTCAAGGAGTGTTTTTAGTTTTAATCCTATGGCCAAATTAATATCCGCTTCACGGATTCCACCAACACCTATTGCACCCGGATCTGAACCTCCATGTCCAGGATCAATATAAACGAGTTGTTTTTTGTTTGGATCTGGTTTAATTACAACCATCACTATTCCTTGCCCCATAAGTTGAACATTAAAATCTGCTTTTATATTTGTATCTGCAACGACCCTTACAGTATTTTCATCAAGTTGTGAATACCGTATATCTGTTATAATATTACCGCTGAATGGAATAGATCCTGCAAGTTTACCATCGGGCATATTTAATGACGTCTCTGGTATATCAATGATAATCTTATTGTCACCATTTCTCAATGGATTAAAATGATTTGCGTCTGTTCTTATTACAAGTTGATCACCATTATCTACCTTTGTTGCGCTTATATTTGTTACCGTATTTTTTCCGATTTTAAAAGATATATTGAATTCCTTCTTATCCTGTGATTGTGTAATAGAAAATGGCATTTGATAATCCATATTCACTACAAGCCTTGTTATTGCCGTTGGTTCTAATTGATTTTGTCCAATGTAAGCTAAGTTGAGTCCATTTTTATTAATAGATATCTGCTTACTTGCAGAAGCATTAATAGCATTACTAAAATCAAAATAAACTCTTACACTTGTATCATCATTAACAGTGCCTTGTTTATATGATATAGGTCCATCCGCTTTAACAGTTATAGTATATACACCATTTGAGAATGTAGATGTAAAGTCAGTTATATTAATATTATTAACGGTTGGTAGTGATGAAACAGCTTTTTTTGTTGCTTGTATTAAATATTTATCGCCTATCCATTTTACATCATAGCCGAGGTTTTCAAATAAAAAGCGCATAGGAACATATGATACTCCCCAGTTAACAATTCTTGCTGGTGCTGGTAGAGAAACTTTATTGCCATCTACTATTGCATAATCCCTGCCTATAAAAAATTTAAAAACTTTGTCCTTTGTAATAGTTACTGTTTGTGTCGCAATATCCCAATCAACTTTAGCTCCTAACCCCTCTGCTATTGACCTTGCTGGGACAATAGTATTTCCATCTAATATGAGTGGTGGATTTGTACTTGTATTAAATGGCTTACCATCGACAGTAATAGTAACATCCGGTGCGTTATAATTTATCATCTTATTATCAATAGGTATATATCCTTTATATGCATAGGCAGTTATGTAAAGTGTAGATAGTAACATTAGAAGCGCAAAAAATGTTATGACTTTTTTCAACATTTTCCCCCCTTTGCGTATGTTATTTGATGTGTTTTGGAACATACTTTTATCATATTATATTTATATTACAGAAAGATTACAAACACATTACAAATTTATTAACTTTATGATAAACTATACTATTTTGGTAAATAAATTTTATTATTTGTAAAAATTAAGGGCATAATTATATTTTACTATGTAAATTAATATTTTCGCAAATCGAGGGAATATTATTCATGAGGTGAGTTATATGTCATATATAAATTGCAGTACAAATTGTGTTTATCAAGCTAATGGCAAATGCTTCCTTTCAAAAATAGCTGATAATATGATATCCTCTGGTAACAATAGCGGATTTGCCTTATCACAGAATAGAAAAGATAATATTTCAGATTGCTCATATTACAGAAAAAAATAAATAAAAACATTAAAATTATTTACTCATTAAAAAATTAATCATTATTAAATCATTATTATTAAAAAAAGAGATAAAATAAGGAAGGATATTTCCTTATTTTATCTTATAACAAATGGCGCATAAAATAAATTAGTTAAAATGGCGTCTATTATCAGCATAAATGTAAACGCTGCAAAATTTGAATTGAACTTTTTCCCACCAAAATAAATCTTTGTTAAAATAAATGATATTACTGTAAATACAAGTGGCATTAGTATAAAATTATACGGAAATGCAAAACCATGTATGTTTATTTTTATAGATTGCGGTGGATAAAAAATATATTTTGATATACTATATATTATTGAGCCTATATAAAATGACAAAATAGCTTCGTTTCTAAATTTTTTAGGCTCGAATAACAGTATTACAACAAACCATCCGTAGGCAGGTAATGAACCTGCAATTATGAATATGAGTCCAAGAAGCAGTGAAGCAGCATTTCTTTGAATTGATGTGCTTACAGCATATTGCTTATCTACTAACCTTATATTATTTAAAATTTCTTTATATACTTTATTTGTAGATGCAGCATATACATCATATCTTTCAAATCCTCCAGCTTCAATCCATGTAAGATATTCATCATTTTGTATTTTTAGCAACGTCGGCATAGATGCCCAAGTACCGGTTCTAGTCGCAAGTTCAGACATTATAGGCTTTCCATCTTTCCATTTTGAATATATTATTTCTGTAGATTCGTTTGGTTGATTTCCGAAATTACTTAATACGACATTGCCAGATGCTGCTAGATAAACATTTCTATTATCATCTAAAACATCATAGCTACTTATATTTTGTACATTTCCAATCCTATTAATATTTAATACAACACTTTTGTCCCCCGAGTTATCTAAAACTCCATTTTTAAAATAAAAATAATTAAGTTTATAATCACTTTTAGATGTTAAATTATAAAATAGGTATATTCCACCATCGTATGCTATTCTTAGGTTTTCTATATCTGTAAATGATGATATTGATAGTTTATGTAATGGATTCAAATTGTCCCATTTACTTCCGTCATATGTCAATAAATATATGAATCTATCATAATTAATTCCGGTCAATAAAGCAACATAGATTTTATTATTAATCTCCTTAACATCTATTTCCCTAATATTCTTAATTTGCTGTAGGTTTCCTGTCTGAGTTAGTCTATCATTTTCAAATTTGTATAAATAAACTCCACTGTCATTAAAAGCAATTATTTCATTGTTTATTATAGTATAACCGTTCAAATTTATTTCATAATTTATTAAATTTCCGCCATCTATATTTACAGACCATAATGAATTTTTTTTCAGAAAATATAGCCTTCCATTGTAAAATTTAATATTGTTAATATCTGCTTCCTTTAAGCCATCCACATTAATGTATTTAGTTTCTATTTCTCTTGGATCTTTAATATTAATTAATTTTATTCTGTTATCTTCCGGCAATACAGTTAATATTTTACCATTATATGTAAATATATATGTCGATTTATTATATTTTTTCGATCCATATTTAAAATCCCTACTCCAGTCCATTGATGGTGTTTGTGACACTGATAAAAGGTATTCATTATAATGAAAAATTATTAATGATACAGCAATCATAACTATTATTATTATAGAAATAAATCTCTTCATTTTCGATATTATTCACACTCCATTCTCCTAAATATGAAATATCAAAACGTATCATTATTTTACAGTCTGAAAATTATAGACTAAAAAGGCACTCCTTCGAGTGCCTTATTTATCAAAGAGATGACATGCTACATGATGTCCACTGCCAACTTCTTTTAATGGTGGTATAACTTCGCTACAAATATCCATCGCATATTTACATCTTGTTCTAAATCTGCAACCAGATGGTGGATTTATCGGGCTTGGCACATCACCTTCCAGAATAATACGCTCTCTATTCTTCTCAACTTCGGGATCTGGAATTGGTACAGCCGACAGTAATGCCTGTGTATATGGATGAAGTGGATTTTTGTATAGCTCTCCACTCTGGGTTAATTCAACTATCACACCAAGATACATAACAGCTACTCTATCGCTTATATGCCTTACCATACTTAAATCATGGGCAATAAAAAGATACGTAAGTCCTTTTTCCTGCTGTAGGTTCATTAATAAATTTACAATTTGTGCCTGAATCGATACATCTAGTGCTGATATAGGTTCATCACACACGATAAATTGCGGTTCAATTGCCATGGCCCTTGCAATGCCGATTCTCTGCCTCTGTCCACCAGAAAATTCATGCGGAAACCTATTAGCATGTTCACGATTTAATCCGACAAGTTCTAGAAGATTGTATATTCTTTCTCTTCTTTCTTTACCACTATATAGCCCATGTATATCTATTCCTTCACCAATAATATCTCCAACTGTCATACGTGGATTCAATGATGCATATGGATCTTGGAAAATCATCTGGGCTTTTCTTGCAAATTTTCTTCTTGTTTCATCATTCATATTATGGATGGGAATATCATCGAATACTACCGATCCACCTGTCGCTTCATAAAGCCCAATTATGGTTCTTCCGGTTGTAGATTTGCCACAGCCTGATTCACCAACAAGGCCTAATGTTTCGCCCTTTTTTATATTAAAACTCACATCATCAACGGCTTTTAAAACACCGCCGCTGACATGGAAGTATTTTTTCAAATTTTTAACTTCTAATATCACGTTATCCTTCACTTGCATACGCCTCCTTCTCTATAGGATTGTTTACCTTTGGCGCATATGGATGTTTAAGCCAGCATGCAACTTTATGTGATACGCTTTCCTCTGAATATTCAGGTGGTGCTTCATGGCATATTTTCATAGCATAATCACATCTTGCAGCGAAAGGACATCCAACAGGCGGTGCAAACAAGTCAGGAGGTGTTCCTATTATTGGTACAAGCCTTTCCTTGTTTTGTGCATCAAGTCTTGGAACTGATTTTAATAGTCCCCATGTATACGGATGTTGAGGATGTTTAAATATTTCTTCTGCTGTACCTGTTTCAATAATCTTTCCTGCATACATTACGATTATTCTCTCAGCAATATCCGCTACAACGCCTAAGTCATGCGTTATCATTATTATCGAAGTATTAAATTCCTTTTGTAAATCTTTCATTAAATCTAAAATCTGTGCTTGTATCGTAACATCCAATGCCGTTGTCGGTTCGTCAGCGATTAAAAGTTTCGGCTTACATGCGAGTGCTATAGCAATCATCGCTCTCTGCCTCATTCCGCCGGAAAATTCATGTGGATACTGATTTATCCTTCTATCTGCATTCGGTATTCCAACAACATCTAGCATTTCTTTAGCCATTTTCATGGCTTCTGATTTTGATACCTTCTGATGCTTTAAAATTACTTCCGCAATCTGCTTTCCAATTGTCATAGTTGGATTTAATGATGTCATAGGATCCTGGAATATCATACCTATTTCAGAACCTCTAACTGTTTGCATCTGTCTTTCACTATATTTAGATATCTCTTTACCGTCAAATATTATCTTACCTGCTTTAAACCTCCCTGGTGGCTCTGGGTTAAGTCTCATTACAGCTTGCATTGTAACAGATTTTCCACAACCAGATTCGCCAACAATAGCTAAAGATTCACCTTTCATAACTTGAAAGCTAACATCTCTAACTGCCTTTACTTCGCCGGCATATGTGTCAAATGAATATTCTAGATTTTGTACATCCAATAAAATTTCCCTATCTTCCAAATCTCTTACCCCCTTTAGCGGCGAAGTCTCGGATCGAGAGCATCTCTCAAACCGTCACCAAGCATATTAAATGCAAGCATTGTTATACTGATAAAAAATCCCGGTATAAATAGTTGCATTGGGTACATTAATAAAACTTGTGTAGCATCATTTGCAAGTGTTCCCCAACTTGCAAGTGGTGCTCTTATGCCAAGTCCTATATAACTTAAAAATGCCTCTGCAAATATCGCATTCGGTACATCAAATGTCATTGAAACTATTATTGGTCCAAGTGTATTTGGTATAAGATGTCTTAATATTATTCTTCCTGGGCTCGCTCCAAGTGTCTTTGCCGCAAGAACAAACTCCTGTTCTTTTATCTGCAGTACCTGACCTCTAACTATTCTTGCCATACCAACCCATCCTGTCATAACCATAGCGGTAATTATTGTCCAAAGTCCTTGTCCCATAACAACCATTAAAAGTATAACGAGTATTAAATATGGTATTCCATATAGTATATCAACAATACGCATCATAATATTATCAACCTGTCCGCCAAGATAACCTGCTATACCACCATATGCAACACCTATTACAGCATCAAGTATAGCTATTATAACACCTATAAAAAGTGATACTCTTGCACCCATCCATACTCTAACAAATAAATCCCTACCAAGATAATCTGTCCCAAACCAGTGGACATTTGAAAATGGTTTATTTGTATTCAATAAGTCCTGATGTGAATAATTAAAAGGCCTCATGTATGGTCCAAATATTGCCATTAAAACGAGCAATCCTAGAAATACTAAAGAAGCCATAGCAATTTTATTCATCTTCAATCTGCGCCATGCATCCTGCCAGTAATTTATACTTGGTCGTACGATAGACTGGCTTTCTTCAGCATTAGCACCAACTATTTCAAATTTATCTTTACTTACCTCTACCATATTACTTTCCTCCTTTTGCCAGTCTTACTCTCGGATCGATAAATCCATATGCTATATCTACTAAGAACATCATCACAACTAATATTACGCTGTAAAATATAGTAGTACCAAGAATCATTGAATAATCTTCATCGTAAATACTCTGCACAAAAAACTTTCCAAGACCAGGTATGCCAAATATCTGCTCTATAACAAATGTACCAGTAACTATACCTGCAATCAACGGGCCAAGCACAGTCACAACAGGCATTATTGCATTCCTTACCATATGCTTCCATATTATTTGCATTGATGAAAGACCTTTAGCCTTAGCTGTCTTTATATAATCCTGTCCTATAACATCCAACATACTTGTCCTCATCATACGTGAAATAATTGATAGTGTCGCAAATGAAAGAGCTACTGATGGAAGTATTGTAAACTTAAATGAGCCCCATCCAGAAACTGGCAACCAGCGCAATTTTGACGCAAACAATAACTGTAATAATGTCGCTATAATGAAGTTTGGAACAGAAATACCAATGATTGCTAAAAACATTGATACATAATCCCATGTTCCACCGCGCTTTAAAGCCGCAACAATTCCAAATAACAAGCCAAAAACAACACCTAGAAGTATTGATTGTATACCAAGTTGGAATGAAGCGGGAGCAGATTTTCTAATAATATCGTTAACTGTCCTATTTAAATATTTTAGTGAAATACCGAGGTCACCATGAATTAAATTATTTAGATAATAACCATATTGAACTATCAAAGGTTTATCGAGATGATATTTAGCAAGCATATTTTGCCTAATTTGTTCCGGTACCTTTTTAGCACTTGTAAAAGGGTCACCTGGAATCATATGCATTAAGAAAAACGTCAGTGTTACAATTAGCCATAGTGTAATTATCATATACACCATTCTCTTTAATGAATAATTAAGCAATATGAACACCCCCTATTTGATATTTAATTTATGGTATATATGGGATTATAACCATATATACCATATTCATTTTCATTGCTTTTTTATTATTACAACCTATTTATTTTGAATATATGCCCATTTGAATTCCCAATCAGATCCGAATGTAGGGAAACAAAGATTTTTTACATATGGTTTTACAACAAATGACCTTGCCTGAAAGTATACAGGCCCTATAGGCATATCATTCATAAGAATTTTTTCAGCTTGAATTAACTCTTCATTCCTAGCTTTTAAATTTCCATTTACTTTCGCTTCTTCTATAAGCTTGTCATACTGTGGATTGCTGTAAAATGCTGTATTATTTCCATTATTTGTTTCCCACATATCGAGGAATGTCAATGGATCATTGTAATCGGCACCCCAGCCGGCAAATACGACATCAAAATTTCCTTTGTCCATCATGTCAAGTCTTACTTTAAATGCAACATTTTGAATCTGGACATCTACTCCAAGGTTTTGTTTCCACATCTGTTGTAATGCTTGATCATATTTCTTTGCATTATCTGTATCATCACCAAGTAATCTTACAGTCGGAAGTTTACTTAATCCAAGTTCCTGCATTCCTTTATTTAACAAGTCTTTTGCCTGTTTTACATCATTATCCTTAAAATAAGTTTCCCCAGCCTGTTTCCTAAAATCATCATTGAATCCAGGTACTCCTGGTGGAACTACTGCTTCTGCAGCTATTGAACCATCTTTTGTCACCTGCTCAACGAATGATTTCCTATCAATTGCAAGTGTAAATGCCTTCCTTATATTTGCATTCTTAAATATTGGGCTCTTTGTGTTAAATTGAACATACCAGTTGATTGCTAACGCTTTATTGCTGTATTCCTGAGAATTCTTGTATTTATCAATATAATCACCAGGTACAAAGATTGAATCAAGCGTATTACTGTCATAATTCTGTATTAGCGTGTTGTTATCTTTAATCATTGAAAAATTAACTGTCTGCAATTTAACATTACTGCTATCCCAATAATCTTTATTCTTCTCGAGTGTTATGCTTTGTTGGTGATCCCATTTACTTATAACAAATGGTCCACTGTATACAAGTTTATCTGGATCAGCACCGACTTTGTCACCAAATTTTTCATATGCTGATTTTTCTATTGGAAGATATGTCACAAATGATGTAAGACCTAAAAATTGTGGTGTAGGTGCTTTTAATGTTACTTGAAGTGTCTTATCATCAAGTGCCTTAACACCAACTTGTTCAGCTGTTCCCTTACCCGAGTTATATTCTTCTGCACCTTTTATATAAAATAATTGGTATGCATATTGTGAAGCCGTTTTTGGATCTAATGCTCTTTTCCATGCATATTCAAAATCTTGGGCTGTTATTGGATTACCATCACTCCATTTAGCATCTCTTAGATGAAAAGTATATGTCAATCCATCTTTTGAGATATCCCAGCTCTTTGCAAGGCCTGAACCAGGCAATATTTTACCATCTTTATTATACCTTGTTAGGCCGTCTAATACTTCATTTAATATATCTATAGATACTACATCTGTAGCTTTTTGCGGATCAAGTGTTGGTGGTTCCTGCGTAAGGTTTAGATTTAATACTTGCTTATCACTACTACCATTTGATGCACTGTTTGAAGTACTCCCCCCACATCCTGCAAGTACCGCACTCAGTGCCATTAACATAACTAATCCTATTATGACAATCATTTTATGTCTCTTCATTAATTTCTCCTCCTATTTAATCTAAAAAATATTAATTTATTAAACTTTTGTCCCCCCTCAGCTAACTATACTTCAAATACACCTCCTATAAAAAGTATTTTTTGATTTATATGATAATTGAATTTTAAAGATATATAAATTTTATACTATTTAGGGACAATAATCAATAACAAAATTATACACTAAATTAAGTAATATTATAATAATTAACTATTTTAATTCAATACACTAATTTATCGAATTATTTATCATTTGTTAAAAATATAATATAATTTCCTCATATCAAGGTGTATAATTAATTTGTTTTTTCTAAAATATTGCTATATTTAAACTAAATACTTAATAAGTATACCACCATGCTGAATTTTTCTCAACATATCAATGTATTTCGGCAATTTTTTTGTATAATTTAAAATCATTATGTAATTGTTTGAATATTTATAAACATGATTTAAGCCGGGACAAAATCCCGGCTGTGGGTTAATACCAATTTATTATTTGTTTTTGCCTTCTATATATGTCCATTTCAATTCAAAGTCAGGTCCAAATGTAGGTACCAAATAGTTCTTTACATATGGCCTTAAAACATAAGCTCTTGCTTGGAAGAATATAGGTCCAATTGGCATATCATTCATCAATATCTTTTCAGCTTGAATTAGCTGATCATTTCTTTGTTTCAAATCGCCATTTACTTTTGCTTGGTCAATTAACTTATCATATTCTGGGTTGCTGTAGAATGCTGTGTTGTTGCCGTTACCTGTCTGCCACATATCAAGGAATGTCATAGGATCATTGTAGTCAGCACCCCATCCTGCAAATACTATATCAAAATTACCTTTATCCATCATGTCAAGTCTTACCTTAAATGCGACATTATCAAGCTCAACATTAACTCCGAGATTATTTTTCCACATCTCCTGTATCGCCTGATCTTGCTGTTTTGCTCTTGATGTATCATCACCAAGGAATTTAATGGTAGGAAGCTTAGATAGTCCAAGCTCTTGCAAGCCTTTTTGTAAATAATCCTTTGCTGCCTGTACATCATTATCCTTGAAATATCCTTCACCTGCTTGTTTCCTGAAGTCCTCACCATTATATCCAGGAATTCCTGGCGGTACTACAGACTCTGCTGCTATTGAACCATTTTTAAGAACATTTTCTACAAAAGATTTTCTATCAATTGCTAATGTAAAAGCTTTCCTTATATTAGCATTCTTAAATATTGGGCTCTTATTATTAAACTGTAAATACCAGTTCGTTGCAAGTGCCTTTGTATGGAATTCCGGTGTGCTCTTATACTTATCCATATATGATGAAGGAACACCCATCTCATCGATTGCACCGCTTTCATAGCTTTGTACAAGTGTATTATCATCTTTTACTATTGTTAAATTTATTGTCTGTAATTTTACATTATCTTTGTCCCAATAATTAGGATTCTTTTCGAGTACAAGATTTTGCTGATGATTCCATGTCTTTAATATAAATGGGCCACTATATACCATCTTATCTGGATCAGATCCTACTTTGTCACCATATTTTTCGTAAACTGATTTTTCAAGCGGACAATATGTTGGAAATGATGTAAGACCCAAAAATTGTGGTGTAGGTGCTTTTAATGTAACTTGCAATGTCTTGTCATCAAGCGCTTTTACACCAACTTGATCAGCTGTCCCCTTTCCAGAATTGTATTCTTCTCCACCTTTAATATAATATAGCTGATATGCATATTGTGAAGCTGTTTTAGGATCCAGTGCTCTTTTCCATGCGTATTCAAAATCCTGTGCTGTTATTGGATTGCCATCGCTCCACTTTATATTGTCCTTTAAATGGAATGTGTACGTGAGACCATCACTTGATACATCCCAACTCTTTGCAAGACCTGAACCCGGCTTAATCTGGTTACTTTGGTCATATCTTGTCAAACCATCAAGAACTTCATTAAGTATATCAAATGACAAAACGTCAGTTGCCTTCTGCGGATCTAGATTTGGTGGTTCATCTCCAAATGGCAGATTTAAAACCTGTTCATCCTTTGATGCTGGTTTATTTGTATCACTGCTATTATTCTGTGCTTCTTGTTTTTTTGCTGAGCATCCCGCTAATAGCGCGGAAAGAACTAAAACTGCTGTTAATAATAATGCTAACCAATTTCTTCTTTTCATCAAAATATCCTCCCTTTACTATAATATGTTTTATAAAATTTAAGTTCCCCCCTATGAGTATTCATCTCTCACCCCCAGCTATTAATATAATAAAACATTTAAGCTAAACTCTTTAGAGAAAAATTTATATTGCAAATATTAGATAAATAGAATTTATAAAATGCAGATATTGGTAAATTAGATAACTATATATATAATAGTCCCACTATATATTCTTAAAATCCCCATTGATTTTAATTATAATTTAACAATAATGACGTAGTATGAAATATATTATTATTAATGTTATTAATGTTCTTTTAATTTCATATCATTTGTATCAATTTCTTATAATTATATCACCATATGTTTATCTATACAAGTATAAAATGAATATTCAGTAAAAATTGTTTATGCACTAAAACAAACTTGTACTTAACAGTAAATTCTGATAATATATTAAATCTAAAAGGCATACAACATCTATGCTATTGTATGCCCAAATATTTAAATATAGTAATATTATTTTGAAAGTTCTTCTTTTAATAGTTTATTTGCCAATTGTGGATTTGCTTTGCCTTTTGTTGCTTTCATTATCTGCCCTACTAAATAACCTATAGCTTTATCCTTCCCTTTTCTATAGTCTTCGACAGATTTAGGGTTATCTTTAATAACTTTTGCCGCTATCTCCCTTAATTCATCTTCATTGCTCATCTGTTTTAAGCCTTTTTCTTCAACAATTGTTTCAGGATCTTTTCCTGTCATAAACATCTCTTCAAATACTGTCTTTGCAATTGACCCAGTTATTGTTGCGTTATCAATAAGTCCAAGAAGTGATGCCATCTGATGTGGTTTTATCGGAACTTCATCAATATCCTTTCCAGTTTCTTTGAGAAGTCTCATCATTTCTCCCATTATCCAATTGCTTATGGTCTTTGCTGATGAATATTCTGTAACACATTTTTCAAAGAAATCAGCCATGGCCTTTGATGATGTTATAATAGATGCATCATATTCCGGTATCCCATACTGGGATATAAACCTTTCCTTTTTATGTTCTGGCATTTCAGGAAGTGATTTTTTAATCTCATCCTTCCATTCTTTTGTAATAATAATCGGCACAAGGTCTGGATCAGGAAAATATCTATAATCATGTGCTTCTTCTTTTGACCGCATCGTTTCGGTAATCCCTTTTTGTTCGTTCCATCTTCTTGTTTCTTGAATAACTTTTCCGCCGTCTTCAAGCACTTTTACCTGCCTTTTTATCTCATATTCCAACGCTTTTTGAACAGCTTTGAAAGAATTAAGGTTTTTAAGCTCAATCTTTGTGCCAAATTCTTTTGTACCTTCAGGCCTAACTGATATATTAGTATCAACTCTTAATGAGCCTTCTTGCATCTTGCAGTCAGATACCTCTGAGTATTCAAGCACACTTTTAAGCTTTGTGAGATAAAGATATGCCTCTTCTGGTGTCCTTATATCAGGCTCTGAAACTATTTCAATAAGGGGTACCCCTGTTCTGTTATAGTCAATAAGTGAGCCATCGACATTTTCATGCATTAATTTGCCAGCATCTTCTTCAATGTGTATCCTCGTCAAACCTATCTTCTTTTTATAACCATCAGATGTTTCAATTTCTACATAACCGTTTTTACAAAGTGGTAGATCATACTGTGATATCTGGTATGCCTTCGGTAAGTCAGGATAGAAATAATTTTTCCTATCCATCTTGCTAAAATTAGGTATCTCGCAATTTAACGCAAGCCCAGCTTTTACAGCAAATTCTACTACTTTCTTATTTAAGACAGGAAGTGTTCCTGGAAGTCCAAGACAAACAGGACATACATGTGTATTTGGTTCACCACCAAATTCTGTTGAACAACTACAGAATATTTTCGTTTTTGTAAGCAATTCTGCATGTACTTCAAGACCTATAACAGCTTCGTAATTCATTATATAGCACCACCTTTAAAACTTGGTTTTTCGTTGAAGTTCCGTGCTTTTTCAAAAGCATATGCAGCATTCAACATGACACCTTCATCAAAATGCCTGCCTACAATCTGTAAGCCGACCGGCATTCCATCTGATAAACCGCAAGGAATCGACATGCCCGGAAGCCCAGCGATATTAACAGGTACAGTATATACATCTGCAAGATACATCGTCAAAGGGTCTTCAGTTTTTTCACCTATCTTAAATGCAACAGTTGGCGATGTAGGACCCACAATCAAATCGACATTTTCAAAAGCCTTCTCATAATCTTTTTTGATCAATGTTCTTATTTTTAATGCCTTATTGTAATATGCATCATAATATCCTGAACTTAATGCATATGTACCGAGCATAATCCTTCTTTTTACTTCTTTCCCAAAGCCTTCACTTCTTGATACCTTGTACATATCAATTAAGTCCTCATATTGTGATGCTTCGTGTCCATATCTGATACCATCATATCTTGCTAAGTTTGAACTGGCTTCCGCAGAAGATACTATATAATATGCAGCAAGTGCGTAGTCAAGATATGGAAGTGATATCTCTTTAACCTCCGCTCCAAGACTCTCAAAGACTTTTAATGATGATTCTATCGCTTCCTTTACACCTTCATCTAAGCCTTGTCCAAAAAATTCCTTTGCATAGCCTATTCTCATGCCTTTAATATCATCTTTTAAGAATTCTTTGTAATCATTTTTTCTCACATTGTCTACGGATGTAGAATCCTTTGGATCATATCCAGCAATAGCATTTAATACTATAGCGCAATCTGTTACGTCTTTTGTCAACGGACCAATTTGATCAAGTGATGATGCAAATGCAACAAGTCCGTATCTTGATACAAGACCATATGTAGGCTTTAATCCAACGACACCACACAGTGATGCAGGCTGTCTAATAGATCCACCTGTATCAGAACCAAGAGAAAATGCGCCTTCGTCGGCTGCAATTGATGCTGCAGATCCACCTGATGAACCGCCTGGAACACGGGTTAAATCCCATGGATTTTTCGTTATCTTAAATGCTGAATTCTCAGTTGATGAACCCATAGCAAATTCATCTAAATTTGCTTTCCCAATCATTACAGCCCCTTCATCATTAAGCTTTTCTACTACTGTTGCATTATAAGGTGGTACAAAATTTTCGAGCATCTTTGAAGCACATGTTGTTTTTATACCATCTGTACACATATTATCTTTTATGATTACGGGTATTCCTGTTAAATCATTAATTTTTCCTTCAGAAATCATTTTATCTGCTTCAGCTGCTTTTTTTAGTGCATAGTCCTCTGTAGTACAGATTAGTGCATCTACTTTTGGTTCTACATCTTTTACTCTTTCTAAAAATGCTTTAGTAACATCTACCGCGCTTACCTCTTTCTTTTTAAGAAGGTCATGTAATTCATGTATTTTAAGTTTATGTAGTTCCATTTATCTCACACCTCACTCTATTACCTTCGGTACTTTAAAGCATCCGTTTTCTTTTTCTGGTGCATTCATTAGAACTTTTTCCCTCTCCATCGACGGCTTTACTTCATCATCTCTAAAAACATTGCTTATTGGTACTATGTGTGCTGTCGGTTGGACGTCGTCTGTTGACAATTCATTTAATTTATTAACATATTCTATAATACTGTCTAGTTGATAAGAAAATTTTTCAAGTTCTTCATCAGTAAATTTAAGTCTTGCGAGATTTGCTACATGCTTAACCTCGTCTTTTGTAATAGCCATATCTACACATCCTTTCTAAAATTCTTAATAATTTCATTTTAATTTTAGATTGTCAAAATGAATTTCTATTTAATTAATTTTATCACTGATTTAGCATGTTTTCAAACTCTTTTTCATCAATAATTTTGATACCAAGTTCCTGTGCTTTTGTAAGTTTCGAACCAGGGTCACGTCCTGCCAAAACATAATTTGTTTTCTTACTGACAGAGCCTGTCACTTTGCCACCTCTATCCTCTATGAGTTTTTTAGCATCATCTCTTTTATATTTTTCAAGTGTGCCTGTTAAGACAAAAGTCATTCCTTCGAATATATTGCTCAATTTAACTGTCTCTTTTTTTACCATGTTAACACCGACAGCTTTTAGCCTTTTAATAATATCTCTATTTTGTATTTCTTTAAAAAAGGCTAAAATACTATCGGCCATTTTAGGACCTACTTCCGGTATACTTGTCAGTTCTTCAAATGTAGCATTCTGTAATGATTCCATCGTCTTAAAATGATCTGCAAGTATAAATGCGGCTTTACTTCCAATTAATTCAATGCCAAGTCCAAATATCACTCTATCTAGATCCCTGCTCTTGCTTACCTCAATTGCATTTAGTAGATTCTTGACAGATTTATCACCCATACGCTCCAATTTTATAAGGTCCTCATATTTAAGATAATAAAGGTCCGCTATATTATGTATAAGATGATTATCTAGAAGCTGGCTTATCACAGCTGGTCCAAGTCCATCTATGTCCATAGCATCTTTTGATGCAAAATGTATTATCCCACGCCTTAGTTGTGCTGGACAATTTAAACCAGTACACCTTGTAACCGCTTCACCTGGAAGCCTGATCGCTATAGCACCGCATTCAGGACATTTGCTCGGCATTACAAAATTTCTTTCATCACCTGTTCTATCTTCTTTTACTACTTCAACAACTTCAGGTATTACTTCACCAGCCTTTTGAATAATCACTGTATCGCCTATTTTTATATCTTTATCCCTTATATAATCTTCATTGTGAAGTGTCGCACGGGAGACGACAGAACCAGCTATCTTAACAGGTTCTAAAATAGCCGTCGGCGTCAATGCGCCAGTCCTACCAACCTGCACTATTATACCCTTAACTTTTGTTTTTTGTCTTTCAGCAGGATATTTAAATGCTATCGCCCACCTTGGATCTTTTACGGTAGATCCTAAGACCTCCCTTTTTTTAATGTCATTTACCTTTATAACTGCGCCATCTATATCAAATGGAAGTTTGTCCCTTATTAAATTTATGTACTTTATATCTTCTATAACTTCATCTATGTCTTTACATTTTTTAAGATGGGGACTCACTTTAAAGCCTTGTTCTTTTAAAAATTCCAATGATTCAATATGTGTTTTTATTTCTACTCCTTCAATCCTCTGTAAGTTGAAAACAAATATATCAAGGTCTCTTTTGGCAGTTACTTTTGGGTTCAATTGCCTTAAGGAACCTGCAGCAGCGTTTCTCGGATTCGCAAATAGGCTCTCACCACTTAATTCTCTTTCATCATTTAGCTTTTCGAAAGATGCTCTTGGCATAAATACTTCGCCTCTTACAATAAGATTCAGATTATCCTTAAGCCTCAATGGTATAGATTTTATCGTTTTAAGATTTGCTGTTACATTTTCACCAACAAATCCATCGCCTCTTGTAGAACCTACCACAAATAATCCATTTTCATATATAAGCTCAACAGATAAACCGTCAATTTTTAATTCTACGACGTACTCTGTATCACCCACAACGGATTTTACCCTTCTATCAAAATCCCTAAGCTCACCTTCTGAAAATGCATTTGCAAGGCTTTGCATCACTACTACATGTGTAAAAGGTTCAAATTCCTTTACCGGTTCACCGCCAATCCTTTGTGTAGGTGAATCAGACGTTTTAAGTTCAGGGTACTCCTCTTCAAGCTTGATCAACTCTTTCATCATCATGTCATATTCATAATCTGATATTTCTGGATTATCGAGAACATAATACCTATAACTATGGTAGTTTATCTTTTCTTTTAATTCTTTAACCCTTTCTTCAGGTGTCATTAGATTTCACCGCCTTATGAAATTGCTCTTATTGGGGCATATTTGACAGACAGTATTTTTACACCGACATTTGGAAATGCTACTGTTAACTCTTGATTATCACCACTGCCATTCACATTTACTACCGTTCCAACGCCCCACAATTTATGTTCAATTCTATCACCCGGATTATATTTTTCTTTATTATATGCTTTTCTTGCAAATGTATTAATGTACGATGATACCGTCTTGTAATCTTGTTTTTTTATCATTCCATCATCATATTCCGTCACTAAATCCTCAGGTATTTCATTGATAAACCTTGATACGGTATTGTACTGCGGTTTTCCATAAAGATTCCTTGTCCTGGCATATGTCATAAACAGCTTTTCTTTTGCACGGGTTATACCAACATAACATAATCTTCTTTCTTCTTCGAGTTCATGTTCATCAATAAAAGAGCGTGAGCTTGGAAAAACCCCTTCCTCCATTCCCGTCATAAATACAACAGGAAACTCAAGGCCCTTTGCAGAATGCAATGTCATTAATACTATACTATCGCCAATTTCACCTGCAGTATCTATGTCAGACACTAATGTAATACCGGATAAAAAGTTTTCTAAGGATTTGTCCTCAGATGTTTCCATAAATTCATTTGCTGCTCTTATAAACTCATTGATATTTTCAATGCGGCTCTCTGATTCCTTTGTATTATCAGCATTTAATTCATCAAGATATCCTGTTTTATCAAGTATATATTCTATAACTTCTACTATCGTCATATAATCAAGTTCATTAATTAGGTCATCTATAAAATTTTTAAAGCCTTCCAGAGCTTTTTTCGCTCTACCTGACAAATCAACATTTGGAATAGCAAAATACATGCTCGTATTATTATTTCGCGCATATTCCTCTAAGGCATTTAAAGTGCTTTCACCTATTCCTCTTTTGGGAACGTTTATTATGCGTTTTAATGAGATATCGTCATATGGATTAACAAGGATTCTCAAATATGCAATAATATCCTTAATTTCTTTACGATCATAAAACCTTAATGCGCCAACAAGTTTATATGGAATATCGTTCATCATAAAAGCCTCTTCTAATATACGAGATTGTGCATTTGTCCTGTATAGGACAGCAAAATCAGAATACTTTCTTCCCTTTTCTATTAATTCCCTTATCCTATTAACTATGAAATTAGCTTCTTCTCTTTCATTTTGTACTTCACTAACTACAATCTTTTCTCCATCTTTATTATCTGTCCAAAGCTTTTTCTTCTTCCTTTTAACATTGTTATCTATAACATTATTTGCAGCATCAAGGATTATCTGTGTTGAACGATAATTTTGCTCAAGCTTTATAACAGTTGCGTCAGGATAATCTTTTTCAAAATCAAGTATATTTTTGATATCTGCACCGCGCCAACCGTATATGCTCTGATCATCATCACCTACAACACATAAATTCCTATATTTTGATGCAAGTAAATTTATAAATTCATACTGTGGCTTATTTGTATCCTGATACTCATCAACCATGATATATCTAAATTTGTTTTGATAGTATTTTAGAATATCCTCATCATTCTTAAATAATTCTATTGTTTTAATTATAATATCATCAAAATCAAGTGCATTATCTTTTTTCAGTTTATCTTGATACAATTTATAGACATCGGCTACTTTTTTGCTTCTAAAATCATTGCCAAATTCAAGTAAGTATTCATCAGGTCCTACCATCTTATCCTTTGCATTTGATATAGCATTTAACATTCCTTTTGGCGTATACTGTTTTTCATTGAGATTTAATTCTTTTATGCAATCCGTGATCAATGACTTTTGGTCTTGTGAATCGTATATAACGAAATTTTTGTCATAACCGATTTTTTCTATATCTCTTCTTAAAATTCTGACACAGGCAGAATGAAATGTTGAAACCCATAGGTCACCTGCATATCCTAGTATGCTTTCAACTCTGTCTTTCATTTCCTTTGCGGCTTTATTTGTAAAAGTTATTGCAATTATATTTGCAGGTGAAACTTTTTTCTCCTTTATTAGATATGCTATTCTATGTGTAAGAACCCTCGTCTTACCGCTTCCTGCACCTGCAAGAATTAAAAGAGGTCCCTCTGTCATAAGTACGGCTTCTTTTTGTCTGTCATTAAGTTTATCAAGAATATTCATTTAGTTCACTCCAATTATTTTTTATAACAAGAACTCTATGATTATATTGTATATATAACTTATGAATTTATCAACTGTTTTAAAAAGCTTGGTGATCAAGCCCTTTATAAGTCATGAAGATGCTTTATTCTTGCCAATGTATGGGATTAATTTATTAAGACCGATATTAAAAAAATCCCGGATATTTACCGGGATTTTTCTTTCAACCTATCAAGAATTAAATTATATCCGTTCGCGCCATAATTTAGAGCTCTGTTTACTCTGCTTATTGTTGCCGTACTTGCGCCTGTTACTTCAGCAATTTCAATATACGTTTTCTTGTCTCTAAGCATTTTCGCGACTTGAAGTCTCTGTGCTAATGATTTAACTTCATTTATTGTTGCTATATCTTCAAAAAAACGATAACATTCTTCTATATCTTTTAACATTAAAATTGCTTCAAAGAGCTTGTCCACGTGTTCATCTTTAATTTTAGATTCGTACATTTTTATCCCTCTCTTTACATATATTATATAACCATTTACATTGTACAGAATTTACATTAATTATTCAATACTTTAAAGCAAAAAAATAAAATAGTTTATTTAACGTATGAAAGGAGGTAAGGCTATTGACCAGTAAAAAAAGACGGCATAAAAACCGTCAAGTAGATAATATATAATTCTTGTTTTATTTTATTTTCTTCTCTATTGAGTCAAGCCTTTTGTACAATTCTATCATTCTTCTAATAAGGTTTTTTTCTGCAAGTGCAGTCATAAGTTGATCCTGTGCATGAACGACGAGAAAATTTGGCGCTTCGCTTTGCTCACCTTGCACTAATGCATTCTGATAATCATGACCTGCATAAAATTCTTCATCAGCCTTTTCAAGGTGTTTTTCAGCAGCTTCGAAATCCCCTTTTTCTGCTGCGTCCAATGCTTCGTATGCTTCACCTCTGGCGTTACCACCATGCAAGACTAAATTGTATATAATTTGCTCTAAATCCATAAGAGGGTTCCTCCTTAATTCATTATTTATTTTCTTCTGAAGCTTCTTTTTCATTTTTTACAAGTTGTGCTTCGTACATCTTAAAGAATGGATAGTAAATAATAGCTGCTACAATTAGATTTATCAGTTGTAAAATAGGTCCTTTCCAGTCAAGCCCACTTGATATAAATCCTCCAAAGAAAACTGGTACAGTAAATGGCAGCTGGTATAAAGGTCCAGTTACTATTTGGAAGTGGAAAGCTATATAATTAATAGTAACAACAACTGCCGGTGCAATTATAAATGGAATCATCAGTATCGGGTTCAAGACTATTGGTGCACCAAATATTAATGGTTCATTAATATTGAATATTGCCGGTATAAGCTCAGCTTTACCAATGGTTTTTAACTGTGTTGATGCTGAAAATAAGAACATTATAACAAGTGGCCATGTTATACCTGAACCGCCAATATGTGTAAACATGTGAAAGAATGGTTCTGTTACAATACCTGGCATTGCTTGATGTGCTTTTAATGCCGCCACATTTGCTGCAAGTTGGCTCATCCAGAAAGGATATGCTATTGAGGATACAACATTCATACCATGTATTCCAAGTGACCACAGTAGCATCATCAATATTATTTCTGCCAGTGCTGCCCAATAACTGTTTGATACGGCAACAAGTGGTTTAAATGCTTCAAGTACTAATTGTGGTAATGTTACTTTAAAATTAGCCCATACAATCCATTCAACAATCCACGCTGAAACTACCATTACAAACATTGGTACTAATGCCATAAAGCTCCTTACAACATATGGCGGTACAGCCTCAGGCATCTTTATTACTAAGTCTCTTTTTTTAAAGAACCTCACAACCACAGCAGTAATTATACCTATTATTATTGCAACAAATAGTCCTTGTCCACCGAGATAATTTAAAACATCTCCAAAACTAACTTTTGTTACATCTGCTGCAGGGAAGCAAGTAATCAAAAATGCCAACATAGATATAATACCTGTCATTGCCTCATCAAGGTCCCATCTTGTTGCTAAACTATATGCTGTACCAAAAGCTACCATAAGTGCCATAATACCAAAAGATAGATTAAATGGAATCATTAACTGACCTGCTATAGGTTTAATTGCATTTGCCCATGCAACAATAGGGCCCCAATTAGCTCCTTCCGTTACCGGAGGATTTGCGATTATCAAAAACAGGGAACCGGTTAAAATAACCGGTAATGCAAAGCTTGAGAATGCATCCCTTATTGACTGGAGTACGACATTTTGTGCTATTCTTGCAAGAACAGGCATGAGTGAATTTTCCATCCACTTCATAAACCAGTTATTTGTTAATCTATCATCCATTTATTTATCCTCCTATACTTCTTTTCCAGATTTTTTAGCTAGATCTAATATCTGATTTAATATCTTTTTTGCATCCATCAATGCAAATGCCTGCATATCAACTATATCAACAGGTATATTGTATTTTGATGCAATTGTCTCAACTTCCTTTTTCAGATGCCTTACCTGTGGTTCAAGTAATGCAACATCATACTCTTCTGCTTTCTTCTTAAATTCTCCTGTACCACCAGCATCAACTGTTACATCAATACCTTGTTTTTTTGCCTCATCTGTAACTTTTTTTGCTAATGAACTTGATGTTGCCCCCCAGCTGCAAAGTATAACACCATGTATTGGCATTCAATACACCTCCTTTCAATTTTAACTGTTGCTCTTTTTATTGTTCCTATTTGAGCTTTTGCTTTTCTTTAAATTTTTATCATAAAGTTTTATCATCCTTATGGAAAATGACTGCACAAGTGCTATTGATAATATGAATAATACCCCAAATACTAAAACAATTAAACCTTGTATAAAGCTCTGTTTTACCATTGAATTTATAGCAGCGATTAACCATACTATTGATAACATTAAATAAAATATTTTTCGCTGTTTTATTGAAATACTAAACATATCAATCACCTACAAAAAGATTTCTTTTAATCTCATCGTAATATTTTTGCATTAATGCTTTTCGTACTTTTTCTTTTGCTTCATCTATTTTATTAGTATTATTAAGCACTTCAACGAGGTCTTTGCTTTCTATAAATGAAACACTTAAATCACCGAGTATTTCTATACCTATTTTGTCATTTTCAGGTGCAACCATCAAAAATGCAGTATTTATCTTCTCATATTCATTTATTAAATTCTTCATTCTGACATCATTAGTTAACTTACCACAAATTACAAGCGGTTTTTTTAGATTAGCTGATGTACAGTGGTAAATAACAAAACCTTTGCCTGGAAGGATAATCTTGCCCAGGCTTTCTCGTCCAATGAGCTTTGTCTTTATAGCGTCAATTTCTTTTGCATCAATATATCCAATTTCTAAAAAATCTTTTAAAAGGCTGTCGATTATTTCTTTTGAATTTACTCCATCGACATTCTTTAACGCAAAGTCATTACATATTTCGATTATGTGTTTTCCATATTCGGCTATATGGACTAATTCATTGTATTTATCATTAACTACTTTCTTCTTTGAAAAGCTCATTATAAAATCGGTATTTAATGCTTTTTTTAATTTTTCCACATCCTCATCAAGAAGTAATGGATTTACTACAATTGTCTCCTTATCATTATTGTCAAGTGGTATTGTAGACACTATCAGGTCTATATCATCTCGATTTTTAAAATCCTTTAGTCTTAAACTTGATACCGTATCAACAATATTTAGTTGTGGGAACATCTGCAATTTTGATAAAAGCATTCTTGAAGTCCCAATACCACTTGCACAAACCACCAAAATATTATGCTTTTTAGCCTTATCCTGCTTCCTGACAAGAGCAGCTCCAAAATGCATAGCAATATATCCAACCTCGTCGTCAGGTATCTCCACATTTAGTTTATTTTTCAATACATTTGAGATAACCTTACATTTATCAAAGAGTAGACCATATCTTTCCTTTATATCATTAATAAGAGGATTTCTAATTGCAAGCCCCATTTTCAATCGAAATATAGTCGGTCTTAGGTGAGTTTTTAACCCGCTTTTTAGAATCGAGTCATATTCTAAATCGGTTTTAAACACATCTTCAGCTATTTTAATCATTTCATATGCAATTTCATTTATAAAGTCATCATTTATTTCATCTGTATTTGCCCTATATCTTGCACCTTGGAGATGTATTGTTATATAGCCTATCTCGTCATCTGGAATTGCAATATCGAGCTCTTCTTCAAGGTATCTTGCAAGCATTTTAGCAAATTTGTATTCATCCGACTTCTTAAGCTCTAAAAGGCTCTCATCACCTATTTTTATCTTTTCTCCGTCTTTTATTCTTTTTAAAGCAAGTGCCAAGTGTACCGTTAGTCCCATATAAGAGCTTTCTGCCAACTCATATTCAAGAGACCTTTCTAATCTCTGAATAGCTTTTTCAATTTTTAATACTGTGTCATAATCAATAAGTCTTAAAAGTCTGTCATTTATATCTTTATCAAGTCTATTTAAATTATTGTACCCTTTATTTAAAAATTCCATTAAGTCCTTTGTCTCGACATTTTCATATAGAAAATTAATTATAGCTTTTCTAATGTTACTTTCTTCGCCAATTAAGTATACACCGACACCAGGTTTTGTAATAATTGTCACGCCTTGTTTATATAACCATTTTTCTATTTCTTTTATGTCATAGCTTATTGTTGCGGTTGTCACATTATATTCTTTTGCAAAATACTCCAATTTAACAGGTTCTTTCATTTGTAGAAGTTCTGAAAGAATCAATTTTCTCCTCTGGTTTGCTCCTATATTAGGCCTATAACCGATAACATCAAAGTTAAATCTTTCTATATCGCTATCACTGCCTTCAACAACTAAAGCCTCAGGCATATTTTTTAATCTTAAACCATAGCCTTTAATATAATCATTTATAGCGTTTAGTTCCCTATATGCAGTTCTTTTGCTTAATTTGTATTTGCTAACGATATCGTCAATACTTATTGGCTCTTTTGACATAACTTTTTTCAAAATATCCAACTGGCGCGCGCTTAACTCTCTCATAAAATACTGTCCTTTCATTTGTGACAATTATTTAATAAGTTAACTTACCTTACAATTATATTATAAACTAATGCTCGCAATTTTCAACATTAAGATGTAAGTACTATGTCAATGTAGTAATGACATACATTTAATAATTCAAACACCCATGACAAAATGCTTGACTTTTCATTTTGAATCTTATATAATCATTTTAACAATTTGATACGAAATTTATTCTCTTATCCAGAGAGGTGGAGGGACTGGCCCGATGAAGCCCGGCAACCGGCACAAAAGTGCAATGGTGCCAATTCCTGCGGCATATGCTGAGAGATGAGAGAGGATTAAACCTCTTTCATAAAGAGGTTTTTTTTATTTTATTTTTTCAAAAAGAGGGGAAAAATTTTGATATCTGTTAAAAATCTAAGCAAAGTTTACAATTCCAATGGCAAAAAAGTTGTTGCATTAAAGGACATAAATTTAGACATCAATGACGGTGAAATATATGGTATTATGGGTTTAAGCGGTGCTGGTAAATCATCTTTAATAAGATGTATAAATATGTTAGAAAAGCCTACATCAGGAAGTATCATGATAAATAATGTTGAGATGACAAAATTAAAGCCTAAGGACTTAAGAAATATGAGAAAAAAAATAGGCATGATATTTCAACATTTTAATCTTTTGATGAATTCCACAGTATATGAAAATATTGCTTTTCCTCTTAAAATATCAAAGGTTAAAGAAAGTGATATAGAAAAGCGAGTTAATGAGCTCCTTGAAGTCGTCGAGCTTGAGGATAAAAAAAATGCGTATCCGTCACAGTTATCAGGTGGTCAAAAACAAAGAGTCGGAATAGCAAGAGCACTAGCAAATAGGCCTGACATAATACTTTCTGATGAGGCAACATCAGCATTAGATCCAACTACGACCGAAGCAATATTAAATTTATTAAAAAGCATAAACAAGCAGTATGGTATAACAATAGTAGTAATTACACATGAGATGTCTGTCATTAGAAACATATGTGATAGAGTAGCGGTTTTGGAAAATGGAGTAATTATTGAAGAAGGCAATGTCATAGACATATTTTCAAATCCATCTACAGAAACATCAAAAAGGTTTTTAAAGGATATGATTGCCGAACTTCCACCTGATATACTTATTGATGATGAAAACCCAAATGAAGAAATACTAAGGTTGTCATTTTTTGGAAAAAGCAGCAGAGAGCCTGTCATATCACATATGATAAAAAAATTTGACGTTGACGCAAATATAATATCAGGCAATATCGAGAGAATCCAAGACTCTCAAATAGGAAATCTTTTGATAAAGCTTAAAGGTGAACCTAATTCGATAAAGTCTGCAATAAACTATTTAGAAGAAAACGGCTTAAGAATAGAGGTGCTTAAAAATGGTATTGTCTAATATATTGCAGTATTTATTAAATTTATGGCAGCTTATGGTACAGCCTTTATGGGAAACAATCTATATGGTGTTTTTTTCTACACTTTTCTCTATAGTGATAGGGCTCCCTCTAGGCATCATATTAGTAATTACAGATAAAGGTCATATATCTGAAAATATAAAGCTTAATAGGATATTAGGCACAATCATAAATATCATGAGATCTGTACCATTTATCATATTGATAATTGCAATATTCCCACTGTCGAGGCTTATAGTTGGAACAACAATTGGATCAACAGCAGCCATTGTTCCATTATCTGTAGCAGCGGCACCATTTGTTGCAAGGGTAATAGAATCATCATTAAAAGAAGTTGACTGGGGTGTCATTGAAGCATCTATTGCGGTAGGTGCAACAATTCCACAGATTATTTTTAGGGTTATGATACCAGAGTCACTATCATCATTGATACTTGGTGTAACTTTGACAATAATAAATATCCTCGGGTATTCTGCTATGGCAGGTGCTATTGGAGGAGGTGGTCTTGGAGATCTTGCGATAAGGTATGGATATCAGAGGTTTGAGACAGATGTCCTCATAGCAACTATTATAGTACTTATTATTATGGTAGAGATTATACAAAGAATAGGAAATTTTCTCGCTAAAAAAGTTGATAAAAGATGAAGGGATGGTTTTTAATGAAAAAAATTATTTTATTGTTTTCATTAATTTTAACGTTATCATTAATATTCGTAGGGTGCTCAAAAAACACTAATAGCAAAGAGGCTATCACAAATAATAACTCAAATGCAGTAAAAACTACAAAACTTGTTGTCGGCGCATCACCTACCCCGCACGCAGAAATACTTAATGTTGTTAAACCGGTTTTAGCAAAGGAAGGCATTGATCTACAAATAAAGGAATTTACCGATTATGTAACACCAAATACGGCACTAAATGATAAGCAAATCGATGCAAATTTCTTTCAACACGTACCATACATGGAAGACTTTGAAAAGAAGAATAATATGAAATTAATAGCATTAGTAAAAGTACATGTAGAACCAATGGGTGCATATTCAAAGAAAATAAAATCAAAAGATGAAATAAAAGATGGCGCAACTGTTGCAATTCCAAATGATGCTACAAATGAAGGAAGAGCATTATTGCTTTTACAAAAACAAGGATTGATTAAGCTCAAAGATCCTAAGGGACTTACACAAACGCCAAGGGATATTGTCGATAACCCAAAGCATCTTAAATTTAGCGAGCTTGAAGCGCCTCAATTGCCAAGAACATTACAAGATGTAGATTTTGCAATAATAAATACAAATTTTGCACTAGAAGGAAAACTTAATCCACTAAAAGATTCAATATTCATGGAAGACAAGGACTCACCATATGCAAATGTGCTAACGGTAAGACCAGATAATCAAAATGATCCTGCTATAAAGAAATTAGCAAAAGCACTAAATTCACCAGAAGTTAAAAAATTCATAGAAGATAAGTATAAGGGTGCTATAATCCCAGCATTTTAATGACTAATGTTTGATTTAAATTAAAAAAGTTATACCGTTTTTCTCCCTCTGCTAACCGGCAGATAATTAAAACCCCGGATATCCGGGGTTTTTTTATGATTATTTAAAAATATAAATCTCTTTCACCATTTTCAAGTCTTTTAAGACGTCTCTTAGTTTCTTCCTTGACCATTTCATTTGGTATCTTTTCTATATTAGCTGCAATTGTTTCTTCACCTATTGCTTTTGTAGTCTCATCACCATAATCAATTAAAAATTCTTTAAATGTAAGAATCGCATTAGGTAAACAGAAATTGTGTATCTGACCAGATTTTGCAAAGCTCATAAACCTGTCGCCTGTACGTCCCATTCTATAGCATGCTGTACAGTAACTTGGTAAATAATGCTGCTTACACAGAGTCCTTAATATTTCATTTGGTGTCCTATGGTCACCAACATCAAACTGTGGTTTTGATGCGCCGTTATTTGATATTTCCTCATGATATCCACCAACACCAGTGCACGAGCCTGCGCTTATCTGTGATATACCAACAGCTATAACTTCTTCTCTAAATTTTGGTACTTCTCTCGTCGATAAAATCATACCAGTATATGGCACTGCCAGACGCAATACTGCGACAAGCTTTTTAAAATCTTTGTCATCTACAATGTAAGGAAATTCGCTTAATGGTGTATTTAGTGCAGGTCTAAGCCTTGGAACAGATATTGTATGTGGTCCTACTCCAAATTTTTCGTCCAAATGTTTTACATGGTATAGCATCGCAATTGTCTCATATTTATAATCGTAAAGACCGTACAAAACGCCAATTCCGACATCATCTATACCGCCCTCCATTGCCCTATCCATAGCTGTCGTATGATAATCATAATCGTGCTTTGGACCTTGTGGATGCATTTTATTATATGTTGGTCTATGGTAAGTTTCTTGAAACAAAACATAAGTTCCGATTCCTACTTCCTTTAACTTTCTATAATTTTCTACAGTCGTAGCAGCGATATTTACATTTACTCTTCTAATACTTCCATTTTTAAGCTTAGTATTATAAATAGTCTTTATAACATCAAGCACATAATCAATAGGGCAATTTACAGGATCTTCACCGGCTTCAAGTGCAAGCCTTTTATGCCCCATCTCTTCAAGTATTTCAACTTCACGCCTTACTTCATCCATCGTAAGTTTTTTGCGTTCTTGCTCATTTGAATGCTTATAGCCGCAATATCTGCAGTTATTTACACAGTAATTGCTTATGTAAAGTGGTGCGAATAAAACAATCCTATTCCCATATATCTCTTCTTTAATATATCTTGCCACCTTATACATCTCTTCGAGTATAGCTTCATCCTCTAGATTTAAAAGTACAGCGGCTTCTTCGGGTGTAATACCCTTTAGATTTTTTGCTTTTTCAATAATCCTTAAAGCATCTTCCTTCGTTGCATTTTCACCATATTCTAATGCAGATTGTATCTTTACGTCATCAATAAAATCAGCAATTTGTCTTTCCATTCACATTTCTCCTTTCCTTGTCCTCAGATAATATCCTCAGACTTAGATTTATTTTTATTATACATTATATTTGTTAATTCTTCAACAATATCATTTTTTTCAGTTCTTCTACATAAGGCAATTTTATTATATAATTAATTGCTAAATATAGTACTAATCCTATGAAGACTGTAAAAAGCATTGATATCCATTGATTTAATCCCACAGCTGAAAGATTAAAGTACATAATCATTACAACTATGCCCATGGTTACTGCTGAGATCAACGGCTTTATAAGCCAATTAATATAGTCTATCGTAAGTCCTGTAATCTTTATGAGTTCCCTCATGTTTAAAATAAATACAAAAGTATCTGCAAATATAAATCCATATACATATCCAAAAAGCCTTAGCCCAGATAAAGGAATCAAAACATACATGGCAATAATTGAAATAACTGTCCAAATAATTGAATTTTTTAATACTATATTTTGCTTTCCAAGCCCATTTAATATGCTCGTTACAATCGATTCTAAATATGCAAAAATACTTCCCCCCGCGATCACTTTTACAAGTGCACCAACTCCCGGACTACCAGGATACAAAAGTGAGGCAATTTGATCAGGAATTGTAAGAAATAAGATGATAGCAGGAAATGCAACCATCGTTGTATATCCTATTGCTTGATTAATACGAAGTCTAACAGCATCCCATTTATTTAATGAAGCTGCTTCTGATACAGCCGGTAAAACAGTAACAGAAAGGCTCATAGTTATTACAGCTGGCATATATGCGAGCGGATACGCCATTCCAGATAGTTTCCCATACTCTGATATAGCTTGTTTATGTGTTAATCCTGATATAATTAATCTTGACGGTATTATAAGTGATTCAAATAAATCCAAGATATTTACAATCATCCTGGAAAATGTAATAGGAAAAGATGCCCTAAAAATTGTATTTGCAATACTTAGCTTGTTCCACCTATTGCCATTATCAGGAATCTCTCTATCTAAATAATGTATTTCATACCTGTAAAAAAATATGTACATTAAAAAACTTGTGACTTCACCAATCGCAATACCAAATACTGCAATTGCAACAGCATACTCTAATCTTATCCCCGTAAATAAACTAAAGAGGTATAATGTCAAGGATACTCTTACAATTTGTTCAACTATCTCAGATATTGAAGCTGGAACCATATTGATAAGTCCTTGGAAAAAGCCTTTAAATATTGACGATGATGATACTATAATTAATACTGGTGAAAAAATAAGTATTGATATATATGCTCTTGGCTCGTGTAGCAAATTATTTGCTATATACTTAGCATTGAAAAATATAAGACCTGATATTAAAAGACCCATCACGATGACTATAAAAAATGAAACCTCCATTATGCTAAATATATTCTTCTTATTTCCCTTAGCCCTTTCTTCTGATATAAATCTTGATGTAACGGCAGTAATTCCTGATGTTATAAATGTGATTGATACAAAATATATGGGAAGTGCTATCTGGTATATTCCTATGCCTTCTGATCCAAGAAGATTTGATAGGATTATCCTAAATACAAACCCTATTCCCCTATCAACGACATTTGCAATTGTTAATATAAAAGCACCGCGAACAAAAGACCTATTGCGCATATATGACACCTCACAATAGTTTATTCGCGGTTTATAATATATATGACATTCTGTATTGTATTATAAAATTGTTCCAAACATTATATGGAAAAATTTCCAAAAGCCTATATTATAACTTCTCTAAAACTCCTTTTGCATACTCCTTTGCTGTAAATAATGAATGGTCCCTGTAGTTTCCACATTGTATTTCATTTGTTGCCGGTACGTCCTCTTCTTTGGTATCTAAAACTTTTTTTAATACCTTTTTTAATACATCTATTATATCTTCGACCGGTGTATCACCAAATTTCGTAAGATAAAATCCAGTCCTGCATCCCATTGGCGATATGTCTATTATATCATCCATATATTCTCTAAAATATGTTGCAAATAAATGCTCGAGTGTATGGACTCCCCCTGTTGGAATAGAGTCAACATTCGGTTGTGTCAATCTTACGTCGTATTTTGTTACGATATCACCTTTAGGCCCTGTCAATATGCCTGCTTTTCTAACATATGGTGCTTTAACAGTCCTGTGATCTAATTTAAAGCTTTCTACTTTTATATCCATAAATGTCACCTCATTTTTCATTTTTACATAATATATTTTATCACTTTTCTTAATCAATAGCCAGTTACATTATCATATACAGATTAATATATTATATATAAAAGAAAAAAATCGGGAGTTGATATACGTGGACAAGATAGAAGATTTTATATCTCAATTCCTTTTAGCAATAACAATTTTCATTATAGAAGATAATTGGCATAGAAGTAAATATCGTTATCATCGGAGCCTTGAGGATGAGTACTATCAACTTCTGAATCAATATGCTAAAGTATTTACACCTTCAAATGTAGTAGAAGGATTGGTTTCAGAAGTTGGCAGTGATTTCATAAGGATAAATTATAAAAATAGAGATGTAACATGCATTATCCCAAAAAATAGTATATATTCTCTTGAAAAAGATTTATCTAAAATTGCTAAAGAAGGATAATCGCATACTGTTACAGAGGGCATCACATATAAAACTATATATGCATATAAATATTGTTATGATTCGGCGGATATTTATCCGCCGAATCTCTTATATAAAAATCTGATTAATAAAAATATCCGGCCATAGCCGGATTTATCGTAAAGCAAGGAATCTAATTTATCTTAATTTGTAGCTAAATGCAAATTCATTAAACTCATTATTATTAGTTGCCGAATCATCTACATCTTTGTAGCCAAATTCACTTTTCATAAATTCTGTATAGCCACTGTTGTCCCTTTCCAAAACTGCGGGTACTAATATCAATATTAATGCCATTAATGTTATTATGAATAACATCTTTCATCACCCACCCTTCAATACATATTATGCACCATAAATTCAAATTTGTCAAGATTTACTTCATAATATTAAATTATGCAAGATTTCCTGTAATTTTGCAAATTTATAAATTCACCCATATAATATATACGAATTATCTTGTTTACTCCATGTTTTCAATGCATAAATATGTATATTAGGGTTATGTTTACTTCAATTCTATTTTTATATTCCTACTCCAAACCATAAAGTGAATTATAACGTATAATCATGATTTAAAAATTAAACCCCTACAACCATAAAATTCATATAAATTGTAAGGGCAAGATTTCATATTATAGCTTTTCGGGTTTAATAAGTTATTTTAATTTTACTTGTTATAATGAATCGCTATAATTAATCATATTCTTTAATATTTTTTTATACCTTAAATCTTTTCGCAAATCATTATTTAAAAAGTTAATAACTGTATTAACATGTACCGCAATCCCATATGCTATGCATTCTTCATCGACATTGAACATGTTGTTGTGAATTGGTTTATCAATTCCCTTTGCCTTATTTCCACAACCAAGCTTATAAAAACACCCTGGGACTTCTTTAAGAAAATATGCGAAATCTTCCACACCAAGTGTAGGCAGTACATTCTTAATATTTTCCTCACCGACAATATTTGCTGCACTCGATTTTAATATTTTCAGAATCTTTTCATCATTAATAAGGCATGGATATCCGGCGATTCGGGAAAACTCCGCTTTTCCACCCATAGATTTTGCTATGCACCTTGCTATATCTTCGACTTTTGCAACAGTTTCATCTCTTTTTTCTTCATTAAGCATACGTATTATGCCTGACATGTGTACTTTATTGGCTATAATATTTCTCGCATAACCGCCTTCTATGCTGCCTATTGTAATCACGAGTGGTTCTAATGGATCGGCATTCCTACTTACTACAGTCTGCAATGCATTAATTATATTTGCCGATATAACAATAGGATCTACTGATTTATGTGGTTCGGCTCCATGACTGCTTTTGCCCGTAACAGATATATCAAACATATCTGATGATGCATATGCCTTACCATTAGTAAATCCAATTTCACCTGTATTTAAATCTGGATCAACATGTAATCCTATAATCGCATCAACGTTGGGATTTTCAAGGACACCTTCTTCTATCATAGGTTTAGCACCACCCGTAGTTTCCTCTGCAGGTTGAAAGATAAATTTAACATTGCCATTTATTTTATCTTTCATTTTTGATAATAATTTGGCTGCTCCAAGTGCTATTGCAGTATGTACATCATGCCCGCAGGCATGCATTTTTCCAGGAACAACCGAACTATATGGTACATCATTTTCCTCCTGTATAGGTAATGCATCCATGTCAGCTCTTATCGCAATAGTTTTGCTCCCATTACCTTTTAATAATCCCATTACGCCTGTCGTCGCCAAAATCTTAGTCTCTATACATAAACTATTTAAATATTTACTTATCAAATCAGATGTCTTTGTTTCTTCAAACCCAAGTTCAGGTTCTCTATGAATTTTTCTCCTAATTTGAATAATTTCATCTTCTATTAATTTAGCCTCTTTTAAAATTTCATTCATGTTTCTCCCCCGTTTGTATCCTAATATTTTTCAATATCTATTCTATTAACAATATTAATATCTTCATTTAAAAGCATTTTCGCAGTTTTGATAAAATTCTCTTTATTACTGCTTACAAAATATTCTGTATGTCCAATTGTACTTGTACTTAGCATATCATTATTTTCTAAGTAATTTTTAACCTCAATAGATAATCTTATAGCTGGGTCTATTATTTCAGTGTCTTTATTTACTGCACTTTCAATAGCTTTTAATAGTATTGGATAATGCGTGCATCCAAGTATTAGTGTATCAATTCCCTTCATATTTAAATCTTTCAGATATTCTTTAGCTTTATCAAAAGCATCTGCACTTTCTGCCAATCCTGATTCTACAAGTGGTACGAATTCGGGACAGGCTCTGCCATAAACAACTATATTTTTATTTATTGATTTAATATTTTTTTCATAGCTTTTACTTTCAATGGTTCTAGTAGTTGCTATAACCCCTATTTTTTTATTCCTTGTCACAGCTGATGCACTCTTTGAGCCCGCTTCAAGAACATCAAAAAGTATTTCATCATAATCATTTTTATCTATTGATGCACATGTAGTATTACAAGCTATTACTATTACCTTAACATTTTTCTCCTTCATAAAATTTATTATCTGCCTTGCGTATTTTTTTATTTCATCTTGTGATTTATCACCATATGGAACCCTCTTTGTATCTCCAAAATATATATAATCTTCGTTTGGTAAAATTTCTTTTAATCTTTTTAATACAGTTAAGCCTCCTACACCTGAATCAAATACGCCAATTGGTCTTATGTCCATTACATCACATCCTATTTTTAATATCTATTATATATTATCACAAAAAGTGTTGAATGATAACATTAAAATAAAAATGGCACAACATGCTAATCTATTCATATGCGCCAATTATAGGTTATTATTATAAAAACTTCTTACCCCCCAGGTATTTATGTTATAATCAATTTTTTATAATCTTCTTTAAAAGTTTATAACTCTTAACTTATTAATATAATAATCTGTTTACATAATTAAAAAACTTTATGTCATTTTATATGCTATAGAAGTGCCATTAATGTAAGCTTGTTAGTATTTCCAAGAGAAAATACTGTACTAAAAGAAGTATACTTGGGTTCAATTTTCGAAAGTAGTACTACTATGAAAAAGGTGATAGCATAGCTATCACCAATAAATTTTCTTAGTGTGTCTTAAAATGTATAGCCGTATTTGTTCTTTTGAGCAGTATTTGTGTAAATAAAGCATACACTGGCACGTGGATAACTTCTCCTACGACTTTTGGCGGTAAAGTAGCTATCATAGGTATTTTAAATAACAACTGAAGAAAATATGGCACGAGTATTACTGATGAAATGAATTGGCCTACCCCAATTGCTATCATTAATTGCCATAGAGAAGGTTTTGAAGCCTTTATTGGTTTTAAAATCAAAGCAGGAATAATGCCCGTGAGAGCTGCTGTCAGTGTAAAATGCGGCATGTATGGTCCCAGTGGATTAATATAATATCCAATTATGTCACCCACAGCGCCTACTATTCCTCCTGCTATAGGCCCAAACATTATTCCTGCAAGAATCACCGGAAATCCGCCAAAGCCAATTCTTATACTTTCAATACCGCCAATAGCTATTTTAATGCTAGCTATCCTGGTTAAAACTATGTTAAGGCTCACCAGTAAAGCTAAAAAAACCAGTTCTCGTGTATGAATTTTTTTCATTAAAATAGAGCCTCCTTCCATTATTATATTGGATATGGCAGAACTGCCACACCAGTGGGAAAAGGCTCCTGGAGTGACAGCGGACGCGGTGGCCCACCGCAAGCCTAGGTTTTACACTAGACTTTTCGTACGGAAGCAACGTCCCATCCTCCGTCACTTTACGCGGGACACCTACTCTGCCTAAAGTTACTTTAATATTCTATCATATTTTATATATTTTTGCCATACGCTTTTTAATAGGCACAATAAGGGGATCCAAGCCTCTATGTTATCCTTATTTCAACATATTTAAGATATTATTTATTATATTTTTAATAAAAGTAAATATACTTCGCAATAGTGATTTTTATTCAGGATTATTATTTATAAAATTTTTAAATGTTGTATTAAAATTATCCAATCCCTTTCCTTTTTCTTGAAATGTTATTAAAGACGACGAAATAGCTTTTGATACTATGACATTTTCAGGTAAAATCTGTCCTAAATATTTATGCTCTTCCTGTATAATAATATCATAAAATGCAAATCTACTTCTGTTTAAATCATCTATATAATATTTAATAGGTTATGGATTTTTAAGCATTTGATCGTCATTGCATACTGTCTCTCTCAATTTCTTCGGTTGTATCTGTACATGATAGACAAACATGTTGAGGAAATGGTTAATAAAGAAATCTTATATGAAAAAGCAAATTTACACCATATTGACATATTAGAAAATAACGTTGATTTAGATCGGACAGTATCTTAATAGATAAAAGTGATAAATCCATTTTTGTAATAAATCATGGTGATGGTCAGAAATTTCATAAGATATTTCTGACCATCACCTACTTCAAATAAATGCTATTTTATGATGCAATATTCATCTCTTCAATTAATTAAGGAAGATTCAAGCTAATTTTTATACGTTAAAGCCCTATTTATTACATTTAGAGTTGAGATAATTATACTATTCCTATATCATTTCTGTAATACATGCCTTCGAAGTAAATCTTTTTAAGTTCATTATAGGCTTTTTCCCTTGCATCATCATACGAATTTCCAACTGCAGTAACTGCTAAAACCCTGCCACCAGATGTTATAATTTTATTGCCTGATTTTGATGTGCCTGCATGATATAAAAATACACCATTGATATCATCGAGTCCTTTTATCTCAAATCCAGTTTCATAATTTCCTGGATATCCTTTTGATGATGCAACTACACATACAGCTTTTTTGTCATCCCATTCAATATCTATACTATCGAGTCTACCATCAATGGTAGCTTCATGATATCTACAAGGTCAGTCTTCAAAAGTGGCAGCACCACCTGTGTTTCCGGATCTCCAAATCTTGCATTGAATTCAAGTACTTTTGGGCCTTCTTTTGTTAGAATGAGTCCGGCATAAAGAACTCCCTTATATACAATACCTTCTTTTCTTAATGAATTAATAACCGGTTTTAATATGGTTTCAACAACTTCTTTTTGCAATGCATTACTATAATATGGATTCGGTGCGATGTTTCCCATACCACCTGTATTCGGTCCTTTATCATCGTCATATATTTTTTTGTAATCCATTGCCGAAATCATTGGGACGATTGTATCCCCATCTGTAAAAGCAAGTACTGATATCTCTTTTCCGAAGAGCATCTCTTCTATTATAACCGTATCACCAGATGTTCCGAATCTCTTTTCTTTCATTATTATATCAAGGGCATTTTTAGCATCCGTATAGCTTTCAACGAGAAAAACACCCTTCCCTTGTGCAAGTCCATCCGCTTTAATTACGACAGGATACCATATCTCTTTTAAATAGTTTAGTGCACTATCATATCTATCAAATGCCTTAAAACGGGCCGTCGGGATATTGTATTTCTGAAGCAATAGCTTCGTGAAATATTTACTTCCTTCAATAGCTGCCGCATCTCTTTTTGGGCCAAATATTTTTAAACCATCTTTTTCAAATTCATCTACTACCCCTTGCATTAATGGCACTTCAGGGCCTACAACAGTTAAATCTATTTCTTTTTCTTTGGCAAATTTTTTAAGCATATTAATATCCGCAACGTTTATATTAATACACTCAGCTATTTCAGATATTCCGGCATTGCCTGGCGCACAGTATATCTTATCTACTTTACTGCTTAGGGATATCTTATGAATGATGGCATGTTCTCTACCACCGCCACCTATAACTAATATTTTCATTTAAACTCCCTCCATTGTAATACTTTTTGGTATTCCATAAGGGTCTGAGATTCTTCACTACGTTCAGAATAACATATATACTTTATTATAATTTCCTAATGCTTAAAATGTCTTATGCCTGTAAATATCATCGAAATGCCGGCTTTGTTTGCTTCATCGATCGATGCTTTATCATTTATGGAACCGCCAGGCTGAATTATAGAAGTTACCCCAGCTTTTTCTGCTGCTTCTACAACATCAGGAAATGGGAAAAACGCATCTGACGCAAGAACACTTCCTTTTGCCTTTTCTCCTGCTTGTTTTATCGATTGCTCTGTCGGCCATATACGGTTAACTTGTCCGGCACCTATTCCAACCGTTGCACCATCCTTAGCGAGCACGATGGCATTTGATTTTACATGTTTAACAACCTTCCATGCAAATTTTAAGTCTCTAAGTTCCTTTTCTGATGGTGCCTTTTCTGTAACAACATTTAATTTGTCATCATATAAATCTATTTCATCTTTTTCTTGTACCAGAAGTCCGCCTTCAACTTTTTTAAGGTCATATTCTTTTACATAACCATCTTTTAATTTAAGTATCCTTACGTTTTTCTTTTTCTTTAAGATATTAAGTGCATCTTCTTCAAAATCAGGTGCAATGATAATCTCTAAAAATATCTTTGAAAGTTCTTCAGCAGTTTTAGCATCAAGCTTTCTGTTAAACGCAACTATACCTCCGAATATGGATACCGGATCACACTCGTATGCCTTTTTAAAAGCATCATATACACTATCAGCAACAGCAACACCACATGGATTTGTGTGTTTTACTGCGACGGCAGCAGGCTCATTAAATTCTTTTAATAACTCTATTGTAGCATTAGCATCATTAATATTATTGAAAGAAAGTTCTTTGCCATGTAACTGTTCACATTCTGATATACCATATGATTTTAACGCATTTCTATAGAATGTCGCCTTTTGATGTGGATTTTCTCCATATCTCATATCCTGTGCTTTTTCATAAGAGAACGTTATAACATCCGGAAATTCCTCATTATTTTTCTCCAAAAGGTAATTATATATCAATGAATCATATAAAGCTGTGTGTCCAAAAGCTTTCATTGCAAGGTAAAATCTCGTCTCTTCTTTTGTATCACCGTATTCTTTTATTTCATTTATTACTATTTCATAATCTTTTGGATCTACTATAACAGTTACATATTTATTATTTTTAGCAGCCGCTCTAATCATAGATGGGCCACCTATATCTATATTTTCAATGGCCTCGTCAAGTGTGACATTATCTCTAAGAATTGTTTCTTTAAATGGATATAGATTTACAACGACTATATCGATAGGTTCAATGCCATGTTCTTTTAATGCATTTATATGTTCTTCATTGTCTCTAATTGCAAGTAGCCCGCCATGTATTTTGGGATGAAGCGTTTTTACTCTTCCATCAAGTATTTCAGGAAACCCGGTCACATCAGAAACTTTTATTACATTTATCCCATTGTCTTTTAAAAGTTTATATGTCCCACCTGTTGAAAGTATTTCATATCCAAGTTCATTGAGTTCTTTTGCAAAATCTAAAATTCCGTCTTTTTTTGATACACTAATTAATGCTCTCTTTGGCATCTTATTACCTCCTTAACTATTTTATCAAAGTATTTTTACCTTTCTTCCCTCTATTTTTATACGACCTTCAGTAAAAAGTTTAACAGCATATGGTAAAAGCCTATGCTCTACTTCTAAAACCTTGTTTGATATAGTTTCTGGCGTATCATTATCATCAACTTTTACAACTTCCTGAAGAATAATTGGCCCTGTATCAGCGCCTGTATCAACAAAATGTACTGTACATCCTGTATATTTGACACCATAATCTATGACAGCCTTATGGACATTTCCGCCGTAATACCCTTTTCCGCAAAAAGAAGGTATTAATGATGGATGGATATTTATTATCCGATTGTGATACTTATTTACGAGTTCTTCGTTAAGTATTGTAATAAATCCGGCAAGTATTATGCCATCCGGATTGATTTCATCAACTAATTTCATAAGTTCAGTATAAAAATTGTTCTTTAATTTTTTCTTTGGAACACAATATGCGGGTATATTGTGATCTTCAGCCCGTTTAAGAGCATATGCTCCTTCTTTGTCGCTTATTAAAGCGACAATTTCGGCATTTATATATCCGCTTTCTACTGCATCTATAATTGATTGGAAATCTGTTCCATTTCCTGATGCCATAACTAAAAGTCTCATAGTAAAACCTCTTTTTCACCTTTTACTATTTCGCCTATAATATAAGGTATTTCTCCTGCTTTTTTAAGACGATTTATAGCTTCATCACAATCCTCTTGTGAAATAATAATAACCATTCCAATTCCCATATTAAATGTTCTGTACATTTCATATTCATCTATATTGCCTTTTTCTTTTAGAAGTGTAAATATATATGGGACATCCCATGAACCTTTTATTATTTTAGCTGATGTTTTATCTTTTAATATCCTTGGAATATTGTCTATAAATCCACCACCAGTTATATGTGCTATTCCTTTGATATTAATACCCTTTAATTGATTTATCGCATTTACATAGATTTTTGTAGGTCTTAAAATGACATCTCCGAGTGTCGAATCATATTCTTTTATATAATCATTTATATTCATGTTGTTTTCATCAAATAAAACTTTTCTAACTAATGAATAACCATTTGAATGTATGCCGGATGATTTTAACCCTATTATAACATCACCAGCCTTAATATCTTTTCCATCTATTATTTCATCTTTTTCAACAACACCAACTGCAAATCCTGCAAGGTCAAATTCTCCGTCATTATACATTCCAGGAAGTTCGGCAGTTTCACCGCCTATAAGGGCACAACCAGCTTGGCAACATCCCTCTGCTATACCTTCGATTACTTTTACGCCAACATCACTTTCTAATTTCCCTATTGCAAAATAATCAAGAAAAAAAAGTGGCTTAGCTCCGCTAACAATTATGTCATTAACACACATTGCAACTAAGTCAATACCTATTGTATCATACTTTTTCATCATAAAAGCAATCTTAAGTTTTGTTCCAACGCCGTCCGTTCCTGATACAAGAACTGGATTTTTGTAATTTTTAATCTCAAATAGTGCTCCAAAACCGCCGATTCCATGTAAAACACCATCGATCATGGTTTTTTTTGCTATAGGCTTTATCATATCAACAAATTTATTGCCTTCATCAATATTTACACCGGCATCTTTATAATTCATAATGCCCTCCTTAAAAATTTACTTTTTCTCAAATAGATATTTATTACCTTCCTTTGGTACTTCCATAGGATATACTCCATCAAAGCACGCAGCACATATATTTTTTTTACCAACACTTTTCCTTAAGCCTTCTACACTTAAAAAATTTAGGCTATCTGCACCTATATAATCACATATTTCCTGTACCGTCATTGTCGCACCAACTAGTTCCTTTTTTGTAGGCGTATCAATACCAAAATAACATGAATATTTGACAGGTGGTGAACTTATCCTTACATGTACTTCTTTTGCTCCACCTTTTTTAAGTTGTGCCACAAGCCGTTTCATAGTAGTACCTCTCACAATTGAATCGTCAATAAGAACAATCCTTTTATCTTTGACAAGTTCTTTTAATACATTAAGTTTTATTCTAACGCCTATTTCTCTGTCTTTCTGTTCAGGACATATAAATGTTCTTCCTATATACTTGTTTTTAATTAATCCTTCCCCAATTGGAATGCATGATTGGTATGAATATCCTCTCGATGCAGGTACACCTGAATCAGGAACAGGCACTACAAGGTCTGCATCAACGTGGCTTTCTAAAGCAAGCCTTTTACCCATTTCATATCTTGCTTTATATACACTCATGCCTTCTAAAACACTATCTGGTCTTGCAAAATAAATGTACTCAAACACACAGGGCATCTTTGCCGCTTTTGTTTCTATTTTAAAAGATCTTAAACCTTCTTTATCGATAATTACAATCTCACCTGGCTCTACATCTCTTATGAGTTCCGCCCCTATTACATCAAGTGCACAGGATTCAGATGATATATAATAAATATCATCTTTTTTGCCTATACAAAGCGGCCTTATTCCATTTATATCTCTTATACCGATGAGTTTATCTTCCATTAAAATAGCAAGTGCATATGAGCCTTTTATCATATTCATAGTTTTTTTAAGTGATTCAACTAATCCGAGTTTATAATATTTTGCAATTAGATGAAGTATTATTTCACTATCTGATGTAGTTTGCAATATTCTGCCCTCATTTTCAAGCTCTTGCCTTAATTCAACAGCATTTATAAGATTTCCGTTATGCGCCAGTGCCATGTATCCATCTCTGAAATTTGCGACAAATGGCTGTGCATTACATGCTTCATTATTACCTGTTGTAGAATATCTCACATGTCCAATGCCGACATTCCCTATAAGGTTATTTAAATTTTCTTTTGAAAATACATCTGTCACGAGTCCCTTATCTTTTATGCAATTTACATATGTCCCTTGAAGAACGGCAATTCCTGCGCTCTCTTGACCACGATGTTGTAGTGCTTGAAGTCCGTAATAAATATGGTCATGTATTGGCGTATTGAGGCTAAATGCTCCAAATACGCCACATTCTTCTTTCAATTTTACACTATTGTACATAATTTTACCTCACATCAGTTGTTTTCAAGTCTATTTAAGATTTCTACATAAGCTCCTTCCACATTGCCGAGGTCTCTTCTGAATCTATCTTTGTCGAGTTTTTCCATTGTCCTGCTATCCCAGAATCTGCATGTATCTGGTGATATCTCATCAGCAAGTATTACTCCGTCTTTTGATTCACCAAATTCAAGTTTAAAATCGGCGAGGATGATATTTTTAGATAGGAAATAATTTGAAAGGACGTCATTGATTTTAAATGAGTATTCTTTTATTGTTTCTACTTCTTCTTTTGTTGCAAGTCCCATTGCTTCTATATGGTATTCATTTATAAACGGATCGCCGAGTTCGTCATTTTTGTAGCAAAATTCAAGAACTGTTCTTTTAAGCTTTGTACCTTCTTTAATCCCGAGCCTCTTTGAAAGGCTTCCTGCTGCATAATTTCTTATAAGCACTTCAATTGGCATTATGTTTACTTTTTTAACAACCATTTCTCTGTCATTTAATTTCTTGACAAAATGTGTCGGAATTCCTTCTTTTTCAAGCAATTCAAATAATATAGTAGATATTTCATTATTCAATATGCCTTTATTGTCAATAGTACCTTTTTTAAGACCGTTAAATGCTGTTGCATCATCCTTATATTCAATAATATATAAATCTTCATTGTCTGTTTTAAATACTTTCTTGGCCTTTCCTTCATATAACATCTCACGTTTTTCCATTTACAGCACCTCTTCCTGTATTTTTTTATCTTTTTCAATTACTTCTTCTGCCAATCTCTTTTTATAATCTAACATCTTCTGCATCAAATCAGGATATTTTATACCAAGAATTTGTACAGCAAGTAAAGCGGCATTTTCAGCGCCGTCAATTGCAACAGTCGCAACAGGTATCCCCTTTGGCATTTGAACTGTTGATAGTAATGAATCCAAACCATCCATTGTCGATGATTTAACAGGTACACCTATAACAGGTATTACTGTCATTGATGCTATAACACCAGCCAGATGTGCCGCCTTACCTGCGGCGGCTATTATTGCTTCATATCCCTCTTTAGTGGCATTTTTAGAAAAATCATGTGCGATTTCAGGTGTTCTATGTGCCGAAATAATTCTAACATCATATGCGATATCAAATTCTTTTAAAACTGCTATGCATTTTTTCATCAAAGGAAAATCTGAGTCGCTTCCCATTATAACTGCTACTTTTGGCATTTTTAACCTCCTTAATTATATAATTAGTATTAGAGTCCGATATTTCTATCGGTATCATATTCAACCTAACCCATAAAAAATGCAAATCTCAGTAAGAAAAGTAATCCAATGATATACATGAGCGGATGTACTTCTTTTGCTTTTCCAACTACCATCTTACATATCGGATAGAAAATAAAGCCAACTGCAATACCATTTGAAATACTATATGTGAAAGGCATAAATGCAATAGTCATAAATGCAGGAAATGCTTCACTGAAATCTTCAAAGTTAACTTTTGTAACAGAACTTATCATCAGTGCACCAACTATTATAAGAGCGGGTGCAGTTGCCTGTGCAGGAACAATACCAATGATTGGAGCAAAAAACAGTGAAACAAGAAATAATATGGCGACAACAACAGAGGTCAATCCCGTTTTACCGCCCTCGCTAATACCTGAGGCACTTTCAACGTATGTTGTTATTGTGCTCGTACCTAAAAATGAACCAATAGTAGTACCGATAGCGTCTGCAAATAAAGCTCTCTCAAACTTTGTCTTAAATCCGCCTTTTGATTTCTCAAAATCTTCTTCGTTGAAAATATGTGTCTTTGTTCCAGTACCAATCAATGTTCCAATTGCATCAAACATATCTGCCATACTGAAAGCCAGTATAACAGTTATTAAACCTGTCAATATTGATATTAGACTTCCTGTTGTACCAGGTTTAAGTAAGCCTGCAAAATCCAATTTCATAAAAGTTGGAGCTAAACTTGGTGGAATTTGAGCAATAGTTTTTAAATTTGATATGTGTGTAATCCCCATTGGAATGCCTATTATAGTTGTAGCAATAATACCTATTAGTATTGAACCCTTTATTTTTTTAGTCATTAATATGGCAATTATTGCTATTCCTATAACAGTGAGAATTACTTCAGGATTTTTAAAATTTCCGAGTGTAACCAATGTGTCTTTACTTTGCGTTATGATTCCGCCGTTTTCCATACCTATAATTGCTATAAAAAGTCCAATACCTGCTCCAATAGCACTTCTAAGTGATTGAGGTATTGCTTTTATTATCAATATTCTTATCTTAGTTGCTGTTATAATGATATTAATAACTCCGCTTATTAATGCAAGTGCAAGTGCTGCCTGCCATGAATAATGTAATGTCAATACAACATAAAATGTAAAGAAGGCATTCATTCCCATGCCTGCTGACAATGCAAATGGCACATTTGCGAATAGACCCATGACTAATGTTGCTACAACAGATGATAATATTGTTGCCACAAATACGGCACCGATAACCGGATCATTTGCAACAGATAATCCAGCTTTTGTTGCTGCAGATCCTAAAAGGCCTTTAGCATTCATTCCTGCCTGCATAAGTATTGCCGGGTTTACAAAAATGATATATGCCATTGTAATAAATGTCGTTATACCTGCTATTACTTCAGTCTTGACTGTTGTACCATTCTCTTTAAGCTTAAAATAACTATCGAGAAAACCCTTCTTGCCATTACCATCTACCATTATAATCCTCCTTATGTATTGTAATAAAAGCTTTCCTTTGAAATAAATATGCCCGGGAAGATAGATTTTCATTAAAAGAGTGAAACCTATCCTCCAGGGCTTTTATCCCACAGGTGTGGCTTATGTATGCCTGTACCGCTCGGTCCAAACGCCATAAAAGCGTGATATGCGTCACATTTGGCTGGAACCCTCAGGTACACTTTCACTCATAGTCAGACAATTTACGGTTGTCCGGTAGAAACTTCCAGACCATATTCCCGGAATTATATGAGTTATTTTCACTTGTCTTACATGATTATATTAACAATTTTTTTGTAATAAGTCAACGGTTTTGCGAATGTTTTTTTATTATTTTAAAAAAATGTTCGTATTTATTCCCACTCTGTGTTTAGGTCTTTTTCTGTATTTTCTACCCTTGATTTTACTGCATTTCACGCCATTATTATTTTTATTTTCATTAAAAAATTATGGCTTCAAAAAATTTTAGTACGTTTTTAGTACGGTCATTTTTTCTCTTTGCTTATATTTTTTATAGTGTCTATTATGTCATTTTATAATTTTGCTTAAATCCATTTTAGCATATATAACCCTGTGAATCTCAACAACCTGTTCTTTAACTACATAAAACACTAAATAGTTTTTTACAGGTAATATCCTGTATTCATATTCAAGAGATTTTTCAGGTTGATACACCCTGCATGAATACGGAAACTGTGCAAGCCTTGATATAGAAGTATCCAATTCATTAATTAAATCCATTGCTGCCTTTGGTGCTTTTAACTCATCTGAAATATAAGACACAATATTTGATAAATCTTTACTTGCCAAAGGCAGGTATCTAATTTCATACTTCATCAGATTCCATCCTGTCAGAAAGTTTTGCCCTTAATTCATCGAAAACTTCTTTATGGGAATATCTCTTATCAGTTGTTTTGGCTTCCAGTTCCGCTTCCTTCAGCTTAAAGTAAATTTCACTTTCAAACAGTTTCCGTTCGTAAGCTTCCATGCTCATTACAACCATATCCCCATAACCATTCTTGGTCAAAAATACAGGTTCTTGAGTTTCATGAACAATCCTTGATATATCAGCAAAATTATTTCTCAAATCCGATACTGGTCTAATATGTGGCATACAATTATCACCCCTTTATTAGTTTAGCATAATTTTATCATAATTATGCTAAAACATCAATAAAGCTGTAAAAGTCATTTTTCCTCATTAAGTTGTTCTAATGGCTTTATATTAAATGGGTCAGTAAGGTCATACCCCTTATATTTTTCCAGGAATTCAAGTAAGGCTAAACGTGTAACCTTCATTGAACCAAGTTTTAATGCTGGAAGCAAACCAGCTTTTATAAGGTCATAAACATATTTCGTATTTGTTTTTATAAGTTCCGCAGTTTCAGCAATAGTATAAAGAATATCCTGTGATTCAGCATTATAAATGACAGTAACATTTTGAGTATTACCTAAAAGGTTATGCCTTTTCAAATCATTAATAATTGATTCAGCAATTTGTTTTTCATCAATTTCTATTTTCATTGGCTTCAGATTCCTTTCTATTTTCCCTTATCCTGCCTTCAGGATCGCCTTGCATCCGTTTTAAATCATCAAGGTAATACATTTATATGCCCTTTTATATTAAAATGCCTTAAAAACGATTTTAGAAGGTTTTAGTATCTAATAAACAATATCATCAACATCATAAGTTGGAATTTTACCAATATCACCTTCAGTTTTAATTTCTATTGGTGAATCATCAAAGAATGTATTTTCAAATACACTATAAGCTGCTAATAAACTATTTTCAGGTGGATAATATGTTCCACCTAATGCAGGTACTTCTTTAAGTAATTCATTAAATCTGTTTTGAACTTGTTCATCATATTCCCCATCAAGTTCAATAATTGGAAAACCATCTTCCAAGAAACATTCAACCTGTCGTTCAACTCCAAGATATTTACCTTTTGCAATTATCTTTGACATGCTTCATCACCTATTTTTTGAAAATTAACTTTCAAAAATATTATAGCATATTTGATTTTATCCTATAAACGAAAAAAAGCCAAGGAATAACCTTATTGGCTATCCCTTGGGTTAATTATTATTCATGCACCCCTTCCGCAGCTATTACCATTGTTTCATAAACTTTATCTTCTAAATGAGCAACTATACCATCAAGGTCAAGTTCTGAATTAATATGATTTTCATTGTTCATTTCAATATTAATTTCCGCTGTGGTAAATCTGTTTATTGCTTGTTGCTCTGCCAGGTCACGCATGTATTCCAGGCTTTCTTCACTTATTTCCATTGAATCAGCCACTTTTGCAGTATTCCCAGCTATATCAGCAATATTATTCATCATATTATCATAATCAAATGAAAAACCAGTATTAGCTTCTTTAAATATAGGTTCAAGGGTTGACCAGTTGTCATATATCCATTGTGCCCCTTTACCAATTCCTTGGATTACTGGTTCAAAGGTCTGAAGCAATGTATTTCCAACAATTGTTCCAATTTGACCAAAGGTCATTGGCATTTCTTTAAACTTATTTTCAATATCATCAGCAGCACTAAACATAGCATTTTTAATTACATCAGCAGTAATTAAACCTTCTGCACTCATGTCTTTTAATGTTCCTTCAACACCCATGACATTATGCATATAATCTTCAATTGCTTGTACCAACATTGGTGCATTTTCCATAATTGACCTGAATTCATCACCTTGAAGTCTTCCTGCTGCCATTGCTTGGGTTAACTGATACATTGCTGCTGTTTGTTCTTGAATGCTTGCACCACTTACAGTAAAGGCTTTCTGCATTAATTCAGAAAAAGCAATCATTTCATCATTACTTTTGAAGGCATCACCAGCCAATAAACCTAATTTTGAAATAACATCTGCTGTTGCCTGATAAGAAGTCCTTGCCCTTTGTGCTAAAGCAAATATTTTATCCTGAAGTTCTGCTGTGGTTTGTAAAGCCATCATTGATTAAATCAAGCCTTGCATTTGTTTGTGTCATATTATCAGCAAGTTCAATAATCTTTTTAGCACTAAAAGCAGCACCCAAGGATATTGCCATACTTTTTAATTTGTCCATTAAGCCATGACTATTCCTAATATCATTATTAAATTCTTGCTGTGCCTGGTCTGCTTCCCTAATTTGTTGTTCAATCTCATTAAATGCAATTTCAGCCCTGTTTAATTCTGCCCTTGCTGCCTGAATACTCGATGTATCAATTGCATTGCTGGAAGCCCTCTGCATAGCTTCAAAGCTTGAAATAGTAATATTTAATGCATTGGTTATACTTCTTAATCCTGGTGTCATTCCATCATATAATTGAATTGCACTTCTAATTGTTACCATTTACTTTCCACCCCTTTCTTTGGAATTAAATCCAATAAAATTAAGTATTTGCTTAAATATTGGTTTTTCTTTTGATTGTTCATTAAACTGCTTTTTAACCATCCTTCTTTTTAATACAGCATTTAAACAGTATTTATAAACTCTATCATATCCATCCCTGTTTTTATCTTGCATATAATCAATTTTCATAAGCAATTCTTTATCAGTATTTTGCATTAGTCTTGGAAATAGCTGTTTCAATGTTGGATATATTTCATGACTTTTATTCAACACTATTATTCCATTATCAGTAAGTGAAGCAACCTTATCTAATGAATCAGGGTCATTACAGGTATAAGGAAGGTCTTTAATATACCGTAAATGATGAAAATTTACCGCCCATAGATTTTCATTAATAATTTCAATATTTTTATTCATAGTATTTTCACCTACCTTTTTTAACAACACTGGTTAAGTATTCCATATAACAAATTATCCAATGTTTCCAGCATTTCCAGCACAATATCAGGTGAAGCAAATTGATTTATTTGGTCTTTTTCATGTTCCAAAGAATTAAACACCATCCACTGATATTTTTTCATTAATGCCTTGCCAGCTTCACTATTCCTTATTTTTTTAATTGCTTTAAATTCTGCTTCCTGGACAGATTGACGTGTAACTTTAAATTTTTTAGCTATTTGTTCAAATGTTTGCGGTTGACCTTTTAAACCATAATGCATAATCAATACATTTCTTACAAGTCCAGCACCTTTTCCAAGGACAGTATAAATTACGTTAAATAAATCTTCTCTTAAAATCTCATTATCAATTTCATCTTCAATTAATATAAATGGTTCTTCTGATTGTTCATCTGCAATAGATTCTTCAATAGTCACATCATCTGTTCCTGAAATGGTTTCTGAAATACTACATATTTTTATTTGTTCACTGTTTGAATCGCTTTTCTTTATCCTGCAAATATTTCTGTTTATGAAAGTAATCATTCTATATTTGATTACTTCACTTGCATATGAAGAAAACTTAATTGGTTCTTCATCATCAAACCTGTACTTTTCAATCGCTTTTATAAAAGCAATCCAGCCTTCTTGAACAAGGTCGTCAAAATCCACTAATGCCCTGCTTGCAATACCATAATATTTATTGGCAAAAAATTTAACAATTTTTTCATTTTGTATAATCAATTCATCCAAAGCAGAATGATTGCCTTCTTGATATTCTTTTATAAGTTCTTCATTAGACAAGCAATCACCCCTTCCCTAACCTTTACATCATGTCGGTAATATTAATTTCTGGATATAAAATAATTGATAATTTCTTTAAGGCTTTTTCTTTATTCCTTCCAACTGTTGAAATATCAACATTTAAAGCATCTGCTATTTCATTTCTTGTCTTACCTTCAATACAATAGTTGTAAAAAATAGCAAATTCCCTTTCGCCAGTTATTTCATGTAATCTTTTTAAAGCATCATTCATGCCTTTTATAAATATTGCAGCTTCATGTTTTTCATTGGCTGGAATAGAAGCATCTTTTATTCCAGCCAAACAATACTTAAACTTCTCAATATCTCTTTTAGTCAATTCCAAAGCCAAACCACCGTTTTTTAATTGTTCTATAATCATTGATTTAAGAATTTCTTTGATTACTGCTTCATCCAGTATATTAACCACCCCCCAAATATAAAAAAAGCTGCATTGATATAAAAAATACTTTACACCAATGCAGCTTAATGAAAAATTATTCTTCTTTAGGTGCAGGATTATCTCCAATGCCGTCATGAAGAACAGTTCCAACATGCTCTATTGCTCTTAAATGGTCATAACCATCATCTGTTGGGTTAACTGCATCCTGTGTTGTTGAACCAGTTTTAATTCCAACAGCTTTACCATTTACTATTCCTTTTTATAAATTATCCTGGTATTTCATATCACATTACACCACCATTTCATTTTTTAATTCAGCTTCTACTTCTTTATATGAAGCAGGAATAATACTATCAAGCTTTTGAATAATCCTTTCAATATCTTCAATATCACTTAAAAGTGCAGTTTCTTTCAAAGTATAAGCCAAGCCATTAGTTGTATATGTTCCAGAATCAAAGAACTTAGCAAAATTGTTTTTAAGGATTTCAAGATTATTTATAGCTTTATCAAATAATCCAAGGCTATAAGTAGTAACATTCAATCCATTTATTTCAGAAAGAACTGCATAAAAACGTTTCATAGTCTGATAATCGCCAAAGAATGGCTTTACCAATTCAAAAGCTTCTTCATCTGTAAGCTTATTGCCAAGTAAGTTAATGAATCCAATTGCATTTGAGATTAAAACCTGATAATCAGCAGGTTTTTTTATAGTAGAATTCAAAATGGCTTCCTTTTCTTCTGTGATGATGTTTAAAAGCTGTTTGTTAAAGTCTGCATCATTATTTAACATTTGTGCTTTTACCTTCCTGATTTCATCCTGTTTGGCATCACTGGTGTAATAGGAATTGCTTTCCCATTTCCTTATTTCTTCCAGAAAAGCATTTTTAACCTTTTTATAATTTTCAATAAGTTTTTACACTCTGTTTTTAAGTTCAATTTTCATTTTTAACCATCCTTTCAATTTTTGTATTTTTGATAAATTTTTTATAAGTCTTCTTCACATTGTCTTGCCAAAGCTTTTAATTCTTCAACTGATAATTCATCAAATGGATTATCAGTTGATAGTTCAATTTTGTCATTAAACATTCCTAAATGCCTTCCAAGAAGTTCAAGTGCTTTAAGCTTATCATGAAGCTTAAATGATATTCCACCATTATTGTTTTGTTTTATTTCCTGAATAGCTGATTTTTTATCAGCAGAGATGGAATCAGTATCAAAAATAACTAACCGTTTATATTCAAAGTTTCCATCCTTGCAGGTTTCAATCTTCAAGTAATCACCAATATTAGAAAAAGCAATCTTTGCAAGTTCTTGAATTACCATATCCTGTGTGATATTTGTTCTCTTTGCTCTTTCATCCATAAGTTTTTGAATTCTCTTTTGAATACTAACATTTACTAACAACCTTGCACCTTGTTCATTTGCTGTTTTAGGAGAATACCCTGCACGAATAGCAGCTTGTGTTGCGTTTAAGTCAACCAAGTATTCTTCACAGAACCTTCTTTGTTTTACTGTTAAATTTGCCAATTCCATCACCTGCCTTTTAAGAAAAATAAAAGAGAACACCCAAGCCAGAAGCAAGCTTGAATGTTCTCTTTTTAATTACTAAAAGCCATACTACAAGCATATCACTAATTATAATGCATTACCAGAGTATCAATGTGACATGGTTTGTGACATTTTAATAATAGCACAAATAATGTGTGAAATACTATGAAATTCTATGAAATATCTTGAAAATAATGGCTTCAAGGTGATAAAATCAGGGTGAGAATCTAATATTTATCTCTTGAAGCCATTGTGTAATGCTTATCCAGGTATTATGCAATGGCTTTCTTTATGGTCTACATACTTCAACTTCAAAGAAGTATGCCGGTATTTCTTCAGGTTGAATATTCAAAAGTTCAGCAGCCTTTTCTATTTCAGATTGTGTAAAGTCTGTTGCACTTTTTAACCTGGAATTGATTCTTTGCTTGGTCATGCCCATAAGCTTCCCAAAGGCTTCCTTGTTGCCATACATGGCATTGATTCTTTCTTCAAGTTTTTCATGATTGAAAATAATAAACATTTTTCATTCCCCCTTCATCTTATAAGTAAAATTCAACGTCCTTCTTCAGTGTTATAGTTTCCCAGCCAAGGTATTTCCTTAAAATGTTCATTGCATCAATTAAGGCTTTTAGTTCATCATAATAAGGATTGTCCGAAAACTTCTTATACTTACCAGTTCTTTGTTCTTCCAAGAAGCAATCCAGTAAGGCTTCATAATGTGGTTTGATTGCATCAAGTACATGGTCTATGGTAATCACATCCTTTCCTTTTTTGCTTTTAATACCGATACACCACACCAATAATCATTGGTTTGTATTTATACATCAAATCACCACCTATCTTCTAAACCATCATCTAAAATGATTGCTTTTCTTTTGATTAAGTAATGATTCCCTTTAAAATACTGGTGTCTTTTACAATCAATATCCAGGCAGCATCCAGTTTGGATTTTACCAAGAATATTACTGAAATGTAGTTCACCGCAATCAGGACATACATACCAATAGTTGCCGTTTTGATAAGTTATTGGTTTTACAATGTGGATGTTTCTTTCCTGGTCAAATCTTGTCCGTTTATCAATGTATCCTTTTTCTATAACCAGGATGTCACCAGGGTTAATAAATACTTCATCAGCTTGTTCAATCAGTTTCTCTAAACCATTTTTCATGATACATTCATCCTTTCTATAATTATTTATCAGATGGACAAGGTTATTTTTTATGCCTGTCCATCCCCAAAGAGTCTTGGAAACCTTGATTTTACAGGATTTTAAGGATTTTATATGGACATACTGGACATGCTTATATAATAAATTTATATTATATATATTTTTATTATCATATATTAAGTAAGTATATATTTTATTAAATAAATATATTAAGCTTGTCCAGCCTGTCCACTCTCTTATAAAGCCTTGATATTACAAGCCTTTTCAAGTGGACAGGGTTATTATTTATGCTTGTCCCGTGCTTGTCCAGCATGTCCACTTTCAGGTTTAATAAAAATTGTATATTTCCTGTTATTAATTGTTTTTCTTGTTGTAGTAAGTTCTGTTTGTCTTTGAAGCTGCTTTGAAAACTCATTATTTGCAAGTGCAGTATAACCATTTTTATCACAGTATCTTTGATATTCTTCATATATTACACTTACAGGTTCATTTTCAATCTGAATATCTTCATCTTCACAATATTGAAGAAAGGATATAATAGGATTATTTCTTTCAGCATATTCTTCAAGTTCCTTTTCAACTTTTTGAGATTTTGTAAAAGCCTTATTTCTAAGTACCCTTTTCAATCCTTGAATTCCAAGTTGTATAAGATATTCCATACATTCTTGTTCTCTTAATTCATATTTAATGCCAGGTTTATAATCAGGGTCAGCATCACTAAATCTTGCATTGAATGGAATAATTACAAGCTTTCTTATAATTGCACCAGTATCCCTTCCTTTTCCTATCCTGGGAATGTTATTGGCTGAAAACAGCATCTTTGCATAGTTTTCAAATTCAAATGGATCTTGCCCTTTCCGTTCAACATTAACTCTATCTCCAGTTACAAGCTTTTTAAAAATGAACTATTAGCAATAAATTCATCACCTATATCATCACCTATGTTTGCAAGCTTCCCAAACAATTCAGCAGTTTTAAATCTGTCACCAAGTTCTTTTAAGTCCAGTGATGAAATATTGTTGTCACCCAACAAGGTTTTGACCATATCCAGAAAAGTTGATTTACCATTATTTTTTTCACCAATCAAGATGAAAGCTTTTCCACCTGCAAGGGTATTTGACCTATATATGCAAGCCCCTACAATTTCTTCAAGAAGCATTCTGATTTCTTTATCATGGCAAGCAATTTTGTTCAAAGTGTTATTAACCAGTTCTGAATAAGCATCAGGATTATAACACCAATCAATTTTACTTGTTATTATGTGGTTTGGTGAAAAATCAATGAAGGAATCATCAACCAGGTTATACACCCCATTCTTGAAAGCAATTAAATTTGCACTTGAAGCTGGTGTGTTTTCAATTATTAAATCCTCCAAGTATGCCTTGACTTCATTTCTCTTTGCTCTGCTCAACTGTGGTATATGTTTCAGCATAGCATTATAGATAAATTTTTCATTTGAAATATATATCCCATCTTTGTATATATGAAGTTGGTTACTTATCCTAATGATATGCTCATTGTTTTTTAAGTAATTAGCAAACTTATCAAATAAAAAGGTTGTTCCTTTGAAGAATATTGGCTTTTTGAAAGCATCATCCCGAAGTATTGTTTCAAGTTCTTTTTCAGATAAAGATTCCTTCAGCACATATTGATTGATGATTCTTATACATTCCCTTGCTTCTTCAACTGTAAAATCCGCAGATTGCAAAGTTAGAATATAGTTGAATAAGCTTTGATTTCTACCATCCCCAGCTTCCATATTGATAAATTCAATATTAGCTGAAATAGGTGTCAGCCATTTTAGGATTTCATCAAGTTCATCTAGATTTAGCAATATTTCTCTTGAAGTCCCATCCATTTTTAATACTTCATATGAATTCTTACTTCCAAGTTTTATATCCGCTTCAAGACCAATAGCCAGCTTACACTTGGTTTTATTAGCAGTAATACTATTATTTTTAAACAAGAAATGCTTGCCACGTCCTGTTTTTATAACAACACAATTAATTTTTTTGTCCTGAACTATTTTAAAAAGTAAATCACTCATTTCAGTATCATCAATGTCAACCATAATGATGCTTTCCTTTAGAATTCCATCAAATTCGGGTTCATCTTTAATTTGGTCAAAGGTTTTAAAGTCACTTCTACCTTTGATTTTTTCTATGGACTTTTTATTCTTTGTTATAATAAATCCTTGGAATAGTTCTTCATATATGTTCATTTCATCACCGACTTTCCATAGCTGATTCATTGTTATAAGGCTACTTTTTGTTCAAAGTATCGCTTTGAGATTTTTCCGGCAACAGTAATAAAACCTTGTGCTTTAAGTTCTTCATTCAATCTCTTGATAATTCGGTAGGCAGTTGATAAACTTACACCTAAAATTACTGCAACTTCTTCTGCTGTCAAGAAGTTTGTAGTTTTCTTATATGTTGTTTTCATGCTGTTACACCACCTTTCTAATCTTCATTAAAAAATAATTCCTGAACTGTGCAATTTAAAGAATCAGCAAGCCTTTTCATTAAATCAACACTTGGATTTTTAGCTTTTCCTTGTTCCAATTTCATTAGGTATTGTGGTGTTATACCTACTTGCTGAGCTAAATTTTTTTGTTTAATTCCTAATTCGATTCTTTTAAGTTTCAATTTAGATACCATATTGTCAATCCCCCTTTTATAAATTAACCGATTTGGTTGTTGTATTTATAATACTACCGTTTTGGTTTTTTGTCAATAAGTTTTATAAAATAAATTGACATTATGGTTATTTTAAATTATTATCTTATTAGAAGGGTAGGTGATACAGTGGAAGAAAATAGAATAAAAATTGCACGAATGAGAAAAGGACTTACGCAAGACCAATTAGGAAAACTTGTTGGTGTTTCAGGTGTAGCTATAATGAGATATGAAAAAAATCAACGCCAACCAAAGCAAAAAATAATACATAAGCTTTCAAAAGTATTAGATGTAAATGAAGCCTGGTTAATGGGTTATGATGTTCCAATGGAAAGAACTGAAAATAATCTTAACGATTCAATAAAAGTTAAAACTAAAAATTTTGAATACTTTATTAAGTATCTCGAATCTATTGGCTATACTGTTGAAATTCAACCTGAAGTTCTTGAATGGCATTATGAAGATGTTATTGAGAATGGAAAAGTTATTGGTAGAACACAAGTTGTAGATAAAGAAATATATACTGTAAAAATAATAAAAGATAAAACTACAACAATATTTACTGAATCAGAATTTGAAGAATTTAGAAAAACTATTGAAAAATCAGTTGAATTTGAGATTTATAAAGCCAACCAAAATAAATAAAAAAAATCGCCTGGTGCTGTAACACCAAACGATTTTAGTTGATACTTTATAAACCCAAAGGTTTGATATAGTACCTAATATAACCAATTATATTATATCATAGACCTTTGGAGATATAAAGGGTCTATTTTTTATACCCTTTTTTAAAGAAAGGAATGATATAATGCCTGTTTACAAAGATGAAAAACGTGGTACTTGGTATGCATCCTTTTATTACACTGATTGGATGGGGAACAGGAAGAAAAAGAAGAAGGAAGGATTTAAAACTCAAAAGGAAGCCAAAGCTTTTGAAAGGGAATTTCTTAATAAAGCACACGCTTCCTGTGATATGACTTTTGGAAGCCTGGTTGAACTGTATATGGAAGATTGCCAAAGCAGATTGAAGCCAATACATTAGAAAATAAGAAATATGTAATTGATTTAAAAATATTGCCATATTTCAAGGATATGCCAATTAATACTATAACCCCGACAACGGTTAGGAAATGGCAAAATGAATTGATTTCCAGTGAAAAGAATTACAGTCAAACGTATTTGAAAACAGTAAATAATCAGCTTTCAGCTATCTTCAATTTTGCAATGAAATATTATAAGCTTCCTTCCAATCCTGCAAGGATATGTGGAAGCATGGGAAAGAAAAATGCTGATTCAATGCAGTTTTGGACTGTTGAAGAATTCAAGAAATTCATTGCTGCTGTGGAAGATAAACCAACATCAAAGGTTGCATTTGAATTGCTGTTTTGGACTGGAATGAGGTCAGGGGAATTACTTGCTTTAACATTGAATGATTTTGACTTTGAAGCCCAAACAGTAAGCATCAATAAGAACTATGCAAGAATGGGTGACCAGGATTTAATACTTGAACCCAAGACACCCAAAAGCAAAACGGTTATAACATTACCACCTTTTTTATGTGACCTTGTTCAAGATTATGCTTCCAAGCTTTATGATTATGAACCTGATGAAAGTTGTTCCAGGTAACAAAATATTACCTTCACCATGAAATGGACAGAGGATGTAAAAAATCAGGTGTTAAAAAAATCAGAATTCATGACTTGCGACATTCCCACGCATCATTATTGATTGAAATGGTTTTTTCACCACTGCTTATTTCTGAAAAACTTGGTCATGAAAATATTGAAACAACCCTTCAGACATATTCCCATCTATATCCTAACAAGCATAGTGAAGTTGCTGAAAAATTAGAAAAACTTAATGAAAAAAATCTTAATTCAGAACCACAAAATAACACATAAAAATAAAATAGTACGTTTTATAAAACATGAACCCTATAAACCTTTTAATATCAAGGCTTATAGGGTTTATCTTAATTATTCCCATTCGATTGTTGCAGGTGGTTTTGATGTAATATCATATAAGACTCTGTTTACACCGTATACTTCATTTATTATGCTTGTAGATATATCTTCAAGAATATCATAAGGAATCTTTACCCAATCTGCAGTCATTCCATCATTGCTTTCAACAATTCTTAAAATGATAGGATATGCATATGTCCTTTCATCACCCATTATTCCTACGCTTTTAATGTCCGGTAGTACAGCGAATGACTGCCAAACTTTATTATACCAGCCGTTTTTCTTCATCTCTCTTAGTACTATACTATCTGCTTCCCTTAAGATATCTAATTTCTTTTCTGTAATCTCACCAAGAATCCTTACAGCAAGGCCAGGACCTGGAAATGGCTGTCTATTTAATACCTCATCAGGCATTCCTAGTTCTCTTCCAACTTGTCTTACTTCATCTTTGAATAGCATCCTTAAAGGTTCGATAAGTTCGAATCCAACATTTTCAGGAAGACCACCTACATTGTGATGGCTTTTTATTGTTGATGCAACATGGCTTCCGCTTTCTATTACATCTGGGTAAAGGGTACCTTGTACGAGGTATTTCACACCACCAATCTTTTTAGCTTCTTCCTGAAAAACTTCTATAAATTCGCTACCTATTATTTTTCTCTTCATCTCGGGATCTGTAACGCCTTTTAATTTCTCTAAAAATCTTTCCTTCGCATCGACTTTGATTATCTTCATATCAAAATTTCTCTTAAATGTTTCAACAACTGTATCACCTTCATTTTTTCTCAATAGACCGTTATCAACAAAAATACATATAAGCTGATCATGTATGGCTCTATTGACAAGTACAGCTGCAACAGATGAATCAACACCACCACTTAAAGCACATACAACTTTATGGCCGTCTACTTTCTTTCGAATCTCCTTTACTGTCTGTTCAATGAGTGAGTCCATCGTCCAATCTGCCGAGCAGTCACAAATCTCAAAGAGAAAGTTTCTTATGATTTCAGTTCCTTTTGGTGTGTGTATTACTTCTGGATGAAATTGTACAGAATATTGTTTTTTTTCTACATTAGCTATTGCCGCAATTGGGCAGTTTGCTGTTGATGCCACAACTTTGAAATTTTTTGGTGGTAATTCTATCTGATCTGTATGACTCATCCAACAGCTTGTCTCTTTTTCAATCCCTTTGAATAGCGGTATGTTATTATTTAATACTACTTCAGTTTTGCCATACTCTCTTACAGATGCTGCAATTACTTTACCGCCAAGTGCCATAGTCATAAGCTGTGCACCATAACATATACCAAGTATAGGATAATCTAATCTAAAAATTCCCTCGTCGCATACTGGAGCATTCGGTGCATAAACGCTAGCAGGACCGCCTGATAGCACAATTCCCTTTGGTTCTCTTTTAATAATTTCTTCAGGTTTTATGTTATATGGTACGATTTCACAAAAAACATTTGCTTCTCTTATGCGCCTTGCTATTAGCTGAGTATATTGCCCACCAAAATCCAGAATTAATATAACTTCTCTACTAATCCCCATCAATATCCTCCTTTATTTTATACTATAATTGGGAGCTTCCTTTGTAATTATTATATCATGTGGATGGCTTTCAGTTAATCCAGCATTGGTTATTTTTATAAATTTTGTTTTTGTTCTAAGTTCTTCTATATTGTGGACACCACAATAACCCATACCGGCTCTTAAACCGCCAATCATTTGATATACTGTGTCTTTAAGTGGGCCTTTAAATGGCACCCTACCTTCAACACCCTCCGGAACAAGCTTTTTAAGCCCTTCCTGGAAATAACGGTCAGAGCTTCCGCTTTTCATGGCACCAATAGAACCCATGCCTCTATATACCTTGTAGCTTCTTCCCTGGTATATCTCTACTTCACCAGGACTTTCTTCAGTACCTGCAAAGAGGCTTCCTATCATTACAGATGACGCACCTGCTGCAAGTGCTTTAACAATATCGCCAGAGTATTTTATTCCACCATCGGCTATTACCGGTATACCATGTTTATCGGCTTCTTCTGCACAATCATAAATTGCTGTAATCTGTGGAACACCAATTCCGGCTACAACTCTAGTCGTGCAAATAGAACCAGGACCTATTCCGACTTTAACACAGTCTGCACCTCTTTCAATCAGATCTCTAGTTGCATCAGCCGTTGCGACATTACCTGCTATTAGTTGTACATCTGGATACGCCTCTTTTATTTTTTCTACGGCATTTAAAACACCAACAGAATGACCGTGTGCTGTATCAACTACTATAACATCGACATTTACATCGACAAGTGCTTTAACTCTTTCTATCATATCTGATGAGACACCGACAGCCGCACCCACTAAAAGTCTTCCTCTTTCGTCTTTTGCCGAGTTAGGATATTCTACAGCTTTTTCGATATCTTTTATTGTGATTAATCCCATTAAATTATTGTCTTTATCAACAAGCGGAAGTTTTTCAATCTTATGCTTTTTGAGTATTTCTAATGCTTCATCAAGGGTAGTACCTACAGGTGCTGTCACAAGATTGTCCTTTGTCATTACCTCTTTTATAGGTCTTTCCAAATTATTTTCAAATCTAATATCCCTGTTTGTAATTATTCCTACGAGTTTATTATTTTTAGTTATAGGTACACCAGAGATTCTGTACCTTTCCATCAGCTCGACAGCATCTTGTATTTTGTGTTCCGGTGTTAGATGAAAAGGGTTTGTTATAACACCATGTTCAGATCTTTTCACCCTATCAACTTCTAAAGCCTGTTTTTCAATTGACATATTTTTATGAATTATGCCTATGCCGCCTTCGCGAGCTATCGCTATTGCAAGCTTTGATTCTGTAACCGTGTCCATTCCGGCACTAATTAATGGTATATTTAATTTTATTTTTTTTGTAAGACGTGTTTTTACGTCTACCTCCTTTGGCAATACATCAGACTTTGCTGGTATTAAAAGCACGTCATCAAATGTTAATCCTTCTTTTGCAAATTTATCTCCCATATTTATCTCCTTTCATTATTATAATATTATTTCCTTTAAATACATAATAAATAATAAAACCTGAACATAAAGAATTATTGTTCAGGCAAAAAAGAGTACGACAATAATTCCCCATAGTAAAGAGTTATGGCTCTTTGTAGATACTCCAGTGCCAATTCACCGGATTATATGCGGTATCATTTATCTATTAAATTATAAATCAATATAACAGATTTATATGTCTATGTCAACCATAAGATGCTTCACACTGAAAAACAGATGAATATTTTTATCATTTGTTCAAAAGTGCTGATGTAAAAAAATAACCGGGATAATCCCGGTTATTTTTTTACATCATATCCATTCCAGCGCCAGGTGCTGCTGGTGCAGGTGGATTCTTTTCAGGTATATCTGCAACAACTGCTTCTGTTGTAAGAATCATTGATGCAACAGATGCTGCATTTTGTAATGCTGACCTTGTAACCTTTGTTGGGTCAACAATTCCTGCTTTAAACATATCTACAAATTCTTCTTTGTATGCATCATAGCCAAATGTTACATCATTTGAAGCTTTTATTTTTTCAATAATCACAGAACCTTCAACACCAGCATTTGAAGCAATCTGTCTTACTGGTTCTTCAAGAGCTCTTAATACTATTTGAGCACCTGTCTTAAAATCGCCTTCTAATGAATCAACAACTTTTTGAACATCAGGTATGACGTCGAGTAATGCAGTACCGCCACCCGGTACAATACCTTCTTCAACAGCTGCTCTTGTTGCTGAAAGTGCATCTTCTATTCTATGTTTCTTTTCTTTTAACTCCGTTTCTGTTGCAGCACCAGCTTGAATTACCGCAACGCCACCTGAAAGCTTTGCAAGTCTTTCTTGTAATTTTTCTCTATCATAATCAGATGTCGTCTCTTCTATTTGAACTTTAATCTGATTTACTCTATTCTTAATGTCAGCGGAATTACCAGCACCGTCGACAATAGTTGTATTTTCTTTTGTAACTTTAACCTGTCTTGCACGTCCAAGCATCTCAATCTTTGTTTCTTTAAGGTCAAATCCGAGTTCTTCTGAGATTACCTGTCCACCTGTAAGAATAGCTATATCTTGTAACATCTCTTTACGTCTGTCGCCAAAGCCAGGTGCTTTTACTGCAACACATGTAAATGTACCTCTTAATTTATTCACAACAAGCGTTGCAAGTGCTTCACCTTCGACATCATCTGCTATAATAAGAAGTTTTTTACCTTGTTGTACAACTTGTTCAAGCAATGGCAGTAAATCTTGGATATTTGATAATTTTTTATCTGTAATAAGTATTACTGGATCATCAAGAACTGCTTCCATTTTTTCTGTATCTGTTACCATATATGGTGATACATAACCTCTGTCGAACTGCATACCTTCAACAACATCAAGGGTTGTTCCCATTGTCTTTGACTCTTCTACTGTTATAACTCCGTCTTTTCCTACTTTCTCCATTGCTTCAGCAATCAAATTGCCTATTTCTTCATCAGCAGCAGAAATTGAAGCAACATGTGCTATTGAATCTTTTCCTTCAACTTGTTTAGATATCCTTTTTAGGCCTTCAACAGCCGCATCAACAGCCTTTGCCATGCCGCGTCTTAGAAGCATTGGATTTGCACCAGCAGCTAGGTTCCTTAATCCTTCTAAAACCATAGCTTGTGCTAATACTGTAGCTGTTGTAGTACCATCACCAGCAACATCATTTGTCTTTGTAGCAACTTCTTTTAAAAGTTGTGCACCTTGATTTTCAAATGGATCTTCTAATTCCACTTCTCTTGCAATTGTTACACCATCATTTGTAATCGTAGGTGAACCATATTTTTTATCAAGAACTACATTACGACCTCTTGGTCCTAATGTCACTTTGACTGTATTCGCAACTGCATTGACACCTCTTTCAAGGGCCCTTCTTGCTTCTTCACCGTATTTTATCTGTTTTGCCATCTTTTTCTACCTCCTTATTCTACTATTGCTAATATATCGCTCTGCCTCAAGAGCAAATATTCCTGTCCATCTAATTTAACCTCTGTACCAGCATACTTAGAGAATATAACCTTATCTCCAACTTTTACTTCCAGCTCGACCTTTTTACCATCTATGTATTCTCCCGAGCCGACTGCAAGAACTTCTCCTTGTTGAGGCTTCTCCTTTGCGGTACCTGGTAATACAATTCCGCCTTTTGTAACTTCTTCAGCCTCTGTAGCTTTTACGACAACTCTGTCACCAAGTGGTTTTAATCTCATAATATCCCTCCTCAATTGTTGTTAGCACTCGTTAATTGTGAGTGCTAATTATTACACTTTTATATTAGTTTAATTGTAAGAACATAGCAAATCTTATTTTGCTTCATTTTTACTTATTTTGAGCAATTATTTAAGATTTTATCCATATATCTTTTAATTATACCGTTAATTTATGATTTACGTAAAAAAATGCAGGTTTTAATTTCCTGCATCTAAATCATCATTTTTAATTGTCTTCTCGTCATTTTTTTCTTTATCTACATTATTATTTGTTCCTTGTTGCTTTAAATAATTTATCATATTATACATAAACTGCTGTTGCTCTTTTGTAAGCATTGATTTTAGGTTATCCACAACAGCAGATTGTTGTGGTGATAAACCTAAAGGAATGTTATTGGCTTCAACGTCATTATTTTGGCTATTATCTATTGTATTATCTTTATTATTTATCCCTATTTCTTTTTCATCATCTTTATTAGTTCCTTTTTTGTTTTCATCATCTGCAGTATTTGACGGTGTGTTTATACGCTCTAAATTGTCTTTTCCTTTAATTAATTCTTTTTTTGATGTCAATGTTGCCATGTTATTTTTATCTGTTTCTTTGTTTATATTCTGTTGTTCATTTTTATCTTTATTATTCTTAGAGTTCATTATGTTTTCTGCTTTGTTCAATGCCTCAACAAGCTTTATGTTCTTTATTATCTTCTCTGCCATGTCCTGTTTATCATCTGGTATTATGGGTTTCACTGCTTCAAATATATCCAGAATTTTATCTATCATATTATTCTTATTATTTTCGTTATCATATTTTTTCATTTTTTCATTTAGATTTTGTATTCCTTCATGGAGTTTTATAAATTTATCTATTATTACCTGTTTATCTTCCTTCATATATGGTTTTACGGCTTTTAAGATTCCAATTTGGTCAAAATTGTCGTCCTCTTGGGTATCTGCATCTTGGTTTTGAAATTCGACTAATTGCCTATGACATTCTACGATCTCTGCTATTTTTGTAAATATATCTATGTAGTACTGTTCCTTTCTGTTTACATATGGTTTAACACTTCCCATAAAATTTTTTCCTTTTTCGATTATCTGAAAAATGTCAAACTTATTCTCGTTTTCGTCATTTTCTCCTTTATCTGAAGTTCCCTCACCTTTTTTCTCTTCGTTTTGATTCTTGCCATAGTTTTCATCATCTTCTTTTCCTTTATCAAGTAATTTTTTATTTTCTATGCTTAGTTCATCAAATAACTGGAATCTTACAAAAAAGATTATGAAAAGTTCGATTATCAGTATCTTTATAAGCTTTTCCTTATTCAAAATAAAACCCCCTGCTTTTAAAATTAACTTCATTTTAATATATGTATGGGACAGGTTTATTATCACCTGCCCCCATAAATTTTGCTAATACCCTATACAGTTCTGGTCGCGTTTATTAAAGAAAGGTTATATTATTTGTCTACTACAAATATTCCCGGTATAAACAGGAAAATGATGATTATTATTATTATAATCCATATCCAGGATCCGCCACACCAAGCTCCACCTTTTCCTTCTGGCATATTAAAACCCTCCTTTATTATTTGGCCTCATCGACCTAATACATTATACGTATTTTAATTAATTGTGTTACTCAAAATTCATCGTTACTAAAGACCATAAAAATCTTCTTGCTTTTTTACGTGGTTTATCTTGTTGTAAAGCGACTAATAGTACGAAGAAAAACAGCAAATCTTCGAACTCAAATTTAACATCCATTATGACCGTAAGGATGACAAAGAAAAACATCAGGGAATTACCTGTAATAGTCATAAAATCAGCTCCAATATTTTATTTTAATTCAGTATATTCATGAGCTTAATGTATTGATATTTGATTATTTTTAATATATAGTTATGACTATTTTTATTGAATAATAAAATGGTCCTACCAAAAGATAGGACCATTTTATTTATTTGACCTGATTTAGGAATAATCCCATTCCGCCATCCATGACTATTACAAGTAATACGAAGAAGAATAGCAATGTTTCCATTGACCAGTTGCCGCCAAAACAACCGCTGCCCATTAATACAACGAGTATTAAGAAGAAGAACAGCAAATTGCTTTCACCAAATACTGAACTTGTACCTGCCATAATGATCCTCCTTTTTATTATTTAAAGATTTCAAGCCTTTGGCTCTTCAACTATAAAACCTGGTACAAATAAGAAGATTATTAGTATTATTATAATGATCCAAATCCAACTGCCACACCATGCTGCACCTTTTTCTGTGGGCATATTAATATCCCCCTTTCGCATAATTTTATGTCAGGTCTTTTTTGACCTAATACATAATATGAAGTCAATAATATTTGTGACACTTTATTATTTTAAAAACTAACAAAAAATTATATTATACATATTCTGATATAAGAAAGGAGGTTTTAACTCATGGATATTTTTACTGCGTTATTATTTTCAGGTGCACTTAAAAATCTCTACTCAAAAGGAAAAATAGATACTCGATTATTAAAAAAAGCAACTATTTATAGAAGTGAATGTATAAGTGCAATTATTTACTCAAAAATGCCATACGAATTACTTAAGAAAAGTTTGGAAAACATAGGAGGATCTATAAAATATGAGTTACCCATCATAAATGGCTGGGCTGTAAACATACCTTGTAATAAACTCAATAATATCGCTTTAAACCGCGGTATCAAATTTATTGCAGAAGACTCAACAGTTAAAATGCAATTAAATATTGCAACACAAGAGATAAAATCCCATGAAGTGAACAGCCAAGGTTATACTGGAAAGGGTATTACAATCGCTTTTCTTGATACGGGAATATATCCCCATCCAGATTTTAGAAAACCAAATGACAGAATAATAGCCTTTCATGATATCGTAAATGGTAAAAAGAATCCTTATGATGATAATGGTCATGGCACACATGTTGCAGGTGATGCGGCCGGAAATGGATATACATCAGGTGGTAAATATAAAGGCGTTGCACCCGAAGCAAATATAGTCTCTGTTAAAGTATTAGATTCAAAAGGAAGCGGTTCATCTTCGGATATTTTAACAGGAATGCAGTGGATTTTGGATAATAAGGAAAAATATAATATAAGAATAGTTTCGTTATCAATCGGTGAAACTCCAACACTTCCTCCTTTTCTAGATCCACTTGTAAAAGGTGTTGAGAAACTGTGGAAACATTGTCTTGTCGTTACTGTCGCAGCAGGTAATTCAGGTCCAGCTATAAATTCAATAACATCGCCAGGTACAAGTAGAAATGTTATAACAGTAGGTGCCGTTGATGATAAGCGAACCATCGATGTCAGTGATGATGCGATAGCAAATTTTTCTGGAAGAGGATCAGCTTTTTTATATAAACCCGATGTCGTAGCACCTGGTGTGAAAATAGTTTCAACAGCATCAGGCAACGTACCAGTTGGTGCGGATGACAAGATCTTGCTGAACAGCGCATACAGAACTGCATCTGGTACATCAATGGCAACCCCTATTGTCGCTGGTGCAGCTGCACTTCTTCTTGAGAAAAATCCAAACCTCACAAATTATCAGATAAAAAATATTCTTAAATCAACATCTATTAATGTAGATCACTACAGTTATTATTCACAAGGATATGGTATGATAAATATAGAAGAAGCCTTAAAAAAAGTTTGAGGGCTTAAAAGCCCTCATTTACTTTTTGATGTACATCATTATTTAATTAAATATTATCAGGTTCTGGCTCTTTTACATCTACATCCAAAATATTCGGTACCGGAAGCCCCTTTATTAAATTTGCTGTTGCAGCAGGTATAAAAGTATATGTGAGTGCTGCATATATAGCGTATAGATATTGTAGATTAGAAAAACCAAGCAATGTCAATATAGCAAATATTGCAAGACCAAAAAAGGCTTCTTTAGAAATACCTTGCGGTGGTGGGAATATCATATGAGGAATATTCTCCTGTGGCTCTGACAGTGTTATAGATTTAGCAGAATAAATTCCATATATAGCAGGGAAAAATGAAACAACATCAGATGCCGCTACAAGTGCATTAAGTGCTACGGCTGATACTTTAGTATCATTCACAAGTATTATAAGAAACAGAAATAAAATAAACTTCGCTATAAATATTGGCTGTATATCACCGTCAGTTTCTCTTAACAATGTTGCAAATGCTTCAATAAGCCTCTCAATATCTATTTCTCCTTTATAACCTTTTATATCAGCCAATTAAAACACCTCATTCCCTGATAAAAGTAACCTTAAATCATTATATTCAATTCAGGAAATGTGTGTGAGAATATACTTTATGCCAGCATTGCCCTGTCATCTACAAATTCACTACCGTTCACTTCATTAAACATTCTCAGAAGTTTTTGCACAGTCATATTTTTCTTTTCTTCCTTTAAATCAAGTACAATTTTCCCTTGATGCATCATTATTAGCCTATTTCCGAATTCTAAAGCATGTTCTAAGTTATGTGTAACCATTAATGTTGTAAGCTTATTTTCCTCAATAATTTTATTTGTAAGGTCATTTATTATATTAGCTGTTCTTGGGTCGAGGGCCGCCGTATGTTCATCGAGAAGTAAAAGTTTCGGTTTTGCTAATGTCGCCATCAAAAGTGTAAGTGCTTGTCTTTGACCACCTGATAAAAGCCCAACTTTTGTTTTAAGCCTATTTTCAAGTCCTAATCCAAGTTGTGCTAATTTATCTCTAAATAAATCCCTGTTTCTCTTATTAAGTCCCATTTTTAGACTCAAGCCGTAACATTTTGAATATGCAATAGATAAATTTTCCTCAATTGTCATAGATGGTGCAGTTCCTAGCAATGGGTTTTGAAAGACACGTCCAATAAAATTTGATCTTTTAAATTCCGGATATGATGTCACATCTAAATTATCTAATGTTATAGTTCCACTATCAACTGGAAATACTCCGGCAATCAAATTTAGAAGCGTAGACTTTCCTGCTCCATTGCTGCCCACTATTGTTATAAAGTCCCCATTATTAACCTCTAAATTGAGATTTTTGAATATTTGATTTTCATTTGGAGTATTTTTATAAAATGCCTTACATACATTATTAAGCTTCAACATGTTATCAACTCCTTATTAATTTGAGCTTAATACGGTTTTTTTAAGCCCTGGTAGTGATAGAGCTATAACAACAAGTATAGCAGTTAATAATTTTAAGTCAGTTGGATCAAATCCAATTGAAAGCGCTACAGCAATAGCACCTCTATAAATTATTGAACCTACTACTGCAGAGATTATAGCCCACAATATATTTCTTTCTCTGAATAACGCATCACCAATTATAACTGATGCAAGCCCTGCTACAATGGTTCCGATACCCATACCTGCATCTGCAAATCCTTGGCTTTGTGAAACAAGTGAGCCCGATAATGCAACAAATGCATTTGATATTATAAGTCCTAAGGTAATTGTCGTATTAGTATTTATTCCCATACTCCTTATCATCTGCTGATTGTTTCCAGTAGCTCTAAGTGCAAAGCCTACACCTGTTTGTAGAAAATAATTTGTTAATATTATTAATAAAATTATAAGAAGACCAAAAAATATTATATACTTATAATTATTTGCAAATCCTACATAATCAAAAACTGTTTTATCACTAAGAAGTGAAATATTTGACTTACCCATTATTCTTAAATTTATAGAATAAAGGGCAGTCATTGTTAGAATACCTGCCAAAAGCTCTGTTATTTTTAACTTAGTATTTAAAAAACCTGTAATAAAACCAGCAATACCACCAGCAATTAAAGCAACAAAAATAGCTATAATCGGATTTACACCACTTGTAATGAGTTTTGCTGTGACAGCAGCTCCTAATGGAAAACTACCTTCAACTGTTAAATCTGCAAAATTAATTACTTTAAATGATATATAGACACCAAGTGCCATTATTCCGTAGACAAGCCCTTGTTCTAATGTTGAAATGGCAAAAGACATATAATAACCTCCATTTAATTTCTATTTAATGACATCCTGTGCTTTCTTCATTACAGAATCAGGAATCTTAAGTCCAATAGCATCTGCTTCTTTCTGATTTATTATAAGCTGTAAATTTTGAGCCGTTTCTACCTTGATGTTTTCAGGCTTCTCACCTTTTAATATCTTAATAGCCATTTTACCAGCTTGATAACCAAGATCACTATAGCTTATTCCAATTGTTGCAAGGGAACCGCCTTCAACCATTCCTCTTTCAGCAGCTATTACCGGAATCTTTTCGTTATTTGCCACTTTAATTATTGCAGCGACAGATGATGCTACTGTATTATCTGTTGGTAACCACATTGCATCTACTTTTCCTACAAGCGATTGTGCCGCTTGATTTACTTCATTGCTGTTTGAAACAGTAGCTTCTATAATGCTAAACCCAAGTGATGAAGCAGCCTCTTTTGCAATTTTGACTTGCACTGTTGAATTAACTTCACCAGCATTATATATTATTCCAATCTTTTTAGCTTGTGGTACTAGATCTTTTATAAGTTTAAGTTGATCTTTTATTGGTTCCATATCAGACGTTCCTGTTACATTTGTACCTGGCTTATCTAAGGATTTCACAAGTCCAGCTGCAACAGGATCCGTAACGGCTGTAAAAACGATAGGTATAGTAGATGTTGCTTTTTTAACCGCTTGTGTAGTAGGTGTTGCTATAGAAAATATCAAATTTACATTTTTATCTACAAATTTCTTTGCTATTGTCTGTGCGGTAGCCATATCACCTTGTGCATTTTCTTTAAGGAATGTCACATTCTTCCCATCTTCATAACCGCCATCTTTAAGCGCTTTGATAAACCCTTCTCTCGCACTATCAAGTGCAGGATGTTCCACAATTTGTGTTATACCAATAGTTATCATTTTTTCCGTACTACCGTTGGACGCTGCCCTGTTTACACAACCAGTAAGGGTAGTTGAAAAAATAAAAAAAGCTGCCATCACACATAAAACTTTTTTCATAAAATAATTCCTCCTGTTTTACATGGCAACAAAACAAAATCTACCGTGCTACCATGCTATATTTTTTTCTTTTATTTATTAATAGTATGACAAAAATTTTAACAAGTCAATAAAATTTTTTTGCAATATTTATTAGAAAATTTGAATATAGTTTAAAATAATTAATCTTGAATGAAAGTTTGTCTTAAAATATAATTATAGTAAATTTAGAAAACGCGTTTATACTATTATTTATGACTTACCTACCGGTAGAAAAAAAAAGTAATATTAAATATTTTATTCAATTGGAGGATTTTTATGAAAAAATCATTTAAATTATTTTCTTTAGCATTGAGTGGTATTATGCTCGTTTCATTATTTTCAGGTTGTACTAAAAATACTACGGCATCATCAAGTAATAGTAAACAAATAAATATAGGAGCTATATTTGAATTGACCGGACAAGTCGCCTCATATGGCACATCTGAGTACAATGCCATAAAACTTTATATTGATGATGTTAATAAAAGTGGTGGTGTTCTTGGAAAACAAATAAATTTAATAAGGGCGGATAACAAATCTGCATCAGATGAATCAATAAATCAAGCTACAAAGCTTACCGTGCAGGACAAAGTAGTGGCAATTTTAGGACCTGCCACAACGGGTAATACAAAAGCGGCATCATCTATAGCCTTAGATAAAAAAATTCCTCTTATAACACCATCTGGGACATCCTTTGACGTTACTGTCGATTCTAATACAAACAAAGTAAAAGGTGAGATTTTTAGAACGTGCTATACAGACCCATATCAAGGAAAAGTTATGGGAGAATTCGCAGCAAAAGATTTAAATGCAAAAACTGCTGTAATATATATTGATGATAAAAGTGATTATAGCAAAGGTCTTGCAAAGAGCTTTAAAGAGCAATTTGAAAAACTTGGTGGTAAAGTAATTGACCAAGAAGCTTATGTAGCAAATGACCAAGACTTCAAATCGACCCTAACAAAAATCAAAGGTCTGAATGCAGATGTAATATTCGTTCCTGGATACTATCAAGATACAGCCAAAATTGCAAGGCAAGCAAGGGAAATGAATATAAATACACCACTACTTGGCGGAGATGGTTGGGATTCGCCAGATCTTCTAAAAATAGCTGGTCCAGCTGCATTAAACAATGTTTATTATAGCAACCATTTTATATCATCAGATCCAGATAGCACTGTACAAAATTTTATTAAGAGATATAAAGATGCCTATGGAACAGAACCAGATGCTTTTGCTGCACTTGCATATGATTCTGCGGGAATGCTCATCCAAGCAATAAAAAATGCAAATTCAGAAGATCCTGCAAAAATAACAGATGCATTATCAAAACTTAAAAACTTTAAGGGCGTAACAGGAACAATCTCAATAGATGATCAGCATAATCCAATAAAGCAAACTGTAATTGTAGAGCTTAAAGACGGAAAACAAACGCTCAAAAAGAAGATAAGTGCAGAATAGGAGTCATAAAGTTGCAATTTAGAAATAATTAATTCAAATTTTATTCTTGACTCTATTGAAAATTTTTAATATAATGTTTATAAATATTTTTGAATAAATCTTTTGAATGAATATAATCAATAGAGGGGGAAATTCATGAAAAAAATCTATATTGCAACTTTAGTTGGGCTTCTTTCACTTTCATTAATTTTCACTGGTTGTAACAAATCATCTAGCAATACAATAAATATTGGGGTAAATTTTGAACTTACAGGCAATCAAGCAGCATATGGAACATCATCAATGAATGGAGTAAATCTTGCGGTTGAAGAGGCAAATAACAATGGAGGTATCCTCGGCAAGAAAATACAAATTATAAAAGCCGACAATAAATCTGATGCAGGTGAAGCAACAAATGCAACAACAAAACTTGTTAATCAGAATAAAGTTGTTGGAATCATAGGTACATCAGCAAGTACAACGAGCCTAGGCATGGTCCCAGTCGTAACAGATGCAAAAATACCGATGATTGCTACCACCGCCACAAATCCTAGTGTAACTGTGGACCCAAAGACAAATAAGGTAAGAAAATATGTCTTTAGAGCTTGTTTTATAGATCCTTTCCAAGGAAAAGCTAATGCTGATTTTGCTTACAATACATTAAAAGCGAAGAACGCTGTGATTTATATTGATGACAAGAGTGATTTCTCAAAGGGATTGGCAAAAGTTTTTGAAGAGAATTTTGTAAAACTCGGTGGAAAAGTTCTTGATAAAGAAGCGTATGTCCAAGGTGATAATGATTTTAAAGCAACACTCACAAGATTAAAAGGATTTAATCCAGATGTCATATTTCTACCAGGACATTATGCTGAAGTCGGCAAGATAATAAAGCAAGCAAGAGAAATGGGTATCAATACTCCAATACTAGGTGGTGATGGTTGGGATTCACCTGACCTAGTAAAAATTGCGGGCCCATCTAATATGAATAATGCATATATGTCAAATCATTTTATACCAAGTGACAACGACCCAAATGTACAAAACTTTGTAAAGAAATATAAAGATAAATATGGTTCGTTGCCAGATGCTAAAGCGGTACTTGCATATGATGCCACAAATATTTTGTTTGCTGCCATAAAGCAGGCTAATTCAACAAAGTCAGATGATATCGTAAAAGCTCTCGAAAATTTAAAGAATTTTACTGGCGTAACTGGAGCCATAAAATTTGATAATAACCACAATCCAATTAAGAGTGCTGTTATTGTTGAATTTAAAGATGGTAATCAAGTATTTAAAGCAAAAGTTAATCCTTAATTATGATGGCAACGCGGTCACCTTTTAGTGGCCGCTTATATTCTATATAGAAATATTAAAAATTTATAAGAGGTGGTTATATGAAGACATTTATCGAACAGTTAATAAACGGATTATCCCTAGGAAGCATTTATGCACTTATTGCACTTGGATATACTATGGTATATGGAATTATGAAGCTAATTAATTTCGCTCATGGTGATATTTATATGGTAGGTGCTTTTACAGGATTTTTTGCTTCAACATATTTACACTTAGATTTTATACCATCACTAATATTAGCTATGTTGGTAAGCATTATTCTTGGTGTTACTGTTGAACGTGTGGCATATAGGCCATTAAGAGATAAATCAAAAATTTCAATTCTAATTACCGCAATAGGTGTCTCATTGCTACTCGAAAATGGAGGAATAATTCTTTTATCACCGAGGACTAGGACATATCCGCAGATATTTCAGCAGCATATGTACTCATTTTTTAATGGTATCGTCACAATATCAAACCAGCAAATTATCATCTTTGTAGTTTCTATTATCATGATGTTAGGCCTACAACTTATAATATATAAAACAAAGATTGGAAAAGCTATGAGAGCTGTGTCCACTGACGCTGATGCAGCAAAACTTATGGGTGTAAATGTTGATATGACTGTATCATTTACTTTTGCTGTAGGCTCTGCACTTGCGGCTGTTGCAGGTGTTCTTGTCGGCATCTACTATAATTCAATAGATCCGTTAATGGGTATTATGCCTGGCCTTAAAGCATTCATTGCTGCTGTTCTTGGCGGTATTGGAATAATACCAGGTGCTATGGTAGGCGGACTTATGATGGGTGTAATAGAGGCAATGGTATCAGGATATGGTAGTTCATTATATAGAGATGGTGTTTCATTTGCAATATTGATTTTAATCCTATTAATAAAGCCAACAGGTCTTTTCGGTAAAAATATTAGAGAGAAAGTGTAGGTGATTTAATTGAAACAAGTATTGAAAAATAGACTCATCATTCTTGTTGGATTATTTGTATTTTATGCCTTGATACAAGCATTAATATCATTTAATTTTCTAAATGATTATTATGTTATAAATATAATTCTTATGGGTATAAATATTATTCTCGTTGTAAGCCTTAATCTTATAAATGGTTTCACAGGACAATTTTCGATAGGCCATGCAGGTTTTATGTCAATTGGCGCTTATACATCAGCCATCATCACTTATAAATTAGGGCTTCCCTTTCCACTTGCTATATTAGTCGGCGGTATTTCAGCAGGCATTATCGGCATTTTGATCGGTATACCATCATTAAGGTTAAAAGGTGATTATCTTGCAATAACAACACTTGGTTTTGGTGAAATAATAAGGGTAATATTTTTAAACACAGAATATGTAGGTGGTGCCAGTGGAATGTCTGGTATACCAAAATACACGAATTGGACATGGACATTTTGGATAGCTGTTATTACCGTAATTTTAATAAGAAATTTTATAAACTCAAGTTATGGTAGATGTTGTATAGCTATAAGAGAAGATGAAACAGCAGCGGAGTCAATGGGAATAAACACCACATTTTATAAGACATTAGCATTTACCATAGGTGCATTCTTTGCAGGAGTAGGTGGTGCGCTATATGCACATAACTTTTACATTATTCAGCCAGAAACCTTCGGCTTTATGAAATCTTTTGATATTCTTACTATGGTCGTTCTTGGCGGTCTTGGCAGTATAACAGGTTCTATATTATCATCTATTTTCCTAACTTTTGTGTACGCCGCATTGCAAGACTACGCAGCATTGAGGATGGTCATCTATTCATTGCTTTTGATCATAGTAATGTTATTTAGGCCAGAGGGCTTAATGGGTACGAAAGAGTTCTCTTTTAAGAAATTATTTAAGAAAGGAGCGACAAAGAGTGAGCTTACTGTCGATTAAAAACCTTTCAATCAATTTTGGTGGTATTAAAGCACTTACAGATGTAAATATGGAGCTTGAAAAGCGATCACTGACAGGTCTCATAGGTCCTAATGGTGCAGGTAAATCAACAGTATTCAATATTATTACTGGTATATACCCACCAACAACAGGAACAGTTATATTTAATGGAACTAATATATCCACAAAGCCGTATAATAATACAAAACTTGGAATAGCAAGGACATTTCAAAATATAAGGCTTTTTAAAAATCTAACTGTTCTTGATAATGTTAAGATAGCTGAACACATTCACGTACAATATAGCCTTTTGAGTTCTTTCTTGCAATTTAAAAAATATCTAAAAGGCGAAAAATCTCAAGATTCCGAGGCATTAGAATTGCTAAAGATATTCAATCTTGATAAACATGCAAATAATCTTGCTAAGAATTTACCATATGGCGAACAAAGAAGGCTTGAGATAGCAAGAGCTTTAGCAACAGAGCCAAAGCTTTTACTCCTTGATGAACCTGCAGCAGGAATGAATCCACAAGAGACAAAAGAGCTAACAGACACTATAAGATTTATAAGGAAAAAATTCGATATAACAATACTCCTGATTGAGCATGACATGTCATTGGTAATGGATTTATGTGAAGATATATATGTCATGAATTACGGCAAAATAATCGCCCATGGTACACCAGATGAAATTAAGAGAGATCCTGAGGTAATTTCAGCATATCTCGGTGAAGAAAATGTAAATGAAAATGAAATTATATCCATTGAAGGAGGTGCCGTATAATGCTGGAAATAAAGGGTCTTAGTGTGTCATACGGAATGGTCAATGCAGTAAAAGGCATTGACTTAAAAGTAAATGATGGTGAGATTGTAACAATTATAGGTGCAAATGGCGCCGGTAAAAGTACAACTTTAATGACTATTTCAGGAATATTAAAACCAAAAAAAGGTACCATAATGTTTAACGATGTGGATCTCACTAAGAAACGTGCTCAAAATATAGTTGATATGGGTATCTGTCAGGTGCCGGAAGGAAGACGTGTTTTTTCAAATATGACAGTACAAGAAAACCTCGAAATGGGTGCATATCTTAGAAAAGACAAAATGATTAAAAGCGATATGGAAAAGGTATTTCATCTCTTTCCGAGACTTAAAGAACGCCGTAAACAGATTGCGGGAACTCTAAGCGGCGGTGAACAGCAAATGCTGGCCATTGGAAGAGCATTGATGGCAAAACCAAAAGTACTTCTGTTGGATGAACCGTCAATGGGACTCGCACCAATCGTAGTACAAGACATATTTAAAACTATAAAAAACATTAATGAAGACGGTACAACAGTTCTCTTAGTTGAACAAAATGCAAAAATGGCATTATCTATTGCCGATAGGGCTTATGTGTTAGAAACTGGAAATATATCACTTGAAGGAAAAGCATCTGTTTTAAAAAATGATGAAAGAGTTAAAAAATCATATCTTGGCGGTTGATCTATATAAGCTTAATTTTTATAAGGGCTTGACTTATCAAGCCCTTTCATATTCTTTGATTTCAAAAAATTAAGCTCTTACAGTTAAATCAGAAATAATGTTTTAATATTTAAGAGATCTGTGTCCTAATCCCATTGCAACTTCATTTAAATTTAACATACCAACAGCAAAAAACACACAGACGCAAAGGTGCTCACCATAAAATGCTATACCAATCTTACCACCTATATTTAATCCCATCGCTTTATCTTTAATCTGCATTATCGCTTCATGTGTAGCACCAGCAACGGCACCTTCACCTACATGGTTATCTTCTATTACTCCTTCTCTTTTAGCAGCGACAACCGCTCTTTCTATTATCTTTGAAATAGAATTAATATATTCGCCGCCATAATCGACGGCAGCAACCTTTATGCCTTCTTTAGCAAATCTTTCTTTTAATATTACTTCATCTTCTCTCCTCGACATAGCCATTCTAACGGCCACTCTTGCAACATCAATGCTTTTTATTTCCTTCATAAAACTTCACAAACCCGGACATTCTGTCCGGGCCATTCCTCCTTTTTGATTAGTATTAAATCATCTTTAATATAAGTTGATATATTACAGGGATAAAAATTGCGGGAAGTAAATTTCCTACCTTAATTTTTGTGATATTAAGCATATTAATCGATATCCCTACTATTAATATGCCACCTATCGCTGACATATCTGCTATTACATTATTAGTTAATAAATTCTGTAGCAATGATGCACCAAGCGTTATTAGTCCTTGGTAAACTAAGACGCTCATCGATGACAATAATACACCAATCCCCAGCGTAGAAGCAAATATTATAGATGAGATACCATCGAGCATTGACTTCGCAAAAAGTATGCTGTGGTCACCTTGAAGCCCATCTTTTAATGCACCTACGATAGCCATTGCGCCTACACAAAATATAAGGCTTGTTGTCACAAATCCCTCACTAATTCTATTATTGCCTGATTTTGCAAATTTTCTTTCTATCATATTCCCAAAATCGTTGAGAATATTTTCAATATCTATAGCTTCCCCAATAATACCGCCAATAACAAGGCTTATTATTACAAGCATTAAATTTTTAAATTTAAGTGCACTATCAAATCCGATTATAAGTACACTTAATGATATAGCCTGCATAACAGTTGCTTTAAATCTTTCAGGAATTCCTATTCTTAAAAATGTACCAGTAATACCGCCTACAAAGATTGATGCCGAGTTTACAAGTGTTCCTAGCATTTAATTTTCCCTTTCTCTAAACATTTCTTTCGATACGTGGTCTTTAGCATAATTAAAAAGGTATTGCTGTGCAAAGCCAGATAAATCACCAAATTTCTCCTTTGCAAAATGCTGTACATCATAATTATTAATCTTTCTTTTAAGATACAAAAATTCCACAACACGCTTTATCCAAATATCTGCCGGAAATGCTTCATACCTTCCCATAGAATAAAGTATAACACAGTCAGCAACTTTCGGCCCTACACCCTTTATATTCATTAATAAATTCCTTACATCATCTGTATCATATAACTGTATCTCAAAAAGATTTATTTCATCATTAAATATCTTTGATGCAGCATCAATGATATACTTTGCCCTAAAGCCACATTTGCTCTTATTCAATGTTTCCATATCTGCCATAATTATATCTTGTATTTTTGGAAATGTGTAGTATGTCTTATTTTTATATTTTATCGGATGCCCTAACGATTTACTTAAATTTTCTATAACTTTTTTTATCTGCGGTATCCTATTGTTTTGAGATATTATAAATGAAATAAGTGTCTCCCATGTATCCTGCCTTAATATGCGTATTCCCTCACCGTATTTAATTGCTTCCTTTAAAACCTCGTCTTGTGAGAGAACATCTTTTATTCTTCCATAGTCCCTACCTAAATCAAAATAATCGTACCATATATCATTAAAATCAGACAATGTCGTATTATCTATTGTCAATATGTCACCATTTAATTTTACATTTATTACTCTATCAAATGCAACACCTGTATAGCTTCCATCATCTTCCTCGTTCCACCTAAAACATTGTCCACATTCAAGTGTCTCTTTGAGATTAAAATCCTTAATTCCATGTACTATAACTTTAGTGCCAAACATCTCAACTAAATATCTCATTCTCCTCACCCACATTAATAGGTTTATATTGTGTTTAATACATCATATTTATCTTCCTTTATAATTATTATATAATTTTTTAGAGATAAAAAAAAGGCTTTACGCCTTTAAAAATAATATAATTATTACAATTTTAACTAATGCTACTTAAATATTCATCAATTGCCTTTGCAGCTTGCTTTCCTGCACCCATTGCAAGTATAACTGTTGCAGCACCTGTTACGACATCTCCACCTGCAAAAACACCTTTCTTTGAAGTTCTTCCTAATTCATCTGCAACAATAAGATTGTTTTTCTTCGTTTCTATATCTTCTGTAGTAGATGTCAAGATATTGTTTGGACTCTGACCTAAGGCCATTATCACAGTCCCTACATCGATAGTAAATTCAGATCCAGGTATTTCCTTGGGTTTTCTTCTTCCAGATTCATCTGGTTCTGTAAGTTCCATTTTAATAAGTTCCATCTCTCTGACCCAACCGTCATCAGTGCCTATAATTTTAACCGGGTTTGCTAAAAATAAGAATTTAATTCCTTCTGCATATGCGTGCTCTATTTCTTCACGCCTTGCCGGCATCTCATCCTTTGAACGCCTGTACACCACTGTTACTTCCTTTGCACCCATTCTAATAGCTGAACGCGCTGCATCCATAGCAACATTTCCGCCACCTATCACAGCAACTCTATCGCTTAATACTATTGGTGTATCATACTCCGGAAATTTATATGCTTTCATAAGGTTTATCCTTGTTAAAAATTCATTAGCAGAGTAAACACCATTAAGATTCATGCCAGGTATATCCATAAACTTTGGAAGGCCAGCACCTGTACCTATGAATACAGCATCAAAGCCTTCATCCTTCATTAAATCATCAACTGTTGTAGTTTTGCCAACAATCACATTGTCTTCAAACTTTACACCAAGTTTTTTAATATTCTCTATTTCTCTTTCCACGATGCTTTTAGGAAGCCTAAATTCTGGTATACCATAAGTCAAAACACCACCAGCTTTATGAAGTGCTTCAAATATAGTAACATCATATCCCATCCTTTTAAGATCACCAGCACATGTTAGACCAGCAGGGCCTGAACCAATTACAGCAACCTTTTTGTTCTTATTCACAATATTGTAATTTTCTTTAATCTCATGTTTGATAGCATAATCTGCCACATACCTTTCTAGTCTACCTATTGCTATAGGTTTTCCTGTTTTATTCAAAACGCAATTTTTCTCACATTGGTTTTCCTGTGGGCATACTCTTCCACAAACAGCAGGTAGGCTATTCGTTGCCTTTATAACAAAATATGCATTTTCGATATTTCTATTTTTTATTTCTTTTATAAATTGAGGTATCCTAACATGAACAGGACATCCATCCATACAAGTAGGTTTTTTGCACTGTAGACATCTCGATGCTTCTGCATTGGCTTCTTCATCATTATATCCGAGTGCAACCTCATTGAAATTTTTTATTCTCTCCTTTGGGTCTTGTTCCCTCATTGGTACTCTTTCCTTAATCGGCACAGCACCCACCTCCGTGTGTTCTACGAAATTCAGCCTGTTTTTCCTTCGATTTGTACATATTAAGTCTCTTCATAGCAATATCAAAATCTACCTTATGCCCATCAAAAACTGGTCCATCAATACATACAAATTTTGTTTCACCGCCGACAACTATTCTGCATGCTCCGCACATACCAGTTCCATCTACCATCAAAGGATTCATGCTGACAAGAGTGTGTATATTGTATTCATTTGTCATTAAAGACACATTTTTCATCATTATCATAGGTCCAACGGTTATAACAACATCGATATCCTTATCAACCTCAAGCCTTTCTTTAAGTACGTCTGTTACAAAACCTTTCTTACCAAGGCTTCCGTCATCTGTAGCGTAATAAACTTTATCGCAAACTTTTTCCATTCTATCCTTGAAAACTATATATTCTTCACTTTTCCCACCGAGTATAGCTTCAACTCTATATCCTTCATTATGGAGCATTTTAAGCTTTGGGTATAACGCAGGTATGCCTACACCTCCACCAACTCCTAGTACTTTTTTAACACCCGAACCAACATCCATACCCTTTCCAAGGGGTCCAGCAAAATCTTCTATATAGTCCCCTACATTCATAGAACCTAAAAGTTTAGTCGATTTGCCTACTTCCTGAAAGACAATCGTAACTGTCCCTCTCTCTCGGTCAAAATCAGCTATAGTAAGTGGAACCCTCTCGCCTCTTTCGTTTACTTTAATAATAACAAACTGCCCAGGGATAGCACTTTTTGCAACCCTTGGTGCTTCAATATCCATTAATTTAACAGCAGGATTTAAAACTTTTTTATTCACTATTTTATACATTTAGAACACCCTTTTCATAAATATTTACATAAAGCGACCTGACATATATTTTTATATTTAAGACATTGAGTGATGTCATATATTCTACAACATCTTTTATTGATTTTATTACTTCGGCAAGTACATGATTAATCGAAACACCATAATTCATTGTAAGATCAATTTTAATCAAAATTCCTTCATCATAATTTTCAGTTATAACCTTATTAATTTTGTGAATGCTTACAAATTTTTTAGCTTCATTTAGCACAATGCAATTTATAACATTCTCCGATATAGTGTATTTACCAAGATAGCTAAAATATGGCCTTACGACAGTTTTCTCAAACTCAATTTCTTTACGTCTAAATAATCTTAGTGGATCAATAAAATAACCCGAAAATTGTTTTTTTACTTCAAATGTCGGGACAGGTATAACATGTTTTCCTTCCTCATACCTCTTTTTTCTAGCTGTTTCGATTTCTTCAGGTGATACTATATCACTTATATATAGTCTCTCAGACACAGGCGGTAAAGAGAGCCTCTCAGCTATCTTATCTGTCATTTTATCTGATGTTCCAATAATCATTATCTTATCAGGCTTAAGCTCTTCAATGGATTTTCTTACTTCTTTAACGTGTTCTGGGTCCATAAAAATAGCTCTTCTTATAGCAGATAATTTAGTCCTTTCCCTTTTTGCAGAAAAGCCAGAAACAATCCTGTTTTCACATATTAAAAGTCCATCATCGATGATGTACTTTATACCATATTTACCCGCCACATATGACGCATGATAACTTTTGCCACTGCCGCTTTCACCTACAAAAGAATATACCTTCAATTAGTACCCTCCAAGAGATTTAATAAATAAATACCTATATTATTAATTATACGGTATTTTTGAGAAGTTTCAATAAAGAATTCAACAGAAAATATATTATAATAAATCATTTAAATATTGTAACTTAGATAAAATCATTATAGTTTAAAGGAATTCTAAACAGCATATTTAATGCTATTGCTGTACCAAGTAATTCGGCTGTAGCAGTCGAAATTGCAGTAAGGACTGCAGATATCAATATGGACTTCGCTAGCAAATGGTTTTATATATATCGCTGTTGCTTCAGACAAACAGTATCCTGTTGCAATGCCAAGGCGTGCCGCATTTTGCTGCAGGATAATTAACATTATAGTAGACAGCGTTATAACCCATAAAAGTTTATATCCGTATAGTGAACCCGCTGATACATTTGTTGCCAAATTTCCTGGAACAATAAATCCAACACTAACTAAAATACCTGGTCCAACATATTTCATAAAATTTATGACTGGTGCCACATTACAGTCTTCTTCTAAAAATTTTTAATATTTTTAATAATTTTCCCAATTTTAGCCTACTGTTGCGCTAACAATACATAGATATTCACTAATATTAAATATTTTTAATGAATTAAAATAAAAACCTAACATCAAAAAAAATATTTCCTTGATGTAAGGTTCATTCTAAATTGTACTCTTTACGTAAATGAGCCACCGTTATCACCTATACCATTTTTTATACTTTCTGCCATGGACATCGGAACTACCAGATCTTTATCAACTATTGGTGCTATTATTTTATCAACATCCCCGGTGCCAATGAAGGATTTTGTGGCATAAAAAAAGCCACATATGTATCATTATGTTACATATGTGGTTCATATTGTTACACACATCAATTATAAACTTAATAATGAAGGTATTTTTTATAGGTGCTTTGTGTCTTTTTGTTACAGAGTAGAAAGATTTACCTCTCAACAACCATAGCTATACCCATACCGCCGCCTATGCATAATGTTGCAAGTCCTATGTGGGAGTTTCTCTTTTGCATTTCATAAAGGAGTGTTACTAAAATCCTGCATCCGCTGGCGCCAATTGGATGTCCAAGTGCAATAGCTCCGCCATTTACATTTACTTTATCCATATTGAATTTTAGCTCTTTGCAAACCGCTACAGCTTGTGCAGCAAAAGCCTCATTTGCTTCAATTAGATCTAAGTCATCAACCGTTAAATCAACCTTCTCCAAGGCTTTTCTTGTGGCGTATATAGGACCTAACCCCATAACACTTGGATCAACACCTGCATAACCATATGATTTAATAGTCGCAAGAGGTTTTATTCCTAGTTCTAAAGCCTTCTCTTTCGACATCACAACAACTGCTGCCGCAGCATCATTGATACCAGACGCATTACCTGCTGTTACTGTGCCATCTTTTTTAAACGCTGGTTTTAATTTTGCAAGTGCTTCCATTGTTGTATTGGGCCTTACATGCTCATCAACCTTAAATTCTATTGGATCTCCCTTTTTCTGAGGTATCATAACAGGTACAATTTCATCTTCAAATCTTCCTGAAGATATAGCTTCTGCTGCAAGTTTCTGACTTCTTAAGGCTAATTCATCCTGCTCTTCCCTTGTAATGCCAAACTTCTCAGCGACATTTTCAGCTGTAATACCCATATGATATTGATTAAATACATCTGTTAATCCATCATACACCATTTCATCGACAAGCTGCCCATTATTCATCCTGTAACCAAAGCGTGCATCATTTAATACATATGGTGCTCTTGACATACTTTCCATACCACCTGCAACAACTATATCTGCGTCACCTGTCATGATAGATTGCGCTGCTAATGTTACAGCCCTAAGTCCTGATCCACATACCATATTTATAGTCATTGCCGGTACATCTACTGGAATACCTGCTTTTAATTCAGCTTGTCTTGCAGGATTTTGCCCAAGACCTGCTTGCAAAACATTTCCCATTATTACTTCATTTACTTCTTCAGGCTTTATGTTCGCTCTTTTTAATGCTTCTTTTATAACAATGGCGCCTAAATCTACAGCTGGCACGGTTAAAAGAGTACCACCAAATTTTCCTATAGCTGTTCTTACTGCACTTGCAATAACTACTTCTTTCATATATATCCTCCTTTATATTGGTTTATTTATATTCAAAGAATCCTTTCCCAGATTTTCTACCAAGCAAACCGCCTCTTACCATCTTTTTTAGAAGTGGATGTGGTCTGTATTTTGAATCACCATATTCTGTATAGAGCACATTCATTATAGCAAGTACTACATCATTTCCTATAAGGTCTGATAATGCAAGTGGTCCGATTGGATGATTTGCACCGAGTTTCATGGCTTCATCTATATCTTCAGCAGTTGCAACACCATCTGCAAGTACACCTATGGCCTCATTAATCATTGGTATTAATATCCTATTTACAACAAATCCAGGAGCTTCATTTACTTGTACGGGTGTTTTCCCAACTTTTAATGCTAATTCTCTTACAATATTAAAAGTCTGGTCTGATGTTTTTAGTCCTCTTATAACTTCAACAAGTTTCATTACTGGGACAGGATTAAAGAAATGCATACCGATAACTTTTTCAGGTCTTCCAGTTACACTTGCTATTTCCGTTATAGAAAGCGATGATGTATTAGAAGCGAGAATAGTTTCTGCCTTGCAAAGTCCATCAAGTTCCTTAAATACCTGTTTTTTTATTTCCATATCTTCAATTGCTGCTTCAACAACTAAGTCTGCATCTTTTGCATCCTCTAAGTTGACAGTTCCATGAATTTTGCTCAAAACTTCATTTTTCGTGTCTTCAGTCATTTTTCCTTTTTCGACACTTCTTTGAAGATTTTTGTTAATTATTCCAAGGCCTCTTTCAACAAATTTCATGTCGATGTCTCTTAATATAACCTCAAAACCGTTTTGTGCAAAAGTCTGAGCGATACCCGAGCCCATTGTACCAGCACCTATTACACAGATTTTTTGCATAATAACACTCCTTTTTAAATAAAATTTTATGGTCACCTGTCAAATGATCAAGTGCCTACGCAGATACTTTTTTAAGTTCTTCAATCAAAGCTGGTATTACCTTAAATAAATCTCCAACTATACCGTAATCAGCAACTTTGAAAATCGGCGCGTCGGGATTTTTATTTATTGCAACAATAGTACCTGAATTGCTCATACCTGCTAGATGCTGTATTGCACCGCTGATACCACAGGCAATGTATAATTTTGGTCTTACTGTTTTTCCTGTCTGTCCAACCTGGTGGTCTGATGAAATCCATCCGGCATCGACCGTTGCACGAGATGCCCCAACAACACCTCCAAGTACATCTGCAAGCTCTTTTATAAGTTTAAAACCTTCAGCATTTCCAACACCACGTCCTCCAGAAACTATAATGTCCGCTTCCTCAAGATTTACTTTGCTCTTAGCTTCTTTTACGATATTTAGTATTTTAGTCCTTATATCAGTTTCTTTAATGTCCGTCTCATAATTTATGACTTGACCTTTTCTTGATTCATCTTTTACAGATTTCTTCATGACTCCAGGCCTTACTGTTGACATCTGTGGCCTTCTATCAGGACATTTAATTGTTGCCATTAGGTTGCCACCAAACGCCGGCCTTGTCTGTAGTAATAATCCATTTTCATCAATGTCAAGTCCAGTACAATCTGCCGTAAGTCCTGTCATAAGTTTTGACGCAATTCTAGGTGCAAGGTCACGACCTATATATGTTGCACCGTAGAGTATTACTTCAGGTTTATATTCATTTGCAAGGTCAGCGATAACTTTAGCATATCCTTCTGTCGTATAATTCAAAAGAAGTGGATTGTCTACAACATATACTAAGTCTGCACCGTAGCTGATAAGCTCTTTTGCAAGGCTTCCTATATTGTATCCTAAGAGAACAGCTCCAACATTCACACCTTTCTTATCTGCGAGCTTTCTCGCTTCACCGAGAATCTCGAGAGCAACATTCATAATCATGCCGTCTCTTTGTTCGGCGAAAACCCATATATCTTTATAATCACTCATTTGCCGCGCCTCCTATATTACATGTCTCTTATTTAATCTATCAACAAGGTTTTGAACTGCTTCTTTAACATTTCCAGTAAATATTTCTCCAGTCCTCTCAGTGTTTGGCGTTGATGTAGCTACAACCTTTGTTGGTGAGCCCTTTAGACCAAGCTCATTTTTATCAACATCGAGGTCATCTGCCGTTATCGTCTTAACTTCTTTTTTTCCGTATGCATTGAATATACCTTTAATAGATGGATATCTTGGTACATTAAGTTCTTTTATAGCAGTTAGAAGAACAGGTGTATTTACTTTTATTTCTTCATATCCATCTTCAAGAGCTCTTTCAACTTTAAGTCCATCATCCTCGACTTCTACTTTCCTAACATATGTCACCTGTGGTATATTTAACTGTTCTGCTATTTGCGGTCCAACTTGTGCCGTATCCCCATCTATTGCCTGTCTTCCACAAAAAACAATGTCATATTCAAACTTTTCTATAGCCTTTGAAAGTGCTTTAGCTGTTGCATAAGTATCTGCACCGGCAAAAGCTCTATCTGTTAAAAGATATGCTTCATCAGCACCCATTGCAAGTGCCTCTCTTAAAGCAACTTCGGCCTGCGGTGGTCCCATAGATATTACAGTAACCTTTCCACCATTTTTTTCTCTCAATCTAATGGCTTCTTCTAAAGCATTTTTATCATCAGGATTTATTATGCTTGGAACACCTTCACGTACAAGTGTTTTTGTAACAGGATCAATTCTTACTTCGTTTGTATCCGGAACCTGCTTAACAAGTACAAGTATATTCATAAGTATGACCTCCTTACATTTTCAATAGGTTACCGGAAATAACCATTTTTTGAACTTCCGATGTACCTTCGTAAATTTCTGTAATCTTTGCATCTCTCATAAATCTTTCTACTGGATAGTCCTTAGTAAATCCGTAACCACCAAATATCTGCACTGTCTTTGTCGCAACAAACATTGCCGTCTCCGATGCATAAAGTTTTGCCATAGCTGCTTCCATTGTATATGGGAGACCTGTCTGTTTTCTCCATGCTGCATTGTACACAAGCCATCTTGCAGCATTTATACGAGTAGCCATGTCTGCTATATACCATTGTATACCTTGGAATTTCCCTATTGGTCTTCCAAACTGCTGTCTTTCTTTTGCATATTTTATTTCTTCATCAAGTGAAGCCTGTGCTATGCCAAGTGCCTGTGCAGCTATTCCTATTCTTCCTCCATCAAGTGTAGCCATTGCGATTTTAAAACCTTGTCCTTCTTTGCCAAGGAGGTTTTCCTTTGGAACTATGCAGTCTTCAAAAACAAGTTCTGCTGTTGATGATGCTCTAATACCCATCTTTTCTTCAATTTTGCCAATGCTAAAGCCAAGGAAATCTTTCTCAACTATAAATGCACTTATGCCTCTTGTTCCTTTAGATTTATCTGTCATGGCAAAAATTATATATATATCAGCTTTTCCTCCATTTGTTATAAATATCTTTGATCCGTTAAGTACATAATGGTCACCATCAAGAACCGCTGTTGTTTGTTGTCCCGATGCATCTGTACCTGCATTAGGTTCTGTAAGACCGAAGGCACCAAGTTTTTCACCCTTTGCAAGTGGAACTAAATATTTTCTCTTCTGTTCTTCAGTACCCCATTGATATATAGGGAAACTTCCAAGTGAAGTATGTGCTGAAAGAATTACGCCGGTTGTTGCACATGCCCTTGATAATTCTTCAACTGCAATAATATAGCTCAAGTAATCTCCGCCTGCACCACCGTATTCCTCAGGATATGGGATACCCATCATATCATTTTGAGCCATCTTTTTTACTGTATCCCATGGAAATTCTTCTGTAATATCTATTTCTTTAGCTTTTGGAGCAACTTCTTTTTCAGCAAATTCGCGTACTACTTTTCTGACCATCTCTTGCTCCTTTGTCAATGAAAAATCCATAAAATTGCCTCCTTATTGATATTTTAATAGCAAACAATTATGCTTTATTTGCCTTCAAATTTTGGTGTTCTCTTCTCAAGAAATGCACCCATTCCTTCTTTTTGGTCATTTGTCGAGAAACATAATGCAAAAGCATCTGCTTCAATTGTGTTTCCTGTATCAATATCTGTTTCAATACCTTTGTTTATAGCTTCTTTTGCAAGTTTTATTGCTAATTGTCCTTTAGACATAATTTTTTGTGCAATCTTCTTTGCTTCATTAATAAGCTCTGATTGTTCAACCACTTTTGATACAAGCCCTATATTATAAGCTTCTTCTGCGTTAATCATATCACCGGTAAAAATAAGTTCCTTTGCTTTTGATGTGCCTACAAGACGTGGAAGCCTTTGAGTACCTGAAAAACCAGGTATTATTCCAAGACCAACCTCAGGTTGACCAAATTTGGCATTCTTACTTGCAATTCGTATATCACATGCCATAGATAGCTCGCACCCACCACCGAGAGCAAATCCATTAACAGCCGCAATAACTGGCTTACTAAGTAATTCTATTTCTCTAAACACATGTTGTCCAAATTCAGAGAATTTTTTAGCTTCAACTGGCGTCATTTTACTCATTTCAGCGATATCAGCACCAGCTACAAAAGCCTTTTCACCACCGCCTGTTATTATGACAGCCTTTATTTCTTCATCATTTCTTGCTGAATTCAATAGACATTCAAGCTCTTTTAATGTCTCATAGTTCAAGGCATTTAAAGCCTTTGGGCGCTCTATCGTAATTAAAGCAATGCCATCTTCTTTTTTTAATGAAACATTCTTATAATCCATAAATATCCTCCTTTACATCTTTTTATTTAAATCTGCTCATAAGAATAATATGCAAAAAACGTGCCAGCTTGAAATGATGAATTGAAGTAAACGCTATATTTGTTATACATTTAACAACTACAGTTAATATTATATAACAATAAAATTTAAAAAGCAATTATAAAAAAAATAAATGGATAAAAAATATCCATTTATTTTTCTTCATTGTTCTTTTTTAGCAATTCGTCTTCGTTTAATCGATATGATAAAGTCAAGAGACTATCACTTAAGTGGACATTTTCAAGTATTACGTCATTAGGAACATCTAAATCAATAGGAGAAAAGTTCCAAATAGCTCTAACTCCTGCTTTTACAAGCCTATTAGCCATTATTTGTGAATTGTCTTTCGGTATACAAAGGATAGCAATATCAATTCTATTGTTTGATAAAAAACTTTCTAAGTTGTCAACATCCATAATTTCAATATCTCTTATTTTCAGTCCAAAGAGCTTAGGGTTAATATCAAATATACCCTTTAAGTTAAATCCGGTTCTTTCAAAATTCGTATAATTGGCAATAGCCTGTCCAAGATTCCCAGCTCCTATTATAATTGTGCTGTACGACTTATCAAGTCCTAATATTCTTGTTAGAGTATTATACAATTCTTCCACATTGTACCCATATCCTTGCTGTCCAAAGCCACCATAATTATTTAGATCCTGTCTTATTTGAGATGCGGTAACACCCATCTTTTCGCTTAATTCCTTTGATGATATCCTTTTTATATCATTTTTCAAAAGTTCTTCTAAGTATCTATGATAACGCGGAAGTCTTCTAACGACAGCCATGGATACGATTGTCTTTTTCGTCATAAAATCACCTCAGATATCGTATCATATAATAAAATTATATGATTTTGTAAATAATTTGTCAAGTTGGCAATAGTTATTTATTTGGCTCCCATTTATTATAGTCTGTATTCATAATAACAATATCTACTCTTCTATTAAGCTGTCTATTTTTGTCATTATCATTCGGAACAATGGGCCTATACTCACCATATCCGACAACAGAAATCTTTTTTGGATCCATGTTAACATCATCTACAAGTATTTTAACGACATTTGTAGCCCTTATAACAGATAATTCCCAATTTGAATGAAATTTATCATTGTTAATTGGTACATCATCTGTATATCCTTCGACTCTTATATAATTTGGCATCGTTTTAAGCATGTTGCCAATCCTCATTAGGGTAGTTTTTTGTTCTGGTTTTATATCTGCAGAACCAGTATCAAATAATAATGCATCATTGAGGCTTATTACAAGTCCCCTTTCATCTATCTTGTATGTTACCATATTTTGGAGATTATTCTGTTTTATAAATTCATTCAGTTTTATTTCGATGTTATTTTCGTTATTATTTGATTGTATGCTATTAATTATACTATTACCGCTATATTGTCCTATGACATAATTAGTCCCTTCGAAAGTTTTATTAAGTGATGTCGCAACTTGTAAAAATTTAGTTGAGTTGACACTGCTTATAGTATAAAGAAGTATAAAAAATATCATCAACAATGTAATCATGTCAGAATATGTAAGAAGCCATCTTTCTTTATTTGTCTTTTGGTCATTATCATCATCATACTTTCTCATCGGATATGTCACCTTTCAAATCTGAAGTATTTTCATTTATCACATGTTCCACCATAAAGGTTTTTAGTTTCTTCTCAACTATCTTTGGATTTTCTCCAGCCTGTAATGAGAGACTACCTTCTAAAATAATTTCTTTTTCTGTCCTTTTTACTGAAGCTTTATTTCTAAGTTTCAGACCTATTGGAAGCCATACGAAATTTGCCATTCCAACGCCATACAATGTTGCAATAAAAGCAACAGCGATTGCCGGTCCAAGCTTATCCGGTTCGCTCAAACTTCCAAGAACATGTACAAGTCCCATAACAGTACCAATTATCCCCATTGTCGGAGAATAACCGCCAGCGGATTCAAAGATTCCAGCTTCTTTTTTCATAGCTGTATCTTCTATGTATATCTTATTTTCCATTGTAGTTTTAATGAGTTCAATGTCCGCACCATCTACTACCAGTTCAAGACATTCTTTTAAAATAGGATCAAAGTTTTTTATTTCATCAGATTGTATCTCTTGCTCGAGGCTTAAAAGTCCTTCACTCCTGGCCTTCTGTGAAAGATATACAAAGTATTTAATTATATCTAAATAATTATCGTTCTCTTCTTTAAATGCCTTGCCAATAAGCTTTGGTATCTTTAATATATCCTTCATAGAATATGATACCATTGTAGCACCAAGTGTGCCTCCTAAAACAATAATAGCCGCTGATAAGCCTACTAGCGAAGCAACTACACCGCCTTCTAATGTAAATGCAAGAATCAGTGAACCAATACCAATTATAATTCCTAATAATGTCGCAAAATCCATAGTTATTCCCCTCTCTAATTCACCTTATGTATAATATCGACATTATCATGATAAAAATTAAATACTACAAAACTTTAAATTATATATAATCTTTGATATATTTATTATAACAGGAGGAATAATAAATGGCTATAATAACAGTAAATAATATAAGTATTTCATATGGCATCGATACTATATTAGAAAATATATCATTCATAGTAAATGAAGGGGACAGAATAGGTATCGTTGGTGACAATGGTGCAGGCAAATCAACATTATTTAAAATATTAGTAGGTAATTTAGAGCCTGATACAGGAAGTATATCGATGCCACAGATTAAACCAGGATATCTTGAGCAAAATGCATATATTTCAAGTTCTCAATCCATATACAACGAAGTCAAAACCGTATTTAATGATGTTTTTGAACTTGAAAGAAATATAAAAGATTTAGAAAATAAAATTGCAAACACTAAAGATGGAAACGAATTAAATAAACTTCTTGAAGAATATTCTAATTTAATAGACGAATACAATAAAAATGAAGGGTATTCTGTCGACAGTAAAGTAAGAGGTGTTTTAATCGGCTTAGGGTTTCTGCCATCTCAGTTTGATACATCTGTTTCAGTATTAAGTGGTGGACAGAAGACAAGGCTAATGTTGGCTAAGACATTATTAAAAAATCCAGATGTACTTCTTTTAGACGAGCCGACAAACCACCTTGATATACCATCTATTGAATGGCTTGAACAATATTTAAGGTTTTATAAAGGTACAGTAATGGTAATATCCCATGATAGGTTTTTCCTCGACAAGGTTGCTAACCGCATCTTTGAAATTGAGAATAAAACTTTAAAAGCTTATGACGGCAATTATTCAGAATACCTAAGAAAAAAGAATGAAGAATTAAATATAATGATGAAGGCTTATGAAGAACAGCAAAAAGAAATCAAAAGAATTCAAGAAATGATAATGATACAAAAAAACCGTCGCCGCGAAAAGTCAGTTAAAATGGCTGAAAGTAAACAAAAAATGTTGAATAGAATGGAAAAGATTGAAAAGCCTATAATAAACAATAATTCTATTAAATTATCATTTGATTTTGACGAAAAAAGCGGCAATGATGTCCTTAAAGTTGCTAATTTATCATTGAGTTTTGAAAAGCCAATATTTCATGATGTAAGCTTTGAAGTCCTAAAGGGAGACAGAATCGCAATACTCGGGCCAAATGGCGTAGGAAAGACATCTTTGCTAAAGATTATATTGGGAATTTTAGATAAATACGATGGAACTGTAAGCTTTGGTACAAATGTTGTGACAGGATATTATGAACAAGAACTAACAAATCTAAATAATGATAAAACAGTAATTGATGAGATATGGGATGAAAATCCATATCTTACTCAAACTGAAATAAGAACATTATTAGGATCATTCCTTTTTAGTGGCGATGATGTGTTTAAAACAATTGACAAATTAAGCGGTGGTGAAAAAGCCCGCATATCTTTATTAAAACTTATTTTGTCAAAAGCAAATTTTCTTCTAATGGATGAACCAACAAACCACCTCGATTTAAAATCTAAGGAAGTCCTTGAAAAAGCCTTACTTGATTATGACGGTACACTGTTATTTGTATCCCATGACAGATACTTTATCGATAAAATAGCTACAAAAGTTTTAGAACTTTCAAGTGATGGTATTACAGAATACTATGGAAATTATTCATACTATCTTGAAAAGAAAAGCGAAAATAATAGTTATCAAGAAGAGGCTGAGAAAAAGACGAAGACGCAAATAAAAAATGAAAAAGTTCGTGAAAAGTTAAAACAAAAAGTAGCTAAAAAGCAAAAGGAGTATATTAATAGCATAGAAAATAAGATTATTGAAATTGAAGATAGGATAAAAGAGTTAGAAGAAAAAATGTGCGATCCAGAAATATATAAAAATGGCGAGATTGTGAAAACACAAAAAGAATACAATAATTTAAAGGAAAAGCTAAATAATTTATATGATGAATGGGAAAATTTAAGCGGGTAAGATACCCGCTTTAATACTGTCTACTTAGATCTATAAGATTGATAAATTCACCTTCAGACAAATATGCCTTTAAATTGCTTTTTATAATTTCAAGTGCTCTTTTCATATAATATGGCGAAATTCCCGCCATATGAGGCGTTATTATCACATTTTCCATGTCCCATAGAGGACTATTCTTAGGCAATGGCTCTTCTTCAAATACATCTAAGGCAGCACCTTCTATCTTTTTATTTTTTAGTGCGTCTATTAAAGCCTTTTCATCTACTACTCTGCCTCTTCCAATATTTATAAAATACGAGCCTTCCCTCATATTTTCAAAAAATTCCTTATTTAGCATGTGATATGTGTCATCAGTAAGTGGAAGAGCACATATGACATAATCTGATTTTGATACAGCTTTAAGCAAATCTTCATCATTATACATTTCATCAATAAATTTAGATGGTTTACCTGATCTTCTAACACCTATTGTTTTCATTCCAAATTCTTTTGAAAGTCTTGCGATTTCTTCTCCTATACTTCCAATACCTATAATACAAATTGTTTTCCCAAAAAGCTCTGAAACTCTAATTGAGCGATCCCACTCTTTATTTAACTGCTTTCTCAAAAAGGTATTTAAGCCTCTTTCAAACATAAGCATATATCCTAAAACTTGTTCTGATATTTGGTATTTATGGACGCCCCTAGAATTTGTTAATATTATCCCACGTTCTTTTAATGTCTTAAATGGCATATTATCGGCACCGGCGCTCAATAGGTGAATCCATTTTAACTTATCTGCTTTTTTGATAAGTTCAATGTCTACATCGCCATCGTAGCATATCAATATCTCTGTATTATTAATATATTTTTCAGCATCTTCCCGTCCATCTACACTGACCACATAAAATTGATTAACATAATTTTTAATCTCCTCTAAGTACTTTTTATTGACTTTTGATAAAAAAAGTATATTGTTCATAATGCACCACCTATATAATAAATATTCTCTATAGAAAGCGATATTCCTCCATATCAATAAAATAACGTACTTTTATTATATTAAATTTTTATTCCATTTCATTACATATAATCCAAAGTATTAAAGTTAATCACAATATCCACAAAGTTATCCACAGCTATAACAACATACTGTCAAAGCTCTATAGACATTTTTCCACAAAGTTCACATCTTTTTCGTCAACAATTAAAAAGTTTTAAATAAGGAATGGCATTTAAGTCTAGCCCTGACGTTTTTCCGCGAACAAAGTCAAAATATCCAGCACTTGCTATCATTGCACCATTATCAGTACAAAAAATTTGCTTAGGATAATGCAGTAGGAATCCTTCCTCCTTAGCTATTTCATCAAGCCTTGCCCTTAAGAGGCTATTTGATGCAACACCACCGGCAATGGAAATCTTTTTTAAGTTTTTATATTTAGCGGCTTTAACAAGCTTATATGTTAAGACATCAACTACATTTTTTTGAAAGCTTGCAGCATAATCGGCAATATTTATTGAATACCCTTTTTGCTTTTCATGATTGAGCTGATTTATTACAGCTGTCTTTAATCCACTAAAACTGAAGTCGAAGTTATCTTTTTCCATGAAAGATTTGGGAAACTTATACTTTTCAGGATCTCCTTCTTTCGCTATTTTGTCGATTTTAGGGCCTCCTGGATAGCCAAGCCCTAAGGCTCTTGCAACTTTGTCAAAGGCTTCACCAGCAGCATCATCAACGGTCCTTCCTAAAACTTCATAAACTCCATAGTCTTTTACATGAACAATGTGACTATGTCCGCCAGATGCTATTAAGCAAATAAATGGTGGTTCAAAGTCACCACCAAGATAATTAGCTGAAATATGTCCTTCGATATGATTTACACCAACAAAAGGCAATCCTTTTCCATATGCCAGCGCTTTTCCATATGAAAGTCCTACTAGTAATGCACCGACGAGTCCAGGTCCATATGTTGCGGCAACAACATTTACATCGTCAAGCGTAATATATGCATCATCAAGCGCTTTTGTCACAACTTCTCCTATTACTTCTATATGATTCCTCGATGCTATCTCAGGTACTACACCACCGTATTTTTTATGTATTTCTATCTGAGAATATATTACATTCGACATTACATACTTGCCATTTTCGACGATGCTCGCCGATGTTTCATCACAAGATGTTTCAATTCCTAATACAAGTAAATCCTGATGCATAAAATACCTCCTTACATATCGTATTTCCACATTATTATTGCATCCTCATTATTGTCCTGATAATAACCTCTTCTCTTTCCTACAGGTCTAAATCCATATTTTTTATACAATGATTGTGCTATAAAGTTTGTTGCCCTAACTTCCAGCGTCATGGAGGTGATTCCCTTTTTCTTTGCCAAATTAATGAGTCCTTCGACAATCGCAGAACCGATTCCCAATCCTCTAAAATCAGGATGTACCGCAATATTTGTTATATGGCCTTCATCAATAACAACCCAAAAACCGCCATATCCGACCGTTTTGCCATCAACTTCGGCTACAATATAGTGTGCACATTTATTTTTTGTTATCTCCATTAAAAAAGATTCTCTTGTCCACGGTACTGAAAAGCATAAATTTTCTATCTCTAAAACCTTATCAATATCGCATTTTTTCATGCAACGAATATTAATCAACATATATAAATTCAACCCCTCATTACTTTTAAAGAATATTTATTATTTAGTGTTTTCTAAAACTGCCGGTTTTCTTATATAATATGGTTTAAAATCTATATATGTGTTTAATTCGTCACATTTGATTTTCTCTATAGCTTGAATACCTATCGACGATGCCCTAGCTATATTATCAACAGATGATGCAAAAAATGTATTAAAATCATATTTTTTATTTAAAAATTCTTTATATGATGTAACACCATCACCAATATACATAACATCTGAGTTATAATTTTTAATTATATCAGGTAAGTCTTTAGCCTTCATGAGGATCGTATCAGATAGCTTTTTAAGTTCATTGCCACCTCTATAAAAAGATGTATACACATAGCCTCTTAACGCATCAATAACAGGGCATATTATGCCTTTAAATTCACTAACATTAAATGCAAGACCGTCAAGGGAAGACACACCAACAATAGGTACACTCAATGCCTGTGCAAGCCCCTTTGCTGTAGCAGCTCCAATTCTAAGCCCTGTAAACGAACCGGGTCCTTCGCATACTGCAATATGCGTTATTTCTTCTTTTTTTGTTTCAGCCATTTTAAGTATTTCATCGATCATAGGCATTAATATTACCGAATGCCTTAAATGATTTATTGAAAATTCACCTATTACACCTTCTTCATCAACAATAGCGACGGTGGCTGTCTTTGAGGAAGAATCTATAGCAAGTATCTTCATCATTTCATCTCCTTAAGTATATCTTCATACTTTTTCCCGCAAGGCGCAATTTCTATAACTCTTTCATCATCGGTAGAACCTGAATCTATATGTACGTAAAGATATTCTTTGGGAATAAGCGGTTTTATTTTTTCAGGCCACTCTATAACACAAACACCATTGCCGTAAAAATACTCCTCATAACCTATATCGTATAATTCCGTATAATCCTCTATCCTGTAAACATCAAAATGGTATAATGGTGTATTGCCCATATGTTCATTCACAATCATAAATGTCGGGCTTGTCACATAATCTAAAATCCCCATACCTTTTGCAATACCTTTTGTTAAAACAGTTTTACCGGTACCGAGATTTCCTGAAAGTAATACTATATCACCTTTTTTTAATAATTTTCCTAGTTTAACACCCAAATTTTCGGTTTCTTTAGCATTTTTTGTTGCAATTTTTATTTTCATATTTTACACCACCATAAATTTTATACAATTATTATATACCAAGTATAACACAAATCAAACGCATAGTATGCCAATAAAAAAAGCGGATAAAATCCGCCATTTTAAATAATTCTTAATTTACATATGCAACATTGGTGAAAGCTTTTTGTATATAAGGAATGTAATAAGCGATAGTACAAGTCCTTTTAGTATATTAAATGGAAATATGCCATATGATATGAGTGTCTTCAAATCAACAATATGACTATTGGCAGTTTTTCCCATCCCGATAATGGCACTTAGCGGCCATCCCATAATTTTTTGATATAACGGCAAAAATACATAATAATTGAGTATTGAACCTGCAAAAGCCATGGCAATTGTTCCAACCAGCATTGCAATTAATGCAACTTTTTTCGATTTATTTTTCTTGTAGATAGTTCCTACAGTATAAACAAATATTGAGCCTACAATAAAATTTGCGATCTCTCCGATACCACCTGTCTGGCTTACAGGTAAATGTATTACGTTTTTAACAATCTCTACAAAAATACCATATATGGGTCCTAATGCAAAGGATGCTAAAAGCGGTGGTATATCGCTGAAATCGAATTTTAGAAAACTGGGAAATAATGGTACCTGGAACTCAAGGTACATAAGTACAAATGCAATTGCCGACAATAACCCCACAGTTACTATTACTCTTGTTTTACTATACTCCATAATAACCCCTCCATATCAAAAATCCTGAAGAATATATCTTCAGGATTTTGTATCACAATAAAAATAAAATCTTCTTTCCTCCAGACTTTACTGTCGGCCTTGGAATCACACCAAGTCCACCGCTTCCGCGGGTCGCGGGCTTGCTTTTGCTTACCGCCGGTCGGGAATTTCACCCTGCCCTGAAGATATTCTTTATTATTTATTTATTTCAACATATATTTTTTCACAAAAATATCATTTTGTCAAGATAATTTTTATCCTTCCTTTAAGAATTCTAATTCAATCAACTTTTTATAACAGTCCCTGCTCTTCCAGAAAGTGCATCAGAAGCCTTTTCCAATGATGTTATTATCGCTTTTCTTCCAGGTTTTGATTTTGCAAATCTTATGGAAGCCTTTACTTTCGGCAACATGCTACCCGGTACAAATTGGCCTTCATCTAAATATTTTTGTGCTTCTTCTACAGAAATCTCACCGAGTGCTTTTTCATTAGGTTTTTTATAATTGATATAGACTTTTTCAACAGCGGTAAGTATCAAAAGAATATCTGCATTTATATCCTCCGCAAGTTTTTCAGATGCAAGGTCTTTATCAATAACAGCGGCAACTCCCCTCAAGCTTCCATTTTCTCTAATAACAGGTATACCACCGCCACCTGCTGTTATTACTATAACACCATTATTCTCAAGAAGTTTTATCGTTTTAAGTTCTACGATCTCTTTAGGGTCAGGTGATGCAACTACTCTTCTATAACCTCTTCCACTGTCTTCTACCATTTCATAGCCCTTGCACTTTTTAAGTATTTCGGCTTCTTCTTTTGAATAAAATGGTCCTATTGGTTTTGTTGGTTTCAAAAAAGCCGGATCATTTTTATCAACTACAACCTGTGTAACAATTGTTGCAACATCTCTATCTATATTTCTCTCCTTAAAAACTTCTCCAAGGCATTGCTGTATCATATATCCTATCATACCTTGACTTTCAGCACCACATACATCAAATGGCATGGCAGGTATTACATTTGAAGCTGTTTCATTTTGTATTACAATATTACCAACCTGCGGGCCATTTCCATGTGTTATTATGATAGAATAGCCTTTTTCTATTATATCTACAATATATCCTGCTGTCCTTTTAACGACATCAAGCTGAGCTTCCGCAGTAGGCGGAGTATTTTTATCCTGCAAAGCATTTCCCCCAAGTGCTATAACTACTTTTTCCTCCATGTTATCCTCCTACATAAGCAATTAATAACATTCTACATTATATCATTTTATTCATGTTTTGAATAGTAGAAAAATAAATATCCGAACACATATTGCTCGGATATCTTCTTATAAATTTATAGCATTGTAGCAAGCATTACAGCCTTTATCGTATGTTTTCGATTTTCAGCTTCATCCCATACCCTCGATTGTTTTCCTTCTATTACATCAAGTGTCACTTCCTGACCCTTTATCGCCGGTAAACAATGAAGGAATATAGTATCATCTCTTCCCGTCTTTCTCATTAAATCTTCATTAACCTGAAATGGCCTTAGCAATGCTTCTCTTTCCTTCTGTTTGGCTTCTTCCCCCATCGATGCCCATACATCAGTATATATAGCATGTGCACCATCTACACCTTCACCAGGTACATCTGTTATTGTAAAAGTAGCTCCATTCTCCTTTGCCATTTCTTTTACTTCATTTATGTATGCATCAGATGGCCATAGCTCCTTTGGAGAATTTATGACGTAGTCCATACCCATCTTTGCACACCCAATCGCTAATGTATTTGCCATATTATTTCTTCCATCGCCGACAAACACTAACTTAGTGCCCTTAAGAAATCCAAACTCCTCTTCGACAGTCATGAGGTCTGCTAAAACCTGTGTTGGATGATATTCATCAGTTAGTCCATTGAATACTGGTATACCAGAATATTTTGCAAGTGCTTCAACAGTGCTTTGCTTAAAACCCCTAAATTCTATTGCATCAAACATCCTTCCAAGGACTCTTGCAGTGTCTTCTATTGATTCTTTCGCACCAAGCTGAATATCATCTGTCGACAAAAATACTGGATATCCACCTTCCTCACCAAAAGCCGTCTCAAATGCACATCTCGTCCTTGTTGAACGCTTTTCAAATATCAGCGCAATTGTTTTACCAAGAAATCTCTGATGAACAATCCCTGCTCTTCTTTCAGCTTTTACTTCTTTCGCAATGTCAAGAAGGTATCTTATCTCTTGCGGCGTATAGTCTTTTAATGTTAATAAGCATCTGCCTTTTAAATTAAATGCCATTTATTTTCCTCCTTATGTATTCATCTACTTAATTTTATATTATTAATAATTCATAGTAAAGACTTTATGCTTTATATACTATTTCACCATTTATAAATACATATTTAGTCTTTGTTTTTATTTCAATCGGGCTTCCATCAAAAACCGCAATATCGGCGTCTTTGCCCTTTTCAATGCTTCCAACTCTATCAGATATACCTACAATCTTTGCGGGATTTATCGTTATTGCCTTCAAAGCCTCCATCTCATCCATTCCTTCTTTTACTGCAAGTCCAGCACATATTGGTAGATAATTTAGTGGTATCACCGGATGATCTGTCATAATTGCCACATCTAGGCCTGCTTTTGATAAGATTCCCGGTGTCTTAAATGTAAGATTTATAAGTTCTATCTTTGACCTCTCAGAAAGAGATGGCCCAACAATTACTTTTGCATTTTCCTTTACGAGATAATCTGCGATTAGGTGTCCTTCTGTACAATGGTCAAGTGTTATATCAACATTAAATTCCTTCGCAATCCTTAGTGCCGTAAATATATCATCAGCTCTATGGGCATGAGCCTTTAGAGGTATTTCATGCTTTAATACTTTTACTAAAGCCTCAAGTCCCAAATCCCTACTAGGTCTTTTCTCATCATCATCAGCATACTTCTCCATATTTTCCATATATTCCTGTGCTTTTATAAGTTCTTGTCTTAATAATGCTGCAACAGCCATTCTTGTAGTCGGCATTTTATGTTGTTCATTGTATACCGTCTTTGGATTTTCGCCAAAGGCAACTTTAACTGCTACAGGTGCCTTTATTATCATATCATCTATTCTTTTACCATATGTTTTTATCGCCGCAAATTGTCCTCCTATTACATTGGCACTACCAGGCCCTGTAACTGCAGTCGTTACACCAGCTTCGTATGCTTCTTCAAAGTATTTATCCATTGGATTTATCCCGTCGATAGCCCTCATCTGTGGTGTTATAGGATCCGTTGCCTCGTTTCCATCAGCGCCCTCAAATCCCATGGCATTTTCCCACATTCCGAGATGGCAATGAGCATCAATCATACCAGGCATAACAGTAAGACCAGTAACATCAATCACATCAGCATCTAGTGGTGCAATAATATCTTCACCTACATCAAGAATTTTACCATCATCTATAAGTACATCTGCTTTATCATAATTTTTACCTGCCATTGTCAGGACTTTTCCACCTTTTAAAAGATACATTATGTATACCCCCTCAGTGTTTAAGCGCAATGTTATTTTTGCGCCATTAAATGATTTTTCTTGATAAAAGAATCTTAAAAATATTATATCATACAATGAAATGAAATCCATGAAATGATTATCAACATGTGATATAATTTTATTAGCCTTCTTGTGAGAAGAGGTGCATGCCATAAATAATATTATTTTCCATCTACCTAACTATAATATTAAAATTCGTGATATTGTAAACATCATTTATTATAATCTCTTAATTTTTTCATTACCTTATCCTTATTATATAATCCTATAGTAAATAATAATATCGCTATTATTGAGATTATTATAGCTATAGTATAGTTTTTAATTTCCAAGTTTGCACCGATATATGCCGAAATTACAATCCCAGGCAATCTAGCTATAAGTGTTATTATAAAGAAATTAATGAATTTAACAGGTGTTAAACCGGCTATATATGATAGAGCATCCTTAGGAAGTCCTGGTAAAAAAAACAAAAGAAATAATACAAATTCGCCTTTTTCATTGTTTATAATATAATCAAATTTATTTAGCTTTTCCTCTGATAATAAGTTTCTTACAAAGTCAAACCCTAGCAATCGTGCAACAATAAAACATATTAAAGAACCAATGGTAATACCAACTATCGAATATATAGATCCAAAAAATGTGCCGTAGAGATACCCGCCTGCAATCTGGACTACTTCGCCTGGTATCACAAATATCACGACCTGAATTATTTGTATCGCAATAAAAATTAATATACCAACAGTGCCGAAATTTTTTATCCATCTTTCAAATTTTACTGGATTTTTTAAAAGATATGTCAAGTCTTTACCATATGTCAGCAAAATCCACACAAATAAGAAGATAAATGCAATTATCAATATCCCATTTAATATCAATTTTCTTTTGTCTTTTTTCACGGGATTACCCTCCAATTTTTATTATTATATAAACATTGTATTATTATCAATGTCTTTAAATCTACTTTCATCGTATGGCATAGCTGATTTTACATTTACTATTTTTATTTCAGGATATCTTAAAGCAGTCAAGTATCCACCAAATACACAACCTGTATCAATATTTACGGTTTTATTTGTAAATCGCGGCTCTTTAACTGGTGTATGCCCATAAACAACAAAAGAACTTCCCTTATACCTTTTTGCCCAATCAAGCCTTACTGGTGTTCCATCAAGATTTTTCTCACCAGTTATATCACCATATAAGACAAACTGTTTAACCTTATTCCCATAGTATCCGATATAATCTTCACGTATTCCAGCATGTGCAACGACAAGTTTTCTATTGTCAAGTATGAGGTATAGTGGTGCACTTTCGTATAGTTCAGTAAAATGAGCTATAATTATTTGCCTTGTTGTCTCATTTAATTCATTAATTTCGGCAACGGTTGTCTCAAGTCCATGTATTATCTTAACTTTATGGTTTAAAAAATACCTATAAAGTTTATTGCAATGATTTCCAGGTATATACAAAGCATTGCCACTCTTTACATTTTTATAAACTAATTCTATGACACCGACGGAATCCGGCCCTCTGTCTGTTATATCACCAAGAAAAACAAGTTTTCTGCCACTAGGGTGCGTATATACATCATCTTTTAATTTATACCCTAACATATCAATCAGTTTTATTAATTCATCATAACATCCATGAACATCGCCAATAATATCATACGCCGTCAAATTAATACCTCCATAAAGAAATAATATTCTTTATTATTATTCCTCTTTTTAAAAAAGTAATATATAAGTTATATGAACATTATATTTTTTACAAAATATAACATCAATTATATTATAATATAGATTACTTAATAGTTGCAATAAAACTTAAAATAGCAGGTTGTTTTACTCACCTGCTAATCAATGGTCAATTTTTTATGCTATAATTAATGTCAAAATTTTGTAATAATAAAACACACATGCACCTTTTATTTCATTGAAAGGGATATTCTATTTCTATCAATATCTACATCAAGAACTTTCACTTTTACAATATCACCTACAGATACTACATCTAATGGATGTTTAATATAATTTTGTGACATCTCCGATATATGAACGAGCCCATCAGTGTGCACACCTATATCAACAAAGCATCCGAAATCAACAACATTTCTGACTGTACCCATAAGCTCCATACCAGGTTTTAGCTGTTCTATTGTCATTACATCTGACATAAGTATAGGTTTTGGAAGCTCTTCTCTAGGGTCTCTTCCGGGTTTTTTCAGCTCATTTACGATATCTTTTAAAGTTGGTAAGCCTATTTCATATTCTTCTGAGATTTTATTTAACCCATAATCTTCAAGTCTATGAGCAAATTCCCTCAAATTATTAGAATTTAATTCATCTTTTTTATATTTAAACTTTTCAAGTAGTGTATCTAATACTTCATATCTTTCGGGGTGAACTCCTGTCGAATCAAAGATATTATCGCCATTAATTATCCTTAAAAAGCCAGCACATTGAGTAAACGCAGCTTCCCCAAGCCTTTTTACTTTTTTCAGCTGTTTTCGGTCTTTAAATACGCCAATTTCGTTGCGATATTCAACTATATTCTTAGCAATAGATGAATTTATTCCAGATACATATTTTAAAAGTGATACAGATGCCGTATTTAAATCCACACCAACGCTATTAACACAATCCTCGACAACTCCATTTAGTGCCTCACCGAGCATTTTTTGATTTACATCATGCTGATACTGTCCAACACCTATCGATTTTGGATCAATCTTCACAAGTTCTGCAAGCGGATCCTGTAGCCTCCTCGCCATTGATATTGCTCCTCTTAAGCTTACATTGATATCAGGAAATTCCTCCGTTCCAAGTTCTGATGCAGAATAAACCGATGCACCTGCTTCATTTACGATGACATGTTTCAATGACATATCTAACTCTTTAATAAGATCTGCTATGAATTGCTCACTTTCTCGTGATGCTGTACCATTTCCAAGAGATATTAGACCTACATTGTACTTCTCAATTAAATCTTTTAATACCTTTTTAGCACCTTCAATGTCATTTTGCGGTGGTGTGGGATATACCGTTGCAGTATCGAGAAGCTTGCCTGTCACATCAACTACTGCTATTTTACATCCCGTCCTATACGCAGGGTCAAATCCCATTACAACATACCCTTTTACAGGAGGTTGTAGGAGAAGGCTTTTTAGGTTTTGCTTAAATACGCTGATGGCCTTTTCTTCTGCCTTTTCTGTTAGTGTATTTCTAATGTCTCTTTCTATAGATGGTGATATAAGCCTTTTGTATGAATCATTTATAGCATTTATATGATATTCCTTAAAAATTGAATCATTTTTGACATTAGAAGTTATTATGTCATTTATTATCTTGTTAGTATCTACATCAATTTTCACTGAAATAAATTTTTCTCTCTCAGCCCTATTAATAGCCAAAATTCTATGTGATGGTATTTTTTTAACAGCCTCTTTATAGTCATAGTACATCTCATACGGTGATTTTTCTTCTTTCAAAGCTTCTGTTATTATTAATCCATTATTCCACGTGTAATCCCTTATGTATTTTCTTATTTCCGCATTATCTGAAATATCTTCAGCTATTATATCCTGTGCTCCCTGATAGACTTCTTCAATAGTTTGCACATTTTCATTTAAATATTTCAATGCATAATCTTCTGGATTGCCTTCTTTTATGTTTCCATCGGCAATCAATTTAGCTAATCCTTCTAGACCTTTTTCTTTCGCAATAGTTGCCCTTGTTCGTCTTTTGGGTCTGAATGGTCTATATATATCATCAATTTCTTGTAGTGTTTTGCTATTTTCGATTTTTGTTTTTATGTCATCAGTAAGTTTTCCTTGCTCATCGATTAATCTTATTGTATCCTGCTTTTTCTCTTCAAGATTTCTCAAATATGTAAGCCTATCATAAAAATTTCTTAGAACTTCGTCAGAAAGGCTTCCTGTCACTTCTTTTCTGTATCTTGCAATAAATGGTATCGTATTACCTTCATCAATAAGCTTTATAGTATTTAGAACCTGAAAATCCTTTAAATTAAACTCCTGTTTTAAAGTCAAGGTTATCCTATCCATATAATTCTCCTTTATTCTTATATTAAAAGGGATATCAAATGATATCCCTTATGATACTTGCTGCTTCAAATACGCATTGATAAATTCGTCAATATCCCCATCCATTACGGCATTGACATTCCCTACTTCATAATTCGTCCTATGGTCTTTTACAAGTGTATACGGTTGAAATACATAGGACCTTATTTGGTTTCCCCATCCTGCTTCTTTGTGTTCACCTTTTAGGTCATCTATCTTTTCTTTCTGCTCCTTTATCATAAGGTCCATCAATTTTGCCTTAAGCATCTTCATTGCTGTCTCCTTGTTGGATATCTGGGAACGCTCTGATTGACATTGAACGATAATTCCCGTTGGTAAATGCGTTATCCTTATGGCTGATTCAGTCTTATTGACATGCTGGCCACCGGCACCTGATGACCTGTAGGTATCTACTTTTAAATCTTCTGGTCTAATATCTACATGGATGTCGTCATCTATCTCAGGTAAAACTTCAACAAGTGCAAAAGATGTATGCCTTCTACCAGCTGCATCGAATGGAGATATCCTGACTAATCTGTGGACACCAGCTTCACATTTAAGGTATCCGTATGCAAAAGCACCTTTTACCATTATAGTGACATTTTTAACACCTGCATCATCACCGGGCAGATAATCTACTGTTTCAACTTCATAATTTTTTTGAGTAGCCCACCTCATATACATGCGTAAGAGCATCTCTGTCCAATCCTGTGCTTCTGTACCACCTGCACCAGCATGTATAGAAAGTATAGCATTGCTTCTGTCATAAGGTCCACTTAAAAGTGTCTTTATCTTCATCTCTTTTATCCTTTTATCAAGCTCTTTATACTCATGTTCAACCTCATGTGTAAGTGATTCATCATCTTCTTCAAGCCCTAATTCTATCAATGCATTTAAATCTTCCCAAGCTTTTACAAGTGAATTATATTCTGATATAAGCTCTTTTAAGTCTTTAGATTTTTTAGATAGCTCCTGAGATTTCTTAAGGTCATTCCAGAAATCTGGATCTGCCATCTTTTTATCTATTTCTGCAACTTCTCTTTTGGCACCTTCTATGTCAAAGAGAAGCCCCCATTTCGTTTATAGTGTTTATCATATTTGCAACTTCTGCTTTATAATCCTCTAACACCACGTCATCTCCTTTATCTATTTGATAATAATACAGGACACGAAACCATCTCCTGCCTAGATTTTTACTATAGATTTGCACCACAGCATTTTTTATATTTTTTGCCACTGCCACATGGACATGGATCATTTCTGCCGACTTTTTTCTTCTTCACAATAGGCTTTCTAGGTTCATTATTGCCGCCTTGGCTCGTTGCTACAGGCTTTGCAACCTGTTCCCTATGTGGCATATTGTCATTCTTTATCTCTATATGGTAGAGGAATTTTACAGTATCTTCCTGTATAGAGTTTACTAAATCTTCAAACATATCAAATCCGATTTTTTTATACTCTATAACAGGATCAATCTGTCCATATGCTCTTAAGCCAATTCCTTGGCGCAGTTGGTCCATCTCATCAATGTGATCCATCCATTTTGTATCAACGACTTTCAAGAGTACAACTCTTTCTATTTCTCTCATCTGTGGACCAATCTGTTGTTCTTTTCTTTCATACTGCCTTACAGCTTCTTCATAAATTATATCTGTAAGCATTTCCTTATCGAGTCTTCCAAAATCTACATCTATTACTACACTATCTTTTTCTAAGAATAAATCATAAAGGTGGTTTAAAAGTCCATCAATATCCCATTCCTCGGGATATTTGCTACCAGCAGTATATATCTCAACATTTCTCTTTATTATTTCTTTTACCATGTCAAGGATGTACTGCCTTAAATCTTCACCTTCCAAGACTTTTCTTCTCTCTTTATATATTATTTCCCTTTGTTTATTCATTACATCATCATATTCAAGGACATTTTTCCTGACATCAAAGTTTATTCCTTCAACTTTTTTCTGTGCCTGTTCAATCTGTTTAGTCAAAATCTTATGCTCAATAGGCTGGTCATCTTCTATCCCAAGAGTATTCATCATGTTTTTAATTCTTTCTGAGCCAAAGAGTCTCATAAGGTCATCCTCTAGGGATATATAAAACTTTGATTCGCCAGGGTCCCCTTGACGTCCTGAACGCCCTCTTAACTGATTATCAATTCTTCTTGATTCATGTCTTTCGGTTCCTATTATATAAAGACCGCCGAGCTTAACGACTTCTTCGTGTTCTTTCTCGGTTTCTTTCCTCATCTCGCTTAACAGTTCCTGGTATCTTTGTCTTGCCTTTATTAGTTCCTCACTTTTTAATGGGCCATAACCAGATGCTTCTGAAATGTCCTCAGGGGAGTACCCTTCTTCGATCATTTTCTTCTTTGCAAGAAATTCAGGATTGCCACCAAGGATGATATCTGTACCACGTCCAGCCATATTTGTCGCGATTGTGACAGCACCTTTTCTACCTGCCTGTGCTATGATTTCTGCTTCTTTTTCGTGGTATTTAGCATTTAAAACCTGGTGCTTAACACCAAGCTTTTTAAGCATATTACTTAATTTCTCAGATTTTTCTATTGTAATGGTGCCAACAAGTACAGGCTGTCCTTTTTTATGGTGCTCTAATATATCCTCTACAACCGCTTTAAATTTTGCATCCTCTGTCTTATAAATTACATCAGAATCATCTACTCTTATCATTTCTTTGTTTGTTGGTATCACAACAACATCAAGTCCATATATTGCTCTAAATTCCTGCTCTTCTGTCTGTGCTGTACCAGTCATACCTGCAAGCTTATCGTACATCCTGAAATAATTCTGGAATGTTATAGTTGCAAGAGTTTTGCTCTCTCTTTCAACTTTAACACCTTCTTTTGCTTCTATCGCCTGGTGAAGTCCTTCACTGTATCTTCTTCCAAACATAAGCCTCCCGGTAAATTCGTCGACAATTATAACCTCACCATCTTTTACAACATAATCTTTATCTCTTTTCATTATTGCATGTGCTTTTAATGCCTGGTTGATATGATGAGAAATCTCAATATTCTCAAGGTCAGCTAAGTTTTTTAGATTGAAAAATTTCTCTGCCTTTGAGACACCCTTTTCCGTTAAACTTACAGCATGTGCCTTCTCATCTATTGTATAGTCTTCTTCATTTTTAAGTGTCCTTACAAAAGTATCTGCTTGTTTGTATAAATCAGTTGATTTTTCTCCAACACCTGAAATGATAAGAGGTGTTCTTGCCTCATCAATCAATATGCTGTCGACTTCATCGACGATAGCATAGTTAAGATGTCTTTGTACCATTTCCTCCTTGTAAATAACCATGTTGTCTCTCAAATAATCAAAGCCGAATTCGTTATTTGTTCCATAAGTTATATCTGCAGCATATGCTCTTTTTCTCTCATCTGAATCCATATCATGAAGAATAACACCAACGCTCATGCCAAGGAACTCATAGATTTTTCCCATCCAGTCACGGTCCCTTTTTGCTAGGTAATCATTGACTGTTACGATGTGAACACCTTTCCCTTCGAGGGCATTTAAATAAGCCGGAAGTGTTGCAACAAGCGTTTTGCCTTCGCCTGTCTTCATCTCGGCTATCCTACCTTGATGTAGTACTATACCGCCTATTACCTGGACTCTGAAGTGCTTCATCTTCAAAGTTCTCCATGCAGCTTCTCTAACTACTGCAAAAGCTTCTGGTAATAAGTCATCAAGTGTTTCACCATTTTTTAGTCTATCTTTAAATTCCTGTGTTTTTGCTCTTAATTCATCATCAGAAAGCTTTGACATTTCTTCATCATATGACAAAACCTTATCGGCTATCGGTTCGATCCTCTTAACTTCCTTCTCACTATAGTTGCCAAATAATTTTTCTAAAACTCCTAACATTTAATCACCTTCTCAAGGTTAGTATCAATCAAATATATATTATAACATTTTATTATATTTATATCAATAAAAGAAAAATCTGCTGACTTCAATCAGCAGAATGTGCTTTTATGTACTCTCCATATCTTTTATCAGCTTTACTTATGTGATTTATAAGCCAATCAACTAATTTACGGTTTAATGTAGTTATAATTGAGACATTGACACCATTTTCTTTTATATCTTTCTCTATTTCTTTTATATCATCTACAAATTTCTCATGTAGTTTTTTATGTATAGGTAGTTCAGGGTACTTATACTTTTCAAGAAGTCTTTCTTCATCTCCAAAATGTTTTACGGTATATTGCTTCAAAAAGCCAATTATTTCGTAAACTTTCTCCTGTCCCTGCTGTCTCATACAGGCATCAAAAACATCATTTACCCTTTTAAACAGTTCCTTATGCTCTTCATCTATCATCTCTATGCCAACAGATAAAGTATCCTGCCATTTAATCATAACAACTCCTCCTCTCATACTTATACATTATACTTAGGAAATATACTTGACAATGGCATGATTAATATTATTATGATAACCATCATATGCACCTTATTCTATCAAAAATCCCTTTGCTTTAAGCTCTTTTTCTATCCTGTCCAAAGTTTCCTTAGAATCCGCTTCTATCGTATGCAAGTGAATACCTTCTGTTAGTGATGATAGAAGTGATGCCTTACCATCCTTCAAACATTCCATAAATTTTTCTACATCATACCTTGATGAAAGCATCAAAAGTCCTTTTAATTCACCATAATAAGGATGTTCTACAATTACATCTAAGACCTTCCCACCGTTATCTACAATAATATTTAATTCTTCTTCTGTCCTATCATAGTAATGTTTGCTGGCTATCACTCGCTTTAGCTTGCTTTTTTCTAATACATCAAGAACATATCCCTGTGGTGTCGATAAAACCTTTAAACCTTCTGCCCTTAATATTGCTATATCTTGAACGATAACCTGTCTTGTAACATCCATCATTGATGCTAAAGACGTGCCTTTAATAGGCCCTTTGGTATTTTTTAGGATTTCTTTAATTTTATTTCTTCTTTCAAAAGTATTCATAAAAAGATGCATCTCCTTCTAATGAATGATGCAGTTATTACTAAATCAAGAATGTACTCTTTTAACACCTTTAACCATAGCATTTGTGACCATCAAAAAAATACCCGATGCGATAAAAAGATCGCCAATGCTAAAAGTCTTTGGAAGCGGATATGGCTTAGGCAGCACAAGTACATCTGCCAAAAATTTAAGTCTTGTTGCTGATGTCATGGCTTGATGCGTAGGAACGATGTTTTTTTGCAATGTCGGTATTAAATTATTCAGCCCCGCCTCTTTCAGTGCATTTAAAGAAACAGGCATCCTTCCTCCATTTGCAAATATAACTATAAAATTTAAAATGATCCCAACTGTAATTATCATCATATACTTATTATGTCTATTATACCATAATCCGAAAAACAACATAAGATAGTCAAGGAAATGTATATATGCCCTATATGTCATAATAATTGGAAATCTATCGGTTAAATTTAATACTCCAAATTCCAATGCAAATCCAAGTATAAAAAAAATAGGCTTCTTTATGTCTATTTCTGCGATACCGCTGATTTTACCTCTTCTTATTAATCCATATATCAATGATGCACCAAGAGAATCAAAAATCATGCTTAAAATCCTCCTTATTCTTTTCATATGCTTTCTTAAAAAGATTTATTATCCTTGGGCTAAACTGTGTGCCTTCACTATCAACTATTATCTTATATGCTTCATCTCTTGTATATGCGTCACGATATGGCCTGTCCGAAACAAGTGCATCAAAAACATCTGCGATAGAAAGTATCTCTGCTTCAAGCGGTATCTGCTTTCCGCTTATACCGTCGGGATAACCCTTTCCATTGTACCACTCATGATGATACCTTACCCAATATCGGACATTTTTCAGAAATGGTACATCCTTTAATATTTCATATCCACTCATAGGATGCATCTTAATATAATCATACTCTTCTTTTGAAAGTTTGCCAGGTTTATTTAAAATATTTTCTATTATGCCTATTTTACCTACATCATGTAAAAGAGCTGCAATGCGTACCATCTCTGTATGTGCCTCACTGAATCCTGCTTCTCTGCACAAATAAACAGATAATTTTTCAACACTTTTTGAGTGTCCTAAAGTGTATTTATCTTTTGCTTCCAATGCTTTTGTGAGGGCATTTATTGTATCATAATATGAACGCTTTAAATCCATGTAAAGTTTAAACATATACCTTACCATTAAAAGCGGTACAAAAAATATAACGAGTGTAATATATCCATATGCTATAAAAGCCGATGCCATTAATATACCTATAAAAGCTAGAAATAAGAAATTGATCAAGGTCCAACTGAAATCAGATGTCCATATTGACAAAATTGGTTTTTTAAGCAAAAAAGAGAGAAGAACAGCTACAATACCAGAATTTGAAAAATAATATACCGCGGAAGCTATAATCGCTGGAATTAAATATTTTGGATATACGTACCTTCCAGGGACACCACCCAAATATTTATAAACGAATCCGCCCAAAAACACACTTATAGTTATTTGTGAAATATTAAATAAAGTTTTATAGTATGGAGTATTTAACGCACATTTCATTTTCCTATTAACATGTCTAATCAGAAGCAAGTTACCAATTGAAGCTATTATTGCGCCTTCTAGAGGACCATATAATAATATAGCCATTAAATCTACTGCATAGGCAACAGAAACCGAAACATTATTATTTATGTATATTGGTAAAGATTCACAAATAGCTGAAAAGATAATTAAAATCAGAATATCACTGATATAATGTATATTAATATTAACTATTGAATATATTATAACCGAAATACCAATAATTATAATAAATGTTATATAAAAAATCAACTTTTTACTCAAAATATCATCCTCCATAAAAATATACCCAAACCGTTTATCCCCAAGTGAAATTTGCACCACCAGCAAGTGCTAATGCTAATAAAGCAAACAATACTTTTATTAATGTTGCCTTTTTCATCCTGAAACCCTCCTTTAACCAAGTTGCTCCTCTGCTCTTTAGCTTCAGGCGAAACGCTACGCTAAATAAAGGTTTGGGTTAAAAATAAACTATTTAATTGTTAAGGATTGTTATAAGACGCCTATTTAAAGCGTCCAATGTCGCCTTTACAGCTGCTTCACCCTCATCTTTTTTAATAAGGCAGGATCCAACAAGCATTTCTTCATACTGATGTGTCGCATGTGTAAGGGCAACAACTACAACATGATTTTTTGCAATTGGAAATATATCAACATCTTCTAAAATGAGATTGTGTTCATCAGAAATTATCTTGGATAAGCAGTCAATTGTTGCATTTACGATTATCCTGTTTTTATTCCTTGAAGTATTGAGACCACGAGCTACCCCTTCATATATTTCAGTACCACGTGTCAATGTAACAGTCGCTTCCATATTTATTCCCGTGTTCACACATGTAAGGCTGACAAAAGCAAGTCTATTATCGTTATATGCTCTACCACCTGTCTCAATCTGTGCAACACTAATTATCTTATAATTAATATCTATGTTAAACTCAGCCATTAATACAGACTGTACGTCTCTTGCTATCTGCTTAGCACTTCTAGAGTTATCTGAGAGGACATGAATTTCTACTATCTCATTTCCATTTGCAACAACTTTGCTTGAAATCACACTTTGCACTTTATTTATCAATTCTTCCATGGAACTGATGACATCATTAGTTAATTCAGCCACAATATTCACACCCTATCTATAAATATCCATACTCACATATAAAAATATATTCTACAAAAACTGCTATATTCCTTCTTTTTAAATAAAAAAAATTTGAGGTTTTACCCTCAAATTTTTTTGCCCTACATTGTCGGTTCTATTAAACCATATCGCCCATCTTTTCTCTTATATACGACTGTAAAATCGTCTGTCTCAGAATTAGTGAAAACAAAGAAATTATGTCCAAGTAAATTCATTTGAAGTATAGCTTCTTCAATTGACATAGGTTTAATTGAGAATCTCTTTGTCTTAACTACCTCAAATTCGTTTTCCTCTGATGATCCATTCTTTATGTAATCCTGTGGAATATCAAATCTTATAGATTCAGTTGCAAAATTATTTTTTATCTTTGTCTTGTATTTCAATATCTGCTTTTCGAGTTTGTCAACTACATTATCAATAGAAGCATACATATCATCGCTTACTTCTTCAGCTCTAAAAATCATTCCCTTAAATGGTATCGTAACCTCAGCAATCTGATTATTTTTTTGAACGCTTAGTACAACCCTTGCTTCAGTATCTTCGGTAAAAAGCTTTTCAATCTTGCTAAGACTTTTATTAGCTGAATTTCTAAGCCCATCCGTTATTATCATTCCGTTTTTCCCGCTTACTGTTATTTTCATTTTATACAACTCCTTTCTCTCTGTGTTTATAATAATTCTACACAAAAAATAATATCCCTGCAAGTTCTAAAAGAAGTATTGTTAGCTAATTATATTTAATTTCTGAAGTTTATTTAGATAAATCATCATTATTCAAATATTTAAGGGCGTGATAACTCAAACCTCTATTGTAAAATAAAATCCATATAATTAAAAAAATACCGATTAATTCGGTATCATAAAATTTTACTTAAAAATTCTCTTGTCTTTGTTTTGAACATTTTTAAAAACTTCTGATAGTACCCCTTAATCTAATATTTTCCCATCATTAACAAAAACCACTTTATCTGCTACTTCCCTTGCAAACCTCATTTTATGTGGAAGTCGTTCCTAAAAAACTTACAATCTTTATGTTTGACATTTTTAAAAGTGCCACAAGTAGACCCAATATTGCACCAAATGCGACTGATATATGTGTCAGTTCAATTGTCATTATTATACCATTTATAAAAAGCTGTTTATATTGAGTCATACTCGAAGGATTAATGTAAAAGATACGTGATTTGAAATGTTCATTAAAAAAAGATTAAAGGGCATCCATTCTATAGATGCCCCTAATAATCCTCTTTACTTTATTTGTGGTAAAAGTGAAGGGGATTACTTATTTACTCCAGCAACTCTTCTGTCTCTTCTGGAGTTAAACTGATTGTTTCTTTGTTTTTTTGCATCTCTGCAAGCTTTACATCTTACTGGTGCATTTTGAAAACCTTTTTGCGCGTAAAATTCTTGTTCGCCGGCAGTCCAAACGAATTCTGCCCCACAGTCTTTGCAGACCAATGTCTTGTCTTGATACATAATAAATAATCCCCTCACTTTGATTTAATTAATTTACCGTATAATCACTTAGATTATACGGTAATATTATACCACCACAACAAAATTTTATCAACAAAATTTAAAAAACTTTTTAATTGTATAAATTTTTTTATCAAACTTTATTAGAAGTTATCGCTTTTTATCAACGAAATAGCTATCTGGAGAATAATATTTCACATATTCAATGTAACCATTTTTACCTTTTGATAATTCATTTAGCTTGCTTTCAACCTTTTTAAAGGTTTTATTTATGTCTTCCATATTTTTGTCGTCCTTTTCCTTAATCTTTGATAATGTTGACTTTATATCTATTAATATGCCTTTTAATTTGCTTTTATCAGTATTATTATTAGATGTATTAAATATGCTGTCTATCTTATTAACCTTTTTATATAAATTATACATTGGTATAAAATCTGTATCAATCTTATCTATATTGTCTATAATACCTTGCTTTTTTATTAACAGATTTTTGATATCGTCGAGATTTTGTGAATTTATGGCTGTGTTTAGATCATCATTAAGGATTAGTAAAGTTTCTAAAAATTTTAACTTATCTTCTGCTAATTCTATGAGCCTTTTTACATCGCTAATCATTATATCAACCCTTTGAATATACTTTTGAACGAACTTTATTTACACCCTTTGTCCACGTATCCTTTAAATCACTTACTAATGTTTTTACCTCATCAAGAGCTTCTGTATCTTTTTTTAGATTTGCTTCTACAAGCCTTCTTGAAATATATTCATATATATTATAAAGATTTTTTGATATATCATACTGCATGTCAAGCGTCGCCATTAGTTCTAAAACTATATCCTGTGCTCTCATAATACTATTATGAGCCTTCTCGATATTTTTATCTTTTATGGCTAACTTTGCTTCTTCTATGAAACGAATAACGCCATTATATAGCATCAAAACTAATTCTTCTGGGCTCGCTGTCATTATAGAATTTTGTTTGTACTCCATGTATGGATCAAACATTTATAAATTCCCCTTTCTTTTTTTATATAAGTTAACCAGAAGTACCGCCAAGCTGACGACTCAACCATTGACTCTGCGAATTCATCTGTCCTATATATGTCTCGAGCTGTGTAAACTGGGCATAATACTGCTGTTCAAGTGTATTTAAATGGTCTTGCATGTCTGCCATTCTTTGGTCCAATTCTCTTATTTGCTGACCTATGAAACTATTATCGTATAATTGATATTGCCCGCCTCCTGCCTCATTAGTAATCAAATCTATGCCTTTATTAACTGCATAATAAAGTCGTGATGCTATTCCGTCAGTACTATTTGCACCTGGTTTTGTAGAATCTGTTACTTTCGTAAACAGGTCAATTACCTCTTGTGGGTTATTTTGTATAGCATCTTTTAGCTTAGTTTCATCTATATATAGTTTTCCTCCTTCATACCACTGTCCCGTCGTAATTCCAATTGAGCTCAACGTCACACTTTTTCCGTCAGAAGCCGTTACAGTACCTGATATAACATTTCTCAATGAATAATATATTGATGTAAGGCTGTCATTGCCGTTTAAATCACCACTTCTCGCCTTTTGTTCCCACAATGTTATATCGTTATCCTTCATTGCCTGTTTCTGGGCATCTGTAAGTGGCGGATAATCATAATATCTTTTTTCAGATAATTTTGTATTTATCTTTGTTATTATATTATTATAGCTGTCAACAAAGCTCTTTATGGTATTGTATATCGTATCTGTGTCGTTTTGGACTGAAAGAGTTGTTGTTCCAGTTCCTATTAGATTAACGTTGATGCCAAGTAATTGAAAATTATTTGTATTTTCTGAATAAACTATTGCATTAGTAGAAGTATCGTTCAACGTAAACTGTGCATCTTTACCTTGTATTATCGACAATTTTAAAGTATTAGTAATAAATGAAGAAGTATCATTACTAAAATTAATCTGCGATTTTAAACCCGTAGTATTTGAAATTAAAAATAGCCTGCCCAAATTACTATCATATGTAGCACTTATATGGGTTGTACTAGTTGCATCATTTATTGCTGTAACAACATCATTTATTGTAGCACCAGGTTTTATTCTTATAGTTGCTGATGTATTAATTTCTCCATTTGATAATGTAAATGTTATATCTTGAGTCGTTGTATTTAAATTATCGGTAGAAGAAATTACACTACTTGTTGCAGTTGCCGCTGATGCCAGTTGTTTTACTGTCAAAGTGTATGTTCCATTTACTGCGCCACTACCTGCCGTTGCAGTTGCAACTGCAGTATTTGATGATGTAACACTTTTTGCAAGATATGTTCCCTGCAGTTTCATCTTAAATAAATTATTGTCTCTTAAAGCTAAAAGCTGTGTATTAATGTCTTTTAGATCTTCCTGCTGCCACTGTAGCCACTGTTTCTGCTGGCTCAGCTTGTCAAGTGGTATACTCGCAGCTTGCATAAGCTGTTTCACCATTGATTCTGTATCGAGCCCAGATGCAAGTCCGCTTACTCTTAACAAATTGCTAGTGTTATAGCTTTGCATACTAATTGGATCCATAATTTTCCCTCCTATATTTTTCTATCAACAAATATTCCGGCAATCTTCCATAGCCCTGCGACCAAATCCAATATTTTTTCTGGTGGTATCTCGTCAATTACCTCATTCGTAGCACTATCAACAATTTTTACAACTATCGTATTTGTTGGTTTATGTACAGAAAATTCAAAATATGTTCCATTGCTGTTTTTTATCCTATTATTTTCATTATTTATCTCGTCTTTTAAAGAATTATCATTAATTGGTCTTTTTAATATGTCCTTTACTTTATTTATCTCGTCAGACAATACATTGTCTACGAAATTGTTCTTTCCTCCTTCTAAAGAAACTCCCTTAATCACTTAAATTACCTCCTAAAAACTTTTTATCCTTTGTTATAATGTACTATTTTTTATATCGGCAAAGCAATTAAAAAAATTAGCGGATTCATTCTCCGCTACTTTTTTTTCGTTCCATATATTCTACAATAAGCTTATCAAGTTCCTGACTTATTTCAAGCGCTTTTGGCTTATCAATATTGCACTTATTTAACTCCCCCTTTAGGCATTTTATCTTCCTTTCAACATCATCTTTTTTAAAATAGTGTTCTTTTATAACCTTTGCCATATTTTCCTCCATAATATTATGATATCCACATTATATCATATATTATATATCGGATAAATTAAAATTTTATTAAGATTTTATAACAAAATTTCTCACCCTTTACATAAGACTTTCATATATTATTTACAGATGAAAGTCAATTTCATTTGATTTTATTCTCACTATCTTAACAATTTATTTTTGAGGGGGCATTAGAATGTGTGGCATTGCAGGATGGGTAAATTTTGAAATAGACTTATCACATAAAGATAAAATACTTGCAGCAATGGGAGAAAAACTTATTAATAGAGGACCTGATAGCTCTGGAATGTGGTTATCACCCCATTGTGCCATTGCACAAAGAAGGCTCATCGTAATAGATCCTGAAGGTGGAATCCAGCCTATGATCAAAAAATTTGGCAGTAGGACATATGTTATTGTATATAATGGTGAACTTTATAATACAGATGAATTGCGAGATGAACTAAAATCATTTGGACATACTTTTAGCGGACACTCTGATACAGATGTCCTTTTGACATCATATATTGAGTGGGGTCCTGAATGTGTAAATAAGCTAAACGGCATTTATGCTTTCGCAGTCTGGGATGATCATGAAAATAGGCTGTTTCTCGCAAGAGACCACTTGGGCATAAAACCTCTTTTTTATACATTAAAAAATGGTTCTCTCCTTTTTGGCTCTGAAATAAAAGCTATTTTAGCGCATCCCGATATTAAAGCAGAAATAGGTCCGGAAGGCCTTGCAGAAATATTTGTCATGGGACCGACAAGAACACCAGGCAATGGAATATTCCGAGGCATATATGAACTTAAGCCAGGTCATTATCTAATATACAACCGCAATGGGATACAAACAAATCAATATTGGTCACTTGAAAGCCATCCACATGAAGATGACCTTAATACAACTTTAGAAAAAGTCCGCTTTTTTCTGGATGATGCTTCTAAACGTCAGCTTGTATCAGATGTACCATTGTGTTCACTATTATCAGGTGGCCTTGACTCTACTGCAGTATCTACATTTGCAAATGAAAAACTAAAAAAACTTGGAAGTAGGCTTATAACATATTCTGTCGACTATGCAGGAAATGATAAATACTTTAAGCCGAATCAATTCCAGCCAAATACAGATGCAGATTTTGTAGGTAAGGTTTCAAAAGAGATAGATACGAAGCACAATTACGTCTTTATTGACAATGAAAAATTAGCAGACGCATTAAAACCTGCATTATATGCAAGAGACTTGCCTGGGATGGCTGATGTAGACTCATCATTATATCTCTTTTTAAGGGAAGTCAAAAGAGATGTAACAGTAGCACTTTCAGGTGAAGGTGCCGATGAAGTATTCGGCGGGTATCCATGGTTTAGGAATAAAAGTGCAATAGAATCAAATACTTTTCCATGGATCAGAATGGTAAATGAGCGGATGAAACTGCTCTCACCCTATGTTGTAGAATCAATCCGTCCAATTGAATACCTAAATGACCGATATACAGAGGCACTCAATGAAGTACCACACCTTCCTGGCGAAGATAAACATGCCGCACGCATGAGAGAAATATTTTACCTTAATCTTACAAGATTTCTATCCATGCTTCTTGATCGTATGGACAGGATGAGTATGGCATCTGGCTTAGAGGTTCGTGTTCCATTCTTGGACCCCAGGCTTGTCAAATACGTATGGAACATTCCCTGGGAAATGAAAAATCTAAATAACAGAGAAAAGGGATTGTTAAGGCATGCTTTAAAAGGTTATATACCTGATTTAGTAGTTGAAAGAAAAAAGAGCCCGTATCCAAAAACACACAATCCGATATTTAGAAATGTAGTAAGAAGATGGGTACAAGAGATAATAGATGATCCTACCTCACCCCTTTTACAACTGATAAATAAAGAAGAAGTACAAAAGCTAATCGATGCAGACGCAAAAGCATTTGATCCGGCATGGTTCTCACAACTTATGGGAGGACCGCAGCTTTTCGCATATCTTGTTCAGATTAATTTCTGGCTAAAAGATTATAATATTACTTTAGTATAAGTAAATCAATTTAAACTCATAGGAAAAGATAATACAGTATAGCATACATTAATACAATATATAATATATGAGCAGCAATTTACGAATGACCTTTTTATAAAGCGGCTTTACTATCTATGCGATTATTTTTTATTATAAAAGAGCTATCCAAAAAGCTCTTTTATAATTTTTAATGAACAAATGTTTGTGCTATAATATGTATATAAAAATGATAGAGGTGTAGCTGTATGGATCTTTTTGATAAAATAAGAATCCTGTCTGATGCAGCAAAATATGATGTATCATGTTCGTCGAGCGGTAGCAATAGAAAAAATAATAATGGTGGTATTGGCAATGCCGCATATTATGGCATTTGCCATAGCTGGTCAGATGATGGAAAATGCATATCACTTCTAAAAATATTATTTACAAATATCTGCATATATAACTGTTCCTATTGCGTAAACAGATGTACAAATGATGTTGAAAGAGCAGCATTTACACCAGATGAGCTTGCAGATCTCACGATTAATTTCTACCGTCGCAATTACATAGAAGGATTATTTTTAAGCTCAGCAGTGTACAAAAGTCCTGATTATACTATGGAGCTTTTAATAAAAACAGTCAAAAAACTGCGGGAAGAATACAATTTTAATGGATACATACACCTTAAAGCGATACCAGGCGCTGATATAAACTTAATAAGGTTAGCAGGTCTTTATGCAGATCGTATGAGCGTCAATATAGAACTTCCATCTGAAAAATCGTTGAAGCTATTAGCACCGCAAAAGAAAAAAGAGGCAATTTTAAAGCCCATGAGATATATACATAATCAGTTAGTAGAAAATAAGGAGTCAAAAAAGCTCATTCGTCATATAGATAAATTTGTACCAGCGGGTCAGACAACACAGCTTATAATCGGTGCAACACCTGAAAGCGATAGAACAATACTAAAACTTTCTGAAAATCTATATATGAAGTACAATCTAAAAAGAGTCTATTACTCTGCATATATCCCTGTTGCATCGGGTGCTAATCTTCCGGCTATATCATCACCGCCATTATTGAGGGAACACCGCCTATATCAGGCTGACTGGCTTTTAAGGTATTATGGCTTTAACGCAGATGAATTGCTAGATGAATCAAATCCAAACTTTGATTCATCTCTGGATCCAAAATGCGATTGGGCACTTAAAAATCTTCATCTCTTTCCTGTTGAAGTAAATATTGCTGATTACAATATGCTTCTAAGAGTCCCAGGAATCGGCGTGAAAACAGCAAAGCGTATAATTGCCGCAAGGCGTGTTTGTTCCTTAAATTATGATGCACTTAAAAATATAGGTGTCGTCTTAAAAAGGGCAAAATATTTTATAACTTGCAATGGCAAATATTATGGTGGATGCGAGTTAGATGATAATATGATAAGAAATAAATTATCAACAAAGAACAATGTAATAGATGAACAGCTTTCTATATTTAGCTTATTTCAAAATTCTGCAGAAACAAATTTGCCCGTATTAAGAACATAAATAATCATGGATTTCATAATATGTACAGCAAAGAGCTCCTTTGCCTGTCATTCAGATCGTAGCGAAGAACCTCTGACCCATTAGGAATACGCAAGATTTATATGGAAAGGAATGAATACATATGCTTAATTATCTTTTTGATGGATCATTTGATGGTCTAATGACAGTTATCTATGAATCATATTATAAGCATCAAGTACCTGATAATATTATTATAAAAGGAGAATTGCAGCAAAATATGCTAAGTCAAAATATTTACATAGAAACAGATATAGAAAAATCAGAAAAAGTCCAAAATGCCATTAAGAACAAAATATCCCGTGAATCATTAAAAAATATTTTCTATGCCTATTTATCGGAACTCGACAGTTCATACATTTTAATATACAAATATATAAGGATGGGATTTAAATTAGGTAAAAAAATCGATAACTACCTCTCAAATGAAACTGTATTTAATGTACATAAAATTAGGCAAAAAGTATCGCATGAGTCACATAAGATGATAGAACTTATTAGGTTTAAAGAAATAAAAAAAGGTTTGTATTATGCAAAGATACATCCGGACTACAATGTTTTATGTCTTATAGTGCCACATTTCGCATCGAGATTTCAAAACCAGTATTTCATGATAAATGACATCAGAAGAAATATAACCGCGATATATGATAAAAATGATTGGATAATAACAGATATGTTACCCGAAAATATTATGTTAACCAATGATGAAGAAAATTACGAAAATCTCTGGAAGGTTTATTATGAAAATATTGCCATAAAAGAAAGAAAAAACCCCCGACTTCAAAGACAAAACATGCCAAAGAAGTACTGGGATCTACTAGTAGAAAAGTCTTAATATGCCTGCTCTAATGGATATATTTTATACCGTATCGGTTCAATTTATCGAATCTTATCTTCAAATTGAAGAATTGATGTAAATTTCTCAATAAAAGGCGTTCCTGATGAAGTCAGTAAAAGCGTCGATGTCACTCCAACTTCATTTACCGGAACAAATTTATATTCATTACCCTTTTTTACACCATATCCGCTAAAGTCATGTATAATATATGGAATCCCATTTTCAGTTCCTATATACATCATAGCATGACCAGGCATATATATAGCGGCACCTGGTTTTACTTCATTAAAAAGCTTTATTCTATCCTGTGCTTTTGTATCTTCTCCAAATTTATATGATAGACCTACACCGCCTTCTTGTTCATCGGCGTTCCTTGGAAGTCTAAATCCAAATGTCTTATATACATACATTATAAAGCTTGAGCAATCCCTTCCATTAAAGCTGTCACCCCAGCCATACCTATCACCAAGAAGTTTAAATGCCTGTCTTAAAATATTTGCTCTCGTATATGGAAGGTAACCTATATTTACATCTTGCAACATTGATACCAATGCATCCTTAAATACAAGATTTCCATTAACATCTCTTGTAGGCAACTTAACAACATGATTTCCAAATGTATTTTGATTACCTATACTTACAAGCTTATTATTTTCTAGGGGTATCCTTGTACCCATATCAAATTCTAGTTCTGAAATATCTTTATCAAATGGGTTAAACTGTGTCCTTATGTGATTACCCGTTACAACTATAAAGTCCTTTGTATCTAAATAATCAAATATTTCCTTTTTGTCTTTAGCAATGGCTATATCATCTTTTTTAACCCATCCCCTGTAATTGTACATCTGCACAAAAAACCATTTACCATCATAACTTGTATGAAGTATAATAACAGGTTCTATTGCTTGACATCCCGTTTCTTGAAATCTATCAAATTCAATATCCCCTTTTATGCTGTATATACCGATATCTGTCGGAAATGTCCGTATGGAAGTATTTCTTACAGTTATACCATATTTTACAGGGTTTATTTTTTTGATACCAACTAAATTTGTATTTTCTATTAAAGAATCATAAAAATCTTTTGCCACAGCATTTCCATTAGCAAAATATCTTTCTTTTGTAGGGACTTTGTATTCACTAATATACTCCATCAATTCATCTTTTGTAAGACTTTCTTTGTATTTTTCAAGATTATATACTTTATTAATTCTTTCTATTATCTTTTGATTAAATTCGCTTATCTCATTTTTCGTCATTATTACTTTATCGGCATCATGAATTTTTCTGATCCAATAATCCGCATGAAGCATTTCATCTGTGGTTCCAGGTATATTATTGATAATACCACTCCTCTCATAAGCATAGCTGGCTGCTAAACCAAAGCACATAATCAATATTATTTTTTCCTTACCATTGTTATAACTTTTTTAAGTAATATCATAAAATCTACATTATTTGTTCAGTAAAAAGCTAAAAAAGATTTTGCATATAAACAAGTAAAACTGAAAATACGCCTTTAATAAATTCATGATGTTATCTTTAAAAAATCAATAAGTATACATATTAGCTTTTTATTCCTTTTATGCATAGTCCCGTACCATCAGAAAAAGATATCTCTGGTCCATTATAAATAACACCACCTATAACAGGGTCATCTTTTAAGAGATATGCGGCATCAAGGTCATATTTTGTAATGTTGTGGCATGCAGCAGCAAAATGTGCAGCCGCTGTAACAGATACCTTGCACTCCATCATACTTCCTATCATACACTCTATCCCTGCAGCTTCAGCCATCGCATTTATCTTTAGTGCATTGTGTATTCCGCCGCATTTCATAAGCTTTATATTAAGGATATCCGCGGCTCTTTTGCTTATTATCATTAAAGCGTCTTGCGGTGAGAATAAACTCTCATCTGCCATAACCGGAATAGGAACATTATCTGTAACCATTTTTAACCCATCAATATCATGTGCTATTACAGGCTGCTCTACAAGCTCAATATCATAGTCAGAAAGCTTATTTATAACATATATTGCCTCTTTCGCATTCCAGCCTTGATTAGCATCAAGGCGTATTTTGGCATCCTTTCCCGCCGCATCTCTTATTGCTTTAACTCTTTCTATATCCTTTTTGTAATTACCTCCAACTTTAATTTTAAACGTATCAAAGCCTTCCTGAATCGCATCAAGTGTATCATTTACCATTGTTTCAACGTCATTGAGGCTTATAGTTATGTCTGTCTTAATGCTATTTCTATAGCCTCCGAGATATCTATATAATGGTGTTTTATAGTATTGTCCAAGTATATCATATATAGCTATATCACATGCCGCTTTTGCACTTGAATTGTGCAAAATACACTTATCAAGTTTTAGCATTAGATTATCAAAATCAAGGATGTCCATACCCATAATGGTTGGCTTTATGTATCTTTCAATTGCATCAATTACAGATCCCTTAATATCACCTGTAATAACAGCTGTTTCAGCTGCTTCGCCATAACCTATATAGCCATCATCAGTGGTCATCTTTACAACTACATCTTCTACTTCAAATACAGTCCTTAATGAAGTTTTAAATGGCTTTTTAACAGGTGCTTTTATTAGTAATGTTTCAATATTGTTAATTTTCATGTCTATGCCTCCATTTATAGCCCTATATTTAAGGATATCACTTCAAATCCCTTTATTATATTATTACTTATTCGATTTATTGAACAGAAGCTGCATCTTCAAGCTTCACCTCGGGATATATCTCTTCTAACATAGTTTCTATTTCTTTTGCATTATCATTTTGTCCCATAGCCTTATAAATCTTATATATCAATTTATAAGTATCTACATCCGTCCTATCAATATTAAACGCGTTGCTTACAATTGATAATGCTTCATTGTACAAATTTTGTTTAAGTGCTTTATCAGCAAGATATCTATAAACTTCTGGATTTTGACAGTTTAAATCAGCAGCCTTTATATATGCTTCAACAGCTAAATCCTCTAGACCGTAATTTATCATCATCTGCCCATATCTCTCATATTCTTCCCTTGCAAACCTACCAACATATAAGCTTAATACTTCATTATATAAATCAAATTCTTTAAGCTTTAAAAGCAAGTCGAGCAGATTAAAATAGCTGTCTTTAACTTCATCAAATTTTGCCTTCATCTCCCCAACTATCGTCATATATAGCTTTTTATCAGATGAATCAGATATCTTCCAGAGCAAACCCTTAGCCTTATTAATATCCTTTAATATAATGTAGCACAAGGCTTCACGATAATTGGCCTCTTCCTTGGCTTTGCCATATTCCAACTCAAAATGCTTTATTGCATTTTCATAGTCTTTTAAGCCCATATAAATTATTCCTCTCAGATTATTAAGCCCTTCAACCTCAATATTTATATTGTCAGTATATTGTTTTGCAATATCAAATCTTCCAATATTAATATAAAGTCTTGCCATTATTGCAAAATTTACAGGTGACTTTGTATCAACATGTTTATTAAAAAAATCATAGACTGCTTCAGCTTCTTCATTTCTTACAAACATGTCAAAAAGTCTTATAAATACTTCCTGATAATTCGGATTTTCTTTTAATATTTCCATATATTCTTTTACCGCATCATTTAATCTTCCAAGCTTCTCATAGCAAAGAGCTATCATGTATCTTGCCCTGTAGCTGCCTGTACCACCCATTGTTATAAATATACCTTTATAATCCCCCATTGCAACACATTCTTTAAACATCTCAATCGCTTTTTCATAGCGCCTCTGATCAATGTATATCATGCCTTCAAGAAATTTGAAATCAGGTATATTGGTATAATACGCCTTTGCATCATTTATGATTCTCAATGCAGTGTCATAATCTTTCAATGCTGAATATGTAGCTATCAAATATCTTATTAGCCTCGTTGCGGCATATGAATTTACATCCATGCCTTTTGTCGCTATCAAAAGATGCTTCAATGCCTTGTGATAATCACCGGCATTAAAATATTCTACCGCAAGATTGCCTTGCTGGAATTTATCATCTGGATGCTCCTGAAGATATTTTGAAATAAGATTAATATATCTCTCTGTTTTATTCTTCTCAATTCTTATTTCGGACAAATATCCGTAATGCAGTATAGTTACATCTGCATTTTTAGATACTGGTACTCTATTTTCTTCAATATTTCTCAAATTCTCATGTACAGGATAAATATATTTAAGCTTGCCGTTATTTCTGAACAACCTTAAATTGTAATGAATTTCAGTCAAGCCGTTACTTGAATTTGTACCGGCATAATTTACAAACTTTAATATATACGCCTCGACCGTATCATCATTCAAGAGCAGTCTTATCTTACCGACATCCTCTTTTTTAATCTCCTCATCAGCATCAAGGAATAATATCCAGTCAGATGTAGCATTTTCTATAGCAATGTTTCTGGCTTTACTGAAATCATCCTCCCATTTCGCATTTATAACTTTGGCACCAAAGCTTTCGGCGATCTCCACCGTCTTGTCTTTTGAGCCTGTATCCACCACAACTATCTCATCCACAATATCTTTAACGCTGTTTATGCATCTGGCAATGTTTTTCTCTTCATCCTTGGTAATAAGGCAGAGGGAGAGAGTGGATGGAACTTTTTCACATGCTACAACTACGTATTGAAATGCATCACCTTCATTTTTATAATTGTAGGAATAACCTAATATTCTTGAAATATTGTCTAGATAATATAATAATGTATTATCTCTTGATGACTCGATTCCTGAAACTAATTTTGTAACATCTTTTATATAAAATCCAGCATCATCAAACATCTTTTTGATCGATTCATATGTAAAAAATCTCAAATGTGTCCTATCTAATAATCCCGCATCTGCATATTCCCATTTTCCGGATAAAAGACCTTTTATAATACTGATATTGTTTATATTCGAAATGCTTGTAACAATAATACCATTCTTACTTAATAACCTTTTTATCTTTTTTATAAACTCCCATGGAATATGCATATGCTCTAATACATTGCCTAAGATCACTACATCATAATAATTTTCTTCAAGTTCATTGACTATTTGTTCAGCATCTCCTATATATACCTTATCTAATAGCATTGATGCTATTTTGGCTACACTTTCATTTATTTCTATACCATGTACCTCAATATCTTTATTATGATTTTTTAATTCGAGTCCTAATGCACCTAATCCACATCCAATATCTAATAAGTGTTTTGTTTTTACAGGAATCTTTGAAACAATAACAGAATTAGAGTTTCCAAAATAACCAAAGTTGAACTTCCATTTATTTTTAAAATATTTGAAATTATCTTCCATTATTTTTTTATAATCTAACTCATTATTTCTAAATGTCACACTGCCATAATGAAAAATAAACGTAGATTCTAACATATAAAGAGATTTACCATTTAAAATAATCCTTAGGCAAAGATCATCATCTTCAAAATTTCCAATGCCAAAATTTTCATCCAATAAGCCAATTTGATCTAATAATTGTCTTCTAATCAACATGCAAAAACCAACTAACCTTAGTACCTTTTTATATTTTAAATCACTGTTATTATATTTTTCTGCAAACTTATGAATATCTTCAATTGTCTTTAAATCTACATTGATTTTTTGCATACCCGATATATTATTTGTAACAGGACCTACAATACCTGCATCTTCATGATTATTCATAAAGTCCACCAAATTACGGAGCCAATTTTTTGTGACTATCGTATCATTATTTAGTAATACAATAAATTCTCCTTTGGAAACATCGATGCCCTGGTTGCACCCCTTAGCAAATCCTAAGTTTTCGCCATTCTTAATTAGTGTGATATCATTTTGCTTTTCAAGATAATCTACAGTTCCATCGGTAGAACCATTATCAACAACAATAATTTCATAAGGTACATCTGTATATTTGCGTATACTGTCAAGACATTGTTTTGTGTAATCCAGTTGATTATAAGTCAATATAATAATACTACAAAGCCCTTTAATCATAGTTTTCTCCTTCCATCAAGTCTAATTTTAATCACTGCTCAATATATTTAAATATATATTTTCCAGTTGCTTTGCTTCATCTTCAGGTGTAGGTATACTTGTATTTATTGCCCCTTCCTTTAATTTATCAATTAAAGATTTGTCCTTTAATACCATCATTACCTTTTGCTTCAAACCTTGAAAATCTCCAGTTTTAAAAACTAAACCGTTGTACCCGTCTTTAACTATATCTGCAATTCCATATATATCTGAAACTATTGAAGGAATACCCACATACAACAGCTCTCTTGTTGTAATTGAATAAGTTTCACTATAAGAAGGCATGATTCCCATATCTTTTTTATCTAATAATAGTGATAAATTTTCCTTCTTATACGGACCCATATATCTTATTTTGCCTTTAGATATAACTTCAACATCTCTAATTTTGCTTTGTAAATCGTCCTCGGCAACACCAAAAATATTTAATGTAAAGTTTTTTTCTAATATTTCTTTATCACTAAATACATCTAAAAGTAAATTGGCTCCTTTAACTTTCGCCATAGTTCCTATATACACAAAATTTATAACATCATTAGTTTTCTTTATCTGTTCTTCTCTCTTTACAGATAAATTAATACCTAGCGGCACTATAAAACTCTTCGTTTTGTCATACTTAATAAATTTACTTATGTATTCCTTCCATTTATCTGTCATAAATAAAATTGCATCATATTTGCTATAGAGATAGTTTATATACTCAAATCTAGCATTTATTTTACATAAATAATTGGATTCATTTCTCAAACGAAAAACATTATTTCTATTATAATTATCCTTTAAAATACATTTAGCGCATTTTATAGGTGTTTCAGGACCATTACAAAGTTCATCTTTGTAAAATGGATGTGTTCTAAAGCATAATTCCTCCATAGCATGTACAAACCTGACCATGGGTAAGCCTATAGCTTCAAAGAGTTCTATAATTTTTGCAGACATAAAAACATAGTCATTTATATGTACAATGTCAGGGCTAAAATCCTTAATAACATCTTCGACTATACTTAAATAATTTCTTATGTTGTATCCAAAATAAGCATCCTCTAAAAAAGTTTGACCCCAACTTAATGAAGGTACTTTATATATAGTAATATTGTTTACGAATTCTTTTATTGGACCAACCGATGTACCTTTGTTAGGTATTAATACAGCCGTTTCATGACCTAATTTTTGCAGTGATCTCATTTCCATATATGTAGCTATAGGAGTACCTGTATATTCATAAGGTGGTATTGAATGGTTGACAAACAATATTCTTAACTTTTGTTTTCTACTTATAGATACTACTTGATTATCGATTTTAATGTCCCTTTTATTACATATAAAAAACATATGTTCAACTTTTTTATAATTGCATTCATTAACTTCCTTAAAATCAAATGTTGAATTTAGCACATCTTTTAAATCAACTACTTCTGTTACAAAAAATTTGTATCTAGTAAACAACTTACTAAAAAACTTTTTGCCTTTTTCTATACTCCAGTTGGCTACATGATCGGAATTTAAATCAGTGCCATGGTATCTCCAATGAGGAATTGAAACAATTAAAAGACCATCATTATTTAACAGTTTTAAAGCATCTTTCACAAATTTCTCCGGTGCTTCCACGTGCTCCAAAGTCTCAAGACTCACAATACAATCAAATTTATATCCTTTATCTCTCAAGCCCTCAAAAGAAGATTTTACATAGCTTACATTTTTCCTTTCAATATTTATTAGATTCGCCAGGGTTACCGCTTCATTGTCAATATCTGCCCCAATAACTTGAGAATTGGGTAGCCCTCCTAAAATAATAGAACCATATCCGCATCCACATCCACAATCTAATATCTTGTATTTTTTGTTATAATTTCCTTTCTCAAAGTCCTCTATTATTTGTCTTATATGAGTATAGTTACAAATAAATTTTATTGTATTCATATAATCATTAAGTCCTACTATTGGTCTTCTTTGTGGATTAATATTGGCCCTTAATACATCTACCTTACTCAATAAGTCGGTAAAAAAAATATCATTAGGTTGACGTATAGACTTCTTACTACTTATAATATTTACTGCTTCTAAATATACTTTATTTAGCGTATTGTTATCTATAGAAATAAGCATTGAGGGTATCTCTATTTCATCATAATCATTCAATGTATTGAGAAATATAGGTACTAATTTATTACTTTTTTCGCTAAATAATAATAAATCAAAGAACATCTGGTTATTCAGTATATGAACATTTACAGAAAAAAGCTCCCAATCGATATTCGGTATTGTGTCGTACAGCTGATATTTATCAAAATTGTTTGACAACTTAAATTTCAAATTCAATATTTTCACCTCATCAATTAATGTTATTTGCTTATTATCTCAAGTATTTTACTTAATCTATTTGTAAATAAATGTTCTTTTATTGTTCTTTGATATGCATTTTCAGCAATTTTATTACGTTCCTCATCATGTCCTAGATAATAATCTATTTTATCAATTAAATCTTTAATATCATCATATACCACTATCTCTTCGCCAATTTTATAAAATCTATCTAAATCTTCTCTATAATCGGTTATCTGAAATCCACCTGCTGCTGATATATCAAAGGTCCTGTTATTAGGAGAGACAGCTTTTATGTTTTGCCTATTTAAACCTAATGTTTTATCATCAAAACTTCTATGAATATTCAAATTAATTTTTGCATTTGAATAATATTTTGCTGCTTCTTCATCAGTAATGACATGTGAAAAAACTTTATCTTTTATATAATCAAAGCATCTTAATTTTTCCCACCATTGACCAATAATCTTTATATTATAATTGCATTTTTTTAAATAATCATATATATTATCAATTACATCCAATCTATTTTTAAATGCTGATCCTATTATACAAATATCAGAACTATATCTATTATCGATAACCTTTTTAAAAGCATTATCGTTACTTCCAAGTGGAAGATAAAATGCATTTTGCGTGTGCCTTTTATATATATCTATAACATAATTTTCTGTATTAAAGATATAATCATAATTTAAAGCATATTTTAAACTACTGTCAATTTCATAAGGATCATCTACCAACCATACTCCTGTTTTATAACCTAATTTTCTAATTTCAATAACTTTATTTACATCCAAATTTAAACCATGTAGTGTAAATATAAAATCTGGATTAAATTGTTCTAATGTCTCATAAAATAGATTATTCTTTATTTCTCTTACTTCAATAGAAATAATTTGTTGACCTAACTTTAAAAAACCATTTATTATACCATAATCTAAATTATTATGAGGCCATGGAAATCCTGAACTAATATATAATATCTTCATCTAATCACCCGGTCTTATATTATTTTATCATTGCACAAATCGCTGGCACTTTCACCAAGAATAAGTCTAACTATATTGTTATAACCTATATCATTATTTCTTACTAACTCTTGGAACTCCAAAAACTCGGAGTAATATTTTCTCTTTAGATCTCTAACATCTCTTTGCATTTCATTATAAAGTTCTTTGTATCGAATTCCTAAATGAACTCTTTCAAGAATGATTCTAAATAAATCTCTGTATATTAAAGAAAATTTTGTGTAAATAAAATAATTATCTTTATACTTTTGAATAATTTCAATTAATTCATTCATAAAGTTCTTATGTCTTAATTTGAAATTTAATATAGACATATTAGCTACTAAAACTTGGCTAAAGCTTGATACTGCACCCATAACATTTACCTCCCCATAAAGTAAATCTTATATGTAATCTAAACACTCTTTTAATACATCTTCCCAATGTTGCATTTTATAATTAAACCTTTGTCTCAACATATAATTATCAAGAACAGAATTTTTTAACCCTTTTGCTGGTGCATTATAATCTGTCAAATTTATGTCATCAACATGGTACAACTTGAGCCATTTCCTCCTGCCATATAATTCCTTTCATATAATCACCACTCATATAGTTTATCCGTTTATATGTATCGGCAAATTTTTCGCAAAATTAAGTAGAAAAATAAAAATTACGCGTTTATATTCGGATGCGGCATATTAGGTAATCTATTTAATCAGGCACCACCTTTCTAAATTAGTATAGTATCAAATTTAAATTTTTTAACAAAAATTTGACTTTTATTTTTTAAATATATTATAATAGAAAAAACGTATGTTCGAAAGTTGGTGCTATTATGGATAAAATGGAATATCTACAAAAATATTATCCTAATACAGATAATAAAATTTTAGCAAATTATCTCGGTATATCTGAGCAATCTGTCAGAAGATTGGCATCAAAAAATAATATATAGAAAAGTACAGAATACATAAAAAAGCAGCATGAATTACTTTTAAAAGTGAAAGAAGCAAAATACCTTTCACTTATTCCGAATATACGACCAACTAATTATCAATTAAATATAATTGTCGGTAGTATTTTGGGTGATGGAAATTTATCATACGCGCCGAGAAGTAGGAATGCTTATTATAGAGAGCATTTTTGCCAACAGCAATATGAATATAGACTGTGGAAATGTACACAGTTAAAAGATTTAGGCTTTAAGATAAATAAAAATAATACTCTGCAATCAATATCTCATCCAATATTCTCAAATTTATATGAAAAATTTTATATTGATAATCGAAAAACCATTACTTATAATAATATTAAATTTCTTAATGATGCAGTAGGTCTTGCATGTTTTTATATGGATGATTGTAGCCTAGTAATTTCAAAAAATAAAAAGCCTAATATAACTGTTAATCCTATTATAACATTATATACCTTAAACTTCTATGAAAAAGAAAATATTATTTTACAAGAACATATTTATAAAACTTTTAATGTTAAATTCAATTTAAAAGAGCATCCAGATGGTAAAAAATATATTTTAACAATTGGAAAAAGAGAAGAGGTCTTTAATTTTACAGATATTGTAAAACCATATGCTTGTCAAATATCCTGTATGGATTATAAATGGAATATTGATAAAAGAATTATTGAAGAATGTAAAAAGGATAATAGAATAAATTTAAGTAATTTTTACAATAGAAAATTCTTATCATATACAAATGATGATATAAGTAAAATTATTGATTTGAAAAATAATGGTTACTCCGATAGAGAAATTGCTAATAAGTTAAATAGATCATATTGGGGTATCGTATGGAAAATAAGAGATCTAAAAAAGAAAGATAAGATTTAAGGGAGGCAAAGCCTCCCTTATTGTTATCTGAGTAATTGTAAAACTGTCTGTGGTTGTTGATTTGCCTGAGCTCTTCCAGGCCGGTCCCTTTCGGATACCGAATAGATCATATCTTCATCCTATCTATCGTTTGATAGGAGCCGGGCACTTCGGGTTAATCCCTACGGACTTCATCACCAAGGGCTTTATGCCTTTAGGTGGTATGTCCTGATCGTTGAACCTTCTCCAACCTTTCAGTACAGGAGCTTGGCTGCTGATTGCCCATATCCTTACACTTTTCAACCTATCACGCTTATCCTTTCGGATTACGTTGTAGGGTGCGAGGCTCTAAGGGTTTCCCAGCAATTCACCCGGTAGTAATCCTGAAAATTACTCTTCAGGACGCCTGTGCGAAACGGCTTATGCAGCCATTTCCTCAAGCATTGCTGTCGCTGCCTGATTCAGTATGTTGTCTTTTGTGAATTCCATCATCTCTTTAGCCATATCAACATCTCTTATACGTGACTCTGCAGCTGTTAAGTTTTCTGATGCTGTGCCAAGGTTGTTTATAGTGTGTTCAAGTCTGTTTTGAAGTGCACCAAGACTACCTCTTTGTGCTGATACTGCATTTATCGCATTATCAATAGCACTTAAATCACTTGCTATTGAAGCTGTGTCATAGCAAGATGAAACCGCTAATAATGTTCCACTTATAGCGCCAGTATTGTCAACACTAACTGATAATGCACCTACTGTTAAAATAGAAGCAGATGACATATTGCTAATTGATAACTGAACTGTTTGATTTCCATTTGCACCAATTTGGAATGTTAAAGCCGAAGTTCCACTAATTGTTCCATCTAATAAATTCTTAGTATTAAATTGAGTTTGGCCTGATATTCTATTAATTTCTGCCGCTAACTGTCCTAATTCAGATTGAATATTTTTTAAATCATCTGGAGTATTAGTACTATTTCCAGCTTGTACAACAAGTTCTCTCATTCTTTGTAGTATTGATGAAGTCTCATTTAATGCACCTTCTGCTGTCTGAATTAGTGATATACCGTCTTGTGCATTTCTTTGTGCCATGTTAAGACCGTTGATCTGGCCTCTCATTTTCTCTGATATAGCAAGACCTGCTGCATCGTCACCAGCTCTATTGATTCTGTAGCCTGATGAAAGTTTCTCTAAAGATTTCTGTGTGTTTGTGTTATTAATGGAAAGTGCTCTCCATGCATTTAAAGCACTTATGTTGTGGTTTATTATCATTTTTCCTTCCTCCTTGAATTTTTATTCGGCATCCCTGCCATTAATGATTTGATTTGGTTTTTCTCATATGATTTTATCTTTTGTTTAAGATACTCAACAGCTGGCCAACTGCTTATCATTTGTTACACTATATATATCGATATGTTTTTATATTAGTTTAGTCTTTTTTGATAAAATTTTCTATCTGCCTTAATGTTACTTTATTTATATTTATGGCTTTTTTGTTTTCATCCCTAACTTCTAAGAGTTCTTTTCTTACTATGGAAAGATTTTTTGGTGCAGTTATTCCTATGCTTATGTTTTCACTATCAATGCTTAATATTTTTATCTCAATGTCATCCCCTATAATCAATGATTGACCGATCTTACGAGTGAGTATGAGCATTTTTCAGTTCCTCCAGTATAGGATGTTTTATCATATATCTATCATCATCAAGTACAAGCTGCACAGCTTTATTGTTTTTGGCATTTATGATTACAGGGGCTTTTAAGTTTGCTGTCATCTTTTTTATCTCTTCTGGTATTACAACGATCACATATGTAAGGATATGATTTATGTCTTCTATTTCAAGGGATTTTATTGTACCTTCATCAAGATTTACGGCATAATCTGGTTTTATTACCTTTGGGTCAAGTATAACAAAGGCTATATTTGCATCATCGAGGGACTGCAGCCATTTGAATGGGGTATCCTCATCGGTGCTTAACAGAATAAAGTCTTTGAATCCCTCGAAACCTGGTATTCCATCATCAAAGTGGATTATATCCTCGGAATTGTACTGGACTTGTCCAAAGTTTTTTGTGGATATTTGCATTTTGTTGCCTCGCTTTCTTTTATAGGATAAATTCTATGGTCACTATTTAAGAATCTGAGATCCTTCGCTTTTGCTCTGAATGAAAAAGAGGATCATATTGATCGGTTAAAGTTCTTACCGACGTAGTCTATCTTTATTGAGGGATACTGGATCATGTATATGTTGATACTACCGGGTATAGCCTTGATTTCTGGTTTATGCGGTATTGCATTTATTTCTACTCCGCCCTCAATCCAGTTTATATTCAAATATCCATCAAACCAAATTTTTGGTCTTGATTTTGGCATAAGATCTACATTGAAATTTGTATCCTGGATTCCCGCTTCTTGTGCGAGCTCTGTAATAACATCCTGATGGTTTTCTATTGATGCCAATGCATCACCATCATCTACAATTTTGCCTATTGCCTCAAGACCGATTTCAGCACTTTTTCCTGCTTCATCGTGGTTTAAGTCGAATATGCTTTTTAAACCGGATTCATAGAAACACTGATACTGGTCAATGTGTACTTGTGGAAGCTTATGGTCTATCTCCATTTTTGCTGGTACTTGTTTTATATCAAGGTCTGCATTTTTGTTATTTATATTAATTTCGGCAGGAGTAGTATCGATACCTATCCTGCCGTATGTTTGATGTATTGATATGTTCATGATTTCCTCCATTATGGTTAAGGATTAACAATAGTATCCCTTTTGGGCCAGAGATTCATCGCTTTCGCTCTGAATGACAATGGAAAAGCACTATTTTAAGAAGTCGATAAGTGAAGGCTCAATTATTCTCGCACCTGCTGCAAGAGAAGCTCTATAGACATTTTCGTCCATCTTTAGGTTTGTTATAACTTGAGCCATATCTGCATCTTCATTTTTTGAAAGAAGTGTTGTAAAGTTATAATTGTCGCTTTGTAGCCTATTTTTGGTCAAATCAAGTCTATTTGATTTGGCACCTGCATCTGCTCTTATTGAAAGTACATTTTCAAGCTCTTTATCAATATCAGCAATGGTATTGCTCACGGCTTGATGATCACCACTATTTAATGCATTTTTAAGATTATCCATCATATTTAAAAGCTGTGATGTGCCACTTGATACATCAAATACTTTATCACCAGTTACATTAATCTGCATTTTATTACCGCCTGCACCTACTTCAAATTTTATTGTTCCATTGTCTCCGCTATATGTATTTGATGTTTCATTAAATGGCTGTGTATCTGTCTTAAATCCTGCGAATATGTATCTACCGTTGTACTGGGTATTCCCCACCTGTATCATTTGCTTTTTCAGTTGATCTATTTCTGCTGCTATATTCTGCATATCAGTTTGTGTCAATGTACCATTAGAACCTTGTACAGCAAGGTCTCTCGTTCTTTGCAATAAGTCACCTATCTGGCCAAGTGATGAATCAGTAAGATCAAGCCATGATTTTGCATCATCGACGTTTTTTGTATATGCATCATTTCTTGACATGTCTGTCCTTATCCTAAGGCTATTTGCGACAGCGACAGGGTCATCTGATGGTTTATTAATCCTTTTTCCTGATGCCAACATGTCCTGGTCTTTTTGCATGCGTTCAAGGTTATTGTTGTAGTCGTTCATGAAGTTCATAATAAGCATGTTATTCGTTACGCGCACTTTTTACACCTACCTTCCCACTACACCCATTCTATTTATCAATGTATCGAGAAGTTCATCCATTGTTGTAATCATTCTTGCAGATGCTGCATAGGATTTTTGGTACTTTATCATGTTTGTCATCTCTTCATCGAGGGATACTCCTGATACTGATTGTCTATTTAAATCAACCTGTTTTACCATTACATCTTGGTTTTGTTTCATCATATTCGCCTGTTGTGCATCTACGCCAAGATTTGAGATTAGTGAACGGGCAAAATCGTCAAATGATGCGCCATTTAATCCCACAACACCTTGGTCTCTTAATGCGATAAGTTTTATTGCATTTGAGTTATCACCTGGTAATGATGCTGCATCACCCGCAGCAGCTATTTTTTGCAATCCATTATCCGCAAGTATCTCCGATGATACTTTTATATCGTGAGCATATTCTACTGATGGATTATATGATCCTGTAATATTGAAGAAATTTACTCCTGTTGTGTTATCGAGTCCATAACCTACTTTATGCGCAGCATTAAAAACTGTAGCAATATTATATGCTAACATATTCCACTGCTCTTTATAGTATGGTATCCCCTTAATTCCATTTGTTCCGTCTCCGTCACGCATATCTAAAAGCCCTTTTAATATGCCACTTGATGGATTGACATCTGTTCCTGCAAGGTCCCATTTTACTGCGCCTTTTTCATCTACACTCATTGTGTATGCATTGTTTCCATCAACAAGTGCTTGTCCACCAATATCTATTCTGAAATTTTTATTTGAATCTTCATATGTAGTTATATTTACAATTTTTGAAAGTTGGTCAACCAGTAAATTTCTCTGGTCTCTTAAGTCATTGGCCGTCTGTCCTGTGAGTTCAAACCTGTATATTTCATTATTAAGCTTTGATATTCTATCTGCATATGAATTGATTTCACTTACCCGACTTACAATTGTATTATTAAGTTCATTTTCTTTATCATCAAGATGTTGATAAACTGAATTAAGCGTATCTGTTAAAGCAATGCCTCTTTCCCTTACTTCTGCTCTTACAGTCAAACTCTCAGGGTTTTTACTAAGCTCCTGCAGAGAATTAAAAAAGTCATCAAGTACGGTTCTAATACCGCTATCTGATGGTTCATTAAATATAGATTCTATTGCTGACAACGTCTCTGACTTTGTCTCCCATTCACCGAGTGTCTTGTTTTCTCTCCTATACTGCATATCAAGGTACTGATTTCTAATCTGTCTATAACCATCGACATTGACACCATGTCCAATCGCTTTACCCCATTGGTCATACATACCGAATGTTGAAGATGGAGCAATCGCAGACAAATCAATAACTTGTCTTGTATAACCGGGTGTATTGGCATTTGAAATATTATGTCCTGTTAGATCCAGTGCTTGCTGGCTTGCAAAAAGCCCAGTTTTTGCAATTTCTAATCCTTGAAATGTAGACACGATTTTCTCATTCCTTTCACAGCATGAATTATGTGAATATGCTTTTATTAGGAATTCCTATAGGGTCTGAAAATCTTCTCTTTCGTTTAGAATGAAAGTAGAGTATGTATGTACATATTCACATTTTTATGCTTTTTTATCGATTAAGCTGTTATAATGTTTAATGCCGCCTTTATCCCCGTAAATCCCATTATCCTGCTCCAAATTACTTGATATGACCCCAATGGAATAATTAATATATTCGAGTGATTGTTGTAATAACGATTTATTAAGGCTATTTTGTTCTTGAAGTTTTTTTAAGATTTCTGATAAATTTTTACTTACATTTTTAAGATTTTCCCCTTCATCATTTGGCAATAATTTACATAATTTTGTTACAGTAATTTTTTCCCCTTCATCATACTTCTTTAATATTTCTTCTCTTTCTTCTTCGAGCTTTGCAAGTTTCATGAATATATTTCCTTCAACTTTTGTTATGTTATCAAGTTCTGCTATCTTTCCTTGAACTATAATATCCGTCTTTTTCACTGATATTTCAAGTAAATCTTTATATAAAAGCATTTCCCCATTCAATACATCAATAAGGTCATTGATATTCTGCATAATTCATACCATCCTTATATCTTTTTATCTAATATTACCCCTTTAATTATCGCTTTTGCGACATCTTCTGATTTTACATAATATGTGCCTTTATCAATCATTTCTTTTAGGTTTTGTATTTTAGTTTCCCTTGTCTTTTCATAATCTTCAAAGCTCTTTTTTATCTTCGATGCTCCATTTGATATTTCTATTTTATCGAGGCTTTCCGATTTTCTTATAGTCTGCCTCTCGTTATTAGAGTCTTTATATAATTCATAAATATTGTTAATATTATAATTATAAATTTTCAATATTCTCACACCTTTCGTAAATTATATCGACTATTTATAAAATTTCTTTAACTATATTCTCTTTCTATTATTTTTAATTCTATCTCTTAAATATAGCTTATCTTGATCGTCGCTGCCTTCTGTATTAATATTGTTAAATAATCCCTTCCTAAGTGTTTTTTCAATTTCTCTCGAACAGTCTTCGCAATACCTTCCAGATAATATCTGTCTCCCACATCTTTCGCATTTTAGTATAATATTGATGTTTTGTGATCCTAATATAAGCCTTCCTTCTTTTAGAAAGTCCATTATCTTTTTTATTGTCACTTCTGTCGCACGTGATACCTCTATCATTGTTGCTGATGGATTCGCATCAATATAATCCCTAATCTTTTTGAAGTCTTCCTCATCTTTTTTATAGCATTCAGGACATATGTCTATACCATTGTATGTATATAATTTCCCACATCTTTTACAATTTCTTAAATTCATATTTCCACCTCATACATTTCTTCCCGTAGCAATTGTGGCTGTATATACACATATAGCACCACTTTCAATGAGCACTTTTGCACATTCATCAAGAGTAGATCCGGTCGTTAATATGTCGTCAATAAGAAGAATTGTTTTATTTTTTACCATTTCGCTATATACAACTTTAAAAGCTCCTTTTAAATTTTTGGCTCTTTCTTCTTTATTTAAAGCAGTCTGTGATCTAGTGTTTTTTATACGCCTAATAGGTTTTGACAATATTATATCAAACCTATATGATAGTTCTCTTGCGAGTAGTTCTGCCTGATTGTATCCTCTCTCGTCAAGTTTTGTTTTATGGAGTGGTACCGGTACTATGACATCAAATTTTATATCCGTATTAAGCAAATATTTATGCATGTATTTTGCAAAAAACTCAGACAACTGTCTTTCTTTGTAATACTTAAACCTTGCTATTAGTGACTTCATCATATCGTCATATTCAAATACGCTTACATTTCGTTTAAATATATGGTCATTTTCTTTGCAATCAGGACATTTCTCGCCTAATTCTATTGGCTTACCGCATACAATGCATCTATTACCAGTTATAAATGGTAATTTATTCTCGCAGTCTTCACATACACTGCCATCTTTAATTATTTTGCCGCAAAGTATGCAATTTATCTTTGGTGGAAATAGTAAATCGAGAAATATCATAATGCATCCTTCCGATCTGTCTATTTAATATTTATATCGGCATATTTTTTAATATTTTAAATCATTTATTTGTGATTCATCATTTCACTCTGAAGGACAAATATATCAATTTTCCACCATAAAGCTTAATGCTTTTCTTAGTTTTGGCAAAAGACCCGAATATCTTTTTGATATTAGGTTATTATCTACCATATGTTTTAAATATTTTTCTTGTCCTACAATTACAACTAATTTTTTGGCTCTTGTTACAGCTGTATACAAAAGATTTCTCGTCAATAGCATTGGTGGGCCAAAGCTCATAGGCATTATTACGGCAGGAAATTCGCTTCCCTGGCTTTTATGAACCGTAACACAATATGAAAGATTTAGCTCATCTATATCAGAAAAATCGTATTTTACATATTTATCATCGTCAAAATATACGTTTAGTTCCTGTGCATCATTGTCGATAGACTCTATAACTCCCATGTCCCCATTGAAAACCCCTTCACCTTTTTCATCACCTTTTACCCATTTCATCTTGTAATTATTTTTTATTTGCATAACTCTATCGCCAACCCTAAATATAAAGTCTTTCATAGGTTTTTCATTTAATCCTTTTTTTGGTGGGTTAAGGCATTTTTGAAGTTCGTTATTGAGGTTTACAACGCCTATAAGCCCCTTTCTCATAGGGCTTAATACTTGTATGTCTGACATGGGATCAAAACCGTATGCATCAGGAAGTCTCCTTTTATTAAGGTCCAGAATAATTTTTAAGATATCTTCTTGGCTATTTGCATTTATAAAGAAAAAATCATTTTCTTTATCATTGAATGTAGGGTACTCTCCATTGTTTATCTTGTGGGCATTGACAACTATAAGGCTTTCTTTCCCCTGGCGAAAAATTTCCTTTAACCTTATTACTTTTACTAAACCACTGTCTATTATATCCCTCAATACATTCCCGGCACCTACTGATGGCAATTGATCAACATCTCCGACAAGTATTAGCCTCGAGCTTAAAGGAATAGCCTTTAAAAGAGCATTCATTAAGAGAATATCTATCATAGATGCTTCATCGATTATTATTACATCTTCTGTTATTGGATCTTTGTCATCTTTGCCAAATCCTCTTCCTTCTTCATCCGAATAGGAATATTCAAGTAATCGGTGTATTGTTTTTGCTTCATAACCTGTAGCTTCACTCATTCTTTTTGCAGCTCTTCCTGTAGGAGCTGCCAAAGCTACTGATTTACCAAACTTTTTAAAAAGTTTTATGATAAAGTTTATAATTGTCGTTTTCCCTGTCCCAGGACCACCTGTTATAATAAGTATAGAATTCTTTATAGATTCTTCTACTGCGATTTTTTGATTTTCAGCTAATCTTATTCCCATCTCGTTTTCTATTTTCGATATTTCTTTTTTTATATCGATGTCGCCTGGTTTTACATCTGTCAATGTCATCTTCATTATTTTATCGGCAGTATTTGTTTCTGCAGTATAATATGGAATGTAATAAACGCCATGTGATCCATCTTCAAATGTTTCAAACATAGCCTTTCCGTTTTGTACTAATAATACAAGGGAATCATTTACTTCATCCTCAGTTACATCGAGTAATCTTGCAGTCTCTTTTGCAAGCAAATCCATAGGTACGTATGTATGGCCATTTGCGGCGTATTGCATCAAAACATATCTCGCACCAGAAGATATCCTATATGCTGAATGTGCATCGACACCCATACTAGATGCAATCTTGTCAGCAGTACGAAATCCGATGCCAAATATCTCATCAGATAGCCTATACGGATTTTGCTTTATTAGGTTTATTGAATCGTCTCCGTATTGTTTATATATCTTTATGGCATTTGTAGTAGATATGCCATAGCCTTGCAAAAATACCATTACTTCACGAAGTCCCTTTTGCTTCTCATAGGATTCTGATATCATTTTGACTCTTTCATCGCCTATACCCGGTATTTCTGTAAGCCTTTCAGGATGTGTCTCTATTATATTAAGTGATTCAAGACCGAATTTTGTAACTATCTTTTTAGCCATAACAGGTCCTATGCCTCTTATAAGGCCTGATGAGAGAAACCTTTCCATGCCATAAAGCGTTGCGGGTGCAACCATTTCATATTTTGAAACCTTAATCTGCTCACCATAATCTGGGTGTGTTGTCCATTCGCCTTCAATTTTTAAAGTCTCACCGATACCGACATATGGCATATATCCAACTACAGTAATGGAGTCTTCTTTCGAATTTATTTCAAGTACTGCATATCCATTTTGATCATTCTTATATATTATTTCTTCAACCGTACCTTCTATTTCAACCATGTTTATCTCCTGCTTCTCAGTTTTTCGATTTCTATCAATTAATATTGTACATTATTTTAGTCATTATTTGAAGTATAAATCACATCTTTTCGATTCTAAATTTTATCTTGACTAATTCTTCGTATATAAGTGCGATATCCGCTTTTGTTGCAGGAAGATTATACATCGCCTTATCATTAATATTATTTAACGACTTTAAATTAGTAAAAAATGTTTTCATCATAGAAGCATTTCTCATATGTCTTTCTATCGATGCCTTTTTTTGTAGTATCTGTATGCTTGTATTACCAATATAAATCGTACAAAAGGCACCATTTTCGATGATTTTACTTATTTTCTCAAAATATACATATCCATATGCCGTATCTTTCTCCACTCTAGGTATCCTTGCTTTTAATTGTATTAAAGTGAAATCCTGTGCAAGTGGAATTGGGAAGGCATTTCTTATTCCAAGGCTTTTTGCGTACTTTTCCCTTATTGCGTTTATATCAACTGCATATTTCTTTAATGTCTTATTTAAACAGCTTTTTACCCTACATTTTATATATGTAGTTTTGCCATCAATATTAATTAGCTCTGTTCCATTTCCATATTCATCTAAATAAACAGGTAAAATTGCAAGATATATATCAGGTATTTCAATGCCTCTCATTTTCATTTCTCCTTTTATACGAACATTAGTTCCTATTTATATTATAAAGGAAATTTTGTTTTAGTCAAGATCTCGGTATATTTTAAATCCTTACAACACTTTTCTGAATTTTTTTTTTTTTTTTTTTTTTTTTTTTTTTTTTTTTTTTTTTTTTTTTTTTTTTTTTTTTTTTTTTTTTTTGAAATTTTGTAACATATCTGCCATAATTTGACTATTAACTCGATTTATGTTATATTAATAAAAACAGTGTCGAAAAGAGGAAAAAAGAGTTATGAATCATTATACAGAAAATAAAATTATATTACATCTTTTAAATGCTTTAAAAAATTATCATATTGAAACATATCTACATAGTATCAGAGTTGCAAAATTATCCTTTAAGGTATCTAAAATTATTCAATTAGAAAGAAGTGAACAACTTTATATTTATAAGGGTGGTTTACTGCACGATATAGGAAAGACAATGATACCAATTACTATTTTGACAAAACCAGAAAAACTTACAGATGCTGAATATGACTTAATTAAATTACATTCTGATTATGGTGCTAATATACTAAAAACTCTTCCTCCCCTTATTTATTTAGTACCTGCAGTTTTGTATCATCATGAAAGGTTAGATGGTTCAGGGTATCCATATGGTATTAAGCATATTCCTTTCAGTGCTCAAATTATTGCGGTCTGTGATTCTTTTGATGCTATGACAAATGAGAGGTCATATACTAATAAAAAGTTAAAAAACTTCTATGAAGCAATACAAGATTTAAAAAACTCCGGTAAAAAATACAATCAAATTATAGTAACAACTCTCGAAAATATTGTTCTAAATAAAAAGAGTAACAGAATATTTATTATATAAATTTTATTAAAACAGGTGATTTCGATGATTATAAAGGCAAACAGCTTAGAAGAAGCATCTCAAATTGCTATAGATTCATTTGGATCAAAAAAAGATTTCGAAATCTATACCATTTCACCTGCTAAAAAATTATTGGGATTTATTAAACTAAAAGGTACATATAAAGTAGTTTTAAAAAAAATAATTAATGAAAAACAAAATTATATAAAAGATGGGTATATTGAAATATCTTCAGGAAAACTTACAGTTAAAAATCCTGTTAATTGCAGTAACTATGCAAAAATTATTGCCAATAACCCAAATGTCGACATTTACAAAAATAGCATAAAAATGAATGGAATTTTTAAAGTTAAAGAAGAAGATAAAATAGAATTAATATATAATAACATACAACCTTCTGTAGAAATAGATGTAGAGTTATCAAAAGATGAATTAGAAGCAAAATTAATAATTAAAAAAAGCCCTGGTAAAACTTTTTATATAAAAGATGTTCCAAAATGTAAAGTATTAAATCTTAATATGTTTTTGGATTTTAAAGAAATACCTGTTCCAAAAATTGATTTTGACAAGTGCTATAATAAGTTGATTGAGTTAAAAATTATGCCTGATTTTATTGACAAAAAGGCTATATATAATTTGATTAATTCTCCTTATGGTGGTACTTCTATAGTAGCCAAAGGCAAAAAACCAATTAACGGAAAAGATGCTAAAGTACAATATTACTTTAAAAACCATCCCTACCGCAACCCAGAATTTTTAACAGAAAATGATATAAATCTATATGATCATACTATCATTCCAACCGTAGAAATTGGTGATTTACTCGCTGTAAAAACATTGCCGCCTTTGCCTGGTATTGATGGCATTACAATAACAGGAAAAATAATCAAAGCTAAACCTGGTAGAGATATTCCTTTTACTTCTGGAAAAGGAACTTCTTATTTAGATAATGGTACAAAAATTATAGCAGTATCCTCTGGCCGACCAATATTAAAAAATGGTGAAATATCTGTTATTCCGATATTGATTATTTCTAATAATGTAAGTACTGAAACAGGAAATATATATTTTGATGGCGATGTTATAATAAAAGGTGACGTTCTTGATAATATGAAAGTAATTTCAGAAGGAGATATTATTATATATGGAAATGCCTTACATTGCACTATTAAGGCAAGTGGCAATATTAAAATTTTAAGCAACGCTATTAATAGTAAGATAATTGCTGGTTCAAATATATTGATACATACCACAATATCACCGGCATTTGAATCTATTTTGAGTTATTTAGGAGAAATTATTAAAAGTCTTGGCTCTTTAAAAGATTTTAATTATATTAAAAAAAGAGCTTTATTTATAAAAATAATATCTGATTATAGCTCTAAAGTTTTATCAAAAATTGATGAAATTGAAAATATAATAGGTTTATTAGAAAGCGAAGAAAAAAAAGAAATATCACTGTTTGTCAAAAAAATAAAAATAACATTTTTTAGCATAAGTAATTTTGTACCTGATTCTGCACTTTTAAAACTAAACACGCTCTACAAAGAGCTTGATAATTTTATTTTATTATTAAAAAATTCATATAGCAAATATGGTAACATAATCTTTAATTATGCTCAAAACTCCCTAATTTTATCAAATGGAAGTGTTTATGCTACCGGCAATGGTTCTTTTCAAAGCAAAATTATTGCGAAATATTCAATAATATTTCATAAGCCTTCAAGTATTGTAAGAGGAGGATTATTAATAGCCGGTAAAAAAATGAAATTGGGTATTGTAGGCTCACCTGCAGGTATTCCAACATATTGTAAAGTTATTGATAAGAACGGAAAAATTAGTACAAGTTTTTGTTATGATAATGCAACAATTAAAATCGATCATAATACAAAAGTATACAATAATCAAAAATAAAAATCTTTAGAACTATTAAAACATAATGCTTTTATTATCATAAAAAATGTGATATAATAAAGTTAGCGAAGCGAAATTAAATGCGGTTATAAATATATAAAAAAAACCGAAAGCCCGGAGATTACTTCCGGGCTTAAAATTTATCTATTGAAGGCAAGTTTTTTTAAGATATCTACTTTATCAGTTCTTTCCCAGGTAAGGTCGAGGTCAGTCCTTCCAAAATGGCCATATGCGGCAACTTGTCTATATATAGGCTTTCTTAAATCAAGGTCCCTTATAATTGCAGCTGGTCTTAAATCAAATACTTTCTTTACAATATCAGATATATCTTCATCGGGAATTTTGCCTGTGCCAAATGTATCTATATTTACTTCTAGTGGTGTAGCAACACCTATAGCATATGCTAATTGTACTTCACATTTATCAGCAAGTCCCGCAGCAACTATATTTTTAGCTACATACCTTGCAGCGTATGTTGCTGATCTATCAACCTTTGTAGGGTCTTTGCCTGAAAATGCTCCACCGCCATGTCTCGCATATCCACCATATGTGTCAACTATGATTTTCCTTCCTGTGAGTCCACTGTCACCTTGCGGACCGCCAACTACAAATCTTCCCGTCGGATTTACAAATATCTTTGTATTTTCATCTATCATCTCAGGTGAAACAACGGGTTTTATGACATATTCTTTGATATCCTTCTCTATTTTATCATGATCAACATCTGGTGAGTGCTGTGTCGATACAACTATTGAATCGACCCTTTTGGGTACGTCATCGACATATTCTATTGTTACTTGTGTTTTTCCATCTGGCCTTAAATATTCTAGTGTGCCATTTTTTCTTACTTCTGAAAGTTTTTTCGCAAGTTTATGTGCAAGTGAAATAGGAAGCGGCATTAACTCTGGTGTTTCATTGCAAGCATAACCGAACATCATACCTTGGTCACCTGCACCTTGTTCTTCTATGTCATCATGTGACAAGCCTTTTTTTGCTTCTAATGCTTTGTCAACGCCAAGTGCTATATCCGGTGATTGCTCATCAATGGATGTAAGTACCGAACACGTATCGGCATCAAAGCCATACTTTGCACGAGTATATCCGATATCTTCAATAACCTTTCTAACTATTTTTGGTATGTCAATATAGCATTTTGTAGTTATTTCGCCCATGACCAAAACCATTCCCGTTGTTACAGCTGTTTCACAGGCTATTCTCGCATATGGATCATTTTGTAATATCTCGTCAACAATTGCATCTGATATCTGATCGCATATTTTATCTGGGTGCCCTTCAGTAACAGATTCTGAAGTAAAAAACTTTCTCATCTCATTCATTCCTTTCTTTTAGGGTTCAATAATACGAACACTTACATTTCTATATGGTTTTTAGGTTTTAATAATTGAAAGCCTATATTTTTAATTAATAAGCCCAGAGCAAAATAAAACCTCTCCAAAAGAAGAGGTATTTTTTACCCTCATCTTTCAGAAGAAAACTTCTGCGAGAATTAGCACCTTGTCATTTGACAGGTTGCCGGGCTTCACAGGGCTCTTCCCTCCACCTCTCTTGATAAGAGTTCTTCGCTATTTAACTTTAAATATAATAACATAGTATACAAAAGAAGTCAAATATATAATCAATACATATCATATGTGAATGGTTGATATTAATTCAAATTAGTAAATTGATGATATTCAATATCAAGCCGGTTAAAAATCAATATTCACACATTTGATACATTAAATATCCTAATTTTATACTGCATTAAGTTTGTCTAATACTAAGCTTGCCTTAAATGGATATATCGCATCAACAGGACATTTTTCTACACAGGCCATACATGATATACATTTGTTATAATCGATCTTTGCAAGATTATTTGTAACATGTATAGCATCTGATTCACATGCTCTCTCACAGGCTTTGCATCCTATACATCCAACAGAACATACTGGTCTTACATCTTTTCCTTTGTCTGTGTTTGAACATATTACCCTTGCCTCGCTATCTGCATCTACAAGTTCGATGATATTTTTAGGGCATACGTCTACACAAATGCCGCAAGCTGTACATTTATCTTCATAGACAACAGCAACACCATCTTTGCTTACATGTATGGCATCAAAAGGGCATGATTTCTCGCAGGTTCCAAGTCCAAGGCAGCCGTACCGGCATCCTTTTGCACCCTCCTGGTACAGTACCGCAGAACGGCAATCATCTATACCAAAGTATCTATATTTTTCAACTGCATTATTTCTTGTGCCATTGCACTTTACAAAGGCAATAAGTCTTTTTTCATCTATGTCTGCAGCAATACCAAGAATCGCACTTACTTTCTCGGCAACAGGTGCACCACCGACTTTACACCCATTTGCAGGTGCATTGCCAGATGTTACTGCATGTGCAAATCCATCACAACCTGGAAATCCACATGCACCGCAGTTTGCACCTGGAAGAACATTCCTCACTTCTACTTCTTTCGGATCGACTTTTACTTCAAACTTCTTTGATGCATATGCAAGTACTAGCCCAAAAATTAGTCCCATTCCTCCAAGGCTAACAAATGGTAAAAGCAAATATGGTAATATTCCGCTCACATCCTACACCCCCTATATTAATCCTTGGAAGCCGAGAAAAGCGATTGATAAAAGTCCTGCACCAATAAGTGCAATAGGAAACCCATCTAATACCTTTGATATCGGAGCAAGCTCAAGCCTTTCTCTTATTCCAGCATATAAAACAATTGCAAGTGTAAATCCGACGGCAGAGCCAAATCCATTTACAACCGTTTCAATGAAGTTATAGTTCGACTGAACATTTAATAATGCAACACCAAGTACCGCACAGTTTGTCGTTATAAGTGGTAAATATATGCCTAGTGCCTGATATAGTGCAGGGCTGGATTTTTTTATAACCATCTCAACAAATTGTACAAGTGCCGCTATAACTAATATAAACGCTATCGTTTCAAGATATGATAAACCTAGTGGAACAAGTATCAAATAATAAACAAGATACGCAATAGCAGAAGCTATAGTCATAACAAATGTAACAGCTATCCCCATTCCAAGCGCAGTTTCAACTTTTTTGGAGACGCCAAGAAATGGGCATTCGCCAAGGAACCTTACAAGTACAAAGTTATTCACGAGTATTGAACTAATCAGAATAAGTATAAGCTTTGTCAGCATGTGCTACACCTCCAGCTAAGGCCTTCTCTTTTCTCTTTTCTTGAATACTTTCCATCAGCCTGAAAAATCCAAGTAGAAGACCAAGTGTAATAAACGCACCTGGTGGCATTATAAATATTAATGCCGGTTGGAAATGCGGTCCAAATAATGATACCCCAAGTATAGAACCATTTCCAATTATTTCTCTTATTGAACCCAATATAAATAAGGCTAATGTAAAACCTAATCCCATTCCAAGGCCGTCTGCAGCAGCATGGGCTATCGTATTTTTATATGCAAAGGCTTCAGCTCTTGCCATAATAATACAGTTGACAACTATAAGTGGAATGTATATGCCAAGCGCCTTATCAAGGGCCGGTGAAAACGCCTTTATAAGCATGCCAACTATTGTTGTAAATGTAGCAATAACAACGATAAAAATAGGGATTCTAATTTTATCAGGTGTAACTTTTCTCAAAGAAGATATCAATATATTTGAAAAGAAAAGCACAAATGTCGCTGCTATACCCATCGTTATGCCGTTAATAGCAGCCGTCGTAACTGCAAGTGTCGGACACATGCCGACTACCTGTACAAAAGTAGGGTTCTCTTTCCATAAACCATTTTTAAATGTATTAAATATACCCATTAAAATCACCTCACCTATTCGATCCTGCAATAACTTTAAATGCTTCAATAGCTGTATTAACACCCTTTGTTACAGCCTTTGATGTTATTGTAGCACCTGTTATTGCCTGTATCTGATTATCCTGACTTGGAGCTGTTTTTACGACTGTCAAATCTTTATCTGTTTTTTTATCTTTGTATTGTCTATTCCAATTTGGATCAATTGATTTTGCTCCGAGTCCAGGTGTCTCTGACTGATTTACTATCGTTATACCTGTAATTTTCCCCTCTTTATCTATACCAATCATCTCTTCTACAGGTCCACTAAATCCTTGCGGTGCAACTTTAATAACATATCCTGAGACATTGCCGCCGGATTTTCCTTCATTTATTTCTTCTATTAACTTTGGATCTGGCGATAATTTAGGATCACCAGAAGTATCAAATTTAAAATTGTATTTACTTAAATCAATTTTCGTATATTGATCAGCTTTAAGCACTGCTTTCATTGCTTCCATATTTGTATTTTCTTTCTGCTTTGCTATAGGCTTTTCTGTTATATAGTTAAAGAATCCAAGTACTATTGCAGCAATGCCTGTAATCAATAAAAGGGTTATTCCGGTCTTCAAGATATCATTTTTATTTTCCATTTGCTTTTACCTCCCCGAAAACTTTTGGTGCTGTAAATTTATCGATGAGGGGTGTTGCTATATTCATAAGGAGTATCGAATATGACACACCTTCTGGATATCCACCATATAGCCTAATAACAGATGTAAGTATGCCACAACCAATGCCAAAGATAATCTGCCCCTTAGGTGTCACCGGCGATGTCGGGTAATCTGTCGCCATGAAGAAGGCGCCAAGAATTAATCCGCCAGCCATGATATGGTACAAAGGATTACCGGTAAATACGCCATTCTTTCCGAGTACCCACGTCAATACAGCAACAGTCAATATATAGCTTAATGGTATCCTTAATGTGATGACTCTTCTGTATAGAAGATATGCTGCACCTATCAATAGGGCTAAAATAGATACTTCACCTATTGTACCGCCTTTTGCGCCAATAAACATATTCCACAGTGAAGGCAATTTCCCTGATGCTTCTATGCCTTTCATAATAGCAAGAGGTGTTGCACTTGCTACACCATCAACTGTAAAATGGCTCATAGGCACAGGCCACGATGCAAGCAAAAATGCCCTTGCAGCCAATGCAGGATTCATAAAATTGTACCCAAGTCCGCCAAATATTTGTTTTACAATGGCAATTGCAAAAATTGATCCAATCGCTGCAATCCACCATTGTATAGTAACAGGAAGATTAAATGCCAAAAGTATTCCTGTAACAACTGCGCTAAAATCATTTATTGTTATCTCTTTATGTGTCAGCTTTTGAATTATAGCCTCTGTTGCAACTGAAAATACAACACATGTCAGTGTTATAAATAATGCGCGTAATCCGAAAAAAATTATTCCGGCAATTAACGCAGGAATTAATGCTATGATAACATCAAGCATTATCCTTTGCACATCATCATCTGTTCTAAAATGTGGTGATGACGTGACATAAAGTTTATTTTCCATCTTTTGACCTCCAGTCGAATATAGTATTTTCATGATTATAATAATTATCTTACAAGTATTTTACTAGTGTTTGAGATTCATTGACTCAAGAGCTTCGCCTATTATGACATATCTTACGAAAGACCTTTCCTTTTGATTTCTACTTTTTGCGCCTTTTTAGAATCTCGCGCTTTGCAAGTCTAATAGACTCCACAAGTGGTCTTTTTGAAGGACATACGTATGAGCAGCTTCCGCATTCTATGCAATCAACCGCATGGTACTCCTCACATTTTTCAAAGTCATCTTTAAGTGCATATGCACTGATAAATAATGGCAATAGATTCATAGGACATGCATCAACACATTTTGCACACCTTATACAAGGTTTTGGATTTTTGAGTGTCAATATATCCTCAGGAAATACAAGGATACCTGATGTACCTTTGATTACTGGTACGTCAAGCGAATACTGGGCGATTCCCATCATAGGTCCACCAGATATCACTTTACCAGGATTTCCTTTAAAACCACCACAGTATTCAATAAGTTCCTTAAATGGTGTACCAATCTTTACAAGGAGATTTTTGGGATTTTCAACACCTTCACCTGTTACAGTTACGACTCTTTCAATAAGTGGTTTGCCAAGCTTTATAGCATCTGATACAGCACAAGCTGTTCCAACATTGTCGACTATAACACCAACATCAGCCGGTAATTTTCCTGATGGTACTTCTCTTCCTGTTATCGCTTTTATTATGTGCTTTTCAGAACCTTGCGGATACTTCGTCTTTAAAACAGCGACTTCAATGCCATCATATTCTTTGCAAGCCTTATTCATCTCGTTTATGGCATCAACTTTATTATCTTCAATTCCGATATAGCCTTTCGAAACACCTAATGCTTTCATTATTACTCTCATACCGTATACAATATCCACAGCACGTTCTAACATCAGGCGATGATCAGCAGTTAAATACGGCTCACATTCAGCACCATTTAAGATAACTGTATCAATCTTTTTATCTGGTGGCGGATTTAACTTTACCATTGTGGGGAATGTAGCACCGCCCATACCAACTATTCCCGCTTCTCTAACAATATCACGTATTTCTTCAGGTTTTAAATTATTTACATCCTCTTTTGGCTTAACACTTTCATCATAAATGAATTCACCATCTGATTCAATTACGATTGATTTTGTTAATTTACCTCCAGGTGATGGTCTATCTTCTATAGCAACTACCTTTCCAGACACACTAGAATGTACTGGTGCAGACACAAAACCATTTGCTTCACCTAGCTTTTGTCCAACTTTCACATAGTCATTAATTTTTACTAATGGAGTACATGGCGCACCTATATGCTGCTGCAAAGGTATAATAACCTTTGATTTTGGCAAATATTCTTCAATAAAATTTGAGCTTGATAATTCTTTTTTATATTTGGGATGTATACCACCAATAAATGTATATACTCGAGCTTCCAACAATTACACCTCTTTTTACGCAAATTAGAATCGATAATTTACCGATATTATAATATAAATTCGACATTATAGCGAAATATCCTTCATTGTTATTTAAATAACAAAAAAAAGTGCTTGAAAATCTTCAAGCACTAATTTAGGGGTTCTTTAGTATCGGGGATTAGAATAGTATTATTTTAGAATTCTATGAATCTTTCTCTTGGTACACCACAAACCGGGCATTTCTCCGGTACTGTGTCAATCGTAGTATAACCGCAAACAGGACAAATGTATACTTTTGAAATCTTTATATCTTCACCCTTTAAAGCTGCTTCCTTTGCATCTTTGTACATTTGTGCATGTAATTTTTCTGCTTCCCATGCATGATTATAGCTCTTATTTGCGCCTTTTTCTTCCTGTAAATCTGCTACTGCTTTATATGCCGGATACATTTCTTCTACTTCAAATGTCTCACCAGCTATTGCTTTATCAAGGTTTGCTACTGTATCTCCAACTTCACCAAGCGTATTATAATGATTTGTTGCATGTACTCTTTCTGCATATGATATAGCTCTAAAAAGTTTTGCTATATTTGGTTTGCCTTCCTTCTCTGCTACATCTGCAAATATCTGATACTTCATATGTGCCTGGCTTTCACCAGCATACGCTGCACTTAGATTGGTTTTTGTCATTTCTCTCATTTCAATTTCTCCTCCTTAAATTTTTTAGTCTAAAACCTTGTCCCCAGGTTTCCAACCTACAGGACAAGCATGACCTGTTTGAAGTGCATTTAGCACTCTTAATATTTCATCGGCATTTCTACCGATTACTGGCTCATGTACAACTTCATAATCAACTACACCGTCCGGGTTGATAATAAATGCTGCTCTTAGCGCAATGCCAGCATCTTCCATTAAAATTCCGTATTGTTTTGTAACTTCCTTATTATAATCCGAAATTAAAGGGTAATCAATGCCACCAAGGCTATCGATCCAAGCTTTGTGTGAATATATACTATCTGTATTAATACCTAAGATCTCTGCATTTAACTTATCAAAATCAGCTTTTCTTTTATTAAACTCTGGTATTTCCGTTGAACATACAGATGAGAAGTCAAGTGGATAAAAGAATAGTACAACCCATTTACCTTTATAATCACTTAAGGATATCTGCCCCTTTGTGCTGTCTAATTTAAAATCTGGAGCCTTCTTGCCTACCAATGACATATGTAACACCTCTTTTAATATTTTTTATTTACTCATTTAACCTAAATTTGATAATGATATGTAATTTTAAAAGGGATAAGTATCACTATTAAATACCATCTATCTATTAATAATTATTTTCCCTTTACAAGTTCTATTATACATCATATATTTTCCATGTCAATATGTTTATTAAAATTTTTTATAATTTATTTTCGACTATATAAATACACACAGGTTTATTTAAAACAATGATCTAAATAAAAATTGCAATAAAAAAAGACCTAAACGGTCTCCTTATAATATGGTGGAGGGAGATGGATTCGAACCATCGAAGGCCGAGCCAACAGATTTACAGTCTGCCCCCTTTAGCCACTTGGGTATCCCTCCATATTTTATTATTATACACCATTAAGTTATTATTCAAAAACCTAAGATTTTAAATAAAATAAATGGTGGTCGCAATAGGGCTCGAACCTATGACCCCCTGCTTGTAAGGCAGGTGCTCTCCCAGCTGAGCTATACGACCACAATATGGTCGGGGTGGAGGGACTTGAACCCCCGACCCCATGCTCCCAAAGCACGTGCGCTACCAACTGCGCTACACCCCGGCGTCTTGCGACATATTTGATTATAGTAGAAAATAAGCATTTACACAACATTTATTATAGCCTTATTTCGGCGATTTAAAACAAATATCTCCGTCTTTTTTGATATTTTTCAATAATACTCTGTTTTTTCTTTAGTATTAAGTTTTACTAGAGTGGCAATACTATATTATCATGTTTTTTTTAACATGACCGTAATATGAAAAAGATAAATTTAGGATATATATAAAAATATCATATTAAAGTATTTTAGGAGGGATATATTTGAAAATTAAAATAGCAATAAACATAGGAATAGCGTCAATATTGATGACATCATCTATATTTATGCCGAGTGTAAAGGTAAATGCTTACACGATAATAAATAAATCAGAAATTGAACATGTTTTAAGTAAAGGTGTAACACAAAAAAATATTACATATTTTACGACAGAGGGTTTCATCAATGTAAATGTCCTCAATATTGACTTAAATGATAAAAACACAGCACTGTCGACAATTTTTAATCCCTCAGGTTTTAAAAACAGAATGAATGTTGAAGGTATGGCAAATGGCAATGGAGCTATAGCTGCAGTAAATGGCGATTTTTTTGACACAAAACAAGGGTTTATACTTGGTGCTTCTGTTAAAGATGGGAAGCTAATGACAATCCCATATTATGATTCAAAATTTGCAACCTTTGCCATTGATAAAAATAATATTCCATCAATTGATTACTGGAAGAGTAAGGAACTAAATATAAAATTACCTGATGCAACAGTGATCCCCATCAGCGCTTTAAATAATATTGGTGCTTTAAACAATAAAACTTCTTGTGCAATCTTCACAAAAGATTGGAATGCTTTCTCACCTGGTGCTAACAATGCATTCAAAGACCTAGTAGAAGTTGTCATAGGCAATGATGGCAAAGTCATGGAAGTAAGACAAGGAAAAGGATCAGTTTCAATACCTGATGGCGGTTATGTTATAGGTGCATCAGGTGATGTAGGTAAATCATTGCTAAATCTTAAGACGGGTGATATGGTAATAAAAAATATATCTACAAACCCACCATTTGATAATTTTAAAATGGCAATAAGTGGAGGGACAATTCTTGTATCAAATGGCACAGTAGCACCTAATTTTACAGACAATGTAGACGGAAATTATGCAAGAACATCAATAGGTTATACACAGGACAAAAAACATATCATAATCGCAACAGTTGATAAGGCCAATACAAGGGGAATGACAGAAAGAGAATTGGCGGAACTTATGTTGAACCTCGGAGCATATGAAGCAATGAACTTAGATGGCGGTAGCTCGACACAAATGGCTATAAGGGAACTTGGTGATAGCAAAGCAAGGCTTCAAAATAATGTGCAAGGCTTTGAAAGAAATGTTGCTAATGGAGTTGGTGTATTCAATACAGCAGCAAAGGGTAACCTTTATGCATTAAAGCTTGAAGCTACAAGTACAAACATATTTGTTGGTACACATAGAACTATTAAAATAAAGGGTTATGATGATAATTTAAACCCAGTTAATGTAGATCCAAAAAGTGTATCTTTCTCAATAAATGGTATTATGGGTACATTTGATGGAAATACCTTTATGCCATTAAGTTCAGGTGATGGCGTCATAACTGCTAAAATTGGGGATGCAACGGGAACACTAAAAATAAAAGCCTTAGAGACCTTAGCTGATATTAGATTTAATCCATATTCAATTAATGCTGAAAAAGGCAGTACTACAAAAGTCGATGTTACAGGAAAAGATTTGAATGGTTATCGAGCATCTATTGAAGATAGCGATATAAAATGGACTGTGTACAATAATGTAGGTTATATCGATAAAGGCATTTTTAAAGCTTCTAATGCTGATGTTATGGGTGCAATTTCTGCAAATATTAATGGTAAAATAGGAAATCTATCCGTCAAAGTAGGTCAAGGCTCTCAATTTGATACATCAATACTGCCGAAGCCAATTGATTTTTTGTCTAATGATAAAGGCAATAAGGATGTACCAATAAATAACACAGATAATTCATTTAAATTTATGGTTTACGGTGATACAAGTTATGATACACTTTTGAGATTGCAAATTTCACTAAAGGCTACAGAAACAGCCAATGAGGATTATCCGCTTATAGTTTTTACCGGAAATGTCAACGACAAGGTTTTAAACTCATTAAAAATAAAGTATATAAAAGCAGAAAGTACCTATGGTGTTTATGATTTTAAGAATTCTACTTTTATAACTTTGAATGATAACAATGGAGGTTTGCTTGCATCAGATCCGAACCAATGGAATTGGTTTTTAAGCACTTTAAATAATGTAAAATGTGATAATCTATTTGTGATTTTACCGCGACCTATTTGGGGTGACGATGGTTTTAAAGATGTAAGAGAAGCAACATTGTTTGAAAATACTCTAAATAAATTTATGCAAAATACAGGAAAAAATGTATGGATAATATATAATAGCAAAAATTCTTTCTATACGACATTAAATGATAATATAAGGTATATAACAACATATGGTACAAATGTAGGCGGAGGCAAAATGGATATATACAATGATGCCAGGTACATATCTATAATGGTAAATGGCAAAGATGTTTACTATCAGAATAAAAATTTATTTTCAAGATAAGGATTGGAAATAAAATAATTCATCTTTAAAAAACGTAGCGCTTCGAAAGTGAAGCGCTTTTTTATTGGTTTTTGTTTGCCTCATCAAGGAAATACTCACTGACAATATCTTTCAAAAATTTTATCTCATCATCTGATAAATGTTCTTTTAAGATGTCCATCATCCTGTAGCCTTCTGCAGGTGTTACTCCATCCTGTGACATCTTCATTATTTCACCCAATCCAGATGGACCGAGTTTAACTAGCAGTCCTATTGCTTTTGACTTTTTCTCGAAGTCCATTTCTCTTTGAACTTTTAGTATTTTCTCTGGTGTTACAACAACTCTGTTTAAATTTACACTTTTTGTCTCGCTTTTATTTGTGCTTTCTTCATAATTCCTCTCTCTTTGTTGAATTAACTTTTGAAGCATTTCCTCTTTGAAGTCTCTGTAGTCACTTTGTTTTTTATTATCATCTTTATTCACATCTTTTTGAATATCGTTTTTTTTGTTTTCGACTACTTTTTTATCTTTAATGTCTTGGTTTAGAGTCTCGTCGTATATACCGCTAAATACAGTTAGTGGTAAATGATTTTGCCAACCAATTTCATTTGAATTTTGCGTATATGTAGTATTTTGTGGTTTTACTACATCATGTATTGTTTGTTGTTCTTTAACTTGGAGATTTAGCATAAATATAATACTGACAGCAGTTACTACAAGCATGATGAAATTGTATGTAATTATTTTCTTCACACGATCACTCCCTTCAGACAATCTTATTATTGCTTAAGGAGTAAATTTTAATACAATATTGGGGGGCAGATTTAATGGAAGAATTGAGAATTAGATATGATGACGAAAATGCAATAAACTTACTATCAACATATTTAACTGAATATTTAAGTTTTGATTCTGTATTTTTGTGCATTGGAACCGATAAGTGCATAGGTGATTCACTAGGCCCTATTGTAGGTGATATGCTATCAAAAATCGTAAGGGGAATAAATGTTTACGGCACATTAAAAAGACCCGTTCACGCAATAAATCTAAAAGAGAATGTTACATATATAAAAAAGAAGCATCCATACAGCAATATTATTGCAGTCGATGCTTGTCTTGGTGATAAGGATAGCATAGGCAAAATCTCAGTAAAAAAATCTCCAATATACCCGGGTAAAGGCGTCGGAAAGATGTTGCCACCTGTTGGAGACATATCTATTATAGGCATAATCGATGTATATGACATTGTCCCGGTACATAATACAAGGCTTGGTTTTGTATTTGAGATGGCTGAAATAATAGCGCTAAGCCTTCAAAGAGCATTATACCTAAAAACAATGATAAACAAATAACTCTGGCAAAAACCAGAGTTATTATTTTATTTAAGGTGCAATGGTATTGATACTAGATTTTGTACAGATCCATCTTTTGCGCTTATTGAAAAGACCTGAAGTGTTCCATCTTGTTCATTTGATAGTGGTTTATACTGTATATCCGCCTCAAAATCTCCCCAAGATGGTGCACCTGCACTTGCTTGGGCAGATGCTTGAGCTATAATGTTTCCCTTCTCATCAAGCAATCTTATGCTTACACTGCCCTCAAAGACCCTCGCCTTTCCTACGACTTTAATTGGACTTGATACACTATTATTCTTCATCGGTGATACAACTATGATATTGGCATCTTGATTATTCGCAGTTGTGATGCTCTTTTTATCTGATACGATGACGGCTCTTGCATCCTTATTTTTTGTAAGAATCATTCCTAATTCATCACCGACTTTGATATCTGAAAAGCTTATGTCTTTTTCTGAGTATTTATATCCACTTTGACTATCAAATCCAACTTTTGCCTGAAAATGTATGATAGCGTCAGGTAATATTTTTATATCAGGTCCAACTTTATTATTCATGTCTTGTGTATCCTGATACTCCCTTTCAATAGTTACTACCCTTGTATCATAGTTTATAGCTTTTACGATTCCATAGACAAATGTTTCACCTTTTGTCGGATCTGCCTCTGGTATCTTGGTAAACTTCGCCTTAACATCACTTATAGTCCAGATATTATTCTCCTTATCCCCATCTGGTTGAATAAGCGTTACAAGATACGATTTATTTTCATGTGTTGCATTTATCATTGCTATACCGTCTTTTCTTGTTTCAAGTGAGAAATTATCATCCTTTGAAAAACCTACTATTCCACCTTCTTGCTGCATGACCTTAATAGGATCTAATCTCCATGATTCTTTCCCTAGGTTGACATTTTCCTGTAATTTTTTAACTCTATCTTTATTTATATAAACTTCACCAGTTAAAACCATTCTCTTTAAAGGATCTAACCCGATTTTGTATCCATAAATAGAATTCACCTTATTGCCTTCTACTAATATTTGGACACTATCAACATCCGGTAAACCTGTAAGTGTATTTACAAGTGCTGCCACCATATATTTAGCTACATTATCATTAACATTCGCTCCAGATATATAATCCTTCGACAAATTTACATATGCCGTAGTATCCTTTAGCTGTACCGATATAAGCTTGGTACCATCCGGAATTACAGGTTTCGAGTATTGATCGGTAGGTCCCTTTATTAACTCTAATATAACTTGTTTTAATAAATCTGCATTTTTAGATACGCCTCTTGTCTCCATATTCAACCCGGATAATTTATCATTCAAAAAGTACAGTGAGACTTCTTTTGCTTCTTGTGTTGTAGCTTTTGGACTTATGGGGGCATTTTTTTCTGTTTTTGGCTTCGTAAAACATCCTGATAATGTAATTACCGCAATCAATATCACAATAAGTATCGTTTTTTTCATCATTAATTCCCCTCCTTAATTATATGATACAGCACCATTATTACAGTTGTATTAATAAAACCTTAAAATTTCTTTAAATTTTTATTAATACCCTATTTTTTATGTACACCCGAATAAATATTATTCGGGCTAAATATTTTTAACCGGAATTGTTATGTCAAATTCAGTACCTTTCCCAACTGTACTTTTTACATCTATATGACCTTTATGAAGGTCTACTATCTCTTTTACTATTGCAAGTCCAAGTCCAAATCCTCCAGTCTTTTGAGACCTTGCTGTATCACCCCTTGAAAATCTTTCAAAAACTTTTGGCAATGTTTCTTGACTGATACCAATGCCGGTATCAGCTATTTTGATATATACATTTTTGTCGTCACAGCTTAATTTAAGCGTAACCGAACCGCCTTCAGGAGTATATTTAATACCATTTTCTACTACATTGTAAATCATCCTATAAAACCTATCTGCATCAACATCTGCAAAAATCTTTTCATCACTATCGAATACAAGAGATACCCCCTTATTTTTTGCTATAGCTTCGAGGTTTTCTATGACATTATATGCTATCTCACTAATATTTTCTGTTTTGTTTTTTATGGAATTAATTTTATCCATGCGGGCTAAAACTAAAAGTTCATTGACAAGCCTCGTCATCCTGTCTACTTCATCATTTATATCCCTCAGAAATTCTTTGTACAAAGATATATCAATATTTTCATTTGATATAAGTGGTTCTACAAGGGCCTTTATAGCTGCTAAAGGTGTCTTTAATTCATGGGATGCATCTGACACGAATCTCTTTCTTTCATCATCTATCTTCATAAGCTTTGTTCCCATTTCATTAAAGGACTCGGCAAGTTTGCCTATCTCATCACTTCCCTTTATATTTACTTTATAGTCAAATTTTCCTTCAGATATAACTTTCGTTGCATCTGTCAATCTTTTTAAAGGTTTTGTAATGAAATCCGCAACTATAAGGCTTAATATACTTACAATAGAACCAATTGCAGTAAATGTATATATCATTTGCATCTTTATTGTATTTAAAAAGCCCATAACGTCGTCAATTGAAGTCGATAAAAGTATACTCCCAACAATGTCATTTTTTGCTGTGACAGGTACGGCAGCATACATAGTCCATCCAGAGCCTGAAATGTAATGAATGCTTGTTGAGCCAGAACCTTTTAATGCAGCTCTAACATCACTATAACTATTTATATCCTTTCCTTCTAATTCACCATTACCAGCAGAGTCTACAACCACTTTACCATTTACATCCGTAAATAGAACTCTTGAGTTTATCTGCTTAGAATAATCAACAATTGTAGGTTCTATTAAATATGAGGAAACCCCTATGAAATTTGAGACTAAATTTGCAATCATATTTGCCTGTGTTAAATTTGTAACCCTTTCATTGTTTAAATAGCTTTCATAAATATTATTAAAAAGATAAATACCTGTTGATGCAAGTGAAACAATAAGAATAACAAAATATACGGAAAATATTTTCCACCTTAAACTCAATATATCACCTTATTTCATGTAGTAGCCAGAACCCCACTTTGTAAAAATGTGCTTAGGATTCGCTGGATCATCCTCTATCTTCTCTCTGAGTTTCCTTATGTGAACATTAACCGTATTGGTATCACCGTAGAAATCGAATCCCCATATTAAATCCATGAGTTTGTCTTTAGAGTACAATTTACCAGGATTTGATGCAAGCAATGCTAATAGATCAAATTCCTTGTTTGTAAGCTCTACTTCTTTGCCATTTTTATATACAAGTCTATCAGGAATATTTATGGTAAGGTCGCCAAGCCTTATTTCATCTTGCTTTTTTATGAAAGGTGATGATGTTCTTCTAAATAACGCCCTTATCCTTGCAATAAGTTCCCTCGTATTGAAAGGCTTTGCAAGATAATCGTCTGCCCCCATCTCGATGCCAACAATTTTATCAACATCCTCGCCTTTTGCAGTCAGCATTATTATAGGTATATTTGAGAATGTCCTAACCTCCCTACATACTGTAAGCCCATCCATTTTTGGAAGCATGAGATCAAGTATAACGAGATCGAAATTACCACTTCTAATTTTTTTCAGGCCTTCTTCTCCATCATATGCAAAATCTACGGAGTATCCTTCCTGTATAAGCGATAGCTTCAACCCTTTTACAAGCATTTCTTCATCATCAACAATCAATATATTCTCCACTTTAAATACCTCCTCAGTTTAGTATATCATATTTTATGCATTCTTGTATATATATTTGACAACGTTATAAATTGATTTTATGCCAAAAAAGTCTTACAATTATATGGGGTGAAATTATGAGAAGATTGATTATAAATGGAAAACTTTTATTAAATAATTCAGTTGTAAATAATAAGAATATACTTATAGAAGATGGTAAAATTGCAGCAATCGGAAATGAATTTAACGCTCACGATATAATTGATGCAAATGGAAACTATGTTTCACCAGGATTTATTGATATTCATATACATGGTTCAGCAGGCTATGATACGATGGATGGTAATTTTGAATCCTTAAACGCCATATCAAAAACAATAGCAAAACACGGCACGACTTCATACTTACCAACTACAATGACGGAAGATATTACGAAGATTAAAAAGGCTATCAAAAATGTATATCATAATAAAAGCAATGTTGAAGGTGCCGAGATAATAGGACTTCATATGGAAGGTCCCTTCATAAATCCACATCAAAAGGGTGCACAAGATGAAAAATACATCTTGAAGCCTACAATTGATAATTTTCTTAATTTGTGTGGAGATTTTGTAGATATAGTAAAGCTTGTAACAATAGCACCAGAGATGGATGGTGCACTTGACCTCATAAGTTATCTAAAAGATAAAGGTATTGTTGCCTCCGCCGGGCATACAGATTCTACCTACGATGAAGTTGTTGCTGGTGTTAAAGCAGGTATCACACATGCTACACATGTATTTAATGCGATGAAAGGATTTCATCACAGGGAAGTCGGAACACTTGGTGCTGTATTCGACCTTGACATAAGTGCAGAGGTAATTGCAGATGGAATACATTCGGTTTTCCCTGCCATAAGAACCCTTATAAAACAAAAGGGCATAGATAATATAAACCTTGTAACAGATGCTATGATGGCTGCAAGCCTTTCTGATGGTAAATATGAGCTCGGCGGCCAAGATGTATATGTCAAAGATGGCGCTGCTAGGCTTAAAAATGGTGTGCTTGCTGGCAGTACACTTACGCTTGATAGAGCAGTAAAGAATATTGTTGATAATACCGATCTATCCTTGTATGATGCTGTCATTCTTGCTTCATTCAATAGTGCAAAAGTCATCGGTATTCAAGATAGAAAAGGTCTCCTTAAGGAAGGCTACGATGCAGATATAATAATCTTTGACGAAAATATAGATATTAAAAAGACAATAGTCGGTGGTAAAACAGTATACGAAAAAAAATAGCCTGCCGGCTATTTTTCTTCTTCCCCATACCCTGTTGATTCTCTTACAATAAGTTGGTGTGAGAGTATCACATGCATCTCATCAATTGGTTCCTTGGCAAGTAGCTTTGTCATGAGTCTCATGCTTACTGCACCTATATCATACGCAGGTCTTTGAATCGTTGTTATTGTCGGTCTAAACATGTATGAGAGATACGTATTGTCAAAACCAACAACATGTATATCGTCAGGCACATTAAATCCTGAGTCAAATATCGCATTTATCGCAGCGGCAGCCATCTCATCGGATGCAGCAAAAACAGCGTCAACGTTATTTTCTAATAGCTTCAGCATCGCTAAGTATGCCTGCCTTGCTTTGAAACTTCCTTCAACTACTAGTGATGGTTTAAACCTAATTTTGCTATCGGCAAGTGCCTCTTTATATCCCTCTATTCTTTGAGCGCCACCGATGGGATCATCAGATGGTCCTGAAATCATTCCTATCTTCTTGCGTCCTAATGATATCAAATATTTAACAGCATCATATGAGGCTTTTTTGTTATCGATATTTACATTAGGAAATTCTAATTTTTCGTCTTCAGTACCAGCTAATACTATTGGTATACCTACATCATGAAGCTGTTCTTTTACGGATTCCCTTATAATATCTCCCATATATATAATTCCATCAACCTGCTTTTCTCTCAATATCTCAATATAATTCATTTCCTTTTCTTCTTTTTGATCTGTATTGCAAAGGAATATATTGTATGAGTACATGCTGGCAATATCCTCTATTCCCCTTACAACTTCCGGATAAAATGGGCTTGATATATCCGGTATTACAAGCCCTATCGTATGAGTCTTTTGAATTTTTAAGCTTCTTGCAAGGGCATTTGGTTTATAGCCTGTCTTTTTTATGGCATCCAACACCCTTTGTTTCGTTTCATCTGTAACTACGGCGCTATTATTTAAAACCCTTGATACTGTAGCAATAGAAACCTTCGCTTCTCTTGCGACATCTTTTATTGTAGAATTCATTATTAATCACTCCTAAGTTATCGTTTTCGCCTTATGGATATTTTACTTTTTTAATGTAAATTTGTCAATAGGTTTCCGCAAAAATTTACATTGTTTTTCATTAATCAACAAAAAAAGAATGATGAAATGATTATTCATCGTTCTCATCATTCTTGTTTGAGTCCTTTAAAACTAAAATCGGTATAAAGGATATAGCCATATATATCACACCTATTACAATTAGCATAAGTACACTAAGCTTTATTAGCAATTGTTCCATAAAATCACCCCCGGCATTTCGCCTACGGAATACCTAATACATTATATGCCATATGGTGATTTTATGTTATTATTATACAGCCATAATTTGTCTTCTCTTGAATATCTTATTTATCGCAAATGCTATACCATCATCATTATTTGACTTTGTAACGAAATCTGCTTTTATTTTTACAAGCTCTGGTGCATTTTCCATTGCAATACCAAATCCCGCATATTCTATCATTGACAAGTCATTTAGATTGTCACCAATAGCAGCAACAAGCTCCCGTTTTATATCATACATATTAGCAAGTGTTTTTAATGCATTACCTTTACTTACACCCTTCGCATTTATTTCTAAATGCCCACCGCCAGATGTTGATACTGATACTTTTTTACACAACTCATCATAAACGTCTGGTTCTATGGGTGCGGGGTTTTTAATATCTCCTATAGCATAAATTTTTGCAGTACCCTTGCCAGTTTTTTTGATGTATTCAGCAAGATCACCAACTGCATCTACTGTAACCTTATTAAAGGAAAGGTACCAGTTAACTCTATCATTAATCTCCTCTACGACTAATTTATCATCTATATAGAGATTCACATGATAGCCATTTTCTTTTAATATCTTTATGGCATATAAAGCGTCATCTGGCTGTATAGGGTTATAAAAATATACTTTTTTTGTGTATACATCCTTTATTAAGGCACCATTGAAACATATGACAGGCGCATTCACCTTAAGCTCCATTGCGTATGGTAATATTGATGAAAACATCCTACCCGTGGCAATTGTGTAAATAATACCCCTTGCCCTTAATTCATTTATAGCGTTAATATTTGCTTCAGATATTTTATTGTTTTTGTCTAAAAGGCTCCCATCAGCATCCGTTACGAATAATTTACACATATATTTCAACCCCTATGTTTTATTTTCTATACTATATTATAACAGTTTGTAAATTTACATACTATATCATAATTGACTATAAAACGTTAACACTGAAAATTTTACATTTTAATTTGAATATTTAACAATGTATATCTTATGTATATTTTAAAATTATAGTCCCAAAATATATTTATGACATATTAAAAGAAAGGATGTAATTATGCTTATAATTTTTTTTCGTACATTAATCCTTTATTTTATGGTTGTAGTTGTTATGCGCATAATGGGAAAACAGCAGATTGGACAGCTGCAACCATATGAATTAGTCGTAGCTATAATGATCGCAGACTTGGTGGCTGTCCCAATGCAGAATAAGGGGATACCTCTTTTGACGGGTATCATACCGATTTTAACTTTGCTTATATCACAGCTTTTTTTATCATATATATCGATGAAAAGTCTACATGGTCGTGCAATGATTTGCGGAAAACCTACAGTTTTAATAGATAAAGGCAAAATATTGACATCGCAACTACAAAAAGAGAGATATAATATTAACGACCTTTTAGAGGAACTACGCGTTATGGGTTATCCGAATATAGCTGATGTAGAATATGCTATTTTGGAAACCAATGGATGTCTCAGCGTAATACCAAAAGTTGATAGAAGGCCCGTAACACCAAATGATTTGAACTTGACTCCACAATATGAAGGACTTCCATTACCTATAATAATAGACGGCAAAATTATAAATAAAAATATGGATGAAGCAAATATTGATATGAAATGGCTTAATGATCAATTAAAAATGTGGAATGTTAATAATATTAATAATGTAATACTCGCTTCAATAGATCCTAATAAAGTTTTAACGGTATACAAGAAGGAGGGATAACTGTTGAAATACGTGATTCCTTTAATTGTAATAATTGTCGTATTTATTGTTTTGATAGATATATCATCATATAAATATCTCGACACGACATCCAAAAATATAGATCAAAAATTGACATATATTGAAAAAGATATATCTAATAATAATTGGAATAGTGCTAAAAAGCATATAAATGATTTAGAAAAAATCTGGCATGAAACAAATAGCAAATGGGCAATTTTAATCGAACATAGGGAAATTGATGATATAGACATGAGCTTATCAAAACTTAAAAGCTTCATCGACACAAAGAATAAAGACCTTAGTCTGGCAGAATTGCAAACTTTAAAAGAATTGTACAGTCATATACCGTCAAACGAAAAACTCAATTTTGAAAACATACTATAAAAACCCGGTTTCCCGGGTCTTTATAGCATACACAATTAATTTTGTGCTGGAACTGTCAATTCTTTGGCGTTTTTAGCATCGTCAGGCAACACCACATTGACATTTTCATTAACATTTGAGTAAACCATAGAGCCGCTTACCATTTCCCATTTTAACGGCATCTCGACTCCTCCAACCTTCGCTCCTTTCTTATAAGTGATTTTTAAAATCATATCAAGCTGATTCACCTGATTTGTATTTGCGTCTATATAATAGACACATTTTCCATACACTCCATCAACTAAATCGCTGTAGGTCATACCATTTAAGATATTTCCAAACCCAAGAGCTTTTATCAAATCATCGACTTTTGACATATCTGTAATTTTAGTGTATGCATATACTACATTTACTGTTTTGCCGTTTAAATAGCTTGTTCCTGCATACCTATAAAGTACGTCTTTGCTGAAGAGATTATTTTGTTGCTGCAATTTCTCCAAGTTCGTGATGTTAGACATGCCGGGAACTGTTATATAACTCCACTGACCATCCGGTGATTTTACATAAACCTTGTCGCCCATCATGTACTCTTCTACGTTCATCGAACCTGCATTTGGAATAGTCATGCCTATTACTTCATGGATCCCCTGATCTAAATTGAAATCAGCGTATACCTGCGCAGAAACTGTGTCAAATGGCGATGCCACACCATTGTTAAAGCCAACAGCAATTTTCATATTCCCAGTTAAACTGCCGCTTTTAACTGTAGTATTCTTACTGCCATCTATCATATCTTTGACTTTGCTGTAACTGTCGAATATCTTTGACAATATCTGCTGCCCTTCATCCACCGTAACCTTCCTATTCAGCAGAACATCTTGAGGAATCAAACCTTCTTCTAAGGCATAGACGTATTCAGACCCTTCTACCTGATGTGCGTCGATCATAGACAGCCCATAAAATCTGCTTAATATCGTCGCTATCTGTTCATACGTAATAGGTTCTGAAAGCATCAAATTTCCTTTTCCGTCACCTTCTAATATACGGTTGTCAACAACGTATTGTGAAAGATCTTTTCCACCTAAATTGATACCGGCTCCTTTTATTAAATCATTTATAAATTCTTGTCTTGTCATGTAGTTGGAACCGGGCTGCGCTGCCAAGCCTATTACAGGAATAGCAGCAATCATCATCGTTACAAGAAAGATTGATATGAACTTTTTCAATAGGACCCCTCCTTGACTATGCTTGTTAATTTTCAATCAACTATATTTTACCACTTTAGCATAATTTAATCAACAAAAATTTTCAAAATATTTAAATCAAGAAAATTAAGCACATTATATATTTCCCTTTAAGCCTATCTCATCTGCCACATCTCTCATGCCTATAATAGTTTCTTCGATTACCTTATCTAAATCCATACCCAATAACTCTGCACCTTCTGCTATAACGTCTCTATTTACTCCTGCTGCAAAACTTTTCTGCTTCCATTTTTTCTTTACAGATTTTACTTCCAAATCAAGTATGCTTTTGCTGGGGCGCATAAGCGCTGTCGCAGTAATGAGTCCAGTCAATTCATCAATTGTGTACAAAACCTTTTCCATTTTATGTACTGGCTCTACGTCTGTACAGATCTTCCAACCATGGCTTTCTATTGCATGAATATAATCATCAGGCCATCCATGTCTTTCTAAAATTTCCCTTACTTTTTTGCAGTGCTCATTTGGATACATCTCATAATCTAGATCGTGAAGAAGCCCTATGATGCCCCATTTTTCCTTGTCTTCACCAAATAGCTCAGCAAAATGCCTCATAACTGCTTCAACAGCCAATGCATGGTTTATCAGGCTTTCGCTTTTATTGTACTCCTTTAATAAAGCATATGCTTCATCCCTATTTATTAAAGCATTCTCCATAATGCAATACCCTCTTTCGTATAATATTATTTTTAAATAGAATTATACCATATTGTAGCATATTATCAAAATTATATGAATCTATTATGTTCTTTCTCAAATTACGACATTAGCTGAAATTTATATTTATAAAAAACATATTGACAAATTAATCTACACGCTGTAGAATGAAATTAAACTACATCGTGTAGATTCGAAAGGAGTATCTTGAGACGATGCAAAGAATGTCAGATTCTGAAAAAAAGATAATGGAGTATATTTGGGCTGCCGGGCATCCTGTAACAACTTCTGAAATAATTAAAAATCTGCCTGAGGCAGCGGAATGGAAACAGAACACAGTGATTACTTTTTTAACTCGCTTAATTAGAAAAAAAATTCTTAAGGCAACCAGAATAGGCAAGGCTAACCAGTATGAGCCTTGCATTACTGAACAGGAATACCGTAATTTTGAAATAAAGCAATTTATAAAAGATGTCCATAAAGGTTCTGTATTAGGATTCATATCTTCATTATGTGATAATGGCGATATAACATTGGAAGACATTGAAAGCCTAATGAAACGTTTTAAAAAGTAGGTGTTACTTATGATTAAAATAATCTATAATCAACTGCTTATAATGTCAGTTGTGGCTGGAGGATTATATTTGATTTTAAAATTTATAAGTCTATTTACTTTTAAATATCTTACTTCAGCCTGGCATTATTACAGTTACATATTTATGTACATGTTTTTCCTAATACCATATCACAGGTTGGTATCATGGCTTAATTTGAGCTTTGCACAATACTTATCTTGGTTTATAAATCCTACTGTCAATAGTATCGCTACATCAAGACATGAAATACACGCATTATCGCTTTACCTTGATTATATCCCATATATATTGATGGCAGGAACAATGGTAGCGACAATTATAACTATTGTTCAGAATTATAGCCAATACAAACATATTTCAAGCATGTGCCGTTTGACCAATGATACTAAGACTTTAAATGTACTTTCAAAATGTAAGCAAGAAATGTTAATAACAAAAGACATAAAAATATACATCTCTTCCTGCATGACTACACCCTTTCTGTATGGCATTTTTCAGCCTCGCATCGTTTTGCCTGACATTGAATTTACCAAAGAAGAATTGAAACATATTTATCTTCATGAACTTACCCACTGGAAGCGCCATGATCCATGTCTAAAGATTTTATTTTTACTCATTAATTTACTCCATTGGTTTAACCCTTTGGCATATATTGCAAGGCATGACATTGAAAATCATTGTGAACTCTCATGTGACGAAAGTGTTGTAAAATCAATGGACAGCTATGAAAGGAGGCGATATTGTGAGTTAATACTAAATGTGCTCTGGAATGTGGCAAATCAAAATGTCAAGCTGTTTTCCGCATTCAGTGATAAGCAGAAACAGCTGGAAAGGAGGTTAAATAAGATTTTGGGCGAACAAAACTCACCTTACAAGCAAAAGAAAAGATGGGTAGCCATATCTGCAATCTTAATAACATTGCTAATAGCAATAATTGGCACAGGTATGGCATATGCCACAGATGAAGTCATTTCTGTGGCAGGAGAAACATCAATCTCTGTACCCAGTGGTGGAGTGGAAGTAACACCTCAATCTCACACTGACATGCCTTTTCTTATAGAAGGAGAAACATCAATTTCTGCCCCATCACAATAAACAAATAATTTTCTTCATATTAAGATGTGGGAACTTTCTTCCACATCTTATTTTAAAAAATTGTTATATTTAAATAGAAACGAGGATGATAAATTTGATGAAAAAAAGATTAACAGTTCTATTTTTTATCGTAATTATTATTTTATCTGGTTGTAGCAGTTTCAATAAAAATATTAATAGAATTCATAAATGGGATAATTCAAAATATAAAAATTTTCCTAGTAGCATAGGAATAAATGTTTATAATGAAAATAGTTTTAATACAGGTATAAAAAACGATCCTAATAGCTACAAAGCAAATCACACATTATATATTTCTGATTTAACCAAGCCAATTACCGTTATGTTTAACAATAATGGAAAAGACAGAAAGTTTATAATGAATGTCTATTATGATTATGAACAAATAAAATTTAAAATAAATTCAAATGGAAAATTTGACCAAAAATATATTTTTAATTTAGATGATGGCTATGAAATTGAACTGCCATTATATCTTCCTCAAAATTTGACTAAGTCTGGATCTCACAAATTGCTTATAACTTTTTGTATTGCCCCGGATTTACACTCATCTGACTTAAATCAAACCATAGACTGGTATGGAAGTGCAACAATTCAAGATATTATTTTTAGTTCGGAAAATATTAATTTTGACAACACAAAAGAATTCGAAGTACCAAAAAATCTTATTAAATCCAGTTATAATTATACGTTAAACCAAGACTATGATTATAGCATACTTAAAACGAAAATCTTGCCTAATCCTCCAGTTGTTTTCACAGTAAAACCAAATCAAAAGTTTAAATTAATCTATAACGTCTCTTCCCCTCCTGCGAAGGAAAACAGTCAAGTTTTATTATTGACAACCATTGGATACAAGCAAGCCTTAATAAATAATAAACCTTATTTATTACTGGAACTTCCAAAAGGCAGTACAGGAATAGGGAAAATGGAATTGACTGCTCCCGATAAACCAGGATTGTATGAGATTATTAGCTATAGCGTATGTAGTCCTTTCAATAAATTTGACGGAAAAAACCTTTTATCTTTCAACATAGAAGCAAGTCAAAGATTTACTTTAAGAGTTAAAGAATGAAACTAACAATTATCAGCATGGCTTCTCATACGCCTATGTACCTGCTTATTATATCCACATATTTGCTAAAATCCTCTATTGCCATCTTGACACTGTTGTACACAATTTTATCATCAATTTTTTCATACTGGTGTACTAGTCTATTTCTTAAACCAGAAGCTGGAGCAATCTTAACTGCAAAATCTACATCCAGAACTCCAGCTTCACTCAAATCAATAAATGAATTGAAATAATCCGAAGCAGGCGGTCTTTTTAAATACGCAAGAATCATATTATTTATATCTAAAGCTAAATCTACTATTAATTGCAATAACCTTTCAATAGCATATTTCAGTTTAATGTCATGCACATATTCCTCGTATGTACACGAAGACAACTGCTTTAACTCATTTATATGTTCTAACATTCTAACTAATTTTTCTTGTATCACTTGAAATGTATCACCCATTTTATTCACCCCTCAACAATTTATCTATTTCTTTTCTCAGATACTGTCTCCTTTGCTCTCTTAAAAACTGAGTATCGGCATACCTGAAAGATGCATAACACTTAAATTCCACAAAATTCTCTGATGAGCCGTAAAGAGGCTTCCCATATTTTGCAATCTGATACAAAAGCAATGGATCAGCCTTTTTAATATTGACAAGATCCACTTTTTCGGTTCTAAAATATAAAGATAAATTTAAAAGCAATTTCATCTCTTCATCGTATGATAATACCTCATAGCTTTCAAAGGCCAGATCTATATCGCTGTTTTCATGATTTAAGCCTTTTGCATAGGAGCCAAACAAAATTAAAAGCTTTAAATTGAATTTTTTTGCTATTGCCTCAATCTCATCATTATTGTCAAAAAGTAATTTCTCATCTATTTCGCTCAAATTAACACTTCCCTAAACATAGTATTATTTCAAAATTCTTAATTTTCATATCTATTTTTACAACCTAATTTTATCATTTTCCTTGTGTGTAATCAATAAATTTGTTGTCATTATTAGTTGAAATTTTATCATGCAAGTCTTAAGACAAACAAATTTTCTTGACTTTATATGTTGCCATTCCCCTTCCATATATCCACTTGACGTAAATACAAATCCCTCCTCATCTTCTGATATAACCTTTCCCTCGATTGAACGGGGCCTATCCGTAGCATAAAGCCTGAAAAACCCACTGTACATTTGCACGTCATGTGCTATCCCAATAAAATCCTTCTCTCCGGAAAATTTAAAAATATACACAGCTCGTTGATATATCATATAATTGTTCCAACCTTTACAATATTTTATCTTTTTTATAACTTTAATATAAAATATACAATTTGTATAATTAAAAATTTATATTCCACATAGATCGGAAACAACGGTAATAGATGAACTTGTTGACGTTGAGATAATGATATTTATATCCCACATAGTTCAGTGCAACCTTTTTATTTAATATCGAGTACTTGCTATCATAATACTTTATACTTGTTTATGTTATGCTAAAAGTGGTTCTTCCGTAAATTTGGTGAAAAGCAATTAACATTAATAAAGATTATTTATACTTACAAAAAATGAAATATTATGTATTATTATGACTGACTTAAGATTAATTTATTTCTTAAAAATTAAATGAAATCTATCAGATATTTGGATAGTTTCAGGCAGAATTTCAATCATTGCTATTGATGTCAAAAGTCTGTCCCGAATTTAAATCAATTAATTATACCCAATATTCCCCTTAATGCTGTTGCAGCAATGTCTCAATATGGATAATCTTAGAAAAAACATGTCTTATGCAATCATGAAGTCCTTTAATCTGCCAAGTGAAAAAGTCTGCAGATATTTACTTAAAAATCTACCTGGAAAATGCTTTAAATGATCTTACAACCCTCAATAAAAATCTATTGGCATTTTTTCTCATATCTCAGTCATCTTTCTAATATTGTTTTTAATGTCGACTACATCATCTTCATCAGCAAGCAAAACAATATAATCTCCAGATAGGATCTTTGTATTTCCTTTAGGAATAATTTCTATTCCTCCTCTTTTTATACCCACTACAAGGCAGTTATACGGCCATTCTATATCTTTTAACTTTTTCCCATCTATAAAAGAACCAACGGCAACAGGTATCTCAAACAAGATTTTGTTAGCATCATTATAATTATCTATATTTGCTTTTTTAATATTTTTTATTATCCTATTAAGCAGTGATTCATAGATAGGCATGTTTTTTAATAATCCTGATACAATGTATGATGTTATTGATACAGTACTTAGTGCAAGCAAATGGCTAAATGAGCCCGTCATTTCAGTAACTAAAAGACTACCTGTAATAGGAGCTCTAACAACGGCAGCAAAATATCCCGCCATAGCCAAAACAATAAAGTCTTTTAAATATAATTGATCGATATTAAAAATGTTTATTGTTATTATTCCATACACATTGCCTATTAAAGCGCCAATCGCAAGAAGAGGCATGAATATGCCGCCTGGCACTCCTGATCCATAGCTTACCATCGTGAATAAAAATTTTGCCAAAAGCATTACCAAGACAAATTTCAAGCCCAAATTTGCATTGCTAATCTTATTTACAAGGCTTTCACCACCACCAAGTGCTGCCGGTATGAATAATCCTATAACAACTGATAAAACTAGCGGAATAATAAGCTTCAATTGTGGTATTTTTACATATCTATTGTAGATATCCTGTGACTCTAAAAGCGCTTTATTAAATAAAATGCCACCAAGCCCAATTATCACTCCCAGCACCATAAGGTATGCATAATGAGAAAACGGAACTATAGGCAAATTGGTAATGCCAAATACTGTTTTAAGTCCGAGAAAAGTGTCAGTGATGTACGTCGCAGTAAGTGACGCCACCATTGACGATACGAGAACAAGCGGAGAGAAATTTTTGTGAAGTTCCTCAAGTGAAAATATTACACCTGCTAATGGTGCATTAAATGCTGCTGCTAATCCAGCGCCAGCACCACATGTAATAAGATACTTTTCCTCAAAACGAAGCCTTTTAAATGACCTGCTGACACCTTGTCCTATAGAAGCGCCAAGTTGGACACAAGGACCTTCACGTCCTAATGATAATCCAGCACTTATCATCAATATTGTACCTATAAACTTAAGTATTAATATTCTCAACCAGTTTAATTTAAAATAACCTATGATTGTTCCTTCCACTTGTGGTATACCGCTGCCGCTTATCATAGGTTCTAACTTCAGCAGATAATTTACAAATAGACCTAATGCGATTAAAAATACAAGCCATATAGGTATCAAGTAAATCCTGTTATCTAAAAATTTGTATAAAATTAATATGAATGTACCAGCCTTTTCTAATATAAATCTAAAAAGAGATACAATAAGTCCTGTGAATATACCTACAACAATTCCTTCTACTACTAATCTCTCTTTGAAGTTTTCTCTATTTTTAAATATTTCGTATATATGACTATTTCCGTTCATATGACTACCTCCCATGGTTTCATAAAAAATTATACATCAAATACATTCATAAGTTAAGTATGGAATATCGAGTCAGTTCTATTGTTTTATTCGTCGTTTATCTAAAATTAGGACGCTAGAGCCATTACAATGCTTCATTGACTAAACATGCATTATAATATATAATTTAATCAAATTTTAAACAGGAGGCTTTATTATGGCAACAATTGAAAAGCCAAAATATCGTCAGATATCACTTGATATTGCAAGAAAAATAATAAATGGCGATATAAAAGAAGGCGAGAAGCTTTATGGCAGGTCTGAACTTGCTGCACTATACAATGTATCGCCTGAGACGATAAGAAGAGCTATTACAGTATTGAAGGATATGGGTGTTGTTTCAGTATTGCATGGGAGTGGAATAATCATAAAATCAAGAGATTTGGCTTATAAATATGTAGATAGGTTCAACGAAACCGAATCATTAGAACAGCTTCAAAAAAAGCTTGAAAAGCTAATAAAGATTAAGAAGAGATTAGATGACGATTTGTCATCTATAATTGATAGAATAATAGATTATACAGTGAGTCTTAAAAACATAAATCCATTCAATCCTTTTGAAATTGAAATAAAAAGCAACACAAAGGCTATAGGAAAAACATTGTCAGAGCTTAACTTCTGGCAAAATACTGGCGGCACAATAATAGGTATACGAAGAGGTGATAAGATCATATTATCACCTGGGCCATATGCCGAGATAAAGTTCGGCGACATACTCGTAATCGTAGGCGATGGAGATGTTCCAATGAAGACTAAACATTTTTTGTACAATGATTAGTCTTCTTTTTATTTATATGATTAACATGCTTGCAACATTAATTGAAAAAAATACTGATTTAAAAGTAGTAAGAAAATTAAACCTCGGCGGTACTGACATAGCTTTTAATGCATTAAAATCTGGCGGTATTGACATGTACGTAGAGTATACGGGTACAGGACTTGTTAACATTTTAAAGAAGCCGTCACAAAACAACGCAGATACAGTATACAATGAAATAAAGAAAGACTTTAATGATAAATACAATCTAGACTGGCTAGAACCAATAGGTTTCAACAACACATACACACTTGCGGTATCACCTTCTGTAGAAGAAAAATACCACCCTAAGTCTATCACAGATCTTACAAAAATCTCAGATAACTTAGTATTGGGAAGCACAATGGAATTTACAGAAAGACCTGACGGATATCCGGGATTGCAGAAAGCTTACAATATCAATTTTAAATCTGTAAAAAGCATGGATTCAGGTTTAAGATACCCCGCTATACAAAAGGGAGATGTCGATGTAATTGACGCTTTTTCAATAGATGGGATGCTTGAAGCCTTTACTTTAATAGTTCTTAAAGATGACAAGAACTTCTTCCCACCATACTATGCTGCACCGCTCGTAAGAAATGATACACTAAAAAAACATCCAGGATTGGAAAGCGTATTAAATAAGCTTGCTGGGCAGATAGATGATGAAACAATGAGAAAATTAAACTACAAAGTTGACAAACTAGGTGAAGATCCAAAAACAGTAGCTGATAATTTCCTAAAATCAAAAGGTCTAATCAAATAACAATAAACAACGGACGGTCATAATTTTCAAAAGGACCGCCCCTATTTTTTTAAAAAAGTAAATAGATAGAAGTTCAACATATTATATTGCGTATTATACTTTTATTGAATCATCAAATAACTTTTCAAATTCCTTTTGTATATCAAGTAAATTTTGCGTGCCTCTAGCTGGATCCCCATAAACGGCCTAGATAACCTCCTTTGTCAAGACAGATTTTTATCGGCTTTTAGGAAAACTACCTCCTTCCTAAATTATAATATATTGGTAATTAAATATTGAATCTTTAATTTGCTTTTTCCAGAGTATTTCTACCATATGCGCACTCATTTTGCTTTTTTTTGAGCCTGAAGTACTAGTATCTCTTTATCATTATTCGTAATGCTCATTCAGCAGCTTCTAATACGAATGGTAACTCTATTTGTATACACTTGTAGTTAACCTTAATTCCTTCCCATCTTAGCTGGGTCTGGGCTGTAATACGCTTATAACCATATAAAAGTACATTGTGTGTAGATCTCATCAATTCGGCCCTTTATTACTATGTCTTCTTCGGATTGCGTTAATAGTTTGTAGTAAATACTTGTACAGATTAAGGTTTAATAAATTTACCTGTTCAGCAATTGAAATCTTTTTATTGTCTGGTTTCAGTAAAGCAATCGCTCCTCACGCATGAGAAATGATTCCAGATTTTTTTTGAGCTACTCCAATTTTGTTGTTATTCGTCTTATTTCTTTCATCCTCTTTCCTTCTGTTGAACTTTTCTCTTTTTTTAATTTATTGTCATTTCTCTCGAATAATCGAGGGAGATTTTTTAAGGCTATTCTTTACCATTTACTTAAAAGAGATGGATTAACCTCATTTCTGATGCGATTTGAGATAAGGTCTTTTTCTTCTTTCAAAAATTCCAGTAAAACTTTGGATTTAAACTCTGGTGAATATACCTTTTTCATATTTTTATTTTATCATATTTCTTAAAATCGATGATTTTTTATCTTAATTTATGGATTCATTAAAAAGATTTATTATCACTTGATTTATATGATAAAGCATTTCAATTCCACTATGGTTCGATTTAAATAAAGCCCTTTTCAGGTACATTTATGATGTCTTTAACGTTTCAATTCCACTATGGTTCGATTTAAATCCCCAATCGTCCATTCCTGCTGCAGCTGCTTTAAAGCCTTTCAATTCCACTATGGTTCGATTTAAATAGATTACTGATATTGTACCGCCTAATGGCATGATAGACTTTCAATTCCACTATGGTTCGATTTAAATGTAACCATTTTAAAAATCTAAAAAGGCTAAATCCAGCTTTCAATTCCACTATGGTTCGATTTAAATGGTATTCGAGGTTTAGACACAGGAAAGGATTTCTATCTTTCAATTCCACTATGGTTCGATTTAAATCAAAACAACGTATGGGACCGACAGGAACAATTCAGCGTTTCAATTCCACTATGGTTCGATTTAAATGAAAAACAAGCGAATGCAGAAGGCGACGAATTCTACGTTTCAATTCCACTATGGTTCGATTTAAATTCATTGCCGTTTTTTGTGTAGTTTGTCTTTTTGGCCAGTTTCAATTCCACTATGGTTCGATTTAAATTATACCGTTGATGGAAACATAATAAATTTTAGAAAGTTTCAATTCCACTATGGTTCGATTTAAATTAATTTACTTATAAATGTTGTAAATGGTATTATTTCGTTTCAATTCCACTATGGTTCGATTTAAATGAAATTAAAATGAATATAGCATATAAGCCTATAATTGTTTCAATTCCACTATGGTTCGATTTAAATTGCTTGATGAACCTGTAGACATGAACAATCATGCTAGTTTCAATTCCACTATGGTTCGATTTAAATACGGGCTCTTTTTTTATGTGTGTTACAAGGCAGGTGGTTTCAATTCCACTATGGTTCGATTTAAATAAGAGAGAAAAAAAGGCTGAAAAAGAAAAAAAAAGAGTTTCAATTCCACTATGGTTCGATTTAAATTAGCATAATATTCCCCATAAATAGTTTGTCTTGATAAGTTTCAATTCCACTATGGTTCGATTTAAATTCCCCAAGATTCAGCACGATTAACATAATTTCGAAAGTTTCAATTCCACTATGGTTCGATTTAAATTTGCCACAAGGTGTCAAATTGCAAACAATTCAAAAGGTTTCAATTCCACTATGGTTCGATTTAAATGTTCCAGGAAGTCAACAGCAGTGTTCAGTCATATTTGTTTCAATTCCACTATGGTTCGATTTAAATTCGTCAGGAAATGAATATTAGCTGTGATGAGCATATGAGTTTCAATTCCACTATGGTTCGATTTAAATAATAGTCTATATCATTTATTGGTTAAGAATTTTGGTGTTTCAATTCCACTATGGTTCGATTTAAATTTGATTCGTGAATATAACTGCTCTGGCTGATAAAGCGTTTCAATTCCACTATGGTTCGATTTAAATGCGTCACCGCCTACATTTGTTGTCGCCATTTCAAAGTTTCAATTCCACTATGGTTCGATTTAAATGATTAATACACAGCTTAATAATTCAGTTGATGACAGGTTTCAATTCCACTATGGTTCGATTTAAATTTTCCGAAAAAGCCGGGGATTGTCTGGGTGAAAAAGTTTCAATTCCACTATGGTTCGATTTAAATCGGAATAGACCGCACCAGGCTTGCACGAATAGAACTGTTTCAATTCCACTATGGTTCGATTTAAATTTGTATGTTATTGCCTGCTGCTGGTCGTTCCATAGCCGTTTCAATTCCACTATGGTTCTATTTAAATCCCTTTTTACCTCCTGCCTTCTAACCTTACAGCCAAGTTTCAATTCCACTATGGTTCGATTTAAATATATTTTATGTTCATCTTAAAACCTCCTAAAAAATAGTTTCAATTCCACTATGGTTCGATTTAAATCTTCAGGCATAGCCGATATGCCTAATAAAAATAAGGGTTTCAATTCCACTATGGTTCGATTTAAATTTACTTTTTGCATATAAATACCAAATATATTTCCACGTTTCAATTCCACTATGGTTCGATTTAAATTTTAAATTCCTTTCGTTAAAGATTCCGTTCCGTTCTCACTGGTTTCAATTCCACTATGGTTCGATTTAAATGTAATGTTGGCTTATGCAATTACCGTCCATAAGTCACGTTTCAATTCCACTATGGTTCGATTTAAATCACAATGATAAAAGGTGGATATTGAACTAGCAAGAAAGTTTCAATTCCACTATGGTTCGATTTAAATCATATAACCCTATAATAGCTACAATAATTATTAATATGTTTCAATTCCACTATGGTTCGATTTAAATTATAAAGAAATGAGTAGCCTCAGACATAATGACAAGGTTTCAATTCCACTATGGTTCGATTTAAATTTATTGGATTATCGAATGGTATAATTGAAATAAATACAGTTTCAATTCCACTATGGTTCGATTTAAATATTACAACAACCTAATAGCAATAGTATTTTTTCAAAGTTTCAATTCCACTATGGTTCGATTTAAATAAAAACTTAATGTTGTGTTTTCATTGAATGATAATTTGTTTCAATTCCACTATGGTTCGATTTAAATTGCAAATGTCACTGGAATATTAGATCTTACGACAACGTTTCAATTCCACTATGGTTCGATTTAAATACAAGTACAGACAGAAACATCAAGAATATCTACTTTGTTTCAATTCCACTATGGTTCGATTTAAATGCCAGCCAATGACAATCTGTACAGGGTAAGAAAGTCTGTTTCAATTCCACTATGGTTCGATTTAAATAAAGGCTAATGAGCAGCATGAACAAATACGAGAAAAGTTTCAATTCCACTATGGTTCGATTTAAATTCAAAACAAGGCAAAGAAGGATTATGTGCTTGACACGGTTTCAATTCCACTATGGTTCGATTTAAATTTGGGCTGGCAGCCAGTGTTGACATTGACGGAATCAGTTTCAATTCCACTATGGTTCGATTTAAATTGTACTGCCAATGCAAGTGCGATTACAAGGTCATCAGTTTCAATTCCACTATGGTTCGATTTAAATTCTACAGCAGAGTTAGGTCAAGCCCTTGAACGTACTGGTTTCAATTCCACTATGGTTCGATTTAAATTTATATGTTGTAGTATGTATCCAAGGGGCTAGATACGTTTCAATTCCACTATGGTTCGATTTAAATGCGCCAGCCGTTCCGCGAGTTCGTCGCCGATATCATGTTTCAATTCCACTATGGTTCGATTTAAATTTGCGGACGTATTTCGTGTTCTTTTCTCTGCAGTGCGTTTCAATTCCACTATGGTTCGATTTAAATGCTTAAAGGGATCATTGACAGAGAAGGTGATGCACAGTTTCAATTCCACTATGGTTCGATTTAAATCATCAGAACTAACCGCTAGTGAAGCTCAAAAATTTATGTTTCAATTCCACTATGGTTCGATTTAAATAAGAATATATATTTAACAAAGAATATGAAACTGAGCAGTTTCAATTCCACTATGGTTCGATTTAAATTGTAGCGGTAAAGTCCATCACGTTTACGTAAAGTTCGTTTCAATTCCACTATGGTTCGATTTAAATCAGAAAAAATAAAACAAGCAGAACAATTAAATAACGAGTTTCAATTCCACTATGGTTCGATTTAAATATTCACCATCAATCAATGCCAATATTGAATCCTCTGCGTTTCAATTCCACTATGGTTCGATTTAAATTAATTGTTATAAACCGTGTACTGATAGCACTCTTTGTGTTTCAATTCCACTATGGTTCGATTTAAATAATATTCAAAAAGGTCACTGGAATTGATATATAACTAGTTTCAATTCCACTATGGTTCGATTTAAATGGGGACCATATTCTACTAAAGAAGTTAATGAATTTTGTTTCAATTCCACTATGGTTCGATTTAAATCTAAACTTGCAAAATGAATATCACCACCCGGAATCGGGTTTCAATTCCACTATGGTTCGATTTAAATTTTCATTTTTTTAGTCTTGATTGCACCGCATAAAAAGTTTCAATTCCACTATGGTTCGATTTAAATTGTAGCGGTAAAGTCCATCACGTTTACGTAAAGTTCGTTTCAATTCCACTATGGTTCGATTTAAATCAGAAAAAATAAAACAAGCAGAACAATTAAATAACGAGTTTCAATTCCACTATGGTTCGATTTAAATATTCACCATCAATCAATGCCAATATTGAATCCTCTGCGTTTCAATTCCACTATGGTTCGATTTAAATTAATTGTTATAAACCGTGTACTGATAGCACTCTTTGTGTTTCAATTCCACTATGGTTCGATTTAAATGCTATAGCTTTGTTTACCGGCCTGTAACTTATAAAGGTTTCAATTCCACTATGGTTCGATTTAAATTGGACTTGAAAAGCTGCTTATGACTGCTCCTGTTGAGTTTCAATTCCACTATGGTTCGATTTAAATCTATAGACTTTAATCAATTAGTATTAAATAAATTAGGTTTCAATTCCACTATGGTTCGATTTAAATGCTGTTTTATAAGCCAGTCTGTCCATCTGTCTAATAAGTTTCAATTCCACTATGGTTCGATTTAAATCTGATGGCAAGCCTTATAACGCACTTGTTATGTGCCCGTTTCAATTCCACTATGGTTCGATTTAAATTGATGGGCAGTAAACTTGAAGCTGCAATGAACATTGAGTTTCAATTCCACTATGGTTCGATTTAAATTCAATATTCAGAATTAGGATTTCCTGTCATATGTGGGTTTCAATTCCACTATGGTTCGATTTAAATAAAGAACCATATTCATGCTTTTTCAACACTTTGTACGTTTCAATTCCACTATGGTTCGATTTAAATATAACCGTCTGTCAGGACTATACATACGTTTGGTCTGTTTCAATTCCACTATGGTTCGATTTAAATTATTTTTGTATTTGTTGCTATTGGTTCAACAAAATGGTTTCAATTCCACTATGGTTCGATTTAAATAAAATTGCTGATAATGAGTTGACAACTCCTAACACAGTTTCAATTCCACTATGGTTCGATTTAAATACATTGACAGAAACAGACTGGATAGCTGAGATACTTAGTTTCAATTCCACTATGGTTCGATTTAAATGCGCCAGCCGTTCCGCGAGTTCGTCGCCGATATCATGTTTCAATTCCACTATGGTTCGATTTAAATTTGCGGACGTATTTCGTGTTCTTTTCTCTGCAGTGCGTTTCAATTCCACTATGGTTCGATTTAAATGCTTAAAGGGATCATTGACAGAGAAGGTGATGCACAGTTTCAATTCCACTATGGTTCGATTTAAATCATCAGAACTAACCGCTAGTGAAGCTCAAAAATTTATGTTTCAATTCCACTATGGTTCGATTTAAATAAGAATATATATTTAACAAAGAATATGAAACTGAGCAGTTTCAATTCCACTATGGTTCGATTTAAATTGTAGCGGTAAAGTCCATCACGTTTACGTAAAGTTCGTTTCAATTCCACTATGGTTCGATTTAAATAAAGAACCATATTCATGCTTTTTCAACACTTTGTACGTTTCAATTCCACTATGGTTCGATTTAAATATAACCGTCTGTCAGGACTATACATACGTTTGGTCTGTTTCAATTCCACTATGGTTCGATTTAAATTTCGTCTTTAGTTAAATGTTTTTTAATAAGACTTAAGTTTCAATTCCACTATGGTTCGATTTAAATCCTTACCTTGCAATACTAACTCTCTGAATCGTTTTGTGTTTCAATTCCACTATGGTTCGATTTAAATAAACGAGGATTATGTATTTGATAGAACATAAAGGGAGGTTTCAATTCCACTATGGTTCGATTTAAATTTCATTTGCGTCCACATTTGTTGCTGCAAGTTCCAAGTTTCAATTCCACTATGGTTCGATTTAAATTTACAAAAAGCCTTTTTTATTTTCTAAAAAATTTTAAGTTTCAATTCCACTATGGTTCGATTTAAATGTTTCAAAAAGGTGAATTTGTGAAATACATTATGGCGTTTCAATTCCACTATGGTTCGATTTAAATCCATAAACAAGGAGTGATAATAGTATGCCTAAGCCAAAGTTTCAATTCCACTATGGTTCGATTTAAATTTACTACGGGAACCACAAGATAAGCAGCGGCCTGACGTTTCAATTCCACTATGGTTCGATTTAAATATCTACATCAATTACATTATTATTTCCTTCAGTATCGTTTCAATTCCACTATGGTTCGATTTAAATATGTATTTGTATCAATATTGTTTGGCAGTCCAATTAGTTTCAATTCCACTATGGTTCGATTTAAATTTGTAAGGTTGTATTAGAAACTTTTAGTCTACCTATAGTTTCAATTCCACTATGGTTCGATTTAAATAGTCCGAAGAAGATGCTTATGCAATCCTTGTGAGAGAGTTTCAATTCCACTATGGTTCGATTTAAATGAAAAATATGAGTTATCACATGCTTTTGATCCACCTGTTTCAATTCCACTATGGTTCGATTTAAATCATAAAACCTATAAAAACAAAAGAAGAACTAAAAAATGTTTCAATTCCACTATGGTTCGATTTAAATCCGATAAAAGCCAACTTTACATCCTTTTATTGCTAAAGTTTCAATTCCACTATGGTTCGATTTAAATTTGAATGTCAAGGAAAATTAATAAAAAAATAAACAGGGTTTCAATTCCACTATGGTTCGATTTAAATCATGCAATTTACTTTACTGCCTCAAAACACATACTTGGTTTCAATTCCACTATGGTTCGATTTAAATGGGAATGATACAAAAACTCCATTTTTGCCTTGTATCGTTTCAATTCCACTATGGTTCGATTTAAATTTACAGTACGTTGTTCCATGAGATGGTGCATTCAACGTTTCAATTCCACTATGGTTCGATTTAAATACGACTACGAACATCCTAATCAGTCCGTATTATACGTTTCAATTCCACTATGGTTCGATTTAAATACTCCCGTCATCTTCTTTAATGTAGAAAAGACCTGTGTTTCAATTCCACTATGGTTCGATTTAAATCGATCAACACTGGCTAGGAAGATTATTCTTGTACAAGTTTCAATTCCACTATGGTTCGATTTAAATGAAGAATCTCTTTTATAGTCAACTTACTTTCATAACGTTTCAATTCCACTATGGTTCGATTTAAATATTTGTGGTGATGATAAAGATACATACTTTTTTTGTGTTTCAATTCCACTATGGTTCGATTTAAATATTTTGCTAACGTAATAAATAAAATTACTTAAAATTGTTTCAATTCCACTATGGTTCGATTTAAATCGACCCCGCAGAAGGTTTAAAACACTTTGCAAACACGTTTCAATTCCACTATGGTTCGATTTAAATTGCGAGAGCTGCAAGGAGCAGTTCGGAGAGTACGACGTTTCAATTCCACTATGGTTCGATTTAAATGTTCCTCAAGATAAATCCAATATAATCCATACATTAGTTTCAATTCCACTATGGTTCGATTTAAATCAACTGCGGTAATGGGGTTAATACATCAAGTACAAAAGTTTCAATTCCACTATGGTTCGATTTAAATTAACAGGGCAAGGTTTTTAGCAGGTGAAATTCCTGCGTTTCAATTCCACTATGGTTCGATTTAAATTTAACATCAATTCAATCACCTCCTTATTATTATTTTGTTTCAATTCCACTATGGTTCGATTTAAATTTGTACAACATTAGAGGAATTAAAAAGAGAATATAAGTTTCAATTCCACTATGGTTCGATTTAAATTGTAGAGCCTGGTAAATACATATTCCCTTGAACTTCGTTTCAATTCCACTATGGTTCGATTTAAATATCACAGAATTTGTCAAAGCTTGTTGTTAATGTTTTGTTTCAATTCCACTATGGTTCGATTTAAATCCTTCTTTGTCCTCCATTTCATTGTCTATGAGTTTTGTTTCAATTCCACTATGGTTCGATTTAAATCCAAACTTATAGCATTGAAGTTACGAGTAGTCAAAAGTTTCAATTCCACTATGGTTCGATTTAAATTAAGCCTAAAAAGAATGACAATATACGAATTAGGAAGTTTCAATTCCACTATGGTTCGATTTAAATCTGATCCTCGGGTGCTAACTCTCTCGATATGTCATCGTTTCAATTCCACTATGGTTCGATTTAAATACTGATGCTGTGTCCCTGACGATGTTCGAAAATACACGTTTCAATTCCACTATGGTTCGATTTAAATTATTAAAGCGGAACCCGATTGCCACTTCAGGGGGGTGTTTCAATTCCACTATGGTTCGATTTAAATAAAGACAGTACAATCAACGCAACCTGTTCAAACTCATGTTTCAATTCCACTATGGTTCGATTTAAATTGAAGCTGATAACAACGATCTTATTAAAATTATTCGTTTCAATTCCACTATGGTTCGATTTAAATTTGATAGGTATTCAAAAGCCTTATCATCGTTCCATTCGTTTCAATTCCACTATGGTTCGATTTAAATTAATATAAATAAAAATAATAATAACAGGAAGGAAGTGTTTCAATTCCACTATGGTTCGATTTAAATCGACAGAACATTATCTGCGCACGCAATTTTACATCAAGTTTCAATTCCACTATGGTTCGATTTAAATTATCTCTACAATTTTTGTATATATCATTGTATAAATTGTTTCAATTCCACTATGGTTCGATTTAAATTTTGTATTTTTTAAGTTCTGCAATATAGTCTGAAATAGTTTCAATTCCACTATGGTTCGATTTAAATGGTCATTTGGAATAATACGACAGCGTATGAAAGAAAAGTTTCAATTCCACTATGGTTCGATTTAAATACATTAGAAGGAGAACATATAGCGAGGGTAGGCGATGTTTCAATTCCACTATGGTTCGATTTAAATCCACTCATACCTATTTCACTAAAGGGAATTTCAGTAGTTTCAATTCCACTATGGTTCGATTTAAATGAGACTTCGACGGGTATATTTCTGTAAGTTTGTCCAGTTTCAATTCCACTATGGTTCGATTTAAATAAGGAGGAGCAACAATGATAATAGCAAATATGACAGTTTCAATTCCACTATGGTTCGATTTAAATCAACTCGTTCAAAACTGTTTTTTTATCTTCGGATATGTTTCAATTCCACTATGGTTCGATTTAAATTATGTCTTATACGTTTGCCAAACAAATCAAAACCTGGTTTCAATTCCACTATGGTTCGATTTAAATGGATGTTTATCGGGCTGTTAAGTCTTTGTATATGCCGTTTCAATTCCACTATGGTTCGATTTAAATTAACAATCGTATTATTATTAAATGTACTGAAAGATGGTTTCAATTCCACTATGGTTCGATTTAAATTTGTGTAGATTATACCTTAATCGTATTCGATGATATGTTTCAATTCCACTATGGTTCGATTTAAATTAGCACATCAGCAACGGGTGTAACAATCAGCATAAAGTTTCAATTCCACTATGGTTCGATTTAAATTTCAAGCAGGAATCTGCTTTGGACTTAATTATATATGTTTCAATTCCACTATGGTTCGATTTAAATTATTTGTTTGATTACTTAAAGAAACACATTAAAGATGTTTCAATTCCACTATGGTTCGATTTAAATTGTTGTATTTATAAATAATCAACAAATTCAATTAGAGTTTCAATTCCACTATGGTTCGATTTAAATCATGCCCACATATACTACATTTTTGCGACGTAAATTTGTTTCAATTCCACTATGGTTCGATTTAAATTTTTACAAAAAAAATTATAAGGAGGAATTTATTTAAGTTTCAATTCCACTATGGTTCGATTTAAATTTTGTATTATGTCGTCGGGAGAAATGTTCCCGACAAGTTTCAATTCCACTATGGTTCGATTTAAATAGAAGAATACACGAGAGTGTATTAGCAGTATTTAAAAGTTTCAATTCCACTATGGTTCGATTTAAATGATGTTCCTATGTTTGGCATAATTAAATAAGGACAACGTTTCAATTCCACTATGGTTCGATTTAAATGACCATACCGACGGCGGGGGTGCTGTCGGCGAGTGAGTTTCAATTCCACTATGGTTCGATTTAAATTTTGTATTATGTCGTCGGGAGAAATGTTCCCGACAAGTTTCAATTCCACTATGGTTCGATTTAAATAGAAGAATACACGAGAGTGTATTAGCAGTATTTAAAAGTTTCAATTCCACTATGGTTCGATTTAAATGATGTTCCTATGTTTGGCATAATTAAATAAGGACAACGTTTCAATTCCACTATGGTTCGATTTAAATGACCATACCGACGGCGGGGGTGCTGTCGGCGAGTGAGTTTCAATTCCACTATGGTTCGATTTAAATTTTGTATTATGTCGTCGGGAGAAATGTTCCCGACAAGTTTCAATTCCACTATGGTTCGATTTAAATAGAAGAATACACGAGAGTGTATTAGCAGTATTTAAAAGTTTCAATTCCACTATGGTTCGATTTAAATGATGTTCCTATGTTTGGCATAATTAAATAAGGACAACGTTTCAATTCCACTATGGTTCGATTTAAATGACCATACCGACGGCGGGGGTGCTGTCGGCGAGTGAGTTTCAATTCCACTATGGTTCGATTTAAATTACTGCACGCAGAGCATAGGACTTGTGGAGTATCCTAGTTTCAATTCCACTATGGTTCGATTTAAATACAAGAGGATATTTGGCGATTCCTGTTAAGGCAAATGTTTCAATTCCACTATGGTTCGATTTAAATTGCATTGACTGTACTACCATTCTCATCTGCAATAGCGTTTCAATTCCACTATGGTTCGATTTAAATGAAGGTTATTTTGCACGTCGGCATAAATCATGGTCAAGTTTCAATTCCACTATGGTTCGATTTAAATTAATTCATGTTCGGTTAATTTTCTATCTATATCAAAGTTTCAATTCCACTATGGTTCGATTTAAATGGAAGTGTGTTAATTGAATATTTTAAAAAAAGAAAAGTTTCAATTCCACTATGGTTCGATTTAAATTATAGTGCTCAAGTAATTGCCACTAAAAATGATTCTGTTTCAATTCCACTATGGTTCGATTTAAATAGGCTATCGCTATTGTAGAAGTCAAAGAGGCATCTAGTTTCAATTCCACTATGGTTCGATTTAAATTTTGATACGAGATAATATAGATATTAATGATATTTAGTTTCAATTCCACTATGGTTCGATTTAAATGCGAGATATAAGAAAGAATCCTCTCTCCTGACAAAGGTTTCAATTCCACTATGGTTCGATTTAAATGAATGTGGCAATTATACAAAAAGCTGCCCAAGACACAGTTTCAATTCCACTATGGTTCGATTTAAATCCTGTCAAAGCCAATTTTCTCTAGCGTGCCTGCCATGTTTCAATTCCACTATGGTTCGATTTAAATTGCTGATTCTAAAATACACATAATAGCTACAATGAGGTTTCAATTCCACTATGGTTCGATTTAAATAAGGCGTGGATAAGGCACATAGAATTGCAGTACTGGAGTTTCAATTCCACTATGGTTCGATTTAAATAATTATATCTTTTGCACTTAGAAGAGCTCAGAGATAGTTTCAATTCCACTATGGTTCGATTTAAATTATTTTATTTATCCATTCTGTTATTCTGTCAATAATGTTTCAATTCCACTATGGTTCGATTTAAATTATCCCAAAAGAATTTGAAATCAACCCTAACACAAAGTTTCAATTCCACTATGGTTCGATTTAAATTTGCTATATCATTTCCAAAAAGCAGAACTGCAAGTGAGTTTCAATTCCACTATGGTTCGATTTAAATGTGTTCTACTAATTGTATTGTAAATTCTGCTTGTGCGTTTCAATTCCACTATGGTTCGATTTAAATCATTCAAAATAGTTAAAGTTACACGAGTAACACTAGCGTTTCAATTCCACTATGGTTCGATTTAAATAATAGTAGAAGTACTACCAGTAGAATAATTAAGTAAGTTTCAATTCCACTATGGTTCGATTTAAATGACCATACCGACGGCGGGGGTGCTGTCGGCGAGTGAGTTTCAATTCCACTATGGTTCGATTTAAATTTTAGATATAATGAAGGTTGTATTAAATGAAGATGCGTTTCAATTCCACTATGGTTCGATTTAAATGGTACGACCATATAAACACAGTAAAAACAGTTATGGGTTTCAATTCCACTATGGTTCGATTTAAATTATCTCATTGCCATTCTTATCATGCTTTCCTGTCCAGGTTTCAATTCCACTATGGTTCGATTTAAATTCCTTTCTGTTATTATTATTTCGGCTTACCATCATCGTTTCAATTCCACTATGGTTCGATTTAAATTGATATTTCATATAACAGTATGAATATTTATATTCATGTTTCAATTCCACTATGGTTCGATTTAAATTCTCATTGCCAAAACTATTCAATTTAGCAGTACAATGTTTCAATTCCACTATGGTTCGATTTAAATGAGTTTTACGTAAAGCAATATCAAAGGTTGAAGGGAGTTTCAATTCCACTATGGTTCGATTTAAATATTATCCCGTCTACTGCAAGATTAAGTCCTAATACTGTTTCAATTCCACTATGGTTCGATTTAAATGAATTTTTCTTTGCATCATCTAGTCCTTTATTAAACGTTTCAATTCCACTATGGTTCGATTTAAATCAGACCAATAGTGGCGGGTGCAGATGCACTTATAGAGTTTCAATTCCACTATGGTTCGATTTAAATCCAGATGTATTTTATATAGCCTTTTGATACTTTCGTGTTTCAATTCCACTATGGTTCGATTTAAATTGGTATCTTCGTGATAGGGGTGCTGTTACTCTTACAGGTTTCAATTCCACTATGGTTCGATTTAAATTTCTGCTGACGAATAAAACATTTCTATGAGTTCGTCGTTTCAATTCCACTATGGTTCGATTTAAATCAAGCACAGTGCAAACAAATGTAAGCTTGTATACATGTTTCAATTCCACTATGGTTCGATTTAAATCTTGACCTGCTTATTAAGTGCAAGGCACAAAAGCTGGTTTCAATTCCACTATGGTTCGATTTAAATCCTTGCGATAATCTACTGTGTTATTGCCTCCATTTGCGTTTCAATTCCACTATGGTTCGATTTAAATGCACTTTCATGTTATACTTTTCTGCGATTTCTTCTAGTTTCAATTCCACTATGGTTCGATTTAAATTAAAGATATGCGACGCTGCATATAAGGATAAGACTCGTTTCAATTCCACTATGGTTCGATTTAAATTCGATAACATGCCTTTACGCTTTATAACTACCTTATGTTTCAATTCCACTATGGTTCGATTTAAATTGCAAATATTGACCGCTTAATAGTCGGACAAAAGGCGTTTCAATTCCACTATGGTTCGATTTAAATTTTGTTATTGTAATGCCCGACAAGATTAAATCCTGCGTTTCAATTCCACTATGGTTCGATTTAAATCCGGTCATGTGAGCCCGTTCCGAGGTTTTCGAAGCTGTTTCAATTCCACTATGGTTCGATTTAAATGCTATCTTCGTTATTATTTATACCCTTAGTAACAGAGTTTCAATTCCACTATGGTTCGATTTAAATATAAAACTTAACAATGCAAAAGCAGCTCTTGCTAATAGTTTCAATTCCACTATGGTTCGATTTAAATTATTTCTTGTATTTTCTCTTTGTTTTTCTCATAAGCGTTTCAATTCCACTATGGTTCGATTTAAATTAGGAGCGACAGCGGGTGCAGCGGTGATACCTGTCATGTTTCAATTCCACTATGGTTCGATTTAAATTGTGCTTTGAGATCTGCCTCAAGTTCTTTCATTGGCGTTTCAATTCCACTATGGTTCGATTTAAATCATGAAATATTGGATCTGCTAAAAGAATATAAAGCAGTTTCAATTCCACTATGGTTCGATTTAAATTTTCTTTGTTTGTTGCTATCTTAATTCCCTTCAGTTGTTTCAATTCCACTATGGTTCGATTTAAATTGACTTTGATAAAAAGGTTACGTCAATAGTAATTGAGTTTCAATTCCACTATGGTTCGATTTAAATTGCCTCTCTGTGCGTTGTCGAATTGAACCAAGCGTAGTTTCAATTCCACTATGGTTCGATTTAAATAGTAAGCACTTGTTTTACGACATCTAAAACAGGTGAGTTTCAATTCCACTATGGTTCGATTTAAATGAAATATTGTTGTAAAACATACTTCTTCTCACTGCCGTTTCAATTCCACTATGGTTCGATTTAAATTACAAAGTTTGGGTTTTTTTCAATAAATTCTGCAATGTTTCAATTCCACTATGGTTCGATTTAAATGGAAATAGTGACAGGATATCATGTACAGGTTGATATTGTTTCAATTCCACTATGGTTCGATTTAAATTATTGCTAATGAACTTATTAATGTGTTAGCTGAAAAGTTTCAATTCCACTATGGTTCGATTTAAATTTTATTCCACCCTCCTTCCAGTCAAATTACTTTCAGTTTCAATTCCACTATGGTTCGATTTAAATTCTATCTTCAAAAGAACACGTGTAAGCTTTTAAAAAAGTTTCAATTCCACTATGGTTCGATTTAAATCAATCCTGAATTGTTCTATGGTAAATTCATAGAATTGTTTCAATTCCACTATGGTTCGATTTAAATTTGCAAACAAAAACAAGTGTAGAGGAGGTAAAATAATAGTTTCAATTCCACTATGGTTCGATTTAAATAGAAGAAAATAAAGAAGATGCTTCTAATGTTTTCTCGTTTCAATTCCACTATGGTTCGATTTAAATCCAAGACCCGGATTAGCCTTTTGCCACATCCTCCAATGTTTCAATTCCACTATGGTTCGATTTAAATATATTATGGTAAAAAAGAAAAGGGGAAGAAATATTGGTTTCAATTCCACTATGGTTCGATTTAAATGGTATATGTCATCTAATTCTTCCATTTTTGCACCACGTTTCAATTCCACTATGGTTCGATTTAAATTCTTGAGCTTCCGATAAAGACTCTTTTAAAAATCCTCGTTTCAATTCCACTATGGTTCGATTTAAATTGCCTGCTGTGAGAAATTCCAATAGTAGTAGCTAGGCGTTTCAATTCCACTATGGTTCGATTTAAATTGAGTTTGACAACAAAAATTTCACATATTTAGCAATGTTTCAATTCCACTATGGTTCGATTTAAATCTGATATAGCACAGGATACACTAGAAACTGAGACAGGTTTCAATTCCACTATGGTTCGATTTAAATGAAAGAAGAAAATCTAATCAAATTCATTAGACAGCTGTTTCAATTCCACTATGGTTCGATTTAAATTCATGGTAATATTCATCATATTGCCATAATACAGGTGTTTCAATTCCACTATGGTTCGATTTAAATGATTCCCTGAAGCTAATTCTCCAGGTGTTGTTACAAGTTTCAATTCCACTATGGTTCGATTTAAATTTAATAGTAATTCTAACAACTCCATCAATTAGTAGTTGTTTCAATTCCACTATGGTTCGATTTAAATTTTGTTGATGCCTGCGGTGTCGTTGTATTTTGAGCGTTTCAATTCCACTATGGTTCGATTTAAATCACCAACACAAGACCAACTCTCACAATACCAATTTGGGTTTCAATTCCACTATGGTTCGATTTAAATTAATAGGTCTTGAGAAACTATATTATGCGATATTGAGTTTCAATTCCACTATGGTTCGATTTAAATTCTTATTATAGATGGAAAAGAAAGGCGTTTCCATCTCGTTTCAATTCCACTATGGTTCGATTTAAATAAATGGCAGAACTTGCAATGTCTGTCAAAGAAGCATGTTTCAATTCCACTATGGTTCGATTTAAATTAATACTGCTGCAAATTATGCAACTATTACTGATACGTTTCAATTCCACTATGGTTCGATTTAAATTGCTGCTCTTGTCTTTTCAAGTGCTATTTTTATTTCGTTTCAATTCCACTATGGTTCGATTTAAATTTAAGACTTCGTGATATTCTTGATATTTCTTCTTGAGTTTCAATTCCACTATGGTTCGATTTAAATCGATCTTGAGGATTTTGCTCACATAATAAAACGATAGTTTCAATTCCACTATGGTTCGATTTAAATTAAGAGTAAAAGTGGCACTTACTCAATTTGTTAAAAGTTTCAATTCCACTATGGTTCGATTTAAATAAATGCCTCAATCACTTGAGACAACTACATTTTACAGTTTCAATTCCACTATGGTTCGATTTAAATGGAAGAAAGCCAACCCAATTGTGATGACATACGATGAGTTTCAATTCCACTATGGTTCGATTTAAATATATTTCTTCTTTCTTCAATGCTTAAGTTTTGAGTCGTTTCAATTCCACTATGGTTCGATTTAAATAATGTAATTGAACCACTGAAAACACGAATGTGTCGTGTTTCAATTCCACTATGGTTCGATTTAAATTCCCTCGATTTTGCTATCCATTGCTGAAAATTGTTCGTTTCAATTCCACTATGGTTCGATTTAAATTGCTACAAGAGATGCAGATCGGATACAGTTTCATAACGTTTCAATTCCACTATGGTTCGATTTAAATGGTAAAACTGCAGCTTTAAAAGCGGCCTTAAGCGTGGTTTCAATTCCACTATGGTTCGATTTAAATCTGTTCTTTCTCGTCTATAAGAAATTCCATCAATATGTTTCAATTCCACTATGGTTCGATTTAAATATTTTAGACCTCCTTTTTTTCTTTGATTGTATCACAAGTTTCAATTCCACTATGGTTCGATTTAAATCAATTTAATCCAAATAATCAATATTGCGTCTTTGTCGTTTCAATTCCACTATGGTTCGATTTAAATCAGAAAAAGGGAAAAGGAAAGAAATAAAGGTTTAAAGTTTCAATTCCACTATGGTTCGATTTAAATATTAGGACATGCCATATTGCATGTAGATTTATCTATGTTTCAATTCCACTATGGTTCGATTTAAATCAAGCTGTAAGGTGTTTATAGCACAGATCCAGACAGCGTTTCAATTCCACTATGGTTCGATTTAAATTCAGAAGATGTTGGCAATCTTGCGGTACGAATATCAAGTTTCAATTCCACTATGGTTCGATTTAAATCTGCCGTTAGGGATAGACGAGCGACAAGTAGCAGAGTTTCAATTCCACTATGGTTCGATTTAAATAACCCCCATAGAATTGTTTCCTGCCCAGAAAATTGTGTTTCAATTCCACTATGGTTCGATTTAAATCAAGCTGTAAGGTGTTTATAGCACAGATCCAGACAGCGTTTCAATTCCACTATGGTTCGATTTAAATTCAGAAGATGTTGGCAATCTTGCGGTACGAATATCAAGTTTCAATTCCACTATGGTTCGATTTAAATTCTCTCCCCTTTCTTCTTCTCATCCACCAGTTTTAAGTTTCAATTCCACTATGGTTCGATTTAAATTGTACCTTGATGAGTATTTCCCCATATTTCAGCTTCGTTTCAATTCCACTATGGTTCGATTTAAATCTTAAAGCCAAAGCCAATAAGGTCAAACCACCAATAGTTTCAATTCCACTATGGTTCGATTTAAATCCATCTCTTTCCACGTATAAGCACTCATGTATGGATTGTTTCAATTCCACTATGGTTCGATTTAAATAGGTATTCCTAGAGCTATAGAGATAGCGAGGGATAATGTTTCAATTCCACTATGGTTCGATTTAAATCCAAGCGAATGTCAGGATTGGTTAAAAGAAAACAAAGGTTTCAATTCCACTATGGTTCGATTTAAATGTAACTCATACAAAATTATTACCATTAACTGAAAAGGTTTCAATTCCACTATGGTTCGATTTAAATAAATCCAAAATATTTTAATGCTTCAACATAACTCATGTTTCAATTCCACTATGGTTCGATTTAAATTTCCCAGTTCCATTATCACCAAAAACATTAACATTGGTTTCAATTCCACTATGGTTCGATTTAAATAAGGCGTCAACGATTATAGCTCGTTATCAATCAATGGGTTTCAATTCCACTATGGTTCGATTTAAATTCAAGCAGTTAAAAACAATTTACCTGATAATGGGAAGTTTCAATTCCACTATGGTTCGATTTAAATCAGTGGCAGCAAATGTGTTTACTGCATCAGCTACGGAGTTTCAATTCCACTATGGTTCGATTTAAATTAAGATTGAGTAGAATGTTGATAATGTCCAATCTGTGTTTCAATTCCACTATGGTTCGATTTAAATGCTAGTGATAAATTTATTGGATCTTTTTACGCTAAGTTTCAATTCCACTATGGTTCGATTTAAATTAAAATTTTCCCGCAATATTTGCATTTTTCAGGTTTGTTTCAATTCCACTATGGTTCGATTTAAATCTACCTATAAATGTGCATATCAACATTGCCGATTTGGGTTTCAATTCCACTATGGTTCGATTTAAATTTCTCTTTGATAATGAAAAAATTTAAATTTACTATCGTTTCAATTCCACTATGGTTCGATTTAAATTAAGTAAGGGGGAATATCTTTGTCTATTTTAAAAAGTTTCAATTCCACTATGGTTCGATTTAAATCACTACCATTTAGGGTATGTGTTGTCCCAGGGCTTAAGTTTCAATTCCACTATGGTTCGATTTAAATAAGAAAATGGATATACATTTGTAAAACCGAGTGAATGTTTCAATTCCACTATGGTTCGATTTAAATTAATCCATTTTGTGAATCTTCAATTAATGCAAAGTAGTTTCAATTCCACTATGGTTCGATTTAAATGCTTTTGAAAATGGGGTTCCGATGAGTGAACATCCTTGTTTCAATTCCACTATGGTTCGATTTAAATAGTTGCCTGACGCAAATCCTTGTTGTACTGCTCAAGGTTTCAATTCCACTATGGTTCGATTTAAATGGTACAAAGGGCGGGACATAACCGACCAAATACCAAAGTTTCAATTCCACTATGGTTCGATTTAAATCTAAACTTTGCACTTTTCATCATCGTTTCATACTGTGTTTCAATTCCACTATGGTTCGATTTAAATTTAATATTTTATGATTTTGAAGTTTTTAAATATGATGTTTCAATTCCACTATGGTTCGATTTAAATGTTATTTTCAAATTAAATACCCACAGAAAAAATCTGGTTTCAATTCCACTATGGTTCGATTTAAATTTCCCTTCGAAGCCCTAAATATATTGCCAAAGATATGTTTCAATTCCACTATGGTTCGATTTAAATCAACAATGTTACCTGTTACACTTTGAGGATATACAAGTTTCAATTCCACTATGGTTCGATTTAAATCCAAAAAATTTGCATAATATTACACACGTCCTTGTCTATATTTTACCATAACAATAAAACATTTATCAATATCTTAATTATTTGATACATGTTGAATAAATATACCATTTCCTCTTTCATATAACATCTAATATATATTGTAATCGTCATTATCAAATAAATTTCTCGTCGACATTCCGGATATTTTACATTGGGAGACCTCGACGAGAAATGAAACGTAATATTATGCATTAATAATTTCTATCATCCCAAAACCTGCACTATTTTTTTCGCCAATTCCACAGTTATAAGCAACTTTAATTAATTCCTTATTCCCTGACATTATGAATGGTGCCATATAGCCCTTTACAGGAATATTTTTAAAATTAATTAATTTACCCTTTGGATGTTTACTAATATATTCTTGATCAAATTCTATATTAATACTTAGATTATCCGGTAGTGTATTATTTAATACAAAATATTTTTCTATAATATTACTTTTTATATTATCTACAAATGCTTCATCATTTATCGATAGATTCCAAGGCACTTTCTTTCCATTTTTCATTTTAGCTGTAGATGAAATAACCGGTGAAAGGCATATAAATTTATTTACCTCTTTAAAATCAGGTTCTTTTAATGTTTCTACTAGCTTTATCTCAAATTTATAATCCTGTATTATCAAATAACTCTCATTTACAAGTTGTTTTACAAAATTAACTAAAAATTCAGCTTTTGGAGATGATATAAATAAATATGTGTTATCCATGAATTTTATATTTTCACGATCTACTTGAACATTTTTGCACCTCAATTGTGAAAATGTAAATAATTTAAATATCTTGCTACCATATTTATATCCTTCTTCATGAAGTTTTTCTGCATATTCTAAATTAGAATTCTTTAATATATGATAAATCCAAGATGATATAAAATAATTATAGTTTAAATTTAGTGACTTATCTTTTTCGGGTAGCAATGTTAATTTTATACGCATATATATCCCTCACAATATTTATAGTATATTAACGATTGGATTTTTCTCAAGCCCTAAGACTTTTTTCGTCAACCATTTTTCGGAACTTGCTGTATATATCATTACAGAATCATTTTCTAAATCAAGGTTTGATTTTATCCACAATTCGATTCTATTCAACTGGGCGTCCGTTAGCTCTCCTTCAAAAACTGAATTCTGTACCCAATTTAAATATGTTTTTAAATATTTATTGATTTTAGTCACTTTCTTTTCTTCAACATCATAAACTAAAAGTACATACATTTTACCACCACATTTTTAACCCTTCATATTTTTCTTCATCCAAAATATGTTTCATTAGCTTGTAACATTCTATGCGGATTAACCTACGGTAACTTACACTTCTGTTAAGTTTTGGATGTTTTATTATTGTATTTAGCTTTTCGTCATATTCTCTTTCAAATATCCTTCTACCATTATCATTTAAATAGCACATATTTAGATCTTCGTCAAAATGGTTCTTTTTTATCATTCCTTGATTTATAAGAGAAAAAATAATACGATCTACTATTATCGGCTTAAAAACCTCACTTATATCAAGACACAATGAAAAACGTCTCTCACCTGGCTCATGCAGATAACTTACTGTTGGATTTAACTGTGTATTATATATCTCTGATAAAACTGTTGTATACATAAGGGAATTACCAAATGATATAAGAGCATTTATCGGGTTATCAGGAGGATTCATAATTCTATTTTTAAAATCATATTCACCATTCGTGATAATCTTGAATGTTTTATAATATGTATTTCTAATCCTTCCTTCAACACCCATTAATTCCTTAACATCACGTACTATATCTATATTCTCCCTTTCCTTTTCGATAGATGTCACATATTCATCAAGTCCATCTTTTCTATTAGAATAATACTTTACATTTTTTAATATATTGTGTGATGCTGTTCTTATAAATTCTTTTGCAATTTTTAATCTCTCATCCATATCTTTATATTTTTCTACTTGCTTAACAAGCAAAAAGCCGGATGGAAGATATTCCCTGGGATAAAAGCTGCCTGTATAAAAGCCATAATAATTAAATAGATGTACTGTTATTTTATTCTGCGCTAAAAAATTGATTGCTTTTGAATTCATATCTATTTCACCAAATAGATATATTTCTTCTGTATTTTGTACAGGTATTGGTTTATTGCCCGCTTCACTTTCAAAATTGATTGTATTGTCTTTACGACTCAATCTACCATTGCTATTTATATAAATAATCTTTTTCATCGTCACCCTCCTAACAAAAGCACAGTTCAAAATAACTGCATTTCGAACATGCTTTGATTCTATTAACATTTGGAGGTTTATCCATAATTTTTATTACATTTATTTTTGTTATTATTTCTTTTATTTGCTTCTCATCTTCTTCGGATAAACAAACCTCTTCTTTTGTATGATTGTCCATATAATGAATTATTCCTGTCACACCATCTACCCCTTTATTTTTAAGATAATATATATAATACAAAATCTGATATCTTGTTGCATTCTCCATTGCTTTGCTTTTTTTTGTTTCATTTATTTGAAATTTCTTATTTATAAAATCGAGCATTACCATGCCATCTATTAATACTTCTTTGTGCTCTCTTTCGAAACTGTATTCATGTATGGCTTTCCCAATGTCAACATAATTTGAATTCTGTTCCATGGTAATTCCGTGTGTATATAGCCATAGTTTTCTTATGCAGACTAAATAATAATTTATTTCAGTACCTGTAATATTCATGATATCACCTTATAGAAAATTTGAACCATCGCTTTCTAATAAGCCGAGTTCATCATCATAGTCACACATTACCTCATAAACATCATCGTCTATTTTATCAGTCAAGCCCTTCTTTGATAGAGAAATAAACTTACCTTCCGAAATGCTCAAAATATAGCCCATTGCATCATAATATTTCTTTTCTTTTACCAAATTGAGATATAAATCTTTAAACCTAGTAGGAACTACTTCTCTATTATCAAAGAGTGAATAAAAATCTTCTTTAACTTGCTTATTATCTATAAAAGGAACTAAATTCTTTATTACATTTTCAAAGCTTTTTCTCGCTTGATTAAATTCTTCTAAATCACGTTCATCATAACCATTTTTATATACTTCATTAACAAGCTCTTGAATTGATTGTTCATCTAAAACGTCGCATTCGCCAAGTAATTTTATAGTATTGTTTAAAATCTGTTGATTTTTATAGATAAATTTATCAGCTTCCGATCCTTCACTAAATATATATATATTGCTTATCCCTTTTTCTCCCTTTCTGTTTACCCTTCCAAATCTTTGTATAAGAGCATCTATAGGAGCCGGTTCAGTAAATAAAACATCATAATCTATATCTAATGATACTTCTACAGCCTGTGTCCCAACAAGTATATTTACATCCTTTAATATGTTTTCTACTTTTTCTCTATCTAATAGGATTAATCTGCTATGAAGAAGCGCCCTACTTTGGCTATAATTTTTTAATTTACTATAAATGTTTTGCGCATTCTTGACGGTATTACAAACAATTAATATTTTTCTATTTCTTTTTTTAATCTCGTCTATAATTATGTCAATATTATCAAATATATTGCCTTTAATTATATTAATTCTATGTCTTTTTATCTTCCTTAGTTCTCCTGTATCTACGACAATTTCTGTATCAATGTTTAATTCGTTTTTAAACATGTTTTTTATAAAATCTGGTAGAGTTGCAGACATAATAAAAACTTCTGCAGAATAATTTTCTTTTAAATATTTTAAAATATCAATCAATAATGCAGTTGTATGAGGATCATATGCATGTATCTCATCGAGAATAAATAAACCTTCTGTCATTTCACCAATGTGTTGTTCATATCCTTTTACACCAAAAAAGTACTTTAGTATTTGAAACGGTGTCAAAACTTTATATGGTTTATAAAGTTTTTTTGCTAAGCTTTGTACATTTTTAACATATTTCTTTACAGAAACATAGTCCTCACTTAATTTGCTAAATTCTTTATAGAGGAAATATGATGATTTGCCATGTAATAATGCTACTTTACCATCGCCAATAGTATTAACAAATCTTTTATACATAGCATTAATACTAGCTGTATATGGCAAAACATAAAAAACTCTTTTACCTTTTATGCTATTTTGATTAAAATCACTCCATAATAATGAAGCTTCTGTTTTCCCATATCCTGTAGGTGCAATTAAAATAGCAGACCCTTTTGTTGTCATGGCTTCATATTGAACCTCTTTATATTGTTTAAAATTATATATAGACTTCATATCATTTACTGCTAATATAATATGATCGTATGAAGCAGATGATAGATGATCACAAGTTGTCAAAAACCCTTTTAACAACATCCTATTTTTTACATCTTCAACTTTTTTATTTTCATAGTCATTTAAATAATCAACAACCGTATATTTATAGGCATCAATAAGCATATCTAAGGAAACTTCTTTTAATATGATATCATGATAATATCCAAGATATTCATAACTCCAATCTTTTAATTGATTTAACATAAATTGGAGATAACTAAAATTTTTATCTAATTCTTTTAATTTATTTAAATAATTTTCTTGGCCTGTCGGGGATATGGTTGAATAATTCTCTTGTAATTCAAATAAATCTCTATGATGTGTTATAATCGCAAGTGCAATATTCTTTTTCACATTTTCAGGGTATTTAAGGCATGAAATAAAGCCTGCTGATAATATTTCATGCCTATAACCCCATTTCTCGCCCGTCATCAGCATCTTTTGAAAACCAACCGCTGCCTTACCGAAGTCATGTAAAAATATTGATATAAATAGATTTTCATAAAACTTTTCATTATCTACAATTTTGGGTATCTCAGGGAAAGCATTTCTAACGCTTTTAAATACATTTAAAGCACGTTTCGTATGTTCTATTAAAGTTTCTCCTCCATTTTCTATTCCCTTTGCAAGTATTTTTCTACCCATGTATAAATACTCCCCAATCCATTTCTTCATCATAAAGAAAATTATCGCCTTCATATTCTATAAAATCCTCTAATACATAAAATGGTTTTACACCCACTGCTTCTCGTGGAATATCATTTGTAAAATATGTTGGTAATGCTTGCAGTGGTCCCCATACCCCTTCTTCACCAAACGGTACAACACATTTACCTACTCTTATTTTGTTTTTATTTTTATGCAATTCAATCGTCTCTATTTTATCAACCATAACAAGGTCTGAGCTCCTACCAAGCAATAAAGGATAAACAGGTTTTTTAAAGTAATTTTCAAAATCCAAATTTGTCAGATATATGTAAAGATCTGGATTATATAAAAACTCTCTTTTACATACATTCGATACTACTCCTTTTTTACTTGATAGCATATATATTGTCTCTAAATCAGTAGATTTTGCTTCACTTTTCATAACATATCCTGCCGCAGTATCATCAGGTGTAGTATATTCTCCCCTTGCTGATGATAATAAACCATATATTGTTGATAATGGTGGTACAGGTAATGTTGGTTGATATCCTGTTATAAACATCGGATATCTAAATGAAGCTGTCCAACCTTTAATGTGCACTCTTAAGACTTTCATCTGTATCACCTCGTATAGAAATCCCTAATAATCTCCATAAAGTCAGATACAGCTTTATTAATTGATTGTAATTTTACACTAAATTTAAATCCTTGTTCACTATTGAGGCTTTTACATAATTCATCTAATTCATTATTATACTCATCTAAGAAGCCTTCTCTTTTACTAATAAATATATCTGAAATTATATTATCTTTATAGTCGAGTATAACCTCTTTTATTGCTTTAACATTTATATGTGCTTCACCTTGTACATCTTCAACTATATTCATAAAAATATTATTGCCACAATTAAGTATAGCTAACACTAAGAACTTCGGTGAGACATCAGTCAAATGGCTTGTCTGTTTAGCGCCGCCATAGAGGTATGGTAAAACACCTATAAGCTCACTGGCTCTTTTTGCTCTAACATCTGCCGGCAATACGACATCATCATTTTTGTCAATCGAGCAACCAGCTTCTTCCCATTTATCTTTATATAAATCTGTTATATTCATGTATCCTGTCTTATTTACCTTGCTAAACTTTCCAACCGCATCTAAATCAAGAGAAAATATTCCCTTCAAAACTGTTGAATAAAATTGATGCTCATATGGAACTGGATCACCTTCATGTCTTGCCATAACACCAAAGTCATTTACAATATTGACAGGTGCTACAGATATCAATGGAGAACATTTAAACGGGGAAAGCCTTGTCAATGTGCCTCCTTCTTTTTTGCCTTGAGCTTTCATATATCCAAAAACATCATCATCAGGATAATTAAATGGGTCAGCATTTGTAAATGCTATCTTTGCTTGCCTTTCAATTGGTGATAATTGCCAATCAAAAATATTTTGTAAAGAATCTCTGAACCAATATCTTACTGCTTGTCCTGAAACATAAACATATTCACCTCTTCCCCTTCTAATCTTTTTCACAGCTACTGTATTTTCAGTTTTTGAACCTATATCAGTACCAGCATTATTTAAAGCTGATGCAGGTGCATCTACTAACATAAATCCATTAACATTATTCATAGATTATATCCTCCTCTTCATTATCAATATTCTCCTCTTCGTCTGAAACTTCTATTTCTTTTGATTCTATAAGCCATTTATGAAGCTTTTCATATAATCTAAAAATTATTAAATCTTGGGTCTCTTTCCACGATAAGCTCTCATCTGGAAAAAGATAATTTTCGTAATCATCAAGTGTAAATAGCGGCTCTTCAAATCCTTCTGCTATCCTGTCTTTTATCACATACCTCAAAACATTTCTAAAATCACTATATGTTTTCGCATTTTCAATCTGAGTTAACCTTTTAACCTTATTTTTTGATTTTATTAAAAGAGCTATCTCGTCGCCTACCTTTTTTATAGCATCAAGCCTCTTTTGGTCCATGTCTCTAACCCCTTTCATATAATATTCAAGGAGGCTCCAGCCAACATAAACATTTCTTTCACCGTAATCAATAAAGTATTTTAATATTGAATTTCCTCTTAAAAGCCTCTCATAAATATCATTTTTAAGATTCTTATATTCTTCTTCATTATCTAAATTGATTTTTTTTGTGACAATATAACTTCTCTTAATGACCCTTTTCCAGTTATCTTTTTCTTCATGTTGCAATACATATGCAAGAAACCTAAAAATTTTATCTGGCATATCATAAATAGAAAGATTATCAATTGGCGGCTGATTATAATTTGTAAAATGATACATTCTTATACTTGTTTTATCATCTTGCCAATTCCTTCTATCATATGTCAATATAATATCAGATGCTAAATGAAATAAAGCATTTACAGTATTAAAAAATCCTTCATCCATACATCCAGTATAATTTTTCGATGCCTTTTGATCCTCTACTGAGTTTTTACATCTGTTGGCATATATTCTTAAAAAATCGCTATTATTAGACTGCAGGCAAACTAAATTACCACATTTATAAAAAACAAGTGGTGCAAATTGTATTGCAAGAACACAAGCCGGGCAATAATCGGCACCTTCTTTCCCATATGAAAAGAAGTTAATAAAATCGCTAGATCCAGTTAAGGGAATCTGTGTTTTTGTATATGGTTTATTAGAACTTCTTCTACCACACGCTATACAATTACCATCTGTATCAATGGGAACTATATCATCAATTAATTCATCTAAAAATTTTTTATATGCATCCTTTTTATCTTTTATACTTGGATTTGTAATCTTGCTATTGGGAAAAATAGAGAACATAATTTTATTCCAATTTTTCTCTAAATATAGCTCTGTAATTTCATTAGCCAAATTTTTTACATCGTCAATATCTATATCTTCTGGCTTATCTTTATTGGACCATACAAGCAAAGCTGTTATCCCTGCATCAACAAATGGATTCCCCGTATATGTAAATATGTTATTCATCCTTCTCACCTCCCCATAATTTCATTTTCTTTAATTATAATCTATAATGAGGACATAGTATGTCATTAAATAATGTATTCTATAAAAATTTCTATTTTCCTCTATAATTTATTACATAATATAACAAAATTCTAAAAATTATTTTGAAGTGAAATAAATATAAGAGATTCTTCGCTTCGCCCAAAATGACAAATGATAATGTACTAATTTGAATTATTATTTAAAGATTAGTTTATTACATTAACTCAGTATGATACAAATTTACTTGACATTACCAATTTGCAATGTTATTTTATTTATGATGGTATCCATATGGAGCCATACATAAGCATTGAAATTTTAATAGTTATGCCTCGCCAGGATCATATGACCGGGACGGGAGATAAAAATTGGTGTATTATGCCTTCCGTACGGAGGGTTTTTTTTATTATCTCCCAATTATAGAAGGGAGTTGATAGTATTGTCGGTTGGATTTATCGGGGCAGGTAAGGTTGGCACAGGCCTTGGTATTTTATTATCAAATGCTTTAATACAAGTCTCAGGATATTTAAGTCGCAATATTAATTCATCCATTAAAGCTTCATCATTAACAAATTCAAAAGCTTTTTTAAAGTATGAAGACATCATTAATGCGTCAGATATGATTATAATCAGTACGAAAGATGACAGTATAAGCGATATTGTACAAAAAATTTTAAAGTATAAGCATTTAATAGATGGTAAAATTTTTGCACACTTGAGTGGTTCAATTCCTATTGATGTCTTAAAACCACTTAAAGAATATGGATCACATATAATGGTTTTGCATCCTGTGCAAACATGCCCATCAATTGAGGCTGCAGTTTCATTATTGCCTAAAAGCTATTTCACTATTGAAGGGGATAATTATGCCGCTAAAGCCGGTATAACTTTAGTTGAATCAATAGGCGGCAGTCCAATAATGATTGAAAAAGTGAATAAGGCACTTTATCATGCGGCATGTGTTGTAGCATCAAATTATCTTGTGACATTAGTAAAATCAGCAAATGAATTACTAAAAGCTTCTGGATTCCCTGTAGAAAAATATCCCGATCTACTTATACCATTGATAAACGGAACTTTGAAAAATATCAAAGAAAAGGGGTGTGAAGCATCACTATCAGGGCCAATTGCAAGGTGCGATATAGAAACAGTAAAAAAACACGTAGTAAATATAAAAGATAGTGAGCTTTTAAATCTTTATAAGGTTCTTGGGAAAATGGCAATAAATCATTTTATGAAATCTGGCAATGGTAAAAACAAAAATATGATTAAAATGGAGGAGATTTTAAATGAATGATAAAGTTACTGTGTCAACTTTAAGAAAATATAAAGCAGAAGGAAAAAAAATAACCGCTTTGACAGCATATGATTATCCAACTGCGAAGATTCTCGACGAATGCGGTGTAGATATGCTATTAGTTGGTGACTCCCTCGGCATGGTAGTTTTAGGCTATGATAGCACTATCCCTGTTACAATGGAGGATATGGTACATCATACGAAGGCTGTTACAAGGGCAACCCAAAGAGCTTTTGTCATAGCAGATATGCCTTTCATGTCATACAACATTTCGAAAGAAAATGCACTAAGAAATGCAGCAAGGCTTATCGCTGAAGGTGGTGCACAATCTATAAAACTCGAAGGTGGGATAGAAGTAGCAGAGACAGTAATAGCAATTGTCAGTGCGGGTATACCTGTTGTAGGCCATATCGGGCTTACACCGCAATCCATAAATCAGCTCGGCGGTTATAAGGTTCAAGGTAGAGATGAAGAAAAAGCTTCGAAATTAAAAAAAGATGCAAAATCACTCGAAGATGCTGGTATTTGCGCTCTTGTACTGGAATGTGTACCAATGGAACTTGCAAAAGATATTACTGAAAGTATCTCAATCCCGACAATTGGAATTGGTGCAGGCCCCTATTGTGATGGGCAGATACTTGTAACACACGATATGTTGGGTTTTACACAAGGTCATAGGCCGAAATTTGTAAAACAGTATGCTAATATAGATAAAATAATCAGAGATTCTGTTAATAATTATATTTCTGATATTCAGAATTATTTATTCCCGACTATAGAAAATTCATTTACTTTGAGAAAGAAGGATTCAAAATGATAGTTGTTGATAAGATTGATGATGTGAGGAAAATAGTAAAGAAGCAAAAATCACAGGGTATGTCGATCGGCCTCGTCCCAACTATGGGATATCTGCATGAAGGTCATCTTTCATTGGTCAAAAAAGCGAAGGAGAATTCAGATTTTGTATGTGCAAGTATATTTGTAAATCCGATACAATTTGGACCAAATGAAGATTATGATAAATATCCAAGAGACGTCAAAAGAGATGTTAAACTTTTGGAAGAGAATGGCTGTGACCTCGTCTTTATACCATCGGTTGAAGAAATGTATCCGAATGAAAGACTTACAACAGTAAGTGTAAGTAAAATCACAAACAAACTATGCGGTGCATATAGACCAGGTCACTTTGTTGGTGTATGCACTGTCGTGACAAAGCTTTTTAATATTTTCACACCAGACATTGCAGTTTTTGGTCAGAAAGATGCACAGCAGGTTGCAGTAATTAAAAAGATGGTTGATGATTTAAATATTCCTGTAAAAATAATCAAAGCACCTATTGTCAGGGAAAAAGATGGTCTCGCATTAAGCTCAAGAAATATTTATTTAGATGCTGATGAAAGAAAAGCCGCATTAGTTTTAAGTAAGTCGTTAAAAGAAGCAAAGATTATGCTCGAAAAAGGTGAAAAAAATGCTTCGCTAATAATTAATATTGTCAAGGAAGTATTAAAACAAGAGCCATTATGTGAAATTCAATATGTATCATGTGTACATCCAGATACACTTGAGGATTTGACAACAATAGATGATAGAGCACTTATTGCATTAGCATGTTATATAGGTAAAACAAGATTAATCGATAATCTACTATGGGGTGAGGATATCTAATGCAGAGATTCATGATGAAGTCAAAAATTCATAGAGCAACAGTCAAAGATGCAAATCTTAATTATATGGGATCTATCACAATAGATAAAAAGCTTATGGAACTTGCTGATATATTGCCAGGCGAAAAAGTACAAATCGTAAATAACAACAATGGTGCAAGATTTGAAACATATGTTATAGAAGGTGAAGAAAACTCAGGCATGATATGTTTAAATGGCGCCGCTGCAAGATTATGTATCCCAGGTGACACGATCATTATTATTTCATACGCAATTATGGAGGATAATGATGCAAGGAATTATAAGCCGAAAATTGTCTTTGTTGATGAAAATAATAATCCAAAAGAATAAAAGACAAAATCCATTTTATATGAAGGTTCGATAAATCGAACCCTTTTTTATTTGTTTAATTGATTAAACACTTACAATCAGGATTGCTTATTAAACCTAAAAGTCTTAACATTAAAATCCTTTTGATAAATCATCAATCTAGTTTAATACTCGCTCTCTTTCGCTGCTTTCCAGTGCTATCATCAATAGATAAACCCGGTTTATTTAAATTGACTTGCTTTATCCAATCCAAGACATAATCATGTCTGTCGATTATTGTTCCGTATGGCACAAATATAACCAATGATATTTTTAAAATAATATAAATTTCTTCATTAACCCACCTTTTTTTCTCCCCATGTTTATCATTATATAATATTATGTATAATTTTACTAATTAATTAATTATTAAATTTTTTAATAAAATAAAGTAAGCATACAAATATTGTATGCTTAATAATAAATTTATTCTACTATTATTTTGTTATAAGATTTTTTACCCTTTCTAACAAGCATATAGCCATTTTTAAATAAATCCTCCGTAATTAAAGTATCTATATCATTAATGTTGACATCATTGACATAAAGCCCGCCCTGTTTTATAAGCCTTCTCCCCTCACTCTTTGAAGGAATTATATTTGTCTTAACAAGTACATCAAGTAAGTTTGTATTAATCATGTCGTGAGGAATTTTTAATGTTGGGACATTGCTCAAATCTCCACTTTTCTCAAATAAAGCTTCTGCCGCCTTTTGTGCCTTATTTGCTTCATCCTCTCCATGTACAAGCTTTGTTACTTCATATGCCAATACTTTCTTTGCTTCATTTATTTCTTTATCCTTTAGGGAACCAAGCCTCCTTACTTCATCCATTGGCAAAAATGTAAGCAATGAAAGGCACTTCTCAACATCGGAATCATCTACATTTCGCCAGTATTGATAGAAATCGTACGGTGGCGTCTTTTCAGGGTCAAGCCAAATTGCTCCTTTTTCAGTTTTCCCCATTTTCTTGCCCTCGCTTGTAGTAAGCAAAGTAAATGTCATACCATATGCTTGTTTACCTTCTTTTCTCCTTACGAGGTCAACACCAGCTAAAATATTTGACCATTGGTCATCTCCACCCATTTCAAGAATGCAGTCGTATTTCTGGTTTAACATTAGAAAATCATATGCCTGCATGAGCATATAATTAAATTCTAAGAATGATAGTCCTCTCTCAAGTCTTGTCTTAAAACACTCCGCTGTCAGCATCTTATTTACAGAAAAATGTATACCTATATCTCTTAAAAATTCTACATAATTTAGGTTCAATAGCCAATCAGCGTTATTTGCAAGGATTGCCTTCCCACCACTAAAGTCTATAAAGCGGCTCATCTGCTTTTTAAATGATTCAGCATTGTGTGAAATCTCTTCCTTTGTAAGCATCTTCCTCATATCTGTCTTTCCTGTTGGGTCGCCCACCATTGCAGTGCCACCGCCAATTAATACAATTGGCCTATGACCGGCTCTTTGCATATGCGCCATCACCATTAGCTGCAGAAAATGTCCGACATGTAGACTATCTGCTGTCGGATCAAATCCAATATAGAATGTTACCTTCTTTTTATCAAGTAATTCTTTTATTTCATCCTCGTGTGTCATCTGCTCAATAAAATTTCTTTCTTTAAGTATATCAAATACTGACATTAAATGACCTCCTGTTTTTTTCTTTCTATTTTATCAAAGATTACAAATAAATTAAAGTTATCTCTCTATATACCCCTTTTTAATTGAATCTTCTAATATTTCATTTATAAATTTCCATAATTCCGGCGCTATTTCACTTACAATTTTATTTCTTTCAAGTACTTGGTAGCTCTTAACACCGTGTTCTTTCCATGAATGGCCCTTCGTATAATAATTATGTAATATTGGCTGAATTCTATCAAGTGCAGACGCATATTTAGCATCCGGTGTTTTACGTTCCTCAAACTCTTCCCACAAGGCTCTTATCTCTTTCGCCTGATCATCTGGCAATATATTGAATATCCTATCAGCGGCTTTTTTCTCCCTGTCAGACTTATCGAGGTATCCTTTTTCGTCGTACACAAATGTATCACCTGCATCAATCTCAACTATATCATGTACCATTACCATTTTGATGACATGACATACATCTACCTTTTCATTTGTATACTCTGATAGAAGCATTGCCATCATAGCAAGATGCCAAGAATGTTCCGCATCATTCTCATGCCTTGAACCATCCATCAATAGTGTTTGTCTAAAAACTTGTTTTATTTTATCAATTTCTACTATGAATTCTATCTGTTTTTTTAATCTATCGCTATCCATTGTATTACCCCTTTTTGTTAGTTATATGAATATTATATCACTAAAAAAAAGAAAACACATATCAAATCGATATGTGTTTCTTGAATCAATTCAAACAAGGTACCTGTTCCTTTATTTGATCAAAAATTTTTTATATTACTTTTTTCCTTTTTCTTTACATAATTTATAAGTCCGCCTTCAAGCAATATTTCTCTATTTCTATCTGTCACATCTAGATCCACTTTAAATGTATAGCCTTTAGTTTCATTTAAAACGGTGATCTTATCCTTTGACATAACCTGTTTTATTACATTGTCAATCCTAAGCACGTCACCTTGCTCTATCTTGTCATAATCATCAGCATTTACAAATGTCAATGGAAGTATACCACTATTGATAAGATTTGCCTTGTGGATCCTTGCAAATGACTTAGCAATAACAGCCTTGACACCAAGTTGGAGCGGTGCTAATGCTGCATGTTCACGGCTGGAACCCTGTCCGTAATTATTACCACCAACGATGATTCCACCACCATACTCAACCGCCCTTTTTGAAAATTCAGGATCGATTGTTTCGAAGCAATGTTTCGATAGTTCGGGGATGTTTGATCTCAATGGCAATAATTTAGCATTTGAAGGCATTATATGATCTGTCGTTATGTCATCACCGACTTTTATCAAGACTCTTTTTTCTATATCACTAAGTGGTGCATTTAGTGGGAAAGGTTTTATATTTGGTCCCCTCACGACTTCAAATTCGTCTGAATCTTTTGGAGGCTTTATTATCATATTATCATTAACAATAAATTTTTCAGGCATTTCTATCTTTACCTCTTCCCCTAATTCCCGAGGATCGATTAGATATCCTGATAATGCAGATGCTGCTGCAACTTCTGGGCTAACAAGATACACCTTAGCAGATTTTGTACCACATCTACCGTAAAAATTCCTATTAAATGTTCTAAGTGATACAGCATTTGTTGCTGGTGCCTGACCCATACCTATACATGGTCCACATGCACATTCTAATATTCTGGCGCCAGCTGAAATCAAGTCAGATAGTGCACCATTTTTTGCAAGCATATTTAAAACCTGCCTTGAACCAGGCGATACTACAAGGCTTACACCTTCTGCTATCAGTCTTCCCTTTAAAATAGATGCAACTTTCATCATATCTGTATAAGAGGAATTTGTGCAGGAACCTATAGCGACTTGATCTACTTTTACTTTACCGGCGTCTTTTACCTTTACGACATTATCAGGGCTATGTGGTAGTGCTACCATAGGTTCAAGCTCATCGAGGTTTATTTCAACAACTCCATCATATTCTGCGTCACTATCTGCAAAAATTGCCTCAAAGTCGTCTTCCCTTTGTTGCGCCTTAAGAAATTCGTAAGTTTTGAAATCTGAAGGAAAAATAGATGTTGTTGCGCCGAGTTCAGCTCCCATGTTTGTGATTGTAGCTCTTTCAGGCACAGATAGTGTAGCAACACCATCACCCGAATATTCGAATATCTTACCAACTCCACCTTTAACGGTCAGCCTTCTCAATAATTCTAATATTATGTCTTTTGCAGATACCCATGGTTTAAGCTTTCCAGTTAACTTTACATTTATAATCTCAGGCATTATAATTCTATATGGTTCACCTGCCATGGCAAGTGCAACATCGAGGCCACCTGCACCAATTGCCAACATGCCGATACCGCCGCCTGTTGGTGTATGGCTGTCAGAGCCTAAAAGAGTCTTTCCGGGTTTCCCAAACCTTTCGAGATGTACTTGATGACATATGCCATTGCCAGGCCTTGAAAAATATATTCCATGTTTTGCTGCAACAGTCTTTATATAATTATGGTCATCAGCATTTTCAAAGCCTTCCTGCAACATATTGTGGTCAATGTATGCAACAGAAAGTTCTGTTTTTACTTTGTCAACGCCAAGAGCTTCCAACTGAAGATATGCCATTGTACCTGTTGAATCCTGTGTCAATGTCTGATCAATTTTAATAGCTATCTCGTTTCCTTTAACCATCTTTCCTTCTACTAAATGTTTGCTTATTATTTTTTGTGCTAAATTCACTAGTCATCCCCCTTATTCTGTATTTACATAGCTTTTTTTGCAGAAATATGCTCTTCATATAGATATATCAATTCTTTATCAAACAGCGGTCTTTTAAGCTGTATTGATAGACTTCTGACATACGGTAATAGTTCTTTTGCTTCGTCTTCCGGCAATACCCTTCCATATTCTTTGAATTTATTGACAAGTGCTGCTGTGCCAGAATGCTTGCCTATGACTATTTGTCTCTCGAGTCCCACTTCATCAGGATCAAATATCTCATATGTGTGAGGGTCTTTTAATGCCCCATCAACATGTATTCCTGATTCATGTGCAAATACATTTGTGCCAACAATCGCTTTCCACGATGGCAATTGCCTTCCTGATGCAGTTGAAACATACTCTGAAATTTCTCTAAATTTCCTTGTATCTATTCCAATATCATGTTTATATACATGCTTTAATGCCATTACAACTTCTTCAAGTGCAGCATTTCCTGCTCTTTCACCAAGGCCGTTTACAGTGACACCAACAAAATTTGCCCCTGCTTTAAGTCCTGCTAATGCATTTGCAGTTGCCATACCAAAATCATTATGTGTATGCATCTCAATATCTATATCTATAGCATCTTTTATTTGTTTTATCATATCATAAGTTTCAAATGGGTCTAAAATTCCGACTGTATCACAGAATCTTAACCTATCGGCACCAGCCTCCTTTGCACATCTTGCAAATTCAATAAGAAAGCTTGTGTCTGTTCTTGAGGCATCTTCTGCATTTACAGAAATATAAACACCTTCCTTTTTTGCAAAATGTACAGCATCTGTCATATGATCTAAAACCCACTGCCTTGAAGTTTTAAGTTTGTGTTCAATATGAATATCTGACGTGGAAATTGAAATTGCAACGGCATCAACACCGCATTCTAATGATTCTTTTACGTCATTTATAACAGCTCTATTCCATGCCATTATACTCGCATTTAAACCGAGTTTTGCAATTTTTGCAATCGTTTCTTTCTCGTCACCGCCCATAGTTGGTATCCCAACTTCTAGCTGGTCAACACCTATTTCATCAAGCATCTTTGCAATTCTTATCTTCTCACTATTAGCAAATACAACACCAGCGGTCTGTTCTCCATCTCTTAGCGTCGTATCAACAAGGTATATCTTGCCATCTTCTTTTTTGAATTTCATCGAACTTCCCCCTTCATAATTCAAAAAAAACCTTATGTATATATTTTATTCATTTAGTTATATAAAGTCAATAGTTTTTGCAATTTTGTGCTTATAAAATTGCAAAAACCGGATTTCATTAATGAACCCGGTTTTTTAGACATTGTTTATTAACCTTTGTATATTTATTGCAAGATATCCTATTTCATCTTCTGGTACATCTTTCTCAAGGTAATTTTTTATAATTAATGCTACATTTAATGCTATTTTATACGCTTTTTTAAATTTTCTTTTAATTGGTGAAAGTAGCTCATTTGATATCGGCATGTCACTTTCTATTCTATTTATTGCAACCAAACTTTTGTAGCTTTCCAATGCCTTTCATGTAAAATTCCTCCTATTAATTTATTTTGGCATAAAAAAAAGCCGGAAAGGTAAAAATTTAACCTCACCGGCTCATGCCTGTTTTACCAGTAACACACCTTCATATTTATATAATATCATAATGTGACAAGATTGTAAAGCATTTATAGCATCTTTACTGCATTTGTAATGATTTGCATATTTGTCTTTTGCTCTTCTGTAAATGTGACCTGATTTTTTACGTAATCTAAATTTTTTGTGTTATTTTCGTCGACTTTATTAATCATATCAAGCAACTGTTCTGATGAAGCTAGAAGCTCCTCAACCTGCGCAGATATGTTTTGTGATGCTCCCATAACATTTCTTACGGCCTGCAGTGTTTTGTCAGAACCTGCGGCTGTTTCACTTGTCACATTTGATATACTGCCTATTATTTGAGATATTTTATCAAATCCATTTTTTACTTCATTAAATATGTCAAGTACCTTATTAACTTCGTCTGCAGCCTTCCTTGAATTGTCTATATCATATATAACGCTATCGATAGTTTTTCCAGTGTAGCTAGTTATGTTTTCTATAATTTCTCCTATTTTCACTACGCTTTCTGTTGATTGTTTTGCAAGTTTTCTTATTTCATCTGCGACAACAGCAAATCCTTTCCCGTATTCACCTGCTCTCGCAGCTTCAATTGCAGCATTCAATGATAAAAGATTTGTTTGATCCGCAATTTCTGAGATAGCTGATAATATTTCTCTGATTCCTGCCATTTTTTTATCAAGTTCTTTCAATTCGTTTGAAGTATTCTTTGAACTTTTTAGGCTTTGATTTAGCGTATCTATAAGTTTTCTTACTACATTTCCTTGAACTGCTACATTTTCTTCAATTTCGTGAATCTTGTTAATCGCATCGTTCATATTATTTATTAGATTTTCAGATGACTTTGATAGTTCCTCATTTATTTCTGATACATTTACAATTGATGATGCTACTTCATTAGCATTTTCGGCAATTGTATTTATGCTGTATGTAAGCTGTTCAACACCATCTCTTGACATCTTAATATTCTCTGTATTTTCCTCAGACATCTTTTTTAGCTCTATAGAAGAATCAAGAACTTTCTTTGAGTGTTCCATTGATTTATTTACTTCGCTATTTATTTGCTTTGATAGCTTTTTAAGTCTTCTAACTGTTAAGATGGAATAAATAATAATTACAATTACGCAAAATATACTTATACTAACAGATATTTTAAATATTTTGTCATTGCTATCTATCATATCATTAAACATAGGTAAAAAGCCTTGAGAATATTTATTGCTAAAGTCGCTCATATTATTCTGTATCTGTGATACATAAAAATTTATTTTTACAACTTTATCACTATCAACCGTAGAATCGTATTTTTCTGATAGATTATTGACAGAATCTTTTAGGTTATTCATGTTCTCATTGATGTTATCTACATCCTGTTTTAGCAATGGATATATTTTAGTACTCTTAAAATCATCTAAAACATTTTTTATGTTTGAAATATCTGCAATTAGATTATTTAAATCAGCATTTAAAGAGTATTTATTTATTTGTCCACTTGTATAACTATTTAAATCTGTTAATAGTGTTCCGCTATATTGTGCAAATTGTACCTGTGAATTTGATATATTTAGTATTTCATTAACAACAAATCTTCTTAAATTAGCTATATTGTTTTTTGTGTTTAATATACCGACATTAACAGTTATTGATAAGGCTATAATTAAAATACCGATTACTACAAATGCTCTTATAAGTTCTCCTCTTAATGTTTTAACCATTTTCATCCCTCCAATATAAACCTATACAATTCATTTATCGGCAAATATCTGAAAATGTTTAACGGATATTAAAAAATATTCCTCGATGGAGGAATATTTACATATATATCAGTTTGGGCCGTTCAACATATTTATCTGTGACAACGATATATTTTTTAATTTCATTTAACGCCCATTTGAGCTTTTCTTTATCATTTGCATACACCGTTGCGATAGGATCACCTTTTTTTACTATGTCACCTACTTTACCGCCTAGCATAATTCCCACTGATAAATCAATCGTATCTTCTTTTTTCTCTCTTCCTGCCCCTAATTTCATTGCAATAAGCCCTAAATCCAATGCTAATAAATCTTTTATATAAATATCTTCACCTGCTGTCCATGCTTCAACATATTTCGCCTGTGGGAGAAGGCTAAAATCATCGACGATCCTATCATCACCACCTTGTGATGATAAGAATTCCCTGAATTTCATTAAAGCCTTTCCACTTGTTAATGCATCATTTAGCATCCTCTTCGCTTCGTCTGAATCTTTTGCAACGCCTGATATCGTAAGCATATCTGATCCAAGTACCATACAAACATCAAGTAAGTCTTTCGAACCATGGCCTTTCAGTACCTCGATGGCTTCAATAACCTCAAGAGAATTTCCTATAGCAAGTCCTAATGGCTCATCCATATTTGTCACATGTGCGACAGTTTTTCTGCCAACTGAGTTTCCTATATCTACCATAAGCTTTGCGAGCTTTTTAGCACTCTCTAAGTCTTTCATGAATGCGCCACGGCCTAACTTCACATCAAGAACTATGCCATCAGCACCAGATGCAATTTTTTTGCTCATTATAGAGCTTGCTATAAGCGGTATCGAATCGACTGTTGCTGTAACATCTCTTAAGGCATAAAGCTTTTTATCGGCCGGTGTTAAATTGCCGGTCTGCCCTATAATAGCAATTCCATGTTTATTAACATTGTCAATAAATTCTCTTTCGCTAAGTTCGATTCTCATACCAGGTATAGATTCAAGCTTATCAATAGTACCACCAGTGTGCCCAAGTCCTCTTCCTGACATCTTTGCAACAGGTGCACCACATGCGGCTACAAGTGGTGCCAGTACAAGTGTCGTTGTATCTGCTACGCCACCTGTCGAATGTTTGTCAACTTTTATTCCCGAAATACCTGATAAATCAAGTATGTCACCTGAATGTGCCATTGCCATTGTAAGATTAGATGTCTCCTCAGGATTCATTCCCTTAAAATATATAGCCATCAGAAGCGCACTCATCTGATAATCTGGAAGGTAATCCTTTGTATATGATGATATAATAAAATCTATTTCATCTTTTGAAAGAGTACCGCCATTTCTCTTCTTCATAATAAGGTCATACATTCGCATTTTAAAGCCTCCTAACTATATTGGCAATTCATCAAGAAATGATGTTCCATGTCCAGTACTTTTTACATTGAATATCTCCGCAACTGTTGCAGCAATATCCGAAAAAGTATCTCTAACACCAAGATTTACACCATGTTTGAATCGCGGACTATATACAAGTAGTGGTACATATTCCCTTGAATGGTCCGTACTTTTAGTCGTGGGGTCATTGCCATGGTCAGCAGTAATTATTAGTAAATCATCAGCAGTGAGTTTTGATAATATTTCAGGTAATTTATCATCAAAGTATTTTAATGCATCTGCATAACCATGCGGATTATTTCTATGTCCATACAACATATCAAAGTCTACAAGATTTGTAAAAATCAGTCCATTTTTCACATCATCTATCGCTTTTATAGTTGCAGTTATACCATCTTTGTTATTTGTCGTATGATCCCTGCCCGTTATACCGCATCCAGCAAAAATATCCTCTATTTTGCCAATTGCAAACACTTCAAATCCAGCTTCTTTTAGAATTTCAAGTATTGTTGGCTTAAATGGTTTTAATGAAAAATCACGTCTATTTTCGGTTCTTGTAAAATTACCTGGTTTGCCAGTAAAGGGTCTTGCTATAACTCTACCTACTGCATAATCTCCTTTAAGCATTTCCCTTGCAATTGAGCAATAACTATACAATTCTTCAAGTGGAATAATTTCTTCATGTGCGGCAATTTGGAATACACTGTCTGCAGATGTATAAACAATCGGTGAACCTGACTTCATATGTTCTTCACCGAGCTCTTTTATTATTTCAGTGCCTGATGCAGGTTTATTCCCAATAATCTTTCTTCCTATCTTTTCTTCAAAGGACTTTATTATCTCATCTGGAAAGCCGTTTGGAAAAGTTGGAAATGCCCTTTCAATCCATAATCCTGCAATTTCCCAGTGGCCTGTTGTAGTATCCTTGCCAAAAGAGCACTCCCTCATCTTGCCATATCCGCCTATAGCATTTGCATTTGCTTTGACACTCTTAAGTGGTAATATATTACCAAGTCCAAGTCTTTCCATATTAGGTAGATTGACACCTGTTACATCACATATATGCCCAAGTGTATTTGAACCTTCATCACCAAATTTATATGCATCAGGTGCTTCACCTGCACCGACGCTATCAAGTACGATTAATACTACTTTTTTAAACATCTAATCACTCCTCGAATCTTCAATGTAGTTCTATTTCAAATATATGTTTTGCATTTATATATTATTTTTCTTTTGAGTTTGACACTGAACCGTCACCTGTTCCGGTTAATGAAAAGGCACCTGGCAGTAAATCCTTTGCTTTTGTTACTATGTAATCACCTTTGAGGTTACCAAGTATAACTGTTAAATCTTCACCACCGAGTTCAAATATCACCTGTCTACATGCACCACATGGTGAAACAGGGCCAACTGTATCTGCTATAACTGCTATAGCTTTAAGTTTTGTATCACCATTTGAATATGCATTAAATAATGCCGTCCTCTCAGCACAATTCGTAAGCCCATATGAAGAATTTTCGATATTACAGCCTTTATATATATTTCCTTCTTCGGAAATGACACATGCTCCAACTTTAAAATGGGAGTATGGCACATAAGCCTTCTCCCTCGCCTCTTTCGCCAAATCCAATAATTTTTTATGATCCATAATAATGCCTCCTAATATTAATCACGTTTTCTGATTATATAAAAATCAAATTTATCCGCATTGAAATAGTTTGATGAATACAAAATCGGTCTATTGTTGTCATCGTAATGAATCTGCTCAAGCAATAATATTGAGCTATTTTCCCCTACATTTAGTTTTTTCTCAATAATAGCATCATGCCTGACAACTTTAATATTCGATATAGCATAAGTTATCTTGATATTATGCTCCTTTTCTAGATATGCAAACATCGATTGTTCAAAACCACTAAAATTATCTCTAAGTATTTCAACTGGTAATCTATCTATACAATATACTACAGGTATGTCATCCGCTGTCCTTACTCTTTCCACTTTATATATTTCTTCCCCAGTCGCAAGCTTTAGATTTCTCGCTTCACTCTCTATGGCTGGCAGCCTATAAAATGTAAAATCTTTTGTTCCTGGCTTCATTCCTTGCCTTTTTATCAGTGCTGTAACGCTGAAAAGCTCTTCAAGCCCGCTTCTAATAACTGGCCTCTTGCGAACAAAAGTTCCAACGCCTTGCTGCTTTGCTATCAGTCCTTCATCTTCCATTATTCTCATCGCTTCTCTAAGTGTAGCCCTGCTTATACCAAATTCCTTTGAAAGACTGGCTTCGGAAGGAAGTTTTATTCCTTCCTTCCACACACCAGTTTTAATCAGCTCTTCCATCTTGTTAAGAGCAAGTTCATATAGTGGCTTTTTATCTGACATTAACATAAGCTTCCTTACTTCTTTGGTGTGTATGGTACACCATCTGCTGCAGGTGCTACACTCTTACCGCCTACTCCAACTAATGCCAATACTGTGAGAATATATGGAAGCATCATGATAATGTTTTTTGATATCGCAGTATTTTGAAGCTGCATGCTTAATGCCGTTGCAAATCCGAAAAGCAATGCTGCTCCAAATGAACCAAACGGCGTCCATTTGCCAAATATCATTGCAGCAAGTGCAATGTAACCTCTACCACTTGACATATCAGTGCTAAAACTATTTAATACACCTATTGAGAGGTACGCACCACCTATCGCTGAAAAAAGTCCACTTAAAGCTACGCCAAGATATCTTAGTTTTATGACATTGATACCGGCAGTTTCTGCTGCTTCAGGATTCTCTCCAACAGCCCTTATTCTTAAACCCAAATTTGTATGGAATAAGAAATAATTCGCCACAAATATAAGTATTATCATAAGATATACAATTATACTATGGCCGCTTAAAACCTGTCCAACAAAGGGAATACTTTTTAGTCCAGGAATATTTATATTTGGTAGCATCGGTGTATCTGTAGGTGTTCCGCTAAAACCAAATATAGTGTTTAACAAGTATGCCGTAATACCTGATGCAAAAATATTTATCGCCATGCCAAGAATAACTTGGTCTGCTGTCAATGATACTGCTGCCCATGCAAAAATAAGGGCGATAATTATACCGACGACAACTGCACCAAATAAGCCAAGCCACGCACTACCTGTTAGATGCGCAAATAATACTGCAAAAAATGCTGCAATAAGCATTATACCTTCCATTGCTATATTAACAACACCGGATCTTTCTGAAAAAGTACCTCCAAGGGCAGGCAGTGCGAGTGGTGTTGCCATAGCTAATGTAGCCGACCATAATTGAGGATTTAATAGGATCTCCTTCATGATGCCATCTCCTCCTTTTTAACCTTTTTAAATTTACCCTTTAGGATTTCTATTATCTTATCAGCTGCGACAAAGAATATTATTAAACCTGTTATAACGTCTGTAAGCTGTCCGGGAACCTGTGCATTCAATTGCATATACTGTGAACCCGTTCCAAGTGCTGCAAATAATAGTGCTGCAAAAATTACACCGATAGGGTTATTTTTTGCAAGCAGAGAAACAACAATTGCGGTATAACCATATCCTGATGTAAAGCTATCATAAAGTCTGTGCTGTACACCCATAACTTGAACGGCACCTGCAAGTCCTGCAAATATTCCGCTTAAGCTCAAAGAGAGTATAATATTAAATGGAACATTCATACCTGCATATTTAGATGCTCGCTGATTAAAACCAACAGCCCTCATCTCATAGCCCCATACTGTTTTATACATAAGCCAGTATACAAAAAGTGCTGCTATTATGGCTATAAAAATCCCATATGAGAGCTGTGTACCACCAATTAGCGTTGGTAAAACCGCAGATTTTTTAATAAGCGGTGATTGCGGCACAGAGCCTTTTTGCATCATAGGCCCGAACTCTAATAGATAATGGCTAAAATATATCGCTACATAGCTCATCATCATTGTCGTTATTACTTCGTGTGCACCAGTATATGCCTTAGCAAAACCAGGAACAATTCCACCCCAGAGCCCACCTGCAATCATTGCTGCAATAAGTGCAAATGGTATATGGATGTACCATGGCAGACCATTAAAATTATATCCAACCCATGTTCCAACTATCGCACCAATCCAATACTGTCCTTCTGCACCAATGTTAAAGAGCCCTGCATTAAAAGCAATTGCAACACCAAGGCCCGTTATAATAAGTGGAACAGCATTTGCAAGTGTATTTGCAATATTGTCTATATTTCCAAATGCGCCAATAAATAATGATGCATACGCCGTAATAGGATTAAAACCCGTTGCCAACATTATTATAGAACCTATTATGATTGCGATTAATACAGCAAAAGCAGGCATATAAATACTTTTTAATATATTTTTCATCATCACACCTCCGCTTCTTTTGCTCCAAATTGTGAACCTGCCATGAGTAAGCCAATTCTCTCTCTTGTAGCTGTCTTTCCGTCAAGAATGTCCATTAATTTACCATTATGGATTACACCAATTCTATCTGATAGTGACATTATCTCTTCTAATTCTAATGAAACGAGTAATATTCCAGAACCTTCATCTCTCAATTTAAGAAGTCTCTTATGAATATACTCTATAGCGCCGACATCCATACCCCTTGTTGGCTGTACCGCAATTAAAAGCTTTGGATTTGTTCCAACTTCTCTTGCAAGTATTACTTTTTGCTGGTTACCACCTGATAGATTACCAGCTAAAATCGTGTAATCTGTCGGTCTTATATCAAATTCTTTTATCTTTTCATCCGCATTTTTAAATACTTTTTTATATTGGATAATACCATTTTTAGAGTATTCATTATTTTTATACTCTTTCATGACTAAATTTTCAGCAACGGAGAAATTCATTATAAGCCCTTCTTGCTGTCTGTCCTGCGGTATATACGATATTCCGAGCTTGTACCTTTCACGTGTAGGCATTTTCTCTATATTTTTACCATTGTATTTTATTATTCCGGATTTTATTGGCCTTAATCCCATTAACGCTTCAATAAGCTCAGTCTGTCCATTGCCATCTATACCTGCAAGTCCAAATATTTCTCCACTTTTCACGTCAAAACTTACATCTTTAACTTTGTTTACATTCTGCTCACCAGTAACATTTAAGTCTTTTACAGTAAGGACTACATCACCTGGTTTGTATTCTGTCTTTTCTACTCTTAATACAACTTCCCTGCCAACCATAAGGTTTGCTAATTCCTGTTGAGATGTATCCTTTGTATTCAAAGTTCCAACGGTCTTTCCTCGTCTCATGACTGTTACTTTATCGGATATCTCCATAACTTCTTCAAGCTTATGACTTATAAATATTATAGATATTCCTTGTTTTTTGAGATTTTTCATTATCTCAAAAAGTTCTTCTATCTCTTGTGGTGTCAGCATAGCAGTAGGCTCGTCCAAAATTAACAGTTTTGCATTTCTGTAAAATGCTTTTATAATTTCTACCCTTTGCTGCAACCCAACAGTAAGATCTTTTACCTTTATGTCTGGATCTATATCAAGATGATATTTTTTTGAGATATTTTTAATAAGTTCATTTGCCTTCTTTTTGTTGTAAGAAATTCCCCCAGGTTCTGCACCTAATACTATATTCTCAGCAACAGTAAGAACGGGTATTAGCATAAAATGCTGATGTACCATGCCAATTCCTTTTTCTATTGCCTCATGAGGTCCATTTAAATTTAACACCTCACCATTAAATTTTAATATGCCTGAATCAGGTTTATAAAGTCCATATATAACGTTCATTAAAGTAGATTTACCAGCACCGTTTTCGCCAAGTATTGCGTGTATTTCCCCTTTTTCTACTGTCAAATTTACTCCATCATTCGCTCTGACTTTTGGAAAAATCTTCGTAATATTATTGACTTCAAGTAAAGCACTCATTAAAATACCTCCTAAAAAGGGGCTGAACACTGTCAGCCCCGAAGTTTGCCTTTATTTTTGTACTTTATCTGAAACTTTTATGCTTCCGTCCTTAATCTGTTTTGCATAATCATTGACTTTATCAATTACTGTTTGTGGTACATCTTTTATTGGCTTTGCAAATCCAACACCATCATTTGATAAGTCGAAATACACCATACCGCTTTTGAACTTGTTATCAAGTGCACTCTTTATAATATCAAATGTCGCAACATCAACTTTCTTAAGTGCTGATGTCATAACAGTTTCAGGTGCTAAATAATTCTGGTCTGCATCGACACCTATTGCAAATATATTCTTTTCTTGTGCCGCCTTTATAACACCGTCACCTGTTTGTCCAGCAACAGGGAATACTACGTCAGCACCTTGGCTTATCTGTGTTAATGCCATTTGTTTACCTGTTGCAGGATCATCAAATTTGCCAGTATAACTTACAAGCACTTTAGTATCTGGATTTACTGCTTTAACACCTTGCTGGAAACCTGCTATATAGCTGTCAACCGGTGGTATTTGCATTCCTCCAACAACACCTACTACATTTTGATCATTTATTTTAGGATTCTTTTCTTTTTCCATAAGTCCTGCCATAACACCAACTAAGTATCCACATTGCTCTGTCTTAAATGATGCTGATGCAACATTTGGCCTATCTGTTATATCAGAGTCTATTATCATAAACTTTACATCGGGGAATTGTTGTGAAACCTGTTCAACTGCGTCTTTCATAAGGAAACCAACTGCTATTATTAGGTTGTATTTCTGCTGTGCAAACTGTGTTAGATTTGTCACATAATCTGTCTGCTGTTTTGACTGTATGAAATTTGTCGTAATGCCAAGATCTTTTTTGGCTTTTTCAAGTCCTTGATATGCCAACTGGTTGAAACTGTGGTCATTTATGCCGCCGACATCTGTAACAAGTCCTACTTTAAAGTCTTTGTTTTTAGCTGTTTCACTTGTACTCTTTGACTGTGTTGATTCTTGTTTTGTCTTTGCTGTGCAACCTGATAGCAATGATAAAGCAAGTACAGTTACAAGAATCAATGAAAGCACTACACGTAACTTTTTCATTGTATAACCTCCTATTATTTGTTATCGTTTTCCATTTTTTAACCCACTTAAATAAATTTATTGTTGTCTGACATCTAACAAGATTATAATTCTATCATTATATGAAATACAACACCTCCTATGTCTCATATTATGAATATATGTCCTGTTTTCTATGTATTTCTCTTTTATTCTCAATTTTTTATTGTATTTGTATTTTCATTTGATAATTTATTACCCTTTCATGGAAATATTTAATATTTCCTCTTTGACCGGTTCATACCTCTTTATAAGGTCCTCACACATTTTTACTGCACTTTTTGTTATATTTTCATCTTTTATATATTGAGCATTGACTTTAACATTAATCATGGCACTATGAAGTCCTGCAAAAAGGAGCAGTGCACCAACAGCGGCATCTGATACAGCATTTTGATTTCCATATTGTGCGATAAGTAGTGTCGGTGTAAATCCTTCACCGCATAATTGTGCCAGTTTTAAAGGTACATTCATAGCATTTATGTAGGCTTTTTGTAAAGTTTCATTTCTAATTGCTTTATTTTCATCAGTGTCCCTTGGCATCTTAATAGCCTTAATCACGGCTTCATATGCATTTTTGTCATCATCAATCAATTTTATGTATTCATCAAGGAGTCTTTCACATATCTTTAAGCCATTTTCAATTTCGTCTTTTATATCGCTGTCATATTCATTATAGAAATCTCTTCCTATTGTAAGATTATAAACCATCGATGAAAGTGCTATACCAAGTCCAGCTGCGACCGCCGCGGCACTTCCACCACCTGGTGCTGGTGTGGCTGATGCTACTTTCCTTAGATAATCATTAAGAGAATCATTTATAAGCATAAAACCATCTCCTTTTTTAATACTCAAATTTATTATAACCTAATTTGTCTATTTATGCCAATTATTCTTTTTTAATTGAAAGTTGATCAACGTACATGACCCTTGTACATTATTCGTAGATTCTATTTTCTATAACTTTATCATAGGAGAAATTTTCCATCCTTAAATAATACTCTGCAGTATCATAAAGTGCTTTTGCAGGTATTAAGCCTATCAATTCACTACTAATTACATTTACACCATACCTTGCCGCCTCACTTTTTATTGTTTCAAAGACTCTATATACTGGAGTTTTTGTAAAGTTTGTTAGATTCATTGAAACCTGAACAATATTTCTTTCTTTTAAATTTACTCCCATTGCTTTTACATACCTGTATCCACCATTAGAAAATCTTACTGCTTTAGCAATTTTATTTGCGATTTCTATATTATCTGTAGAAAGATTGACATTATATGCAATTAAATAATGTCTTGCACCGACAACAGTTGCACCACTTTTTTCGTTCATTTCTTGCGGACCGAAATCAGGTATCCACTCGGGTTTTTTTATCTTCTCAAAAAAATGTTCATATTCTCCTCTTCTTATATCCTCGAGCCGCTTTCTCTCTGGCTTTGTCTGAGCTTCCTCATAAAGATAAACAGGTATTTTAAGCTCTTCACCGATGCGTTTTCCTACCTCTTTAGCTAGCTCAACACATTCATCCATTGTCACATTTTTTACAGGAATAAATGGCATAACATCTAAAGCGCCTATCCTTGGATGCTCACCTCTATGTAGCCTCATATCTATTATTTCAGAAGCTTTTTTAGCAAGATTAAATGCGGCCTCTTTAAGCCCTTCAATATCACCGCAAAATGTTATAACAGATCTATTATGATCCTTATCTGATGAATAATCTAACAATTTAACCTCTTTTACTGCTACTACTTCTGCAACAAGTTCCGCTATTTTTTTAGAGTCTCTTCCTTCGCTGATATTTGGTACACATTCAATAATCTTTTTCACTAGTATCCCTCATTCTTAAAATAATTAGTATAAAGCGTGATATACTTCACATTATTGCACAGATTGAAAATGTTCAAGTATTTATGGTAAAACATATCATATAAATAAGATATAATAAATAATGCACTTTTTCAACAAAAAATTAAAGAGCCATAAAGGCTCTCTTAAGGTTCTGTCGTTGCTGCATATATTACAAGATTTGCACTTTGCCCTGGTGTATATGATTTAAATGCTACCCTTGCATATGGCATATGACCGTCTGTATTCATTATTAAATGATCCCCGGGGCCAAAAACAGGAACAGAAATAAACGGAAGTATATTATCTATCCAGTCAATACCGTCTGCACTAAGTTGTACAATTACATATGCATTATTGGCTCCACCTATATTTCTTATTCCAAAAGTTGCTGTTCTCGGACCTAATATTAGTGGAGTAGATCCAGTATAATTATCCGTCGTCATTACATATTCAGGTGGATATACTATGGTTTTCTCCATCATATAATCTATAACAAGTTGCGGACGATTAGCTGGATTTGCACACTCTTTACTTCTAAAGCCGATAAGTGAAAGTGTCGTTTCCAGGCATATTACCGTCACACCATAATTTACAATGGTATTATCTATCCATCCTTTAACTAAGTTTGTTATATCCCATTCGAGATAGGTATTTATTTCATTAGTAATATTTAAAACGGCATCTGGTGTTGTTGATACCGGCGGCCGGTTATTATAAGCCACTGTACTTTCAGAGAAACTGCTTAAATTGCGATATACTTTAACGGACTTCATTATAGCTGGCACATCATTTCTATAAATATACATTCTCAATTTTGCAGAATTTATTGAGCTACTCGCAGGTATTGATGATACATCAAATTGAATAAGACTTCTATATCTATCATTTATCCCTTGATAAAGCCCTACAAAAAGGGCATCACTCCCTCCAAAATTTGTTGTTGGATAATATTCAGAAATATATGCATCCTGTACTGGGGATAGTGAGAGCATGACACAATATCACCTCTTTACTAATTTTGAAAAACTTTTATTTTCATCATTTAAAGTAGCTAATTTTGACATACTTTTTCCGGATGTTACTAAATTTACATCACTTATCAAACTACTATTTAAAATGCCTATATCTATTGATGAAATATTTTTATTATTTTTATCATCGGATATTAGATCAGCATTAACAGACATTGATATCTCCTTCCAAAATATATTTCTTCTATAATATAATATAGATACATAATTTATGTTAATATTATTTCACAAATATTAATATTTGTTTTATATCATTATTGCTTTGTATTAGTTTTTTAATTAATAAAAAAAATACGGACCATTAAGATCCGTATAATATAACCCTATCCTTATAATATCTCTATATAATCCTCCAGTTTCCCGTCATCAAGACAGCACTCTATAATCTGCCTTCCAAGCTGTGATAAATCCGTTGTTAAATATTTTTTTAGCTCTTTTTTGAAGAAATCTGTAAGTATTTTTGCTCCTTTATCAAAGGCTTCATCACCGACTTCGGGCTGTAAATTAACCTGTAAGAAGTGTTTTGGCATAAATTCTCCATCTATTTTTAATGATTCCAAAGAATACCCGAGCAATGAGCAGCGGGAATGGCTTAACTGGTCAGGTCTAAATTTAGCTCCACCGCGCCTTGATAGATACTCTCTAGCTATCCATTGTGGCATAAAACCGACCTTATATGCACCAATATGCTGGTTCGGTATTAATACATATTTTGTCGCAGGTGTTTCTACAATTTGATCCAGTATCAAATTAGCATGTTTTACCATTTTCCCTGTTGCAAATGGCCAATAAGATCCAACACCCTCACTGCTTATTCCTTCTGTATCAATAATACTTGGATTTGCGTACCCCCTTGGTGCTACAAGTCTCCAAAGCCACGCTATTGAAGGTGGTAAGACATGGAGAATACCCATTATTCCATAAGAAGGGTTTTCCCTTGTACACGGTGGTGTCCTCACACCAAAACTTCTAATATCTATTTCAACGGCATCATTTACTGTATTTTTTATAAAACCTCGTGGCATTATTACCCTTGGATTTGTACAAGGCTTGCCAGGACTATCCTCTATGTGATCCCATATGAGACATGTGGAATTTGGCACGCCAACGATATTTAGAAAAACCAATGGTTCTTTAGGATGTATGCATAATCTTTCAAGGTCTGGGTTTGAACCATATTCAGTAATGTGGTCAAGCCTTATAAACCAACCTTTTTCAGCATCTTTTACAACTAATTTCTTGCTATCATTTTGATATGATGGATGGCATAATGCCATATCATCTGTCACAGGCTGTAGTTCACTGTTCTCCTTTAATTCCATATGGTATTTTTCATTTGTGATTATGTTTGTACCAAAAAGAATCCTACCATCAAGCTCTCTCGGAAGTTGTTCTGTCATTTCACTTTTTCCACCGCCACTTGCACCTTCATGCATTATAGTCATTATATTATCATATGGTGTGATTACTCTGACTGTCGAAGCATGAGCAGTAATCCATCCTTCTCTTTCACCTATATCAAGAAGGACACTGTATACGCCCTTTTTTGCACTTGGACCTGGATACAAATTATATGAAAAGAGCTCCTGTAAATCATCGCGCCTATTATGAACAACTACTTGTTTCCCATCGAAATGTGTATGTCTAAAAGGCGGCGCAACAAATATTATTGCAATGGGTTTAAACTCACCTTTAAGCTTTTCTTTAGGTATAAATCCCTGTATATCAGCAAGTGCTAAGACAAAAAATGCCGCATTCTTCGGGGCAACTACTAATGCCGGATATCCTAAGTTCTCATCACCGGCCATAAATGGCATAATAATCAAATCCTGTTCTCTTAGCCATTGGAATGTTTTGTGCCTTAATGGTTCAAAATCTACGCCGAACCTATCTTTATACCTTATCTTATCTGTCTCTTTATCATCCGCTATAACCATACAGTTCGGTTCACGTCTCCTCATATATGGCTCAGGGTAATTTACAGCATAACCGTTTTTGCATTTTGTAACAGTTGCCTCTACAATTCTGCCATATCCTGGGACATCATATGCAACTTCGAATGTGTCATTCTTCCCATATCCTATTGCTAAATTTAATAGTTGCTGTCTACTTTCTGGTATAATAGGATTTTTATCGCCTTTGATAATTTCTTCAACATCCTCTGGTAATATGAAATAATCTAAAATACCAGTTTCCATCATTTTCATTCCTTTCACAACGCAAAGCGCATAATTTTTTGAAATACGATATATTAATAAAATAGAAAACAAATATTTTATAAAAGCCAATATTTATCCATTCTGCTTAGATAAATACTGGCTTATAAATAACAAAATTTGATAAATACTTCATAAAATCCCCCTATGACTAACTTTCAATATAGAAAAAATTCATATGATTTATTTTATCATTTTCAAGTAATAAAGTCAATCCTATTTCGGTGTTATTTACAATATGAATTTTTTATTTATGCTTTAATTCATCACATCCACTTTTTCACTTTGAATATTATTATTTCAATTAAAACAATTAATCCCATAACGAAAAGTGCTGCATAGTATCCATAATTCCAATTAAGCTCTGGCATATATTTGAAATTCATGCCGTATATTCCGGTTATAAGTGTAAGTGGCATCATTACGGTCGTAATTATAGTTAGGACTTTCATCACTTCATTCATCCTATTTGAAATCTGCGACATATAAAGGTCGAGTGTACCAGCTAGCAAATCTTGGTATGTATCAATCAAATCAAAAATTCTCAAAAGATGATCATACACATCCATAAAATATAGTCTGTTATCTTCTTTAATTATATCAAAATCGTGCCTCAATAAAATATTTATAACTTCCCTTTGGGGTGATAAAATTCTCCTCAACTTAAGCATATTTCTTTTAAGGTTTAAAATTTCACTTTGTATTTCCTTTTTTGGATCTTTAAGTATTACCTCTTCAATTATGTCAATTCTTTCTCCAAGCTTATCTGTAAGTGGTAAATAATCATCAACAACAGCGTCAAATAGATCATGTAATATAAAATCTATTCCTCTTTTAAAGATCACAGTACTTTCTTCAGTCCTTTTAAAAACATTATCAATAATATCGAGATTTTCCCAATGAATAGTTACAATATAATTATATGCAAGAAAAATGTAAATTTCAGAGTATATAAATCTCTTATTTATATCCCTTCCTTTAAATGCATTAAAAATAATAAAATAATAATTTTTATAATTATCAACTTTTGAGCGCTGTTGTTTTATAATTGTGTCTTCAATTGCAAGTGGATGAAAATGAAAAACATCAGATAAAATAGATATTTCATCATCAGATGGTTTTTCAATGTCAACCCAAATAAGTGTATCATTATTGAGTGAATTTACTATATCATTATATGTATTTTCTTTTTTAATTATATCATCTTTATAAATTAGTGACCTTATCATATCACACACCCTAATATATTAGTTTCTATTACTATATTATATCATTATTTGTAAGGCAAATATCTATCTCATTAAAAAATTTAATAAAAATATTTTTATATTTTTAATATCTGTGATATAATTATTCTAGAACTGTTATATAAAGTCTATTGGCATATTATTAAGCATTTTCGAAAGCTGTTATATAAATTGTAAACATCTGTTATATAACGGTACATAATTTTTTATACTGTATTATAATAAATGCTGTCAATATGCCTATAGAATTATATAAAAAAATATAAGAGAGGGGAAATATAATGTCTAAGGTTATGAAGACCATGGATGGCAATACAGCTGCTGCACATGTTGCGTACGCATTTACAGAAGTGGCTGCCATCTATCCTATAACTCCATCATCACCAATGGCAGAACATGTCGATGAATGGAGTGCACATGGAAGGAAGAACATATTCGGACAAGAAGTAAGAGTTATTGAAATGCAGTCTGAAGCAGGTGCCGCAGGTGCAGTCCACGGTTCACTCTCTGCTGGTGCATTGACAACAACATTCACAGCTTCACAGGGACTTCTATTGATGATCCCTAACATGTACAAAATTGCCGGTGAACTTTTACCAGGCGTATTTCATGTTAGTGCTCGTGCTCTTGCATCACATGCACTATCTATATTTGGTGACCATCAAGATGTTATGGCGTGCCGTCAAACAGGTTTTGCTATGCTTGCATCTGGCAGTGTACAAGAAGTTATGGATCTTGCTGGTGTAGCACACTTATCAGCTATAAAAGGTAGAGTACCATTTTTGCATTTCTTCGACGGATTCAGAACATCACATGAATACCAAAAAATCGAAGTAATTGATTATGAAGACCTTAAAAAGCTTGTTGACACAGATGCATTAAAGGCATTTAAGAAAAGAGCTTTAAATCCTGATCATCCAGTAACAAGGGGTACAGCACAAAATCCTGACATATACTTCCAGGAAAGAGAAGCTGCAAATAAGTTCTACAATGCTATACCTGGTATTGTTGAAGAGTACATGAAGGAAATAAGCAAAATTACAGGAAGAGAATATAAATTATTCAATTATTATGGAGCACCAGATGCTGATAGAATTATAATTGCAATGGGTTCTGTAACAGAAGCAATCGAAGAAACAATTGATTATCTATCAAAGAAGGGTGAGAAAGTCGGTGTTGTTAAAGTACATCTATATAGGCCTTTCTCATTCAAACATTTCTTAAGCGCTATACCAAATACAGTAAAGAGAATTGCTGTATTAGATAGAACAAAAGAAGCAGGTGCTTTTGGTGAACCACTTTACGAAGATGTTAGAGCTGCATTCTATGATAGTGAATTTAAGCCCATTATAGTAGGTGGACGTTATGGCCTAGGCTCAAAAGATACAACACCTGCACAAATTTTAGCAGTATATGAAAACTTAAAAGCAGATAAGCCAAAAAATAATTTCACAATAGGTATTGTTGATGATGTATCAAATACATCACTTCCTGTTGGTGAAGAAATAGAAACAACAGCAGAAGGTACAATTAGCTGCAAATTCTGGGGATTCGGTTCAGATGGTACAGTTGGTGCAAATAAGAGTGCTATACAAATTATCGGTGATAACACAGATATGTATGCACAGGCTTATTTTGCATATGACTCAAAGAAATCAGGCGGTGTAACAATATCGCACTTGCGCTTTGGCAAAAAGCCTATAAGGTCAACATACCTTATAAACAATGCTGATTTTGTTGCATGCCATAAACAAGCATATGTTTACAATTATGATGTTCTTGCCGGTCTTAAAAAGGGTGGCACATTCTTATTAAACTGCACTTGGAAGCCGGAAGAGCTTGATGAGAAATTGCCTGCATCTATGAAGAGATACCTTGCAAAGAACAATATTAAATTCTATATTATTGATGCTGTTGATATAGCTAAGGAATTGGGACTGGGTGCTAGAATCAATATGATAATGCAGTCAGCATTCTTTAAACTTGCAAACATCATTCCTATAGAAGATGCAGTAAAACACTTAAAGGAAGCTATAGTTAAATCATATGGCCATAAAGGTGAAAAGATAGTAAATATGAACTATGCTGCCGTTGACCGCGGTATAGAATCACTTGTAAAAGTAGATGTACCTGCATCATGGGCAGACGCACAAGATGAAGTAAAAGAGATTAGAAAAGCACCTGATTTCATAAAGAATATTGCAGATGTTATGAATAGGCAGGAAGGTGACAAATTACCCGTTAGTGCATTTACTGGTATGGAAGATGGTACATTCCCAATGGGTACCGCCGCATATGAAAAACGCGGTATCGCTGTCGATGTTCCTGAATGGCAGATTGACAACTGCATACAGTGTAATCAGTGTGCATATGTATGTCCACACGCAGCAATAAGACCATTCTTACTAAATGAAGATGAAGTCAAGAATGCACCCGATGGATTTACATCAAAGAAAGCTATTGGAAGAGGTTTTGATGGATTAAACTTCAGGATACAAGTAAGCGTGCTTGATTGTACAGGTTGTGGTGTTTGCGCAAATACATGTCCTGCTAAAGAAAAGGCACTTGTTATGAAACCACTTGAGACACAGCTAGACCAAGCAAAAAATTGGGAATATGCTATGACACTTTCACATAAGGAAAACCCAATGTCAACAGATACTGTTAAAGGAAGCCAGTTCGAGCAGCCACTACTCGAATTCTCAGGTGCATGTGCTGGTTGTGGTGAGACACCATATGCAAAACTTGTAACACAATTATTCGGTGATAGAATGATGATTGCTAACGCAACAGGTTGTTCATCAATTTGGGGCGGTAGTGCACCATCAACACCATATACTGTAAACAAAGACGGTCATGGTCCTGCATGGGCTAACTCACTTTTTGAAGATAATGCAGAATATGGCTTTGGTATGGTTCTTGCAGTAAAACAACAAAGAGAAAAGCTTGCTGATTTGGTAAAGGAAGCTCTTGAACTTGATATAACACCTGAACTTAAAGACGCTTTAAAATCATGGCTTGACAATATGAATAATGCTGAAATAACAAAGAAAGCATATAAAACAATAGTTCCACTCATTGAAGGCTATAATACAGCCGATGCTAAAGTTAAAGAAGTTCTAAATGAGATACTCGACAGAAAAGAATTCATCGTGAAAAAGTCTCAGTGGATATTCGGTGGCGATGGTTGGGCATATGATATAGGCTTTGGTGGTCTCGACCATGTTCTTGCATCAGGTGAAGACGTAAATGTACTCGTATTTGATACTGAAGTATATTCGAATACTGGTGGACAGTCATCAAAATCAACACCTGTCGGTGCTGTTGCACAGTTTGCTGCAGCTGGTAAAGCAGTTGGCAAGAAAGACCTCGGAAGAATTGCTATGAGTTATGGTTATGTATATGTAGCACAGGTTGCTATGGGTGCAAATCAAGCTCAGCTTCTAAAAGCATTGAAAGAAGCTGAAAGCTATCCAGGTCCATCACTTATAATTGCTTATGCACCATGTATTAACCACGGTATCAGAATTGGTATGGGTTGCAGCCAAATTGAAGAGAAAAAAGCAGTTGAAGCAGGATACTGGCATCTGTACAGATATAATCCGCTTCTTAAGGCCGAAGGCAAAAATCCGTTTATACTTGATTCAAAAGCACCTACTGCTCCATACAGAGAATTTATCATGGGTGAGGTTCGTTACTCATCACTTGCAAAGGCATTCCCTGAAAGAGCGGAAAAACTATTTAGCAAAGCTGAAGAACTCGCAAAAGAAAAATATGAAACATATGCTAAACTTGCAAAAGAAAACTAATATAAAATATATATTAAATGAGCGAAGAATAATCTTCGCTCATTATTTTTTGTATTTGAATTTATTTTACTTTGTCTAATAATTAAAAGCATAGCGTTATTAAAAACAAAATAAAGGATTTTTGTACTTTTTGTAGAATATATAATTAAAATGAGTTTTATCTCGGAGGTTTCATAATGGGGGATCTCATTAAGTTTGAAACACACAAACATATTTATTATGATTCTTATAAAAGATGTGACTTTTCATCTGTAAGAAAAGACTTAAATTATCTTTTAAAAGGTGATTTTGATTATAATATATCATATAAAGCTAAAGCATTAATTGATATTTTTAAAGAAGCTGTAGCAAAAATAAATATGAAAAATAATTTAAGAGAGTACATATACATATTGTGTGACAATAAAGCAAATATACTTGATGTAATATCACCGGACAGCTTTATTGACTTTTGTGATTCTATTAATTTAAAACCAGGTTATAGTTTGAATGAAAAGTATTCCGGAACAAATGCCGTGGCACTTGCACTTATGGAAAAATGTAAAGTTTTTATTAAAAAAGAAGAACATTATTGTGCACTTTTCCATAATCTATATTGTATTGCAAATCCTATATTTGGTGACCAAAATAAAATAATTGGTGCATTTGATATATCTTATATATCTGATAAAAATTATATTTACATGCCTAATTACAAAAATTTTATATGTTAATAAAAAGATCCCTCTATATTTTAAAATGGTCTTGTTTAACAATGTAAAGTTTTATATAATTAATGTTATGAACTATACATTGAGGAGCGAATGATATGAAGGAAAAAATAAAGATGACAAATCCCATCGTTGAATTAAATGGTGACGAAATGACCAGAATTATCTGGAAGATGATTAAAGAAATGCTTATCGAGCCTTTTGTGGAGCTTAAAGCAGAATATTATGATCTAGGTTTAAAAAATAGAGATATAACAGATGATCAAGTTACAATTGATGCAGCAAATGCCATAAAAAAATATAAAGTCGGTGTTAAGTGCGCAACAATAACACCTAATGCTCAAAGGATGGAAGAATATAAGCTTAAAAAGATGTGGAAAAGTCCAAACGGTACCATAAGAGCAATACTTGACGGTACTGTTTTCAGAACACCAATTATAGTAAAAGGAATACGTCCTCTTGTTGGAAATTGGGTAAAACCTATTACCATCGCGCGTCATGCATATGGTGATATATACAAAGATGTCGAATATCGTGTCGAGAAATCAGCAAAAGCAGAACTTGTTATAACATATGAAAATGGCGAAGTAGTAAGGCAGACTGTACATGATTTTAAAGGCCCCGGTGTATTGATGGGAATGCATAATCTTGACGCCTCAATAGAAAGCTTCGCAAGAGCATGTTTTAATTATGCCCTAAATCAAAAACACGATTTATGGTTTGCAACAAAAGACACCATATCTAAAACATATGACCATACTTTTAAGGACATTTTTAATCATATATACGAAAATGAATATAAGGATAAATTTAATGAAGCAGGCATTGAATATTTCTATACATTGATAGATGATGCTGTAGCAAGAGTCATAAGGTCAGAAGGCGGTATGATATGGGCATGTAAAAATTACGATGGTGATGTAATGTCAGATATGGTAGCGACTGCATTTGGAAGCCTCGCCATGATGACATCTGTCTTAGTATCTCCTGATGGTAACTATGAATATGAAGCAGCTCATGGCACAGTAACTCGTCATTATTACAAATATCTAAAAGGTGAAGAAACATCTACAAATCCAATCGCTACTATCTTTGCATGGACCGGAGCACTTAGAAAGCGCGGTGAATTAGATGAAAATAAGTCACTTATAAAGTTTGCTGAAAAACTTGAGGTAGCTTCACTTAAACCAATAGAAAATGGAATAATGACGAAAGACCTTGCTATGATATCAAATCTACCGAATAAAAAAGCTGTAAATACTAAGGAATTTCTAAACGAAATTAAAAATAATCTCGAGAAAATAATATAAATTGCCTTAAAAAATGCCCTTAATGAATTAAAGGGCATTTTGTTTTGATTTTTACTATAATCTGTTTATCAGGGGGAATAACGTTGGTTTTCTTAAAAGGAATCGAAAGCATATTGCCAATTATAATAATTATTATTGTAGGATATGTACTCACAATGAAAAAATGGTTTGACGTAAAAACATCTGAATTATTCTCAAAAATTGTAGTAAATATTTCGCTTCCCGCCCTTATGTTTTACAATGTCATGAACAATATAAATAAAAATCAGCTTGTTCATATGGGGCTTGGCTTAATTACAGCTTTTCTAAGTATTTTTATATCATACGTAATCGCTCATTTTCTAATAATAATTCTAAGATTAGACCGAAAAAAAATAGGTTTATTCTCGGCTATATTTGCTTTTTCAAATACAATTTTTGTTGGGCTACCTGTTAATCAGGCTCTTTTTGGTGATAAAGCTGTTCCCTATGTCCTACTATATTATGTTGCAAACACGACACTTTTTTGGACTATAGGTTTATATAACATTAGAAGAGATGTTGAAGATATTAAAGATGGTTTTTCTATTATCGATGCCATTAAAAAGATTATTTCCCCGCCTTTATTGGGTTATTTAATGGGTGTTTTATTTATAGTATTTGGGCTTAAAATGCCTCATTTTATTATGGACACTGCTAGATACATTGGTGATATGACGACACCTTTATCGATGCTTTTTATTGGTATATCGATATATTTAACAGATTTAAGGGATTTTAAGTTGGATAAGACTATGTGGTTTTTATTTCTTGGAAGGTCAATTATAACGCCCTTGATAGCAATTTTAATGCTTCACTTCTTTAATCTAAATATTTTAATGAAAAAAGTATTCGTAATACAAAGTGCACTTCCCGTTATGACACAAATTGCAATTGTATCCCATGCATATAATAACGACCAAAAGTATCCTGCTATCATGATAGCAATAACGAACCTTTTAAGCTTAATCATTATACCCGCTTATATGTACTTAATAAATATTTTATTTTAAGATTTAAAAATTTAAAAAATTAAAGATCTTGATATATATACTTAAATTAAAAGGGCAGATTTACTACCCTTTTATATTCATAATGTATTTGCTGTAGTATTAGTAGTATTTGTTGATGTTCCACTGGAAGTCTTCCCTGATTTATTTTTACTTCCCTTTAAATAATTTAATATATCCTGCTCCTGTTGTGATGTAATTTTATTGTCCTTTACCGCTTGGTCAAGGGCATTTTTAAATTTCGCATATGAATTTTCATATTTACCAAAATTTTTTAAAAACCCTTTATACATTCTATTAATTTCTGGTGGATATCCATTGCCATCCCATTTGTTGACCTTGTCAGTGTAATTCTTAATCAATTCATTTGCCTTATCTTGTGTAAGCTTACCTTCCTGAACTCTTTTGTTTATATCAGTTGTAAAATCGCTAATTAATTTTTGTTTCTTCTGATCGAGTGTCAAATTGTTAAAGTCTTTGATTTTCTGTTCTACACTGTTGATTTTTGCTATTAAACTGTCCATCTTGTCTTTGCTAATTTTGCCTTCATTGTACTTTTCAGTTATTTTTGCTTTGAGATTTTCAAGTCTTGTAATTGGATCAACTTTTGTAGGAGCAGTTTGTGCTGTGGAGTTATTACCATTTGTTTGCTGTGGTGCAACAGTTTCATCTGCAAAAGCCATTGTAGATAATAACATCACACCCATTACAGCGATTGCCAATATTTTTTTGCCTTTTGACATCAATCATTACCTCCTTTGAAATTGATATTATTATTATATCCACAAGTTGTGTCACAATTTTGTTAGAGTAATTAATAATTTGTAAAACTTATATATAACCATTCAAGAAAAAATTGCATAATGTTGCTGACTTGTAGAAAAATATATGAAGAAATTAATTTTTAGGAGGAATAGAATGAAAGCAACAAAAAGATTAATAGCTATTTTTTTAATATCGGTTTTTGCTTTAAGCCTTGTTTCATGTAAGACAAAGTCAAAAACATCCACACAAAAACCTACAGCTCCAAAAACACCTACAATAGCTTATAAAGATGGTACATATACTGGTGCTGGACCAAAATGGTCAAAAGGAAGTGAAGATGCTACAGTAGTTATTAAAGGTGGTAAAATAACTAATATTACACTAAGAAGGCTTGATACAAGTGGTAAAGAAATAGATTACAACAAATGGACTGGACAAAAAGATCCTAAGTCAGGCAAGGTCTTCCCTAATCTAAAAAAATTTAGAGTGGATATGGCAAAAAGGATGATAGATAAACAGACATATAACGTTGATACCATAGCAGGTGCAACAGAATCTACAAAAAACTGGAAGATAGCTGTAAAAAATGCGCTTGAAAAAGCGAAGAAATAAAATATGGAAAAGTGCACATATAGTCCCTATAAAAGTAGGGGCTTTTCATTGTAAATTTTCAATATATATTATAAAATTAATATATATGAAGGGAGTGAAAATAATGGATGCTTTATCAAAAGCAAAGAAATTTTATAAAGATGAATTTGAATCAAAGCAACTTTATTCATATTTGGCAAAAGTTGAAACTAATCCGGAAATTAAAGAAACTTTTAATGAGTTGACAAAGATTGAAGCAAAACATGCAAAGTTTTGGTATATGTTTTTAAATGAAAGAGGTATAAATGTAAGTGCAATATTACATAATCATAGACTATGGATTTATAAAATATTGAGAATGTTACTTGGAAACCGATTATTTATAACAATTTTGGAAATGAAGGAATCAAATAGCACCGATGAATATTATAATTATTATAATGATCCAATTTTGACTGAAAAGGAGCGGAATTATCTATCACAAATAATAGAAGACGAATTAGAACATGAAAAAAACTTTGGTAAGCAAAAAGGGAATTCCGACTTTGGTAATATACGTGATTTTATACTTGGCATGAACGATGGCCTTGTTGAAATACTTGGTACAGTAACAGGTCTTACTGCGGTATATCCAAAGAGCTCATTGGCTGTTGGAACATCTGGCCTTGTTGTCGGCATTGCCGGTGCACTATCAATGGCAATAGGCGCATATACATCTGTAAGATCCCAAAGACAAGTTAATGAAGGTATTAAAAACAAAATGGAACTTTTATTTAATGTTTCAAAGGACAGAGCAAAGGAAGAATTATTAAGTAAATTAAATGATTCTGGCATACCCAATGATATTAGTAAGGAAGTCGTAGAAAAATTAGGTGATAATAAAGATGCAATGACAAATCTTCTTGTAGAAGATGTTAAAGAAAATGAAATAAAATCAGCATTATATACAGGTATAGCATACCTTGTAGGACTTGTATTCCCTGTTATACCATACTTTTTTGTAGCATCTTCATCCCTTGTTGCGCTTGTATTTTCTGTAATTTTTGCGGCTATTGCTTTATCAATTGTAGGTACTGTTGTCTCAATTGCATCTGAAAGCCTTTCTATAAAAAGTAAAATAATTGAAATGGTTGTAACTGGTCTTGGTGCTGCTGCACTTTCATATTTATTCGGCAAATTAGTTCAGCTAATTTTCGGCATTCAAGCATAAAATGGCGTTTACCGCCATTTTATTTTACCTTTCTTTTTACATGTTTGTAGTAATACGATATAAATATTGTAAAAACATAATCATAAAATAGAAATAAAAATTGCAATGTTAATAAAAATACTATAATAGGATACTTAGTAACGTATAATCTCATCATAAAAAAATTGCTAAAAATATTATATGTAGTAAATAAGTCAATATTGAAAAACAAGAGTTTTAAAATGATTTCTATATATTTGGTTTTACTTTTTTGTTCTATAAATGATTTTATTAGTCCATAACATCCAAATAACAATATATAAAATGCAGCTATAAATTTATTTGGTAATAACAATACTGTAAGAACAGATGTAACAATATAAAATATAAATCCAGTTCCCATATTGCTTTCAATTACAATAGTGGCAACTACAAAAGATGAAAGAGCAAGCAAAAAGAATCTGCTCGTCGGTAAAACAGATGCAATGTAGAGTATAATCAAATTTATTGCGGCTAATATACCACCAAGAGCAATGGATCTTGTCTTCGCCATAAATTCATCTCCTTAAAAACATCTGCATATATCTCCGCCCATACATTCACAGCATGTATCACAGGCCCATAAAGTAAATAGTGCCTGACAACAATCATCACGGTCTGTCCTTCTATAGACATCCCCTTGGTAAGCACCTCTTTGCATTTCCATATTATTTAACGCTTCACGATACTCAACATTATTTGGTTCCATATTTACAGCTGTTCTAAAGTTATTATAAGCCTCTCCAAATCTGCCTCTACGATAGTTTATATGACCATAAAGATAATACCACCGAGCACTTCTATTCCTTATATTATTCAATATGTTTTCAGCAGTATAAATATCATTTCGATTCAAGGCATTAATTACCTCGTAATACATGCTTTCATCATCACTATATGCACTTTCACTATTATTATAACTTCTTCCATATCCGTTATTACTGTTGGTACTTGTATTTCCTTCCATAATCGCTTTATATGCATCATTTATCTCTCTTAATTTTTCTTCTGCAAGGTCTCTTAGAGGGTTATCACCATATTGGTCTGGATGATATTTTTTAACAAGTTCTCTATACGCTTTTTTTACTTCCTCAATTGAAGCTCCTTCTTTTAATCCTAATACTTCATATGGGTTTTGCATGATTTTTCTCCTTCCACTATTCTTCTAAATTCTATAAATAAACCTATTTTAAATATATTTTCTATTATTCCGATATTCTTCTTGAATTTTATTCTTTCATATATATTAGCAATATTTGACAATGTAAAAGTAAGATTAAAATTAGTCCAATCATCAATTTCTTTCTTAATATTATAATCCATCCCGTTATAGTTAAATTGCAAAACAAATGGATTATAATTTGATCTTTTTATATCCTCCTCCATATCGTTATAAGCATCGATTATATATATAAATCTTCCAAGATGATATGCAATTTCTTTGATATTTTTAGCACTATCTTTATCTACGTCCAAATAATCATAAGCAAAAACTTCTTTTAAAATATTTGCAAATGGTTCTGCTGCAATATCTACTTTATCACATTTTTCATTTTCAAGCTTGCAAAGGTCATCAAGATATTTCTTTATAATTTGGGCCTTGTAGGGATATCTTCTATAAGACTTTATATATTGCCTTCGAAATAAAGCTTCCATTGCCCCGCTTAAAATATTTTTATTATCTTTTTTCATGTCTACAAATTTATAATAAACAAGTATTGAATTCATATCTGCAGCATATTGGATAAATGGATTATTTTTTATTATAGGCTTCTTTTTAAAAGGATTTGCAATGCACCCTTCCACAGCCATATTAATCTTTTCATTTGACAAGCCTGATAAAAAAATAGCAAGATATGTAAGCTCATAATTTAATGTAAAACGGCTTATCTCACCATATCTTTTACCTATCTCTTTGCATAATCCGCAATAATACGCTCTAAAAATATCATAATCTTTAATCTTCAACTCTGGTTTGTACGGTTTTATATATCCAAACATTTAATCTTCCCTTTAAAAAATAATCCTGATACTATTGTATCAGGATAAAATCCATATTTCAAATTAAATTATTTTTGAGTTTATATTAACTTAAATACTCTTTCAATTTTTCATTTTTATCAATAAATAAAAGGATCGGTAAACCCAATACATAACATGCGATTAGTTCACCTAATCCTACCCAAAGCATAGAGGCTATTAGCGGCAATTTTAAAACAATATTCAATTCAATACCTATAACAATAGCATTTATTATTACAGGCGGTAGCGGTGCTAAATAACGCTTAAACTTTAATTTTGACCTTCCTATATAATAGGTTATTATTGCAGCTATTAAAGTTGCTAAGGATCCAAAAACAATGTCAAGAATCCCATTGCCTCCGACAAGATTAGCTATTATACAGCCTACAAATAATCCCAGAATGGAATATGCAGAGAAAAACGGTAGAATTGTGAGTGCTTCCGCTACTCTGACTTGAATTTGACCATAACTGATTGGAGCAAGAGCTATAGTTACAACAGCATATATTGCAGCAATTAGTGCTCCAAAAACAATTTTTTTAGTGCTTTTATTCATTTTATATCTCCTCCGTAGTTTTGTTTATAGACAGGATTTTGCGAACTGTCTTTCTATTCCATTATAAAGTTAATTTATAAATAGGTCAATAAAAGATTTTTATTTTATTTAATAATGATATAATATGTTATAACAATAATTGCAGCTGCACTAATAAAAAAAGAAGGTATTTAAAAATCTGCCCTTAGATACCTTAAATATGTTATAATATTCGTAGCCTTTTGATTCAAAATAAGGTTTTGTTGATGCACCTTAACTCTAGAGAAGCTTTTAGGAATATTTTGGATTCTATTATAAAATTATATGTTAGTAATAATTCACCTAAAATAAGTATAGCACACTTTACGGAATATTTAGACAGCCACAAAACAAAGGCAAAAAGTCAATAAAGCATACCATATTTCAGGTATGCTTTTTATTTTACTTTTTTATTTTGCTACAGTCTTGTTGTAATTATCAAGTGCGCTATTGATGCTCTTTTCTGCATCATCAAGGGCTTGTTTTGGTGTTGCCTGGTTATTTAAGACCTTTTCTATATTCTTCTCTATTGTCTGCCTTGCTTCAGGGTATACGCCTATTAATGCACCTTGTGTTGCTGTGTTTATTGGTGTTGAATGAAGCTGGTCAATAGCTGTTTTAAATTGTGGATATTTTTCAAGGTGTGTCTTCATTTCAGGCAAATCATAAGCTTCCTTTGTCACAGGGAAATATCCTGTATTTTCATTCCAAAATACCTGTTCTTTCGGAGATACCATAAATTTAACGAATTCCCATGCAGCTTTTTGGTATTCATCTGATTTATTATTTAGTATCCACAATGAGGCACCACCTATTACTACTCCACCATCTTTATTATCATTTAGTGCAGGTAAATATGCTGTACCAACTTCAAATTTGCTACCAGCACCGTCTAATATTGATTTTAATGATGCTGTTGACTCTATTATCATTGCTGTACGGCCTGCAATAAATGCATTCTTTGTATCATCTGTTTTCCTTCCGAAATTACCTGCGACACCTTCATCAACAAGCTTTTTCCACCAGTTGATAATATTTAAGCCAGCATCATTATTAAATGCTACAGCTGTTGCTGCTTTATCTCTGCCATTGCCATTGTTCGCATACAATGCACCCTGTTTTGCCATAAATTGTTCAAAGAACCAACCGTATATTGCCATTGAATATCCATATTGTATAACTTTGCCTGATGCATCTTTTTTCAAAAGTTTCTTTCCATATTCTTCTATTTCCTTGAAATTCTTAGGAGGTTTATTAGGGTCTAGTCCGGCTTCTTTAAATGCATTTTTATTGTAATACAATATTGGCGTTGATGAATTAAATGGCATTGAATATAATTTATTATCAACTGTATAGTATTTTAAAAGGTTTGGCTCAAGTTTAGATGTATCAAATTTGTCCTCGTCAATAAATTTCTGCACAGGTGTTGCCCATTTACTGTCAATCATAAATTTCGTGCCTATATCATATACCTGCATAATATCTGGACCTGCTTTTGACTGCTCAGATGTCTTCAATTTGTTTAATGCATCATCATATGTTCCTTGATACTGTGCCGTAACTTTGATATTTGGATGTGATTGATTAAAGTCCTCCACCATCTTATTTATTGCTTCTCCGCCTTTACCACCCATAGCATGCCAGAATGTAAGCTCTATAACTTTGTTTTCGTTTGGCTTTTCATTAGATGTTGTTGCCTGTTTTGTACCATTTGTACATGCTGTCGCTGATAATAATACACTTCCAATTAATGCAATAGATAAAATTCTCTTAAGTCTTTTCATTTTTTACATCCTTTCTCTTAATATTTTAACCTTTCAATGCTCCGGCATTTAAGCCCTCTATAAGCTGCTTTTGTCCAAATATAAATGTTATTATTGATGGAAGTAAGATCATGATTACGCCTGCCATAATAAGTCCAAATGATTGTGAATCAGACCATTGTAGCATGCTTATGCCTATCTGTACTGTCCTCATGTTGTCTGTATTAGTTATTAAGATTGGCCACATGTATTGATTCCATGTCATCAAAAAAGAATATACAGCTAAAGATCCGATTGCCGGCCTTGAAAGGGGCATTACCACTTTTATCAAAAATTCAAATCTTTTGCAGCCATCAAGCTGTGCTGCTTCATAATAATCCTTTGGTATAGTTAAATAAAACTGCCTTAATAAAAATATTCCCAAGGCTGAGCTTAGATATGGTATAATAAGCCCTGCATATGTATTTAACCAGTTTAATTGCCGTATAGTAAGGTAATTTGCTATTATTATGGCCTCTCCGGGAATCATCATAGTTGATAGAAATATCGCAAAAATTATATTCTTTCCTTTAAATTCGTAAAATGCAAATGCATATGCTGCAAGGCTCGATGTCAATATCTGTCCTATGGTGACAATTGCCGAAACTATAAAGCTATTTAGTATAAATCGTAGTATCGGAACAGAATTAAGTGCTTCAATGTAGTTTCCCAAATACAGTGAATGTGGTATTAATTTTGGAGGATATTGAAATGCCTCACTGGCAGGCATCAAACTTATTGACAAAGCATATATAATAGGAAAAATCACGATAATGGCTAAAATAATATTAACTAAATAAAGTGAAATTCTCCTTATTAACCACTTCATATAATCTGTCATTTGTAAAACACCTTCTTTTCACCAGATATAAATTGCAACAATGTAAATATTAAAAGCAGTATAAAAAGGATTATCGATTCTGCCGCTGCACTGCCAAATCTGAAATTAAAGAATGCATCTCTATATATTGAATAAACCATGACATTTGTAGAATTAACAGGGCCGCCTTGTGTCATAATATTGATCACGCCAAATTCCTGGAAAGTATTTATTATATTAATAACAAGAAGGAAAAATAGTGTAGGTGAAAGCATCGGTATGGTTATTTTAATCTGCTGTACAAAAATATTTGCCCCATCTATCTCGGCACTTTCATAAAGTTCTCTTGATATACCTTGCAGTCCTCCAAGCATAAATATGAAGTTGATGCCTATATTTAGCCATACATTTACTATTGATACAGTGATCATGCCGTAATTTGCATCTGTAAGCCATCCGATTCCATGAATGCCGAAAAAACTAAGTATGTAATTAATAAATCCTATGCTAGGATTAAATAAAAGCATCCATATAACTGCAGCTGATGCTGATGATATTGCAATTGGCAATGCATATAATGTCCTAAATACTCCAATACCTCTTAGTTTTGCATTGGCAAAGATAGATAGTATAAACGCGATAATCATTGCAAATGGCACTGTCATAACCACAAATTTCAACGTCACATAGATACTGTTTAGGTAATCAGTTGATTTAAACATATCTATGTAATTTTTTACCCCCACAAATTGGCTCAAATAACCCTGTGGATCTGTCAAAAATAAGCTGATATAAATAGTCTTTAAAAATGGATAAAATACAAATGCTGCGAAAATTATAGTAGACGGAAGAAGATATAGATATGGCTCAATACTATTTTTAAATCTTATAATATTACCTTTTATTTTGCTATCATCTAAAGTTTTACCATATTTTGTAATTGTCTCTGACCTCTCCATTGTGACACCTCCTCTAACATTTTTGATATATTTATGTCCCACAATTTTGGATTACCTGTTGATACTGCAATTGCACCACTTATTAAAGCATTTATCATGTGTTCACTTGTTTTAATTAGTCCACCGCTTATTACAGGCTCTTTTGCATTTTTAGTGAATTCACTAATTACATCAGGCATTAATGCCGGCATAAGTTCTATAAAATCTGGCTGTGTTTCTTTAGAAATTTCTATTGTTTTTTTAAATGCGTCTGTATCTATCATAAAACACCTCTGAATTGTCAGCATGTCAAGTTTTTTTGCAAGCTTTATGAGATTATTTTTAGTAGTAATAATGCCGTCTGGTTTAACATAATTTGCAACAAATTCCAGTCCTTCTTTGTCAAAGCTTATGCCACCTATTTTTTCTATATGAACAAAGACAAACATATCATAAGATTTATACAAATCTACATATCTCTTTATAACACCGATATTTCCAGTAAGTAAAAATACACCGCTTAAGTTTTTATTAATTGCTTTTTCAATATGCTTTTCTTCTTTGACAGCGGCAATCAATTTATGGCATATCAGTTTTTTTATAAACTCATCCTTCTTCAAAATCCTGCCTCCTATATATCTTGTGTATTCCTTTTGGATTCTTCCATTATAAATATTTATTATGGCTTTATAAATATCATAATCAAACATATTAAGAAGGCGCATATCGCACTTTTATCGTTTTTGGCAACAAAAAAGAAACCTTAATAAGACCAACAATTTTTCTATGAAATTGTTAATCCCATTAACGGTTTCTCTTTATCTCCAACCAAAAATTTATATCTACTTGTCATTTTTAATAATACAAAAGAAATGTTATGTGGATATTAAGTATATGTTAAGTTTATGTTAATTCTAATTAATATATTAAAGCTCCTTTTGTCTTTTTCAATTATATCTTTAATATAATATAATATGTTTTTAAATAAACATTATACAAATTGAGAATATTAAATGCAAAGTCCAATAAAAGTTTTATAGCCTCACTCCCGTAACCTTTATTCCAATAATCTTTGTTTCCTATGAATATACCCAATTCAGCTATACCATTTATATGGTCTGCACTGTTTAACCATATATTTCTAATTAAGCAATTATTACTTAAATCTATTGTTGCAAAAATCAGTTCATTTGAAAGTTTTTGAATTATCTCCCTTTCTTTTGCAGGCGTTATCAATTTTGATGCTAATATTAAGCCTGATGCGACCTCCATGTCATTTAACATTTTTACATTGGATGTAAAAAGAATTCAGTATAAAAAAGAGTCTATAGAAAAATTAGACTCTTTTTTATTTTAAAAGAAAAATTGATATAAGAACAATAAGTTCGGTAAATTCATTTACTGCACCCAATGTATCGCCTGTCATACCACCTATGCGAAGGCATATGTATTTTGTTGTCAAATAAGACACAACCATTGATATTATAAGAATCTTTAAAAATAACAGATACTGCATTAAAAAATATCCTGCAATAAGTACAAAGATAAGTCCGATTATAAATTCTCTTAGTTTCACCTTTCCGATAATAAAACCTCCGAGGCCTTCACCGCCCCTCGCAGATTTTGATGTGAATGCCGCAATCAATATACCAAACCGTCCTAACATAGGCATGACAATAAGAGTCGGTATTATAATATTTGCATCGATTTTTGATAAGAATAAAATCTTTAATAATACGAGAAATATTGTAGCAAGGACTCCATTTGTGCCAAGCCTCGAGTCCCTCATTATTTCAAGCATTCTTTCCTTTGTTTTATTGCTGAATAATCCGTCAAATGTATCCGCAAACCCATCAATATGTAATGCACCTATCAAGGTATACGATAATGCTACAATAAAAGTCATAACTATTTCCCGGGGAAATATATTTCTTGCTAAATAATAAAATGCAGAAAGTATTAATCCGATTAAAATCCCTATAGGTGGAAAATATATTGTTCCTTTTGAAAAGTCTCCTTCTTTTACATCGATGATTATTGGTATTGGAATTCTCGTCATAAATTGAATATTCAATATTAGCCTTTTTAGTTCTCTCATATTTAAGATTCCTTTCTGTTATAAAAAGATACTTAATGATATTCCTATAGGGTCTAAGATTTTTTACTTCGTTCAGAATGACAGAAAAAAACTATCCTTTTATTTTAAGTGGTATCCCAGATACCATAAAATATACTATATCTGCAGCACTCGCTACTTTTTTGTTCATCCTTCCCGCTATATCCCTGAAAATTCTGCCAAGTTTATACTCTGGAACTAATCCCATACCGATTTCATTTGTCACAATTATTACGTCACCATTATATGATTTTGCAGAATCTATCATTTTATCGACTTCTATCCCAACTTTTCTCTCTATATCATCGATGTCATCAATGCTCATATTATCCCACGCCATATCAACTTCAAGTAAATGATTAGATATCATAATAGTCAGACAATCAAGGAGTATAACTTTTTTATCTGATTTTGCAATAATATCATGAATTCCTTTATATGCTTCGACGGTCTCCCATTCGGAGGGTCTTCTTTCTCTGTGTCTTTTTACTCTGTCTTTCATTTCATCATCAAATGGTATTGACGTAGCTATATATAAAACGCTATGTACCCCTTTTTTTAAGGCAATATCTTCTGCAAGCTCGCTTTTACCGGACCTTGCCCCACCTGTCACCATTATTATAGGCATATTGTTTCCTCCAGTGCTTTTATAAGTTTTAAGTTGTCTTCATGTTTTTTAACAGCAACTCTAAAATATTTTTCATCAAGATATCTAAAATTGGAAGCATCTCTTATTAATATCCCTCTATTTAAAAGTTTTTCTTTTAATTCGTGTACAGTACCCTTTTTTAGCTTAACTAGTATAAAATTAACCATTGTGTCATAGACATGTAGATTTCTATTTTTCTTAAGTTCATTTAACATATATTTAATTTCTTCATTGACATATTGCCTTGACCTTTCAATAAATTCTTTATCATTGAATATTGCCCTTCCTATTATATCAGCAAAAGCATTTACTGTCCAAGGTTCCTTATGTTTATCAAGATTATCAATTATTTTTTTACTACCTAAGCCATAGCCAAGCCTGATACCCGGCATTCCAAAAAATTTTGTTGCCGCTCTTACAATAAAGAGATTGTCAAAATCATCAATAAAAGGGAGTGATTCATATTGATGAAAATCTTTAATGAACTCTATAAACGCTTCATCTATCATTACGGGAATATTCAATTTATATGCCTTAAATATCAGTTCTTTTATTTTGTTTGTATTAAGGGCTTGTCCAGTAGGATTATTAGGGTTTCCCAATATGACAGCGTCAGAATCATTAAGCATATCAATTAATCTTTCAATATCAATTCTAAATCCGTTCTTCTCCTCAATTTTATATAATATAGGCTCTCCACCTGATAGCACGACTGCCCTTTCATATTCTGAAAAAGCTGGTGACGGTATAACAGGTCTTTTAATTGAAAATGCTCTTACAAAAAGATGTATAAGCTCTGCGGCACCATTTCCGACTATAATATTATTAGTATCACATCCAGTGTATTCAGATATTGCCCTTTTTAGCCCTACATAATTTATATCAGGATATTTTGACAAAGATGTAATGTCAATGGCGTCCTTTGCACATTCTGGCATACCGAGCGGATTTATATTGGAACTAAAGTCAATTATTTTTTTATTATACATATATATATTACCGCCATGTTCATACTGTTCCATGGAATTTTCCATTCCCTTCTCTATTATAATAAGAGTTGTTTACGCAAGTTTTCCTATATGAGTGAATGGCTTATCTGTAAGCTTTTGAATCTTTCTAGCATCTTCATCGTTATATACAACAATACAGCATGTTGATGGGCCACCAGATTTTAAAACGTCGAGGTCTTCCGGGTATTCCTCAATTATATTTAACCCAGATATTTTTTTTAAAACCTCAAGCTCATATTTTATTCCCTTTGAACCAACAGGTATTGCTTCAACAATTTCATCACATTTTGATATCATTATATAATCCTTCAATTCAAGTAAATCTTTCATAGTCAAGACTTCAATTCCTACACGTGGATAACCTAAAAGCCCAACTTTCATACCTGATTTAACTTTTTTAATTTTAAGTTTTTCTATTGGTATTTTTGCAATTACGGTTATACCAACACCTGTCATAGACGTTTCAAAATTTTCTTCAGTGCTACCTGTCAGCATAACATCACCGAGCCCATTTTCCTCAAGTTCACTTTTGATGCCTTTTATTATTTTTTCACCTGTCGGATTCATTTCTACTGAAAGTGTATCAGATATAATAATCGGCTTTGCCCCAACACATAATGCTTCAGAAAGGGCCACTTTTATTACGGATCTTCCGACAGATTCTTCATCATCTTTTAGTCTGTCCTCCGGCTTATTTCCAATAGCTCCAAGGCTGTCACATGATACAACATATACATCTTTTTCTTCATATATAATTACTATGTCCCTGTATCTTTCAATCATGGCAGTACCTCATCATTTCTTTAATATTGGTGCAATAACTTTATACAATAATGCTGCTAAAAGTACATTAGCAAAAGATGCAATAGTTAGTGGAAATACCATCTGAGTAAAATATCCCCAACCAAATTCCGGTACAAAAATAAGTGTTGCTACAGGTCCATTTAATATGGTTCCAACTATTACAGCTACATAGATATTGAACTTTTTATATGTCAGCGAATAGAAATACGCGTAAACTGCCATTGATACAGCTATTATAAGGTGGTTTGGAAGGCCTAGTGGAAATCCCGATGTCAATGCTGTAAAAAGATGTCCTATGGATATAACTATAGCGCCTATATAGCCGCCGAAATAAAGTGATGCGAAATATCCTGGAAGTGAATCAAATGCGACAGTATTATATATTTTTATAAGAGCTCCTACCGCACTCATGGCTATAAGCATTGCGACAAGTGTTAATGTCTTGACATTTTTTAATGATGTTGATTTTCCATTCATAATATATACCTCCAATTAATTATTAATATCTTTATTATGAAAAACATTATAAGTCCCAAAAATGATGTTACATACATTAATTTTATGCTGTCTTTTATGTGCTCTATCTCTATTTCATTTTCACCATCCCCGAGTTGTAGTTTTATCTCTGGTTTGCCAAAATAGTAATTAAGCCCACCAAGTTTAATATTTAAAACACCTGCCATTGCAGCTTCACCATGGGCACTATTGGGGCTTTCATGTTTCAGTCTGTCCCTTTTTAGAATCTTTAAGCCATTTTTATAGTCATAACCAGCAAAAAATGATGCCATGACTACCAATAAACCGGTTATCCTAGCTGGTATAAAATTCAAAATATCGTCGAGCTTAGCAGATGCAAAGCCTATATTTATATATTTCTCATTTTTATACCCAACCATGGAGTCAAGGGTACTTGCAGCTTTATATGCCAATGCGAGTGGTGCTCCACCTATAAACGCATAGAAAAGTGGTGCAATTATCCCATCTGAGATATTTTCAGCAACTGTCTCTATAACCCCTCTTGATATCTCTTTCGCATTTAATTTTTCTGTATCACGGCTCACAATATATGAAAGCTTTTTTCTTGCTTCCATTAAATTGCCATCCAATAAATGTTCATAAACCTTATTCGCCGATTTTGCTAGGTCTTTTGTTGCAAGGCATGTATAAATCAGGATAACATTAATTATATATTTTAAATATGTACTAATTAAGTTTGAAAGATATAACAATAAATATGCAGTCAAAAATGTAGTTAATACCGTAATCCCGCAAAGGAAAAATCCCGCCGTCTTTTCAGCTTTATCACTCTTTGCAATATTTCTTAATTTAGTATCAAGGTATTCTATCGTTTTTCCGATCAATCTAACCGGATGTGGATACCACTCTGGATCACCAATAATCAAATCAATAATATACGCAAATACAACATCCATCAGTCTCTGTAACCTTCCATTATTTCATAGATTCTTTTTAAATCAATGCTTCTTCTTACAATGTCTGCAAGTCTGTCATATTCTCTTTCTTTAAATTGTCTATAATCTTCTACATAATCAATTTGTGATAACCCTTTGTACTTCCTTATCATATTTATAAATGCCTTAGTGAAATCACTGTTTTCAAAGATTCCGTGAATATATGTTCCAAATACTTTTCCATCTTCACTTACACAGCCATCATCAATATCAACCTTTTTACCATTTCTATCTGTCATATGGCATAAAGGCTTATCTTTCACAACTGTCTTACCCATATGTATCTCATAACCACTTATGGGCAATCCTTTTAAAGGTCTTAGTATTTCGGGCAGTTCATTAGATATATTAGCTTTAACCTGTGTTGTAGTCTTTTTATCCTCTATAACTGTTTGCATATCTAAAAGACCAATTCCATCTGTCTCGCTTATAGGACCTTCTATCATATGTGGATCAAGTATTGTCCTTCCCAACATCTGGTATCCACCGCATATACCGACTATAAAAGAACCCTGTCTCCTTAATTTGAATATTTCTTCTACAAATCCATTGCTCTTTAGAGTTTTTAAATCTCCAATTGTATTTTTGGAACCTGGTATTATCAAAACATCGCATTTTCCTATTTTTTCACCCTTATTGATATACCTTAATCTTACATCAGGTATTTTTTCGAGGGGCTCAAAATCAGTGAAATTTGATGTATGCGGGAGATTTATTACCGCAATATCGATTGACCCATTTTTACCACATCTATAGAATCTATCTGTTGCGCCATCTTCTTCATTAATTATAACATCCATGTGTGGAACAACTCCCAACACTTTTTTGTGTATTATGTCTTCAAGCATCGTGATACCAGGGTTTAATACTTCGATATCCCCTCTAAATTTGTTTATAATTACGCCTTCTATACGCTTTTTTTCGTCATCATTTAAAAGGAGCAAAGTACCTGCTATAGATGCAAATACACCGCCTTTGTCTATATCGCCTACTAAAAGAACAGGTGCATTTACAAGCTCTGCCATACCCATATTTACAATGTCTCTATCGCGAAGATTTATTTCCGCTGGGCTTCCAGCACCTTCGATTACAATTATGTCACGCCCTTCACTCAGTTTATAAAAATCTTCTTTTATCATACTTAGAAGCTCTGGTTTAAACTTCTGGTATTCCTGTGCAGACATATTTTCATAGACCTTACCCCTTAATATTACTTGACAGTTTTTATCAGAGCTTGGCTTTAATAAAACAGGATTCATCAGGACAGTCGGTTTTAAACCTGCTGCTTCAGCCTGTGCAACCTGTGCCCTTCCCATTTCAAGCCCTTCTTCTGTTATGAAGGAATTAAGAGCCATATTCTGTGATTTAAATGGCGCAACAGTATATCCATCTTGTTTAAAAATTCGGCATAATGCAGTAACCAGAAGGCTCTTTCCTACAGATGATCCAGTTCCTTGTAACATTATTTTTAACGGCATTTGCATACATCCCCTGTTATGAAATTATTGCAGTTAATTATAAATCTTTTGGCAGCATCAGGATATGTATATAAATTGATATGAACATATGTAGCAAGGCAATTCTTATAAACATATCCACATGGCCAGCTCTCATTTCTTTTTGGTTTATGCACAATGTACGAAAAATTCCTTACATAGCCTTCCAATTTGGAATAGTGAAATTCATGACCTCTTATCATATCATCTTTTTTAAAAAGCACATTATCACTTAATACTTCTGCTTCAACATATCCAAAGTGATTTAATCTTTTTGTCATAACCGTATATGCATCATATATTCCAACCATATCGTATGTATTCCCCTCGAGGTCTTTGATGCTCTTTGTAAGATACATCAAGCCTCCACATTCAGCATATACCGGCATCCCCTTCTCAATCGCATTTTTTATGGAAGAAATCATTTTCTTATTTAAACTAAGTTTTTCTGTAAACATCTCGGGAAAGCCTCCGCCAATGTATATACCGGATATACCAACCGGAAGATTGCTATCATATAACAAGCTAAAAGGAACTAATTCTGCTCCCATCTTTTTTAATATCTCCAAGCTATCCTGGTAATAAAAATTAAATGCTTCATCATGTGCAAAAGCTATCCTTACTTTATCTTTTGCGTTAACATATAAGTTACCATTATCCACTTCATCATCTAATTCTATATTACAAGAGTCAAGAATTCCTTCTACATCTATATATTTCTCAATGTACGTATAAAGTCTATCAAATTTTTCATTAAGGCCTTTCATTTCACATGTTGGAACTAATCCAAGGTGTCTTTCGGGTAGACTTAATTCAACATCAGATGGCAAATATCCAAAAACCTCTATGCCCAGGTCTCTTTTAATACATTCTTTTAAAAGTCTATAATGGTCCTCGCCACCAGCTTTATTGAGTATTACCCCTTTTATGTTGACATCTTTATCGTAATTAATATATCCCATTACCATAGCTGAAACGCTTGCAGCCATTTCAGATGCATCGACAACAAGTATTACAGGTACATTTAGAAGCCTTGCAACATCACCGCTACTACCCTTTTTAGTTGTATCAATGCCGTCATACAACCCCATCACGCCTTCGATAATAGAAACATCACCCATTTTTGTATACTTTGCAAACAATTCTTTTAAATTTTTTACACCAAGCATATAAAGATCGAGATTGCAGGAGTAATTTCCTGTCGCAAATCTATGATATGATGTATCTATATAGTCAGGACCAACTTTAAATGGCATTACATTAAACTTTTTTGAAAGGTAACCCATTATACCAAGGCTGATTGTTGTTTTACCGACACCGGAATTAGTACCAGCTAGCATAAATGCCTTATACAACTTTTAGATTCTCCTCTCTCTTCTTAGTTGGGATAATATACGGCGTTGTTGTAATAGGATTTTCCATTATTTCTACATTTACCGAGAAGGTTTTTTCAATATTTTCAACTGTCAATACTTTATTTGGTGCGCCTTCAGATACTATATCGCCATTTGACATCATCAATATTTCATCGCAAAACTGCGATGCAAGATTTATATCATGTAAAATTGTTAATATTAAAATACCTTCATATGATAAGTCTTTTAATAATGATAGTATATCTACCTGATATTTTATATCCAAATGCGATACAGGCTCGTCAAGAAGCAATATCCTTGGCTTTTGTGCCAATGCCCTTGCAATATATACCCTTTGCCTTTGACCGCCGCTAAGCTCATTTATAGACTTGTCCCTAAAATCCCATGTATCTGTCAATTCCATACATTCCCTTACAATTCTAAGGTCATTTCTTCCTTCTCTTTGAAACCTTCTTAAATAAGGCATTCTGCCCATCATCACTATGTCTTTACAGCTAAAGTCAAAATCGTATGACAGCTCCTGTGGAACATAACCGATGTATCTTGCCCTCTCCTTCGCTGTCATTTTATTAATATCCTTTCCAGATATATAGATGTTACCTTTATATGGTTTAAAATATCCTGAAATATTTTTTAAAAGTGTCGTCTTTCCACATCCGTTAGGTCCAATAATCCCTATCATTTTGCAATTATCGATATTAAAATTTACTCCATGCAATACTTCATTTTCACCATATTTAAAGCTAACATCTTCTGCTTTTATAATCGACATAATTAAACTACCTCACTCTTTTTATTCTTTATAAGAAGGTAAAGGAAAAATGGTCCACCAAATGCCGCTGTTATTATGCCAACCGGTATCTCTGCCGGTGCCAATACTATCCTCGACAATGTATCAGCAAGAACTAAAAAGGCTGCGCCGGTAATCGCACTATATGGAACTAATACTCTATTATCTGAACCAACAATAAGCCGGGATATATGTGGTATTATAAGACCTACAAATCCAATAATGCCACCTGCCGATACAGATGAAGCCGTAATTATTGACCCTACTATTAAGATGACTTTTTTCACTTTTTCTGTATCTATACCAAGGTGCTCAGCTATTTCTTCACCAGTTATAATTGCATTTAAATCCCTTGAATATATATATAAAATGGTACTGCCCACTATAATTACAGGTGTGGTGTAAAACACTTCACTCCATGTTATAAGGCTAAAGCCACCCATAGTCCAGAAGACTATCTGTGACATCTGGTCATGGTGTAGAAGCATCATCAAAGATATTAGTGATGACATAAATGCACTTATGGCAATACCTGCCAGCAGCATTGTTGCCATGGATACCTTTGTGCCTTTTTTTGATAGCATATATACAGCATAAATAGTTATAAGCGCTGTCAAAAATGCTGCAAATTGAAGTCCAAATAAACCTATGCCAAGTATTATTGCTATTGTCGCACCGAGTGCTGCACCAGATGATATCCCAAGGACATAAGGATCTGCCATAGGATTTCTCAATAAGCCCTGAAAAAATGTCCCTGTGACAGATAAACCCATACCAACAATGGCTGTTTCAACAACTCTCGGAAGTCTTAATTGCATCAATATCATTCTGTTAGTAGGGTTTCCACTACCTAAAAGTATATTAATTAACTCTTTTAAAGGTATCTTTGCTGCACCTACTGATGCTGAAAGCATCAGTGATGCAAGCAAGATTATAAGTGTTATTATGAAATATACACTGTACTTTATCTTCACTTTATTTAAAAGCCTCCGGATGTAAATCTTTGGCTATTTCTTCAAGTCCTAAGACTATTCTATTTGATGCTCTGTTTATAATGTCATCATTCGATATTATAAATATCTTTCCATCTTTAGCAGCTTTTGTATCCTTGTAACCTTGCATATCCTTTATGTTATTTGAGTTGCTGGCATGTGGTGATGTTATTATAGTATCCGGATTCTTTTGCAGCAATTGTTCCATACTGTACTGTGCCCATCCATTTACATCATCTGCGACATTTTTTCCACCTGCTAAGTTAATAAGTTCATCAATAAAAGTACCTTTGCCAGCCGTAAAATTTCCATTTGTATCAACAACAAAGAATGTATTTACTTTTGGTAAATCTTTTACTTTATCGGATATTTCCTTTATTTTGTCTTTCATGGTTTGAATGACTTCATCGCCTTTTTTCTCATTTCCAGTAATCTGTCCAATTATCTTTATTGAATCGTAAATCTGATTGATATCCTTTGCTTCAAGAACTAGTACTGGTATACCTGTCTTCTGAAGTGCATCCATCTGGTCTTTGCCTGAAAGTGTTGATGCAAAAATGATGTCAGGCTTCTGTGCCGCAATAGCTTCCATATTTGGTCCTTTAAATCCACCAACTTTTGCTACGCTTTTAACTTCTTCCGGATAATCATCATAATCTGTAACACCTACGACTTTCTTACCTGCGCCAAGTGCGTAAATTAGCTCTGTTGTTGACGGCGATAGCGATACAATCCTTTTAGGTGCTTTATCTATTGTAACTTCTCTTCCCATAAAATCTGTCACTTTTAATGGAAATGTAGTCTTCACTTCTGTTTTATTAGCTTCGGTATTTGATGCAAACTTCGATGCTGTTTTCTGTGAACATGCAGCAAGTGATATTACAAGTAATGATATGATTGTGAATATTAAAATATTTTTAAACTTCTTCATTAAAATCCTCTCCTTTAGCTTAAAAATCTTTGAAATTTATCTTTGCTCATATTTACAATATAATGGTAAGCATATAACGAACTACTTTAACATTTTAAAGATTTAGATATAGGACAAGAAAGTCAATTCGAAAAAGCCTAAGCATATAGTGAAATATGTGAGGGCTTTTGAGCCGATGACTGACGCAGTAATGCGAAGTATAAGTCTTTAAAACATAAAATTAAGGCTTACCCTCGAGGTAAGCCCAATAACCACATAATTCATATGTACCATTCCTCCCCTCCGAAGGTGTAAACTAATCTTAAGGCAGGTCTCCTGGCTTGCGATTCATCTTTAACCCAACCTTCCCGGTATACCAGTGGTACTTTGGATCTCATCATCGCTTACAGTAGCGGGGGCTGCAGCGGTTTCACACCGCTTTCCCTATTATCCTTTCGGACCTTAAGACTTAATTCAATTTTAACTATATTATAGGACGAAAATAAAAATGCGTCAATGTAAATATTTTATCTTTCTTTGTATTTTTTTATCTTAATTTACTTTGCAATTTCAAGAACCTTTTTTACAACTGTATCATACTTAAGCATATCATTTAAGTCATTTTTCTTATAATCATCAATGCTTAATTTAAAATAATCATTATAAGATTGTTCTACATATACATCAGGTGAAGTATGTTTCTCTTCATTTATAGTTCCATCAGGATTTATACCCATATCTGCACTAAACCTGAAAACAAGACCGCTGTTTGGAAGTGCACATAAAACCGGATCTGTTCCTATGCCATCACCGCCTGTAGTTGTTCCGACAAGTGTCGCCCATTTTGTCGCTTTTGCAAATGCAGCAAAACTCTCTGCCGATGAATATACATATCCATCTGTAAGAATGTATATCTTACCTTTAAAGCCAACTGGGTCCTTAGACGATACAGTTCTTGCATCATAAGAAAATTTACCAAAATCACCTCTTAGCTCATATGGAAAATTGAGATTGTCCGGTAATTCCTTAGTCGATTTTAAACTATTAAAACCTGGTCCAAATTTCGCTTTAAAAAATGGTTTTATATAATCTCCGTTTCTTATAACTAAATAATTACTGGCACTCAAAGCTTTATCTGTAAGATATGGGACTATATTTTTCATCCAATAGTAATCACTTCCACCACCATTTCCTCTTATATCAATAATCAAATATGGATAATCTTTTATGCTTTTTAAAAATTTATATATACCATCATGGTCTTTATCAACAGACAAACCATCTAAACTTCTTACTTTCAAATATGCGATTCTATTTTCTTTCAATATTAAGCTCTGATAATTGGGAAGTTTATTATTATCTGACTTAGGTGGTGTATATTCTATGCTTTTTATTTCCTTTTCTATAGATTTTCCTTCAGGTGTCAACAGTATCAGCTTAATATTCTCTATATTTTTAGTATATATCAATAATTGGTCTTTCTTTAATATATTTCGCTTAAAATCATATTGTAAAAATGCTTTATCTCTTAGAGAATTTATGTACTCATCTATAGTTAAATCTCCAACCTTTTTTAATATACTTCCTCTTTCAATGCCATATTTTTTTGGATCATCTTTATTTATATCGCATATTGCTGCATAATTTCCTTCGAAATATTTAAAGACAACTGGAATAACATATTGTTTTTCATTTATTATCTTGCCCCAATATTTATACCTATTTACCACATTTTTGTTATTTAATACTTGATTCCATGGTCCATTAACTAATGGTATACTGCCATATAATTTAACAAACATTTTATAATAATCCGGACTTAAAATACCTGTATGTCCATTTTGCAATAGTGCAAGAATTCTATTCATTGTATTATAGAACTCTATATCGTTTTTTGTTTTCTTTACCCATCCTTCAAATTCACTTTTGTGTGCGAGCCAATCATATCCAAGTGTCCTCTTTTTAACTTCAAAATACGGGAAATTGTCTTTCATAATGTTATACATATATTCAAAGTCTTCAAGTTTCTGCTCTACGGTCAATGGTTTTTCATTGCCAATATTTTTGGTTGTTACATGAACAGGACTATTAAAAATTGCATAGTATACCCCTGTCAATGCGATTCCAAGCACTATAACAACTATTAGTGCAATCTTCAATACCTTCTTCATCTACTTATTACCTCCACTATTATTTGTAAACTTGAATTCGGCAGGTAAAACATCGAAATAGCTAAAAAAAGCCTTTTGATAACAAAATAAAGTGAAAAATTTTTTGCAAAAATATATGGAGATTCCCTTTTTTCTAATAAAATTAAAGTGTTAAACAAAAAAATCTGCAGAAAAATAGTTTCCATAATCCGAGTTTAACACTTAATGCTTAAAAAAAAAAGGAGTTTTTAAATATATTTTACCGGCAGCTTTCGACAACCTTGCAGTATCAAATAATGTAACTTTTACCTACATACAAGCATTTAAGATGAAAATAGTTTTGATAAAATCATTTATTTGTACTGATACTGAATTAGATACTGAGACTATTCTAAATTACTATAGTCAAAGATGGCCTATAGAAATATTCTTTAGGCAAACAAAGAATAATCTTGGACTGAATACGTATCGAGTACGCTCAACAAAATCAATAGATAGATTGTTATGCCTTATATCAATGACATACCTGTATTTTAAGCTTCAAGCGACAAATATTATAAATTTGGGCAAGGAATAATAATAGCTCGTAAAGAAGTACAAAAGCAGCGTATTCAATAGATATATGAACAAGCTAATGCTCTAAATATAAAGTGCTTCTTAAAGAAGGATATTTTCTTTATTTTCTGTAACATAAACGGCTACATAATGAAACTTATACACAACAACCATTTGATTGATTATTTTATCGAATTGAACTTAAAGAAGGTAATAGCTTAAGGATTGAAAAATGTGGTACTAATGCTGGCCATGAAATACAATACTTTAACTGAAATATGCGGTAAAGATCATAGCTATGACTTATTCAATAATTGGTATTGTACAGCAATGCCGATAAGAGACAATTACAATGGCAAAACAATGGGATATCTTGATATTTCACGGATTGGTATACCTAACATCAGTGAACAAAGTACTATCCTGAAAAATATAGTGGTTTATCTTGAAGAATGTATATCTCAAAAAAGTGAGATATCATCTGAAATTGGAACAAAAATTGATGATACTGATATATTAATATTATCATCGTTAGCACGTAATTATTTAAGAAAGATAGTCATCAAGGATATTGATATATCAGAAAGAACATTAAGAAGGCATATTAATAAATTATACAATTTAATGAGCGTAAGTAACGATGTTGGATTAGTCATGACTGCTTTTAATGCCGGTATTATAGATTCACATGGCGAGATATTGCTGTAATTATTAAATTTATCAGTGACCGAAAAGCGGTCATAAAATCGAAAAAAATGACCGTTTTTCGTACCTTCTCAAATGTTAAATCGTGGTTTATAATATAGTCAAACAGATAAATGGACTATTTTATGTTTAATAAAAAGTAGTCATTAATGCAATTTAGACGTCGAAATAGTATTATTGCTGTAAAAATGAGATGTTTTAAAATGTTAAAGAAATTTATTTTTAGTTGTGGCACTTCTTTCAGTTTCTAGATTCAGTTATGTCTTTGCTGCAGATACTTCAGACAATAATACTAAAATAATTGTTAATATTTCTGATCCAGAAACAGGATATGTTTGGAAATGGAAAATTCCAGAATCAGAAGTTAAATTAACTACATCAAAGATCAATAATTCAAAAATATCAGCTTTTAGGTCTGATGCACCTCCATATTCAATATTGGACTGTAGAGTTTACGTTTATGGCATGAAAGCATACAGATATGTAAGTGTCAAATTTGACCTTACTAATCCTTAGAAATCTAGAGCGTAGCGCCAAAGCTTCAGACAAAAACCCTATAACCATACAAAAGAAAAAGAGTCACCATTTGAAGATTCAACTAAAACAAATGGCCGCAGTGTAATAAAGGAATAAACTTAGGTATAAATGTTTTAATGAATAAAAAATCAGTAAAGAAAGTAATATTAAGACAATGATGATGCAAAAAACAATTGTATGGAAATTTGTCACATACAAAATATTATGCGAATTAAGTTGGAGAAAAAATTTGCCGACAATTACTTGACAAAAATAATTCCATCAGCTATGCAGAAAATATAAATTATTAGATATAAACAAATATTTAAATGCAGTCATATACTTGGTTTATTATGGTTATATAATAAATAATTTACTCCTCAAAGCTGCAATTTATTTCATGAACATTGCCTGCAATAATAATATATAGTATAATTTATAAACAACTAAAAGGGGGCTTTAAAATATGAAAAAAAATATGTTATCATATGAAGGAGTTTTTGCTCTAATAGCTTTGCTGAGTTTAGTATACATGAGATATTATGAAAAAACATTATATTATAAACCTATAAATCGATTTTTTGATATAATGTATGAATATATTTCAGTTCCTTTTTTTTATTATTTTATGGCGGCTTTTATTACTATATTTGTTATTTATCTACTTAAAATTAACTTACCTAAAAGAATAATAAAAATACTTAATTATCCTGTCATATTTGCTTTAATACTATATGTTATATTTGTATTTTTGAATATAATAGGAATCTTGTCCATTCATTTCATTTTTCTAAAGCCTATATATTCAATTTTATTTGCTGCCTTAGGAGCTTTATTTGCTTTCACTAAGGGGTAGCATCAGCATTTCCGATAAAACCCACTCTAATCCATTTTATAGACTATAAATCTGATTTATTAAGAACTTAGATATTAAAAAACTTCGTAAGATGTTATTACATATCTTAGGAAGTTTTTTAATATTCTTAAAGTGTATATGCTAATATAAAACTTTTAGTGTAACATAAACACTAAATAATTGAAATATTGTTGGATTAATAATCATGTTAACATTCAATCCTTTCCATTAATATATAACATACAAATTTCTCACTGAGAATTACTTGAAATTGTATCAATGAACATGCAATAAAACATTTTCCAATATTACTACACCACTTAATTCTCTTGTTAAATAAGCAGATATCCAATATACATAAATAATAAGATGATTACGTCTTTATGTAACTTACGCTTGTAAAATAATTCATAGATATAATAGAATTAATGAGCATAATAATACCATCTAAGCCAATTATGGTAAAGTTTATCCAATAATTTTGAACATTTTTTTATTAAGCCAATCATTTTTTGTAACTCCTTTTCTGTGGTTTATATGATATTCCAATACCAGAAAAAAACATTGATTACATTTTTATCTACAAGGAATGGCGCCAATTTCTGTTAATGTTATTATAAACCCATTATCTTCATTTGGGAAGGTACTAAATTAGGTCAGACTTTTTGTCATACATTGTCACTTTATGTAATACAATGTCGAAACTGTAACCGATTTTCGGTCATATATCATTTAACCATGTATTAATAACATTTTTATTGTTATTAATTTTGTATTCTATTGCTATTATGTAATCTATGTTATAAAATCTTATTAAATTAAAAGAAAGGAAGAAAAGTGACACATGAAAATTACAAAATATGATAGTGTAGGAATTAGAAAAAAATTACTGACCGTTATTGAAGAATACAAAATTACATTGAACACTTTAAGTAAAGTAACAGGTATTGACATTAATTGGCTTTCAGATTATATAAATGGAAAGAGAGAAATAAACGATCTATCAGATAATTTAAAAGGCTTCTTTTTTACCGATTTAATCTTTCTTCTGTCAGACGGAATGAAAATTGATAAAGATGAAAGAATAAAAGGAGTTATTGATGTACTCGTACAAATATTCGGCCTTGAATATGATACTATATCACTTTATGCAGGATTGGAAAAACAAGATGTCGAAAATTTTATGAATGATACTAACTCAATTAACTATGAAAAAAAATATAAGCTAGCAGCGACATGTATGATGCTCCATTATATATTCAAAAAATAAATAAAAATTATCCTGCGCATTATTCCATTAGTTTACGCTACAACATTTTAAAATCGAGTATTATTGTTGTAATTTATATCAGTGAATTTTTTCATCTGTATAATTATGTAATTAATATATTGCCATAAGAATCGATAATTCCAGCATTTATAGCAGTTAATACTAACTTAATATCATTTTGAACATTTAGCAAAGTATAAAGTTTTTTTATGTGCCTTCTTAATGTCCGCTCTGATATACCTACATCATCTGCTACTACTTTTCTGATTCCATTACGGGCCAATGATGATAAAATTAATTTGTCTAAATTATCAAGTTTTGTTTCCACTAAAAACATTTTTTCACTCCCTTTACCATGTTCATGAATTATAAACCTCTATAAGTTTTGTATTCTAATGCCAGTGAATATGTATACCTCACCAATTTTTTCTTCCATAATATAAAACAAAATTTCTCAGGAATTTGTTACAGTTTATTTAAAAAAATTTTTAGGTATAAAAAATAGACCCCGAAAGGCCATTTATCAAATGAAATGTGTAGTATCTAAAAAGCATACTGTGTTAATGAGGTTCAAAACGCAAGTCCGACGCAAGTTCAAAGCTATCATAATAAAAATACAATATTCCTGATTTAATATCTAAAAAGAATAGCTTATTAGTTGTGTAGTTAGTTATGAAAGAAGAATTTGTATCTTTTTCTGACTTTGTATTTGTATATAAATAATAGTATCCATCCTTTTTGACTTTTGGAAATGGATATTTTCCCTCAAGCTTTAGGTTATGCTCTGGCAGCGATTTTGCTAATGAGTACGGGATGACAGTTCCAAACTTCCATCCTTTTTCTTCTGCAGATTTTATGAAAGTATTCATTTGGGACTTATTGAACTTTATAACGATATAATGTAACTCTTGGTCCCTAGCACTTGTATAGTTATTTTCCAGTACATTAACTGATCTTGGAATGTAGATGCCAATTTTGGATGCAACAGTATATTGAGGCCCAGAAAATATCTCGGCAAATATCAGTATGCACAATCCCAAAGTAAAAAGAATACCAACTGTTATCCCCCACCATTTTATGAGGTTTCTATTTCCAGACCGTCTCCATTTATAAAGTGAAAAGCCAAGCCAAACAATCATTAGTATAGCTATATTAATTAGAAATATTTCATATGTATAACACATGCGATTGCCTAAATCGCCTAAGTACAATTGTGTATGTAAATTCATTGCTATCACCTCATATCATATAGCAAATGTAGTAGCTGTTTAAAAATCTAAACAGCCACTACATTCCCAAAATTTTTTGATAATACTACTTAGTATCAGGGACAGTTATACAAATATGGTATTTTACTATCGCTCCTACAGACTGAGCATATACACCATAATTATTGATTAGTGTTACCGCGGCATATGGGATTCCGGATCCATATCCACCCCAATTTTTAGGTTGAAAATCATACGTATCTGTAACATATGAAGTTATCGATTTGCCTGATGAATAGCTGTACATTGTAGTATCATGTAAAGCTAAATATAAATCCCAGTTTGAATTGCTTGCCGTAAATACTGGATAGCTTATTTGACTCGTACTGCTAGAACTCTTAAAAGGAGCAATAGCATTTTTGTACGCTTTAGTTCCCTTTATCTCAGGGTACTATCGAATCACTCGATGGGAGATATTCATCGCTGGGATTATCCTGTAAAGAATGCTGCAGGAAAAATGCTGCTTTGGGAACTGCAATAGAGGCCAATTCTGCAGCCGTTCACAATTGAGCTCTTACAAAAGATTTTGTTATCCCCGCTGACTGAATCGTTACTTGTGATGATGAAGCTTTTAAATCCATCGCTTCGTTTAGATCAAGTAACGGTCCTTCTAATTCCCCATTAGATACCTTTTGATTGTGGTATTTAATCGCACATTTTAATAAGAATGCATCATCTGACAACGAGCCTTGATTAGGTTTTTGAGCTTGTATAAATTTTTTAAAGTTATCGACATCTTTAAGAAATCTGTCATACTCCGCAGTACTCTTTTGTTCTGCATCAATTGATAGAATCCTTGGCAACACATTACTGGTAGGAACCGCAAAAGCAAAGCTAAAACTTGAAATTGTAAAAAGTACAGCAACTAGAAGCAGTGAAACCAGTTTTTTTATCATACCATACATCTCCTTTTTATAGTCAAATATGCTTCTCGGTACCAAAAAGCATATTGACTACGTTTTTATCTGCAGGAAATGGCGCCAATTTCTGTTAATGTTATTATAATCCAATTGTCCTCATATGGGAAGGTACTAAATTAGGTCAATTTTTTTGCCATGCATTGTCACTTTATGTAATATATTGTCAAAACTGTGACCGTTTTTCGGTCAATAGATGTATTTTTTATAATAAGTTTCCGTGAACATCTATTATGCCATTATTTATGGCTTTCATGACAATTCCCAAGTCGTTACTTACGTTAAATAATGTATAAAGTTTTTCTATATGTCTACGCAATGTCCTCTCTGAAATTCCTATTTCCTTCAACACAATTTTCCTTTCATATTTGCATGCCATATAGATAATATCAATCTGTCAATATGATCAAGCTTTGAACCCAATAAATCATCTTTCTCATGCATATACCAAAGACATTTTTCAATTATAATCCGCAATCTTCCAAAGTATCACGCTTTCTTGTTTTAGACAACCAATGTTTAACATTGACATGTCGAGATATGCTATTATTTCTCTTTCATAATAATCTATCGCAATACAGTACCAATTTTTAAATAGATGGCAATAATATTCTTCTCCACTTATTTCTGCTTGTCTTTTTGTCTTCATCGCAATATTTATTGCATTAGTGCCGCAAAATATTGTCTATGTTACACTAAAATTTTTCACTTGACAAATGCAATTTTTAAATCTTTTTCTTTTAAAGTTACAGCTGGACATGGTATTGAATTTAAGAGACCTGTTTTTATACATCTTTCACTTTGTTCAAGTATTTTTATTACTCTATTATCCGGTGTAATAAATACTGCTTTAAAATTCCCTTTATTGACTTTTAAATTAAACTCAATTGTAATTGAACCCTTACCATTAGATTTAATATTCCATATCGGACTCCCATATTTTTTTCAAGGCATTCATCGGCAAATAAATATATTGATATACACGTAAATATGTGCTATACTAAATTACGTGGAGGCGATATTATGAATAAGACGCAGAATATTACATTATCATTACCTAAAGATTTATTACAAAAGATAAAGCATTTAGCTATAAATAAGCAAACATCTGTATCTGGGCTTTTAACCAAAACATTAGAAGAAATGGTTAAAAAGGAGGATTTGTACGAGAAAGCTAGATTACACCATATTGACATATTAGAAAATAATATTGATTTAGGTACAGAAGGTAAAACTACATGGGATAGAGAGGATTTATATGAAAGATAATATTGATTTGCAATTTGTTGATACGAATATTTTAGTTTATGCTCACGATACATCTGCCGGTAAAAAACACGAAATTGCGAAAGAACTATTAAAAGAATTGTGGAATACAAGAAAGGGTTGTCTGAGTACCCAGGTCTTGTCAGAGTTTTACGTAACCATTACAAAAAAGGTTAAAAAACCTTTGTCTTCATTCCAAGCATCACAAATTATTTCAGATCTCGGACTTTGGAAATTGGATACACCATGTGTTGACAATATACTTGAAGCAATTCAAATAGGACAGCGTTATATGATTTCATTTTGGGATTCTCTTATAATCTGCAGTGCAATAAATCTTAATTGCGATATAATATTAAGCGAGGATTTAAATTCTGGGCAATATTTTAATAAAATAAAAGTGATAAATCCATTTTTGTAAAATGAAGGTAATCTTGAATCATTAAAAAATTTAGTAGTATAAAAGCTCAACTGCCACTTGCCTAAATCAGGTGGTAGTTGAGCTTTTATACTACTATCCGCATGTTTTTATTGTAATAGAGTAATCTATACCCTGAAAAGTGACCATTCTTGTTTAAACATTGATGAAGCTATGTATATTGCTGCAATGATGTATATTAACGATGAAACTACAAATATACCTATGTGGGATATATTAACAATACCATATAATAATTCTTTAAATATTGATATTGTGCTAAATATTGGTATCATAAAGCAATATTGAGGTAGCTCGCTGGGCATTTTATACATAAGCATATAGGCTGGAACTAATGCTAATAATGTTATCGGTGTAATTCCTTTTCTTATAAGTTTCGGCTCTTTTATGAGGTCTATGCCGTTCATTTTGGCTGTCCCATTTGTCGGCTTTAGTATTGTTGCAAGCATTCTCAATGTTGTTGTTTTTCCTGCACCATTTTCTCCAAGCAGTCCGTAAACTTCTCCTTCTTTAACCTGAAAGCTTAAACTATCAACAGCCTTTATATTTTTAAATACTTCTGTCAATCCATAAACCTCTATCAAAATTCATGTCTCCTTCATTTCTTCTTAATTAAGACAATCAGGCAAATATTTATATACATAATGCCCTTGTACATCTTCATTTTATAGCACTGCTTTTCCAATGTCTACTATACAAAAGTATAGTTTTGACATAAAAAATCGAGTAGGAGCTGAATAATTATTTTATTCAGCGACCTCTCACACCACCGTGCGTACCGTTCGGTACACGGCGGTTCAATAGAAATTAATGTACAGATGAATAAATTTCAGATATAGAAACCAAACCTATTTCTTTAAGGTATTTATTGGTTAGTGCTCTGGATAATATAGGGCTGTTGGATATTCTCCAATAGCTTTTTCTTGTGTTTGCATATTCCCATGCCTTACTATTTTCAATTCCTAAGTTTACAAGATTATCATGTTTAGTTTTAATCTTCTTCCATTGTTTCCAATAACACATTCTAATCCTTCGCCTTAACCATTCATCAAGTGTTTTAAGAATATTTCTCATGTCAGCAATAGCAAAATAGTTTACCCATCCTACTATTGCTTGTTTTATTTTTATATTTTCACTACCGTATTCATTGACATCGTTTCTTCCTTTATCGGACATGGACGAAATACTATGCATTTCTACATTGTCTTTGAGTTCCACTCTATTTTCATGTAGATAACCTTCTTTATGAAGTTGTCTGCTTTCATCATATTTCTTCGTGTCTTTCAAAATTCTGAAACCTCCTATCGTTCAGTCCCTCCCACACTATCGTGTATTGCATGGTGTAGAGTCGGAAGAGGTTGGCGTGTGCCTTCCTCCGTCCGCTCGACCAAACGGACCGTGCAGTTTTCCCGCAGTCCGCTTTCTCATAACAATGCTAATTAAGAACAGGTTTTTTCCCCAAGTCCAGGTATTAATTGTATAAGGTTTACCAACTCGTATTCACCATAAAGCCTTTTTGCGGGATACTTCTTCCAGCCAGTATTTCTCCATCTTTTATGCTGATGGTTTAAAAGCGTCTGATTATCCATCTGTCCAATTTATTGAACAGTTTCCGAACATGTGACTTACGGTAGTAGTTTCCCCACCCGCGGATTACCGGATTAATATTTTCAATCAATTCTTTAAGTGTTATGGGTATCTTTCTCTTGGTTCTCTGCCGTATTATATCCATGAATCTTCTTATGGATTTGTCCGTTGGGAAAGCATACAGATTAAGTGCATTTGTTGCTGTTTTGATTTTGTCCTTCGGTAGCTTCAGTCCCTTTCCCTGCTTGATTTTATAGCCCAAGAACTCGAATCCCCATTTTATATTGGTTATCCTTGTTTTGTCTGGGTGGAGGGTTAAGCCGAGTTTTGCGAGTTCTTCTTTCGCCGTTTTTAATGCCTTTTCGGCTTCTGCTCTGCTTTTGCAGACTATCATCCAATCATCGGCAAAACGGATAAGCTTGAATCCTTTTCCTGTCATGGCATTATCGAATGGCGTCAGGTATATGTTGCTCAATAGGGGACTAATCACCGACCCCTGCGGTGTTCCGGCTTCGGTTTCGTACCTACGGCCGTTCTCTACATAGCCGACTTTAAGCATTTTCCTGATTAAGTCAAGGATTCTTCCATCACTTATCTGTTCAGCCACCATATCAATTAGCATTTCATGGTCTACTGTCCCAAAGTAATCGCGAAGGTCCCCGTCTACAATCCATTCATTCCCCTGTTGTATTTCTCGCCATATCTTCCTCATCGCGTCGTGAGGAGAACGTCCAGGTCTGTAACCAAAGCTGCAATCATTAAAAATCTTCTCGAATATTGGCTCCATCCTGTTCTTCAATGCTTGTTGACATACTCGGTCTTTGATTGCTGGAATTCCTAACGGACGCTTTTCTTGAGGTTTTCCCCTTTTAGGTATGTATACCCGCTTTACTGGCAAAGGCTTGTATACCCCATTCTTAATTTGTTCATGGAGACATTTCAACTCCTCTGTGGCTACCTTTTCGAAATCGTCCATGTAAATCCCATCTATTCCCCCGGCTCCTCCATTGGCCTTTACTTTCTTCCATGCCATTTCCAGATTTGTCGGGTGGTACACCTTGTCAATCAATGAATGTACCTTGAGCTTCTTTCCTGCACTTACTTTCTCCGTTATCATCAGTATCCTCTGCCACAAGTTCCGGGTCTTTCACTTAGGGAACTTTCCTTTCCTTGCTTCATACTCGCTGATTCTCCTTTGATTTCAGTTTGTTATGTGAGCCGCCTTCCCGTGAACTCCACCTTTTGGGTTAAAAATTCAGCTGTTTTCAAGAAACAGTCCTGCTGTTTTTGTTTTTCAGCAGTTAAAGTAATATTCAGCTCTCCGACTCCTTGCACCGCATCAGCAAACATTTCGGGGTTGCCTTATAGCTTGCTTTACTGCCTATACAGACGATACAAGGTCTCCATGGGTCACGCAGCTTCCTTCTGTACCATGCCGCCCGCAAACACCTTGGTGCGACGGGTGGATTGGAACGCCTTCGCCTCCATAGTGCAGGCTCGACCTTGCCCCGTCTTTGGCCGACCGGTTCATCATCGGAATCGCTTCCATTGATTACGGCCTGGTACTTCTCCTCAAACCCTTCGGACTCCACTTCACAGTGGACGCCCTGTCCTCTGGCTTCCGCCAGCCCCTGAGACATTACTCCCAGGTTTGGATATGAACTCCCCAATCCGGAGTTCAGCGGGACTTTAACCCGCCTGGCAGCTGCGCTGCCACGCACACACTATGACCTCTGCTGACTTTTGATAGTTCAACCATACATCACTGCACGGGTTGTTACTTCTAATTTCATATCCATAACTTATCTATCAGACCTCCCCGGGTAAGAGCGTAATCTTTCACTCCATATATCTGCTACATTTACACCACCTGTTTCGGATAGTCTTAGGGCTTTGTTTTGTGTGGCAAACTCACCCACAGGCATATGCCTTTTATGTAGTTTCTGTTCGTCAGACCAGAGCTTTGCCGCCGACTTCTTTTAGATTCCACCTCACGATGGACACCCTTGCTTTTGGCTAGTGGTTCCCACTACCAAGCCCACAGCGGACTTTCACCGACAAGATTTCGCCCATGCCGGGCACACCACCAGCATGAAAAAGGCAGGTTGATTACCTGCCTTTTCATCATGTTTTTTAACTAGGATAATGAAATGTACTGATTATAAAATATATTAATAGACCATTTAATATAATAAAGAACCATATGCTTAGTAAAATCATTCTGATATTGTTTCTATGATGTATATATAATTCATAAATTGCAATATTGGATGCTATCAATGCTATACCTAACAAAGTCCTCAAAAAAATCATAGATTATACTTCCTTAAAATTTAACTCTATTAAAGTAATAATCACAATGTATAGCATCTTGCTTAGCATCGTAAAAATATACTGCAGCAGTAGCAGCTCCACCCGCTGCGACAAGCAATCCAACTATAGTTCCCATTCCTATAGTTTCTGGACCCGAAATTGCTGCTGCTATTGAAGAAGCAATTGCAGCACCTACGGCAGCTTCAGCAGCATACTCATTTTTAATCATTGAATTAAGATTACCTTCGAAATTATTCAAATCATTAGTATTCCCTGAATTTTCATATACACTCTTTGAACTTTTGGGCGTATATAAATTCCAAGCGTAATCACTTTGTCCAGTATATTTAATTACATTTACTGCATATCCCCACCATAAATCGCCTTCGTTTAATAAAACTTGATAAAAAGGTCTTACTATTAAATTATCAATTACTTTTTGAGTTTTTTGTTTTTTAATATTATCAATTTTAGATTCTAATTTATAATTTTTTACTTCACCAGTAATTTTCTTTATTTCTTTAACTTCAAATTCACCCGTATTTTTATTATATGTAACTAATGTTGACTTATTTGTCTCTTCCACAAGTACTTCTCTTATATTATTATTATCTTCTATTGTCTTTACTGCATACTCATTCCCAGCTATATTATATGTTTTTGAAGAAATTTGTAATTCAGTATTAGTAATTGTATCTGCAGCAAATATTGAACTAAAAGATGAAACAGTAAGAAGTGACACAACTAGAAGTAATGAAACTAACTTTTTTATCATTTTTTCTCCTCCTTTTATATTAAGTATTTTTGGATCAATTCTTCAATGAATTGATTTCTTTATTTCCATTTTACAACGATATCTTTCCCAATGTCTACTATATCTTTGTATAGTTTTGACATAAAAAGCAAAAAATCTATACAAAAGTATAGTCTTAAAATTTAATCTATATCTATTAAATTTAATTTAACCGCTTTTGCAACTGCTTCCTGAATGCTTTTTACGCATAGCTTCTCAATTATTTTTTTCTTATGATATTTTACAGTAACCGGTTTAATTCCAATCTCTCTTGATATGGCCAATTCTTTATAACCCTTTGCAAGCATTAGCAATATCTCTACCTGATTATCAGTTAAATCTATATTGCAGTTATCTGGTTCTTGCTCTTTTAAGCAGCCCTTATAATCATCGGCAATTTTATCTGCAAGCAATTCTAAAACTATAGTCATTTCATCTGCCATACCATATTCTATCGTCGATACATCAAGATATCCTATTATCTTTTCATCTATAATGATAGGCACTGCAATACAATACCATTTTTTAAAATATCGCAGTAATGATGCTGAGGTTCTAAATAAATTAAACCTCTCAATTTCATTGCCATTGAAATGGCATTTGTCCCTACGGATTCTTCTTTAAAAGATATACCAATTTTAAAACCATACATATTAATGCATCTGCATGTTTTTTTATTGCATCTTATATCTAAAAGATAACCATCGTTATCTGTTAATAAAAATATGTATTCTCCTTTAATCTTATTTAAAATATTATCAACACAATTGTGAAATATATTAATAAGTCCTATGTTTTTATTTAATCTGATTTGTAAATCTTCTTCTTTTAAAGTTATAGTAGGAGACGGTATTGAGCTTATAAGGCCTATCTCCATACATCTTTTATATGAAGAAAGCATTTCATTATATATTTGTAATTCTTCCACAAAAACTCACCTCATTAAATACTCAGACACGTTTCAATACAATTTATTATTTCTACATTTCTACAAAAAATTTCATATTCCTTCTATGTTTTTGAAAAAATTAGTATTATTTGCAAAGTTTTTTATTTGTAAAAAAATAAGCTACTGTGCAATCTACACAGTGCTTTTTGTTTAGTTATAGTTTATTATTTTGATTTTTTATAAAACATTCAAAATGAAATTATGGCATCTTATTAAAATAGAGGCAATTGTTTAATTTTATTTTCTTTTGTATTTTATCGTTTCTCACATCAATAATTAGTATTTCTGCATTTTTTGTAAACGGCAAGTACTTTCAGATAAATTTCGGAAAATAACTTTCCTGAATTTTTTCCATATGTCCATTCAAAAATGATTGCCTGTACTCAAGCCTATAACTTTTACCTGTTATTTTAAAAAGCTCACATCTGTAAACTTCTGTATCCTTTTTATCTACAATTTTCACCTTAGTTTTATTGATTTTATAATAAAATATACTATTGTAACAAAAATTATTATCAATAAAATAGCAATAGACCCGATTCCAAGTTCTTTAAACTTCCCTAAAGCTATATATATATCTTTATATAAGATAAATGAAAGCAAAAAAATAACCTCTACCTTTAAACAAGTCATAAGCGTACGCGCATTTCTATATTGGCGCTCTGCATTTTCCTCAGTAATTTCAGGAATATAATTAAATATATGAGGAAATCTACTTATATATGAAAACATAAAATATAATAAAATGCTCACTATAGGTATTAAAAAAAGAGTTCCTTTGCTACCCCAAGAATCTGGATTACCAGATAAACTATAATGTATTGGAACTTTATTTGGAAGATATGGCCAATACCTAATAAATAGTAATAATTCTAAAATGAGATTAATTATTACTATTATTTCGATAACTTTTTCAAATGTTGAAAATTTTAATTTTAAAACAGGCCTATTTTTATACATTTAATTTTCATTCCTTGTATAATATATTTAGGTTAATAAAGGCAACCTATAATCCTTTTTAACTGATAAATTATACATAAAAGTGTATAATTAAGTTATTAGATAGAGTATTGTCGTTCTCTCCTTGAGATTCAGAGCTCGTACTTGAAAGACTGACACCTCTGTCTGATAAACTGATTACGAATAAGTTGGATGTTGACTAACTTGATTAGTACTTCGAATATGGAACAAGGCAGTAACGTTTATCAGTTTAGAGGAACTATCTAAAATACATTGTTTATGGGTGATTAAAAATGTTTTATTTAGGTATTGATATCGGGAAAAACAATCATGTAGCTTCTTTAATTGATGAAAAATGTAACACCATTTTTAAGGCTTTTTCTTTCCCAAACTCTTACGTCGGTGGTAATAGCTTACTTGATAAGCTTGCTTCCTTTAACATCTCTGTTAATGATGTTGAAATTGGTATGGAAGCTACTGGTCATTACTGGTTATCTATTTATTCTTTTCTTGTTGAAAAAGGTTTTGTTATTCATGTTATTAATCCTATTCAAACTGATGGTTGGCGTAAAGGAACTGAAATCAGAAAGCGCAAAACCGACATCATCGATTCTATACTAATTGCAGATCTTATTCGCTACGGTGATTTCTTAGAAACTTCTTTAGCCAACGAAGATACTATCTCTCTTCGCAATCTTTCTCGTTTTAGAAATTACCTCATCAATTCTATAGGTGACCTTAAGCGTAAGACCGTTTGTGTTTTAGATCAAGTTTTCCCCGAATATCAATCTATCTTTTCTAATATCTTTGGACAAACGTCTAAGGAAATCTTACTCCACTTTAATACGCCGGATGATTTTGAAAATATTTCTTCTGAACAATTGCAGCAGGTTTTGTCTGAAATTACTATGAAAAAATTTGCTATGGATAAAATCAATGAAATTTCTTCTGCTGCTAAAAAATCTTTTGGTATTAAGTTTTGTTTGGATAGTTTTTCTCTGCAATTAAGATTATTAATTGAGCAAATTAATTTTATCGAAAAACAGGTCACAGATGTTGAAGAGCAGATATCAGCTTTACTTGATAAAATCAATTCTCCTATTACTACAATACCTGGCATTGACAACGTAACAGCTGCAACAATTTTAGGAGAAATAGGAGATATTTCAAGGTTTAAAAATCCATCAAAGCTTGTAGCTTATGCCGGTATTGATGCTTCTATATCACAATCAGGAGAATATAACAGTACAAATAACAAAATGAGTAAGCGAGGTTCTCCTTATCTTAGGAAAGCTCTTTTTAGTGCTGCATTAGTTGCCTCTAATTGTGATCCTGTTTTTAAGGCTTTTTACCAAAAGAAACGTTCAGAAGGCAAACATCACCTTACAGCTATTGGAGCTGTAGCACGCAAGCTTTGCTATACTATTTGTGCTATTTTAAAAAACAACTGTGCTTTTGAAGTAAAACTTCCTAAAAATGATTGTTAGTAAATCATACTAATTACATATATTTACTTTTAACTTGGTATTACCAGGTTTATTTGTCATGCATTTTTATTCACCCTCTTGGCAAAATTTTTTTGTTTTTTCTCTATTGACTTTTTATAGTTGGTCTTTTCTGTTTCTATATATACTATTTTAGTTAATTCTTTTATACATATATCTTCACTTAACAAATGCATTGATTCTATGCAAGATTGTATTTTTGTAAACATCTTTGCCTGATTTTTATTAATAGCCTTTTTCCATACAAATGTATAGCGGTTAGCATTGGCTTCAATCTTTGTACCGTCTACAAAGAGATGCTCAAACTTTACTTCACCTATTTCATGGAGATGCTGTACCAACTGATAAAACAAATCTTCCATCGCATCGGCGAGATATTCCTTGCGGAATCTGGCAATAGTAGAGTGGTCAGGTGCTCTGCTTCCTTCAAGCAACCACATAAAATTAATATCCCTTTTGCATGCACTTTCTATCTTTCTGCTGGAATAAATGTTATTCATGTAAGCATAAGTTAATACCTTAAACAGGATTTTTGGCTCTACTGCAGGTTTTCTTCCAGTGAAAGAATATGCCTTGTACAACTTTTCGTAATTCAATCCCTCCAATATTTGGCTAAGCAGGCGAACCGAATCATCCTCTGGTATTAACATTTCACAATTTAATGGAAGAACTAATTGATAACATCCATTAAATTGTGTATAATTTTTATTGTATAATTTGTTTTTTTTCATAACTTAATTATACAGTAATTGCAGGTTCTTTGGAACCTGCAATTTTTTTTTGCGTATAAAAAGAGACTGATGCACTATGACCTATTCAGTCAGTTGTGCAACAGCCCCCATCAATATATTTTTATATTCATATCTTGTAGCAATAAATCTTCTTCCCCGTCGTCCCATTTTATTATCAACTTGATAGGCTTTTTGATTGAATCTAATATTTTCTGCCTTTCATCTGCATTAACTTGATAGATATTCGGCAACCATGCAGATCTGCTAACATCAATACAATTATCTTTTTTCTTTGTATTTGGTACATTTAAATCTATTCACTGTTGAATTGGTGTTCCAAAATACACAAGTCCAGATATTATATAAGGCTCAAGCCCTTTGTCAAGAAATGCAACAATTTTAATGTTATTTAATTTTCCCTTACTAATGTTCTCAACTCTTATAGTATAATTTAGTGAAGTAAATTCATTTGAATCTTGTGTTTTTTGGATGTCTCCAGTAGAATCTAAACCATTTTTGTCTGATACATTAGTATTTTTCCTAATCTCAATCGTTGTATTGATTTTAAAATGCTTGCTTTTGGTTGTATAATTTAAATTAGGTGCATCGTTTGTTTGATAATAGATAAATCTGAAAATGACTTTTCTTATAACTGTAGTAAATCATAATATATAAAAGGGCTCAAGATAATTGCTGTTATTAAACAAAAGATTATTATGCGCTTAATTTTTATAAAATCACCTCACCGCTAATCAATGCAAGAACTAGTATATTCTAAAAATGTCAAAAATCTTCTTTATTTTGTACATATTTAAACATAAACATTATAAGTTCAATTACTTTTTAGCAATATTTCTATATATTTTATACACAAAATATACAAGAAATAATATGGATATTTCATCAATGACAACAAAAATCATATGTAGAACACTAAATAATTGAAATAATATTGGATTTATAATCATTTAATATTCAATCCCTTCTACGATTAAAATAATAGATAGAAAAAATTCTCTCTACACATCAATTGTTTAAAACAAATTGCATATTATTATAAAATATAATTATTGCATTAAATATAGTATTCTAGTACAAATTATCTATTATGCTACTTAGCTGATATAACATATAATACTTTTACAAGGTAGATATATAAAATTCTACCTTGTAAAAGTTGTAATAGAATTTATATAGAGAACTAATTTATAACTCCTCCTGTATAAGATGCCTCGATGTCTATCGGGACTGATTGTTTGTATTCTTCACCACCAATTTTAATATATTGATCTAAGACTCCTCCTCCATATATTTCTACATTATACCTGTCGCTGCTAATTCGATGATAAGCGTACGTTTGGTTCCAAGAATATCCTGTAGTAAACCCATTCATATCGGTCCATTCATGACAATCTGTTATTTCCTCAGCTAAATGTGTTCCACCTAAAGATACAACCTGTGTATATACATCTGCTTCCAAAAAAATATATGTGACAGGTGTAACATCATATTCTTGTATAATATGATGTCTTGATTCTGTTGATTCTGTTGCATCAAGTATTATTTTGTTGCTGCTTTCACTTGTTAAAAAATCTTTATAACTATATTGTTTTTTTATTTTTACAGGACCTTTAGGAAATTCTTTTAAATAATTTTTTAGCTCATCTAAATTATTAAATTCCCTTGGTGTAATTCCAGATGGTACTGAGTTAACTTTCGTTAATTTGTAATCATTGATAATTTTAGTTAACTCTTCATCAGTTAAGGTTTTTAAATCATCTTTGTCATTTATTATTTTATTGTCTTTTTTATCATCATTAGAAGTTGATGTGTTAGCAAAAGCAAAGCTAAAACTTGAAATTGAAAGAAGCACAGCTACTAGAAGCAGTGAAACCAGTTTTTTTAACATTCCATACATCTCCTTTTTGTAGTAAATATACTTCTCGGTACCAAAAAGCATATTAACTACGTTTTATCTGCAGGAAATGGCGCCAATTTCTGTTAATGTTATTATAAACCCATTATCCTCATCTGAGAAGGTGCTAAATTAGGTCAATTTTTTTATCATACATTGTCACTTTATGTAATATATTGTCGAAACTGTGACCGTTTTTCGGCCATAAATAAACTTTATAATAAGTTTCCATAAGTGTCTATTATTCTATTATTTATTGCTTTCATCACAATCCCCAAATCGTTATTTACGTTAAATAGTTTATAAAGTTTTTCTATGTGTCTACACAATGTCCTCTCTGAAATTCCTATTTCTCTCAGCACAATTTTTCTTTCATATTTGCATGCCATTTTAGATAATATCAATCTGTCAATATGATCAAGTTTTGAACTTAGATAATCATTTTTCTCATACATATAACAAAGACATTTTTCAATATAATCCGCAATCTTCCAAAGTATCACATTTTCTTGTTGTAAACAATCAATGTTCATCACTGACATGTCGAGATATGCAATTATTTCTCTTTCATGATAATCTACAATCGGGATTGCAGTACAGTACCAATTTTTGAATAGATGACAATAATGTTCTGCTCCGCATATCTCTACTTGCCTTTTCAACTTCATTGCAATATTTATTGCATTTGTACCGCAATCTTCAATCCTTAAGCTTACGCCTTCTACAAAATGCAGTCTACTAAAATAGTCTTTTAGTTTTTGGTCGTATATCAGTTTTATTACATATCCGTCTTTATCACACAGTATAAAAAAATATCCTTGTTTTAAAAGATTAGCAAATGCACTTTTCGGATTAAAAATGATGTCAAGTATGTAAATTATGCTTTTATAATTCTCTTTTCGCCTGGCCAACTCTTTTTCATCAAGCATTTTTTTAAACCTATTTTTATTTGGGTCAGCGCCTGAAAGTTTTGATTCTCCAATGGACATAATCAATTCATCATAAATATTATTGATCATCGTACCACCCCTAAAACTTTTCTCTCTGAATTATCCCTCCATAATATAAGACAAATTTCTCAGAAATTCGTTACAGTTTTTTAAAAAATTTTTAAGTATAAAAAAAATAGCCCCATTGAGGGCCATCAATACATTTTTATATCAAAATTTTGCAGCAATAAGTCTTCTTCCCCGCCGTCCCATTTTATTATCAGCTTGATTGGCTTTTTGATTGAATCTAATATTTTCTGCCTTTCATCTGCATTAACTTGAGAGATATTCGGCAACCATGCAGATCTACTAACATCAATACAATTATCTTTTTTCTTTTTAGTTGGTACATTTAAATCTATTTTCTGATGAATTGGAGTTCCAAAATATAGCAATCCAGATAATATATAAGGCTCAAGCCCTTTATCAAGGAATGCAACAATTTTAATATTATTTAATTTTTTCTTACTGATGTTCTCAACTCTTATCGTATAAATTAGTGAAGTAAATTCATTTGAATCTTGAGCTTTTTGGATGTCCCCAGTAGAATCTAAACTATTCGTCTTTTCATTAGTATTTTTCCCAATCTCAATCGTTGTATTGATTTTAAAATGCTTGCTTTTCATTGTATAATTTAAATTAGGTGCGTCATTTGTTTGATATAGATAAATCTGAAAATGACTTTTTTTATAGCTGTAGTAATCATAATATATAAAAAGGCTCAAGACAACTGCTACTATTAAACATAAGATTATTACGCGCTTATTTTTTATAAAATCACCTCCAGCCATATTCTTCAGTTATCCTATCCCCCATATGATAATTATACTCAGCTTGTTGAGTAATCCAATTCTCATCATAGTAATGCGCTGCAGCATCAATATGAATAGAAAGATATATATTTTGCAGTATATATATCATATTTTCTCTTTATCATTGTCATTGACCTGTATATATTTTCACAATTGTCATATCAAATATTGTTATTATAGTAAATATAACTATAATTGCAAGTAAAATTATGGCCAGTGCCAGAAGTACATGTGAAATAAATTTTTTATATTTTCTCACTTAGCATCATCTCCTTTCACTTTATAATATCATTATTTTGCAAACATGCTCATAATACAAATATTAGTAAAATCGTAACCATCAATAAAATATTGATTGATTAGATTTTACTAATATTATAAGAATAAATATTAAAGTCTATAATTTTTTTATCCAGCCATCTGTTCGATTATTTATATCGCCCCATACTCCTATTTCGCTAGCACCTAATGTAACTGACCCTTGATACAAGACACTAAATGTTATATCTGCACTCGCATAAGCTCTAGTTCCACCTATCCCCCAACTGTGCAAGCCGCTCCACGAAAGACTCAATACTGGAATAAAATTGCGTGTTGTGACTGCATCACATCCTTGAATTCCAAGAATACTATTTCCATCGTGTGAATAATCTACCCAAACAACATTTTCAAGTATAGCAATACCGAATATTTCAATATATTTTGTATAAGTTGCTCTTCTATATTGAATTGCTGAGCTAGATTTAATCATAGGGTTAAAATTAATGCTTTGATTAGTTTCATTTAATGTTATAGATATATCTCCATTTTCCAAATATTTCGTTTCCCCGGGTTCTAATTTTTCCGTCAACACTTTAGCCATTAGATCTGCATTATTCAGATATGAAATAAACTTTTCTTGTTTGTCTAGTGGAAGTGTTTTGATTTGTTCAACAAATTTAGATGCTTCTTCTTCATTTGTATTTTCTTTTATCCAAGTCATATAACTACTAATGTTTGTAATTTTGCCTTTAGCTATATCGTCAGCAAAAGCAAAGCTAAAACTTGAAATTGTAAAAAGCACAACAATTAGAAGCAGTGAAACCAGTTTTTTTAACATACTTTACATCTCCTTTTTTGTAGTCAATATGCTTCTCGGTACCAAAAAGCATATTAACTACGATTTTATCTGCAGGAAATGGCGCCAATTTCTGTTAATGTTATTATAAACCAATTATCCTTACTTGAGAAGGTGCTAAATTAGGTCAATTTTTCTGTCACACTTTGTCACTTTATGTAATATATTGTCGAAATCGCGACCGTTTTTCGGTCATAAATTAACTTTATAAAAAAAGGCAGGCATTTAGCCTGCTTATTATCTTAATTCATCAATTTTTTTATCTCCTCTTTTGATAATTCTGTAATCTCTGCTATTCTGTCGATGTCCATACCTTCTTTTAACAACTTTTTTGCAATTTTTATGCTTTTCTCTTTTTCACCTTTTTCAATACCTTTTTCAATTCCTTTTTCAATTCCTTTCTCAATGCCTTTTTCTATTATCATTTTGTACGTTTCAGATTCTTCAATCCTAAACATCCTTACCACCTCCGAAAAAACTTTTTCAATAATTTCTCTTTTATAAACTATACCCGATAATATTTCTGCCTTAAACGCTATGTCCTTCTTTTTGTTTATGTCCAAAGGAATGTCTTTTATGGCTTCAACACATCTTTCCAGATATTTTTCCCCTTCTTTTTTCCTTCTATTTTTGTCCATCAATGGTAGAAGTGAATACAAGTCATAATAATCTGTCTTTACAACATCGGTATATTTTATGTCGCCAACATTTATTATTCTGTATTTATAGTCTAATGTGTTCTGTTCTCCAAAGTCATAGTTTAAACTATTTGCCATTTTCACATTGTCTTTTCCTATATATACGACTATCTGATATGGTAAGAGATTGTGCTTTCCCATTATCTCTAGGGAATATCTTAGCATCCTATAAGGCATTTTTCCGTCATTTTCTGATTGAAATTCTATGTGCACAGCCACATTTCCTTTGTCTGTTGTGCATTTGAATATCATGTCGCTGTCTCTACGTTCTACTCTTGCAAATTCTATATTCAGTTCATCAATCTTTGTGTATTGTAGTCCTAAAAAATAACTCATTATGTCATCTGCCATATCAGAAAAAATATTTTTCATCGTTAGATCGTATTTTGGGCTCATATTTCTTCCTTCCATTTCTCTTCATCTCACCTTTATTATATCATATGAATATTAAAAATACAGATTATTGCTCTAACATTTTTATATCAAAATTTTGCAGCAATAAGTCTTCTTGCTATTATGCATTTTATGTTATAAAATCTTATTAAATTAAAATAAAGAAAGGAAAGCGGTACATGAAAATTGCAAAATATGATAGTGAAGGAATTAGAAAAAAATTACTGTATGTAATTGACAAATACAAAATCACATTAAACACTTTAAGTAAAGTAACAGGAATTGACATTAATTGGCTTTCAGATTATATAAATGGAAAAAGAAAAATAGACGACCTATCAGATAATCTAAAAGGCTTCTTTTTTACCGATTTAATCTTTCTTCTGTCAGACGGAATGGAAATTGATAAAGATGAAAGAATAAAAGGAGTTATTGATGTACTGGTACAAATATTCGACCTCAAATATGAAACTATATCACTTTATGCAGGATTAGAAAAACAAGATATCGAAAACTTTATGAATGACACTAACTCAATTAACTATGAAAAAAAATATAAGTTAGCAGCAGCTTGTATGATGCTTCATTATATATTCAAACAGCCAATAAAATATAAATAATCGGCCATCTAAAAATATTTTACCCTAAAGCAACGATTTTTTATCGCGCTTTGTCACTTTATGTAGTATATTGTCAAAACTGTGACTGTTTTTCGGTCATAGATAAATTTTATAATAAGTTCCCATAAGTATCTATTATTTTATTGTTTATTGCTTTCATCACAATCCCCAAATCGTTATTTACGTTAAATAATGTATAAAGTTTTTCTATGTGTCTACGCAATGTCCTCTCTGAAATCCCTATTTCTTTCAGCACAATTTTTCTTTCATATTTGCATGCCATTTTAGATAATATCAATCTGTCAATATAATCAAGCTTTGAACTCAACAAATCATCTTTTTCATGCATATGCCACAGACATTTTTCAATATAATCTGCAATCTTCCATAGTATTACACTTTCTTCTTTCAGACAATCAATATTTAATGTCGACATATCAAGATATGCAATTATTTCTCTTTCGTAATAATCTACAATTGGAATTGCAGTACAATTCCAATTTTTAAATAGATGACAATAATGTTCTGCTCCACATATCTCTACTTGCCTTTTCAACTTCATTGCAATATTTATTGCATTTGTACCGCAATCTTCAATCCTTAAGCTAACACCTTCTACAAAATGCAATCTACTAAAATAGTCCTTTAGTTTTTGGTCGTATATCAACCTTATTACATATCCATCTTTATCACAAAGTACAAAAAAATATCCTTGTTTTAAGAGATTAGCAAATACACCTTTAGGATTAAAAATAATGTCAAGTATGTAAATTATGCTTTTATAATTCTCTTTTCGCCTGGCCAACTCTTTTTCATCAAGCATTTTTTTAAACCTATTTTTATTTGGGTCAACACCTGAAAGTTTTGATTCTCCGATTGACATAATCAATTCCTCATAAATATTATTCATAATCGTACCACCCCTAAAACTTTTCTCGCCGAATTACCTCTCCATAATATGAAACAAATTTCGCAGGAATTTGTTACAGTTTTTTAAAAAAATTTTTAGGTATAAAAAAATAGCCCTATTAAGAGCCATCAATACATTTTTATATCAAAATTTTGTAGCAATAAGTCTTCTTCCCCGCCGTCTCATTTTATTATCAATTTTATAGGCTTTTTGATTGAATCTAATATTTTCTGCCTTTCATATAAATTGATTTAGTTTGTAATATCGTTATGGACTGTAATTTCTTTTTTCTTTAATTGATCGATGTAAATGTATATTGTGAAATCATTCTGTTCTTTTATCAATTTGTCTAATTCATCGTCAGAAATGCCTGGCATATATATGCTAAAAGCAGAAGACATTGTCTGATTATTGTTATTGTTGGGATATACATAAGCTATGGGCGTCATATTACTCCCTATTAAATCTGCATATTTCTTGGGATATATTATTTGAAATCCAATTTTATGATTTTTTATAGCATTATTTATTCCAGGTAGTGTGTATGTCACAATAAAATTTAATCCCTGTTCTACTTTATCGGAAACCTCCATTTGACACCTTTGTATTGATAAATTGCTTACTTGCACATTGTTAAGAAAAAATTTTTCTTCGTCTTGTTGTAATTGTTTCATATTTGTTGATATACTTGTATAATTAACGGTATTTTCCTTGTGTGCAAAAATAAAATACAAACCCAGTAATACAATCACGATGCCAACAATTGTGAAAATAATTGTTTTCTTTTTAATTTTTATTGACATTAAAACGTCCTCCATAATCTAAAGCCTAAATAAGAAAGCTATAGAAAGCAATATATTTTAAAACTCAAATACTATTGAATGCTATCTACGCTATATTGAACGGCTTTAGGTATTTTAACGCCATTTACTGTTGTAAGACCTTGATAATAAGTGTTATAACCTGTCATTGCATTTCCATTATATACCCTATACACATCATAACGCTTTACATAGACTGAATATAAATCATAATTTATGGCACCATAATAATCACGACTGTTATAAGGAGCAGGAGGCCCTGTAAATTGTTGTGTCAAAGACCAAGTATAAGTATATGTTCCGGAAGATGTTAGCCCAAATCCAGCTTTAACAACATCCTGAATTCCAGCTTCAACTGATGTTGTAAAGACAATAGTACCAGATACTGTTTTTGTCGTAGTTAAAGTTTTAGTTGTTCCTCTTGCCACTGAAATCAAAAAGATGTCGTTGCATCTTGGTCCAACATTATAAGCATATATAGCGCTATGATCATAATAATAATAAGAATGATCATATCCTTCATGTATTGTACCCATTGGATAGACAAGATTATTTGTAACTAATGGACTAGTTTTTGAAAGATTAGCATCCACAAAAGTAACGATTGTACCAACCTTATCAGTAGGTTTTCCGAGTACTTTCTCTTCAGAATTCGGAATCGCAACACCTAAAGCAAAAGCAAAGCTAAAACTTGAAATTGAAAGAAACACAGCAATTAGAAGCAGTGAAACCAGTTTCTTTGACATACAATGCGTCTCCATTTTTTGTAGTCAATATGCTTCTCGGTACTAAAAGCATATTAACTACGATTTTATCTGCAGGAAATAGCGCCAATTTCTGTTAATGTTATTATAAACCAATTATCCTCATCTGGGAAGGTGCTAAATTAGGTCAATTTTTCTGTCATACTTTGTCAATCTGTGTAATATATTGTCGAAACTGCGACCGTTTTTCGGTCATAAATTAACTTTATAAAAAAGGCAGGCATTTAGCCTGCTTATTATCCTAATTTATCAATTTTTTTATCTCCTCTTTTGACAACTCTGTAATTTCTGCTATTCTGTCGATGTCCATACCTTCTTTTAACAACTTTTTTGCAATTTTTATGCTTTTCTCTTTTTCACCTTTTTCAATACCTTTTTCAATTCCTTTCTCAATGCCTTTTTCTATTATCATTTTGTATGTTTCTGATTCTTCAATCCTAAACATCCTCATCACCTCCGAAAAAACTCTCTCAATAATTTCTTTTTTAAAGACTATACCCCAATATGAATAATGAAAATAATGTGTTCAAAATTAGAATTTATAAAACTTTGACTAATGTACCATTATCAAATTCAAATACTTCATCACATAGTAATCTAATGTCTTCACTTATATGACTTGCAATTAATATTGTTGTACCATTTTTCTTGAGGTTAAAAAGCAAATTTCTTATATTTGCAACACCATTTTTATCCAGACCATTAAATGGTTCATCCAATATTAAAATTTTTGGATTTTCCATTATTGCTTGCGCTATTGCCAGCCTCTGTCTCATTCCAAGTGAATATTTCTTTACTTTCTTATTGCTATCATTTTCTAATCCAACTAATTTTAATGCATCTTTTATCTCTTTTTCACCTATAATATTCCTTATTGATGCTAAATATTTCAAATTATAATATCCGGAATAGTCATCTAAAAATCCCGGACTTTCTATAATAACTCCTAAATCAGGTGGAAAATCTATATCCTTTCCTAATTTTTTATTGTGTATAAAGACATCGCCGTCAGTAGATGACATTAGACCAGACAGAATCTTAAAAAGGACCGATTTACCACATCCATTATAGCCTGTAAATCCGTAAATTTTCCCTTTTGTCAATTCAAAATTTACATTCTCGAATATAACTTTATCTTTGAATCTTTTGCTCAGATTTGAAACTTTTATAACTATTTCATCCATTTTATCAACTCCTTAATCAATATCGATAATTGTTTCTTTATTTTTGATTGTCAAAAGGATAAGCAAAATACTAAATATAATATTAACAGCGAAAAATAAATATAATGGCAAATGGTTGTAATTGTTAGAAAGAACATTCAATTTTGTTATTAAAATATGCTCGCCTAAGTAAAAATTTAATTTCGGCAGCGAAAAATTTAAAATGTAAATAACGAAGACAACAACAAATCCTATATAAAGTTTTCTTGTAATTCTTGTAATATATAATTGCACCATAGAAATAGTAAATGTACCTATAATTTGCGCAAAATACATATTAAACAATATCCTATATATAGAGTACAAATTTTTGTTGTATTTTGTATAATCATAAAATACATAGCTTATCCATGTGCCACTAAATATTAAACTTGATATTCCGTATAAAACCACATCATATATGAAAAAAAACATCACTATGACTATTAACATCGAAATAATATTCGATGTATAAAATAATTTATTGTTCATTATCCTTGGCAAAGTAAATATAGCATTTTTCCCCATCATATTATCCATATACATTTCTATTACCATGGCTATCATGATATAAGGAAAAAATACCAACATCGTCTGTATTATGTTTATATTTTCTATATTATAGCCACCAAAAGATAATACAACCGAATCAAGTATCGTTATATTTTGAAAATAGGAATTATATACAACATTAAATATTGATAATGCTAAGGATAAGAAAGCAAAGATAAATAGCTTTTTATATATATATCTTAGGTTATAATTGAAAACTAACAATCCCAACTTATTCATTTCTATTTCAAAACAATCTCCTTTAAATTATATTTTAACAAAATATGTATGGCCACAATCATAATTAATAGGTGAAAGTTGTTAGCCACAATAAACTCTATTAGATTATAATTTGAATTAAACGAAAAAATATATATATTTCCAATATCGAGTAAATTAATAATAGGTATGTTTCTTAGATTCAATACTACAGTACTTACAAGCGCTATAATTATGCTTATAGCTAAACTTAAACCATAATTAACTGAAGTAAATCCTATAGCTAAAGCCATCTCCAACATGCCCAGCACAATTAAAGACAGGTGAAACCTTATATAATAAATAATAATGCTGCTAAAAGGTGTTAAATTTTTTGCAAACAAGGTGTACAAATCATCACCATTAATTGCGCTGCTGCTCCAATTGGGACTATAGCCAAGATTTAGATATGCGCCAATATAAACGCTGAAAATAATTAAAATCAAATAGATAATGCTTGTAATAAATATCAATATATATTTTGATATAAGCCAATTTATTTTATTATCTAATCTTGTATGAACAAATGGTGTTATATTGCTATCATTACATACATTGTAAATTAATAATAAAAATGTTGCCAAGAAGAAAATTCCATATATATAATGGCTTCCTAATAAGTAAAACACTCCATTCCAAAAATTATCTTCTCTACTAAATACATTTGTCTTTATAGCCAAATACGGAAATATCAGTATGTATAAAAAAATAATATATATACTTTTTTGTTTAACAACCCTTTTTAATGTAAAATTCACATAACCTCTTATAATACGTTTATCCATTCTTTAGCACCACTTTATAGTTTATATAGTATGTTATTATTCCTATTGCCAATAATCCTAAATTTAGAATTATAAAATGCAATATGTCATAGCTTTTATTGTAAAAAAAATTGTAGGCATTTGTCATTGAATAATTTTGATTAATATTAAATATGGCTATTTCATAAATTATAAAAAATATATATGGCAATGTGTAAATAATGTATTTCTTGTTAAAAAAACTTGTAATACCAGCAGAAAACCCCGCAAAAGAAAATCCTAAAATAAAATGCATTATAAATACAATAAATATGTATTTATTTGGATCTTTAAAAAATATACTACTATATAGTCCATCTGGTGCACCTCTTGAACGCAATATTGATACTGGTAAAATCTCATTTCTTGCAACCAATAACAAAATTATATAATAAATTAATTCGGGCAAAACCAATGCGATTCCACCCATGATACCATTCACAATAAATTTGATCTGATGATATTTTTTTAAACCTATTCTGGATATACTGAAATAATTAAATTTTTTATTCCTCTCATATATATATGAATAAGTAAAAGGTAGAATTATCATAAACACAAAAAAAGTCTTAATAAGATAATAACTCTGACTCCAAATTAAATACGCATTCTGTCCAGGTCTTATTACATTTTCATAATACAACTTTTTATCTGATATATCTGGTGAATTTATATTGGCAAATGCAGCCGGTTTTAATATAGACTGATATGCAGATAAAAATAATAATAAAAGCGAAACTAATACTACGAATAACAATTTTTTATCAAATACGGCCCTTTTAAATTCTTCTCTCAACATAATATCTACCACTCCCGATTTTTTATTATGTAAAATAACTTACAAAGAATTTGCTCATATCATGAAAAAGATTTTTTGAAAATTAGCATTTAATATGCGGATCTATTTATATTTTCTTAATACTTCATTTTTTATACTTTCATACCTATTTGCGACAGTACTATCTGACGTTATTATATCCAAATCTTTAACATCACCATATTTTAACCCTTGATTTATTTTTTTCTCATCTACTGCAATAACTTCGCCTGTATCTTTTAACTTGTATTTTCCATAAGGCACCGAAGTAAACAAAAAACTAATGCCTTCATTGTTTTTATAATGATATCCCTGTGGAGCCTTTATCTTCCTTAAAAAAACGATATATTCATCGTTGCTGTGCATAAAATTGTAACCCCATTGAGAATAAAATGTTTTATTATACACATCAAAAAAACAAGGTTCATAAATATATACATAATTTTTACCTTTTAAATCATTTCCTTTGTATATCTTAACAACATTTACTTTTGTATACAATGTATTATTTAATGTTTTCCTTTCATCTTCTACTCTCACTTTTAAAATATAATCAGATTTAAGTTCAAGATCTGATAGACTTTTTATGTTTTCCACATAAAAACTTTTATAAAATGCCCTATCAGAATCCACATCTCCCACAACTATTTTATAATCATCTATATTATTTGAAATTCTAGAAAAAGAGACATTGTCTTTGTATGAAAACCTCGTAAAAATTCCTACCACAACGCTGATTACAATCAAAGATACGACAATCGAAATCAAAACCTTATCTAATTTCTTCATTCAATACACCTCTTTTTATGATTGTATTACCAAACCATCATCAACTTTGTATTTAACATCTGATAATATATCTATGTCGTCTTTGTTGTGGCTTGCAATAAGTATAAGCGCACCCCTCTTCTTCTCTCCTATCAATATTTCCCTTACAAGCTGGACGCCATTTTCATCAAGTGAATTTGTAGGTTCATCTAGAATTATGATATCAGGTCGTTCCATAATAGCTTGAGCAATTGCAAGGCGTTGTTTCATCCCTAAAGAATATTTTTTATATATTCTTCTGTCATCTGGATCTAGACCAACTCTTTTTATAGATTTTCTGATATCTTCATCACCTATTATGTTTTTTATTGATGATAAAACTTTTAAATTCTCGAAACCTGTATAATGATCCCAAAACCCCGGTGATTCAATTATTACGCCTATACTCTCTGGAAAAGATATGTCCCTATGCAGAACTTTATTATTTATTGTAATCGTACCAGACGTCGGCTTAATCAAGCCGCATAACGCTCTAAAAAGCATTGTCTTTCCAGACCCATTTCTGCCAAAAAAGCCGTATATCGTACCCTTTTCAAGATTTAGATTAATATTTTTTAATATCTCATTTTGTCCTATATTTTTGCTAAGGTTTGTTACTTCTAAATATCCCATTCTACATTACCTCCTCATATTATATCTTTATGTTGAAAAACATATATTCCGTAAATCACAATAATAAAACATGATAAAATTAAATATGAAATTGAATCAATTATTGAAAAATTCTTTATGCTAAATTCAAACATGTACAAATTATTATACATGCTATTCATACTGTGCCATGCCAAAATTCCATGGCTAACTGGAACTAGCTTTAACAAATAAATTTTCATTTTGAAATATTCATAAATGAATGAAGACAGCAATATTGAAAATATATCTACAAATAAAGCTATCAGAAAGCTGTATATTACATCCATTTTTAACGATAAAATATTTATTATCAATATATATTCATAATTTAATAGTACCGTCAATATAAGCATAGTCAGTATTAACTCTATTCCTTTGTAAATATATAACATTTTATATCCAACGACAGTACCAATTATGTACGTTATTAAAAACATTATAAAGTAAAATAAAATGACAAATTTAAATAAATCGTAAGTCTTATCAATAACCCATTTGCCTCTTCTATTAGTACGAGTAAAAATATAAACACTATTCTTGTCTAATTCACCAGCAACAAATTCCTTTAAAATCCACATAAGTGTCATTTGAGGTAAAACCCATTTTAAAAATGGCATTACATATTTAATGGCCCTAATATCTACAAAACCGTATTCTGCAAAAAATAAGCCTTCCAACGAATTAATTCCATATAAATTTGTTAAATAAACATTGTATAAACCAAGCAAAATAGCAATTATTGAACCGTATATTATTATTTTTTTATTTATTTCGTTTTCTAATAATTTCCTCACATTATTCACTCCAATATATATCCACATGCTTACATACACAATATCCATAAATATATAGAATTACGTAGATTAGCAAAAACCATAATACATAAATCAAATCCATATAATCGAATACGAATCTATTTGTATTGAATTTGTATACAAGAAACATATAATATTCTACTGATCTTATCTTCAAAGGAAAAATCCGCTGAAATGAAAACTGCTGGATTACATATACTAACAATATAATGCCATACGTTAAAACATATCCAATCCACGTTTTTTTAGTAATTAGTGTAAATATTTCATAAAGCAGTGAAAAAATTAAGAAGCCAAGTAAGTGTAACAAAAAACCTGTAAATAAAAATATAAAAAATCTTGAATCTAATTTTTCACCGTTGCCGCTAAAAATTACATTTACAATCATCACTAAATTAATTATTGTTACATATATAAATGAATACAAAAACATTCCAAAATTTTTATCTCTCCACCATCTTTTTATGTCATTGTACTTGAGTATTATTTTATACCTATCAAAAATATCAATATTAAATTCTAAAATTGATAAAAACAGCGGAAATATAACTAAAAGCACAATGTTTACCTTAAAAAAGTCATTGTACATATAATATAAAAAGTCTTTATTTTGCACTCTATTTAATTGGTTTATAAAATCTCCGCTATACTTTAAAGCATTGTATATGCCTAAAACTATCAGTATAGATATTATCAAATACAATCTCTTGCTTCTTAACAACATCTTTATCATCAAACTGTGTATTATTTTCATTATACCTGCTCCCATCGCTATTTAACTATATCTATTTCATACTTAAATCCCTTTAAAATAATTATCGAAAGACTTACTGATAGCAATAATACTATCCATAATACTAACGCTATATATGAGCCTTTCGATAAGCTGTATAAATACTGCTCTATGGAATATTCGTAATAACCTGCAACCGAAAGTATAAAATTTAAAATTTGAAGCACTATAAACATTCCTGCTATGACAAAAACTCTGCTCTTATTAAATACAAAAAATAGAGAATAGCCAAATAGTGCGAATAATGACGCCAATAGACTATCTAAAGCCATATATATAAAATCATATAATAGAGGCCACTGAATTCTCACAAAATCAAATAAATACTCCTTTTGATAACCTAAATCAAATGGAGGTAATGCTGAATTGTTATCAAATCCGACTAGTGGAAAGGCAATAAAAGTCAGCAACTGATTTATCAGCAATGGTATAAAAAATGTAAAAAAAGTCACAAAAAATATTACTATACATTGCGATAATATATAAATTTTTTTATCCGTTCTTGTTAAGATGTTTTTATAGGTACCAATTCTGGCATTTGTATAAAATGAATCAGAATATATTATTGTAGCGAATACCGGCAGCAATATGATTTCAACATTTAACAACAAACTGGAATAATTGCCTCTGATAATGCCTGATTCATATGCAGATCTAACAAAACTTAATGCATGGCCGTAAAAAATATAGCATGTCAGCAAAAATGCACTTATAGATATTAAAAACAATGCCATAAAAACAATTTTAAATTCTTTTCTATTAATACAATTTTTCAGCTCAAATAAAATCATATTTCTCAAAATATCACATCCTAATTGGCAATTATTAATTATCTAAAAACTTAAGTATAATAAAATTACAAATAATCACAATCTGCTGATGACTACCTTTATTTTTTATGTTAAAGTACTTACACAAACGTGTCAATTGTCCAAAAGTATCAATTTTATAGCTTACTCAAGATACCATTATCTATTTCATAAACTTCATCACATAATAAGTTTATATCTTCTGAATTATGACTAGCCATGAGAATTGTCACATTATTCTCTGCATTTAATGATTTTAGTAGTTCCCTTACTGATTCAACTCCTTGTTTATCTAATCCATTCATCGGCTCATCTAATATCAATAATTTAGGTTTTTCCATTATAGCTTGCGCTATTCCTAGCCTTTGTTTCATACCTAACGAATATTTTTTAACCGGTTTTTTATCATTATAATCCAATCCAACTATTGTCATTGCATTTTTAATCTCATCATCATTAATAATATTTTTTATAGAGGCTAATAATTTAAGATTTTTATATCCACTGTACTGCGGCAAAAAACCCGGATGTTCAATAATTGCCCCAAAATCTTTAGGAAAACTCACATCTTTTCCTATAACATCACCAAAGACTTCTACTCTACCCTCTGAAGGATAAACTAATCCGGAAATTATTTTGAAAAGCATACTCTTTCCAGAACCATTACGACCTACTATGCCACATATTTTACCTTTTTCTACGGATAAGTTTATGTTTTTTAAAATATACTTACCTTTGATAATCTTTGTTAAATTGGTTATTATAATGGCTTTATCCATGACTTTAATCATCCTTTCATAATATCAAAAATTTCAATATAAAATTTCCCTTTTTTTTATGTAATTAAAGCCAAATATTATCAGTAAAATAATTAAAGCGATAACGTAAGAATATGACCAACTGATAGAAATTAAATCATTTCTACCAGATATATTAAAAATATTATGTCTCATAAATATGCCATGATTTGACGGAAACCATTTAAATAGGCTGCCTTTTGCAAACCCGGCATGAATCGATATTACATTTAACATTATTATACATATTAAGCCTACCATGGCATTCTTAAATATCATGCTTATCAATAATTGAAAAATACTCAATAAAAAGCTTGTAAGCCACAGTAAAAAAAACATATTAAATATTATTTTTGCATTGTAAACAATGGTTACATTTTTTTCGTTAACAAACGTTTCAACTATTACTTTGCTAAAATTATTGTTTACTGGATAATTTAAAAAAGCTAAAATAATTACAACAAAAAATTCTATAGTAAAATATATAAAAGTAATAACCGAGAGACTACCTATCTTGCTAAACCACCATATTTTTAGCGAAGATATTCTTGGCAATAAATATATATTTCTCTCTTTTAATTCAAGATCAATAAGATAAGTTAATGCATATGATAAAAATATTTGTGGTAATAACCATTTAATTTCATCTATGATTCTAAATGCATTTTTAAATGGGCCTCCTAATGCTAGTAAAATAAAGTCAAATAATCCAATATTTTTATACATATAGAATTCACTTGCATTAGCAATGTACAAAATTATAAACATAGATAACAATATTAATGCTCTTTTAAAAGAGAAAATACTACACATATCATTTTTAATAATCCTAATAGTCATTATTATTACCTCCAACATCAAAATCTTGTCTTTTAAATAAAAATAATCCTAATATATAGGTTATAACGATGATACTGGCCAAATAGATAAATGAGTATGGAATAGTCGGCAATGTATTAGCCCGTCTGAAATTATGATTAAATAACAAGATATTATCTGCCAAAAGATATTTTGTATATTTTATCAAATTCATATATTTTGCAGCTATGCTCATAATAATGATAAATGATGATGTAATAAAACCCATATATACCTTTCTAAAGCATATTATCCCTATATAAAATACAGTTCCTAAGATCGTAAAATTAAATATTAAAAACAAAGATGAAATTAGAACTGCTGTTAATGGTGACATATAACTTATAATTTCTATAGGCATTTTATTAAGTTCTTTGCTTATTGTTTTGCTGCCGTCACTCCATAAATTCTGAAAATCCAAATTTAAACATCCTATGAGTACATTTATTATGATAATGCATACAACAAATATAAGAGCTAAAGTGAATATAGATAAAAAATTCATAATGAACCATTCATCTTTAGAATTACACCTTATAATTCGTAAATTATCATTGTCATGTAAAAACATATTTCCTATTAAAAATAAAAATAAAAAATTTAATGCAAACATAACTTCATGAAAATTACTCATGTTTGACAAAAGTAAGTCATATATATTAAACGTCGTCTTATAAAGTCTTGTATATATAGCTATATTTGAAATTTATATAGACTAATAAGAAATGATATCGCTAAAGCAGCAAAAAAACGCCTTCTATGCAGTATTTCAGAAATATTTCCCTTTACTAAAACTATCAATGCCTGATTAGACACATCAATAACCTTTTCTAACTACACCTTTATAAAAACTTACAGTGCTTATGATTAACAACAATCCAAGTTGTATAAATATCATACTTTCAGTAGTATTGACATTAGCATGTGGTATTAATGTTGTAGACGGCTCAATAGCATCTAAGCCGAAAATCGGAAATATAATAGCAGGTATTAAATAAACAAAAAACGGAAAAACGATAGCCAGATATTTATTATTGGTAAATGCTGATATAGCCAGCCCAATTGTTGCATATATCATTCCGAAAATAAAAGACAACACAATAAGTATAAAAATGTACATAATTTGCGACTTAAAAAATATATTTGCAAAGGCTCCAACTACACTACCTAAATATGCTGACTTAATTGGGAAAAATATGCACACAGAAATAAGTATAATAAGCAACGGTAATGCCAATACTATTCCTCCCGCTAAAGCATTTGATATTATTCTTGAAATTGCATATTTATGTTTTGTTTCCCTAATATATATATAATTTAAAAATCCGCTTTGTTTATCAATGCAATATGAATACGAATAAGGAATAGCCGCGATTAAAGGCGCTATTAATGAATAAATACTTGTTGATCCTACGCTATGTGCATAAAAAAATAGACGTAATGCACCCGAATCATTTGCATATTTTATATTAGGATATATTCCAAAAATACAAGACCCAATTGTTAAAAAAAAACCTAACCAGAACGAATATGAACGAAATACCCTATTTAAATCTTGTTTCAAAAAATTATTCATTATAGCTTCCCCTTTATTATTTATTTTGATATATAATAAATAGAATGAGAAAATCACACAATTAAACTTTAATTTTTGAAAATAAAAAGACTTCCTTTTCTATATTCAGCCTTGATAGTAAAAGCAATCATTTGTAAACTTAAAAATCAGTAATGTCAAACATATAACATTTATCAGTATAAAAATATTCCTACAATTAAAAGACACATGTTACTGCTCAGCTATCATAGACGTTACACTATAGATTTTCTCAGTGTCTCATCTCCGCATCACCATTTCAAATCGTTTGGATCACAATAACCGGCTACTTTTCTCGTACATTATTACAATTACGGCTGAGCAGTAATTAATGTTATACGTTCAATAATACATATAAATTTTAATCTTCAGAATCGGGACTCCACGTACCATGTGCTTCAACATCTACAAGCACATTCCATGGGGTATTTAATTGTAGTCTCACTTTTCTTCCTGAAATATTTTCTCCTGTATGATATGGTATCAAAACTCTCGAACGAGGTGTTAGAGCGTATTCATCAGTTATTCTATTGTTACCATAGGCAATTGCTGTCAACAAAGTCTTGCCTCCCCCTATACTAGTATTATGATTTACACCATTAGAACCATTAGCTTTCTCTATAGCAGGAGAATACCATGTACCTACACCTGGTACTATAGTATCATAATTACCTATTGTTCTTGTGGTTTTTGCAAAAATGCATTGACCAGCGCCTAAAAATATCATCACAGCTAATCCTATTGTTAAAATTTTTATTAATTTCATTTTCATTTGTATTCCCCCTCATATAATATGAGTATTCTCGGCAACTTCTGTTGCCTGATATAACTGAATTTCAGGAGACATATTTAAAATTTATCCCCCAAAATTTCATTCTGAAATCATTTTTCGATTTCCAATTCATTTACATCTTTATTTACATTGTAAGAATTTTTTTCTTTGTTTTTCCTTCTTCTAACATATTTGGTTACATTCTATCTTGACTTTTTTTAATCGCCACAATAATCGAAATGGATGGTGTTTTTACCATACTACTTGCTATTGAGGTGATTTTATGTTGGGCGCATGGCGTTCGCATTCTGATTATCAGTCTTTCCTTGTCGAAAATATTCGGCATATTTATGCTTCAGATAAAAATTGTGTCCTTCAATTTTCTGAAGCTTTATCTAAACTCTATAATTTGGATCTTGATGTTCTTAAACCTGTGGTTGAACCTTATTACTCTAATACTGGTTCTCCAGCCAAAAACCAACCTAAAGTTTTTCGGTCTTTTATGCTTATGTCTATGCTTAAGTGCCACAGTATTACTAAATGGGTTTACATGCTTCATCATGATGATCTTTTGTGCTACATGATTGGCGTATCCCCTGATAATATTCCTGGTGTTGGCACTCATTATGACTTGATTAACAGGTTTTGGCTTGAGGATCCTGATATTGAAAGAGACCGACAGGTTTCTCTCCATCCTTTTAAACGCAAACCACGTAAAAAGCTTGCTAAAAATCAGAAGCTTCCACCACGCCACCCTGGTATTATACAGAAATTTGTTGATTTGGCTTTACAGGGTAAAATTTTGAATCAAGGCTTGAGAAGCTTTTTCAACAAATTTTTGCCTATGTTGCTGTTAGGCCTTCCGCTGAAGCCGGTATCCTCGGTGATACTGAAAAACTTTCTATCTCAGGTGATGGTACTTGTATTAAGACTGGCGGAAGTCCTTTCGGTATTAGAACTTGTGATTGTGCTAAAAATGGTATTTTTAATTGCGATTGCCATCGCAAGTTCTCTGACCCTGATGCTCGCTATGGTTGGGATAGTTATCATGAGACTTGGTTTTATGGTTATTCTGGTTATTTTTTGGTTACATATAACGAGGAGCTTAAATCTGATATTCCTATTTATCTTCGCTTAGTTGAGGCTCCTCGTTATGATGGTGTTACTGCTATTGTTGCTTTGTCTGAAGCAAGGGCTTTGTATCCTGATTTTGTTTTTGATAAATTTATTGGTGATTGTGCTCACGATAATCACCCCACTTACCATCTTCTTAATAAGTGGAATATTAAACCTATAATTCCTCTTAACAAGAAGAATAAAGGTAAAAGCCAGTACCAAGGTACTGTTAAAATCAATGAAAATGGTATTCCTGTCTGTATGGCAGGATTACCTATGGTTTACAATGGTTTTATGAAAGACCGCAATAGAATTAAATGGCGCTGTCCTTTTGCAACTGGTAAGGTTGATTCATGCAATTGTAAAGATAAGTGCTCCTCTTCTGATTATGGCAGAACTATTTATACGAAGCCTTCTTTTGACCCTCGCCTATTCACTGCCATTCCACGTGGTTCTGATGAATGGAAGGAGGAGATGAGAAAGCGAACTTCTTCTGAGCGTGTTAATAAAAGGCTTCTTAATGATTATGAGTTAGAGCTATCTAAAACCAGAGGCAAAAAGCGCTGGTCTTTCTGGATTATGATACACTCTATTAATATCCATCTTGATGCTAGATTGAAAAAATCTAAGTTTAATTTTATTTCTATGCTTGATGGATTATTAGATAGAGCAGCATAAACATTATACTTCCATATACTGTTAATTTTAAGCCTATTTTATTAGGTTTTGTTTCTTATACTCTTTTTTTAGATTGATTTGCATTATTTTACATTTTATTTCCTCTTTTCTTATTTTTATCGCAAAGTCATTGTTATTTTTTGTATCTGATTTCTAATTTATGTCATTTTATGACACTGGAAATTAGTTTCCGAAATCAATCTCATCTGGCTCATCCTGCCGTCAAACATCGCATGCATATGGGCAGCGTGGGTGAAAGCGGCAGCCCGATGGAGAATTTGCTGGGTCGGTCGGCTCGCCTCGCACCACCGGTTTTGGCCCGGTTCTCTGCCACGGGTCGGGTAGTAGAACTGACTGTAAAAGTATGTAAAAGGGTTCTTTACTTTCAGAACGAAAATTGTTGACATATTTTGCTATACCTCCTATTTCCTTCTAAATCATGGCCCACAGGTAATATCGCCCTCGCAAACTGCGTAAAGGCAAATGACTGTCATCAAGAAAGTTTGATTATTCTTCGATCTCTACTTTCCATAAAACCTGGTACCGGTGCCATGGCAACGGCGGGCTGATTTCAAAGTTTTTCAGCTTTTTTAAGCTTCAATTCCGTCCCTTGTTGCCGATTTCTTAAGGTAAGTTTCGAACGCATACTTCACTGCCTGGGCATTAAAAGGTGTGCAATCATGAAACTTAATTCCTTTTCTGAGTTGAAAAGTATATATTTTTCCGTCTTCAATTTTCCAGGATTCAGCAAGTAAAGGTTTGATCTTCATGTTAGAATCAAACATTACCAGACCTTCACTGCACAAACAGGCCTTCCCACCCCAACCACAGCTGTAGTCATCCTTGCCGGTAGCAATTTGCAATACTTTCTCTTTTGCTTCTGGGGAACTGGTTGGTGCGGCACATCCAGCCAGCAATACTACCACAACAAGTAAAAAGCAAAAAGATGCTTGAAAACGTCCACTGTCGGAACGAAGCGACGCTGACAATTTTTATATATCATACTGGACGATTTTGTTCAAGTCAGCACTTTGTGACAGAATATGACAGAATAGGGACGTTGTTTACTTGTTGACATATTTCACATTGTGATGTCCCCGATAAAATAGACACACATTAGTGTAATTCACTTTAGATTTCTCCCTTTTGTGGGATCTGCCCGCACCCTCCCTCACCGGGAGGCAGTTGGCCATGCTTTGCATGACCAACTGAGCAAAAGGATAGAGTTCAGTGGGCTGTCAAGGGTAAAGACTCCGTCCCGGCTTCGCCGGCCCTTGACCGCGTGGTACATGTATACTTAGGTAGCAATTTCCAATAACTTGCGGCGTTTAATCTCCATCGGGGACAAATACCCCAGACTGCATGACGTCACTTCCGGTTGTAAAATACTTCAACATACTCAAAAATGGCATATTTAGCTTCTTCACGGGTTTGAACTGACAAAGGTGTACAAGTTCGTTTTTTAAGGTACTGAAAAGCTCTCTGTGCAGGCGTATCTCGTCCACTTTCTCATCATTCTGCAAACCGTATATAATGCCTTTTATCGTCGTATAATCTACACCGTCTGATATTATAGTGCTTTTGTTGCCGTCAAAATACCACTCGACAACGGGCTTCTTGCAAACGATATGTTTTTTCGGTTTGGTTTTTTGCAAATAGATTCTATATTCGCCAGGGTTCATGATAACATCGTAGTCGTCCTCAAAAATATAGGCATTAAGCTTCCCTGCGAACTGCATATTAGCTCCTTCCATAATAGAAAGGTTCATTTCGTACCCGCTATAAACAAACATAATCTCATTTTCTACAGATTCTTTGTTGCAAAAAATAACCAATATACATCACCCCTTTACACCCAGGCTATATAGGTAAATTTGCCAAGAACAGCAAATTTTAAATTAGAATCTGAGCTATCGCCCCATAATACGTAACATGCCACTTTGAACAAGGCTTTTTGTTGGTCTATGCTGACAATTCTGCACCTGATATTGTGGAGCCAGGGGCCGCTACTACTGTACCCCGCCCAATTAACATCAGTGTCCTTAAAAGCAACCGCTACACGAAAGTCCTTCCCCTTAAATTCGGGAGGCAATTGCACCGGAATCAAAGCGGCCTCGCCCTGGCTTGCACTGTCAATACCCACATCGTAAGTGCCTACTTCGCCGGCGTGCAACAAATAATTATATTCCCGCCGGCTTGTTAACCCGCTAATAGCAAAGAACGTTATGCCGTCAAGTTAAAAACAACGGCCTGCTGGGGGAGTGCTCGAATCAGTGTCCAACGCCCACTGAATTTTAACAAAATAAAAACTTAACTATTCCAAGGAATATAAATCACAAATTGCACACCGAGGTAAAATTTTCAGGTTTTATTAGGTCCAACAGTCCCTCATGACGCTCCACAATCTGTTTGATGATGAATAATCCCAAGCCACTATGCTGGCTCATATCCTTGGTGGTATAACCGGCAGCTTTCTCCTCCGCTAGTTCGGTGCGCCGCGGGTCCACCACGATAAGCTTCGCGCCCCGGCGCGCCGCCTGCCTCATTTTATAGCCGATCACCGGGTAAGCTTCCGTGGGATTTATCCCAATCAACAGTGATAATTCCGTCCCTGCAATCTCAGAAATGGAATTGGTCATCGCGCCGCTGTCGAAGGAAGTGGCCAGCCCGGCCACCGTGGGCGCGTGGCAGTTGCGGGCACAGTGGTCTACATTGTTTGTGCCCATCACCACCCTTGAAAATTTTTGCACCAGATAGTTCTCTTCGTTGGTGCACCGGGCGGAACTCAAAGCGGTAAAGGAGTCCGGTCCGTATTTTTCTTTGATTTCTTTGCTTGCTCAAAATCATATGAGTCATTTCAATTTCTTGTTTTGTGGTCATAGTCCTTGCTAATTGCAAAAAATCTTCTGGTCTTTTTTCTGTTCGCTATTCTTTGAATAATATTCTGTTTTCTAACCTCCAGCCTAAACGCGTTATGTTAATCATAACCGGCACAATGAATCACCTTTTAGCACAAGCTTTGTTGGTATACAGCGCTTGATTGTTTTGGTATTATACGGTAACCTTATATCGAATATTAGTTCTGTATAAGGATGACCATGCATGCTAAACGCTTTCTCCAGGGCTGAAGTGTATACACCCCGAAGCCCCCGCAAAAACCAATATTACCGGTGTGTGGAAGCACATTTTGAAGAACTGGAAGGTACATGGGAAGACAGGTACCAAAAGGAGTATGGGTATTGGCGGCCTTATTTGCTGGACGTCATATACAAATATCTGGACTGCGGTGACCTTCATCTGAGTTTTGCCCGGGTGAAATGCGATGACTGCAACCATGAATATCTACTTCCATTTTCCTGTAAACGCCGGCACTTTTGCCCTTCCTGCCATCAAAAACGTGTGGTTGAATTTGGTGAGTTCCTGTATGGAGAGGTGCTGAAACGGGTACCCCATCGCCAATGGGTCTTCAGTATTCCCAAAAGGCTTAGATTATATTTCATGTATGACCGCAGACTTCTGGCCAAGCTGAGCCAATGCGCCTGAAAGGTTCTATCGGTCTATCTGAAGTAAGGGGTTTCGCTGGATGATCCTAATCCAGGCGCTGTCATAGTTGTGCAGACCTTTGGAGATTTTCTGAATTTCAACCCACACCTTCACATCATTGCAACGGATGGCTGTTTTGATAAAGACGGCGGGTTTATGGTTGGGGCCGTACCGGACGCTTCAGCCCTGGAAGGGTTGTTTCGCCTGCAGGTCTTCAAAATGCTAAAAAAAGAAGAGAAAATAACTGATTTTATCATAGAAAATATGATGGGTTGGCATCACAGCGGGTTTAACGTATATTCTGGAGAAGCCATCTGGCCTTCCGACCAGGAGGGAATTGAAAGGTTAGCCCAATACATTGTCCGGGCTCCCATTTCACAGGAAAGGTTGCTCTATATACCGGCATCCGAATCGAATGACTGTGTCGCGCGAGTAATCTATAAAGGCAAAAACAGCGGAGTCCGTAAAACTTTTGTGGCGTTGGATTGGTTGGCCCGGCTTGTTACCCATATTCCCAACAGAGGTGAACAACTTGTCCGGTATTACGGGTACTATTCAAACAAGTCAGGGGGAATGCGCAAAAAAAACAGAGACTGACAGCCAGGCGCCTTCACTAGTTGATTCCGATATTTCAAAAAAGGTTTTCCGCAGAAACTGGGCCCGCCTGATTCAAAAGGTTTACCATACCGACCCGTTGCTATGCCCCAAGTGCAATGGCTTCATGCGCATCATATCCTTTATAGAAGAGGAAGAGACCATCAAGAAGATATTGCTGCACCTGGATCTGTGGATGCCGGGAAATCATGATCTCCCCCAACCTTTATAGGGAGCATCAGTACATTCTGCTTCAAAACCTTCCGGACCGTCTTATGATATAACCAATGATGATTCTGTCCTCCAAATGCCGTATGAGGATGAATATTCCCAGTTGACACCTTATGAGGACTGTATTTAGGGGTATCAAGATAGGTTCACGATTTGGACAGTATAGGGCTATGAGGATTGTTCACGTGTTGTTACATGGAATCTGTCATGGCCTGTTTGATTGTGCGCACATTTTGGCATGAGAGTCTGCATGCCTGTCCTTTTTGGTAAAACAGCCAGGCTATCGTTTATATAAATCCGGTAAAGCAACAGTTTATAGAAAAATTATCGTTAAATTAAGCATAAATCGGCTACAATTTTATGTTTGACGGACAGTAATATAATGTCCATGAAAAAGCAAATTCCTATTCACGAACTGAATATATAATCGAGTAATAGGGGCGGCAAGAGATTATTGAGCTAAAGATATAATCACATTTTTTTATCATTTACAATCTTAGATAGAATAAAGTATAAAAATCCAAAGCCGGAACATATAATAGAAATAATAATCTTAAGTCCCAGGGAATACTCCAAAAAGCTAAGGGAATATAAAAATGAACCCACAAATATAAGTGTGATTAATACTAATTGTAATGTAATATTAGGAATTATTTTAGTAACAATATAAGGCAGTATTCCTACTAGTAGGATGAAATAAGCTGGTATAAAAAGAAATACGGTAGTTATATCAGTGAACAGGGGAAACATATTACCTTTATAGTTTGGCCAAAAGGTAATAACGATGTATAGTGTTGAAATTAATAGAATTAATGAAATTCCTAACCATATTTTATATTTCATCTTATAAGACGATCTCCTTTACTGAAATTATTGTAGCACAAAACAATCCAAGATGCAACCTCAAAGGTCACATCCTGGATTGTTTTCCGGTATATTTGATGAGCTATTAATCAGCAGAAATTATACATTTAACCAGCGATGAGAAAACTTATAAGGCGAAAGCCTCATTAGTAACGATGGGGATTGAAAAATTATTAATAAAATAATGTTGCGAATCTGCAGTGTTATCCTATTCATTAAAAAACTTTAATAGGTATACCACTGGCTTTGCCATACATACTTGTACTGATAATCGCCTACAGAGCTTTCAGATAAAATTAACTCACCTTTATTTTTAGCGGTATAGAAAGCTGTTTTATAACCTGCATTTGGCATTTTTCCATAATATGCTCTACCATAGCAGTTATTATGCAAATCCATAATGTTGCTTACCGTAAAGAACGACTTGAAAAACGAATAACTGGACTTGCAAATTGTGACTAATTGATATTTTAAATCAGGAATATATGCAACTGCATCAGAAAAAGCTTTATTGGCTGCATTATAGTCGCTATAACCTTGGCTTCTGTACGTATTATATCTATTTGTATAATAGTTGGTTACGGGTTCAAGGATTAATATCCCCCATTCATGATTTATTGTAGCAGTCCGTGTTTTCAGGGCTCCTACACCCCCGGTAGAAATGTAATTCCAACTAAAGTGTCTAAAAGCATCTTGCAACATAACATTACTAGGGAATTCTTTTAGGGCTGCATCTCTTGCTTGGTTAGCATAGGTAACTCCAATTTTATATATCTCTGTACTGGTTAAGCCTTCATCTAGATCGAGAACTCCTTCCATAAAGTTGGCTGCTCTTAATTTGGCTTTATTTTGATCATAGTAAGTACCGGTAGCAGTTATTAGTTGATCACTTTTGTCGTTTTTCGATTTGGTTCCATTTAACTTATCAAGAAGCTTTATTGCTTTTTCAGTATTTTGTTGAATTTGGGCTTGGTCTATTTTGGGAAGTTTGCTTTTGTTAAAATCGTCTTCAATAGCTTTAATAGTATTATCAATATCTTGTTGGGTTGTAGTTGTTTCTTCCATTACCTCAATGGGTTCCCCATATTTCACAGGGAATTTATCAACTTCAGCGAATGCAGTTGAGACCATAGAGGATACTATAAGCGCAACGGCTATTAAAATCGTAATAGATTTTTTCTTCAACATCCAAATTACCTCCTCGTATAATTATTTTTGTAGACAATAAATTTGTCTCACATCTTAAAATTTAATAAAGCACATTGATAATTGGAAATTACCTCTTTTTAAAATCATCATTTGGAAATCACATCTATTGCCATGTATCTAAAATATCAAATTAAGTACATGGCACAGGCCGCCACATCTTTTATTTTACGGCCTTTATGTTTACTTTTGAGATAACTTGTAGCATTATTATACTGTAAAGTTAATATGGGACAGGCTTTTGTCCTCCTTGCGGTTTTTCCGCTCTTTTTAGTGTGGTCCCTACACCAGATTTGCCTTTTCTAACGCAATCTCTTTGTCGTATATAAACCCCTGGCAGCAGAGGATTCATGTTTATATACTAATAGCTAATTGCGAGGTTGCTACATAATCTGGCCCACAGTTATCTCAAATTAACTTTCATTTACACCATTACCTTTGAAAGGAGGTGCCATAGCTTTGAATAAACTTTTCGTAGGCATGGATATAAGTTTGGATGATGTCAAGGTTCATATTATCGACCAAGACGGTAACGATGCTTGCCATCGTTTTTCTGTGGATAATAATCCTTCTGGTTGCGATATTTTAGTGTCTCATATCTTGGATTGTTGTAATAAATACAACATTCAGAAGGTTTTTATTGGCCTAGAATCTACTTCAGTCTATGGTTGGCATATTCAGTATTATTTAGCTGACCATGTTTCTTTGAAGCCTTTTAATCCTTCTGTAACTACTTTTAATGCTAATACTGTCAGGGCTTTTAAAAAGTCTCTTGGCGATTTGCCTAAGAATGACTGGGTTGATGCTTTTGTCATTTTGCTGAAAAATTAAGATTTGGAAGGCTTCCTAAATCTTGTCCTGTAGATTTTAGATACCTTGCTCTCCAAAGGCTTACCCGCCATCGCTTTCACATTGTTGATAGTATTGTCAGGGAGAAAAATTATTTCCTAAGTAATCTGTTTCTTAAATTTAGTGGCTTATGTCAGATTAAAGTTTTTAGCAACAATTTTGGTACGGCTGCTACTGAAATATTTAATGAGTTTTTAACTCTTGATGATATTGCGGCTCGACCGCTTGAAGATCTTATTGCCTTTTTAGTTGATAAAGACAGAGACCATTTTAATGACCCTAATGCTACGGCTAAATTACTCCAAGATGCTGTACGCAAATCTTATAGAATCAACACTAATGTAAATGATTCTTTGAATTTTGTTATCAAGTCTTGCCTTGATAATATACAGTATCTTGAAAAGCAGAAGAAAGCTTCTGAAAAGACCATTGCCAATGAAGTCAAAGGATTTAAGAATCAATTTCTTTGTCTTACTTCAGTAAATGGCATTGGTCCAACTATAGCAGCTGGCCTAATATCTGAGATAGGCGGAATATCAAGGTTTGATAATGATAATGCCCTTGCAAAGTTTTCCGGCATATATTGGTCAGAATACCAGTCTGCGGATTTTAAAGCGGAGGACACATATTTAAAACGCACTGGTAATGAGTATCTCAGATATTACTTTATTCAAGCAGCCGACCAACTTAGGAAATATTGTCCTGAGTTTTCACAATACTATGCTCGCAAATTTAATGAAGGTAAAACTCATAAACACAAACATGCTTTAGTTTTAACGGCACGCAAAGCTGTAAGGTTAGTCTTTGCTCTGCTGCGCGAAGAAAAACTTTATAAACCACCAGCAATGAAAGGAGATGATTGTAAATACTAACATAATATCCCATTACCATAATTAACATATATTTCCATTGCTATTTTTAGTAATGGTTAGCTTTGCTATACTCTTTTTTAGCTGTTTTTTTAAAAAATTTTTTAATTTTTTTCAATCACCCCTTGACATATTACCGAAATACTAATTTTTTTGAGATTAAATAAATTGCAAATTCCTTTGAAAAATGGTTAAATAAAATTGTAATAGTGGTTATGGACGGCAATAACAAGGGCACGCGATTGTCAGGTCAGTACCCGGTTGTCTGCCAGATCCACTATTACTTTTTTTGCGGGAGGATCTCGGGATAATTGCCTCAATGTTCTCACCTCCTCTCGAAGAATGAGTATTCTCGGCAACTTCTGTTGCCTGATATAACTGAATTTCAGGAGACATATTTAAAATTTATCCCCCAAAATTTCATTCTGAAATCATTTTTCGATTTCCAATTCATTTACATCTTTATTTACATTGTAAGAATTTTTTTCTTTGTTTTTCCTTCTTCTAACATATTTGGTTACATTCTATCTTGACTTTTTTTAATCACCACAATAATCGAAATGGATGGTGTTTTTACCATACTACTTGCTATTGAGGTGATTTTATGTTGGGCGCATGGCGTTCGCATTCTGATTATCAGTCTTTCCTTGTCGAAAATATTCGGCATATTTATGCTTCAGATAAAAATTGTGTCCTTCAATTTTCTGAAGCTTTATCTAAACTCTATAATTTGGATCTTGATGTTCTTAAACCTGTGGTTGAACCTTATTACTCTAATACTGGTTCTCCAGCCAAAAACCAACCTAAAGTTTTTCGGTCTTTTATGCTTATGTCTATGCTTAAGTGCCACAGTATTACTAAATGGGTTTACATGCTTCATCATGATGATCTTTTGTGCTACATGATTGGCGTATCCCCTGATAATATTCCTGGTGTTGGCACTCATTATGACTTGATTAACAGGTTTTGGCTTGAGGATCCTGATATTGAAAGAGACCGACAGGTTTCTCTCCATCCTTTTAAACGCAAACCACGTAAAAAGCTTGCTAAAAATCAGAAGCTTCCACCACGCCACCCTGGTATTATACAGAAATTTGTTGATTTGGCTTTACAGGGTAAAATTTTGAATCAAGGCTTGAGAAGCTTTTTCAACAAATTTTTGCCTATGTTGCTGTTAGGCCTTCCGCTGAAGCCGGTATCCTCGGTGATACTGAAAAACTTTCTATCTCAGGTGATGGTACTTGTATTAAGACTGGCGGAAGTCCTTTCGGTATTAGAACTTGTGATTGTGCTAAAAATGGTATTTTTAATTGCGATTGCCATCGCAAGTTCTCTGACCCTGATGCTCGCTATGGTTGGGATAGTTATCATGAGACTTGGTTTTATGGTTATTCTGGTTATTTTTTGGTTACATATAACGAGGAGCTTAAATCTGATATTCCTATTTATCTTCGCTTAGTTGAGGCTCCTCGTTATGATGGTGTTACTGCTATTGTTGCTTTGTCTGAAGCAAGGGCTTTGTATCCTGATTTTGTTTTTGATAAATTTATTGGTGATTGTGCTCACGATAATCACCCCACTTACCATCTTCTTAATAAGTGGAATATTAAACCTATAATTCCTCTTAACAAGAAGAATAAAGGTAAAAGCCAGTACCAAGGTACTGTTAAAATCAATGAAAATGGTATTCCTGTCTGTATGGCAGGATTACCTATGGTTTACAATGGTTTTATGAAAGACCGCAATAGAATTAAATGGCGCTGTCCTTTTGCAACTGGTAAGGTTGATTCATGCAATTGTAAAGATAAGTGCTCCTCTTCTGATTATGGCAGAACTATTTATACGAAGCCTTCTTTTGACCCTCGCCTATTCACTGCCATTCCACGTGGTTCTGATGAATGGAAGGAGGAGATGAGAAAGCGAACTTCTTCTGAGCGTGTTAATAAAAGGCTTCTTAATGATTATGAGTTAGAGCTATCTAAAACCAGAGGCAAAAAGCGCTGGTCTTTCTGGATTATGATACACTCTATTAATATCCATCTTGATGCTAGATTGAAAAAATCTAAGTTTAATTTTATTTCCTCTTTTCTTATTTTTATCGCAAAGTCATTGTTATTTTTTGTATTTAATTTCTAATTTATGTCATTACATGATGCTGGAAACTAGTTTCCGAAATCACTCAATATAATTTGATAGATTAAAGTTAATTAGATTCAATTACTTAGTAAAATTCATTCTTTGAATTTTCTTAAACCACCAACCCCTCTGCGAAATTGAATTTTTTTGTAAACAAGCATTGTTGTAGTTTAAGTCAAATTTCCTCACTATTTATCAAGGTATACGACTCCCATTTTTGTAGCTTTACATATGCAATCTCTAATAGATTGTGCATTAATTTCTTCTCCATAATATAGAACAAATTTCTCATACATTTCGTTACAGTTTTTTATAATAATTTTTTTATTTTATGCATAAAAATAGCCCCTAAAGGGCAATTAATATATTTGTTTTACAAATTCACAGTTCTACTACATACATTAGTAACATGCTTGTCATGTGTAACTATAATTATTGTTTTTCCTTCTTCATTTAAATTCTTTAATATTTTCATTATTTCATCCCTATTATCGGCATCTAATGACCCTGTTGGCTCATCTGCTAATATTAGTTCACACGGCTTTAATAAAATTCTTGCTATTGCCACCCTTTGCTGTTCTCCACCGGAAAGTTCATATATTTTTTTCTTTAATGGTATATCTAAACCGACTTTTTTTAATGCATCTATCTTCAACTTTTCTTTTTCTTTTTTTGTTTTTTTGGAATATATGAGTGGGATTTCAAGATTATAATCTATAGTTTCATTATCAATAAGCGCATAGTTTTGAAACAAATACGATACTTTTGTCCTTAATATTCTTATCGCTTTACCTGAACCGATTTGTGGATTTACCTCATCAAATAATTTGATAGTACCGCTTGTTGGTCTCTCTAGCAATCCTATTATATTTAGAATTGTTGTCTTTCCAGAACCACTTCTCCCTGTTATTGCTACCATCTCTTTCTCTTGAACATTCAAATTCATATGGTTTAAAACTACATGGTCACCATAAGCTTTAGTTATATCTATAAGTTCACATACATTTTTCATTTATTAAGCCCCTTTCTTTATTATGTTCACCTTGTTTCTATTCTCTATTACCGTAAGTGAAATAGCAGATGCTAAAAGCTCTACCAAAATAGGTATAAATGCTATAATTAGGTATACTACAATATTAGGCACGTTACTCTCTATGTGTATATTGAACAATCCCAATATAAAAGCTAAAATTTTGTTCAAGTTCATAAAATAGCAAATTACATAGCCAATAAATAACAGTATTATCCATGTTGCTAAAAACAATAAAAAGCATTCTTTATACGTTCTGAAAAAGCCTGTACCAAATATTCTTCGCACAATAAACTTATATTTATATTCGCTGAAAAAAATTATCACATTTTGTACTGCAAGTACTATTATAGCAGCTAATATTACTATCAGTTCCATAATACTCATATTTAAACTTTTTTCTGCACTATATATTTGTTTTAAATAAAATTCACCTGGCAATACTAGTTGTTTTAGACTGTCGTCCAATTTTAATTCTTTTATTGTGGGTTTCAATGTTTTATATGTAAGCAAAGCATCTCTATTGATAAGCCTTACTTTCATCGGGTCACTTAAACCTCCACCAGAAGCACTAGCCTTATCATACATAGTGCTATTCTTTTCTGTCATGACTTGTATAATCGGATCAACTATAACATTGTGTGCCTTAGGAGCTACCTCTGGATCAAAGCTAAATATCTTTTGATTATTAGCAGTCCAAATCACTTCGATATTTTGATTCTGATGATTCTGTATATTTTCTGGAATCATTCCATCTGGAATCTTTTCATTCTTATGATTTTTCTCTATATATTCAAACATCACTTGTAATGTAAGTTTTCTATTTTTTTGAATATTGCTTATTATCTTATCTGCATTGTACCGATATTTATACGGTATTAATACTACCCAATCAGTCGTATCCTCCCGTACATAAACAGGCTTTTTATTTACATCCATCACTGGAAATTGCTTTAAGTAATTAGGATTAACTGTTATTGTCTTAATAAGTTTAGGTATGTTTTTTTCTTTTTCTATTCGTTCCCTTTCTTTCTGTACTTCCGGTGGCAACTCTTGATACTGTGCAGCACAAATGTATATTGAGCCCATCTTATTAAGTATTGGATAAAGCTTACTATATCTCTCTATAAATCCTTCTTCCCAATGACCGTAATCCTCACCAGGTTCTAGTATGCCTCCAATCGGATAAAACACACCATAATCCTTTATCTTTTCCCAGTTTTTCATCTCTTTTTGATTTTTTGATATGTACATAATTTGATTAAACGCAGATAGACCTATTATGATCGCCAATACAGAGCATACAACTTTAAGCACTGTATTTATTGTAAAGATGCCAAAAGTATTTTTATAATTTTTTATTGTATCGCTTATTTTAATCCTTGAAATATAAACGTAAGAAAAAAGCGAAACAATTGTTATTATGATATATATCTTAAGCTGATTCATAATGGTTTTATACAAAAATTGAGCTGTTGTATCTTTTATAAATGCGATAAGTAATAGCGATATGGCTTCGGAAAGAACAAGCATGGTTAAAAGCAGTTTTCCAATCAGCAAATACCATATTCTAATATTTGATATACCATGCATTTTTACTATTCCTATCCTTTTTGATTCGTTAAATATATAGTATATAAATAATATTAATACAATAATTAAAATTACATCATTGTAATTTTTAAAAACTCCACCTGCCCCTCTGTCTAAATCCTTTATACCGCCTTGATCGGTATTTTTAACAAGATTTTCAGAATTGATTCTTTGCTTAGGAATTTCCTTAGAAAGAACTTCATTAAAGTTATCAGTTAAAGTATTTATAAATTTATTAAACTCATCGTCGTTTTGCACCTCTACGTAATAATCGTCAGCCACAGGGAATTCATCGTAAGAGGACTTAAGAGACTTTATTTCAACAAGATCGTTACCGCCAAATTCTTTTAAAACTCCTACTTGACTTGTAACTCTACTATCTTTTGTTGAAATATAAAAGTTACTATTCTGTGTATCATCAGCAGTTAAAAATCTGCCACTTTTAAGTCTGAAAACATCAAAAAAATGAGTTTTATCTGTTAGAAGCACGTATTTTTTGATTTGTGCTTTGTCATTTTTATCAAAAGTTACCTCTGTTCTAAAGATGTTGACATTGCATTGCTTTGCAGTTTTTAAAATTATAGGATAAACTAATTGTGGGCTAGCCAAAGCACCTGCATCGGGAATAACAAATTCTCTTGCAATATTCTTTTCTACATATGCCATTTTACTAAGCTCTTCAGCTCTAGTTTGGTATAATACTGCAGAAAATGAAATTATACATGCTAAGATGAGAAAACCTATTATTGCTTTTTTCATATCATTGATCCCCTATTTAACTTAAAATTTTGCATGCCAGACATTTAAAGTAATTTACAGGGAGAAATTACCGGTAATTCTCTTATCTTCAGAATAATACATATAAGTGTATATGTCTACTGTCCAAAAGTATCAATTTTATTTAAACTTGAACCTATTTTTGTACTAAAGTACAAATCAAGAATAAATTTTGTACTTTTGGATAGTTATATGACTCCAATTTTTGTGGCTTTATATATGCAATCTCTTATAGATTTTGCCTTAAAAATTTTTCTTAATTTATTTTTATGATATTTTACATTGCTTATTGAAACGTATATTTTTTTTGATATCTGGCTATCTGTATACCCATATGCCAATAATTTTAATATCCCTATGTCAATTGCATCTAATCTATTTAATATTTCTTTCGCGCTTAATTCATAATAATCTGATTCTATAGTCTTTTTTAAAAAAAGCAATAAAACTTTATGTACATCATTTATATCATTACAAGTCGTTATATCTATTACTCCTAAAATATTTGAATCTTTATCAAATATAGGAGCAGCTATACAGGACAAATCTTTAAAACATTCTATATAATGCTCTTTTTTTCTTACAAATGATAACTTACCAGTATTTAATACCATTGAAATGGCGTTTGTTCCAGCATTCAATTCATCTAAAACCATCCCACTTTTCATTAAATAGTTTACCTCTGCAGATTTATCAAATGATTTTATATCTAAAACAATACCATTTTTATCTGTTATAATGAGTACGCTGTCAGTTAATGCTATTGTTCCATCTAATTTCTCTACTATATTTTTAAATGCATCAGCCAAAAAATTATTTTCTAATTGAACAGGATTAATATTAGGTATTATTGATTTATTAAGTCCGCTTTTTGAACACCTTCCCCAAGATATTTCAAATATATCTCTATCTTTATCAGTGCTTACGATTTCAATCATCTCTCCTCACCTATAATATCTTTATTCTAATGCCCATAAAATCAAATTTATTTTTCTTATATATTTGATGAACATATCCACTCCCAAAATATATAACAAATTTATTGCCTATTTCGTTACAGTTTTTATAAAAATTTTTTAGTCATAAAAAATTAGACCATAAGCATTATTAATCATATAATTTACATACAGAAATTTTCGTTAAATATCTTACAGAAAAAGTTTTATGATATAATCTTTTTGACATGTTTTAAATTTTGTTCATAAGCATGGACGAGGGAGGGAAGAAATTTGCTCATCTTATTTGACACAATTACAGATGAATGCCAAAGAAAAAAAGTCGAAGATATATATGTAAATTACAGTAGGGATATGTTTAAAATGGCATACAACATTTTAAACGACTATCAATTGGCACAAGATGCTGTCCAATCCGCTTTCATAAATATTATCAATTACATTGAAAAAATTTCTGATTATGACTGTAACAAAATAAGGGCATTAGTTGTTATTATAGTTAGAAACATCTCAATAAATATGTACAATAAAATAAAGAGGCAAAAAAATTTATTTATTGAAGATGCGGATGAATTTTTCCATGATGACTCAGAGCCGTTTGACGAGAAGATAATAAACAGTGACATTTTTAGAAGAGTATCTGAAAAAGTAAAGGAGCTAAAGACAGAGTACGCAGACATTATTTCTTTAAAATACTATTACGGATACTCAAATAAAGACATCGCAAATCTTTTAAACATCACGGAAGACAATGTAAGAGTAAGACTGTATCGTGCGCGGCAAAGCCTTAAGAATGCTTTATACGAGTATAAAGGAGATGTTGAAATATGAAAGACCTTTACAATGAAAAGCTAAAATCTGAAAGCAAAATATTTGAGGCATTGCTGGAATATGCAGGGGCTTGCCATGTAAACAACATAATTAATGAACTGGAAGAAGCCAATAGTGAAGAAATACCTTATCCTAAAGAATTAGACATTAAAATTAGAAAGATGTTAAGACATCACAAAAGAAAAGAAGCAGTCAAAAAATTCTTCATCTCAGCAAAAAAAGCTTTCCCAAAAGTAGCTGTATTCTTCTTTGTGGCTTTTATAGGTTTTACCGTGGCAATAACAACTGTTTCTGCATTTAGGACTCGCGTCTTTAATCTCATAATTGAAATCAAAAAAGATTATACAGACATAAAATTAAAAGAAAACAATGAACCCAGTACGTCTTCTTCCACATCCATGATTCCATCCAACTGGGATAATGAATATTATCTTTCATACGTGCCACATGGGTTCAAGATAAGCAAGGTAGAGTCACAGGAAGTAACCAAAATCATTCAGTATACAAATGACAAAGGCGATTTCATAATTTTCAGCCAAAGCTCAAACGAAAACACTGACATGATGGTAGACACAGAAAATGCCATCACACAAAAGATAGATATAAACGGCCATGAAGGCATATTAGTTGAAAAAAATGGGCTAAACACGATCGTTTGGCGTAAAGATAATAACTTATTTTCCCTCATGTCAAAGATCGATAAGAATGAACTTATAAAAGCTGCTAAAAGCGCAAAAATAAATAAATAAAGTTAATTTTTTAGTTTTTTTCAAGGAAGCTATTAACAAAGGAAAATAATTATTTCCATACAAATAAAATTCATTTTGCAGTGTAACAAAATACCCTCTAAATTTGTATATATTATATAGAAAACTATATTGAGGGGAATTAATGTTGAATAAATCTATTCTTAAAATTATTTTAGTATTTTGTTTAATTGTAATTTTGAATTTTATAATGTTCTATGGAATATTTACTTTATATGGAGCAATTCATCCATAAATAATGTATTTTAAATTACTAATATATTAAGGAACATATCTGGATAAGAGGTTTTTAACTAAAACTTGTTAAAATGTGAGAATGAAGATAGTTTGTCATGTTTATTGGCAAAGCAGTACTGACACTCATTTAATATATAGCTTACATAGAAAAGTGAACATTATTTGTGTTTTTCATCAAAATAAAAAAACAGCACCATCTGAATATAGTGCTGTTCTTTTATTCATTAGTAGATTTTTACCTCCAAATGCTTAATGATCCCAGTATAGCTTAATGCAGCAAAAGGGCAAACCTGACAGAATAAATGACAAAATTAGGTCCGGCATATTTTGCTGCTACGCCAATCAACACAAAAATACCCGTTCCTATTATGGCTCCAATGCCAAAAAGAATAAGATCAAACCAGCTTAATGATTTTTTTAATGCATGTTTTTCATTATTTGTGTCTTAATTATCATGTCAAGAGACTTTTTTCTTAATGTATTTATATTTCCTTCATCTTTGTGAAATATCACCAAATGTTATCCCTCTATATTTTTAATTGTAATTAATTAAGATATATTTTCCGTTGATTTTTTATGATTTTATTATATAATAATTTAATTTCGGCAATTGTACAAATAAGTTTTTAAGTGTTCAGAATTTTTAATAATAAGGTTTAAAAAAATAACGCCATTAAGCGTTAATTATTTCCTCGGTGGTCTTGGACCATAATATTGATAATATGTAGTTTTTATCATGCCATTATAAAGTTTTCTCCTTTTTGTAGCTTTTTTGCCAAAGAGTTTCTCAAATTCATCATGGGATGTTATTATGTAGTATGACCATGTATCAAAACTTTTGAAGATGTGTCCCATCTCACGATATAATCTTTCTACTTCTTTTAATTCTCCCATCCTCTCGCCATATGGAGGATTACATATTATTATCCCATATTTATCATCTGTCTTTAAGTCCTTTAATGGAACGTTCTTAAATATAATAAATTCGTCAACACCGGCCTTCTCGGCATTGCTTTTTGATAGTTTAACAGCATCATTATTAATATCATATCCTTTTATATTTAGCTCAACATCCTTTTTTATTAAATCAAAGGCTTCTTTACGTGTATCCAACCACAATTTTTTAGGAATCTTTCCCCATTTTTCAGCTGAAAATTCTCTATTTAATCCCGGTGCTATATTTAAACCAATAAGTGCTGCTTCTATTGCTATAGTACCAGAACCGCAAAACGGGTCAAGAAGAGGCCTATCATATCTCCAATCGCTTAACATAACCATGGCAGCTGCTAACGTTTCTCGGAGAGGCGCTTTGTTTGATATAGCCCTATAACCCCTTTTATGCAAACCTTCACCACTTGTATCAAGCATCAATGATGCTTTATCCTTCATTAAAGAAAACTTTATTCTGTACAATGGGCCATTTTCTTCAAACCACTCTTTCTTATATTTCTTTTTTAACCTCTCAACAACAGCTTTTTTTACTATTGCTTGGCAATCTGGAACGCTGTGCAATTTCGATTTAAGTGAATAACCATCAACGGGGAATTTCCCATTCTCTGGTATCCAGTCTTCCCACGGTAGTGCCTTTGCGCCTTCAAATAATTCGTCGTATGTTGTCGCATCAAATTCTCCTAATTTAATTAATATTCTCTCGGCAGACCTTATCCAGACATTTGCTTTACATATTGCAGTTTCATCACCAATAAATGTCACCTTCCCATCTTCAACTTTTATATCATCATAGCCAAGTGACTTTAGTTCCTTTGCAACTACAGATTCTATTCCAAATAACGTTGGTGCTACAAGCTCTAATTTTGACATATCACTATCTCCTAAATTTATTTAGTAGCAATAATAAATGCTCGTGTCAACATATCTATATTATCTACTTCAATAAACCTTCTATCCATTATTTTAATATCCTTAAAGTCCAAATTTAAAAGTACATTTTTTATATCATCAAGCGGAAAGCTAACTTCTCTAACTGTTTCCTCGTATCCTTCAAAAAGTAAATCATCCTTCTTAACAAATGCTGTAAAAGTAACGCATGCCATGTCACCAAAAGATATGCTTTTTGAAATATGATAATCACCTGCAGGATATTTTTTTATATGGATATTATTCCAGTTTTCCTTTAAATCTTTTAATGTATTCATATCAAACATAAAAAGGCCACCATCATTAAGATGTTCTTTGACACATTTAAACATGGATAACCACTTTTGAAAGTCTATCATATGATTTATTGCATCAAATGTACATGTAACAAGATCGTATTTTTTATAAAGATTAAAATTGCTCATATCTCTATGGTATAAATTTATCTCAACACCATTTTCTTTAGCATTTGCACCCGCCTTCTTAAGCATTTCATCTGATATATCAAGTCCTTCAGCAATTATACCACCCTTCGAGGCACATATACATAGAGCGCCCGTTCCACAAGCTATGTCAAGCAGTGTTTGTGGTTTGAAGCCGATTTTGTCTAAGTATGATTTAAAATCAGGCCACAGTTCTTTTGCATATGTGTCCCAACCTAGTCTATCGTAAAATTGTGCAAACTGTTCGTACATTATTACACCTCTTTATAAGCTTTAATAAGTTTATTATATCATATTTGAATTTTAATAATAAAATATTACAATGTCAATTTGGTTGTAAACAAAGTGTATGTTATAATATACTATGCTATATGGAAAAAATTATTTTATTAATAATAATTATTATGGGGTGTTTATCTTGAAATCTTTGTCCTTAGATGATAAAAATTTATTTGAAAATTATTTTACTAAGTATCCACCATTAATATCTGAATACACTTTTACTAATTTATATATGTGGAATCATAAGTATAATATTAAGTACGATATAATAGATGATTGCCTTTGTATGGCGTCAGATAATACGATTTTTCCGCCTGTTGGACCGGCTGAAAATATTTTAAGTGCTTTTGATAAATTTTATAAGATGTTAAAATCTGATAATAATGAAATATATCTTGAAAGATTTGATAAAGATACCGCTTGTAAAATTTCGGAAATATATGGAATAGAAATGTTACATGATGAGGATAACTTTGATTATGTTTATAATACAAATGACCTTATTAATTTGTTCGGAAGAAAATATCATTCAAAGAAAAATCATATAAATAAATTTTTAAAAACATATGGTTATTCTATTGAAGAAATATCTATTAACAATGTAAATGAATGTCTTAAATTTACTGAAAACTGGATTTCTTCAAAGGGCATAAATGAAAACTCCGGAATTTTATCCGAATTTGAAGCAATTAAAAGGGTATTTGATAATTATAAATATTTTAATATAAAGGGAATTGTATTAAGAATAGATGGGAAAATAGAAGCATACTCCTTTGGTGAAAGATTAAATCCCGATACGGCTGTCACACATATAGAAAAGGCAAATTCGGAAGTGCCTGATGCATATGCATTTATAAACATGTCCTTTGCTAAAATTATGTCGAATTACAACTATATAAATAGAGAACAAGATTTAGGATTGCCCGGCCTCAGAAAAGCAAAGCAATCATATCACCCAATCAAAATGATATACAAATTCAAAGGAAAGATGTAAATCGAAATGTAATTCATTTTAATAATTAATGCTTTATCTGATTGAATTATTATAATATTTATATTATAATGTGCATAACATGATAATTCAGGAGGTGTATTTAATGTCGAAAAAGATTGATATTATTGAGCTTTTACGCGAAAACAGCCGTCTTACCGATAAACAGATAGCTACAATTACAGGCCTTAATGAAGAAGATGTAAAAAATACGATCAAAAATCTCGAAGAAGAGAAAATCTTATTAAAGTACAGTGCACTTGTCAATTGGGAAAAGACTGAAAAAGAAATAGTTCATGCCCTTATTGATGTTAGGATAACTCCACAACAGGGGCATGGATTTAATGCCATCGCAGAAAGAATTGGCCAGTATGAAGAAGTAAAGTCTGTATCATTGATATCTGGAGGTTACGATTTATCTGTAGAAGTCGAAGGTAAAACAATGAAAGAAATAGCTATGTTTGTTGCGGAAAGACTCGCACCTATTGATGGTGTCCTAAGTACGACAACACATTTTATACTTAAAAGATATAAACAGGATGGTGTTTTCTTTACAGACGGACCTGAAGATAATAGATTGGTGGTAACGCCATGATAGAAGACAAATATATTTCAGACATAGTTAAAAACATTCCTCCATCTGGGATAAGGAAATTCTTTGACCTTGTAACAAATTCAAAGGATATTATATCACTCGGTGTAGGTGAACCAGATTTTGTAACACCGTGGGCAATACGCAAGGAAGGTATTGATTCTCTTGATCGCGGGAGCACGACATATACTTCAAATCTTGGCTTACCAGAACTCAGAATTGCTATATCACATTTCCTTAAAACACATTATGATATAAGTTATGACCCAGAGAAAGAAATTATGGTAACTGTTGGAGCTAGTGAAGCTATTGACCTTGCACTTCGTTGCCTGCTAAATAATAATGATGAAGTACTTGTACCAGTACCAAGCTATGTTTCATATGCACCATGTGTCGCGCTTACAAGAGGTATCCCAGTTTACGTGCCAACGGATGATAAAAATAATTTTATTCTCACACCCGATGATTTAAAATCAAAAATAACAAATAGAACAAAAGCACTAATACTTCCATATCCAAATAATCCCACAGGAGCTATTATGAAAAGGGAAGACTTAGAAGCCATCGTAGATATAATTATTGAACATGATTTAATAGTTATATCTGACGAGATATACAGTGAACTTACATATGATGGTAAACACGTAAGCATTGCATCACTTCCAGAAATGAAAGAAAGAACGATTCTTATAAACGGCTTTTCAAAAGCGTTTGCAATGACTGGATGGAGGCTGGGATACATTGCTGCAGAACATGGCTTTATAGATGCGATGAATAAGATACACCAATATACAACAATTTGTTCGCCAATCATGTCACAGTACGCTGGTATCAAAGCCATATATGAATGTGAAGAAGACATCGAAAAGATGCGTAAAACCTATGACCAAAGAAGGAGATTTATAGTTAGTGGTTTTCGTGAGATAGGTTTTGACTGTTTTGAACCTAAGGGCGCATTTTATATATTCCCATCAATCAAAAAGACCGGACTAAATTCACAGGAATTCTGTGAAAGGCTTTTAAAAGAAGAAAAGATTGCAGTTGTACCAGGTGATGCATTTGGACCGGGTGGTGACGGATATATAAGAGTATCTTATGCATATTCACTTGATAAAATTATGAAAGCGCTTGAAAGGATAAAAAGCTTTGCAAAGAAAATATTTTAAGAGGTGGAATGCCACCTCTTATTTTGTCAATTCGGTTTTATTTTGTAACATCAATTCAGAATTTCTTCCCCACCATTTAATTATGAATACCTGGACTATAATCATTTTGACATGCCTCTTATTGATAAATCCATTAAGACCACCTCTTTTTGTTGTTAATATTATCATATAGCCATAGTGCCGTCTACTGTATTAACTTTTATTAGGCAAATTTGATGAAATATTTTAATATTAATGTTACAATAGATATAAATATTGTAGATTGGAGAAAATTATGAAAATACTTGTTGATGCGGATGCATGTCCTGTAAAGGACATTATAGTAAAAGTCGCAAAGGAATATAATTTGCCTGTAATAATGTTTATCGATACAACGCATATACTAGATGACGGTTATTCTGAAATTATTGTTGTTGACAAAGGTTTTAATTCCGTTGATATTGCTTTAATAAATAAGGCGGCAAGAGGCGATATCATTGTAACGCAGGATTTTGGTGTTGCAACAATGGCACTTGCAAGAGGCTCATATGCTTTAAATCAAAATGGGCTTATATTCTCAAATAAAAATATGGATAGGTTATTATTTGAAAAACACATTTCTCAAAAAATACGTAGATCAGGTGGTAGAACTTCAAATCCTAAAAAGCGAACAAAAGAAAATGATGAGAAATTTGAGGCATCATTAAGGAAAATAATTGAGACACATTTAAAATAGGGCCCCAGTGGGCCTTTCCTATTTTGTATAAACTGTACCTACAAGATAACATTGTATATACATATCAGTTTTGTTACATTTTTATATCTTATTATTTAACTGTCCATGCCTATGACAACACCCATGCCCATGTTGTTCTATGTTATCTTCGTTATATATCCTATAATTTCCACCTTCAACTTTAATTGCTTTACCATTAACTAAAGCATCTGCAACCTTTTCCCTTGCGGACATTATTATTCTAAAGAATGTAGGTCTTGATATCTTCATTTTATCTGCACATTCTTCCTGTTCAAGTCCTTCAAGGTCTTTAAGTCTTATTGCTTCCAATTCTTCTACAGATAGCACAACCTCTTCTAAGGAATGCATTGGAACACCCATTGGTTTAAAATAAGTTATATCTGGTTCACCTTTAACCCATCTACATTTTTGCGGTCTCGGCATATTATCACATCCTATTATATTTAAAATTCATTTGAAATATATTTTATACTTTTATAAAACTATTATCAATAAAAATATTATAACATAAAATCTCTTAATACTGCTAAACAAAAAATTTTACGAAACCTTATACTACTTTATCTAAATAATTTATTGTTACTACCTCTGCTCTCTTTTTTGCATCTTCTACTATATCTTCTATTTTCAACCTCTCGGCATATAAATCACTTCCTTTTAATATTTATTGCCATATGGCTATTACATAATTATAATGTCATCGCTATGAACATATGTCAATATTTTTTTATTAAATTTTTAAAAAAGGAATTCTTGAAAGGTTACATCTTATATATTAAGCAATATATATTTGTTTTTCGTCAGAACTTTTATTATTTTCATCAATAAACATTCTATGCCACAATTCAAATGTCAAAAGCATCCATATTTGTCTTCCTTTATAGCATGACTTTTTTTGTTCCCGCAATAAGCCTTCAATATATGATTTGTTAAAATAGCCCCTATTCATTGTACTTTGCGATAATAGTATATCTTTAGCAAATTCTTCGTATTCAGTGTTTAATAATGAACTAATAGGGATAGGAAATCCATAGTCATATCACCTGAAAAACCGCATATTCCACACATATCCTTTACCTCCACTTTAAATTTACATAGTGAATTATAACCATAGACAATTAAAATAAGATTAAAATCGATAAAACATGTTGAGATATCATATAGAAAATAAAGGTGATTACATATTGTAACCACCTTTATCGCGCATTTGGAGGCCTATATTTTTTTAGTTTTGATATTCACCTTGTTGTTCTACCTGAATATTATCTTTATCAGGAGTATTTGATTTTTCTGTCTCTTTTGATGTTTCTTTTCCTTTGCTTTCATTATCACCACCGTTATCCTGGCTTAGTACCATTCCGCTACCTGCATCAACTTTCACATCTACGGATCCTTTATTTGTTTTAATATCCACACTATAAACTAAGTTCCCATTTTCATTGTCTAACTCTATTTTGTTTACGGTACCTGTTACTGCTTTTAATGCCGCATCTTTTGCTTGTATTTCTGTTATTTTCGCAAGTGATTTAAGTTTTGCACTTTCGTTTGCCTCATTATCTTTTACACCCTTTGCACCGTCTTTTGTATTATTTTGATTAGGTACTTTTATTGATCCATTATAATTAGGCTGGTTTAGATTATTCTGCACAGATGATTGAATTTTTGCAGGTGTGTTTGTCGCCGCTTTTGCAATTGAAAGTGTACTTGCACCTCCTATCGCACCAAGTGATATTGCTCCCGTCACAAAGTATGCTAGCAATTTTTTGTTCATTAAGATCATCCTTTCTTTTATTTTTTTAGTTGATGCTTTAATCAACTACAAGTTTATTTTACAGTTCATATATTAAAGCCAAATTAATCGAAAATTAATATAATATTAAAATGATTTAATTTCGAAAAAAATTTTTAATGTGAATTTAATAATATTTTGATAAAATATATTAAAAATGTAACTTTTAAGGACTGTTTTTATGAGGATATTAGTTGTAGATGATGAACCCTATCTTACAGATATTTTATATAAATCTTTAAAGGAAGATGGTTATAGTGTTGATATTGCACAGGACGGAATTGATGGTATGGAATATGCAAAATTAAATGTTTATGATGTAATAATACTGGATATTATGCTGCCTGGTATTGATGGCATTCAGATACTAAAAAATTTAAGAAATATGGGTATTAATACACCTGTTTTGATGTTAACTGCAAAAGACGCATTGGAAGATAAAGTAAATGGGCTTGATATGGGTGCTGATGATTACATGACTAAACCATTTGAATTATCAGAATTAATGGCAAGAATAAGAGCATTATTAAGAAGAGACCAACCATCAAAATCACCTATATTAAAGATTTCTGATCTAGAAGTTAATACTCTAACACATGAGGTAAAACGAGGTAACAAAAATATCATACTTACAAGTAAAGAATATTCTTTACTTGAATATATGATGAGAAATGCAGGGAGAGTTCTTACACGGACACAGATAGTAGATCATGTATGGGATTATGAATTTGATGGTTTATCAAACATAATAGATGTATATATACGGTATCTAAGAAAAAAAATTGACGATGGTTTCGGGCAAAAACTAATTCATACTATTCGCGGTAGCGGATACTGTCTTAAGGAGAATTAATATGAAAAAGATATATTTTCCTATAAAATTAAAATTAACGTTATGGTATGTTACACTTTTGATTATAGTTATAATAGCATTTAGTGTAACTATTTATTTTAGCCTGCAAAGGATGATTATAATTAATGAAGATACTCTTCTGAAATCGCAAGTAGCTCAAACTATAGCTACATTAGATGTGGAAAATGGCAGATTAAAACCTAGTGAGGCACCATTTTATGCAAATACAAATTTCTATGGTACACTATTGTCATACCCGGATATGAAAATAGTAGAGTCGAATTTATCTGATAAAATATTAAAATTATATATGCCTAAAGATTCTGGTTTTATAGGGAAATATAAAACAATTACAAATGGTGATAATAAATGGAGAATATATTCAGAACCTATCTATTCTGAGCATAAAAAAATCGGCATTTTAATATTAGCACAGCCTCTTAATCTAGCCTACATTGCTATCAACAATTTATTTGTATTATTTATATATCTCATACCATTTATAGTTATTATCGCCATATTAGGTGGCCTTTTACTTGCAAATAAAGCACTAAAACCAATAAGCTATATGACGAAAATCGCACGTGAAATAAGTATGGGAGATTTATCAAAAAGGTTGAATCTTCCCTATACTAATGATGAAATAGGAAAACTCGCTCAAACATTTGATATGATGCTTGATAAAATAGATATATCTGTAAAAAAGCAAAGGCAATTTACACATGATGCATCACATGAATTGAGAACACCCATCGCCGTTATACAAAGCAGAGCCGAATCAATGTTAGCAACAAAATACACTGATGAAGAATATAAAAAATCAATTTCTATTATCCTTGATGAAGCAAAACATATGGGAAAACTCGTTTCAAACCTATTATTTTTGGCAAGAGGTGATTCAAATACAGATAAACTTAAAATGGAAAATTTAAATTTTACTGAATTGGTAGAAGGCATTGTAGATGAACTAAAACCAATTGCACAAGATAACAATATAGACATTAAAATAATAAAAAGTGAGATATCATATATATATGGTGATCAGACACGTTTAACACAACTTCTATACAATATTATAGATAATGCTATAAAATACAATGTCCCTGGTGGAAAAATTTTTGTTTCAGTAGAAACAAAGGGGAAATATCTCAAAACATCGATACAGGATACAGGTATAGGAATACCGGCGGAACATCTTCCACATATTTTCGAGAGATTTTACCGTGTTGACAAAGCACGCTCAAGAAAAAGTGGTGGTAGCGGGTTAGGACTTTCTATATGTCAATGGATAGCAAATGTACATGGCGGTAAAATCGATGCTATAAGTAGAGAAGGTAAAGGTAGTACATTTATTATATGGCTTCCTTTAAAAACGCAATGACATATCATTACACTAATCTTACTTTATGCTTTAACATGTATGCTTTAAATTGTATAAAATATAATATCTTTTACAAACCCAAAAGAAAATATAAATGCAATATCAATTATGAATATAAATTTGCCTGTACCTCGATTTATACAATATATTAGGATCGTGGTTAATTGCCCTTGGTGCATTTATCGATACAATTGGTACAGAAGAAAAAGCCATAACTTAAGTCATATTTAAAAAGGGTAAAGTTTATCTTTACTCTTTTTAAACTGTTATCCATCTATGCCAGATTGTTAATATATACTTCTCTATCGGTTTTAATACAACACTCATGTGCTTTACAATTTTACTGCTAATGTATCCTATTATAAAACCTCCTATTACATCAATAGGATAATGAACACCAACATAAACCCTTGCTACCAGTAACACTAACGTCAGTACCATCATAATGCTTCCGATAACTTTGTCATGCATGAGTTCTGTAAATGTTAATGAAGATCCACCTGCTGAATGATCACTAGGAAAGGATGCATCTGGTGGGTGTTTAACAAGTAAATGCACTTTATGGCTCACAAATGGCCTTGGTTCAAAATAAAATACTGAAATAATTTGATTTATACTCAATGCTATCAATGCAGCAAAAAATGCATCCATTGAAGCACTTTTTCCACGATCACCACCAATAAACCATTGTATTATCATTAAAACCCCATATAAGATTGGAGAATATACAGCAATAAATATCATAGTTTTGTCGATTATCCCACCATGACCTGCCATTCCATTAATCATTTGAAATAAAGTAAGATTCAACCACATCACCTCTAGTATTATTGTAAGTTCTATTATTTAAAAATAAATTAGTTTATCATTAGAATTAGATTAGAAATCTCTTGACATTTTATATAAATAGTTATAAAATCCTAAATAGTAAAATATTCTTATTTAAAAAAGGATAGTGATAACATGACAAAGGAAGATATCTTAAACAAAATTAAAAATAACAATTTTAAAATTACACCGCAGAGGGAATTAATAATAGATATAATGCTAAATTCTCAAGGATATTTATCTGTAAAAGACATTTATTCAAAAGTTAAAAATTCCTTCCCACAGGTTAGCTTAGATACTGTTTATAGGAATTTAAATCTTTTAAAAGATATTAATATATTAAGAGAGGTAACTATTGGTAACAATATAATGTATGAGGTTCAAAATAATATACATGAACATATTATGAAATGCTTAAAATGCGGTAAAATTTTCGAGCTTGATATTTGTCCTTTGGACTTATGCATCAATAAAATAGATGATTTCGAAATAGTTGACCACAAAATTGAAATAACAGGATACTGCAAAAATTGCAGAAATCATTAGGAGGGTTTGAATTATGAAAAAATCAGTTTCATTTTTATTAATTTTGATATTTTTATTCGGTTTGACATCATGTAGTGTCACAGCCAAAAAACCGCAAAAGTCGATAGTATACGCATCTTTTTACCCCATTTATGACCTTACAAAAAAAATAGGCGGTGATAAAATAAACGTAAATAATATCATTCCACCAGGTGTTGAACCACATGATTGGGAACCGACAACAAAACAGGTGGCTGATATAAGCAAAGCCTCCCTTGTAATATATTTAGGTCTCGGTATGGATTCATGGATTAGCAAAATAGAAGCATCTACATCAGGTCCTAAATTTATAGAAGTATCAAAAGATATAAATACTATAAAACAGGGAAACACAATAAATCCGCATGTATGGCTTTCACCAAAAGAATCCCTAATATTAGCCAAAAATATTAAGGATGCACTTGTAACAAATGACAATAAAAATAAAGATTACTATGAAAAAAATTATGAAGGCCTTAAAAAAACTTTAACACAACTTGATAACGAATATGTTTCAAGACTAAAAAATACTAAATTAAAAACCTTTGTTGTTTACCATAGCGCTTTTGACTACATAGCAAGGGATTACGGACTTAAACAGGTTTCTGTTGTGGGTATGAGCGAAGAAGCTGAAGCAAGCCCTGCCAAAATCGCTGATGTTATTAAACTAGTAAAAGAAAATAATTTAAAATATATATTTACGGAACCACTTACATCTCCTAAGCCAATACAAACTATTGCAAATGAAAGCGGTGCAAAAATACTACCTTTAAATACAATTGAAGGTTTGACAAAAGATGAAATGAATAAGGGCTATGATTATATATCACTTATGAATCAAAATATTGAAAATCTCGTGAAGGCACTTGAGTAGAGTTTTGTATTGTAATTATTAGCGCATTTTGAATTCAAGATATACTTGAAATACTTATTGCTCCAGCTTTTTTATAAATATATTGAAAGGAATAAACGTATATGAGCAAAATTATAGAGTTAAAAAATGTAAATTTCTCGTACGGTGATAAAAACGTTCTTAAAAATATCACATTATCTATAGATGATGGTGAATTCGTAGGTCTTATTGGTCCTAATGGTTCCGGTAAAAGCACTCTTGTAAAAATTATGATTGGTGACTTGAAACCTTCATCAGGCGAAGTTTTAATAAATGGCATAGATATAAAAAATCTAAAAAATAGGTCTATAATTGGATATGTTCCTCAGAAGTCATATTCTTTCAATGCTTCCTTCCCCGCAAGTGTGAAAGAAGTCGTGTCTATGGGACTTTATGCAAAAGTAGGCTTATTTAAAAAACTTTCAAAAGAAGATTGGGATGTAATTGATAAAGCCCTTTTAACTGTTGACATGTTTGATTATAAAGACCGCTTAATAGGAAATTTATCCGGTGGACAACAGCAAAGGGTATTTATCGCAAGAGCTCTTGTAAGCAACCCAAAGATATTATTCCTCGATGAACCAACAACAGGAATTGACGTCAAATCTGAAGAAACTTTGTATGAAATTCTCGACAAATTAAATAAAGAAAGAAAAATTACGATAATCATGGTTACACATGATGTATGGGCTATAACAGACAGAGTTTCAAGGATTATATGTATGGGTAATGGTAAACTGTTTGATAAATGTGATACTCTGGACTTTTCAAGTAGGGAATTGGCAGAGATATATGGCTATGATGTCAAAATTGATATTCATCATCACAATGAGAATAATCATTGATTTTATGGATTGAGGTGTAATAATGCTTAATATTTTTACATATGACTTTATGATAAGGGCATTTATAGCAGGTGGACTCATATCAATAATAGCACCACTTGTCGGAAGTTTTTTGGTTCTACGTAGGCTTTCGCAAATGGGTGATACACTATCACACGTAGCACTAGCAGGCGTTGCCGGTGGATTATTAATAGGAATAAATCCAACAATAGGGTCAATAATTTTTGTAATACTATCATCATTTGGAATCGAGCGCTTAAGAAAATCGTATTTTAGATATTCAGAAATATCTATTGCTGTAGTCATGTCTGCAGGAATGGCGATTGCAGTAATACTGCTTAGTCTTTCAAAAGGAAGCCCTGCAAACATAATGAATTATCTCTTTGGAAGCATAATATCAATTAATAACACTGATGTATTGCTATCACTCATACTTAGCATTGCAGTAATAGCTGTAATTTATATTTTTTACAAAGAACTTCTATACATTACATTTGATGAAGAAGCTGCTTTAATATCAGGAATTCCAGTAAACCTGGTAAATATAATATTTACCATGATTGTCGCCATAACTGTGGCAGTATCCATGAGAATAGTTGGGGCACTACTCGTATCAGCATTAATGGTCATACCTGCAGCAGCAAGCCTTAAAATTGCCAAAAACTTCAGGCAGACTATTTTTTTTGCAGTATTATTTTCTTTTGTATCTGTATTCGCCGGAATAATCCTCTCCTTCTATCTCAATCTCTCACCAGGCGGCAGCATCGTAATAGTTTCTCTCATAATCATGGGTTTAGCAAGTATAAAGAAGGCAGGTAACTAACCTGCTTTTTTTGTTTTTAACTTGGATAACGAAATGTACTGACTTAAGGTTTTCGTTTAAATCTTTGTCTATCAGCTATATCTTAAAAATATATATCCCACATACAAAAACAACAAAGTAGCAATTACATCTATTATATTAGATATATTTGCAAAAAGCTCTATGTCCATAGATACAATAGATTTAATGATCGCAATAATGCAAAATAAGCCAATGATGATAAATAATATCCCGACAATTTTTAACAATCTCTTTTTTTAATCCAACTATTAGAACCTACTAACTGTGAAAATATTTTCTCAACAAAAATTATTGAAAGTCATGCTGTGGCGATTCACAAAATAAATGATTATCTTTTTTGAATATAGGTAGCAAAATTTTAAAAGAGATATAACCAATTAATGCTCCAAATACGTTTAATATAAAATCATTTATATCACAAATTTTATATGCAAAACCGTATATTAATGAAACAAGCAATTGTGTTATTTCAATACAAAAAGATGTTATTGCACATAAAGATATATTTTTTCTAAATGAAATATATTTATAGTTAATAAAAGGCATTAAAAATGCCAAAGGCATCAAAAGTACAATATCCCCTATTATTTGTATTTTTGTATAACGCAGCATTGGTAATAGCGGAATTAAATTATATGATTTATTTTTTGTGCCTTTTAAAAACTGAATCATATCACTTTGTATTGGTATAGGAAAAAATACGGCATTTATTAAAACTGCAATATAAGCAACTAAAACCGCATATTTAATATATTTTTCAAATTTAGCTTTTTTATAATATAATTTAAGAGCTATTATTACATAAATAATAAAAAATAAAACTTTAAAAAGAATATTAAATTCCAACATATTGCAAGAGCATCCTCCTAGAAAATTTAATGGGAAGTTACTGTAAATTCTAATTTAATTAGTTACCGTTCCAGATACATCTTTGTATAGTTTTCACATAAAAACCAAAAAAACTATATAAAGATATAGTCTTAAGTTCAATTTATCTCACATTGATTTAGCAATACCGTACTGCTTTTATTATCGTATTTTATAATCACTGTATATTTTTGATTTTTATATTTTTTATAAAATTCGTCTGACTTTAATTCAACTTTGTATTGTCCAAATTTAAACTTTGGATCAGGAATGTATCTTAGCCTACCAGTAAATAAACGTTTATTGTTAATGACAATGTCAACATTGATTTCATCAGGTATCACAAAATCCTCATTAAAAGGTTGAATCATTAATTCACTGTTATACGGTACATCTATGCTCAGAAATACTATCCAATAATGATTTGCACCTTTTAAATTTACTGTAGTATCTGGAGGATAAGCGGCGTACATGCACTTAACATAAATATTGAAATTATTATCATAATGGCAATAAAAATTTCTGAAAGTTTTTTCTTCATTAAGAAAGCCTCCTTTAATATCACCAACAAGCAATTATTATAATATTTCATTCAAAACATCTAACGATTTTATGGGAAATACACATTTCGCTTTAAATATATTTTTTTGCCCATTAATTCTACCGCATTATCACCTAATTTCTTTATTGAAATATCATATATATGATCTTGACGGAGTAAATTTTTAACAACTAAGATACCTTTTATAATTTCTTTTTCCTGTCTTACAACAATTCCATAATCTGTAGTGGCACCAAAATTTGTTCTATAAACCACAACAGAACTTGAATCAATCATTATTTTATGAACCGGCATGAATGCTTCATTTTTATTAAGAGTAGAAATATTAAATAAAATCACTATTGCAACTGCTATACTTATCAAAGATAAAGTTAACGAAAATATGCTATTGATTATCTTTGCAGAAATATGTTTAAATCTAAAACCATTTATTAACAGCATTAATGGAATTATCTGAATACATAAAGAAAAAATATCGTTTAATTTTAAAGACTTAAATCTTATAAAAGGATAAAAGTAATCTAAATTCAATATCCATAAAATATAAATAGCTAATAGAACTATATGGATAATGTATTTATTATTTCGAATTAAACTATTCACTAATATCACCTATTCCTGTATATAATAGTTGCCTGTTTGCAAAACCTGTGTGCTGGTATTCATTTATCTTATAAATTTCATTATTGATGACAGCAATCAAGTTATTTCCATTATTTGCATCATACTTGACATCGTAAAATATATTCCTGATTTCATATTTTTTTGTTATTTTTAATATCGTATATTAAAACGGGAAATGATGAACCATTACCTTCCATAAGCATGATTTCACCTTTTAATCCGGAAAAGCTTTTATAATTTTGAAATACACTGAGTAAAACTATGAAGATTATTATGCTCATGAGAATAATTACAAATATTGATATTGATATTGATCTTTTTATTGCAATCACATCCTTTCCCAATGATTTTTTCACACTCACATATGATTCAATTTATCTTATTAAGGTATATTTTTAATTTATAATTAATTATTTAACAATTTTATAATATAGTTTAATAGAATATTTTAAAATTAAGAATATGATTAAAACAGAAAATAAAAATATATCAACTCTAAAGCTTATTTTAGTTATGTTATTCAAAGAAAGTAATTCTAAATTATTTTTTGGTATATTATAATCGTAGTACTCTAAAAATTTGAAAGGTAATCCTAATCCGTGTTTAAAGTTTGAATAATCTTTAAATTTATCAAAAAATATTGTTGATAAAGTGATAGTTATACTAATAACTAATAATTTAGAATTTTTCATTATAACCCACCTTCCTTTTGCTTTACTCAGGTACAAGTCGTAATGAAACTGTACAACTGAGCGATATTTTTTAATTTATAGACACACTAAAATAATGGAGGAGGAAGTAAAATCATTGTTAAAGCTCCTTTTGTGTGCAAATTTCAAAATTTCTCTTTTGCACTATTAAACTTTATATGTTTATGATATTAAAAAATCGGTGATAAAACCGCTTTATATCTTTTGTAATTTTAATAATTTTTAATCTAAATCAAGCGAGCAATTCCATGTGTCACTTACTACCATTCCAACTGGGTAATTACCAACCTGTATCCCAAAAAGAAAATAACCTATTACTTTAATAAAAGCTGTATCATTATAAGTATCAGTTGTTCCAATATAGTAAGAAGAATTTGTTTGATGCCACGTAGCTTCAACTAATCCAGAAACATATGAATTTATATTTGATACACTTACGAATTGTGGATTTCCATTTACAAATGTATATTTGTAATTAAAGGTAACATTTTTCCAACATGCTAATCCATTTCCTCCAGCAAATGGTGCCCACCAAGTTATTCTATCACTATCACTATATGTTGTACTATATGTACTAACTAATCCTTCATTATTATAAGTTGAATTTAAACCTGCTGTTTTAAGTTTTATACTTACCAACCTATTTTGGGAATTTTTAAAGTTTTTTAAAAAGTTCTCCAATTCTTTTACGTCTTTAAATTTTAAAGTCTCTGAACCAGTTACACTTGTCTTAATAAATGTTACATCATATTTACTTTCAAGTTGTTTTAATGAGCTTTCTATTTCACTGTTTTCTTCACCTGTAATTATTGAATTATTAGTTTTTTCAGAGACAGTACTTTGCGCAAAAGCTGAAGTTGTAACCAAGATCATAATAACCATCATTGTAGTAAATAATTTAACAATTCTATGCATTTTCTTTCTCCTCTCTTTTAATTTATTAAACATTCTTTATCAATTCTTTAACGAATTGATTTCTTAATTTCATTTTACATTGAGAATTTTCCAATGTCTACTATATCTTTGTATAGTTTTTACATAAAAACCAAAAAACTATACAAAGATATAGTCCTAAGTTCAATCAATATCTATTAAATTTAATTTTGTTGCCTTTACTATTGCTTCTTGAATGCTTTTTACACAAAGTTTCTCAATTATTTTCTTCTTATGATATTTTACAGTGACTGGTTTAATCCCAAGTTCCCTTGATATGTTCAATTCTTTATAGCCTTTTGCAAGCATTATCAATATTTTTATTTGTTTGTCTGTAAAATCTATATTTTTGTTTACTAGTTCAGAATTCTTCAAACAGTTTTTATATTCATTGGCAATTTTATCTGAAAGTAATTCAACAACTACATTCATTTCTTCTGTCATGTCTCTTTCTATCGTTGAAACATCTAAATATCCTATTATCTTTTCATCTATAATTATAGGAGCAGCAATGCCATTTTTTTAGAATGTCACAATAATGATACTGATGTTCTAAATATACTAATCTTTTTAGTTTCATCGCCATTGATATAGCATTTGTACCTATGGCTTCTTCTTTAAAAGATATGCCAATTGAACAGTCAAAATTGATGTGACATAGCATTTTCTTATAACACATCGTATCCAAAAGATATCCTTCATCGTCAGTTAATAAAAATATGTACTTACCCTGTAAGCTTCTTAAAATATTGCCAATGACATTTTTAAATATCTTAATCAATGTCATATTTTTCTTTAATCTGATTTGCAAATTATTTCCTTTTAAAATTATTGCAGGATGTGCAATCGAACTTGTAAGCCCTGCTTCTACGCATCTTTTATATGAATTAAGTATTTCATCATATTTTTTCATATTTCCCATATAAATCCCCCGCAAAACTTTCAAATTATTCTCTCATAATATAAGACAATTTTTTAAAAGATTTGTTACAGTTTTTTATAAAAAATTTTTTAAAATCATAACCACCAGTAAAACGGGTAATTTTCTCTGAAGCTATAAACTTCTATTTTTAGCCAGCGCCTTTAGACGCTGGCTTTCACTTTGTTCAAGCCACTATGCATTTGTCACTTTTGTCCACACCTCAAGAGACAAACGTACTACGGGCTACCTCTTAAATGGTTCTCATATTCTTTTGAGAAAAATAAGTTAGCGTCTTCCAAACAAATACAAAAATACATAAGCAGGAATTTTTATTATTGGTACCTTTGTCGAAACCTTAACTTTCCCATAATCTTCTGGTCTTTTTGTTACTAATATTGCTGAATCAATATTTTTTTCTTTTTGGCTCATCTCAACAATGGCATCATTCTCGGAAAGTGTCGTATCTTCTCTGAATTTCACTTCGATTAAGGATTTACTATGTGGGAATTCAACCACTACGTCAATCTCTTTTTGATTGTCACTAGCTTTTCTAAAATAACCTATTCTAGCATTTGTTTGCAGGTAAAAATTATAGATATGTTTAAAAACTGCTGTTTCAACCGTTATTCCAAGTTCTTTACTGTCTAAGAGTATATTGTCTATCATTAAAACTGCATTTCTTAGGGCAGGATCGGAAACGTAAATTTTGGGTTTTGCTTTTAGAACTTTTTTCCCGCCTAATTCTATAGGTAAACTTTTATAAATCAAATTTGCATTTTCAAGAAGATGAATATAGTTTTCTACTGTTACTGTTGAAACATCTCCAATTTCTTTACTTAGCGTTGAAATACTTATAACATTTGCAGAATTAAAGCATAAGTACAAAAAAACCTTATCTAACACTGCTAAATTTCTTACATTAAACAAGGAAGGTATATCTCTTTTAATAACTTTATCAACCACATCTTCTCTTAACATTCTTTGCACTAAAAATTGGTCTTCCGAGAATACAAATTCGGGAAATCCTCCTATTGTTAAATACTTATAAAAGTACTTTTGCAATGGCATAAGCAAAAACATAAGCTCATTTAATTGAGAGTCATTTAAATTTGAAATTTCATTTAAGTTTAAATTTGGCAGATTGCTTGGTCTTTCTGGAACACCAAGTATTTCGCAAAATTCATAGAAAGAAAGAGTAGGTACAGAAATTACAGTCCAGCGGCCAACACCACTTTCTTTTGTACCTTCAATAAGTGCAGGAGAAGCCGAGCCTGTAGCAATGATTCTCCAGTTTGGTTTGGTGTCATAATAGACTTTTAGCCATCTGTCCCAATCACTTGCATATTGAATTTCATCTAAAAATATATAAGCCTCTTTTTCTTCATTTATGGTGGTCTCATAAAGGTTAATAATTTGGTCAAAAGAACTTAATTTAAACAAAGGATGATCAAAAGATATATATAGTATCTTTTTTTGGTTCACTTGATTTTTTAAAAGGGTTTTTATCATTTGATATAAAATAGTAGTTTTACCTACACGACGTGCACCTGAAAGTATAACATATCTTCTGATAGCTGGATGCATTAGTAACTCAAATGCCTGATGATAGACTACTCTCTTTACGGGTTTTGACAAATCCTGAGGGAAATATCCTTCTCTCCACCATGGGTTATACGAGTACAAAATCCTTAATATATTTTCTGAGCTTGTAATAGACATTTTTATCACCTCTAATATAATATTATAACACATACTTTATATTTTTATACAAAAAATATGAAGTATACTATATATTTTATATGTAATTTTTTAAACTACATTTTAAATTATTAATTCAGCATCTTTCTATAAAAAAATAAACTGGCGTTTGAAATCTTCAAGCCAGTTTATATTATTCATCTAATTTAATTTTGCATTATATTTATGAATTAGAATATTCAAATACCTCTGTTTCCTTTGAAGTAAAGATGTCAATTGGCAACACCCAAAAGCCTCCATTTCCGTCTATATCTATTCCTGATGCCTTTTTGTATGCGGCCCATGGGACTTTTGAGCAATACCAGTTATCATCATCGTTTTTATCAGCTCTCCAACTGTAAGGTTTTCCAACAAACTTAGATACTTCATCAACGGCTTTGATTCTCTCTTCTATTGTGGCCTTTGGAACTGTCAGTCCCCATGCTTCGCTAAAATTCTCTCTGTAAAATCTTATGGTCTCATAAATCACGCCTTGGTCTGGTTCTGCCGTTAAAAGGCACTTATCATCGATGCTTCCATGATATCTTCTGCTGTCAAATATTGCAGCATGCCTTATTGCACCTTGCACGTGAAATCCTTGGCTTGTTGCTACTATTATGTCTCCTATCGTAAACTTGTCAAATGAAATACTGTTTTTGTAATTAATTGTATCATTACTTCTAACAGGAAGTTTTATTCCAAATACTTCTTCAGAGTTGATATTTCTAATTAAGTCATATAAACTTACATAAAATTTTTTTACCTCATCAGCCTCAAAAGGTTTCGATATCATAATAGCACCATTCAGCATAAGAAATCTTTTATAAAAGTCTTTTTTCTTTAAAATACTTTTTTTCTTCATCACTTCTTTAAATTTAAATTCTTCAACATTTACACTAGATATTTCACTGATTTTTAAGATATCTTTGTTTTTTGGTGAATATTTAGTGCTTGCTTGTACGCCCATACACACATCCCCCTTCTTCTTAAATTATGATAGTATTGAAGGGTTTTGTGCATGTCTCATTTTATAATATCAAATACCATTTTAATAGCATATGCTATAGTAACACATACAAGTATAGGTCGTATTAACTTAGCACCACTTTTTATTGCCACTTTCGTACCAAATCTGGCACCAATTATCATAGCAATTGCCATAGGAATTGCTGCAGAATAAATTATCTTACTGTTCATAGCAAATAGGACTAATGATGTAACATTGCTTACAAAATTAAGTATCTTTCCATTCCCAGCGCTTATTCTGAAGTCATACCCCAATAATATTATAAACAAAAAAATATAAAAAGAGCCTGTGCCAGGTCCAAAAAAGCCATCATAGAAACCCAAAACTATAGATATAATAAGTCCAATTACTATCGTCTTTTTATAAACACCTTTAAAATTATTTACATTTCCGACATTTTTCGATAGCAATGTATATATTGCAACAAATATCATTAATATTATTATGATGATTCTCAATTTTGAACTATCTAATAACAAAACCGCCTTAACACCTAAAATTGCTCCTATTAATGTCCCGAAAACAAGGTATTTCAATAAATTGATATCATATACTTTGTATTTTATGAAAGTCATAGAACTTGTAAAAGACGCACACGTTGATGCGAATTTATTGGTCCCAAGAGCATATGCAGGAGGCACGCCTAAAACCATAAGCCCTGGAAGGCTTATTATGCCTCCCCCACCTGCTATAGAATCAATAAATGCAGCAATAAATCCTATTACGCATAATGATAGTATATATTCTAATGACAAGATATCTTCCTCCAAATTATATGACTTGATTCTATGTAAAACTTTTAACACTAAGTAACAGGTCTTTAACCTCTTTATAGTTAGACATCGTAAATACCATTTGCTTTATCTTAGATGCGCCGCGGATACCTTTTAGATACCATGCTATATGCTTTCTCATCTCCAATATTCCAACATGTTCTCCTTTGTAATCTATCATCATGTCAAGGTGCTTTAAAATCATATCAATTTTTTCGCTTACGGTAGGCTCTGGCAGAATTTCACCTGTATTTAGATAGTGAACAATTCTTTTAAAAATCCACGGATTCCCTTCTGCCCCTCTGCCAACCATTACTGCATCGCAGCCCGTCTCGTCTATCATTCTTTTTGCGTCTTCCGGTGTAAATATATCTCCATTGCCTATTACAGGTATTTTTAGATTATCTTTCACTTTCTTTATAATATCCCAGTCGGCGCGACCTGAGTAAAACTGTTCTCTCGTCCTGCCGTGTATAGCAACCGCTTTTACGCCACAGCTTTCAGCCATTTTAGCAATCTCCACAGCATTTATGTGATCATCGTCCCATCCTTTTCTTATTTTTATAGTGATAGGCTTAATAGAGTTTTTCACTACTGCTTTAATCACGCTTTCTGCCACATCAGGATGCATCATTAAAGCTGAGCCATCACCATTTTTTACTATTTTCGGAGTTGGGCATCCCATGTTTATATCTATTGTCTTTGCTTTTGATGTGTTTAATCTCTTTGCAATTTCACCCATTATATAAGGATCAGAGCCAAATATCTGCAGTGCCACATTTTCCTCATCATCTATGTCTGTAAGAAATTCCGTATTTTCGCTTCCATAGTAAAGACCTTTAGCACTAACCATTTCAGTGTATTGAAAGCCACATCCCATATCACTGCATATGCGCCTGTACGGTTTATCTGTAACACCTGCCATAGGTGCTAAAAATACATTGTTTTTGATTTCTATGTCACCTATCTTCAAAAATATCAGCCTCACTAAATATCTTTATACTTTATATATTTTATCACTTATATAATATTGTCACCAGTGATAAATCTTAAATTTAATCATAAAGCATAAAAAAAAACGCGGTTTCCCGCGGTTTATAATTTTATTTATTTTGTATAGCCGGCATATACATAGCCATATCCATTATTGTATTCTACTTGATACCAGCCATTGTATTCACCTACTACCTTTAATTCCGTTCCATATGGTACAGCGCCAATTCTTCTTGCAGCTGTTGAATTATTTACTCTAACATTTAATCCGCTCTTAGCAGTTACTCTTACTTTCTTAAGAACAACTACATTCGACGGGTTCGGCGTTGCAGCTACATATTTACTGTATATATATCCTGTCTTTCCGTTATAATCAATTTGATACCAGTCATTTACTTTGCCTATAAGATTTACTACTTTTCCTGCGTATAATAAACCTACTACGCTATATTGTGTTCCTGCGCCAGACCTTACATTTAGAACTGATGCAGTAACAACGCCGTAATTTGAAGGTGCTGTACTTGGTGTCGGTACAGGATTTGGTGTTGGAGCTGGTACTGGGTTTTCTCCAGATTCAGATGTTTTAGATATTGTCCAGTAGTTGTCAACTGTTGGGTCTATTGTGCCTTTTTCTTGAATGTACTTTATCATTAAATTTCTAACCTGTCCATCATCACCATATACTTTTGCTGAATCAAAGACTACTTCTGGATTTGTTATTCCTGCTGCTTTCATGAATCCACCGCCACCATTAAACCTGTAGTTATTAATAGCAACGGTAAATACGTCACTGTCTTTGACAGGTTTGCCATTAACAGATAGATTTTTTATTCTGCTTCCTGCTGGCTGTGTTAAATCTATTGTATATGATGCACCATATAACTGGTCGAGATTATAATCTGGTATATTCAATGTCTTGTCCTTTGTTATTGGATCTTGTGGTGATTTTACCTGCTGATAATACCTTACTGACCATTCCATCCAATCCTTCAATTGCTTACCTGTCATCTTTATTCCATATAAGTAGTTTTCATATACATAGACTCTCATCATATCCTGTATTGTTACATCGCCTTTTAGTATCTGCGCTGAACTGCTAAGTGGTGCTGCAATTGAAAGGTCAGTCTTTGCATAGTATTTCTGAACTTTGTTTATAAGGTCCATCAAAGCTGTCTCTTTTGTTAATTGATCTGTTCCAAGAAAATCGCCAGATGCCACTCCTATCTTTGTCCCTACATATTTTAATGTTGCATCTTGATAAGATTCTGCAAGCTGCATTATTGTTGGATCTGCTTGTATTGAATCATCCATTTTTACGGCTTTACTTGTCTTATTGTCTATTACCCATTTACCGTTTGAATCTTTCGAGATATTGAAGTCTATTTGCGATACATATTGACCCCATTTGCCTGGCTCGGTTACTATAACATTTTGTCCAGCTGGGTTTTTGTAGGTATCCTGCTGTATAACCGCATGTGTATGTCCTGCTATGATTGCGTCAATACCATTCACGCCAGTCGCTACTGCCTTTACCTGGTTTTCTGGTATTGTATCTGATGCAGATTCTTCGCCTGAATGCATTGCAACAACTACTATATCTGCACCCGCGGCTCTTACCTTCGGTACCCATTTGTTTGCTTCTTCTACAAGGTCATTGAAGTTCAGCCCTGCATAATGTGCCTTGTCTTCCCATGACGGTATTGTCTTTGTTGTAAGACCAAGTATGCCTACTTTAACATCACCTTGTGGTGTTGTAATTGTCTTAATGTAATACGGCTCTACAAAGTTTGTTCCATCATCTTTATAAGTATTTGCTGATAATACATGTATATTTTCTTTCTGCATATTTTTTATAACTCGATTTAATACATCAAAACCGTAGTTGTACTCGTGGTTTCCAAGTGTCCATGTATCATATTTCATAGCACCCATTGCTTTTGCCATTGGATATTCTGTGGTTGTATCTATTTTATCGTAGTAGTATGAGAGGGGTGTTCCCTGTATTGTGTCGCCATTATCAGCTAATACTACATTCGGATTTTGAGACCTTACCTGATTTACATATGTAGCTACTTTTGCAAGACCTTGATTTGCTGATTTTGCACTGCTGTAATCCCAAGGTACCAAGTTTCCGTGTAAGTCTGATGTTGCAAGAACGGTCACTGTTGTACCGTTTGATACAGGCATCGTAGCCGGTGCTATTCTATTATCAATCTTTGATGTTACGTTCTTTTGAGCTTTTACTGCGTCAATCAAAGCATCTCTAACTAATTTTTGTGTATCTATATAAGTCTTTTGAACATCCGGATCTACAAATTCTTTAAATCCGTCTCCGCCTGCTCCCATGAAGTTATTTGTTGCAACGAGGTATTTTGCATTCATATCAATAGGAGTACCATCAGATTTTTTCATATCAAATACTCTTTGCATTGATGGTTTAGATGGATCATATTTAAATTTAAGTCCTGCTACCTGTATGCCCTTTCCACCATCTTGTACTCCTTGTTCAAGTACTGTTTTAATCTGTGCGCCTGTCATGCTCATGGTAACAATTGTATTATCAAACGGCATAAGTGTGTACATTGTTCCGACTGTTATATCACCTTTTGGAACATCAATTCTAAGTCCTCCATTATTGGCAAATCCTATGTCTGCTTTAACTGCGTCTTTTGTTACTTCTGATACCCAATTGCCAAGTATTGAATCACCATAAGGCTCAGCACTCTGTGCTCTTGTTAAATCTATATCTGCTGTGCCTATAACTTGCTTAAATAAAGGACCAGCATCATTAACCGCTTTATCAATGATAGCTTGTACATCTGGATCAACTACAGGTGTTTTTGTATTATAAAGGTTGTAATCATCGTTATATTTCATATCACCTGTGGTAACTGTTCCATCGGCATTCAACGTAATCTTTAAATCAATGTACCCAAATCCGGCATTATTTGCAACCCCTACAGGAATTCCATTGACTTTTGTTGCAACAATAGTATGTGTATGTCCTCCAAATATTGCGTCAACACCTTTAACCTGTTTTGCAAAATCAATGAGATTTCCTGTTGTTGCACCAGTATTTTTATCTGTAATCGCACCCATATGTGCTAGTACTACTACGATCTGTGCACCATTTTTTCTTAATTGCTGTGCAAGGTCGTTTACGATAGGAACAGGATCTTTAAAATCTACATCTTTTATAAACGCAGGCATTATTATATCTGGAAATTCTTTATTGTCTACAATGCCTATTATGCCTATTTTAACTCCATCTCTTTCAAGCAAAACATATGGTTTAGTGTAATTAACTGGTTTACCTGTCGTCTTGTCATATACATTTGCAGCTAAAACTGGTATTGAAGAATTTTTAAGTGTTGCATTATTAGTATCAATGATAGAATCAATACCCCAGTCATACTCATGATTTCCTAGGGTCATCGCATCAAATCCTATGCTTTTCATCATGTTAATGACAGGTTGACCTTTTAAAACATTAGAAAGTGGTGTACCTTGAAACATATCTCCGCCAGATAGCACGACTGTGTCTGGGTTTGCTGCTTTAATGTCTTTTATCTGTTTTGCAAGAACAGAGCCCCTCTCCTGTGTTATTGCTGTTCCATCACTCAGTTTGCCGGATGCTTGTAAATTTCCATGAAAGTCCGTTACCTCAACGAAATCAAAAGTCTTAGATGTCGCTGCAAATGCAGTCTGAGGTATGCTTGATATAAACATGCTGAAAACCATGAAAAGAGCAACAAAAACACTTATAAACCTGCCTTTGTTTTTAAACATAAAAACCCTCCTATTTGTTTATTATATGGGATATAGCAGAAAATAATTTAAATAACCTCCCCCTTTGAAATGCATTATTTTGATTAAGACAATTAATATTATATAGTGTGAATGTTAATTTAATGTTAAGTTGTAATTAATTATACATAAACTGCATAATATCTGATGTCAGACAACTTATAATAATATTTTACATTATATATAAAACAATTACAATATCTAAAATTTATTAAATTGATGATTTATTGAAGAAATTCTAATATTCTCTTAATCTTTTTTAAATTTGCTATAGATCAGAAAATTTGAAGTAGATATAACCTTGGATAGATACACTTTGCTTATGCCAGTTTTAATTGCTCAAAAATCTCATCAATAGGTGTGTATTTTTAGATCATAAGTCCATTGAATACGCTGCTTATTTGCATCTTTGCGAGCTATTATTATTCTATCGCCAAATTTGTAATATTTATCTCTTCATACTGTATAAATGATATAAGGCATAATAACCTATATATCGATTTTGTATAGCGTATCTGATACGTATTTAACCCGAGATTATTTTTTGTCTGTCAGAAGAATATTTCTATAGGCCATCTTTGAATGTGATTGATGATTTTTTATTAAGATATGGCATCAACTTTCTCCTTCCTTTTCCTATACCGTTACCTAATATGATATCTACAAGGCTCATAAATGGTGCATTGGGATAGCCAGGATCAACACTTCCGGCAATTAACATAATTTCTCTGTCAGAGGCAATATTTTTTATATTTAATGCAGAAGTTTTTTATCATTCATGCCCATTTCAATTATATCTATTCCATCCATTTTATTTTCCATAAGTGTTTTACTGATTACCTGTTTTAAATATCTAACAGTTCACTTGCCAGTTCTACATACCGTAAATATAACCTTCTCCTTGCACACATCTATAACTTATCTCTTTTAAGTTCCTTAAATAATGTTTTTTCAGGCTCTAAAAAATGGTGCACCAATTCTTAAAACTTCTCTATTGAAAAAATCCGTTATTATCTTTAGCCTCTCATTAAGATTTCTGTCCTTGAGCCCCGGCAATTTTCAACTAAATCATTTTTATCGGTCGACACATTATTTTTTGCAAGATTTAATTTATGTGCAATATATTAATCAGAAGAACCGGCATTAGTGAAATTTCTTAGATTTAATGATTTGCATTTTTTTAAATATAAATATACTTTATCTTTGCGGAGCATAATATCACCAAAATCCACAATTATAAAGAAATTTTTCCCATTACAACAGGGTGATGTGCACCGGTCGCATTAGGAACATTGTTGTAATTTCCATTTATTGTTTCATTCGCTAATACCGCAAAGGCAACTGCCTCTTTTGCATCGCTATTATATCCAATGTCCTCTTGTGTAAGCACATCAATTTTGTTTAGATAGTTCTTTATCATCCTTAAAAGTGTCTTATTATAACTTCCTCCACCACCTATTATAATTTTATCAAGTCCATACTTAGGAATGACAAAATCTTTATAACTTAACGCAATTGACTTTGCAGTTAAGGCCGTTACAGTTGCTATTAAATCAAATTTATCAATTCTCAAATTTTTAGCAAATTCCATTAATTTGTCTGAATATTGTACACCAAAATATTCTCTTCCTGTTGTCTTTGGCGGCATCTTTTTAAAATAGTCATCGTTTAATAGTTTATTGAGCAACAAATCATTTATTTTACCTTTTTCGGCCAACAGCCCATCTTTATCATAGCTCATATTCCCTTCTGTTACCCTTTTTGTCACTTCATCAATTACCATGTTTCCTGGCCCATTATCAAATGCCATTACATCTTCAAGCTTGCAGTTCTTTGGTAATACAGTTACATTTGCTATACCACCTATATTTTGAAGAGCTATCGTCTTATTCTTTTCACGATAAAGAAGATATTCTGTATAGGGAACAAGTGGTGCGCCTTGCCCACCAGCCGCCATATCTCTAACTCTAAAATCAGATACTGTAACAATTCCTGTCCTTTCTGCAATAACTGCCGCTTCACCTATTTGTAATGTGGATTTTATGGAATACCCACTATCTTCAATATCCATTGGAATATGATATATTGTCTGCCCATGTGAACCAATTAAGTCAATGTCATCTGGCGCAAATCCCACTTTTTTTATAATTCGTAAAACTGCATCAGCAAAAAATTCGCCAAGTAAAAAATTCATATGGCAAATTTTATCAACTGAACTTGTATTAGGATTAAAAAGTTCAAATATTTTCTCTCTTATAGCTTTTGAAAATGCATAATTTTCAAATTCTATAAGCTCAACTTTAGTATTAACACCTCTTCCTTTTATCTTAACCAGAGCAGTGTCAATACCATCGACAGATGTACCTGACATTATCCCAATTACAAATCTCTCATCTTTTTCATATATCCTTTTTAATCTATTCATGTTGCGCATCCCTTTCATTTTATGATGTACCAAGTGAATTCAAAGCAATACATAAAGCACCCTCTGATGCATCGCCGGTCAATTTTACAATATTTATATTCGAATATGCCTCTTTTATAAGCCCTTTTAAAGTTTCAAAAATAAATGTATTTTTTATAAGAACGCTTCCACTGGCAACAATTGTAACTCTTTCATTCCCAAATTTTAATCTTTTAATCACTGCACTGGATAATTCAAATAATGCCCATGCAGAATTTATAAGTATTTCCTTTGCTTTATTATCACCCTTTTGATATGCTTCATCTACTAAAACTGCAAATGATGCTATTTCACTTTTTTTAAGATCATCACGATAGATATATTTCACAAAGTCTTCAGGTTTTTCTAAATGAGCTTTTTCCATTGTCATAGAAAGCAGTTCAGTATATGGTTCCCTACCATCATAATATCTCAATGCTGCTTTTATTGCCTCAAGGCCTATATAATATCCACTTCCTTCATCACCAAGCACGTGACCCCAGCCACCTACTCTGACCCTTAATCCTTCATTATTAATCCCATATGCAATAGAACCTGTTCCGGAAATTAAAGCAACTCCTTCCATTTTACCTGTACCTGCAGCAATTACTATTTCCGCATCATTCGTTACTATTATATTTCCTTTTATGCCTATTGACTTTATAATATCTTTTAAAGTATCTTTATCTTCTTTTACTCCAGCCCCAGCTGTGCCAAGACATAATGCAACACAATCATCAATATCTAAATTGGCATTTTTTATCGAATTTTCTATAAGTTTACTTAAAGATATTTCAACATTTTCCTTCGATGTAGCCCTAATATTTGTAGTACCACCATATCCCTTCATTATAAAACTCCCATTTACGTCCTTTATCGTCAAAATGCTCTTTGTACCGCCGCCATCGATTCCAATAACATACTTCATAACTTACATCCTTTCAAGTGTCACGGGTAAGTTCCCAGAAGGTATATATTTTCCTTCTAAAGCATCTAAAACACTTTCTATTGAAAGTGGGGTATATTCAAATGTGCAAATATATGTTGGTACATCTCTGAACATCATAACGTCATATGGATTTCTTAAAGCAACTACAATAATGTTTTTATTTATTTTCATAATGGATTTAATGAGCTTACATTGACCAATATTTAAATTCGCATTATATGTGCCAATTATTATTAATTTTTTATCAGTTGTTAAATCCATTATATTATTAATAACATCATCATCGGGATTAACAGGTATAGTAATATCAGCACCTCCAAATCGCTTTGAACATGCTTTTGCAAAAGATATTCTCTCAGTAAGTCTGTCGTCTATCCCTGATAATACAACGGGTTCAGGTGATATTGATAAAATATTTGTTTCTCTTATAGGTATTTGCTTGAGTTCGTCTTTCACAAGTGTTATGCTTTTTCTACTTACATCTTTGGCAATTTCTACATGTTCAATACATCCAACCGTATTTTCAAGTTTATCTTGATCTGGATGAGATTTTTGAAAGAGATGATATTTCTCTTTCATATTTAATATTCGTGTAACAGATTCATCTATCCTATCTAAAGAAATATCACCAGATTCAATAGCTCTTTTTATCTCACTAAATGCACCAATTTGCAAATCTTTTGTGTGCGATACTAATACAATATCTGCACCTGCCTGAATAGCCATAGCTGCCGCCTTTGCTGTTCCATAATATTTTGCTATTGCATTCATTTCCATACAATCAGTCATGATTAAACCATTGAAACGAAGCTTATCTCTTAATAGTTTTTTAAGTATATTATATGATAATGTCGCAGGTAATTTTTTATCATCAAAAGCTGGAAACAATATATGTGCCGACATAATAGCATCAATTCCATTTTTTATAGCATTTATAAACGGATATAGTTCAATATTGAATAATCTATCTTTATTATGTGATACAATAGGGAGGTCAAGATGTGAGTCAACAGATGTATCTCCATGCCCTGGAAAATGCTTAGCTGTTGCAATAACCTCCTTTTCTTGTAAACCCTTTATATAATTCACACCAAATTCTGCTACCTTCTTAGGATCTTCACCATATGACCTAACACCAATTACCGGATTACGAGGATTATTGTTGACATCTAATACAGGTGCAAAATTTATGTTTATACCAAGAGCTCTTAATTCTTCTCCTGCTATTTTTCCTATTAAATATGCATATTTTTTATCATCTGTTGCCGCAATTGCCATATTTCCAGGTAAATATGTTGCATCTTTATAAATCCTTGTAACCATCCCGCCTTCTTGATCGATAGCAATAAAAGCTGGAATCTTTGTATTTCTAATAACATTATCTTGTATATCGCTGTTTAACTTTGCTAATTGATACTTCCCATTTACATTTCTTGAAAAAAGTATTACATTGCCTATCTTACAATTTATAACTAAATCATTAATATGATCATCATATACATTGCTTGGAAATCCAACCATCAACATCTGTCCAATTTTCTCATCAATTGTCATATCATTTAAATCAATCAATTAAATTCATCTCCTTGTTAATTCTCAACTATTAAAAACAAATATGTTCCCTCAATAATATAAATTATTATAAATTATATAAGATTATTTATTTAAATATAAATGATATTTAACTTTTAGTTTTGAAAATTCTTTACTGTCACTATTCCACTTATCAAGAAGTTCTTCTGCCGAATACTTCATTTTTCTTAATTCATCAGTTCCTGCAAGGTGATCTATAATATATTGCCCACCTTCTTTAGATGTTTTCACCCATTTAAAATTATCTTTACTGATTTTTATAACTTCATAAAGCAATTTTACACCTATTTCAACTGAATTTAAGGTTCTCTTATTTTTAACATGTATCTGTACGCCACCACATAATTGACCGCTATGTTTTGAAAATGACGGAACAAAATACACGGGTCTAAAGATAACGCCTTCAAGGCCCATTTCATTCATTACATCTGAAAGTTTATAACCATCCAACCATGGTGCACCAATCATCTCGAACGGCTTTGTTGTCCCCCTTCCTTCTGATATATTTGTCCCCTCAAAAAGGCATGTTCCATTGTATAAAACAGCTGAATCAATCAGCGGAATATTTGGTGATGGATTAACCCAAAGAAGTCCTGTTTCATCATAGTACATATCCCTTTTCCAACCTTCTAACTTAACAACATTAAGTTCGCATCCTATGTTAAACTCTTCATTAAAAAACTTTGCTATCTCACCTATTGTAAGCCCATATCGCTGTGTTATAGGGTATAATCCTACAAATGAACTAAACTTCGTATTTAGAATATTGCCTTCTACCTTAGACCCTCCAATTGGATTTGGCCTATCAAGAACAACAAATGTCTTATCATTTTCCTTACAGGCTTCCATCGCATATGCCATTGTATAAAGAAAAGTATAATATCTTGAGCCAACATCCTGGACATCAATTACCATGATATCTATGTCTTGAAGCATTTCCTTAGTTGGTTTTTTATTATTACCATAAAGGCTAAACACTTTAATACCCGTTCTTTCATCTATATAATCCCCTACTTTTTCTCCTGCCTGGAAGTTACCCCTTACACCGTGTTCAGGTGAATATAATGCAGTTAAATTAAAATTCTTATTTATGATATCAATGGTAGAATTTAAATTCCTGTCAACACCAGAAGGTCCTGTAATAAGTCCAATTCTTTTATTTCCAAATATATTCGAATATTCTTCAATAACATCTATACCACATTTAACCAAAACATTTCATTCCTTTCGAGACTCAATTTATTCTTCATAAAGAGAAGCCATAACTGCATTATGAAAAATTCTACGAAACCTTAAAATTTTTATATTATTCCTTGTTGGATGCACTCTGTTTGTTAAAAGTATTATATATACACCATAAAACGGGTCAACCCATAACGAGGTTCCCGTAAAACCTGTATGTCCGAAAGCTTCTTCTGAAAACAAATCACCACCTGCACTTGTATTTCCCTTTATGCACCATCCTAAGCCTCTACTTTCGCTATTTCCTTTAGTATAATCTTTTATCATCCTCACATATGTTGGATATGACAAGAATACTTCTCCATTTGCCTTCCCTTTATTTAATAGCATTTCAGCAAATTTTATCATATCATCAATCGTAGAAAATAACCCCGCATGACCGGATATTCCTCCAAAAAACCTCGCGTTTTCATCATGGCAGACACCACAAATAATATCATCAGAATCTTTATATTTCTCAGTTGGAACAAAATCTCCTATTTTAGGATTATAAGATGTATGCTGCATATTAAGTGGATTAAATATATATTCTTTGCTTAATTTATCGAGACGCCCTCCTAAAACTATCTCGATTATTTTTCCGAGCAAGATAAAATTAAGGTCGCTGTATTCAACAACGCCTACTTTGTTTAATTTTACTTCTTCACATATATACTTTATTGAGCTTTCAAAATCAGAACAAATTTTGTAAAAAGGTACATATGCAGGCAGGCCTGATGTATGTGTCACAAGATTAAATATAGTTATATCCTCTTTTCCATCACTATTGAAATCCGGAAGGTATTCACAAATCTTATCATGCATAGATATTAAACCCATTTCTAACATTCTCATAAGCAGTGTATTTGTCGCAACAACTTTTGTCAATGACGCAAGGTCAAACAAGGAATATCTTTGCAAAGGTTCTTTATATGGCACAATGCGTTTGTTACCTGCAATTTTAATCTTTACTGTTCCATTGATGTCGCCAACAGCTGCTGCCGCACATGAGAAAACTCCATTCTCTATCCCCTTATCTATCAAACTGAAGGCATTATCGAGCTTTTTTTCATCGAACTTCATAATAACTTTCATTCCTTTCTCTGATTAAGCATAAAAATTTATAAATGCATCATATTCAATCATGATTTCGGTAATATCATCTTACCGGAAAATAGTCATATACTTGCTTCATTCCAAGTGGATCTACAGCAAATGCTTCAGCATAAGTTTTCCTCGATTCAGCACCTCTTACAACACTTAATGCACTATAATAATCGAGATATTTAAAGGAAGGGCTTTTTACTACAAATTCATAAGATCTTAATGCATCTATCCATTTATCAAATGACTTTGAAATATCAACATAAACATATGGTTTAAATTCATATGGATCTTCCCAATTCTCTGCAAAATATAACCCTTGTACAAAATGAGCCGGAAGTTTTCTTTTGAAAGATTTAATTGCAGCATAAAAATATGCATCCTGTACTATCCTGTACGTTGTCGCGTGATCCTTATGCATGCTGTTTTTCCAATGCGTTATTATGATATCAGGTTTTTTATCCCTTATTATATCACATACTTGAAACTTTACATCATCATTATCAGGCAATTCGCCATCTTTGTAATCAAGAACTATAGCTTTTCCACCTATTTTTTCGGCAAAAGCATTTGCCTCTCCTATTTTTTGCTTTCTATATTCATCATCTGTCAATTTAGGATGTCCTTTTTCACCTGCTGTCATATGAAGAAGTGTAATCATATGCCCTTCCATAGCATATTTAGTCAAAACGCCACCACATGTAAGCTCCATGTCACCCGCATGTGCACCAATTGCCATAATGTGTATTTTTCTATCCATTCTTCATATCTCCCATTTCTTTGTATTTTGTATCAAACTTCTTTTTAAATAAAGCCCATTGCCTTACTATTTTAAAACCAGCTGCATCATACATTCTTCTTGCATAATTTTCAATACCTGTAAATATTGACATAAATGACGCACCTTCATTTTTAAAACTCTCACAAAGTTTAAAGAATAAGGCTTTTCCTATACCATAACCTTGATAGTTGGGATCTACACCAATTCCTGTAAATTTGCCTCTACCGCTTTCCTGGACTTCAATAGGTCCTGTAAAACCGATTACTTTTTTATTATTAACTGCTACTAATACAGGATACGGCTTTGGTAAAGCGAGGTTATCATTTATTTCTTTTCTCCAGTATTCATTTTTTAAGTTATCAAAGAATTCCTCAAGACCATAATGTTTTTTACTATCATAGTACTCAATCGTAATGTTTTTTTCATTAAGTATTTTATATTTCTCAATTATTTCATCTTTTATTGAGAACTTTTCAAGGTTTAGATACATTGAAACTTCTTTAGTCCTTTCAATATATCCCATATTCTTAAAAAAGCCATAGCCTTTACCATGAACATCGACGCCTGGAGCATTTGGATGGTCATGTTTATTTGTACCTGGAATATACCATTCAAGATTAATCGGATTAAAGAAATCTATATGAATTTCCTTTTTGCCTTTACCGGCAAGATAATCTTCAACTTTTTTCAATAAGCTCTTTCCAATCCCTTTGTTTTGCAGTTCTTTCTTAACAAGCACCATAGTAACATATCCGGGAATTGTATCAAAAGTCTCGCCTGGTAGATATGTCTTTCTATAGATACCATTTGCAAAGCCTACAATTTCACAATTCAAAATAGCAACAAATGTACTTTCATAATCAAAATTAGGATTTCTTATAAATTTATCTAAAAAACTTTCATTTGTGAAGGGCTTGTAAACGAAGTCTTCATCTATACTTTTATTCCATAATGATACAATTCCGGGTATATATTTATCTTCAAATCTGACTATCTCCATATTAATTTCCTACTTTCACTTAAAATAAATTTGTAAAAGATTATTCTTCGTTATTGTCTTTATACTTCAAAAGCAGATTATTATATAAATTTAAAAGGAATATCGAAAGCATTCCAGCGAATAATAATGGCACACTTACAATTGTTATTAATAACAATGCACTAACCGTTATAATTTGTACAAGCGAACCAACTGTATACAAGCCGTTATCAAGAAACAGTTTGACTGATGTATTTATAGTCACAATCATTTTTTTGTCTTCATTAATAAGGCATGGTAAAAAGTATATTTGTGATAGAATGATAAACAAAAAGAGATATGTTTGGATAACTGCAATAATAAATGCGAAAATTGTCCTTACCTTGAAATAATACCACCATGATGACACGGGTATCATAACAAAGAAAAATAGCAATATACTGTAAAGAAAAGCTCTAAAATAAAATTTCTTTATCCCGGTAAAAAACATACTATATTTAAATGGTTTTCTATCTATCCTTTGCTTTAATGCATACATTACACCTGCAAATGATGGTACTGCTGTTAATATGAGATAAAATGGTGCAATATATGGTGTAAATAAAAATATTGCCGGAGATATCAATATAAACCACATAATACTTATTAAAACTACATTAATTATATTTTCATAAATATCATGGCCGCTTTTTACAAGTACATTGCTAAGACTATTCAATCTTTATTCCTCCATACCTAATATTTTTTATGAATTTTAAATACATGATATAGTTTTACAACAATGTATTTCCAGTAGCTTTATCAAACAAATATATCTTATCCATATTAAATACTATTTTCGCGTCGTCACCAGAAGTAATTCTGCTTTGTGGATCAACTTTTGCCGTAATAGTTGTACCATATTTATCAAAGTATAAGAGATTTTCAGAACCCAACTTCTCTACAACTTTCACATATGCATCAATTTCTGCTCTGTTTTTTACATTCTGTACTAAATTTGCATCGTAAATATCTTCAGGCCTTATGCCAAGAATTAATTCTTTTCTATTTATGTTTGATATTATTTTTTTGTATTTATCAGGTAAATTTAATACTGTGTTATTTATTACTATTTTACCATCATCTATCTTGCAATTTATAAAATTCATAGATGGTGCACCGATAAATCCTGCAACAAATATATTTACAGGTCTATTATAAAGTTCGTCAGGTGTTGCAATTTGCTGTATTACACCTTTATTCATAACAACAATTCGTTGTCCCAGTGTCATCGCTTCAACTTGATCATGTGTTACATAGACTATTGTTGTCTGAAGCTTTTTGTGAAGCTCCGCAATTTCTACCCTCATTTGTACCCTTAACTTTGCATCAAGATTTGATAATGGCTCGTCGAAGAGAAAAACCTTAGGATTCCTGACTATGGCACGGCCAACAGCGACCCTTTGCCTTTGTCCACCTGATAGTTCTCTCGGCTTGCGGTCAAGTAGATCCCCAATACCAAGTATTTCTGACGCTTTTTTTACTTTCTCGTCGATTTCCTTTTTAGGCACTTTTAAATTCTTCAATCCAAATGATAAGTTTTCATAAACTGTCATGTGGGGATACAATGCATAATCCTGGAATACCATCGCAATATCCCTTTCCTTTGGATGCAAGTTATTCACAAGTCTATCACCTATATATATATTCCCCATTGTCTGTTTTTCAAGACCTGCTATCATCCTCAACGATGTAGTCTTACCGCAACCTGATGGCCCTACAAATACCATAAACTCTTTATCATTTATTGTAAAATTAGCATCATTAACAGCTTTAACTTTCCCTCTTTTTTCATCAATAAATTCTTTTGTTACATGTTCAAATATGATCTTAGCCATATATTTGTCCTCCTCATCCCTTTATTGCTCCAATAGTAATACCTTGTAAGAAATACTTTTGTAATGCAAAGAATAGTATAAACATTGGTATTGATGCAATCACAGCGCCTGCCATCATTGGTCCATATTGTGTACTGTCCGCAAACTTAAATGATGTAAGACCAACCTGTATTGTCCTCATTGCACTTGTCTTTGTAACAAGAAATGGCCAGAAAAAATCATTCCATTGTCCAACAAATGTAAAAATACCCATTACTGCTAAACCAGGTTTTGCAAGTGGTAATATGACTTTTCTATATATTCCAAATTCCGTACATGCATCAATTCTTGCTGCATCAATCAATGTAGAAGGTATTGATGTCATGTATTGTTTCATAAGAAATATATTGTATATAGAAACAAGGCTCGGTAAAATAATTGCAAAATACGTATCAGACAAATTAAATACATTTACAACAAGAACATATAATGGTATCAAAGTTACTTGTCCCGGTATCATTATTGCACACATCAATATCCAAAATATAGTATTTCTTCCTGGAAATCTGAGTTTAGAAAATGCGTAACCTGCCATAGATGCAAATAATACATTCGATAGAGTAATAACCGATGCTATAAAAAGTGAATTAAAAAGCCATCTCATAACATACTTGTTGAATGTAAAAAAGTATTTATATGAGGCTAAGGTGAATTCTTTCGGTATAATACTAAATGTCATGTTAGCTGATAAATTTGGATCCATAAAAGATGATGTAATCATCCAATATAGAGGAAATATTGTAAATATTGACCACAATATTAACAAAGTATATATCAATGTTCTTTTCACGTAAAAAGAAGTACCCTTTTTCTCTTTAAATATAGGAATTTCATTATCTTTTTTAATTAATTCAACAGAAGTATTCATAAAAATTCCTCCTAATACTCAACGTCAGAGCCAAGATATTTAAACTGCAAGATTGAAACACCAACAATAATTATTGCCAATACGAAAGACTCTGCCGCTGCAAAGCCAAAGTCAAAATATTCAAATGCATCTTGATATATAAGATATGCTATTGTTGTTGTAGCATGGTTCGGTCCACCACTTGTCATAAGATATGCTGTCATAAATACTTGAGATGATCCAATTATCCCTGTTACAAACATATATAATGTAGTTGGCTTTAATAATGGCCATGTTATATTTCTAAATTTTGACCATGTGCTTGCGGCATCTATTTCTGCTGCTTCATATATCGTTTTTGGAATACCTCCAAGTGAAGCGAGATATAGAATTATTCCACTACCATGGCCACCTATAAATGTCATAAGCATTAATGAAAATAACGCGATATCCATTCTTCCAAGCCAATTAATATTTGGCATGCCAAATAAGTGAATAACTTTGTTTAATAATCCGTCTGGTGTAGGATCATACATAATTAGCCATACTAAAGACATTGTAACACCTGAGGCAACTGCGGGAAGATAAAATGATGCCTTAAAAAATGTCTGTGCCTTTTTGCCAAGTTGAAATATTAAAAGTGCAAGTCCTAATGATATCATAATATTAACCGGTACTGTACCTACAGTATAAATAAATGTATTATAAAGCGCCTTTAAAAACAATTTGCTTCTTAATATTCGCGCATAATTTTCAAATCCAATCCATTGTGATCCCATTACCTGATATTGTTGAAAGCTCATAATAAAAGCTCTTAATAGAGGATATAGTGTAAATGTAAGAAATAATAAAACTGGAAGCGCAATAAAAATATAGCACCATCCATAGTCTATTATAAATTGCTTAACTTTTTCCGATTTCGCGGGATATCTAATAATATTTTGCATAATAAACTCCCCTTATATTAATATTCAGCTTAAGGGCTTACGCCCTTAAGCTATTAATATCATTCGCCTAACATTTCCTGTGCAGCATTCTTTACATCTTGATACATCTTATCTGGTGTAATATCACCGCCTAGTAATGCTGGATATTCTGCCTTAATTACCTGATCATATAATTTTTGAGCTTTTTGTGCTTTTGCTGGATCGATTTGTACAGGTGGTAATACATTCTTAAATAATCTATCAACTTCTGCCTTATTTTCTGGTTTCATCGTGTATTTATCTTTCCACATTGCGTCACCTGATTTAGTAACTTGTGGTAAGCAGAGGACTTTCGCAGATACACCTGCTTCGCCTGATGTCAGGGCAACAAGTACTTTTGCTACGTTCTTTAAATGCTGTTCTTGACTTACAGGGCCGCTGTAGTTCTTTTGTTTGTACATTGAATAGCCATCAACACCACCAATAGTAACAGCTTTTTGTCCTTGTGCATGTGGCTCGGGAAGTAATACAAAATCAACTTCTTTTTGTCCGGCAGGTGCTGTCTTATCTTGTACTTTTTTATTGTTATCACCTATAACAACTTCATAATATGGCATTGCTTTTCCAATTATCATTGCCTGCTCTGTGTAGAAATACTCCATTCTCTTCTGTGGTGTGATCTGATTCGATTCTTTCGGCATAATTCCTTCATCTATCATTGATTTTATAAATTTCAATGTCTCTAAGAATTTAGGATCTGTATACATGAATTTACCATTCTTGTCCATTATATATGGCAAACCATTATTTGCATTCATATGATCTAATAGTTCTGTAATATCAGTACCAGCACCATGGAATACAAACCCATATTGCTTCTTTCCATCTGCATTTATTTTCGTTCCTTTTTTAGCAGCTTCTTTAAATTCATCCCATGTCCATCCATTTTCTTGAATCTTCTTCCAATCAATGCCAGCTTCTTCAAGAAGCTTTTTATTTCCAGCAATCGTATGGATTTTCATGTAAAGTGGTAATCCGTAAAGTTTACCTCCGACTTTCATGTATTCTAACCCTGTTGGATAATAATCACTTAGTGCTTTTTTGTCTATGTATTTATCAATGGGAACAGCAAGACCTGTTTGAACATATTTTGCTGATGGTACTACAAACATTAAATCTGGTGGGTCACCTGCATTTATAGCTGTATCAAATTTTGTTACACCTTCTGCCCATGATAGGTCTTCTCTCTGTATCTCTATATTAGGATTTTTGCTTTCAAAATCTGCCTTTATTTTTTCAAAGTTTTGCACATAATCTTTTTCTACTGGAAATGTCCATACCTTAACAATGTCCTTCTTTGTCGATGTTGTACCCCCCTGCGAGTTTTCTGATGTCTTTGAGCAACCTGCAAGTATTGATGCTATCATCGCCATAGCTAATAGAATTGCTAATATTTTTTTTAACTTCATTTTTAAACCCCCTTATATTATTTAACCGGATATCCGGTTATTGACATGATTAAATATAGTAAAACTTTACATCCATTAACAACTCAATTAAACTTAAAAACCAACATTATCTTTCAAATCACCACCTTTCACTAAGTTTAATTGCCTTAGCTATATATCCATCTGACAATTTTAAAAGTTCCTGGGCTTTCATCATATCAAGACCAGTTACTATCATTAAAATTGTAAGTTTAACATTGTAGTGTGTTTTTTGTAAAGTTTTTTTTATTATTTCATCATCCTCTCCTGTTGCAAGTTTAACAATTCTTTTTGCCCTTTCTAATAATTTTTCATTATTTGCCTGTACATCCACCATCAAATTGCTATAAACTTTGCCAAGTTTAATCATTGTACATGTTGATAGCATATTTAAAACTAGCTTCTGTGCTGTACCTGCCTTCATTCTCGTTGATCCCATTATCACCTCTGGCCCTACAACAGGTGTTATCATAACATCAACTACATCTGAAAAACCTGCCTCTGGATTACACGATAAACCTATTGTAAATGTGCCAACCATTTTGCAATACTCTAAAGCGCCTATTACATATGGCGTTCTTCCACTTGCGGCTATTCCAACAACTGAATCATTTGCAGTTAAATTTATGTTTATCAAATCCTGCTTTCCAGCGTCTTTGTTATCTTCGGCACCTTCCACTGCATTTCTAATAGCTTTATCTCCACCTGCTATTATTCCAACAACAAGATTAGGATCTGTGCCATATGTTGGTGGACATTCAGATGCATCTAAAATACCGAGCCTCCCGCTTGTACCAGCCCCTATATATATAAGCCGTCCCCCTCTTTTCATCCTCTCAACAATACCATCGACTGCCTTAGCAATATCAGGTACTACTTTTTCTACAGCTATTGCAACTTTTTTATCTTCATTATTTATCTTTTTTAGCATATCTATGGTATCAAGTTTATCAATATCCATAGTATCTGGGTTTCTACCCTCAGTTATTAATTTTTCAAGATTCATTACATCAGCCCTTTCATGGAAGAAAGTAAATTTACTTATATGTCTTTCGCATTGATAGTACTTCGCTGGTATTCTCAAGATATTTTACAACATCATTGTATTTTTTCCTTGCGACAAGTATAAATAGTATGTCAATAACACTTAATTGTGCAATTCTTGACGCCATGGCAGCAGACCTAAACATCGCTTCTTCAGATGATACAAAGAGATTAATATCTGCTACTTTAATAAGAGGAAATTGTCCAAGTTTGCTCAAACTAATAGTTGTTGCACCTGAATTTTTAGCTACTTTTATTGCCTCTACTATTTCTTTAGTGCAGCCAGAATATGAAATCCCAAATGCTACATCACCTTTCTCTAAGTTTGCTGCCGATGTTAGTTGAACATGTGTATCTTGATATGCTGTACATGGTATATTAATCCTCAGGAATTTGAGCATTGCATCATATGCAACAATACCCGATGCAGCAACACCATAAAAGTCTATTTTCTTTGCATTTGACAATGCCTCAACAGCATCATTAATACTATCAACGTCAAGCAAAGAGATAGTACTATCAATTGCCTGTTTGTTAAAATTCGCTATTTTTTGAATAACATCTGCAATATTATCGTCATCTGTAATACCGCCATCAAGCTTTTTTGCCTGTTTGGATAAAGATGCTGCTATGCGAATTTTTAGCTCTTGAAACCCTTTTAGCCCAATTGTCCTGCAAAATCTGACTATGCTTGCTTCACTTGTATCACAAGCCTTTGCAAGCTCATTAATCGTTAGTTCTGTCACAGTTGCAACATTTTCCATGATGTATTTTGCAATCTTTTCTTCTGATGGTTTGTAAGATGGTCCAAGTTCTTTAATGGCCATTAAAATGTCTTGCATATATACCACCCTTTACATTTTGTAAACATTTTATCTATATAATAGATATTCGACACATTTTGTAAAAATCCTTCTTATTATTTAAATTTTTTTGTAGTTTTTTTTCGTAATAGATAAAATAAAAACGCCTTAAAACATACCAACGTTTTAGGGCGCCATCGCTCATAAAAATTTATTTAATTTATTTAATTTGATTATATAATAATATTGTAAGCTTGTCAAGTATTCTATGCAAATTTTCTCACCTTTATCGGTTTTGCTTACTATATATAACTACACCTTCTTTTTAGATGTTTTCAAGAAGCTTTTTTTATGCCATTTGTTAACATCTTATTATATCTACTTTTATATCTACTTTACAAATACCTACAACATCATCAATATCTATTTAATTCCACCATCCTCAACAATTCCTGTTGTAATAGCTTCTATGAATATTTCTCTCGGAAACCTAATATCTTCACCACATTCATATTTTATAAATACTTTCATCAATTTCCACACCAATTCATAAGTAAACTCAAACCGCTTAATAACTAAATCATATACTTATTAATCAGCATTTTTCTCGTTTAGAACTTCTTCTAGTCTAAATTGTCGAATTTTTTTCTTATACTCCATTAAAAATATAAAATGCTTAATCTTTCAAATTTTTTTAAACCTAAATTTTGTTCCTGGTTTAATTAAATCAACCAGAATATGCTCATCATCAGGTATATAACCAACTACATTAACTCTATTATCCTTTGACATATTCGACATACATATATTTAGTTCACCCGAGTATCTCTTAAAGCCATTATTGTCTATAGTAACACTGTATTTTTCTCTTCCTATGCAATTATGAGCATATATTTCTGAAGTATTTTTAAAACACATTCTTGATTCTTTTGATCTTACTACATATTCAGATGCATCGAGTCTATTCGTATGAATGGTATTAAATATTATATTTTTTTCAATTTCAGACAAGCAATCGTAAGTAATAATCTTTAATTCAATTACATTTTTATCAATCGAAGTCACTGATTTTATTTCATCTTCGTGAGCATATGCATCCCCAAAATATATATCATCAACTAATCCAGAATATATAAAATATTTTGCAGCTATTTCAGGATTTAAATTTCTATGATTCTCGATTGTTGGTAAACCTTCATATATTGGTCCTCTTTTGCCTTTCTGCGACGGTATGAATGCAGATACCTTTAATCCATATCCTTTAATCATCTTTGTCTGTTCTACGAAAAACCTATATGACAGACCAGTATATGGTTTTGGATAAAAATTATGACATGTTCTTAGATTTCTTATATTTGCTCCTTTCTTTATTAAATCCTCGATTAATTCTTTCTTTATAGTACTTGCATTTAATTCAATTCCAATATTAAATTTATTTTTAGTCATTATAGCAATTTCATTTGGTAAAAATCCATAATCGAGCCTGAGGTAATCAAATCCTAATTCGTAAAATGCAGATAAATTATCATAAGTCGAACCAACAATATTTAAAATTTTAGGAGATATATCTACTGTTATTTGCATATTAAATGATTTTATATACTTTATTAGCTTTTTTATTTTTTTTAATTTTTCTTTATAATTTATTTCTAGCATATTGAGTGATGTAAATACTTTTTCTACACCATTTTCTTTTGCTAATCTTATATATTTCATATTATTCTCTAAAGTAAATTCTTCATTTGAATATATTGATACTCCTATATTCATTTTATTAGCTCCTTAATAGTTCTTTTATTAAAACATTATTGAATTTTTTTATTTGATTATATTTTATCAAATAAAAGCACACCTCTACAACAGAATCCAATAAAGTCGTTCATGAATCCCTACTGTCCATAATAAACACATTATTAATACATGAATACATAATCCCCATATTGTGTTTAATCCAAATACTAAAAGGCTAAAAATTATTTGTAAAAATTTAGTAATATCAGAGCCAATTGATACTTGAATAAACCATATTAACAATATAACAGCTGCAACTGGCAAAAGTGATATAAAAGAATTGGCTATGGCAGGTATAATTCCTTCGGGCAATCTTATGACAATATTTTTCTTAAGAAATAGGTCAGATTTCCAACAATACAAGACATAAATGGGAAAGGAGAATTCCATATTATCCTCTTTGCACTATTCCTTTTGTCCTCGCATTTATATTTGTATGGATGCCACCGGTTGGGATTTTGTGCAATAATATAGCATTATTCTTCGTTTTTATGTTAGAGGCACTGCACTATTCCTCATTATTAGGATACTTGTTGTATAGAAATTATGAAAAGAAAAGTTTTTGTAATTATGAAATTATCGAGTAGGAGCTGAATAATTATTTCATTCAGCGTCCTCTCACACCACCGTACGTACCGTTCGGTATACAGCAGTTCATTAAGATTTAATGTACAATTAGATATCTTTTTGATAAACTCTTGTAACCTATGCCTTCGAGGTATTTATTTGTAAGAGTCATATTGAGTATTGAATTAAAATTTACTTATTTCATTTATATTGCGGCAAGTAATATATGTTCTCTCTAATAATATCATCGAGTATTTTTTTAGCTACGGTTAATGATGGAACTAAAGGATGTATTGTTAAAGCTTGAAGTGCAGTATAGTAATCGCCTGTCACACCAGCTTCGATTGTTAATTCCTCATACGCCTTAACAGACTGCATTAATCCTCTTATCTTTGTCGGCACATGACCTATATTTATTGGATGTGCACCATTTCTATCTATCACCGCATTTGTTTCTATTACTACATCATCAGGCAGATCTAAAATTGTTCCATTGTTTTTTACGTTAACTACTTGTATATCTTTTTTGTTGTTGTATATAGAACTTATAAGCGAACACGCAGCATCAGAGTAATGTGCACCGCCTCTTTTTTCAAGTTGTGGCGGCTTTATATTGAGGTTCGGATCTTTATATAATTCAAATAATTCTTTTTCAAGTTTTTTTACCTGTTCACCTCTTGTCCCTACCGTCGCTGCATCTTTCTTTTCTTCTTCCAACATTTTATCAGTTAAATAATAATACCTATGATATGGACACGGATACATGCCAAGCGATTTAATAAACTCTGGCTCCCATGGTAAGTCAGGCACATTTTTCATCGACATTGACTTACCTCCAGCAAAACTGTCTATTAATTTTTCTGTGATGTCTTCACCATCTAAATACACATGTGTACCCCATACAAGATGATTAAGCCCTGCAAAATCTATCGATACTCTTTCTACATCTACATCTAACATTTCTGCAACGCCATATACCATACCTATTGGAACATTGCAAAGTCCAATTGCTTTTACATTTGTATGTTTTAAAACCGTTTCTGTAATTATACCTGAAGGATTTGTAAAGTTAATAAGCCATGCATCTGGAGATAGTTCTTCTATGTCTTCACATATATCAAGTATGACCGGTATTGTCCTCTGAGCCTTTGCAAATCCGCCGGGACCTGTCGTCTCCTGTCCTATTACATCATATTTTAAAGGTATTTTCTCATCTCTGATTCGTGCATCTAAAAGTCCAACCCTAAACTGTGTAGTTACAAAGTCTGCATCTTTTATTGCTTCACGCCTATCTAGAGTTAAATGAATATTTATATCCACGCCTGCTTTTTCAACCATGCGCTTTGCAAGATTTCCTACTATCTCTAGTTTCTCTTTCCCCTCTTCTATATCCACTAAATATAAATCTTTTACGGGTAATTCATCATATCTTTTTATAAAACCCTCTATTAATTCAGGTGTATAGCTAGAACCTCCTCCTATTGTAGATATTTTTAAACCCTTTTTAGGCATTTAAAGAATTCTCCTTCTTATTATTTAGTGTTTTATAAATTTCAATCATCTCTGTAATCAATTCTTTAGCAAGAATTGCTGTCATTAGATGATCTTCTGCGTGCATCAATAAAAGTGTAACTTCTTGTTTATCGCCAGATGCTTCTTTTTGTATCATATCTGTTTGTATATGGTGAGCTTCTAGTAGTTCTTCACTTGCATTTTTTATATAATTTTCAGCTCCAAGTATATTTCCTTCTCTTGCACATTTTAATGCCTCAAAACATAAACTCCTAGCATTACCTGCATGCGAAATTATTGTAAATACAATTTGTTCAAAATCCATATTTACGCCTCCATTCATTTTAAAAGCTGCAAAGCAAGTTCCAATGTTTTTTTACCATCAACCAAACCATATACTTGTATTGGTATAGTTGTACATTTTTTACCTTTAGACTCTATTATCTTTTTTGCCCATTTTTCTTTGTATTTGACTTGTGGTCCTAACAAAAATACATCATAATTATCAACATATTTTTCTAAATTTTCAATAGGTTCACTATCTATTGTTATCAGCATATCCACTTTCTCTAGCATATTTTTTCATCTTATTTACAAGTAAACTTGTTGACATACCTGCTGCGCACATTAACAATATTTTCATTATACATCTCCTCTTTCTATTTATTAATTATTTAAGTTTACAAATAATTATAGCTTATCTCCATTAGATTCTATAACATTTTTGTACCAATAAAAACTCTTTTTCTTTATCCTTCTTAAGTCCTTTAAATCAAATTCGTCTCTATTGACATAGATAAAGCCATAACGCTTGCTAAATCCTTGATGTGTGCTGACAAGGTCAATAGCTGACCAAGGACAATATCCTATTAAGTTTACACCATCAGTAATCGCTAGCTTAGCTTGTTCTATATGCTTACGTAAGAAATCAATCCTGTAATCATCATTTACTACATCGCCTTCCTCTAACTTGTCATAAGCACCTAAGCCATTTTCTGTTACTAATAAAGGCAAATTATATCTTTCATTTAATTCTCGCAATGTACTGCGAAAACCTATAGGATCAATTTCCCATCCGAATTCTGTTTTTTCTAAATACGGATTAGAAACTCCTCTGTATACTCCAGGTTCTCCAATTGCAATCTGCTGATCTCCTGTGGAATTTTTATCGGAAGGATCATTCTTACTCTCAGCTACAGTTGATGTTGAGTAATAGTTAAATGCGATAAAGTCAGGCTTTCCACTTTTTAAGATTTCCATATCTCCTTCTTGAATTATCGGTGTATATCCTTTCTCCTCCATATAGTTCCATGCTATACTATTGTATCGCCCAAACACAGCTGCATCTAAGTACAGCCAGTTGCGAATTGACGAGAAGTTTGAAGCAGCTAATACATCTTCAGGCTTAGAACTAGCGGGATAGATTGATATGATATTTGGCGCAGGACCAATTTTTGCATTTGGACACATTTCATGGCATAGTTTCATCGCTTTTGCCTGGGCCAAAAGCATATGGTGGTTCTGCTGATACAATTCTTTTTGTGGATTTTCTATTTTAGAATCAACAGTTCCAAGAACTGCTCCGTATAAAATCATCATATTTTGTTCATTAATTGTTAACCAATATTTGACGCGATCGCCAAAATATTTAAATAAAGTTTTAGCGTAGTTCTCATAAGCATCTATCGTATCTCTATTTGACCAACCGCCCTTTTCTTGCAATGCATATGGCAAATCAAAGTGGTACATTGTGACAATAGGTTCAATATTATGTGATAGCAATTCATTAATTAAATCGTTATAGAATGCAATACCTTTTTCATTTATTTCCCCTGTGCCTTTCGGATAAATTCTTGTCCATGCAATAGAAAAGCGATAAGCTTTAAGACCCATTTCTGCAAATAAAGCTATATCTTTTTTATATCGATGATAATGATCACTAGCTACTTTAAAATCTGATGTTCCCTCAGGATGCTTTCCCATATCAATGACAGATGGTCCTTTTCCGTCTTCATTCCATGCCCCTTCTACTTGATATGCTGATGTGGATGCTCCCCATAAAAAGTCTTTTGGAAATGGTTTTAATTTTGAGTGATTCATTGTAAATCTCCTTTCTCAATATAAATATACAATAATCAGCTTTTCCAATTAATCTAAATCTTCCCCATTTGTTTCAATCACCTTTTTGTACCAATAGAAACTATCTTTCTTGCTTCTTTCCAATGTTCCATTTCCCAAATCATCACGATCAACATAAACAAATCCATACCGTTTCTTCATTTCTCCAGTTGAAGCAGAAACCAAGTCAATGCATCCCCACATCGTATATCCCATCAAATCAACACCATCAATATTTATAGCATCTCTCATTGATTTAATATTTTTGCGCAAATAATCGATACGGTAAGTATCATGTATGCTTCCATCTTTCTCTTTTTTATCATCCCATCCAATGCCATTTTCTACAATCCATAAAGGTTTATGGTAACGATCATATAAAGTATTTAATGCAATTCTTAAACATGCTGGATCAGTAGCCCATCCCCATGCATTTGTCTCTAAATATGGGTTTTTTACTCCCATCATAAAATTACCGCCGCTTTTGTCAACTTCTTCATGTGTTGTAACTGTAGTCGAACCATAACAAGAGAAACTTAAAAAATCGGCTGTATACCTTTCAATAAGCTCAAAATCTTCAGGTTCTGTATCCAGTACAATACCTTCTCTTTCATATTTTTTCAACCGATAAGCTGGATAATGTCCGCCTGTCTGTACATCTGAATAGAATAATGTTGTCTGAGTCATTTCCATAACCTTTAATTGATCATTAGGATCACATGTATAAGCATAAATTGGCGGATACGCCAGCATTTGTCCTACTTTTATATTTTCATTAATTTCATGTGCAGCTTTTACAGCCTTTGCACTTGCAACAAATTGATTGTGAGCTGCTTGTGCTTTGTTTTGAGGTGATGGATCAGACAATCCACCTGCAACAAACGGTGCGAACTCCATACAATTAATTTCGTTAAAGGTTAGCCAGTACTTTACTTTTCCTTCATAATGTTTAAAAACAGTTTTTGCATAATTTTCAAATAAATCTATACATTTTCTATTTGACCAGCCGCCATATTTAATTGTTAATTGAATAGGTGTCTCAAAATGTGATAATGTCACAAGTGGTTCAATGCCATATTTTGCACATTCATCAAAAACTGCGTCATAAAATTTCAAACCCTCTTTATTAGGCTCTGCATCATCGCCATTTGGGAAAATACGTGCCCAATTCATACTTAAACGAAAGGTCTTAAAGCCCATTTCGCCCATATATGCGATGTCTTCTTTATATCGATGATAAAAATCACTTGCAACATGGCTTGGATAGTATTCACCATCAATTACTGCAGGAATACAATCTTTAGGGAATTTTACATCTCCAAAAGCAACCTCTGAACCCGTTTCACCAGTTTTTACATTTCTATAAGTCACTCGACGAGGAACCGTAATAGAACCTGCTGTCATAACGTCTGCTGTGTTGATGCCCTTCCCTCCTTCATTCCATCCACCTTCATACTGATTGGCAGCAGTTGCGCCACCCCATAAAAAATTCTTAGGAAAACCTTTCATTATAACAATCCTCCTATCTTTTATTTAAAGTTATTTCTTCCTATTCGTATTTTGCTTCTTCTAAAGCAGCAGCTTTTTCTTTAGCAACTAATTGCCTCTCATAAATCTTAAAGAATGGATACCAAACAATCGCAGAAGGAATCAACATTAAATAATCCCAAATTGCATTTTGCCATCTTAATGTCCCCAGATAATTGCCAAACCCCATCGGAAGCAAAGAAAATATAGGTATCCATTGAGGTTGTAAGAAGCCAAATTTATACCCAAGATATGTGCAAAGCATAACAACAGGGATATTTAATACATATGGAATGCAAAGAATAGGATTGTACATTATTGGCATACCAAATGTAACAGGTTCGTTAATATTAAACCATCCAGGAACAAGGGCAATTTTTGAAACAGCACAGATTTGTTTCGATTTTGATTTTAATCCCATTAGCACAAGCGGTAAAGTATTGCCTGTACCACCAGCAATTGATATTGCACCAAATAATACAACAGGATAGAATACCAATGGTTTACCAGCTTGATGTAACGCAGCATTTGAAACTGCTGCCTGAATAAGTAAAGGAAAAACTACTGAGAATACAATCATGCTGCCATGAATTCCAAAGCACCATAACAATGCGGCAAAAATGCCGAGGATAAACATACCTGGAACTGAAATCAAAACATTTAATGGAATTCCTAATACTTTCATAAATCCAGAAGGCACATTGTAAGCTCCTCCAGTAGCTGCTGAAACAATCGTAGAAACTGTCAAGAAGAAAATAACACTAAATAATAATGGTAAAATTGATGCAAAACCGTCTTGTAGGAATTGAGGTACAACATCAGGCATTTTTATGCGAATATTCTTATCAGCACAGAATTTTTCAATATGCACAGATATAAACACAACCGCAAAACCAATAAACATGCCTTGAGCACCAAGATAAGTCATATCAATGCCTGTAATTCCTTGTTTATTTGTAATTAAAGTTCCAGATACCAATAGAAAGCTTACCAATGCATCAACAGCATTCATTATAGGGGATTTCATTTTTAAATTTTTAGCATAATTATATGCTAGTATTGCAACAACCCACAATGATAAAGAATTCATTGTGAATTGATACGGTAGATAGAGAATTGAATAAATTTTACTCTTTGTGCTAAAAAGGTTTAACATGCTTTCGCTGCCTACCGCAGAAAGAATTTGGAATATAGCACCAACCATGATAATACCCGTTAACGACATCATGGCACCTTGTAATGCAGTTAAAAACTTATTTCGTCCTAGCTTTTGGCCAAAGTCCTGAAGTTTAATCATAAATTTGCTTTCTAATAAATGTTCCATTATACCACTCCTTTTCATATAATTTATTTTTGCATTTGTAAAACCCTATAATAATTTAAACACGGGTTTTACTATATTTATAAAGGATTAACCCTTAGTGTATAATTTTAGTAGGCGGTAAAAAATAGAAAAAGGAAGGCATCCAAAAGATACCTTCCATTCACATGAATCATCCGCTATAATGTTTAAATAGAAAAAACAAAAAAGCGTTATAGAGGTGATTACATGCTAGAAATAAGTTTAAACGAAAATGAAATAAATTTCAAGGATTTAGAAGTAGAAATTTACAAATTAGTCTGCGAAGAAGCTTGTAAAATAATGGCTCAAATCCTTATGAAAATAGATGATATGCTACTAGAAAAAAGGGACAAAAAAGAATATAGGTGTAAAGGTAAAAAGCATACAAACGTAAAGACAATTATGGGCACTGTTGAATTTGATAAAAGAATTTATGGACATATAAATAGTGAAGGTAAAAAGGAATATGTTTATCTTTTAGATGAGTATTTAAAAATGGATACAATAGGGCATATATCAACAAATCTTATTGAAAAAGTTGTAGAAAATGTAACAGAAATATCATATAGAGAAGCAGCGAAAAATATAGAATCATTAACAAATCAAAGCATAAGCCATACAACTGCATGGAATATAATACAAAAGATTGGAGAGAAAATAGCGGAATTAGAAAAACAAGATATAAAACTATTCAAAGAAAACAAATTAAGAGGAGAAAAAGAAACAAAAATGTTATTTCAAGAAATGGATGGATTATGGTTATCTATGCAAGGCAAAGATAGACCAAAAGGCAAAAAAAGCAGAGGGAAGAAAGAAATAAAATTAGCAGTAGCATACGACGGATGGGTAAAAAGAAGCCCAGGAAGTAATGAATATATAACACATAATAAAATAGCATGTGCAGGATTTGCAAGCAGCAAAGAATTTAAAGAATTAGTAGATGCAACGATAGCAAAAGAATACAACATAGACGAAATAGAAATAAAGATAATAAATGGGGATGGAGCAAGTTGGATTAAAGAAAGCTTGGGAGAAGAAGGAGTATATTTTCAATTAGATCCATTTCATAAAAGCCAAGCAGTAATAAGGAATGTAGAGAACAAAAAAGATGCCCGCAAATTAATGAAAATGCTAGATGAAGGAAAAGCAGAAGAAAGCCTAGAATACATAGCAAAATTAATGATAGAGCAAAAAGATGATGAAAAGCAAATGAAGAAATTAGAAAAACTATATAGCTATTTAGTAGCCAATAAAGAAGGGATAAAACCATACCAAAAGAGAGAAGAAATAAAAATACCAGAAGCCCCAGAAGGAATAGAATACAAACATTTAGGAACAATGGAAAACAATATATTTGACACATTAGCAAGCAGAATGAATGCAGGAAAAATGAGTTGGACAGAAAAAGGTGCAAACAATTTAGCAAAGATATTAGCCTTAAAGACAAGTGGAAAACTTTATAGTGTAGTAGAAACATACTTCAATGTTATAATATCAAAAGAAAAATTAACAGAGATAAAAGAAGAAATAAAACTATCAGCAGCGGATGTAAACAAAAAGCAGAAAAAAGCAAAAACATATCGCATACAAAGAGGCGGTATGCCGTTTGAAGGTTGTGCAATGACAAACAGTCGAAAAGCAATAAGAGAAATACTCAGATACAAATGTTTAAGTGAATTAAAAGTCATATAAAAGGCGCAATATGAAGATAAGAATGGAGTAAAAACAATTGCACGAAAATTCACAATACATTAAACATTATGCGGATAAAATTTGAAGAAAAAAATTTGCCAACAACTACTTGACACAAACCGATTAACCTCCAATTTTGACATTTAATATATAATGTGTTATATTAACACATAGGAGACATAGGAGGTATCCTTATAAAACAAGCTTTTAATAACCATTTTACGTTTTTTATGATAATTTTATATTGTGCATGTCTTTTTCTTTTTTTGCTTCAAATTTAATCTATTTTTTTGAATATAGGTCTTTAGCTAACTTCATAATATTAGGGCAGTTTCCAACAGCATAATCAAATGATGGAATTGCAGCACATGGCAAACCTGTATTTTCTTTTATTTCTTGTAAACGATATGATACTTGAGGACCAACTAGAATTATATCATAATTTTGATATACATCTTGATACTCTCCCAATCCTACTGCCTTAATATCAAGTTCTTCCCCAGCCTGCTTCCAATAGCTCTCCATCTTTTTCATTAAAATGCTTGTTGACATCCCGCCAGCGCATACTAATAAAATTTTCATACTTTTCTCCTCCTTTTTACTAACTTACAAATTTTTTAATATTTGTCATCTATAAACATATTTATCATGATATTTTTGAATAGTTAATTACTTTACCTTTTCATAACTATATAGTTTTTTGTAAAGGAATATAATTTCTTTAATAAGTTCGTACGCAAGCATACTTGTCATAAAATGGTCTTGCGCATGCACAAGCAATACATTAATTTCTTGTTTCTCGCCGTTAGCCTCCTTAAATAGCAACTCAGTTTGAGCTTTGTGAGCTACATGTGCTACTTCTTCTGATTTAGATAATAATTCTTCCGCTTTCTCAAAATTTCCTGCTTTAGCTTCATTTAATGCTTGAAATGCAAAAGAACGTGCATCTCCTGAGTTTGCAATGATTGTCATCGATACCAAGCTGATTTCGTCATCCATATATTATCCCTCGCTTTCTTAGAAAAGTAATGTTTCTTAAGTCAAAATCACTATCAAAAATATTTCAATAATGATTTCTTTGCTTTTTATTCATGCAAAAATCATGCCAAATTAAAATTAGGTATGTTATTGCAATATCAGTAAGCCTTTTCACTTATTAATGTTTATGTGTATTAATCTGTATCGCTTGTAACCGTAATCAATACACTTATGTGTATTAAAGTGAAAAAACTATCATCATTATGCTAACGTATTCGTCATCTGATAAAGTCACGTTAAATGCTTCGTTTACAGGTTTTATGGAATTTTTTATCATTTCGTATTTTGATGCGTTGTCTTCTATGATTGATTTGCAATTTTTTATCCGTATTAATTCTCCACCTTTTAATACACGTTCTATTGCACAAGCCAGATGCAGTATTAACCCGATTATTTTATCGTTGTCGAGACTTACTTTGTTTTCCGCGATGTTTAGGTAAAATTCTTTAAAAGCATTGATGTATTTATCTGCATCAATATCTACGTTTTCTGCGATTATCTCTTTCATGTTGTTTATGGTGTCCAGTGCGTCTCTTGAATCAATCATAGCCTTTAAAGAACATAATTTTCGATTGTCAAATATATCAGTAGTTGAAATGTATTTAAGTGTATCATCGCCTGGGTCAAAAGCACTTACTACAGCTAATATGTTTTTCTCCCTTTTTATATTTTGCAGTTTTCGTTTAAACTCTCTTTTATCCTCTATATTTAGAGGTATGATATCAATTCCTGCTGATTTTAAATCAAGTTTTTTTTCTAAAATAGATTTCAATTTTAAAGCAGTACCTTCGCCTGTTATACAAGCAGTTATTATGACGTCATTTTTAAAACCATTTTGTATCTCAAAATTATCCTTATATATTCTTCCTATATACGGACTTAGATTTAACGCAGAATCGTATACTTCATCAAGAGTTGCATTTAATAAGGCTTTTCTTCCGGCTTCTAACACCATAGGTGTAGATGCCATTTCAACCGTCTTGACTGGAATACCTGTTTTCTCGTAGACCATGTCTCCAAAGAATACTAATGAGCCCATATCTACAAGCAGCAGTACACCTTTACCTTTATTTGTCTTCCTAATTAAATCGCATAAATTATTAAACGCAATTTCAGGTTTTTGATCGAGGGGCATATTGTACCCAATGACAAAATTTTCTCCCAACAATCTATTTGAAACATCTGTTATAGACGTAGCTGTCGATTCTCCATGCATTGCAACTATTACAGTTACTTTTTCGTCATCTTTTTCTTGCCTTATATCAAGGCAGAGAAACATCGTTATAAAACCTACTTCATCTTCTGGTATGACAATGTTAAACTCTTTCTCAATTGAATCTTTTAATTCCTTAGAAACTTTAAATTCGTCCCTGTATATCCTTTTTATATCATCTAATTGATGATTTTCTATTTTCTTTCCGCTTAATATCCTCTCAATGGAGCTTGCAACGTGCATAGAAAGTCCATACAGAGTTTTTTCACTGAAATCCCTCTTTAATATTTTTCTTGCATGATTCAGAAAATTATCCACAATATCGACAATCCTTTTGTCAACAACTTTATAAAGCTCTTCCAAATTATATCTTTTTGCTTCGTTAATATATCTTTTTAAATATGTTTCAATATCGAGACTCATAATAAGCTTTATATCATTTTCACTTATGCCCTTTTCCTCTAAAGACCTTCTCTTTTCTTCTAGAGCTTCATAAAAATTAAATGTCTTGCTGTTATCCGATGTAATAACAGTTTTTTGTTCTGTGGAAAATCTTATTTTATCATCTTTAATAAATTTATCTATATCATTTTTTTCTTCCTTATACTTAAAAAGACCTCTTCTTATATACTGCGGAAGGTCCTCTGTGTGTATACATACATCATTATCCCTGTTCATCATGAATCCAAGATACGCTTTAGCGGAGCATAATTTAATGTCACTTTTTAATTGACCAATATTATTTGGACAATCATACAATAAAAGTGCTTTTAGGGCATTTGGTGTAACAAGGATATCATTTTTAATGACAGATGCTTCTTCTATTATAAAGCTTTTAATAATATCATATCTTTCATCATATGTCCTTTCCTTCAATGATGGAAGATTTATCACCATTGGAATACGCCTAGTAAATGTCTTTAGAAGTATGGATTCTACATTTTCAGTTGTCGCACATATTATAAGAACATCTACCTTATGCTGTATATCTGTTTCGCCTAAGTGTCTAAACATCCCTTTGTCGATTAAGTAAAACAACATTTCTTGCCCTTCTGGTGGCAGCCTATGGACTTCATCGAGAAATAATATCCCTTTATCCGCTTTTTCTACTATTCCAACTTTGTCTCTATCCGCACCAGTGTACGCCCCTTTTTTCACTCCAAATAGCTGTGCCATAAGAAGCTGCGGATTATTTGCATAATCTGCGCAATTAAACGTTATAAACGGTGCATTTGCCTTAAGCCTTCCTATCTCTTTAGCGTATTCATACATTATCTCAGCAAACATTGACTTACCTGTACCTGTCTCTCCCAAGATAAGTGTATGAAGGCCATGTGGAGGATACATTATGGCTGCTTTAGCTTGTTGAACAGCATTTTTAAGACTTAAATTATAACCTATTATCTTATTGAATACATCTTTATCTATTAGCTCATCATTTTTATTCAAATCATCAAATTTTATACTATATAGAACAGGTTTCCCTTCAATTTTATTTATTTTTCCATTCTTAAATAACTTGTTTAAATCACTAGACGCATTTGTTCTCTGTATGTTAAGTGCATTAGCTAAGTCTATAGCAGAACATCCTGATATTTTTCCTTCATTTTTTAATTGTTTTAAACAAATTTCTCTCAGCTTATCGTAAACCTTATCAATCCTCTTCATAAAAAATACCCCCTACAAAAGGTATTATATCATAAATTAATACACATTGAAACACATTATTGATTTTTGTTAGTGTCAAGTAGTTGTTGGCAAATTCTTTTATGTCAATATCATCCATCTAATGTTTAGTATGTTATAAGTTTTCATGCAATTTCTTTTGCATTATTCTTCATACGTCTTGTAACTTCTTTAGTAATTTTCCTCATTTATATAATTTTTTAATTCACTTATACACCTGTTCCTTAGCATTTCTCTTATTACTTTTCTACAATTTTTCATTGAGCATCCTTCAAATGGCATTCTACCCTTATGTTCATGGTATATTTTCGATTTTTTGGGCTATATATTTAAATCTGCTGCCGATAGTTTAATTTCTTCTTTTATTTCTTTTAATTTTTCTTCTGGTAATATTCCGTTAAAGTACGTGGCTATTACATTATAAAGCTTCCCACTTACTTTTAATGCTAACATCTTTGACAAATTGTTTACTCCTTTTTCTGGCCAGCTCATCTTGCGTCCTTTCATCCTTTGCACCAATATATCGCATACATTATGCTCCATAATACCTAAATGCCTGTATACTACCCCTTCAGGTGGCTCAGGTAGTTTTATGTCCTCTCTTAAGTGATATAGTTTTAAACCACTTTTATTGGTTACTAAAAGTTTTTAAGTCTTTTAATTTTGCTTTTTTCTTTTCATAATCCTTTTGCTTTATTATAAGTTTTGTTATGTATTCGTGGATTTAAAGTATCGTTGCTCCTTGGCTCTACATTTGTTGTAGCATTGATTGTCATAGGATTTTGGAGTATGATTGCTAATAAAAAAGGATCTAAATATAACAATTGATAATATCATCACTGTTTTATGCAGTTGCACTTATACCGCTTTGGTTCTCAAATACTTTTACATCTGCTGTTCTTTCAACAGCTTTTCTTGGTATAGGTCTTTCTGGAATACTCCTCCTCGATGTATTTATTTCTGATGTTGTTGATGAAGATGAACTAAGAACAGGTGCTAGAAGAGAAGGCATATACTTCGGCATCAATGGATTTATGATAAGACTTGGAATATCTGCTCAGTCGGCTTATAATAGGTTTTATATTAAATACGACTGAATATAATGAAAATTTGCCATTCGATTCTCAGCCTCCTTCGGCTTTATTTGGTATAAAAATTATTATAACATTAACCCCACTCATTTCCATTTTTATAACAATATTTTTCTTCTCAAAATACCCACTTTACGGTAAAAGATTATCAGATGTCAAAGAACAAGTTGCTATGCGGCATGCAGAAAGAAATAAAGAATTAGTAAAAATATTAATTAATGGAACAGTTCGAAATGAAACCGTCTCTTTTTAATGTCTTTTATTAATTTTCTTAATTTAATAAGAAGCTAATTTTTATGAGATAAAGTTCATTGGAGGCACTGCACTATTCCTTATTATATGATACTTTATGAAAAAAAAGTTTTTGTAATTGGAAATAAAATAAAAAAGGGATATAAGTTGACTTTATATCCCTTTTATTATTTTTCAAAACCTATTTTTCTATATATACCCATTTCCATTCGTCAGATACGCCGACCGGATGTCTTACATATCCTTTCACATAATCCTTTTGTACATACGATGTTGATGAATAATAAATTGGTGCAACCGACATTGCGTCAATAAAGATTTTTTCAGCCTTCTTCATGTCATCCATACGCAATTTAGCATCTGGAGTAGATTTAGCCTCGTTTATTAATTTATCATATTCAGGATCTGAAAAACCAGAGTCATTATTTCCTCCATTTGTAACCCACATGTCAAGAAATGTCATAGGATCATTGTAGTCTGCAATCCAATCATCTATAGCCATATCGTATTGTTTATTTTTAAGCCTTTGAAGCCTAACTTTAAATGCCATACTTTGTATTTCGACATCGACTCCAAGGTTCTTTTTCCAAAACTCTTGTAATGCCTGCGCTAACTTTTTGCCGGAATCAGAATCACTAGCTAAAAGTGTAATCTTAGGCAATTTTGTTATATTAAGTTCCTTCATGCCTTCATTTAATAATTCTTTCGCTTTATTTGTATCCTCGCTAAATAGGTCACCAACTTCTTTTCTGTATTCGTCTTTTTCACCCGGTATGCCCTTTGGAACTATGCCATATGCTGGTGAAGAACCATCTTTAAGTACATTGTCCGCAAGCTCTTTCCTATTTATCGCCAAACTAAATGCCCTTCTAATATTTGCATTTTTAAATATCGGATTTGTATTATTTAATGCTACAAAATAAACCTCGCCATTTGGAGCATATTTTACTTGTCCTTTATATTTGTCAATATAATCACCTGTTACACCTATTTCGTCATATTTTCCGGTGTCGTAATTTTGTGCCAAGGTATTTAAGTCTTTCACTATATCAAGGTCTATTTCACTCAATTTAACATTATTTTTGTCCCAGTAATTTTCGTTTTTTACCAATGTTAGATTTTGTTCATGGTTCCATTCTTTTAATTTAAAGGGTCCACTAAACACCATATTATCTGGGCTTGATGCTAATTTATCACCGACTTTTTCTACAAATGATTTCTCAACAGGAAGATATGTGATAAATGATGTCAGCCCTAAAAAATATGGTGTAGGCATCTCGAGTGTAACTTGTAATGTTTTAGAGTCAAGTGCTTTAACACCGACATCATCAGCAGATGCTTTACCTGAATTATATTTCTCTGCATTTTTAATAGGATACAAAATATAAGCATATTCTGATGCAGTCTTTGGATCTAATGCTCTTTTCCATGAATATTCAAAGTCTTGTGCTGTTATAGGATTTCCATCACTCCACTTGATATTATCCTTTAAATGAAAGGTATATATAAGTTTGTCCGGAGAGATTGTCCAATCCTTGGCTAAACCTGAGCCATTTTCCACTTTTCCGTCTTTATCTATTCTTACTAATCCTTCTAATACTGCATTTAAAATCTTAAATGATGTCATATCTGTTGCTCTTTGTGGATCTAACATAGGTGGATCATTTGCAAGGCTTAAATGTAGCACCTGCTTGACATTTGAATTGGTGTTTGTCGTCGATATGTCTTTAGCGCTTTTGCCACACCCTGTTAATAAAATTGATAACACTAAAATAGCAATTAAAGTTCGCGTAACAAAACGCATAATACAGCCTCCTCTTTATTTATTGGTTTTTTAAATTATATTAAGTTTGTTTATTTAAATATAAAAATAAGGGCATTCCTTTATAACAGAGTGCCCCTTTGCACGAAATTTACATTTGGTATCGGGACTATATAAAATTATGCCCCATAAAATTAGTTACTAATCTTTACTTTTCTATATATGTCCATTTCCAATCGCTATCAACACCTACTGGATGTCTAACCCATCCTTTTACATAATCCTGCTGCACATATGCAGTTGCAGAGTAGAATAAAGGACCAACAGGCATGTCATTCATTAAAATTTTTTCCGCTTCCCTCATTTTATCCATGCGCAATTTGTTATCATTTGTAATCTTTGCTTCTTTTATTAATTTATCATATTGTGGATTTGAATATTTTACATTATTGTTACCAGCATCTGTTGTCCAGAGGTCTAAAAATGTCATAGGATCATTGTAGTCCGCTCCCCATCTTGTAAGACAAACATCATACTGCTGTTTTGAAAACATCTGAAGTCTAACTTTATATGCAACATTTTGTATTGTGACCTCTACACCAAGATTATCCTTCCAAAACTGCTGTATTGCTTGTGCCTCTTTTTTTGCCACATCTGTATCATCTGTAAGTAATGTTATCTTAGGTAATTTTGTTATATTTAATTCATTCATTCCTTTTTGAAGGAGTATTTTTGCTTCTTTGGAATCCTCTTTAAAAAGATTTTCACCTGCTTCTTTTCTGAATTCTCCATTTAAACCGGTTATACCATTCGGCACAAATGCATATGCAGGTATAGAACCATCTTTTAATACATTATCAGCAAATGCTTTTCTATTAATAGCAATAGTAAATGCCTTTCTTATATTTGCATTTTTAAATACCGAATTTAAATTGTTAAAACCAAGAAAATACGTAAATCCGTTTGGATGTGTTTGTACTTTATCTTTGTATTTGGCGACATAATCACCACTTATATTGATTTCATCATACTGACCTGAGTCATAACTCTGTGCCGCTGTATTTAAATCTTTTATCATGTCAAAATCAATCTCATCTAATTTAACATTATCTTTATCCCAATATTTATCATTCTTAACGATAACTATATTCTGCTCATGATTCCATGTCTTTAGTACAAATGGACCGCTGTATACCAAATTTTCCGGGCTTGATGCTAATTTATCACCAACTTTTTCAACAAAAGACTTTTCAACAGGCAAATATGTAATAAAAGCAGTCAAGCTTAAGAAATATGGCGTAGGTTCCTGCAACTCAACTTTCAATGTTTTATCATCCAAGGCTTTTACACCGACAGAGTCTGCACTTGCTTTTCCCGAATTATACGCTTCGGCATTTTTTATTGGGTACATGATATAAGCATATTCCGATGCTGTTTTTGGATCAAGTGCTCTCTTCCATGAATATTCAAAATCCTGTGCTGTTATTGGATTTCCATCACTCCACTTAATATCATCTTTTAAATGGAAAGTATATGTAAGTCCATCTGGTGAAACTTCCCAATCTTTAGCAAGCCCTGAACCTTTTTTAGCCTTTTCATTTGAATCCAATCTTACTAAACCTTCAAGTACAGCATTAAGTATTTGAAAAGAAACGCCATCTGTTGATTTTTGAGGATCAAGCATTGGTGGTTCTTCTCCAAGATTTAAATGCAGTACCTTTTTATCAGATTTTTGTGAAGTCTGTCCTGTTTGATTTGATGATACTTTAGTACCATTATTACCGCAACCTGCTAAAACGCTTGTTATTAAAATAATTAATGCAAGAAAGCAAACCAAATATTTCTTCATGTGTGTTCCCCCCATGTACAATTCATTAAAATTATATCATCATATGAATATTAATTCAAAGAAAATTGTTTGCTTTATTAATAATTTTTAATAATTACATATAATTTACTATAACGTTATCTAAATATCCTTTATCATAAACTAAAAATCATAAATTTAAAAGGCACACAATTATACATGTATGCCTTATGAATTGGTGTGCACTCATTATTTGTCTTTATATATCCTTAACAAGTATATGACCAAGTATGTCACCTGCTAAATCCATTTTATCTGCACAATTGCTTAAATGCCTATATATTTCACGCATTTTTAGGATGTATTTAATGTCATCCTTCTTTAACAGCTCTGCAAGGTATTTTCTGTAGTATGATTCCATCTCATTTTCAAGCTTTTTAGCCTTCAGAGCACATTCCATTGACAATTTTTTATCTTTATCAAGATTATATACACTTTTATTGATCAGTTCTGTACCTTTATATATAACATCTATCATTTCTTTAAGTTCCTCTGTTGGTTTAAGTTCATATATTTCCATCTCCTTAACAGTCGTTTCGCAGTAATCAAGTATATTGTCAATCGCACTTGATAGTGCATAAATATCTTCTCTTTCAAAAGGTGTAATGAATGTGCTGTCAAGTTCATCAATAAGCTCTTTTCTCTTTCTATCTGCTAATTTTTCTATTTGTATTACATTATTTCCGTCCTCTTCCGTACCAGTTTTCATAAACGTGACAAGTGCCTGTACACCTTTTAATGTCAAATCAGAATGTTCCTGCAGGAGTTTATAAAAATCGACGCCTTTTGAAAATAGCCAACTTAAAATTCCCATTCCAAGACCTCCTTTAAGTGAACTTTACAGCCAGATAAATTAATGATGATACTAAGAATGAAGCCGGTATTGTAACAATCCATGCCATTACCATACTTTTTGCAAATTGCCATCTGACAGCTTTTGGCCTCTCCCCCACACCAACTCCTAATACAGATGAATTTACGATCTGTGTTCCGCTTGTAGGTGCGCCAATTATTGCAGCAGTTATAACGATAAATAAAGAAGACAATTGTGCATTAAACGAATGAAATGGTTTAACTCTGTATATTTTAGTCCCAACACTTTTAATCATCCTGAGTCCTCCAAAAATTAGTCCTGAAGATATCATCAAAGCTGATACAACCTTTGTCCATAACGGCAATTTAAAACTCTGCGTAAATCCTCCAACAAGCATAATAATGGCTATAATACCCATCGCTTTTTGTGCATCATTTGCACCTTGTCCTGCATTTAATATAAATACGGTGATATATTGTAACTTTTTTAAAATTTTATTAATACTCGGTCCCGTCGTTCTTAATATATTACTTGTTATATTCATCACTATATATCCTATTAAAAATCCTATAATTGGTGACAAAAAAAGTGGTAATACAACCTTTATAAAAATTCCATAAATGTTTATGGAATCCACCCCGTATTGAACTATAAATGGCCCTATTATTCCTCCTATCAACGCATGTGAAGAGCTTGATGGTATGCCGAGAAGCCATGTAATTAGGTTCCAGATAACCGCGCCAAGTAGTCCTGCAAATATCATAATATATACATCCCTAGAATTTGTCATTATATATTTATATTTTATTATATCCTTTCCCATAGTCGATGCAACAGTTGTGCCCAATATTACTGTCCCCAAAAATTGTGCTGTTGCTGCTGTAACAAATGCACTTCTAATACTTATAGATCTTGATGATATAATTGTAGCTATAAGATTTCCTTCATCATGAAAACCTGTTATAAAAATATATATAAAAATAAATACAATAACAATATAATATAAAACCATTTTGTCACCTCATTAACAATATGGTACATTATATATGTCGTAATATAACAAAATGTTAATGTACCGTCATTTAAACAGGATTAAACATTATTTATTGAACAGCTGATGCTAAATGTAGCCTTTAAATTCTCGTCTGGTTTTAATATTTGCACATCTTTACCTGTATTCATTGAATCAGGTTTTGCCATCCACGGCTCTAAACATATAAAATCTTTGCCTATTAAAGACCATATAACTACATATTTGAATATGCTATCATAATAGAGTGATATTTTAATATTTCTCTCATTGTCAAAAATACCTGATGTACCGGAAGCATCGCTAAATATAATATTCACTTCAGGCTTCGTAAAATCAAGCTTTCCATTATAATTATGTATTTCCTTGTCAATGGTATCATAATATTGATTTGAATTTATATTAAGCTCAATATTGTTTTTATTCATTATGTAAAAATACGGGTGAAATCCTGCATAAAAAGGCATATCTACATTAGATTTATTTATATAATCTTGAAGTACACTTAATGTTCCATCCTTTAGGCTATATGTATAAATTACATCAAAATCAAATGGATATGCCTTTTTTGTCTCATCATTACTCGAAAATTTTAATGTAATTGACGCAGATTTATCTATATTTCTATCTAATACTTCCCATCTATTTAATCTTGCAATACCATGTTGCCTCATTTTGTATTCATTATTATTTATCCTATACCTTCCATCTGCAAGATAGCCACAAATAGGAAATAATATTGGTATCCCGCCTCTTATATTTTTTTCGGTATCTAATAATGTTTCTCTATCAAGGTATAAGATATCATTACCCTTATAACTAAATCTTGTTATTATGCCGCCACGTTCAGGTACTACTTCAAAAAATGATTCATTATTGACATCGGTTAATTTTATTGTTTCAAATTTATCATTATATTTTTCAAATTTATACAATTTACACACCTCTTAAAATATTTTTCACGCAATTATTTATATTATAAGTTTATATTCTGTTTCTATTTTTTTCAATACATATTATTAAATATACAGTTCAAAATAAATATGAGAAATTATTTTAGGAGTGTGATTATTATGGCTAATCAAAGCGGTCATATTTCAAAGCCTCCAAAACCAGATGACCGTTCAGATAATGTAGGAAAATTACAGGACATGATACACGACACAATTGAAAATTACAGAGAAGCCGAAGATTATTTAAAAGTACATGCAGAAGAATTATCTCCTGAAGAAATTGCGAGAATAAAGGAGAAAAATCGTCACAGGCTTGAAAGCATCCACGGTATGAGGGACGAAATAGTTGACGAAACAGAAGATGGAAATGGTATAAACAAAGATCGTTAATATTAACTTAAGGGCAGTTTTTGAAATTATTCAAAGGCTGCCTAATTCTGTTCTTAAATATTTCATATGTCTTAAAGAACTTTCCGCCATCTCCTTATTGCCAATTCCATCATTAATTTTTGAATAAAGAAGGTATATTCTTGCATCATTTGGATTGGTATCGCAGTTATCTATCATAAGGCCATTTATCGTTTTGCTTAAAAAATATAGGTTTATACCTAATACTGCCTTAATTACCATAATTAATATAAGCACTCCTACTTGATAAAGCAAGTACAATAGCATTTGGAAACTGTTTAATATTATATTTAAACTTATTTAATTATAAATGATATTAATACATAGCTTATAATACCTATAATGACTGGTGAAAATAATTTTCTTGTAAAATATGCAGCAATAATTGTAGGGATGGATGCAAGCAAATATATGTTATGATAGCCTATAAAAAGATGATTGTTCTTCATAAAAATTGCTGGAAATAGCAATGCTGAAAGAACAGCTACAGGAATATATTCGAGAAAAAACTTTATAAATTGTGGTAGTTCTATTTTTGATAATCCATATACAGGCAGAAACCTTGGCATATATGTAACAAGAAACATACCAACTACACCTATTAAGAATTTCGTACCCATTTATCAAGCAAAACCCCCATTCCGGCCCCTATTACGGCGGCAATTATAACATTTATATTTCCGGGAAATATATACATTAAAACTATTGATAAAAAACCTGAAAATATGCTTATAAACATCTTTTTAAACCCGGATATCTGCATCATCAATAGTGCAATATACATTGCAGGCAATGCAAAATCTAATCCAACATTAGCTGAACCATCTATAAACGTGCCAGAGATAGCTCCAATAAATGACGCCGTACACCACGCAGCATATGACATAAAGAATAACTGATAAAAATACCTTTCATCGTAATTATCACTATTTTGTAAATCTGTAATAGCAACAGCATATGTCTCATCCGTTATAAAAAAAGAGAGCAACGGTATATGATTTCTTTTTATCCGCTTCATGTACTGTGAAAGTGATGTACTGTACAGAAAATGCCTTAAATTTACTATAAATATTGTAATGATTAATGTTATCACATTTGTTCCCGCACTAAGAAGGCTTATTGCAATAAACTGTGCGGATCCCGCATAAACAAAAAGCGATAATGCCATAACCTGTGTTATTGAAAAACCGCTTTTAACACCAAGCAGTCCATATGCAAACCCTATAGGCAAATATCCAAGTACAATCGGAAACGCACTTTTAAATCCGCTTATATCTTTCTTGACTTCATTGTCAATTATCATTTATATCACCAATCACTAGTTATTTTATATAGTTAATTGCCAATAACCTAATGTTTAAATCATAGGCAGGGATTCCCCTGCCGAATTACTTCACAACAATATTTACAAGCCTGTTTTTGACGACAATAACTTTCTTTATTTCTTTTCCTTCTACATATGATTTTACATTTTCATCCGATAGTGCGAGGTCCTGTATTTCTTTTTCATTTGCATCTGATGGAACTTCAAGTCTTCCTCTAACTTTGCCATTTACCTGTATCGCAATTTCAACTGTGTCTCTAATAAGAGCTTTTTCATCATATTGAGGCCATCTCTGATTGAATACAGAGTATTCATAACTCATTCTATCCCACATTTCTTCTGAAAAGTGTGGCGCAAATGGTGCCAGTAGCTTTATTAAATCTGTAATTACATCTTCATAGAGCTTTATGTTTTTAGTTTCTACATCTGAATCATACTTATATAATGCATTTACAAGCTCCATAAGTCGTGCAATTGCTGTATTAAATTGAAACTTCTCTGCATCCTCTGTCACACTCTTTATAGTGTAATTTCTTACATAATTAAGTTCTTTTTCATCACTGCCAATGCCACTCTTGCTCGGTTTATCTTTATTTTGCAGGAATTTATCTATAAGTCTTTCAACTCTCATGATAAACCTTGACATAGCTTTAATGCCATCGTCATTCCATGGCCCACCTTCTGTAAATGCAAAACCAAACATGAGGTACATTCTAAACACATCTGAACCGTATTCGTCTATATATTCATCAGGTGATATTGTATTTCCTCTTGATTTACTCATCTTATTTCCATCAGGGCCGAGTATTATACCCTGATGTACCAAAGACTTAAATGGTTCATCAAAGTCAAGATATCCTAGGTCTCTTAAAGCCTTTGTTACAAACCTTGCATATAGGAGATGCATACATGCATGTTCAGCACCACCGATATATTTATCAACAGGCAGCATTTTATCGATCAACTTCTTATTAAATGGCTCTTTATCATTTTTATTGTCAGGATACCTCAAGAAGTACCATGATGAATCGACAAAGGTATCCAGTGTATCAGGATCCCTTAACGCCTTGCCACCGCACTTAGGACATGTCGTATTCATAAACTCGTCACTCTTTTTAAGTGGTGATTCACCATCAGGCGTAAATTTTACATTATATGGCAGCAATACTGGCAAATCTTCTTCAGGAACAGGTACTAATCCACATTGCTCGCAGTGGATAATAGGTATCGGCGCACCCCAATATCTTTGCCTTGATACAAGCCAGTCCCTTAACCTATAGTTTATTTTTAAACTTCCTTTACCCTCTTTCTCAAGCTTTTCAATTATTTTAATCCTTGCATCCTCTGATTTAGTTCCGGTAAATTCTCCGCTGTCTATAAGTTCACCATATTCTACAAATGGCAGGCTATCATCAATATCTCCATTACCCTTTATAACGCGCTTTATTGGCAAATCATATTTCTTAGCAAATTCATAGTCCCTTTCATCATGTGCGGGAACAGCCATTACACAGCCTGTACCATATGTTGCAAGGACATAATCTGCTATCCATATCGGCACTTTTTCACCTGTAATAGGATGTATAGCATAGGCACCTGTGAATACACCGGTTTTTTCTTTCTCCGTTGAAAGCCTTTCTATTTCGCTCTGCTTTCTCGCATATTCTTTATAATCCTCGACATTTCTTCTATATTTTTCTGTCGTAATTTCATCAACTATTTCATTTTCAGGCGCCAAAACAACATATGTTACACCATATAGTGTATCTGCTCTTGTTGTAAATACTTTAAATGATATTTCTTTTCCATCAACTTTAAATTCTATTTCAGCACCATCAGATTTACCTATCCAGTTTCTTTGCATCATCTTTGTCTTTTCAGGCCAATCAAGATCGTCGAGCTTCTCTAAAAGCTCTTCGGCATAATCAGTTATCTTCAAAAACCACTGTGTTAAATCTTTTTTTGTTACTTCACTTCCGCATCTTTCGCATGTGCCTTCGACGACCTGTTCATTAGCAAGAACAGTTTTGCAGCTGGGACACCAATTTACAGGTGCTTTTTTTCTATATGCGAGTCCTTTTTTGTATAATTGAAGAAAGACCCACTGTGTCCATTTATAATACTCTGGAAGGCATGTTACAACTTCGTAATCCCAGTCAAATGTCGCACCCATCTCTTTTAATTGTCTTTCCATTGTCTTTATATTTTGAAGTGTCGAATCCTCTGGATGTATTCCTGTCTTTATCGCATAGTTTTCAGCTGGAAGTCCAAATGCATCAAATCCCATTGGATGAAACACTTCATAACCTTGCATTCTTTTCATTCTTGCCCAAGAATCTGCTGGTCCATAATTATACCAGTGTCCTGCATGTAATTTCGCACCAGATGGGTATGAAAACATCTCAAGGCAGTATAACTTTTTATCAATATTTTTGGGATTAAATTTGTATAACTCCGTTTCCTCCCACTTTTTTTGCCACTTTTTATCAACCTCTCTGGAATATGTCATAATCTCACTCCTATCAATTTTTTAGAATAAAAAAGCCTTTCATCTTCAAGAGACGAAAGACTATACCTTCCGTGGTACCACTCTTATTGACATAAGTCCACTTAAATCCTATAACGGCAGTCACCGTACATACTTTATATTTCAGTATGTATGCTCAATGGCGAGTTCAGCATCGATGGTACCTTTTCACACCTTCCAAAGGCTCTCTTTAACACATCTTATCCTAATACTCCATATCATAGCATTTACTATATATACTTATATAGTATTTTATTACAAAAATATTGTAAATGCAACATAATTATCACTTGATTTTTGGGGGTTGTAATTTATTGATGTGCCTAATTTTCAGAGCACCTTGTATAATGGACTTGTGTCAATAGAGTAGACACAAAAAGTTTAATTTTTTATGCCATTAGAAAAGCAGTTTCATAAACCTCTTGGGGGGGTCTTGTAATTAATAGCTCTATGAATCCTTCTTCGGTTGTACCAAGATTCGATATATTCAAAGACTGCTAATCACACATCATTAAAATCATAGAATTTGTAATGATTAACCTCATAACACCTCCAGTTCCAATTATATAAATAATACAAATATAACACTTATTTTTTCATTCCATTATGGTAATCGGCTTTTTATATATTATTCCTTTATCTACACTTAACCAAGTAAATTAAAAGTCCAGCGGTAAAATACCAAGAGGCGATAAAGCTAAATAAGATGAAAATTCTGAATAAAACCTGAAAAAGGTACAAAAGATAAACCTCTCACAAAAGCCTAACCTACGAATTCCAAAAACTAGGTTCCATCGATCACGAAAAAGCCTCAGATTTCTTCGGGCGATATGTATAGCCGATTGGTCTTAAGTAGTACAAAAAACAAATTAAAATCCCTGTAATAAAAAATAGTACGGCGAATATAAATAAACCGAACTATTTTTTTATATGAACATATTTTAATTTGCTCTTAGGGCATATAAAAAACTAATTTATAAAATTCTATATTTCATTATTTTTTACTTTTAGTATTAGTTCTTTTACTTTTTCTTCTATTATATCTCTCGTTTTTCGGAATTCTTCTATAGGCTTCCCTTTGGGATCATCGAGTCCCCAGTCTTCTCTCAATCTGCATGGAATATATGGGCACTCAACATTGCAACCCATTGTTATAAGAACATCTAATTTATCCGGAATGTCTTTTAACAATTTCGGGTATTGCATGCTTATGTCAATGCCAGCTTCTTTCATAACAAGAATGGCATTCGGATTTATTTCTTCTTCAGGGTGTGTTCCAGCGCTAAAAGATTCAAAAAGTTCACTTCCATAATATTTCATAAATCCCTCTGCCATTTGGCTCCTACATGAATTACCTGTACATACAAAAGCGACTGTTTTTTTCATTAAAGCGCCTCCTAATTTTTTTGCGTGAACTATGTTTTTATATTATATGTTATAAATTATTTAAAGTCAATTATTTTAGTTATATGACTAACCTATAACTAACCGACACAGGCAAATATCAAAAGGGTATTGACATTTTAAATATAGAATAGTATAATAAATTTTAAGGATTAATAATTTAATTTTGAACAGGCATGGAGGCCTATAAATGTTTTAAACGTTTATAGGCCTTAATTTATTAACAATATAGAAAAATATTTATTCTTAATTAGCAAAGGTGCTTATCTACATAGATAGGCACCTTTGCTAATGTTTGTCCGGCATGGGCGATAACTTGTCGGTGAAAGTCAGCTATGGACTTTTAGCCAATAACAAGGATGCTTAAAATTTGTACATTAACAACGAAGGATTCTTGTTGCAATGAGAAATCGAAGAAAAGCGGAGATATCGTGAGAAAATGAAATTAATAAAGGGAGGAAAAAATGAGATGAGAAATATAAAATGGATATCTATATTGGTATGTGGATTATTGACTTTATTACTTTTTGGAGGTTGTAGTCAGGAAAAGGCAAATATACCTTCCAATAAAACGGTAAATTCAAAAAATATAATGGTATTTGCAGGAGCAGGACTCACCGATGCACTGCCGGAGATATCAAAAAAATACAGCCAACTTCATCCCGATGTAAAAATTTCTTTCAATTTTGCAGGTCTTGGTACCCTCCAACAGCAGATTGAACAGGGAGCACCCTGTGATATATTATTAGGTCCTGGAGAAAAACAGTGGAATACTTTAAGAAGTGAAAATTTAATTGATAAAGCAACAGAAAAAAAGATTTTATCAGACAAATTGGTTCTTATTACGCCAAAAGATAGCCAGAAAGTAAAAAGCTTTGAGGACCTTGCTTTACCGGAAGTTAATAAAATTGCCATTGGAGATCCTGCTGTCGTACCTGGTGGTGAATGGGCTAAAAAAGCTTTGACAAGCTTAGGACTTTTTGAAAAAGTAAATTCTAAATTTATTCTTGCAAAGGATGTACAGCAAGTCAGAACCTATGTAGAAACAGAAAATGTTGATGCTGGATTTATATGGAAATCAAATGCTACAAATGATAATAAGATTAGGGTTGCTGCAGAAGTACCTGAAAATTCCTGTCCTCCTATTTTCTTTAGAGGAGCAGTTATAAATAACAGCAAAGAAAAAGAAACAGCTCTTGATTTTTTAAACTATCTCAAAGGTCAGGAAGCATCAGAAATTTTCAAAAAATATGGATTTGTACCTTTAGACCAGAAACAATAAATCCAAAGTCAAAAAGAGGTGGGGCAAATGATATATCCTATACTTCTGTCAATAAAAGTAGCCATCATAGCTACTCTTATATCCTTTATAGCTGGTATCTTTTTTTCCCGCCTGTTTTTTATAAAAAACTTTCCCGGAAAAGAAATCATTGAAGCCATCTTTTTTCTCCCAATGGTCTTACCTCCAACTGTTACGGGTTTTATTCTACTTATTCTTTTTGGTAAATATGGACCTTTAGGTTTTCTCATTAGGAAAATATTTAACAGTCAATTACTGTTTACCTGGTGGGCCGCTGTAATTGCTTCTTCCATAGTCGCATTTCCTTTAATGTACCAAAGTGCCAAAGCAGCTTTTGAAAGCGTAGATATAAAGCAGGAGCGGGCTGCTCGTATTTTAGGTGCAAACGAGTTGAGGGTTTTTTGCACTGTTACGATGCCTCTTGCTTGGCCTGGTATTCTATCGGGTATTGTTCTTTCCTTTGCAAGAGCCATTGGTGAGTTTGGAGCAACATTGATGACTGCAGGTAATATTCCAGGCAAGACTCAAACAATTCCTATGGCAATTTATTTTGCAGTGGAAAGTGGGGATTACAAAACTGCTGTCTACTTAGTTGTTGTGATTATCTTATTTTCCTTTGGATTGATTTTTTGGTTGAACTGGTTATCAAGAAAAAAAGTTTTATATTATACAAAAAAAGAAAGACAATAAAAGGTACTAAATCGTGAATTATACATTATTCAATAAAATAAGGGGTATCAGTTATGAGTTTTTATAATAATTTAAAGTCTAAGTTTAGAAAAATCGTTGATGAAAATGGACTATTAAAAGAAAATGTAGAGGTTAAAGCCTGTATACTATCTCCTAAAGATGCCATTGGCGCTACAAAACGTACAGATTATGTCCTTTTAAAGGGTAAAGAAAGACTTATGCAGGCAGAATTTAAAGGTTCTTATGGACAGGCATTTACTGATTTATTAAATGATTTTCATGGTTCTGTTGGAGAGATACTGGAACTTCCACTTAAAAACAATTGAAAATATTTTAAAGGTTCAAAAACCCTTGATCTTTTTGGGGAGAACGGCTGCCGGGACTGCTAAGTTAATGGGATGGGAAAGATTTTGTTCTTAAAGTTGACTTATTGGTTGATAAAGAAATTTTGGTTCTTGTTGGTCTTCAGGATCTGGTAAAACAACTGTTTTAGAATGTATTTCAGGTTTTCATAAGCCGGATTGGGGAGAGATAATATTAGGGGAAAAAATTCTTTTTTCTTCATCGAAGCGAATCAACCTTCCTTCATACAAACGGGGTATTGGATATATATTTCAGGAATATGCGCTTTTTAATCATTTAACAGTAAAAGATAATATTCTTTATGGAATAAAAAATTTATTAAAAGAAGAAAAAGAAAAGCAACTCAATGAAATACTTAAACAATTTGATATATCTCATCTGGCTGAAAGATATCCAGTTCAGCTTTCAGGCGGAGAAAGACAGCGGGTAGCTATGGCAAGAACACTTATAACAAAGCCTCATTTGTTATTGCTGGATGAACCCCTTTCAGCTATGGACAGGAAGCTAAGGGAAAGGCTGCGTAAAGAAATAAAAGAACTTCATGGACAGTGGAATATACCTTTTGTATTGGTTACACACTGCCGATGTGAAGCAGAGCTTGGTGATAAAGTTTTTAAAGCTGAAAAAGGTGAAGACAAAGGAGAAACCATAATGCGGTTTTATCAAAGTGCTTGACGGGCAATACGGTTGAAATATATTCTTTTTATTTATATTTAGACACGGAACCTTAAAAATTGACAGCTTTAAAAACTCTAAAAAAGCAACAATTAATAAATTCACCATGTATGAAGAAAACTTGAAATAAAAAGGATTAAATTGAAGGTATTTGCTGTATCTATTAAAGTAAATACTCGCTTGTTTTATTGAATACACCGTCCAGTATAACTTTTATTCTTCTTTTGTGAGCATCCTCCATGAGTTTTTTAATACATCGATTGTGCCCAACATTGGATCTATTTTAGAATAATTTGCTATAGAGCTTTCAATTGCTGAACAGGTAGATTTATTAAGCCTTATCCGTACAAGTATTTACTACAAACCATTACCGTCATCCGAAGAAGAGGGCTGCAAAAATTAGAAAAGAAATTAAAAAGACTGCAAAGACATCCTCCTTCAAACAAAAAGAAAGACAGTAATAACAGAGAGAAAGTAAAAAAAGTTAACAAAGTTGAATGAAAAAGTAGCAAACCATAGGTAAATTTTCCCTTGATACAAACTTCTTAAAAAGTTTTACTTTATATTTTTATTTTGCGTCAACAGCAATGTCCCATGGCAACCTTATGACACAAGCTGATGATTTCTCGTAAAGAAGCGTGTATATGATAAGAAAGCCACGGTAAAACATGCGATTGCTGTCGTTGATGCCAACATAAATGTCACCATTATTTGATACCTTACCGCATTTACAGGATCGACACCACCAAGTATTAGTCCTGTCATCATTCCAGGTAGTTGTACTATGCCAAGTGTCTTCATATTATCTATTGAAGGCATCATGCCTGTTTTAATCGCAATCTTCAATATTTTTTGAACTGACTGCCTCGAGCTTGCTCCAAGTGATAAATATGTTTCAATCTCATGTCTCCTATTTTTCATCTCATCTTTTAGCCTCGATACTGTTAATCCCGATGAAACCATGGCATTCCCAATAATCATTCCTGATACAGGTATTACTTCCTGTGGTCTGAAATGTATGCTGCCAAACAATAGAAGGACAGCTAATGTGATTGCAGCACCGATTGCTATTGATATCGTTATAAAATAAAATACATATGGTATACCTTTACCTCTTTTTGCTGCATTATTCCCAGCAACGATTATCATAACAAATACCATAGCAAGTGTAAATATTACATTATTTGCCGCGAATATATAATGTAAAATATACCCTACTATTGTTAGCTGGATTACTGCCCTTATAGTGCCAATTATAACCTCTTTTTCAACACCAAGTTTTTGATAATATGATACAAATATTGATATAAGAACAAGGCTTGATGATAATGCTAATGACAATACACTCATGCGACTTCCCCCTTTGTAAGCTTTCCATCTATAAAAAGCTTTGATATCTCGCTCTTCGGATTTGCAAAAAATTCCTTTGTCACACCATATTCCACAAGACATCCGTTATTTATAAATATCGTATAGTCCCCAACACGTTTTGCTTGTTCCATATTATGTGTAATCCACACGATTGTCAGCTTAAGTTTGTCTTTCAAATTCATTATTAGATCCTCTATAATCTGGGTCGACGCTGGATCAAGTGCCGATGTTGGTTCATCAAGCAACAATACTTCTGGCTCGTTTGCCAGCGCCCGAGCAATTGAAATCCTTTGCGCTTCACCGCCTGATAAATCATCAACTTTTCTATTCATATAACTTGCATCAAGTCCGACTATATCTAAATAATGTTTTACATCGATATTATTAATTCCTTTTAACATAGGGCCATATTTAATATTATCAGCAACACTGCCATCGAATAAATATGCTTGCTGAAATACCATTCCAATTCTTCTTCTAAGCTCTATTATGTTAATATCTCTTATGTCAGTATTATCAATTAGAATTCTGCCTTCTGTTGGATCTATTAACCTATTGACAAGTTTAATCAATGTTGACTTTCCTGCACCTGATGGACCTATTATAGTGTGGATATATCCAGCCGGGATTTCCATAGTTATCCCCTTTAGAATTTCATTCTCTGCATCTTTATAACCTACGTTTATAAATTTTATTTCGTTCATTCTAACACCTCTATATAATATTGTAACAGTTGTTACAATATTATATTGTAGTACCTATAATATTAAAAGTCAATAATCATTCTAAACTCATTAATATTTCTATTAACATTTGAAAAAAATAGTGATAAAATGTATTTGGAAATAAAAGGAGGTGTTACTATGAATAATGGTATACCATCATTTAAATTTGATGCAAAATTTATCACAAGGACAGCGATTTTATTGGCTGTCACAATCATAATTCAATTTATAAAGATGCCACAGCTTATAACAGGTTCCATTGTTAACGCTATGCTAATCATTGCCGGTGGGATTGTTGGCATATGGTCGGGTATATCAATAGGCCTTTTAACACCGATCATAGCCTTCTTGGTAGGACTCATGGGTTTCCCTATTCTTATTCCATTCATTATGATAGGAAATGTTATATATGTCTTACTTTTTTCAGCGATAAAAAATAATATCATTGGAATGGCAGTTGGCGCAATTGTCAAATTCCTATGGTTAGCAGCATCTGTAAAATACATACTTCTATGGTTTAATGTCAAAGTGCCATTAAAGATTGTACAAGCATTCACATTACCACAACTAATAACAGCAATTATCGGTGGCATCATAGGATTATTCTTTGTATTTATTCTAAGTAATTATTTTAAAAAAACAATTGAGTAGGAGAAATCCTCCTACTCAATTATACTTCTTTTAATTATGTTCGCTTATTCTTTTTGAAACTCTCAAAATGTATTCTATAAGAAAACTTTCTTCATACCTCAGCAATTTTGTATCAACATTATTAAGCGTGTCTGTATACCAATGATAATTTTTTAACCTTCCTTTCTCATCCATTGAAAGAAATGATATTGCATTAAATCCGTTTGCCATAACAGGCAGGGCATCCGTCGGTAAAAGAAGGTTTTTCATTCTTTGTACTAATCCGTTCGGATACTGATTTTTCATTTCATCTGCAACATTAAGAAGAATTTCACCAGCTTTTTTATAAAATATCATGCCCTCTCCTTCAAGATACGTTAAATTTCCTGCACCAAGATTATCAAGTATGATAAACAGTGTATCATCATTTAAAAGCTTTTTATGCCGCTTTAGGAAATTTTTCATACCTCTTTCACCGGTTTCCTCACTTCCCGTAAACAAAAATACTATATCTACATCTTGAGGAAAATCATTTTTATTGTTGATATAATAATTTGCTAGGGCCATTGCAAGTGCCGTCCCAGATCCGTTATCATTTGCACCATTAGTATATTTCCCACTTATCTCACATATGAGCATAAATACAATCATAAAGAAGGTTATTGTAAGACCAATTCCTTGAATGATATATGATACTAAATGTAAGTGAAAAAGCTCAAAAATGATACCTACCGGAATCAATGCATATCCAAAATATCCTATATTGTAAATTGTGTTAAGTTTATCAACTATTTTCGGGCTAAACATTATACTGCCCTTTTGCGTATCATAGTGAGCAGAGACAAATATTTTCTTTTTATTATTTTTCTCAAACTTAGTAAAGACATTTTTAGATAGATGCCGCGGCATTAAACTTGTTTCAAAATATTTACCGCTAAGTTCTAACAATAAAAGACCTATAGCAAGAAGGCTTATAATGAATTCTATAATATTGAGATATTCATCATATACAAGTGAAGCAGCACCCATTACAAAAAGTAGGATGCCAAACTGCAATGGCAAAATATAAAGATTATCGCGGGTTGTCATAAATTCCTGTTTTATAACATCGTATCCCATGTCTTTTAACTCGCCTGCAATATAATCAGCAGCTTTTCTTTCGTTTTTCGTAGCAGAACCACGATGCTCAAATTTTGAAAGCTCTTTTAGATAATCTAAACTTTTCATAGTAAACGCCCCCTTACATATATATTTCTACACCGATATTAGTTTTCCTTCAATAATTTTTACCTGTTTTTAAATCTATATACATTTCCATCACAAGAATACATATAGAGGTACATGCCATCATCACTAATCGCTATATCACTAATACCCGTTTTTGTGTAATAATTGTAAAGCACATTTCCCTTTAAATCATATAATGTGACACGATTAGCATTATTTAATATATTTTCGTATTCCTTAGATAATATCGCAATGTATCTGACGTCGTCTGATTCACATGCTTTTTCTATGATCCAGTCAAATGATACCTTTTTTGCTACTTTGAATCCATTTATGAAAGTGAGTTCATATTTACCCGATTTCATATTATATCCTTCAATAAATGCATCACCATTATCAGATATATAAGAATTCCTAATACTTAGATTATTCTCTAAAGCAATATTTATTATTTTACTATTATTATATAATCTATTACCAGAGCTCGTTTTAGTAAAAAATGTATTGCCATCATCAGATTGTTTTATATATACTTCTTTATCATTATCTCGTTTATCAATTTTTACATTTCCATCAAGACCTATGACAATATAGCCATTTTGTTTACCATTATAACTTGCTGATACATATTCTTTTATAATATTTAAACTATAAACGTCATCACCTTTTAACTTCTGCTCCCACAACATGTAACCCATTTCGTTAAAAAGGTCAATAAATGAGCCATTTTCTTTATCATCTGGTGTTGATACAGCATATGCAAAATGTTTTCCATCTGTAGATATAGCAAGTGACGTTACTGAGTGTCCTTTTTTAATGTATTTATGTGCAGTAATCATGCCGTTTTTATCGAATTTTATCACTTCAAATACCCCATTATTGTTTGATGAAATTAAGGATTCTCCATTTTGCGATACTGCTAAGTTTTCAATATTTCCTTTTACATTGTTAATCCAGAATCTATTGCCATTTTTGCTATACTTTTCTAGCATATTATCATGTGCAATATAAATATTTTCACTCTCATCAAGCTTTATTAGTGCTTTTCCACCATAATCTAAGCCGATATTCTTTTGCCAAATTTTCTCCGGGAACCTACCATTAACTGGCTTAACAATAGTATCAACACTTCCTTTTGAATAATCATATACATATATTCCATTTGATGATTGACCTAACAGCCTTTTCCCATCTTTCGAAAATTTTAATATAGCTATAATATCATATGTTTTTGATGTCCATATCAGGCTTCCATTTTCATTCATCACACCTATATAATCCTTGCCATTGTTTTTAGGAACAGTAGTCCCATTTATAGCAAAATATGCTTTTTCTCCTGAAAAGAAAACATCATTTATTATTCCATAGTTAACCACAATACTATCTGATAATTTATTATTTTTGTATATATATGTAACGCCATAATTGCCTGTTATTATCTTGCTTCCATCATCATTAATATAATACTTGCCACCGTATACCACATATTCGTAATGTGTCCCATCTTCTTTATATATATACAATTTTCCAGAGCTGGTTGTCTTAGAATTGTTAGTAGTAAATAAAATTGTTTTCCCATCTACTGATAACCAAGCATTTTCATTAATGTCTTTATTGTTTAAGACATTATTTGCATTATTATCAATAGTATACTTATTTAAGGTTACCCCATTTGTATCCGTTACGTACATATCATATCTACTAGGATTATTTATATCAATATAAAGAAACTTCTTTCCGTCTTTGCTGAAATTACATATTAATGGTGCTACATTTTCATTACTGTATTTAAGTTTTTCATTTTCATATATTTTAAGCATACCCTTCTTTATTTGGCTTTTATTATCATAATAAATATTTGATACAACGAGAAGATCAGATTCTGGAGATAAAATGCCATTAATATAAACATTATTATTTTTGTTGTTCGCCATATCAATGTCTAAAATTAAACTTAAGTTACTATCAAATAGCAATAACTCGTCATTTCCTTTTCTTAAAAGTATCCGCTTATTATTGCATGATATAATTCTATAATTGGGTTCTTTGCCTAGTTCTCTTTCTTTGACCAGTTTCCCACTTTGATAAAATCCAATATACACCAATTTATTCTTATAAATAAGAGTTGCGATTGTATCATTCCCTATAAATTCTGTATCTAAAAACCTTTCATCATTTCCCCTTATCGAATAAATCGGTAAATTATCATTCTTTAATGCCCTTGTTTGTGTATGTACTGGAGGAGTAATTGCTTGTCTTGGAGTATAAAAATTACATCCGTAAATGAATAAAGTAAAGATTATGATAAACAATAAATAAACTTTTTTCACAATATATACCTCCATTTCCTTACATATATAATATCACAAATTTAAATAAATTAGTTAACAATAATAAGAAAGAAAGGCTATACTTCTTTATAAGTATAGCCTTTTGTCTAATTACCAAGTATTGAATTTAATATATTTTGCCCAATTCCTTGGTTATTCTTACTTTTGCTTTGTGTAGTTCCACTTGTATTATTTTGCACACCATTATTCTGTCCATCGGAACTATTTTGAGCACCATTAGTATTTGTGCCATTGTTATTTCCATTACTGTTATTCTGCCCGGTGTTATCGCTAGTATTACCTGGTACCGTTCCATTCACAGGTGCTGTACCACCATTATCATTTCCGGATGGATTGCCATTTTGATTGTCACTAGGCTGTCTTTGGCTGCTATCATCAACGGCCGTTGGTACAACGTATTTGCCATCTGCGGCATGTGCATTCTGTTCCGGTGTCCTGCCTGGGGGATTGATAAATACCTCTTCTTTTACAAGGAATGGCAATGTCCACCGTGATGCAAGTTTTCCTGTTAATGTATTTATCTTGGCTGTGACGTGTACCGTACAAAAGCTTGTTGGCTGTGTGCCATCAACAAACATTTCAGTATATGTCCTGTCACCTCTCGGGTCTTGCCTACATAGGTCTGTCGGTAAATCTCCGGAATCCTTACATACTGTTTCATATACTATTCCAGACGGCTTATCTGTAAAGTCTTTTGGGGGAAGGTTTTGATGTATCTGTAGCATTACAGTTCTCCACATATTTGCAGGGAATGTACCGCCGACGACAGGAGAACCATAATTTTTTACAGGTATGTTGCCTGATTTATACCCCATCCATACAGTTCCGACATAGTACGGTGTAAACCCAGAAAACCATACATTTCCTGATCCTTCTGAAGTACCAGTTTTCCCAGCAACAGCCATATTAGGTAGTCTAGCCGCTGTACCTGTACCTTGATTAATGACATCTTGCATCATTGATCTTAATATATATGCATTTTGTTCACTTAAAACAACGTGCTTATTTGGTATATTATCAATTAAAGTCTTACCTTGTGCATCTTTAACCTCTGTAAATGTAATAGGGCTTATATACATTCCTTTATTTGCAATCGCACCATATCCTGCAGCTTCTTGAAGTGGTGATATACCTTTTGTCATTCCTCCAAGTGCTAGGGCAGGAAGGTACATATCATCTTTTGTTATATTTAGTCCAAATTTTTTTCCATAATTTGCAGAGACATTTATGCCTATTTTATTTACCACTTGTACCGCCGGTACATTCAGTGAATCTGTTATAGCTTCTCTTAAAGTTACAAGCCCATGATAATAATTACTTTCATAATTGTGTGGTGTATATGGTTTTGACCCCGGTACCTGAAATGTAGTTGGCACGTCATCGACAACCGTTGCGGCAGTAAGGCCGCTTTCAAGTGCCGGACCATATACAGTCAAAGGCTTTATAGACGATCCAGGCTGTCTATATGAATCTGTAGCCAAATTTAGTCCCCTTGTAGTTACCTTAAAGTCATTTGTATCCCTTCCACCAACTATGCCCTTTACTTCCCCAGTTTTCCAATCCATAATGACCATAGCACCTTGCACTGCTTCTTTTCTCGTTGGATCAACAGGAAACAACTTTGGGTTTTTAAATGCATCCTCCATTATTGACTGTATTTTTGGATCCATCGTTGCATAAATCCTTAGTCCGCCGTTATATATCATATTTAATGCGTCACCATTTGAAATATTCAGCTTTTGGCTAAGAGAACTTGCTACATCATTTATAACTTTGTCAATGAAGGATTTATGGTTATAGTTCGTAAGATTTAGATTATTAAAAGAATAATTAAGTTTCTCATTTATAGCCTTATTATATTCATCTTGTGTTATATATCCTTGTTTAAGCATTTCACTTAATACAAGATGCTGCCTTTCAGTTGCTTGCTCTTTATTAGAATCCGGTGAATAAATAGAAGGATTGTTCGTAATACCAGCTATCATGGCAGATTCCGCAAGGTCTAACTGGCTGACATCCTTCCCAAAGTATTGTAACGCTGCTGCCTGCACACCATACGCATTTATATGGGGGCCACCAAGATAAATGGTATTTAAATATGCTTCAAGTATTTGCTGTTTTGAGTATTTCTGTTCAAGCTTCCAAGCCAATACTGCTTCTTGTATTTTTCTTGTTAAAGTTTTTTCGTTTGAAAGCATAGTATTCTTTACAAGTTGCTGTGTTATCGTGCTTGCACCTTCAACAGGTTTACCACCTGCTTTTAAATCTGTTACCAATGCACCAGCGATCCTCTTTGGATCTATGCCGAGATTATTCTTATAAAATCTTTGGTCCTCTATTGCAACAACTGCATTTTGAAGATTTTTTGGAATCTTATCAATTGATACCCATAATCTATTGTCTGCACCATGTAAGATAGCCGCTTTATCCCATTCACCATTATCATTTTTGACATATATAATTGACGATTGCTTCATCTTTGTCAATGCATCCTGTGATAGTGGCGGTGTGTTTTTAATGATTGCTAATACTTTTCCACCAACAGCACCAACGCCTGCTAAAAATACGATTAAAATAGTCCAAAAGATAGCGGTAAATACTTTTTTAACAGTACCTTTCTTTTTTGTCCTTTTATTTCTATCACTTCGCTTAACGTTTGTGTTATTTTCCATAACATATCCCCTCAAAAAATAGTTATATTAATATTATACCATATCATATTATATCATAAATTATATACATACCTTATGTCAAAATTATTAAGAAAAAATAAAGAATATATAAATCAATAATTAAAAAAGCATGGAACATATACTAATCATAGCTCCATGCTACATTTAATTCATATTTAAAACTGCTTCATGAATTTTTCTATTCTTTTTACTGATTCCTTAAGATTATCCATAGAAGTAGCATATGCCATTCTGATATACCCCTCACCATGTTCACCGAATGCATTACCAGGTACTACTGCAACTTTTGCATCATATAGCAATCTCTTTGCGAAATCAGTTGATGTAAGCCCCGTTTTCTTAATAGAAGGAAATATATAAAATGCACCTTTTGGTTCAAAACAAGAAAAGCCTAAATCTCTCAAACTGCGGAGCAAGAACTTTCTCCTTTTATCATACTCCTCTTTCATATGTTCTATGTCACTATCGCCATTTTTCATTGCTTCTATACCAGCATACTGTGACTGTGTAGAAGCTGCTGTCACATCATATTGGTGTACCTTTGTCATATGTTTTATAAAATACTCTGGTGCAGCTATATATCCAAGCCTCCAGCCTGTCATAGCATAAGATTTCGAAAATCCGTTAATAGTAATAGTTCTTTCCCACATGTTTGGTAATGATGCAAAACTTGTGTGTTTAAATCCGCCATAGACAAGCTCAGAATATATCTCATCCGTTATTACGATTAGATCATGTTTCTTTACAGTATCAGCTATTTTTATCATATCTTCATATGGTAATACTGCACCTGTTGGGTTATTCGGGTATGGAAGTATTAAAACTTTTGACTTATTAGTTATGTATTTTTCTAAAACCTCTGCTTTTAATATGAAATTATCTTCCTCATATGTAGGAACAAAAACCGATTTGCCTCCGGCAAGCTTTGTACATGGGTCATAGGCGACAAAAGACGGTTCTGGTATTAATACTTCATCGCCTTCTTCAACAAGGGTATTTATAGCTATATAAATTGCCTCTGTTGCACCTATTGTGACAAGTATCTCTCCATCAGGCTTATAACTAATGTTATACCTTTTTTTTAGATATTTAGCTATCTCTTCTCTTAACTCTATGAGTCCAGGATTTACAGTATAACCTGTTCTCCCCTCATTAAGTGATTTTACACAAGCTTCCACTATGTGCTTTGGTGTAATAAAATCAGGCTCACCTATTGTAAGGGATATGGCCCCTGGAACATCCTTTACCATATTAAAGAAATACCTTATTGTAGATATCTCAATTGATTTCGCACGTTTTGCAACTCTGTCTTCGTAATTCATAATAACTCCCTCACTTCATTATTATTAATATTATATATTTTCTATATTAATACAAAAAATTCTACATTTCAAATAACTGTATGATATAAATATTTTTAGCTCTTTTATTGAAAGGAAATGATACCATGAGTAGACATAGTTGAGAAACATCATGTTTTACCTTTGTACAATTTTTTTTATATTATAAAAGTCTATTTTGTAAATATGTAAAATCCATATAAATTAAAAAAATAATTCTAATAAATTTTTCTCACTTATATTAGAAAAATAATCTTCTATTTTAAAACTTTCTAACACACCTTTTATATCATCCTCTTTATGCCTTATACCAATTAAAGCTTTTTCTATTTCAGATACATCATTTTTGCTGAAAAAGTCACCATAAAAATACACATCCTTTATAATTCCCCTTTCAACATTGAGAAACAATTCCACATTTCCGCCATCAAATTTTTTCTCATTTTTAAAACTGTACTTAGGCGATGCTCCAAAATTCCATTCCCATGTGCTATATTTCTCTTCTGTCAATTTCTCAATCGACTTTATATCGGATTCATTAAATTCATAAAGGTTATTTCCTCCGTATTGTTTTATAATGTGTTTCATAATCAAGTCTATAAAATCCTCTATTGACATAGGTTTTATTAAATGCTCTTCTATGTTAGTCACTCTGCTCTTAACCGATTTAACACTTTTCCCTTCAAACTTCGACGGTTTGACATTTAATGCTGCGGACAGATCCACCATATTCGAAGAAAATAGTAGTGTACCATGATGTAGTAGTTTGCCTTTATAGCTATATTGGGCATTGCCTGAAATTTTCTTTCCATCTATTGTTATGTCATTTCTTCCTTCAAATTTAGCATCAATAGATAGGCCTTTTAAAACATCTATTATAGGTATTGTAAATTTCTTAAAATCGCTGAAATTTTCACTGCCATCTTTTAGGATAAAAGTAAAATTAAGATTTCCAAGGTCATGAAATACAGCACCACCGCCTGATAATCTTCTAACTACTATAATATTATTATCTTTCACATAGTTTAAATTAATTTCAGATAAGGTATTCTGATTTTTGCCGACAACTATACAAGGAGCATTTCTCCAAAGCATAAATATATCTTCATCAAAATTCTTTAAAAGGTACTCCTCTGTTGCCAAATTGAAATATGGATTTGTACTCTTATTGTATATGTACAGCATAAAAATTCCTCCATCATTATTGAACTAATATTTTTATTATAATATAATATATTAGTAGTGTAAAATTTAATATTTCCAGATGAAAATAGCGAGAGACACCCATAGGTGGCCGAAGGAGCAATATGAAATATGTCATAATTTCATAAAATCTCTCAGGCAAATCAATCGCTATTTGATGGGTCTCTGGAAAGCCTTATGGCACCGAAGGAGCAATACACAATAGTGTAGAATCTCTCAGGTAAACATACAGAGGAGTATGATGACATTATGTCTTCATATTCCTCTTTTTTAGTACGAAAGCGTGATATTTCATTGACACAATATGAAAGGAATGATTTTGATGGATAATTTAAAGAAAACCTCTCTTTATGAAACACATATAAAATATGGCGGCAAAATAATTGATTTTGCCGGTTGGGCATTGCCTGTTCAATACGAAGGAATATTAAAAGAACATGAAACTGTAAGGACAAAAGCAGGCCTTTTTGATGTATCACATATGGGTGAAATAAAAATTACTGGTCCCGATGCCGAAAAATTCATACAATATTTAGTTACCAATGACATATCAAAACTTGCATCGAATCAAGTTATATACACACCTATGTGTTATCAAAACGGTGGGACTGTAGACGACCTTTTAGTCTATAAATTTTCACATGATGATTTTCTGTTAGTTGTAAATGCCAGCAATACTGATAAGGATTATAACTGGATACTTGATAATAAAAATGGATACAATATGAAAATCGAAAACATATCTGATAATATAACGGAATTAGCTTTACAAGGTCCAAAGGCTCAAGAAATACTTCAATCTTTGACAGATTACAATCTTGATAACATAAAATTTTTCTGTTTCGAAAAAATACACGTAAAGGGTGTAAAATGCCTTGTCTCAAGGACAGGATATACCGGTGAAGATGGATTTGAAATATATGCGAAAAATGAATATGGACCATTTATATGGGAGCAAATAATGGAAAAAGGCAAAGAATTAGGTCTTACGCCTGCAGGACTTGGTGCAAGGGATACTTTGAGATTTGAAGCAGGATTGCCACTTTACGGCAATGAACTTTCTAAGGATATATCGCCACTTGAAGCAGGACTCAGTTTCTTTGTTAAATTTGATAAAAATTTTATTGGCAAAAATGCATTACAAAATCAAAAACAAGATGGAATAAAAAGAAAGCTTATTGGATTTGAAATGATAGACAACGGCATACCGAGGCATGGTTATGAAGTAGCAATAAATGGCGATATTATAGGTTTTGTTACAACTGGATATTTTTCACCGACATTAAATAAAAACATTGGTCTTGCATTGATTGGCTCTCGATTTGCCAAAGTTGGCAATGAGATAGAAATACTTATAAGAAAAAAGCCTTTAAAAGCAGTATTGACAGGCAAAAACTTTTATAAGAAAAATTACAAAAAATAGGAGGTATTTTATTATGAAGATTGAAGAAGGACTTTATTACTCAAAAGACCATGAATGGGTAAGGGTTGAAGATGACAAAGCATACATCGGGATAACCGATTTTGCACAGCATTCCCTTGGTGACATCGTATATGTTGAATTACCTGAAATCGACACGCTGCTTAATGCAGGTGATACACTTGGTGTTGTAGAATCCGTCAAGGCTGCATCAGATGTTTATACACCTATAAGTGGAAAAGTTATTGAAATAAATAAAGCACTAATCGATGACCCTTCATTATTAAACAGTGCCCCATACGATAACTGGATGATATGTCTTATATTAGATGACTGCAGCGAGTTGGATAACTTAATGTCGTCACATGATTACAAGGAATACTGTGAAAATGAAGCATAATTCAAAAAAACATTAATAAATGAAAGGAGTGACATCATGTTTCCATATATTCCAGCAACAAATGATGAACAAAATGAAATGCTAAAAGCGATAGGCGCTAATTCAATAGATGATTTATTTAAAGATATACCAGAAAAAATACGCTTAAAGCGGGATCTAAATTTAAATAAGCCAATATCAGAGCCAGAACTTTTAAACAATATAAATCAATTAACAAATGAGATAGTGTCCACAGATGTGCTTATATGCTTTTTAGGCGCTGGTGTATATGACCATTATATCCCATCAGTTGTTAAGCATATTGTGTCAAGACCAGAATTTTATACTTCCTATACGCCATATCAGGCCGAAATAAGCCAAGGCACATTACAGGCAATTTTTGAGTATCAGACGATGATATGCAATCTCACTAGAATGGATGTGTCAAATGCGTCCATGTATGATGGTGCAACAGCATGCAGCGAAGCGGCAAAAATGGCTGTAAGTGTAACACATCGAAGAAGCATTGTTGTATCTTCAAATGTAAATCCAGAGGTAAAAAATGTTTTAAAAACATACATGAGATTTAGCGACGTCGAATTAGTTGAACTTGAAGACCGTGATGGTACTATCGATCTTGATGCACTAAAATCATCATTAAATTCTAACGTTGCAGCATTAATAGTGCAAAATCCCAACTTTTTTGGCATTATCGAGGATTTAAAAGAGGTTGAAGAGATAGTACACAAAAACAAGTCACTCTTAATAATGTATGTTGATCCAATATCATTAGCACTATTGAAAACACCTGGTGAGATTGGTGCAGATATCGCTGTCGGCGACGGTCAGCCTCTCGGAAATCCGCTAAATTACGGCGGACCACACTTAGGATTTATGGCAACAACAAATAAGCTTATGCGAAAGATGCCAGGAAGAATAATCGGTGAAACAAGTGACGTTGATGGTAAAAGAGGCTTCGTGCTTACACTTCAGGCAAGGGAGCAGCATATTAGAAGGGAAAAAGCTACATCAAATATCTGCACAAATAATTCGCTAAATGCTTTGGCTTCCGCAGTTTACATGACAGCACTTGGCAAAAAAGGACTTTATGATGTTGCGTCACAGTGTTTAAATAAGGCTCATTATGCTTTTAGCACCCTTGTTAATTCTGGCAAATTTAAGCCAGTCTTTAAAAAACCATTTTTTATGGAATTTGCGTTAAGATGCGATACAAGTGTTGATTCAATAAATGAAATCCTGCTTAAATATAATATACTTGGCGGATATAATTTAGAAAAAGTATATCCGAAATATAAAGATACTATGCTTCTATGTGTCACAGAAAAGCGGACAAAAGACGAAATTTACAAATTAGTAAATATATTGGAGGGAATAGCATGAGTTATGATAAATTGATATTTGAAGTCTCCAAAAAAGGTCATACTGCATATTCTCTTCCACCTTTAGATGTAAAAGAGACTAGTCTAGATGATATGATCCCAAAGGATTTATTGAGAGAAGATGAACTAGATCTTCCAGAGGTTAGCGAACTTGAGTTAACCAGACATTATGTAAATCTTTCATATAAAAATTACAGTGTTGATAAGGGATTTTATCCACTTGGTTCCTGTACAATGAAATACAACCCAAAGGTTAATGAAGATATAGCAAATTTAAAAGATTTTACAGACATACATCCATTACAGAATGAAAATACAGTACAGGGCGCGCTTAAACTTATGTATAATCTTCAGAATATGTTAAAAGAGATAACTGGAATGGACAAAGTTACACTACAGCCAGCTGCCGGTGCACATGGTGAACTTACTGGAATGATGATAATAAGGGCGTATTTTGAAAACCGTGGTGATCATAAAAGAAAGAAAATGATAGTACCTGATTCAGCACATGGTACAAATCCTGCCAGTGCAACAACAGCAGGTTTTGATGTAGTTGAAATAAAGTCTGGTAAGGACGGTTTAATTGACATTGACTCATTAAAAGCTGTTTTAAATGATGAAGTCGCCGGGCTAATGCTTACAAATCCTAACACATTAGGTCTATTTGAGAAAAACATCTGTGAAATAGCAAACTTAATTCATGATGCTGGTGGACTTTTGTATTACGATGGAGCGAACATGAATGCTAATATGGGTATTACAAGACCGGGTGATATGGGATTTGATATAGTGCACCTAAATCTCCACAAAACTTTCTCAACACCCCATGGCGGTGGTGGTCCAGGAAGCGGTCCCGTCGGTGTCAAAGGCGATTTAGTAGATTTCTTACCTGTTCCTGTCGTTGAAAAAGTTAATGATAAATATGTTTTAAATTATGATATACCATACACAATCGGAAAGGTAAGAAGCTATTATGGCAACTTCGGTGTTATGGTACGAGCATATGCGTATATACTTTCAATGGGTGCAGAAGGTCTTAAAAAAGCCAGTGAAACAGCCGTACTTAATGCCAATTATATAAAAGAAATGCTTAAAGCTTATTATGACCTTCCTTTTGATTGTGTATGTAAACATGAATTTGTCTTCAGCGGGATTAAAGATAAGCAAAGCAATATATCGACATTGGATATAGCAAAAAGATTAATAGACTATGGATTTCATCCACCGACAATATATTTCCCACTCATAGTAGACAACGCACTTATGATTGAGCCAACAGAAACCGAAAGTATAGAAACGCTAAACGAATTTATAGATGCTATGAAATCTATCGCAAAAGAAGCTAAGGAAAATCCAGAATCACTCAAAGAAGCGCCACATGAACCCTATATGAGAAGGCTTGATGAAGTAAAAGCAGCAAGAAAACCGGTGCTTAAATATTCTAAATAAGCACTCATAAGTTAGCCTAAAAACCGGCAAATAATATAATGCCGGTTTTCTATACATTCCAGATTTCATCTGCATATTTTTTTATAGAGTTATCGCTTGAAAACCTGCCAGAACATGCAATATTGATTATCGACATCTCATTCCATCTTTTTCTATCACGGTACAGCTTGTCTATGATCTCTTGTGCTTTTACATATGAGTCGAAATCTTTAAGAACAAAAAACTCATCATTGTATTTGAGTAAATGATAATATATTTCCATAAATTCATTTCCAGATACGTTAAAAAATCCATTTGTCAGCTCATCTACAACCTTTTTAATTCTCTCGTCGCTATTATAAAGGTCCATAGAATTATATCCGCCATTTTTATAGAAATTTAAAACTTCCTCAGATTTAAGGCCAAATATGACTATATTGTCATCACCTACCGCCTCTTTGATTTCAACATTTGCACCATCAAGTGTACCCAATGTTATTGCACCATTCATCATGAACTTCATGTTTCCTGTTCCTGATGCTTCCTTTGATGCAGTAGAAATCTGTTCGCTTACTTCTGCAGCCGGCATAATTTTCTCTGCCAATGACACACCATAGTTTTCTAGAAAAACTACTTTAATCTTATCTTTAATTATCTTATCATTGTTTATCTTGTATGATACAGTATTTATTAGTTTTATAATCTGCTTTGCAAGATGATAGCCAGGTGCCGCTTTTGCACTAAATATAAATGTTCTTGGATATACATCTATATTAGGGTTTTCTAGTAATCTATTATATAGAAACATTATGTGAAAAACATTTAAAAGCTGCCTTTTATAGGCGTGAAGCCTCTTTGCTTGTACATCAAATATGGAGTCAGGATTTATGTCAATTGAATATCTTTCTTTTATATAATTAATAAGTTTTTGCTTGTTTTTAAATTTTACGTTCTCGATCTCATCTTGGAATCCTAAGTCTTTTGAATATTTTTTAAGCTCTATTAGTTTCTCAGGTTCCTTTACCCATGATGAACCTATTGCATCATCTATTAGATTTACAAGGTCAGGATTAATCTTTAAAAGCCATCTTCTATGTGTTATTCCATTCGTGACATTCTTAAATTTATCTGGTGTAATAGCATAAAAATCTGATAAAACTTGATTTTTAAGTATATCTGTGTGAAGCTTTGAAACACCGTTGACAGAATGACTGCCGACGACAGATAAAAATGCCATTTTAACAGATCCATCTTTTATTATGGATAATCTATCGGCAAGTGCCGTATCACCGTGATATTTATCCAAAATCTCAATTATAAAGCGCCTGTTTATTTCCTCTATTATAGAATATATCCTGGGTAAGAGTGACCTCACCATATCGACTGGCCATATCTCCAATGCTTCCTGCATTATGGTATGGTTAGTGTATGAAACTACTTTTGTTGTTATGTTCCATGATTCTTCCCATGACAGGTCCTCTTCATCAATCAATATCCTCATAAGCTCAGGTATGACAAGTGACGGATGCGTATCATTTATGTGTATCGCAACATATTTATACAAATCCTGTATTGGCCTTTTTTTCTTCTTAAATGTCCTTATTATGCTTTGTACACCTGCACTTACAAAGAAATATTCTTGTTTTAACCTTAAAAATTTATTGTTGTAGTTTGAATCATCTGGATATAAAACCTGTGTAATTGCCTCAACCGAATATTTATACTCTATTGCTTTTATATAATCACCTGATGAGAAGGATGATAGGTCAAACTCTCTCTCAATAGGCTCAGCATTCCAAAGCCTCAATGTATTGACTGTATCACAGCCATAACCGATAATCGGTATATCAAATGGTACAGCAAGAACCGTTTCATATCCTTCGTGGTATACTTTCAATTTTCCATTGACCTGTTCCATTCGAAGATACCCACCAAAGCGTACCTTCAAAGCTTGGTCACTTCTCCTGACTTCCCATACATAATCGTCTTTAAGCCAGTCATCAGGCACTTCAACTTGATATCCATTAACAATCTTCTGATTAAAAAATCCATACTTATACCTTATTCCATTGCCATGCCCTGGAATACTTAAAGATGCCATTGAATCAATAAAGCAAGCAGCTAACCTTCCAAGGCCACCATTACCAAGACCTGCATCTTTTTCAGCTTGCAGGAGTTCATCAAGATCTATACCCATTTCCAGTAGAGCTTCTTTGCAAACATCCCTTATCCCGAGGTTTATAAGGTTACTCTCTAATAACCTTCCTAGCAAAAATTCTACGGAAAAATAATAGACCTGCTTAACATCGTCATATATATAATGTTTATTTGTTTTCATCCAATTTTCAAATGTATATTGTTTTATTACCTCTGATAGTGCATAATACTTGTGGTTTCTTGTGGCCTCTTTGACATCCTCTGCATAAAGCGATATCAAGCTGTTTTTAAAATCTTTTTTTATCTTCTCTTTATCAAAATTCATCGTAGCCTCCTTGTCCTTTCACTAGACATTATCGTATAAATTTTTATACTCTAAAGCGGAGCTATCCCAACTCGAGTCCTTCTTCATAGCCTGTCTTATAATCTTTGTCCATGTTCCTTTGTCTCTAAATATATCAAGGGCATATTTTATTACATTAAGCATGTCATGTGCATTGTAATTAGCAAAGGAAAATCCATTTCCTTCTCCTGTATAACGATTATAAGGCTTAACGGTATCTTTAAGTCCACCTGTCTCTCTTACTATTGGCAAACTTCCATACCTCTGAGCAATTAATTGGCTTATTCCACAAGGTTCAAAAAGTGATGGCATCAAAAACATATCTGATGCAGCATATATCTTCCTTGCCATTGAATCGCTAAAATAAATATTAGCGGAAAATCTGGATGGATATATTCTAGAATAATATCTGAATATGTCCTCAAAATATTTTTCTCCTGTGCCAAGTACTGCTATTTGCACATCTAATTTTAAAATATCTTCAATTACCGCTGTAATTAAATCAATGCCTTTCTGACCCGTAAGTCTCGTCACGATTCCTAATAGAGGTATATCAAAATCTATATTAAGTTTTAATTCTCTTTGTAGCTCAATTTTATTCTTTAGCTTCTCATTTATGCTATCAATTTCGTAATTGTTGTATATTGCTTTATCCGTCTTTGGATTGTACATCTCATAGTCTATTCCATTCACAATACCTACTAATTTATTTCCAATCCCTTGGAGAAGACCATGAAGTCCTTCTCCATAAAAGGGACTCTTTATTTCATCTGCATAGCTTTTACTAACTGTCGTCACTTTATCAGAATAGATTATTCCGCCCTTCATAAAGGATATTCCGTCGTAATATTTCAGTTTTTGCTCATCATAGTATTCATCGCTAAGTGAAAGTAGATCACCTATTACCTGCCTACCGAAAATACCCTGATATTTTAAATTGTGTATCGTAAATACTGTCTTTATCTTACTATGTACAGGACTATTTCTATAATGTGCCTTTAATAACACGGGAACTATACCCGTATGCCAATCATTACAATGGATAATATCGGGAATAAAATCATCTAAATAGTAGATTGATTCAGGTATAGCACGGCTAAAAAATGCGAAACGCTCACCATCATCATAATATCCGTAGTATCCATGTCTTTTAAAATAATATTCATTATCTATAAGATAAAATGGAATACCATCATACTCAATATATTCTATACCGCAATATTGATTTCTCCAGCCGACTGGTACATTAAAATTTTTAAGGTGCTTCATCTTGTTTTTATAATTATTCGGTATCTCTCCGTATTTAGGCATCATAACACGAACATCTACACCTATTTTCCTCAAGGCCTTCGGAAGTGAATAGGATACATCCGAAAGTCCCCCAACTCTTGCAAAAGGATATGCTTCAGACGTGACAAACAAAACCTTCATGTTTATGCTCCCCCTACTTTTTTGAGTAAATTTTTTACAATTTCGCCTTTTTCTATAACAATCGGAAACTTCTTGTCACCTATGAGGTTCCTTCCTTCCTCAATAATGACGTTTTTATCAAGAATGACGTTTTTTAGTACAACATCTCTTTCGATTATACAATTCCCAAATATTATAGAATCTTCAACAACCGCATTTTCATCTATCTTAACAGCTCTTGATATAATGCTGTTTTTTACAATTCCTTTAATTACACATCCATTAGATATAATAGAATTTTTGACATCAGATCCATTACAATATTTCGCAGGCGGTGAATCATTTGTTTTTGTATATACGCTTCCATTCTTAAAAAACAAATCTCTCATAACATCAGTATCGAGAACTTCCATAGACGTTTTATAATACGATTTAATAGAATTAATACAACTTAAATATCCCTTATATTCATAACCACCTATATTTAAATTTTCTGCATTGCTGTATATATAATCCTTTAATGAATCATAACCACTTTTCTCAATACTTTTATAAATACAATCGATTAAAATATCCTTTTTCATTATAAATATCTCCATAGAGATATCTACATTGCGGTTCAATCCAATGATTTTTCCAACACTTAAAATCCTTTTTTTATCATCCATATTTATAACATCGCAATTTAAAAATGTATCATCGTCACCCTTTACGCTCTTATACACAATCGTTATATCATTACCGGATTTTTCATGATACTGTGCCACTTTTTCAAGGTCAATTTTGCAAATCATCCTTGAAGTTGCTAATATAACATTCTCACCCTTGCTTCTGTAGAAAAACTCCATATTATTTTTAAATAATTTAACATCACTTATTGGTGGATTATTCAATGAATAATTGAATATGAATAATCCTCCTACCTTTCTATTTAGATCCCACGGTTTTCCTGTCCCAAGATGGTCAATAAGTGACCTAGAATGATATTGCCCAAATATTCCCACAGCCTTTATACCTGCATTCACCATGTTTGATAAAACGAAATCTATTATGCGGTATCTGCCAAATATCGGTATGGATGCTAATGGTCTATTTAAAGTAAGACTTTTAATCCCGCTTTCATCTTCGTTTAAGCTTAATATTCCTATATAATTGTTTAACATGGTAATACCCCTCTCTAACTATTCATTTACATATTCACCATCCACGGTTTTTTTCTCTGAAACAACCGTTATATTTCTATTACTGCCGACTTTTGAGCCTCCTTTTATCTTTGCTTTAGAACAGACAATGCTATTTACAACATAAGCATTATCTTCAATTATTGCATCTGACATTATTACAGAATTTTCTATAACCGAATTTTTACCTACGTTAACACCATATGATAATACAGAATTCTCGACATTTCCGAGTACAATACATCCCTCAACAATGAGTGAATTTTTCACATTTGCATCGCTTCCAATATATTGTGGTGGATATGCCAATGAAGAACTGTAGATTTTCCAATCATCATCAAAAAGATTAAGTTCATTGCTGTTGATTTTAGTGTGCACGTCCTCCCTTAAAAGGTCCATGCTAGATTCCCAATAACTATCTATTGTACCAACATCTTTCCAGTATCCTTTAAATAAATATGCATACATTTTAAAGCCGTTATTAAGCATAGTTGGAATTATGTTTTTGCCAAAATCATGTGCAGAATTTTCATCTTTAGCATCTTCTATCAAAGCTTTCTTCAATTTGCTCCATTTAAAAATATATATGCCCATAGAAGCCAATGTACTTTTAGGCTTAGTTGGCTTTTCTTCAAATTCATATATTCTAAAGTCATCTTCCGTATTCATTATCCCAAATCTGTTTGCTTCCTCTATTGGAACTTGTGTTACTGCTATCGTTACATCAGCACCTTTCTCTTTGTGATAATTTAGCATCTTGAGATAATCCATCTTATATATGTGGTCACCTGATAGTACAAGAAGGTATTCTGGTTGGTATCTATCAACAAAATGTGCATTCTGCAAAACAGCATCGGCCGTTCCTTTATACCAACTGCCACCGGTATCTGACATATACGGTGGTAGTATTGTTACACCACCATTTACTCTGTCAAGGTCCCAAGGTATGCCTAATCCTATATGGGAATTTAAGATAAGTGGCTGATACTGTGTCAATACACCGACAACATCGATCGCAGAATTAGCACAATTGCTTAATGTAAAATCTATGATCCTATATTTACCACCGAATTCTACAGCAGGTTTCGCATTATTTTTTGTTAACGATTTAAGCCTACTCCCCTGTCCTCCTGCTAGTATCAGCGCTATTATCTCCTTTTTCATCAATTTCACCTCTTTTATTATTTAATGGTTTTAATATAAGTGTTGAAAGAGCTGGGATTTTTATAACGATACTATAGGGCTTGCCATGCATAGGTTTATTATATGACTTTATAGTGCCGCTATTTAAAACTCCTTTGCCGCCATACTCGCTATTATCGCTATTTAGTATTTCAATATAATCTGTGTTTTCTGGTACTCCAATTCGATATATATCATAGTGTACTTTACTGAAATTGCATATTGTAATAAGGAAATCTTGCTTTTCTTTTGCATAACGTATAAAAGATATGATACTTTGATTGTTGTTATTTGCATCAATCCATAAGAAACCTTCATCTTTATGATCTTGTTGCCATAATGCTTCATTCTGTAGATATAAATGGTTTAAATCTTTAACATACTTTTGCATATTCTTGTGCATAGGATAATCTAATAGAAACCAGTCAAGCTGTTTTTGAAAATCCCATTCGATGAATTGCCCAAATTCACCTCCCATAAAGAGTAGTTTCTTCCCTGGATGGCATATCATATATCCATATAAAAGCCTGAGATTGGCGAATTTTTCATCATACTCCCCAGGCATTTTATCAAGCAGCGATTTTTTCCCATGGACGACTTCATCGTGAGAAAATGGTAAAATAAAGTTTTCTGAATATGCATACATCATTGAAAAAGTTATAAGATTATGATTCCATTTTCTATCATCTGGATATAATTGCATGTATTTTAAGGTATCGTTCATCCAACCCATATCCCATTTATAGTTGAAACCAAGTCCTCCAAGATATGCAGGATATGTAACAAGTGGATACGCACTGGATTCCTCTGCTATCATTAGGGGGTTTGGGATTTTTTCAAATACAACTTTATTAAACTTTTGTATAAATTCTACTATACTTTTATTATTATTATCGGGACTTCCAGCTCTATTTTTGAGGTAGAGTATATTTGATACAGCATCTGTCCTGAGGCCATCAATATGATATTCTTTAAGCCAAAATAGAGCACTTGATATGAGAAAACTTTGTACACCGGGTTTTTCTATATCAAAATTTGCCGTTCCCCAATCGCCATTTTCTCTTAATGAAATATCATTGTACTCATATAGATATGTCCCATCGAAACAGTAAAGTCCATGTTCATCCTTGCAAAAATGTCCTGGTGCCCAATCCATAATAACGCCTATGTCATTTTGATGTAGCAAATCAACCATATACATAAAATCTTCCGGTTCACCAAAACGACTTGTTACTGAGAAATATCCTGTCGCTTGATATCCCCATGACATATCAAGCGGATGTTCTAATAGTGGTAAAAATTCAACATATGTATATCCCATATCTTTTATGTACGGTACAAGCATATTTGCTATGTCTCTGTAATTATATAGTGTTCCGTCATCTTTACGCTTCCATGAGCCAAGATGCAGTTCATATATGTTTATAGGACTTTCATAAAGGTTAACAGTCTTTCTTTTTAGCATCCAGTCATCATCATGCCATACATATTGTGGTAAATTTTTAACAATTGATGCAGTATGTGGTCTCACTTCAGAAAAATATGCGTACGGGTCTGCTTTTAGTATTACTCTCCCGTCCTTTGTATGTATTTCATATTTGTAGAGGTCTCCTTCTTTTAAACCTTCAATGAATTTCCACCACATACCAGCATCTTTTACTGGTAACATCATATGGTCTTTTGCGTTCCAGCCATTGAAATCACCAGCAACACCAACTTTTTCAGCATTCGGTGCCCACACGCAGAACACTACACCATCTTTCCCTCTGTAATTTAAAAATCTGCTTCCAAGCATCTTGTATGACTCATAGTTTTCTCCCCTTAGAAATTTCTTTATGTCAGATGCATAAATAGTTGAAGTTACAGTATTGCTTTTGTTTTTCATATTCTCACCCCTTCAAATTGTCCTAAGTTATTGAATATACCTTTTAATTATAAGATATCATTTAAAATTTTATATTGTGTTATTAATACGTCAAATTTTTGTTAATTAATCATATGTCGGAATTTTCTGTGTTAGATTTATATGTATTTTAGAAATCAATTATTACAATTAATGGTATATTTAATAGCGTAAATTAAGTTTGATAAAAAGCAACAATTTTTATAATCTAACAAAATTTGAATTTATAAATTGTACAAATTTCATTCTTAAATATAGTATATCATTATTTAAAATTTAGTCAATACCAAATAATATGAGTTATCGTTTTTATTTTCATTCCAGTAAAAAATTTTTTTGCTTAAATTTTAGAAATTGTTTGCACAAAAAATAAAAAAGGCCTTTTAAGGTCTTTAAAATAAAATTTTTTAATTAAAAAAATTTCAGTACATACTATATCTATAGCTATTCAACTATCCTCTTTTCTTTGTTGATATATCAACCCATACAGCTAATACAAGAACAAGTCCTTTTACAATCGTTAATATAGAATAATCTATATTCATAAGACTCATTCCATTATCTATGCTTGCCATAATTAATGCACCAAGTATCCCACCAGGGACAGTACCTTCACAGCCAAGTGTACTTGCGCCACCAATTATAGCGGATGCTATCGCATCAAGTTCAAACAAATTCCCAGCACTTTTTGTAGCTGCATTAAGCCTTGATATTATAAAAATACCTACTATATGTCAATATTATCCATATTCCAAGCAATGCAAATATCATTGTATATCTCATTTTTGCACTATACCCCTTGTAGGATCAAGAAAAAGTGTTTTCGGGTTCGACATTAGCCATTTTCCAAGAACAACCTTTTGTTAGTTACCTACGCTTAAGTTTCCAATTCTCTGTCTTAATGATGGCGTTTTTATACGTAATTCCCTAACATACTTTTCATCATACTATGTTTTAGCATTGTTATTTATTATACTTAATAAATTTAATAAATAATTTTATCGTTTTCAATAATATAATAAAACCCCTTTCTTTACAATATCCTTATGTAATAATAGCTTACAAAAAAATATTTTACAAAAAAATATTAAACATTTTTCGTATTAAGATATATATTAATTCTACGTAAATCAAAAAAATCCTCTTATTAATTTTAAGAGGATTTTTTTATTAAATCTTAATACAAGATTTTTTATTTCTTTGCTAATGATGTTGACCTTGATAGCTGTTTAACTATATAATAACCTATAACTGTAACAACTGTATTTATTGCTGCTGCCGGGAGTACTACAGTAAGCATTAATACAGTAAAAGCACTGTTATTAGGTAATCCGGCAACAATAGATACAACTCCTAAGAATACTGCACCTGATATTATAGTTCCAATTATTCCAACAATTGCTGCTAATATTCCATCATTTATTCTATTCTTTAGTAATCTTATTAATAATATCAATATAGTTGCTGTAACAAGTTTATCTATCGGATTTGCAATCTGTCCGCCAGGCATTGATCCTGTAATGGCTGTAAAAATTCCTGCAATAATCGCTGTAACATAGTCGACTTTCAAATCGTCAACGATCATCAATGATATAAAAAGCATAGCCAACATAAAGTCAGGTCTCATATTAAACATAAATGCCGGTGTTATAAAATGAAGTACTAAGCCTAACGCCATAAGAAGTGCGCAAAGAATAAATTCTCTCAATGTCTTCCTTGATTCCACTTCTTTCACCTCCTTTCAATATGACAGGTGAAGGTTCTTTTTCCGATATCCCAACCTCCCATTTTTATTCAGCTATAGGACATGGGACAATACTTTGTTCCACTGCCCTATTATTATTCAATTTTATAATCATTTTGAAATAAATTGTGAATATAAAAAATGAATATAAAAAAGCCTTACAACCCCATTGTAGGGGCGAAAGGCTTTACTTTCACGGTACCACCCTTATTAAGACACATGTCTTATCTCATTAAGCACACAAACATGTGCATCACATATAACGGTGCTTACCGGCTCGGCTACTATAATTTCACCTTGCATCTCGCAGGCCCATTCACAAAAGCTATAATAATCAGGCTTCCACTATCCCCGAATCGCTTATATTCATCACTTTTGCTACTATTCCTGTTCATCGAACAAAAAATATTTCTTTATTTAATACCATTATATAACATTAAATATCTTTGTCAATAGATTTTTTTAATTTTTGCTTGTACTTTTTTACTCTGCCAATTTTATGTGAATTAACGCACCCATATGATTTTTGTCTATCTCAAGTGTCTTTTTGAAATATTTTACTGCATCGTCCTTATTCCCTAGTCCAAGATGCCCAAGTCCAATCAAGTAGTAACAAAATGCCTGATTTTTCTTGTTTAAGTCCTCATCAAATATCAAGAAGTCTGGAAGTGATACAGCAAAATAATCGATTTTTACATCATCGAATATATGCTTCTCACCGTAAGTTAAAAGCTTATTGAACTTTGACTTTGCTTTATCATCATTTCCAAGCTTCAAATATGCTAAACCCTGATAGAAAATCATGTCTGCAGGTTGGTCATTGTAATACATTGCACCTGCTGGCTCTTCCATGCCCATAGTTGCTTCTTCAAAATATTCTCTTGCCTTGACCTTTTCTCCAAGGCCTTCATAACAGCATCCTAAATAATAGTTAATATTGTTATCATGTGCGATTATAAGCTTACCCTCACCTAAATTCTCCGGATAAACCTTAGCTTTTGCAAGCTCTTCTATTGCATTTTTATACTCACCATTTTCAATATATCTTTTAGCTATCTCAACATGTGATAGAACATATTGACCAGTAACTTTTCCTTCTCCACCTTCCCATGGGTGGAATTTTCTCACCTCTAATAGCTTAAGCGCTCTATCGAATTCGCCTTTTTGATTTATCAATGTTATATATTCTATATATAGGTCATCTCTTTCTTCCACAAGCTCTATATTATCTTCTAAATTTTTAAGCCTAAAATCAACATCATAGCCTAATTTTTTATAAAGCTGGTCAAGCTCTAAAAGAACTCTTGAATCCTTTTTATCAAGCTCAAATGCCCTTTCTAGATGTTTTAAAGCCTTTTCGTGGTCATGGGCTTTATTGTAGTAATACAATGCTAGATTTCTATGCGCTGTAGGGAAGCTCGGATTTTTTTCAATGGACTTTTCAAAGCACCATTTTGCATCTTCATATTGCTTTTTGTCATACCACAGCATCCCAAGATAATAATATGCAAAGCTATCATCTGGATTTATCTCAATCGCATTCTTTAATGCTTTAATATCCTCTATTTTATTTGGGAAGCAATAGCTATACTTAACACTTGCAGCTTTTTTAGCGTAATCTAAAGCTTTATCATTGTTACCTTTTTGTGCTTCAAAATAGCTTATATAGTAATATGCCATCGGGTTAACATTATCTTCATCAATATTACTTACATATCTTTTCAAAACCTCTATTGCTTCATCATAAAGATATGCATTTGCATAATCAAGTGCTAAGTTTATATAGTTATATGCATCATCTCTCATAATTCTATTTAACTCATTTAATATTATCTCAGCCTCTTCATTTTCTCTATTTTGCATTGATACAAGATATAGTTCATTTCTATTTCCAAAATCAAGCAAATCTATTTTTTGCGTTTCATATGCGTAATTCTTAGCTTCATCAAGTCTACCAAGTTTTCTCAATATAGCCGTTTTTAAATTTCTCGCTTTAATATCATGATAATTTTTTATTATTGACTTTTCTATAAAATCCAGTGCTAAACAATAATTTCTCTTTTCACAGGCAATTTGTGCTAATGCGAAATATCCACTATTCTGCCATGCATTATTCCATGTGCTTTTATAAAAGGCGTCATATGCCGAATCAAATTTCCCTTGAAATTTAAGTGAAAGGCCAAGGTTGTAGTATGGCTCACCATCATATGGATTTGGGTTATGCCTTGTTATGCTTTTAATTGCCCGTCTGAAATATTTCTCGCTTTCTTCAAATTTTCCACGCCTCAAAAGCAAAAGCCCATATGCATTGTTTATCCTTATATCATCTGGATCTCTTTTTAGTCCTTCAAGATAATAATCATCTGGTTCATATGTTGCATGTCTATACTGCTCAAGATGTAACCCTGCAAGATATAATGCTTCATTCGTCTTTAATTCGGCAGGTTCCGGTATTGCTTTAGCTGGATCAGGTATCTTCTCTATCTCCTCTTTGATTGGTTTATAACTTACAAGGAGATTTCCTAAATTATCATAAACCGTGATTTTTAAATTATAATATTCATCATCCACATCTACTACATTAGAATAAGGTTTTACAGGACTCAAATTCATTGTTGTATTTAAATAGATTTTATTCACACCCTCAAGCTTTATGGTAGCATTATCAAAAACCTGTGTTGCATACACATCAACATATACCTTGTTGTCTTTAACTTCTAAATTAACCGCAGCATTTATAGTAGCATTTTTTACAATACCTATTTCCTTATATGGCATAAAATATTGCTTAAATGTCTTTTCTTCACCAGGCATAAGCCACGAAAAATCCGGTTGATTATCTGTATAAACACCTGTCATAAGTTCTATATATGGTCCATCTTCATCTGTTAAGTTTCTCTCCCAGGCCTTACCGAAGTCGCCGTTTCCCCATGTCCACTGCTTTTTCCCAGGTGAAACATGATGGTCAGCAATATGAAGTATACCTGCTTTCTTTGAATGATCATACCCACCCACAAAATCAAAATCAGAGCGGTATGCCATATATGATGTAGGCACAGGAATATTTTTATACCTTGATATGTCAACACCCTTTGAATAATCGATTTTGTAGTATTCTCCTGTTGCTATAGGAAATCTCGATACATCTCTTTTACCATGGTCAAATACTGCATGGACATCCGGAGGAAATACTGATTGATAATCATCATTTACGGCAACTGCGGGATTTGCCCACCATAAAAATGTCTGTGGGAACTCTGTCCTGTTGTAAAGCTGTCCTTTTATTTCAAGATATGCTTTTCCGGGATACAGTGTAAAACCTGCCATACCCTTTGTACCGTACATTTTATCTATTTCACTCACCCAAACAGTCTTGCTGCCATCCTCATTTTCTTTTAGGTAATACTCTACAGGTCCAAATGTATTTGGTCTATGATGTTGTGGCCAGTTGAATTCAATACCGCCAGAAATCCAAGGCCCCGCAAGGCCAACAAGAGCCGGCTTAATAACTCTATTATAGTAAATAAAATCATAGTTATTAGTTTTGTCGAGTGCTCTATATATTCTACCGCCAAGTTCCGGCATTATTTCTATCAATAAATACTCGTTTTCAAGGCAGACGATCTTATATTTCTTCATGACTTTCTCATCATAAATTTTGTCAATTACCGGATATGGATAGACTTTACCTGAACTTCCTTGATATACACGCTTTTCAAGAAACATCGGATTTTTATTAGGTTTACCTATTGGATATGTGGGTATTTCGACTTCTTCTTCCCACATCTTTACCACAGCATTATCATTCATCATCAATACCTCCTTAATTTATAAATATTGCTTAAATTCTATTTATATTTTATAATATATTTATTAAGTTATCATTATCGATTCTTGCCATAGTTTTTATAAATATTGCTGTTTAAATATCGTTTACTATAAAGGAGATTGTATATAATGCATGTTAATGAAAAAGGCGTCCTTGAAAATTCAGAAGCATATTTTCATACACCTAGTAGCTTAGCTAAATCATTGTTCTTTTATTTTATCTGTGCAGGGCATTTCTACTGCGATGACAAATATTCTGTAAAGCGCAATAATTATAATAGCTACCTTTTAATGTATATAAAAGATGGTGAGGGCCAAATATTCTTTGACCAAAAAGCATTTCAAGCTAAGGCTAATGATGTTGTCTTACTCAATTGTCATGAGCCACATGCATATACAACTAAAAAGTGGGAGACATACTGGATACATTTTGATGGAAACATGAGTAAAGAATTCTTTGACCTTTTGTATAGTAGATATGGAGTCGTATTTCCTTTAAATGGCTCTATAATTATTCCAAAATATTTAAAAGAGATTATTGAGGATTACCAAAATTCAAAAATCCCCAATGAAGCCCTTGTATCATGCTATATACAGAGAATGCTGACAGAATTATTGTTTATATCAAGCGAAACAAATGCAGCAGATGATCTTAAATCAAATCAAATTCAAGATGCAATAAACTTTATCAGGCTTAACTACAAAGATAAACTTACAATAGATACGATATCACAGCATGCATCTATGAGCCCATTTCACTTCAGCAGGGTTTTTAAAAAAGAAACAGGGTATTCGCCATATGAGTATTTGACTATGATACGTTTAAATAAAGCAAAAACCCTTTTAAAAAGCACAAAGATGAGCATAAAAGAAATCGCAAATGAGGTGGGATATAATAGCGAGTCCAATTTCGTCACAAATTTTAAAGAACATAACAAAATGACACCAACTGAATTTAGAAAGACGTCTTTTTAAATTAAAGTTACCGTCATTTATCAAATTAATTTAGTCAAAAACTCCATATTTTTCTCAGATTATATTTCCTGATAATAAATTTATTGTTAATATAAAATTATATTAATTGTCAAATTATTTTAGCAATAACAAAGGGATATAAAAGTGCCATTTTCAATATTATCCAGAATTAATAGTTAAATATATTAATTGGTACATTAAACCAAAAACAATCCAGTATTGGCTAAGTTCATGCCTAAAAGACGGTATAAGGCATTAAAACTAGGTCGCAAACGACAGAGGCAAGTACAGAAAAATGTATAAAATTTTTATAAAAATTAATATCTTGCAATATAACTATTTTAAACTAATCTTAATGTCAAAGTCTAATTCCTTTCCACCTTCAAGATAGAATAATCTATTTTTATTCTTTGCAATATCTATGCTGTCATAAAATCCGTTAGTAGGTTCAAATGCGCAGTTATAGTCTCCTCTAAATCCTCCCTCTGTCACCCAAAATCCTAAATATGGAAGCTTTTCTTTGTCAAATTCGACTACATATTTTACATCTTTAGAAGGATAATAAACATTACAGTATCCGTTTATAACTTTATCATTTACATAATATTTTTCTGTATTGTTTGAACTTAACGGTAACACTCTATCGAGATGGTATTCCTCATCATTTATGTCCTTTGTTACAGGATAGCTATGTACCGTGTCGACAGCCCCTAACCTTTTGCTTTTCTGGACATTCACAACATCTTTTGTACCATCAGGAAAATTTACTTCCATATCTTCTTCGCAATTTATTAAGCAGTGCATTGCCCATATGCATGGAAATGCTTCTCTTCTATTGTTTTTTATATTGTAATGAATATTTAATTTCTCTCCATCAATTGATATGGTCTTTTCGTATCTATATGGCAGTATAACACTATCAAACCAAAGCTTTAATATATCTCCAACCGCTTCATAATTAAAACTTGACGACCATACTTCGCCATGATCTGGATATACAACATCTTTACCATCATATCTAACAACACATTTATCGATTGTCGGAAATGCGTCATCAAAACCAGATGCATCAAATTTTGAAAAATCATCATAAATTTTAGCTTTTATATATGCATCTCCTTTGTTCTGAAAAAGGAGCTCAAAGTCCTTGTTCTTATTATATATTGAAGCTATCTTGCCTCCAATAGTAGGTAAAACTAAAACTCTTAAGATATCATCCTCAAATTTTATCGCTTCTGTACCTTTAAAAATGGTCTTTTCTATCATGCGAGTTATTCCTTTCTTTTTTTATTTATACGTTACATAAATTTGCAATATCGTCTTTTAAATAAACTTATTAATTTTTTAGATATTAAAAAGGCATATAATGTTTTATACTATATATGCCTTTTTATACTATTATTTAACTAATCAGCATATTTCCCCATAACTTGTTTGTAATTATCTTTTGTAACTATAATAGCTTTTACAGCAACTTCCTTAGGAATAGGTGTGCCATACAGTAAATAATTCATCATCTCTTTAGCAGCTGTTGCTCCTACATCATCAGCTGAAAAATATGTTGCAGCTTTCATTGCTGAATATGGTTTCTTAAACTCATCTTTTGCCATATATGCTCCCATTCCAATTACTACTGATTGTTTATCCAATCCTGCCTGTTCCAATGCTCTTGTTGCACCAACAGCTCCCTCCTCATTAGCTGTCATAACCATCCACTTTTTAATTTCAGGATGCGCTGTAAATATAGGTGCAGCCGCATTAAATCCTTTCTCTGTTTGCCCATCATAATCTGCTTTAAATATTCTTGAATCTGGGAAATCTGGTATAATTTCCTTAAACTTTTCCAATTCACCTTTTGTTCTAGGTACGCAGCTAGAAACCGTATCCATTGTTAATATAAGAAGTCCAGCTTCTTTATCCTTGTCCAAACCATTTTGCTTTGCATAGTTTGCCATCCATTCACCATTTGTTTTTCCAATGTTATATGCATCAATACCCACCCATGGAACTAATTTATTGCCGTTTTCATCTTGCAATGCATCATCTACTGCTATTACTGGTATGTTGGCAGCTTTAAGTTTATCAACTACTGCCTTCGAAAGCTTTTGATCTGGTGTGCATGTCAATACTCCTGACACCTTTTGCGCAATTACATTATCTATGTCCTGTAAATATGTGTCTGGATTCATCTTTGCATCAATAAACATGAATTTACTTGCACCCATTTGTTTTGCAGCAGCCTCAGACGCTTTCCCTTCATTTATAAACCAAGTTTGATCACCTGCTTTATAAATTCCAGCGATAACAATATTCTTTTTATCAGATGTTTGTGATGAGGATTGGTTATTTTTTGTTTTGCCTCCATTACTTGATCCACACCCAACAAGTAGCGAAATTATTAAGATCATGACAATGCCAAGCTGCAATAAACCTTTCCCTTTCATAGATAATCCTCCTCGTTTTTATATTTTTTATTTAATTCACCCTTAATTAGGGAAAACTTTATTCTTATTTTTGTATTTATAAAAATTTTACTGCATTATCCCTTTATACTAGCTTCCAATAGCTTTTTCTCTCTACTTTGTTTTCTGAAGTAGTCAAATGTTAGAGCAATTAATAAGAGTAAGCCCCTTGCTACATACTGCCAAAATACCGGTACATTCAGCATAATTAATCCTGTATTAAATCCTTGAAGTATAAAAACACCAAGTACAGTGCCGAAAATGGTTCCAACACCGCCGCTCATTGCTGCACCACCCAAAACAGCTGCCGTTATTGCATCAAATTCAAGACCATTAGCAGCTGCAGGCTGTCCGGAACTCATTCGTGCTGCAAGAACAATACCACCTATCGAACACAATACCCCTGTTATTATATATAGCATTAATGTAATGCGCTCAGGATTTAGGCCGGCTAATCTTGCCGCTTCTTTATTTCCACCTATGACATAGACACTTCTTCCAAATCTCGTTTTTGACAATATTATTCCAAATATAACAAATGCTAGTATTAATATTATAACAGGAATTTGTATACCCATTATTTTGTTTTTCCCGAAATTAATAGTTATTTGATCCATGATATATATTGGCAAACCACCGGATAGGATATATGCAAATCCTCTCATTATAGACATTGTTGCTAGTGTTGCAATAAATGGTTCTAATTTAATTTTATTTATTGCATAAGCATTTATTATGCCGACCAATGCGCCAGTAATCAATACTACTATTACTGTTGGAAAGAAGCTAAAACCTCTTTGTAACAATACTGCGGTTAATACGCTCGCGAAAGCAACAACAGAACCAGCAGATAGGTCAATAAGCAGTGCTATAATTAAATATGTTTCACCAATTGCTACTAAACCTGTTACGGATGCTGCTACAAGGACATTCATTAAATTTGTTGTACTAAAATAATTATTATTAAGTATCGAAAATACTGCAATAATAGCAATTAGCGCGATAATCAGCCCTAATCTATCAGCTGGTACATATGAAAAGAAATTACTAAATTTTTTCTTCATATAGATCCCCACTTTCTTCTAACATAGCAAATGATAATACTCTTTCTTCACTTGCATCTTTTCTTAAAACTTCACCGGTTATTTTCCCTGATTTCATGACTATAATACGATCACATAGTCCAATGACTTCCGGTAATTCAGAAGAGATAACTATAATCCCCATTCCTCTTTTAGAAAGTTCACATATTAAATGATAAAGCTCTGATTTTGCACCTACATCTATACCTTTTGTTGGTTCATCAAGTATCAATACTTTCGGATTTGTTACAAGACCCCTTGCTACAATAGCTTTTTGCTGATTTCCACCGCTTAGTTCTACTATTTTTTTATCTTGATCAGGTGTTTTAATTTTAAAATTCAAGATATTGTCTTCAGCAATTTTAGTTTCTTTTGCATTACTAATAAACCCAAATTTATTACAGATTTCTTTCATAATTGATATAGTAATATTTCTACCGACACTTAAATTAGGAATAATTCCTTGTGTTTTTCTATCCTCTGGAACCAATACAATGCCATTCTCAAGCGCATCATTCGGTGAATGATTGACTATTTTCTTACCATCTAGGTATATCTCACCACCTCTTAATCTATCAGCACCAACAATTGCCCTCATTACCTCTGTTCTTCCTGCACCAACAAGCCCTGAAAAACCAAGTATTTCACCCTTTCTAAGAGAAAAAGATATGTTTCTGATATAATCAGAACTGATGTTTTTAACTTCAAGTAATGTTTCACCAATATCTTTATTTCTATCAAGCTCATTGAAAATATCCCCAAGGTCACGTCCAACCATCAATTTAATCAGTTCTCTTTCAGTAAGTTCACCATTATCAACTACTTTTACTAATCTACCATCTTTAAATATCGCAATTTTATCAGCTATCTCTTTTAATTCTTCCATCCTGTGTGAAACATACAAAATAACTTTTCCTTCTTTTTTAAGTTTTCTGATTGTTTTAAAAAGTATCTCGATTTCGTTATCTGATAAGCTAGCTGTCGGTTCATCAAATGCTATAACTTTTGATTCCCTTATATAAGATTTCATTATCTCGACCATTTGCTGGTGTGCGACACTTATATTTTTTACTTTTGACCTTGGATTAATAGGTAATCCGAATTCATCAATTACTTTTTGTGTATCATCATACAGCTTTTTCACATCAATTAACTTGTTGCTTTTTATTGGTAGATGACCTAAAAAAATGTTTTCAGCCACGCTAAGCTCTTTTAATACTTGTCTTTCCTGATAAATAACACTTATGCCTGCTTCTATTGCTTCATTCGGAGTACTAAAATGTTTTACTTCCCCATTTAACAAATATTGACCATATGTTGGCTGATAATCTCCATTTAGGATTTTTAATAATGTTGATTTTCCAGCACCATTTTCGCCGAGCAGTGCTAAAACTTCACCTCCATATGCTGTAAAGCTAATATTGTCTAGTGCTTTAACACCTGGAAAATATTTTGTTATATTCTTAAATTCAAGAGTATTGTTCATGGTTTCCCCCCTTTTAGGTTTTTATTTTGACAATAGTTTTTAAGTAATCCTTTAACTATTAATACTTGCTTATTACGATATTATTTTATGATAGTATAGTAAAAAGTGGAATTTAATATTTTAACTTTTTTTATCTTATATTAACCAAAGATGAAAATAAAAATTATATAATATTAACATTTCTTATACTTTTTTAACTTAAAAAGCTGGCACTTATATATTGCCAGCTTTGCGGATATTTGAGCTTTCTCTATATTCAATAGGAGTTTTACCTGTTATTTTTCTGAATTTTAGACTGAAATATTGTGCATTTGAGAAGCCAACTTTTTCAGCTATTTCATATAGTTTATCATTAGTTGTAACAATAAGCTTTTTTGCTTTTTCTATCCTATAATTAATTATATAGTCTGTTATATTTACACCTGTTTCCTGCTTAAATAATCTACATAAATACCCCTTATGGAGTCCTATTTCATCAGATATTTCTTCAAGGCTTATATCCTTGTTATAGTTTTTCTCGATATATTCAATTGCTTCCTTAATTCTAAAACTATATTTTTTATCATCCTTATTGAGCTGTAAATTAATCATTTTAACCAATATTTGAGAAAACCATTCACAGATTTCCTGTACAGTTTCAAACTCATCAGGTTTTTCCACAGGCAAATAATTGCATTCAAATAGGTCTATATAATTTATGCCATGTTCTTTACAGTTTTCCATGATGATATTAAACAAGCAAGAATTAATGTATTTTAAATAATTATACTGCATAAAACCACTTAAATTATTGTTATAAAGAACTTCAACTTCTTTTTTAGTCTTCTCAATATCACTTTTATCAATAAGCTCTTTAAGTTCATCCAATTTTTTGTCCAAAGCACCCATATCTATGTTTGACACTTTTGCAATATTGGTATTATAAAATATCGTTTTACCTTTTCCCATGAAAATTCTAAGTTTTGCAGCATTTAATGCTTCATTATAGTATTTATTGATATTTTTTAGATCATGAAAGCTTTCGCTAACACCGATTGTAAGCTTTAAGTCCATATATTTTGTCATACCTTTCCTAATTCTTTGGCATATTGTATGACTGTCTGCATAAAACTTAAGTTGACTCGTAATGCTTTCCAAACAAACAATGGCAACAAATTGTCCATTTTCGTTGTAGAAACATTCACCGCCAAAATAGCCATCTATGGATTCATTTATAATTTTTTTTATCTGATAGTTAAATATCTTTAATTCAGTATATTTCATTTCTTCAGTTAATTTTTTATAATCATCAATAAATATACATAAAACTAAAAAATAACTCGTTCTAAAATTCAGATTGAATTTGTCAATATAGTTATTCATTTCCTCCATCGTCATATTTTCAAAAGTTAGAGACTTAAGTGCAATATTCTTTAATTCTTCCTTATAATTATAATCACTTGTGTCAAACACCACTTTATTGTAATTCGTAAATTTTTCTTTTTCCTCTTCAAGTTCCCTCTTTACTTTTTCTAAAAGTTCATATAAGTCATTGGATGTCAGCAGATCCTTTAAAAGGTAGTCACTGGCACCTAATTTTATAGCTTCTTTTGCATAATAAAAGTTTTCGTGGCAACTCAAGATAACAAACTTCTGGTTTCTTTTTAACATACGCACTTCCCTTATAAACTCAAGTCCATCCATTACAGGCATTTGTATATCTGTTATTATTAAGTCAGGTTTATACTTAATGTATTTATCAAGGGCTTCCTTGCCATTTTTTGCACTGTCAACAATCACAAAAGATGTCTTTTCCCAATCAATGAGGTAATTGAGTGTTTCCCTTGCAGGTTTTTCATCATCAACAACCATTACTTTATACAAAGTAATCACTCCTACTCAAATTATTCTATATTTGGAATATAGAAACTAATACATGTACCAATACCGATTTTACTAAATATCTTCAATCTAAACTCATCGCCATAATATAGCTTAAGCCGTTCATCAACATTTACTAAACCTATTTTATTAAAACTTCTTTTATTCTCCAATGGCACGTTTTTCATTATATTTTGTATTTCATCTTCACTCATCCCAACTCCATCATCGATAACTGCAACAGATATTTTATCATCAACACATTTAAATCTAACAATGATAGTACCATGTGAGTCCTTTGGTGCAATACCATGAAATAGCGAATTCTCCACAAGTGGCTGAAGTATAAGTTTAGGAATTTTTTTATATTTAAGTTCTTCAGGTAAATCATAGGTAAAATCTGCTATCTTATCATATCTGCATTCTTGTATTTTTAGATAACTTTTAACCAAAGAGATTTCTTCTTCAATAGTAATAAATTGTTTTCCAACTGACATACTGGCTCTTAAAAGTATATTAAATGACTGTATCATTTCTCTTATGTCATTTGCTCCATCTTTAAGGGCAAGATATTCTATCGAATTTAAAGTATTATACATAAAGTGGGGATTTATCTGTGATTGCAGTGAGTCTAACTGATACTGTAAGGCCATCACCTCAGCTTTTTTCTTCTCCTCCTGCTCTTTATATATATCATTTATTAAACTTTTTATGCTTTCAACCATTCTATTAAAACCCGTTGCAAGGTGTTTTAACTCGTCATTTGTATTTGCCTTTACTTTTTCCGGCCATACACCATCTTCCAATTTCTTCATAGCATTTCCAATATCTAGTATAGGGTCTGTAATCTTTTTAGAAATAAGAAAACCTATAATCGCAACCATAATTATGCACAAAATACCTATTCCGTATATTATCATATTCATTAACCACAATTTTTCTGTAAGCCTTTGTTTTGATACCAGTCCTATTGCAAGCCAGTCGGGATAACCATTTAATTCCTTACTATATGCCAAATAATTCTTATTATTAATATTTATTGAGTTAACACTGTTGCCTATCACCGTAGTATCCATTTTATCAATTTTTGCAATATCATGCTTGTAAGGTATATCACCTATACTATATATTAATTGACCGCTCTTATCAACTATAAATGTTGCATCGAATGTATCAGTACAAAATGGTTTGATATCACTAAATAAATCTTCTTTTTTTAGATTAATCAGTATATAGCCAAGTTTACCGTAGTCTTTATTGCTTAAATACTCTGCATAGTATGTGATAGTCATGTTTTCTTCTTGATCCGTTGGAAATGTAATAGGTGTAGAAAATCTGCTAAAATAATCACCATTAACAAAATTTTTATAATTCTTATTATCTATTATCATATCTCTATATTGTTTTATTGAATAGAGTGGATTTAATACATGGTTATCAGCGCTTACTGCTATAATATTGCTTACAAGGCTATTTCCATATAAGTATTTGCTTGATAATATATTTGAAATATTTAATGCTTTACTCTTTTCATCATCGTCTGTATACGTCCTCATAGCCATTAAATTTTGTACATTTTGGTCATTTCTTATATAAGTAAATAAAGTCTTTACATCATTCAGCCTTCTATCAATGTCCCGTGTAATAATGCTCATCTTTTGCTCGACTATATTATTTGTCAAATCAATAAACTGCTTTGAAAAAATTGTAATAATTGTGAAGCTAATCGCTATTATAATTAAAATTATAAGCAATGAATAGTATATAGCAATCCTATTTCTAATATGTTTAATCCTTATTAATTTTAATTTCAATAAACTTACACCTGCCTATAATGAAATCCTTAATCTCATTAAAAACTCACTAATAATAATTATATATTCTATATTAGATTCGCGAATTCCTGCTTTTATTGCAAAAAATATGATAAATCCTATACTAAAATAACTTTTGAGGTCCTCTTTGCATACATTAAATTGTGTTTACGTTAACATATAAATTAAAAAAAGTGGTATACATCAATATATACCATTTTTATCAAAGGACTTTAGCCGCAAGTTCTGCAACTTCCGATCTTTCGCCTTTTATCAATGTCACATGACCTGCAATTTTATACTCTTTGAATTTATCTACAACCTGTGTTAAGCCGTTACTTGTCGAATCAAGATACGGGTTATCTATTTGCTCTGGATCTCCTATTAGCACTATCTTGCTTTCTTCTCCTACCCTTGATATTATGGTTTTTATTTCATGCCGTGTTAAATTTTGAGCTTCGTCTATTATAATAAACTGCTTTGGTATGCTTCTACCCCTTATATATGTGAGAGCTTCTATTTCAATATTTTTTATTCCTGCTATTATATCTTCTATATTTGTGCTGCTTTTCCTTCCTCTAAAAAGATATTCAAAATTATCATAAATCGGCTTCATCCATGGCTTTAATTTTTCATCTTTATCACCTGGAAGATACCCAATATCATTTCCCATTGGAACTATAGGCCTCGCAATCAATAATTTATTGTATTTTCTTTCATCCTGTGTCTTAAAAAGCCCGCAGGCAAGTGCTAACAAAGTTTTACCTGTCCCTGCTTTGCCTGTTAATGTTACTATAGGTATATCATCTCTTAGTAAAAGATCTATCGCCATCTTTTGTTGGACATTTCGCGGTGTGACATCCCATATGGATTCAGGCGAATAAAGATGTTCAAAGGTATTGTCCGTAGCATTGTATCTTGAAACGGCAGATTTATTGCTACCAAATATATCTTTAAATATGACATATTCATTAGGATAAATATTTTGTATATATTTTAACTGCTCTATATCATCTTTATTTAAATATTTTTCTATATAAAAAGAATCTATAAGAGATGGATGAACATTTACAGTTATAAATCCCGTATATAGTTCATCATAATTAACAATCTTGTCTGATAGATAATCTTGTGAAGTGAGTCCAAGAGATTCGGCTTTAACTCTCATAATAACATCTTTTGACACAAGGATTACAGGCATGGGATCATCTTTACGCATTTCTTCAAGATATATATTAAGTGCAACAGCAAGTATCCTGTTGTCATTAGTTACATCAACAAAATGCTGTCTTATAGAATCCATAGAGATATGGTTTAACTCGATTTTTAAAGTGCCACCATTTCCAAGATCTACGCCTTCATTAAGTTTCCCATTTTTTCTTAAGTCATCAAGAATTCTCGCAGTATGCCTCGCATTTCTGCCGACTTCGTCCTGATACCTCTTTTTGTCATCTATTTCCTCAACAACGACTGCCGGAATTATCACCTCATTATCCTCGAAGTTATATATTGACATTGGATCGTGTAATAAGACATTAGTATCGAGAATATATTTCTTCTTCAAGGAATTACCCCCTTATGCAAAAAAGTAATATGTACCTTTATTATAATTTTATCATTTATTAATCTCGATTAATATATTTATATGTTAAATCATTGTAAAAATGTATTTATTATATGATCCGGACAAAGCAATATTTAATTTACTTTTATGTAAAAAGTTGATAAAAAAACCTGCAGAATGCAGGTAAAATCATATATTATTTTCCTGGTATTGGCAGGCATATTACTTGCCCAACTTGCAAATAATTTGGATTTACATACGGATTTAGTGCTAATATTTTATCCACCGTTGTTCCAACGGTCTGTGCAATACTGTACAATGTATCACCAGGAGCAACTTCCCAGTAAACACCTGTAGGACACTCAGGTGTTTTGCCATATGGTATTATAGGCGGAAGGCATATTACTTGACCTATCTGTAGATTATTGGGATTTATGCCGGGATTTGCTTTTATTATATCATCAACAGTACTTCCTGTCTTTTGCGCTATGAGCCATAATGTATCACCTGGGCCAATAGTGTAGTACCTCCCCGATGGGCAATATGAATATGGCATTATATCACTCCTTGTATAATATATTTAGGTTAATAAAGGCAACCTATAATCCTTTTTTAGCTGATAAATTATACTTAAAATTGTATAATTAAGTTATTAGATAGAGTATTGTCGTTCACTCCTTGAGATTGAAAGCTCGTACTTGAAAGACTGACACCTCTGTCTGATAAACTGATTACGAATAAGTTGGATGTTGACTAACTCGATTAGTACTTCGAATGTAGAACAAGGCAGTAACGTTTATCAGTTTAGAGGAACTATCTAAAATACATTGATTATGGGTGATTAAAAATGTTTTATTTAGGTATTGATATCGGGAAAAACAATCATGTAGCTTCTTTAATTGATGAAAAATGTAAAATCCTCTTTAAAGCTTTCTCTTTCCCAAACTCTTACGTTGGTGGTGATAGCTTACTTGATAAGCTTGCTTCCTTTAACATCTCTGTTAATAATGTTGAAATTGGTATGGAAGCTACGGGCCACTATTGGTTATCTATTTATTCTTTTCTTGTTGAAAAAGGTTTTGTTATTCATGTTATTAATCCTATTCAAACTGATGGTTGGCGTAAAGGAACTGAAATCAGAAAGCGCAAAACCGACATCATCGATTCTATACTAATTGCAGATCTTATTCGCTACGGTGATTTCTTAGAAACTTCTTTAGCCAACGAAGATACTATCTCTCTTCGCAATCTTTCTCGTTTTAGAAATTACCTCATCAATTCTATAGGTGACCTTAAGCGTAAGACCGTTTGTGTTTTAGATCAAGTTTTCCCCGAATATCAATCTATCTTTTCTAATATCTTTGGACAAACGTCTAAGGAAATCTTACTCCACTTTAATACGCCGGATGATTTTGAAAATATTTCTTCTGAACAATTGCAGCAGGTTTTGTCTGAAATTACTATGAAAAAATTTGCTATGGATAAAATCAATGAAATTTCTTCTGCTGCTAAAAAATCTTTTGGTATTAAGTTTTGTTTGGATAGTTTTTCTCTGCAATTAAGATTATTAATTGAGCAAATTAATTTTATCGAAAAACAGGTCACAGATGTTGAAGAGCAGATATCAGTTTTACTTGATAAAATCAATTCTCCTATTACTACAATACCTGGCATTGGCAATGTAACAGCTGCAACAATTTTAGGAGAAATAGGAGATATTTCAAGGTTTAAAAATCCATCAAAGCTTGTAGCTTATGCCGGTATTGATGCTTCTATATCACAATCAGGAGAATATAACAGTACAAATAACAAAATGAGTAAGCGAGGTTCTCCTTATCTTAGGAAAGCTCTTTTTAGTGCTGCATTAGTTGCTTCTAATTGTGACCCTGTTTTTAAGGCTTTTTACCAAAAGAAACGTTCAGAAGGCAAACATCACCTTACAGCTATTGGAGCTGTAGCACGCAAGCTTTGCTATACTATTTGTGCTATTTTAAAAAACAACTGTGCTTATGAAGTAAAACTTCCTAAAAATGATTGTTAGTAAATCATACTAATTACATATATTTACTTTTAACTTGGTATTACCAGGTTTATTTGTCATGCATTTTTATTCACCCTCTTGGCAAAATTTTTTTATTTTTTTCTATTGACTTTTTATAGTTGGTCTTTCACCATTTGTTAATATAATATGCAATGTAAAATTTATGGTGAATTTATTAGTTTATATAAATATTATTGTGGTATAATTGTTATAGGGTGAAAATTTATGAAAAATTTAAATAATTATTAAGGAGTGTAATTATGGGATACATAAATATCGATGTGAAAAGAAGATTGATGGGTCGGTTTCAGTATGATAATGATTTGTTGCAAGAGATTAATAAACTCATTATAAATGAAAATATACGCTCGGGTGAAATAAGGCTTATAGGTGCAGTTAAAAAAGCAAGATTTGGCTTCTTTGATCAAGCCACAAGGGAATACAAATTCATCGAAAAAAATGAACACATGGAGATATTAAGTGCAATAGGCAATATTTCAATAAAAGATGGAAAGCCATTTCCACATGTACATATTGCACTCGCTGATAAAAATGGAAATGTGCATGGTGGTCACCTCATGGAGGGAACAAAGATATTTGCAGCAGAGTTTGTTGTCGTCGATTACGGTGAAAATAAGCTTGAAAGAATTGATGACGAATTTACAGGATTACAGCTTTGGAATCTATAATACGGATAAATTTAAATAACTTAATTAAAAGGCATCCTTTGTGGTGCCTTTTAAATTTGTATCAGCAACCATTTCTTTTTACTATCACTTAATAATCTATTTTAATATCCGAATAATTGGGTGTGCGTATTTTATTACATTTATATTTGACCCATAGATGACATTTCTTATAATAGGCAAACCAAGCAGTCTTATAAATCTATCATAGTCCTTGTTTTGAAGTTTATCTATAAATGTTCTATAGTTTGTAAGGATCTCAACTTTTTTTACAATTTTTTTAACCATCTTCTCATAGTCCTTACCCATTGCAATCGACCTTGCTGCAAAGATGCCACTTTCTATTGCATGAAACGCTCCGAGTCCTAGAAGCGGGTCAATAAAACCTGCTGCATTTCCAACAAAGTATATATTATTTACCTTATGCTCTTTTGCGATGCCTGTATCGACATCCAGCTCAAATGTCTCAATAATTTCATAATTTAGTCCTTCATTGTGTAAAAATAGATTCCATAAATCATCGAGTTCACCATGCTGTGCATATGTCGTTATAAGAGCAAGTGTTGCTCTATGTTGGTCGAATGGCATAAGATATCCATATCCAGACCTAGCATAGTCTGTATTAAACCACAATACAGCTGTATACGGGTCAAAATCGCCAAGTACCGTCGCACCTTTTACCCAAGTCGTTATAGTTGTTTTCCACTCAGAAAGCTGCTCGATAATACTGCTATTTCCTGTTGCTACAACTACAAAGTCATAATCATTTGCAAGCTCTCTATAGTCGGGATTTACATTATAATTTATCTTTGAAGTCACAGATCTAACTAATTGATTTTCTAATGAATTAACGTCCTGACTTCTTAAAATAAAATATCCGAGATTACCTCTTACTGTTGCTTGATATTTGGGAGAGTGCATTATAACAGTGCTCATCCTTCTCACAGGTTCTAATGAAATGCCGTACATGCACCTTAAATAATTAAATGGGTCTTTAATCGGTCTATCTTCAATCTGAAAAAATGCCCCAATATTGTTTTGTATTGTCCCTGTCATGTTCTTCCTCTCAAATATAACACAAGGTATACCAAGCCTTTCAAGCTCATGTGCACATGCAAGCCCGGCCAGTCCTGCTCCCATTATTGCCACCCTCATATGCTTCATTTCCTTTCCTGAAGAAATAGCACTTTTCGTTTTATTCCAATTTTTTGAATGGTTTATAGAATATTTCATTTGCTGCATATTTTGTAAAGATTGAAGAGTGTTTAATCACATTAAAATTCGTATCGTACACCAATTGTTTAATTAAAGGCGCCGACAGAATCTTTATCAATCTGTCATATTTATCATTGTCCATAGTATCAATGGCTTTTCTAAGCTCCAACATATTAATATTTTGATTAGACAACTGAAGCATCTCTTTCTCAAAATCACTGCCCGTTGCTATGCTTTTAGCAGCTAATGCCCCACTCATTATTGATGCAAACTGTCCGAATCCTAAAAAAGGCTCTATTGCTCCACCAGCATTGCCTATAAAATACAAATTTTCAAATCTATGTGGAAAACAATTGCCTGAAATATGCTCATAATCGTATATATTTACAATATCCATATTAATTTTTTCTATTCTTAAAAAATTATTCCAATACTTTGCAACTTCCTCTCTTGTAACATAGGGCACTATTAGCACAAGTACTGCTCTTTTATCATCAAACGGTGCTAAATATACATATCCGCTTTTACAATAGGCAGTATTTAACCACATTATCAATGAAGTAGGATCAAATTTACCTATTACTTCAGCTATTTTTAGCCTTGTCTCAACGAAATTTTGCCAGCACCCAACTTCTTTTGGTATTTGCTGATTTCCGGTCGCAATTAGAACATAGTCATACTCGCTTTTTAGCTTTTTATAATCTGCATGGACATTGAAATTTATATTTGTCTTTAATTTTTCATAAAGCTGATTTTCTGCAGAAGCGACATCCTGTCCTTTTATAACATAGTATCCAATTCTTCTGCTGTTTATTGTACGTGTTACAGTTGGTCCATGCATAACTACTTTATTAATTACGTTTAGTGGTACAATATTTATATCAAAATTGTTTTTTATATAATCTAACGGATCTTTTATGGGTCTATAGATAATATTTAAGAGCCCGGCGACGTGATTGAAGACATCGCCAACTCTTGATTTTCTCTCAAATATATCAGGTTTTATGCCGTAAGCTTCAAGTCTAATTGCAGCTGTAAGACCAGATGAACCCGCACCTATTATCGCAACTTTCATGATTAATACCCCTTTGGTTTCGTGTAGATTACACTATTTGGCTCTGTCGGCTTCGATTCTAAAGACTCAATATTTTGCTGTAGTATCGATATAAACCTCATTTCCTCATCCCTCATCTCGGTAAAAATTTGTCTTATGTATGGGTTTGTTATTTTTATAAGATTCTCATTATAAAATGATTGCTGGTTAATAAGTTCCTTTACTAAATCCTGCAGTGCATCAAGTATGTCCTGCGACATATTCTTTTTTGTCAGCGAATCGATATGCGTCGTTTTTTGCGCTGTAACAATTTTGTCAACATGATTTAATGCCATTATCTCTATCTGTTTTAATACAGCCTGAACCTGATTATCAGCTATATTTTTCCCATATTCCTTTGCTTTTTTATGTATATTATTTTCCGACTGTTTTGCACTTATAAATGCGCTTAATATCATTTCTTGTGGTGTTATCTTTTGCATTTTACATCACCTTTATATAAGTTTTCCACTTTGCAATTTTATATTCATAAAAAAAGAAGCGGTCTTCCTCATCACATGAAGATTAAACCGTTTCTTTTACATAACAAAGAGTTGTCATATATCAAGCTGTTTTATTACATCTGCCATGACATTTGCAGAATGTCTAAATTTTTCAACTTCCTCATCAGCCAACGGCAGATCAAGTATCCTCGCAACGCCATTTTTACCAACGATTGATGGTAAGCTTAAGGATACATCTTTAACATCATATTGGCCATTTAAAGGTGATGAAACTGTCAATATCGAATTTTCATCCCTTAAGATAGCTTCTACTATCCTTCTTACCGCAAGTGCTACTGCATAATATGTAGCGCCTTTCTTTTCAATTATTCTATATGCGGAATTAACCACATCATCGACAATTTCTTCTCTGAAATTGGACTCGCAAGCCTTACCACATAGATTGCAATATTCATCAATAGGTGTACCAGCTATATTTGTAATGCTCCATGCAGCAAATTCTGTATCACCATGTTCACCTATTATCCTTCCGTGTATATTCCTCGGATCTATGTTGCAATGTTTGCTTAAAAGATACCTAAACCTCGAACTATCAAGTACTGTCCCTGATCCAAATACTCTTCCCCATGGAAGCTTTGCTATCTTATATGTTACATATGTTAGAATATCAACTGGATTTGAGACAATTAAGTATATAGCTTTATCGTTGTATTTCAAAAGTTCTGGTATCATGCTTTTGAAAATAGATGTATTCTTTTTGACAAGGTCAAGTCTCGTTTCGCCGGGTTTTTGATTAGCTCCGGCAGTTACAACTATTACGTCAGCACCTTCGACATCCTTGTAATCACCTGCATATACATTTACAGGTTTTATCAATGGTACACCATGACTTATATCCCATGCATCGCCTATAGCCTTATCTTTATTAAGGTCAACTAAAACAATATCTGTCACTGTTCCGCTTAATGCCAGTGTAAATGCAGATGTAGCACCAACAAAACCAGAACCGATAATAGCAATTTTACTCATAGTAATTCCTCCTTATTGATAAATAGTTTTACTAGATAATAATATTATAACATATCATTCTTTTAAAGTTTAACTGCATTTTCTCCCTGTCAATATAAAAATTTTTAACAACAACTTATTTTAGTAATATTAACCTAAACATTCAATGTTATTTTAACCTTATAATTTTAATATATGTTATATGAGCGATATTGATGAAATAAAAAAATTAATGGATAGATTGTCAAGTAAACAGCAACCATAAGGACTTAAATTAAAATTTTTAATGAAAAGGAATTCGTTACTAATTTGTAATACAATATTAATATTTTTTTAATAAATTTTATTTTTGAACATGCTATATTATATATAACAGATGAAAATAAATAAGCCTGATATAGATATTAACATTTACCCTTGGAGAGGATGAAAAGATATGAAGGGAAAAGTTTTTCAGGTTGTTTCTTTGGTTTTGGTCTTCTTAGTTATGGGCTTTATGATATCTATGCAATTTAAAACAATACAGGGTGATAGCAAGATTGCTGCTGCATCACCGAAAGATAATAGCGCAAAAGTAGATGAACTTACAAATGAACTAAAAAATATCACAAACGAAAAAAATTCACTACAAGCTCAAGTAGCAGAATTAAATCAGAAATTAAATACATTAAATAATTCTTCTTCAAAATACGGCGCTACAATAAATGCTTTAACACAGGATGTAGATAAGTATAAAGAGCTTGCAGGTCTCACAAAAATGATAGGTCCCGGTGTCATTGTCACTGTTAATGATAGCGACATACAGCCAAAAGATGGAGAAGATCCAAATATGTTCCTTGTTCATGACGAAGACCTATTAAAAGTCGTAAATGAATTAAGGGCAGGCGGTGCTGAGGCTATTTCTATAAACGAACAAAGGCTTATAGCAACATCTGAAATAAGATGTGTTGGCCCGGCAATAAACATAAATTCTACAAGATATACACCACCATATGTCATAAAAGCTATTGGTAACCCAGATACATTACAAGCATCATTAAATCTTAAAGGTGGTATTGTAGAAACACTCAGATACTACGGTATAAAAGTTGATATACAAACATCAAATAATATTGTAGTTCCCGCATATGCAGATCCAATTAATCTAAAATATGCAAAAGCAACAAAATAAAATTGCCTCTTACCTTAATACAATAAAAAGCAGGTTCAGTCCTCGCTGAACCTGCTTTTTATCTTATTTATCAATTTGTTTTGAGCTATGATGTAATATAAATAAAATTTTCCAGCAACAGATGGGTATGACGCAACTAAACGCATGTTTCTTTTCTTTAGCTTCGTCCAATTCGCTTTATAACTCTCATCGCCACGCAAAAAATCGTAAATTTCATCGCCAACCTCTATAGAGCGCTTAATAGACAGCCCCAATGTAACAGATCCAACGCTTAACCTGCTGTAGTCAAGGTCATAACCGCTTATATAATAATACCTTCTTCCCCCTATATGATAGCTTAAAAGGCTTGATACAATCTTATCCTTATCTTTTAATTCAAATAAGCTTAATATTCCACGCTCAAGCATATCAAATGCAACATCTTTATGAAAACTTCTCAGCCGCTTCGAATAAAATGCCCCAGGCATGTGCCTCTTTCTCCATCTTTTCTGATGTAATTCAATAAGCCTATCCATTGAATTATCAATATCATTTTCATCTGAAACACATAAAAAGTTTGCATCACATTGTTTGAAAAATCTTTTAATCTCATATTTTATGTTTCGCCTAAATTTACCGTCAAGTGATGCTAAGTACTCATCCCATGTGTCTGGGAGCTCAATATATGGGCAAACATCCTGCACATCATAGTCATAATATAGATTACTGCCTATAATATACGGATATATGTTGCTATCTTCTGGGATATGTTCAAGGTCAAGTACTGTAAATTGATTTATCTTTAGCTCGAGATATTTTATAAGGGACTGATAAAATATCTCCTCACATCCATATCTAACTATAAAGTCAAGGTAATCGCTGTTATTTGAACCTATGAATTTTATCCTTCTTATAGGTAGTCCCATTTCACCAAATGTAATCATAAATGGTGCTATGCCTATCGGCCTGTAGTCATCCATTATAAGTAATACCCAAAGCTTTTTCCCGTAACCAAAATATTTCCACCAATTTATGACCCATTCAAATGTATTAAAAGGATACATTTTTGAGTTTTCCTCAAGCTCATGCCAAATATCCTCTATACTAAGTAACGCCCTCACATTTGTAATAATCTTTATCTCTATGTCAAGTATTTTTCTTTCATCCATAAGAACAACCTCCAGACGATATACATAAATATGATAAATCCACCCAACATTGCAAAATACCACCACCATGGATATTCTTTTCCTATTATATTTATTTTTAAGAGCTGCAATGAGGCAAGATATGAAACATATGTCCAAAACGCTGACCACAAAAGGTCCCCCATAGCCGAATAGACAAAAAATGACTTAAAATCCATGTGTGTAATGCCAGAAGCCCATATCGCCGGTGTTCTAGGTAGCCCAATAAGGCGGCTTATGAGATTCGTCATGCCTCCATATTTTGAAAACCACTTGTCCATACCTTCCAAGTCTTTTGCTGTTATCTTTAAAATATGTCCGTATTTTTCTATAAATGGCCTGCCGCTTTTTGCCCCTATTATATAAGCTATTGTATTGCCTACAACATTTCCAAATGCTGCTATAAGTACAACAGATATAAAATTCATCTGTCCCTTTGATATGAGATATCCTGCCGCAAAAAACAGTATTTCAACTGGGCCTGGCATGCCTGTACCTTCTATTATCAATGCTACAAAAAGAGCCAAATATCCATAATCAATTATCACTCTAAATAATATATTTGTATTATCCATATATACCATCCATATTTCTATTCTATTTATAGTATACAGCTTTATAAAGAAATTTAAAAGTAAAAACAAAAATTTAAGTGTCAATTGGACTGGGTTATTGACAGCAATATTTAAAAATGTAAATAAGGGCTTGATAAATCAAGCCCTTACATAATTCAAACCTTGCAAAATGTTAAATTCTATATTTGTCAACGACATCTTGATACATATCATAAGTCTTCTTTGCTATTGACTCCCAGCTAAACATCTCTTCAACGCGCTTTCTTCCATTTTCACCAAACATCAAAGTTAAATCCTTATTATTGAGAAGCGTATTTATGTGATTAGCTAATTCTAAAGAATTACCCGGTTCAACTAAAAAGCCAGTCTCACCATCGACAACTACTTCTTTTATACCACCTGTAGCACTTGCCACGACCGGTGTCTTACATGCCATTGCCTCGAGATTTATGATACCGAATGGTTCATAAACAGACGGGCATACAAAAACTTCTGCATTGCTGTATAGTTCTATAATTTCTTCCTTTGTTACCATCTTATTAATCCAAATAATATTTGGATAAAGTTTTACCTTCTCTTCCATCTCTAGCTTTATCTCTTCTGTATCTGGTGATGATGCACATAAAACAACTTTGACATCTTTAGGAAGATATTTTACTGCATCAATGAGATGTATTATGCCCTTTTGCCTCGAAATTCTTCCAACAAAGAGAATGTATCTATCATCAATACCGTATTTTGCTCTAGCTATATTCTTATCTGTTTTCTGATACTGGTTTAAATCTATGCCATTATAAATAACTTCAATCTTTTCTTCCGGTACATTATAGCATTTCATTATGTCATCCTTTGAACCATTTGAAACCGCTATAATCTTATCTGCCGCTTCGATCCCCGTCTTCTCCATCCACGAACTTAAATGATACCCATTTCCAAGCTGCTCTTCTTTCCAAGGGCGCAACGGCTCGAGGCTGTGAATTGTTACCACAAGTGGAATATTGTAAAGCATTTTTGCAAAAAAGCCTGCCATAAATGTGTACCATGTATGGCAGTGAACAATGTTAGATGTAATCGGATCTTTTACCATTGCAAGGTCTGTTGATAATGGTCCCAATGCCTTTTGATATCTACTATCAGAACCTTCTTTTAATAACTCCCAATTTTTATAACCTTTTACAGACAAATGATCACCACTAACATTTTGATCACCGAAACACCTTACATCGACATCCATAAGTTTCGCAAGTTCCCTTGTCAAATAATCTACATGAACACCAGCACCACCATATATATTAGGCGGATATTCATTTGTAAATAAAGTAACTTTTAGTTTACCCATAATATGCCTCCTCCACATCGACTCTTTTATTTTTAAGACCTTCTATACATTCTATAATTCCTTTAAGAGGTATCTTAAACCATGTAGGTCTGTTATTAACCTCATAAATTGCTTCGAATAATGCCTTATCTAATTTATACAGAGCTATTATAGCATCAAAATGTTCCACATCAGGTATCAAATCCGGTGTAACGGACTTTATAGTATTTATATAATTATCGATAAATATATTAGTTACAACATCTGCCCATATAGATAAAAGATTTTCTACATTCTTTATATCATAGCCTTTATTCGGTAAGCTATCCTTGTATTCAAAATACGCCGAATATGCCGCGTAATTAAAGGATCTTATCATACCAGCTACATCCTTTAATGGGGACAAATGCTTGCTTCTTTCGCAAATTGATTTTGTTGGTTCCCCTTCAAAATCTATTAAGACATAGCCATAATTTGTCTTTAGTATCTGTTCTAGGTGTAAATCACCGTGGCACCTTATATATTTTCCAAAATTCGGCATGTATTGTTTTATATTGCTGATTTTTTTCAATAAAAATTCCTTATTCGTGGAAATCTTTTTAACCATGTCATTTACTTCACTATCATATATTCCACATTTTATATAATTAAAAAGAAGATTAAGATTTGTTATAATTTCATTTGAAAGGTTATCTATATCTGATTCTTTCGGCTCTGCAACGCCAAAATTTTTATCTTTAACCGCCGACAACCTTATGTGCATATTTGCAATCATCAATGACATTTCTTTTACTTCTTTAAGATAGTCATTACAATTTTCGTAAATATAGCTTAAATCAATCTTATTCCCCTTGTATTTTACTAGAAAATCTTTTAAATAATCTTGTGTATACTGCCACATATCAGCAATATTATCTATATATTCCGCAATCATAGATATAGTATAAATATTGTTGTCACTATCAACGTATAGAAAATATCCCCTTATATCTTGCACATTTGAAAAACCGCTTTTCCTAAGCATGTACGTCATCTCAAGGTCTGGATTTAAACCATGTACCATTCTTCTAAAAGTCTTTATTATCTCATTTTTTTTCAAAAGCGTAAGGCTGTTGCTAGATTTATTGTTAAGCCTTTCTGAATTATATATGTCATATGTCAAAAGTCTATGTGGCACAAGCTTTGCACCAGACACAAAATCTATATTTTTTCCCTCTAACAAAATTCGATCCATACATCTTATATATTCTATATCATCAACCGCATCATAGATGTATGCCGTAAAATTATCACCTTCATATGAGATTAAATAGTCATTACTTAACATATTCTTTCTTATAATTAAAGGAAAATAATAGCGCGACTTTCTTTCATCTGCATTCAACGATTTTACAATAAAATCTATAAATGCAGCAATGATAATAATTGATTCATCGATATACAATATCGCATAATCATAAAGACATTTGTCTACAATATTAAGAGCTTTTTCTTGAAACCATCTAAATCCTCGAATCTTCTCATTATCAATATTTCTGACAATCACACCAAGTTTAGATGGTAATCCTTCGAACCCTTCCTCTCCCTTTTTCATATATATCATTCCTTTCAATGCTCAAATTATAGTCTTAGGATAGATGCAGCTTCTTCTGGTGGTGTCGGATTTATATATGCACCTGTTGCAAGCTCAAAACCTGCTGCAGTCGTAAGCCTCGGCAGTATTTCTATGTGCCAATGATAATCACGGCTTTCTCCAACTGGCAATGTATGAACAACAACATTGTATGGTGGATAGTTAAATATATCCTCGTATTTCTTTATAAGAGGTTGAAGCAGTGTTGCTATGCTCTTTACATCATTTTCATCTAAGCTATTAAAGCTCCTCATATGATTCTTTGGTAAAATCCATGTCTCATACGGAAACTGTGATGCATATGGACAAATGACTATAAATCTATCATTTTCTGCTACTACTCGTGTATTCACCTTTTTCTCATCGCGGATCATATCACAATATGGACATGTACCCGTTTTGTTTTTGTAATCTTCTGTGCCTTCTATTTCTTTTTCGATTATTTCCGGTACAAATGGTACAGCAATTATCTGCCAGTGTCCATGCTCCAATGAGGCTCCACCATGAAGACCAAAATTTTTAAACATCTGAACATATTTAATATTTTCATCTTTTACAATATCATCGTACCTTTCTATCAATGCCTTTATAATATTTTCAACATCCTTCAAATCTAATTGTCCTAATGTTTTGTCATGGTTTGGTGTCTCTACTATAATCTCTGCAACACCATAGCCAGCCTTGTTTTTGTACAAATCGATGTCATTGTTTGTCTTTGCATCTTTACTAAATGCCGCAAATTTGTTATTAAATCCTCTCAAAGTCCACATGCCTTTTTCATCTTTGAACTCTATCAATGTCGGCGGTGTCATATGCTCATTTCCCGGGCAAAACGGGCAAACACCACCTGCCCTTTCCACATCAGTTATTTTAAAGTCATGGGGCCTTTTACCTCTTTCTGTTGATATAATTGTAGCTTTTCCTGTTACAATATCATATCTTATTTCAGACATACAAGATCTCTCCTACTTTTAAACTTACAAAAGCTTATAATGCAAGCGTTTGTCACTTTCGGTTAAAAAAATACCGTTGGTAAAAAATACGCTAAAGCTTAAATATCTAAATTGTAAGTTAATTTATGTGCAACCGAGTGCATTTCCTAACTATATAATATACTTTTTTAAGAAAAATGTCAATCAAAATTTTAGTCATATAAAAAGGAAGGCTCAATTATAATTTATTATGGCTATTTATAAAAAAGGAGCTGTTAATCTTGGCCTTTTTGGTAATAATGGTTTCAATGAGCTTATTATTAATATTAATCTCATGCATTTGTTTCACAAATGCAGTTGAGTGGTTAGGAAAAAAGCTTCATCTTAGCCAGGGTGTAATTGGCAGTATATTTGCAGCTGTAGGTACCGCCATGCCAGAAACCATCATACCTATAATCGCAATTGTATTTCATAAAGGTCAAACATCCGATGAGATAGGTGTTGGTGCAATTGTTGGTGCGCCATTTATGCTATCGACATTGGGGTTTTTAGTTACAGGCGCATCTGTCATAATATACGCATTATTTAGAAAAAGAAATCTTGCAATGAATCCTTCATTAAGTGGATTTTACAGGGATATCTCATATTTCATCGTTATATATTCAATAGCTATAGTAACATCTTTCATAAATAAATATGTAAGCATAAAAAGTGTTGTCGCTACATTGCTTATCCTATCATATGCATTATATATTGCGCATACATTTTCATCAAAACACGAAGCATGTGACAATGTAGGTGAACTGTATCTTTCAAAGTATTTAAAACTTAATGTATCATTTCAACTGATAGTAATTCAGCTTTGTTTCGCATTATTTGGTATAGCATACGGTGCACATGTTTTTATCAAGTATACTGAGCAGTTGTCAGCCGTAATTGGTGTACCTCCGGCAATCCTTTCTCTCATAATTACACCTATTGCGACAGAACTACCAGAAAAGCTTAATTCAATCCTTTGGATAGGGCAAAAAAAGGACACCCTTGCACTTGGAAACATAACAGGTGCAATGGTATTTCAATCATCAGTACCTGTTGCAATTGGAATGATTTTTACACCATGGAATTTATCTGGATTGACTTTGCTTACAACAATATTGGCACTGCTTTCTTCATACATTGACTTGGTTTTTGTAGTTGGAAGAAAATATATAAGTCCTTTTATACTTTTGCTTGGTGGTGTCTTTTATGGAGTATTCTTATTTGCATTATTGGGATAAAATATAAATGGGCTTGATATATCAAGCCCTAAAACTTAAAATAAAATATATATTCAATAAAATCAAGCCACTTTTATATAGGCATTAATTCTCAGCTATATAGCAGGCTACGATTTCGCCAAAATACATAGTATGATAGTCAGGATACCATTTTTTATCGATATTCGCATCAAGATTTTCCTTAATCATATCCTGTTTATATACGACTTTGCATTCGTAGTGTAAAGAACATTCTCCTATTACAGGTGTTTCAATCTTTTGTGAAGGAACAGCCGTTAGGTTGCACTCCTTAAATTTATCATAGTCCCTTCCCGATTTAGTTCCGCAAAAAGCTATTGCTTTCCTTAAGTCTTCATTTAAAGGAATGTTAACTGTGAATTCACCTGATTTTTCTATTTGATTGTGTGTAAATCGAGATTCTCTCACAGCAACAACAAATATTGGCTTACCCCAAAAATAAGTTATACCTCCCCAGCCGATTATCATAGTATTCAATTTATCTGCTTTAGTTGTCAAAAATATTCCACTTGAAGTAAGCTTTTGATTAACCTCTTTTATGTACATATCATATGGTACTTCTTTAATACCCATTAATATCCCTCCAATTAATATTTTAATTTTTTCACGTATTAATTTTAACAAAAATGTTTTTAAAAACCTAATTTTTTATGCTGTATAAATCTTACATTTCCCACTTTGACATAATATAAATTTTATAAAATATTAGATAATTACATTGACATCTCTTGATGAATTTTTGAAGGTGGAGCCATCAAATAAATCTGACCATCAATAAGCTCAATTCTTTCATCTTCAGGCCAATTCTCATAATCTTTTTCAGAATAATTATTTTTATTAATTCTACTTCATATACTATATCATATTTTTATTTATTCAATATGTGAAATATTAAACCCCTTATAATCTATAAGGGGCTTCAACATCTTTTATTGTTTTTTAATTAAATCAGCTATTGCCGAGATGCTTCCAAGTGTATCAACTAATTTATCAGGTATTATAAGCTTATTTGCAGGATTCTTGGCCATTTCCTGCAGCGCATCTATCTGCTTCAATGCTATTACAGTTTCATTTGTGCCAGAATCAATAATTGCTTTATTGACTAACTCTATTGCTCTCGCCTGTGCTTCTGCTATTGCCTCGATAGCATTTGCTTTACCTTCTGCCTCCAATACCTGAGATTGTTTTAAACCTTCTGCACGCCTTATGTTTGCTTCTTTCTCTGCCTCAGCCTCAAGAATCTTTGCCTGCTTTTGACCTTCCGCAATAGCTATAGCACTTTGCTTTTCACCTTCTGCCTGAAGGATAGCTGCACGCTTATCTCTCTCTGCTTTCATCTGCTTTTCCATTGCTTGCCTTATCTCATCAGGCGGTGTTATATCCTTTATTTCAACTGAAAGTATTTTAATACCATATGCATCTGTCAGCTGGTCTATTACTTTCAAAAGTACAGCATTAATTTTATCCCTTCCTGATAAAACTTCATCTAGTGTCATATCACCAATAATATTTCTCATGTTTGTAATTGTAGAATATATTATACCAGCCCTGTAATTTTCTATATTGTATATAGCATCTCTCGCATTCATGACTTTGTAGAATATGACATTATCAACCGAAATTTTAACATTATCTTTTGTTATAACATTTTGTGGTTCAATATCAAGGATTTGCTGTTTTGTCGATACCTTTGCACGCACGTAATCAACAAAAGGTATCACAAAATGCCAGCCCGGTTCCAATACTTTGTAAAATTGTCCAAGCCTTTCAATAACATATACATAGCCTGTCTGAACAACTTTTAATGATGCTATGACAGCGATCAAAATTAATAGTAATAAAATCAACAGTGCGACAAACATTATTCTTCCTCCAATCTCTTAACAATTAATTTATTGCCTGAAAGTCCAGTGATAACTGCAATGTCACCTTCCTTTAAAGGAGTTTCAGTCTGAACCGTCCAGTATATCCCGTTAAAAAACACCTGCCCCTCTTTTTCAATATTATTGTTGATATTAATTTTTTTACCAATATAGTTATCTTCATATGGATATGTTTTGGGTATATTTTTAAAAGCCTTCCTTATATATTTATAAGTTAAAATAAGCGATAAACTTCCAACAATAAGGAATATAGATATCTGTATTACTAATTCTAAATCCAGTAAATATGCACATATAGCTAAAAATGCACCGATTGAAAAATTAAAGAAAATAAAATTGCTTGTTATTAAATCAATAATAATTCCTGCAACCATTATGGTTATCCATAATATTAATACACTATCCGTATTTTTACCCCCCTTTTGTTTCAGATTTGTATGCAATTAACATGAGATGAATTTAATATGAGTATATCACAGTATATGAAAATATTAAAGTATTTAGAATAAATAGATAACAGATATTTTTACTGGAATTGTATCATTTTGAATTTACTTAGAGTATTGGAAAACCAATTAATTATTAGGTCACAATTTTAGTTGCAATCCCCTTACTCCATGAAATTCTAGCATTTAATTTCTAATTTTTTATTAGGTCTTTATAATTAATGGGTTATCCCATTATCTTCTATAATTAGTCTTTCGTCTCTTATATCCTCAATAATGTCTATTTGTAACATTCGTTTCTTTCTAAAGCCTAGTATGCATCTAAAAAAAATATAATTACATTAGATTAAATGTTATTATCATGAACATTGAACTGTTTCTATGCCTGTAGGACTATGAAGAAAACAATGGTTTAAATGCCATTCTGTCTTTAATTGATGAAAAGCATTGTTTTCTATATCCCATCTTTTATGCATTATCTTCCATAATTTTTTGCTAAGATATATTTATTTATTGTTATAATCCATCCTTCTTTAAGTTATTCCTTATATTCAGTATGTATTTCTTCTATATACTTTAAGAATTTTACTTTTATTTTGGAATCTGTCATTTCAAAATTGTCTTTATTCCAATCTTTAAATTTTATATATTTTTTACTTCCATGATTTGTAGTCCATTTTTTATCACTCTCGCTACTTTTAAATAAAGATAGTACATCTTTTACAATTAGGAGCTATTTATCCTTTACTCTTACTACCGCATCAATTCCTTTAGAAAGAATTTCTTTTATCCAGCTAGATTTATAAAATAGCGCATCTGTTACTACTATATCTGCAAAATTGTTTTAAATAACTTTTATTCATCTTAAGCATCCTTTTTTTGATTTTTTGATAAAACTATTATAAAAAGCATGCTATTATTATGCAATTTTTTCTCTATAATTTCCAGTAAAAATCGGATTGTATTTGTCAAGTGAAAAGTGGTTCTCCCGTAAATTTGGTGAAAAGCAATTAACCTTAATAAAGATTATTTATACTTATAAAAATGAAATATTATGTATTATTATGACTGACTTAAGATTAATTTTTTTTATAAAATTTCTATATTTGCTCTTCCATACATTTGTCTTTTCAACATTTTTAATTTGTTTACTAATCCTTCTGTTAAACAATTGCTGTAATTATAAATAATAAAATTCTTCACTGCATTTATATCTCTTAAAATTCCGTTTTAAAGCTAATAATTTCCATTATGCCAAAATCATCACATTCATTAATATTATTCTTTTGGCTATAATAATAAATATCAATTTTCTCTTGATAAACGAATAACATTCCATGATAATTTTGGTAATAAAAATTTTACTAAACCATCTTCAATTACGCCGTCATTAGCGCTATGAGGTACAACATTAAAAGGATTTTCTTTTGTATTTGTTGCTTTAATATCATTGTTTTCAAGTACTATGTGATCTACTATTTTATAATTGTCAAAACCTTTAATTGCACATTCTAACAACAATGAATCTTCTTGATCTCTATTTGCTGCAAATATTGTAAGTTCATCATTATCTTCATTAACCACTGCAGTAGACTCTAAAACAGGGACATCACTAAAATCTTTACTATTATAAATTGGTGAATTAATAATAGAATTTAATACATGACCTCTACCATAAATTGAAGTATGCAAATAAGGATAATAGATTGTTTGACGCCATGCTTTTCCTCCCTTTTCTGTCATTATCGGTGCAATAACATTAACAAGTTGAGCAAGGCAAGCTATCTTCACACGATCTGCATGTTTTAATATGGTTATAAGCATACATCCTACAAGTAAAGCATCCTCAAATGTATATATATCCTCTAAAAGAGGTGGAGCTACAGTCCAAGGCTCTACCTTTTTATCATTTTCTCTAGAATGATACCATACATTCCATTCATCAAAAGAAATATTAATTGTTTTTTTACTTCTCTTTTTTGCTTTTACATAATCAGCTGTTGATATAACCGCCTTAATAAATGCATCCATATCTAGTGATTTAGCTAAAAAATTTCCAATATCATTTTCTTCATTACCATAATAAGTATGCAAAGAAATATAATCTATATAGTCATAAGTATGTTCAAGAACCGTTGCTTCCCATTGTCCAAATGTAGGCATACTACTATTTGAACTACCACATGCAACCAATTCTATAGTAGGATCTACAACCTTCATTACTTTTGCAGCTTCACATGCAATACGTCCATATTCTTCTGCAGTTTTATGGCCTATCTGCCATGGTCCATCCATTTCATTACCTAAATTCCATAATTTTATATTATGTGGATCTTTATAACCATGCGATTTTCTTAAATCACTCCAATATGAACCTTCTTTAATATTACAATATTCTACAATATTTCTAGCAGCATCAATTCCACGAGTTCCTAAATTAACAGCCATAATAATATCTGTATTAGCTTTTTTTGCCCATTCAGCAAATTCGTTGATTCCTATCTGATTCGTTTCTAATGAATTCCATGCTAATTCCAAACGCTTAGGTCTGCTTTCTTTTGGTCCTATACCATCTTCCCAATTATAACCAGAAACATAATTTCCCCCTGGATAACGTACAATTGGAACTTTTAATTCTTTAACAAGTTCTAGTACATCTTTTCGAAATCCCATCTCATCTGCTTCTTTATGTCCAGGTTCATAAATGCCATCATAAACAGCACGTCCTAAATGCTCTATAAAAGACCCGTAAATTCGTTCATCTACTTTACTGATTTTAAAATCTTTGTCCAAAGTCATTTTTGCTTTTTTATCCATTTATATCTCCTCCTAGTATATAATTACATTCACAATATCGAACAGATATAATAGAATCTTTAAATGTATTCAAATAATCACTAATAACTGCAACTTTAATTCGCTCTTCAAGTGCTGTTGCAAATAAGGCCGTAGCTCCTCCACTAGATATACCTATACATCCTATATTATCATTAATTAATTGTGGTAAACCATTAAGATAATCTATTGATCTCATTACATCACAAACTAGCATTCCAATAGCTGTTTTACCCAATAATTGAGCCCAAAAAGCTAATTTTCGACATGAATTTGTATCATATCCATGTTGTATATCCTCTATTTCACGTCGCTCACCAAATCCTATTTGATCAGGTACTATAACCACTATATCTCGATTTACAATTTCTAAAGCAAAATTACCTTCATAGCCATCTGGTACAGAACGTTCTTTACCATCTTCCTATAATCCAACCACATCATTTTTACCATAACCATGTCCGTATAATGCAACTACACCACGTATCTTCCCATTTATATCCTTAGGTATTAATACATAAACTGGTACATCGATATATAGTGCGCTTTCGAATACTACTTTTTTCCTTGTATAATTATCGAATTCCTTAAGTTCTATTACCTGTGGCTCTAGAGGAGACCGTTCAGGAAAACCACCTAAAAGTTCTATCAATTTCTTTCTAAGTTCTGCTTTCCATTGATTAAAATCTGATAGATCATATAGCTCGAAACCCATTGAACGTATAGATGTGTCATATAGTTTTTCTAAAGAATACAGAGGACAAAATTCATCTCTTAAAGTCAATTTTTTACCACCCATCAAATAATTGTAATATACATATTCATAAGTCATTTATTAACTTCATACACAATAATTAATTCATATAATATTTTTGCTATATTAATTATTGTATAAATTAATTCATATTATGTCTTTTAGTTTAAACTATATATTCAAAAAAATAATTGTTACATTAATATCTTACTTAAAATAAACAGTTTCACCAGAATTTATTTTTACTGATTCACCATCTACATCAATCCATACCGGAATTGATGATGGATTAGTTATTATTTTACGATCAACACTAAACTTCAAGTTCTTTAAAGCATTTATATAATCCACTATTTCAATATTAGTAGCAAACCACACTGACTCGTCAGAAGATGCCATTTTGCAAAATTCTTCTATTGCATTCCAGTTATTATGGTTATTGAATTCATAGCTATGTCCCCACACATAAAACAATAACATCTGTCTTTTATCATTTGAATTTTTAAATTCTTTCCACTTTTCTATTAAATCTTGATTGTGGTGACATGTTGGATGCCATTCTAAAAAATTATTAGGCAATTTAAAACCTCTCGTTGATATTGTCGTTCTAGAATATTCAATGCCAAACGATGGAAGGCTTTTCATTAGTATATCATTATAATCGCCAAAAGGGTATGCCATGCCACGTACCTGATAACCTACTAATGTTTCGAGATTCTTTCTATCTTCTAATATTTGCTCTGCTAAATCTTCTAAAGGAATTAAAGTTAAATATGGATGATTTAATGAATGAACTGCAACTTCATGATTTTTATATAAATCTTTTATTTCAGAACTATTTATAAAAGGTTCCCTATCAAAATTACCAGAGTTTAAATTAAAAGTCCCTTTGATCCCGTATTTATTAAATATTTCAATTAGTTTCCTATCAAAGATTTGTCCATCGTCGTAGCTCATTGTCAACGCCTTTCTCTTTCCACCTGGATAATAATTAAACTTTACTTTCATTATTTTCTCTCCTTTTGTTAATTTTCTATTTATTCATATAATATTGTTGAACTATATAAAAAGCTTTTTTTCTGTACTTCTTATCAATAGCTAATAAACCTTTTAGATTAAATCCCCTTTGAAATTGATTTAATCTTCTAGGAGTTCTAAAATCAAACAAAATCCATGGAGATACGCCTTTAATATAATCTATTTTATCAATTATCTCAAATTGGCGAATATATATATTCTCTTGACACTCTTCTGTAAATAATTCATCTACAGTACCATGATGTCCTGCTAATGCATCACCACCCATTTCTGAAATTATAACTGGCTTTTTAGGATTACTATTGTTAAAAATCAATTTTAATTTATTAAAATCTCTGTCATACCAGCCATAATATTCGTTTATTCCTATTATATCTAAAAATTGTGTCAATTTGTCATCTATTTTTAGCTCTTCTATATTTACAAGACATGCAGCTGAAACAAGCCTACTGGAATCAAGCTCTTTACATCTTTTAGCTAATTTGCACATAAAGTTTAGTCTTTCATCAGTATTAGGAGTTTCATTACCGACTGACCAAATTATTACGCTTGCTCTGTTTCTATCTCTAATAATTAACTCACTTAGTTGATTATAAGCATTTTCATAGGCTTCTTCATTAGAAAAGTCTATTGCCCAATATACTGGAATCTCTTCCCATAATAATATTCCTAGTTTGTCAGCTAATCTAGACTCTTTTTCACTATGAGGATAATGTGCTAGTCTAAAATAATTTCCATTTAACTCTTTTACTAATTTAAGATTTTCAATTATTTCTTCCTCAGAAACAGCTCGTCCATTTATAATACTTTCTTCGTGTTCTGAAACACCTTTTAAAAAGATTTCTTTGCCATTTAATAGAATTTTAGTACCTAAAGTTTTAATTTCTCTGAAACCTATCTCTTCATTAATTTTATCATTCTTATACTTTAACTGCACTTGATATAATTTAGGGTTTTCCGGTGACCAAAGAATTGGGAATGCTTCAAATTCAATTTCTCCTTTTTTTGTTATTGGATCTATCTTTATATCTTTTTCTAAACCAAGCTCAGGAATTATTAAATTGCAATCATCTGTTTTTTCGCCATCTATTTCTACTGAAACATGAATGCGGTTAAAATTGCTATTTGGAATAAGATAAATATAAAAATCCTTAATATAATCTTTAGGTACCCTTATTAATTCAATTGAACGATATATTCCTCCATAATTAAACCAGTCTGTATTCAAAGCAGGTACACCATTTTTAACTCTTGTATTGTTTACCATTATCAATATTCTATTTTCTTTTTCTAAAAAATCAGTAATCTCTACAAAAAAGGGAGTATATCCACCTATGTGTCTTGCTATTAATTTTTTATTTAACCATATTCTACACTCATAGTTAGCAGCTCCAATTTTTAAAAAAACTCTCTCATCAGGTGATCCTTTATAAAATGTAAATTTTCTTGTATACCATGTTGTTCCTTCATAATAAAGATATTCTTTTTTCACCATATTCCAATTTGAAGGTACTTTAACTTTTTCCCATTCATCAAAATTAAAGTCAACTGGTATATCTCTTCCCAAATCATCTTTTGTAATCTCTTCAAAAAATTTATTTCTTATACCAGAATCATATATATCTATTGCAAAATTCCACAAACCATCTAATTTTTCTGTTTTTCTCGAAGCCGTATTTATCATCGACTTCCAATCGGCCGGCACTATTTGGTAATCAGCATCATAATCTTCATTGTGTATGTGTTCAGATGATAATTTATTATTGTTCATAACAATACCTCCTTAATGTATTGTCGCAAATTATAATCTTTCAAGTATTTTAAACCCATATGGTGTCAATGTTATTTTTTGGCTTATCATATCTCCTGACAACAAATCAGAAAATTTCATATCTTTTATATTTACTACTTTTTGCTCATGTGTGAAATTTAACAAAAATACAAATTTCCTTTTGCCATCTGTTCTCTCTTGAACAGTAACTCCAATTGGTAAATCACAGTTTATCGACCTTTTTATATTCAAGAACTCAATTATTTTGCCATAAAAATCATCGACAAAATCATCGTTATTTCTAAATGCTATATAATATGCTTTCCCATTGCCATAGTTATTGACAGTTACTGCAGGATAACCTGCATAAAAGTCTTCTTTATACTTGGCTAAATCTTTTGCTCCCTCAAGATGAATAATTTCGCAAAGCTCTTTTGCTTTATATTCACCTTTAATGCCTAATTCATTAGTTTCATTAAAAACTACACAATTTTCATCTTTATCGTGCAATCCATCTATTTCTTCGCTCCAAATCCCCAATACCTCTTTCAGAGGTCCAGGAAAACCACCCAAATAACAAAGATCATTTTCGTTTACTATGCCACTCCAATATGTCGTTACAAAAGTTCCACCATTTTTTACAAATTGTTTTATTCTTTCAACTACACCATCCTTTAACATATAAAGCATTGGAGCTATTAATAGCTTGTATCTATTAAAATCATTTTCCATGTCAATTACATCTACCGGAACACCTTTACTCCAAAATGGCCTATAGTGCGATTGGCATGTCAAAAGATAATCCTTTTTTTCTTGCCTTGGGCCTTTTGCATCTTCTATTGCCCAACTATTCTCCCAATCGTAAATTATGGCCACCTCTGGCTTTACAGATGTACCTATAATAGGATCTAACCTTTTTAGTATTTCGCCTACTTCTTTAACATCTTTAAATACTCTTGTTTTTTCATGTCCACAGTGATCTACTACTGCGCCATGAAATTTTTCAAATCCTCCTCTGCTTTTTCTCCATTGAAAATACTGAACAGTATCTGCTCCATGGGCAACTGCCTGTATTGATGATAAAACATGCATTCCTGGTCTTTTTAATTTTGAAACAGGTTGCCAATTTGTAACACTTGGTGTGCTCTCCATCAGCATGAATGGCTGTCCACCTTTAAGGGAGCGATTGATGTCGTGGACAAATGCTGTTTTATATGCAACTACCCAATCCTCTTCGTTTCCATGCCAAGTTGGATAACTGTCCCATGATATGACATCAAGATGTTTTGCAAATTTCCAATAGTTAAGTCCCGGAAAAGTCCCCATAAAATTAGTCGTTATAGGGATATTTGGTGTCAACTCTTTTAAAGGTGCAATCTCATTTTTAAAAAAATCTATCGTCTGATCTGTTACAAATCTCTTGTAATCTAAGTTTAATCCATGTATCGTTGTTTCACCGTGTGGTGATGGAGTTTGTATCTGGGACCAATCTGTAAATGTATGGCTCCAAAAGTAGCTCCACCATTCATGATTTAATCTTTTTATATCGTTATCGTATTTTTTCTTAAGCCAAGTTCTGAATGCTTCTTGACATAAATCGCAATGACAATCATTGCCGTATTCATTTGATATGTGCCAAGCTATTAATGCTGGGTGGTCTTTATATCTCTCTGCAAGTTTTCTATTAATATTTCTTACTTTTTCTCTGTATATTGGTGATGTAAAGCAATAATTTTTCCTGCCTCCAAAGAGATGCCTTACTCTATTTGAATCAACCTTCGCTATTTCTGGATACTTTTGCACAAGCCATGCCGGAGGTGCAGCACTAGGTGTTGCAAGTATGACATATATTCCATTATCATACAACTTGTCCATTATACGATCCAGCCATTCAAATTGATAATTGCCTTCTTCTGGTTCTAAAGCAGCCCAAGCGAATATACCAAGGCTTACCACATTCCAATTGGCTAATTTCATCAATCTTATATCTTCATCTAAAATTTTAGGATACTCTAACCACTGATCTGGATTATAATCTCCACCATGAAGAAAGTGTGGATATTTTTCGCTTATTGGCTTATACTCTCCCATAAATTTTCCTCCTTCAAAATATAAATTTTTTTACTTTAATATACAAACTTTAAACACATTTAATATTCGTACCTTCAATTTATCACCTATGATTTCACCTATACATTTTATTTTCTACTGCTTAATAATTTTTAAATTGCTATCTAATTTCACCTTTTCAATTCCATCAAAATTTACATCGGTTGTTTTATTTTTATATCTAATATAAACTTTATTAGTAAAGCCTGGTTCGATAGTTAAAACCTTTAAAACTCTGTTTTCCCATTCAATACTAACTTTATGTCCACCTCGAGCCTTCAACCCACTTATGCATCCATCTTCCCACTCTAGTGGCAACGCAGGCAATATTTCTAATATATCATCATGAGATTGTAATAACATCTCGGCAATTCCAGCAATTGCACCAAAATTCCCATCAATCTGAAATGGTGGGTGATTATCTAGCAAGTTATGGAGAGTAGAGTTTTTAAGTAATTCTAAAATATTTTGGTATGCTTTCTCTCCATCATTCAAACGTGCATATAGGCAAATAATCCATGCTCTGCTCCACCCTGTATGGCCTGAACCAAATGAAAGTCTTCTTTCAAGAGTCTTTTTAGCTGCCTCAAAAAGCACAGGATCTTTCTCCTTTGTAATTTGGCTTTCCGGATATAATCCAAACAAATGTGAAATATGTCTATGCCCAGGTTCTGCTTCCTCATAATCTTCTATCCATTCTTGAATTTGTCCATATTTACCTATTTGAATATGAGGCAATTTACTCATTGCTTTTTCTAATTCTTTAATAAAATCGAAGTCTTCATTCAGGATTTTAGCAGTTTTTATTATCCTTTCAAATAGAGCTTTTATTATCTGAATATCCATTGTTGGCGCATAAGTCAAACAGCAAACATTTCCGTCTTGTAATACATACTTATTCTCTGGTGACAAAGATGGACACGTAACTAAATGTCCATTTTTATCTTCGATCATATAATCTAATAAAAATAGTGCTGCATCTTTCATAGTATTATAATGAGATTTTAAAAATTCAATATCACCTGTATATTCATAGTAATCCCATATATTAAGACATAGCCAAGCAGCACCCATTGGCCAATAAGTTGCCGGCATGTAAACATCCTGTGGTGCTGTGTCGCCCCATATATCAGTATTATGATGTGCGCAAAAACCTCTGCAGCCATACATTTCCTTTGCTGTTTTGCTTCCTCTTTTTCTCATCTTTTCGATCAAGTCAAACAATGGCAAATGACATTCTGATAAATCACATATCTCAGCAGGCCAATAATTCATTTCTGTATTGATATTAATTGTATATTTACTATCCCAGGACGGCATCATATCCTTATTCCATATACCTTGCAAATTTGATGGTAAACTTCCCTTTCTACTACTCGAAATCAGTAGATATCTGCCAAACTGAAAATACAATGCAATTAGTCCTAAATCAATTTCACCATCTTTTAAACGCTGCAATCTTTCAGATATATCTATATCTATCTTATTTGCGTTATCATCCTTATTTCCAAGTTGAAATGAGACCCTATTAAAGAGTTTATTGTAATCTTCAATGTGATCTAGCAAAAGATTATTATATCCTTTTCTTGCTGCATTTTTAAGAGTTTTTAAAGTTTTCTCAAAGTAGTCAATTTCCCTATATGTCGACATTGACGAAATTAAGAGAAAAACAGTAGTCGCATTTACCACAATTAATGTTTCACCAATAGAATAAACCTTTCCATCTTCTACTACCGCTTTAACCATACCGCAAAATGACAAGCCATTTTTTCCGCCATTTGACTTTTCAATATAAATAGTATCGTCTCCTATATGTCCGCTTCTATCTACGTATTTATCTTTTTCTCTTCTGAGATTTATTTTAAATGTAAGATTATTTGCCTTACTCGATGTTAATTTGATTACAATTACATCATCCGGATACGAAGCAAAATATTCTCTTGTGAACTTTTCATTTCCTACTTTATATTCGACTTTCACAATCGCATTTTTTAAATCCAGCTCACGTCTGTAGTTCTTTACACTATCTTCATCAATATTAGAATCTATATACAGAAAACCCAATGGTTCATAATGTCCTTGACTTGGCGGAGTTCCTGTTAACGCAAATAATGATATTTCTTCAGCCTTTTTAATTTGGCCATTTAAAATAAGCTCCCGTATTTTAGATAAATACTTTTTTGCATCTTTATTAATTCTTTCTAATGGTCCTCCTGACCAAATACTTTCTTCATTAAGTTGTACAATTTCCCTTTTTATAGTTCCATAAACCATCGCTCCTAATCTTCCATTACCAATTGGTATAGCTATGTTCCAATCAATTGCAGGAGAATTAAAAGATATTTTTAAATCATCTTGCAAATTTTCCCACCCTTTCTAATTGACCTCTATTCACTTATAGAAAATCTCCTATATACTCTAAAGCTAATATAACATTCAAAGACCATGTCGAAACAGTATTTGTCGAAATAAAAGGTATCTCTACATTTGTGTTTATTGTCATAGCAGAAAAATATTCTGTTTTATTTAAAAGAAATTTTATCCAAAAGTTTTTATCAACGTTTAATAGATTGTCCCAAACAATCTCAGCAAGTTCAGGTATATTTTCCAACTTTGCCGCAATGGCTGCTACTCCTAAATTAAATATGTTTAGTTTAAATCCATTATTAGGAACTCCCCAACTTGTTAATATCTTATCTTTATTTAGTTTAAAATCTGTATAAAACAAACCTTGTTCGACAAGTAATCTTTCAAACTCCTTATCTCCAAAGTCTTTAGCAATTTCTAACCAGACAAATGGATTTCCAAAGCAAAAAACAAAATTCGCTCCACCCGTATATTCAATAGATTTCAGTTCAACTTTGTCGCAATCATAATCAAATACGCCCCCAGATATAAAAGCAGCAGGATTATTTTTTAAAAAATTTATTATACTAACTATTTTTTGTTTATATTTTTCATCTTTAAATCTTTCCCATCTTACAAACCAGTTTGAACAGAATGCCATAACATCGGGTCCGACTCTAATATGGACTTTGTGTTCTTTATCATTTGTAAAATAAGTTCTCATAGGATCCATATTCACAACTGTATGATCTATGTCTTTAACTTCTTCCATTATATCTCCAATTCTTTCATCAGCTGTAAGATAATAATAAAATCTATGAAGATGTGCCATAGTTATTCGAGCTTCCTTACAACCACATCCCCAATGGATTACATTGTGCCTTGAACCTAAACCTTTATATTCACCCAAATGATACATATCAACTTCCGATGTATGTCTTGTCATTGCTTCAGCTAATTTAAATATATCAGCACGTCCAGTTCTTAAAAACATATACCATAGCCACATATTAGGAACAAGTTCTGTATTCTGCCATGCATAACCACCTACATCATATTTCCATGTGTGTCTTGTCGTATCATAGCTATGCATAATATCACCATAATTCCAAAATCCATACCATTTTCTTCTATCAACCTCTTCGATGTAAAACTCTACCATCTTTGCTAATAATTCTTCTACTTTCGCTTTTTTTGAATTATTCAAATCAGCCATGCCCCATACACCAAATATTCCTGTTTTATGATAATACTCTGGATTGCTAACAAATATGTGAGTATAAGTCCCATTTTTAGCATAATCCAATAATTCCTCACTTGTTGGCATCGCATCAAAGCAGTAAATGTAAAATTCATTTGTATTCGCTATACCATAAGGTGTACTTCTAATCTCATCAAAACCTTCATAAGATGATGAAGTATACGTCTTTGCATCATAATGCCTCAAATCCATAACTTCTCCAAAAGGGGACCATAACCACATTCTTAATGTAGCTTCTTGGGTAGTAATATCTTTCACTTCAAATGCAGAAGGATACTTCTGCCAAAAATCTTTTTTACTTATTCCAATACCTCCACTTGAATCACCTACATATGCAAAGCCTAATGATCTTTCTCCTTCCGCAGCTTTTATATATGCACAGTTAGAAGATGTCCTTTTTTTTATGACATAATGTTCAGAAGAATCTTGTTGTAATAAAAAATCATTCCATTCCGGTGTGTGATATAAATCTTCAAGATACTCTTTATCTTCATTTTTATTAAATTCAATTATCTCACCGTTTAATTGTTTTTGAAATAATTTATAGTATTTTTCTACCCTTAATATATCTATTAAATTTTTTGGTGATTCGCAAAATAATCCTGTATCCCCTCCAAATCTTACAAATCTATTGTACAAAGGTGAATTCATTTTTTTGATAAACTCAAAACCCAACCCTTTTATAAAATCTTGATTTGGGTTTCCATTATAAATAAATGTATGAACTACTTTAATAGTAGCTAAATCTGCATAAAAATAAAGTCTTATTTCAAAAGGTAGCCATCCTTGTTTAAAAGTTGAATTATCAAATTTCATCCGAGTATTTCGCAAATGCCTACCATTTATTTTTATTACACACCGTATTGGACCACTTTGCTCAACCACTGAACTTATTATCTCTGTTTCAAGCTCATCTTCAACTATTGTTTTTGAACCTAAAAAACTATTTTCCTTTTGTGTAATGCATATATTTTTTATCCCACTACATATTTCTTTACCTTGTGCTTTTATAAATTCAATAATTTTATTTCCGCACTTATTAATTCTACACCTTATAGCTCCTGTATCTATATCAATATATTGATTTTCATCAAATATTTTAATAACATTAGAGTTTTTAGTTTGTGATTCATTTATAGCTATATGCGCATATATCTCATCTCCAACTTCTTTACTAACTACAGCTGCATGAGCAGTACATTTAATAGAACCATCAGACCAATATGAAAGAACCCAATTTTGCGTTGGAATTAAATTGCCATTATTATCAGTAATTATTATATTCGAAGAATCATTTAATTTACCTTTTTCCCATGGAATACACCAAGTTGTGCCTATTTCATTAATTATAGGCTTATTTAACCACTTTAATTTTACATCATTCATATATTTAGCCTCCAAGTTATAATATTTTAATTTATAGCCACAGGAGTAATATACTCCTGTGGCATAATTTAAAAATGTTTTTCCCCACCTATTTAGTCTCCCTATTAGAAACTAAATAAATATCTGGTTTTGGTGGAGTAGACATGCCCTCACCAAGATAAAAGCTTGTATGTGGTGGTTGGTTATACGCTACATTTTGCCATGCAATCCCTAATCTATATACTGGATCATGCATCAACGTGTATATACGATGATTAGTAATACTTGTAGTTGTATAAATACGAAGTTCATTACTATCCGCAGTTTTCCAAATAACTTCTTCTCTCCAGTCACCTAATATATCTGCTTGCAAACAAGGTGTAGCTTTTGTACCATTGTTTGAGGTACAATCTTCTGCAATAAATAAATTAATAGTTTGATTATTAATATAATCCCATTTATCAATTCTATTTGAATCAAGTAATTCACGAAGTAAATCTCCATCCCACCATACAGCAAAATTTACTGATGAAGGTTTATTATCACTGATTTTTTGACCTTTACAATTATATAAACCATACGGGCCAGCTGCCCACATCTCTTCTCCTTGATATCTAGGATCAATATCTGCTGATAAGCCTCGTCCTGTATCTTTGGTTGTAGGTAAACCCCAAATTATTTCACCTGTTTTAGCATCATGTAATTCTATACCATCATTTGATGGTACTTCATGAACTTGAAACACCTCAAGTCCTTGTCTACTTGGATCTAAATCACCTACATGCATAGCATCACCATGTCCTAAACCTGTACTATAAAGTCCTTTTCCATTATCATCAATCACACACGACCCATAGATAATTTCATCCTTTCCATCGTTGTCAACATCTGCTACGCTTAAATTATGATTACCTTGTCCTGCATATTTTGAATTCCCTGGATCATTGCTATCAAATCTCCATAATTTTGTAAGTTTACCATCTCTCCAATTATATGCTACAAGAACCGTCCTCGTATAGTAACCACGTGCCATTACCAAACTCGGCCTTCTTCCATCAAGGTAAGCAACGGCTGCCAAAAAACGATCTACACGATTTCCATAGTTATCACCCCAATCTGAAACATTGCCTCTAGGTGGATCATAATCTGTAGTTGCCAATGCCTTTCCTGTCTTTCCATCAAATATGGTAAGGTATTCCGGTCCCGAAAGTATTCGTCCCTTCTCATTACGATAGTCAGCATTAGGATCACCAATTATATTACCTGTACCATCAATAGTTCCATCAGCGGTTTTACAAGCAATTTCAGCTCTTCCATCACCGTCAAAATCATAAACTAGAAATTGAGTATAATGTGCACCTGCACGTATATTCCTTCCTAAATCAATTCTCCACATAAATTTTCCATTAAGCTTATACGCATCAAGATATACATCACCTGTATATCCATCTTGAGAATTATCTTTTGAATTTGAAGGATCCCATTTAAGTATGATTTCATATTGACCATCACCATCTAAATCACCAACACTAGCATCATTTGCGCTATAAGTATACGATACACCATCTGGCGTAATTCCGTCTGCTGGTTTTTTAAGAGGAATTGAAAGATAGTTTTTATCTAACACTTTTACTTTCTCTGAAGGTTTCATTTCTTTACCATTGACGACAGCACGAACATAATAAATTGAATTTAAGCTACCATTATGATCTAAATAATTAGTACTATCAATTACAGGCGAATGATTAACTTTTTTTCCATTGCGATAAACATTAAAAGAAATATTATCAGGTTCGGTACCTAACAATCGCCAACTTAAGTAAACTCCATTATCTACTTTAACAGCTATTAACCCTCTATCTAGATATTCCATCTGTCGTTTCATTTCTACCATATTATTTGTGATTTCCTCCTTTGAATTAATCTGTTTCACCATTCCTAGTGATAATGTCGGAAGTACAAAAACAAGTATAATCATAGTAAGCATAAAAGTTCTCTTAAACATTTTATTTCCCTCCCTTTATTTAATTTTGTAGTCTTATTATTTATGTCGTACTTAAATTAATCTATAAATTTTATTAAAGCAATGTGCTCAACTCATTTCTAAATATTTTGGTATTGCATTTATGTAACTTTACAAGTAGTTTTATATATTTAGTTTTGTTTTAACTTCTACTTCATATTTAATTGTGAATATATTAATGATTCATAATGCTGTTATATAACATAAATACCTATCAAATATTTATTGTTTAACTTAATTTTCATTTATATATGCCATGATTCTTACAGGCCCCAATAATCCTGAAGAAATCATTTCACTATCAAATTTCATTGTCATTGCTAGATAAAAGTTTTTATTAGATTCTTTCTTTAACTTTTCTGCCACCTTAGTATCACCCAATATTTTTGATGCAGGCGTATTTCTAACTTCAAATCTTATTGAATTTTTACCTGGTTTTAATAAATCGGTAATATCCCATCTGTAAGGTCTCCACGCTCGTGAACCTAATTCTTTTTCATTCAGCCAAGCTCGAATAGAATACATCACTTGATCGCATTCAAGAAAATACCTATTACGTGTTTTAAGCATATTATCAGGCAGATTAAACTCTTTGTAATAATAAACTGCACCTGAATAATTAGGATAACCAAATTGTTGCCAGCTCATAAGATAATTTTCTATTTCATCATTGCCTATTTTTATAAACCATAAATCATTCGATAAATCAATTACTATTTGCCCATCATTAATAAGAAATTCTTTATCTTTTACCATAGGGAGGTTTTCCCCTATAACTATAAACTTTGATTCAAAAGGTTCTAATATAAGAGGTATTTTAACATATTTATCTTCTACTGTTGTAGAACTGATAGCCTTTATTTCACCTATTTCTGCATCCCATATCTGTACATTACCAGTACCTTTAACTAATACATTTGTTGAAATTTTTATTTCTTTTTCATTAAAAAAGAAATAAAAGTCTATATTTTCTAATTGTCTATGAACGTACTTAATAGATGGATAATAATCACTAATTTTAACATCTAAAAATGGTAATCTTTTTATAGTATTGATACACTCTTCTGTTGTAGATTTCCATAAAAAGAACGTCATATCAGCATAATAGCAAGAATCAAGAAAATTTCTTTCTACTATTAAAGGTGGTTTATCCCCTAAATAAATGACTTTTTTGCCCTTTAAAGCAAAATCACGTAAATGTCCATATACTTTTTGTGATATAGCACTTATTTTCGGTATAATAATACAACTATATTTTGATATTAAATCCAAACAAATACTCTCATCATCTACAAAATCAAAGTCCATCTGATGTTCTAATAATTCCCTTGATATATCTAACACATCTTCTAATGCTTCTTTATCTTCAAGCCACATACTTAATGTCGAAAAATACACTCCAATATGTACTGAAGGTTTACCTGACGACAAAAGATAACAAATCCTATTTATATATTTTATAATAACGGGAAAATTAACTGATTGGGGATTTTCTTTTCCCTTATCCACGAATTCTGTTGTTAAGAAATAGTTAATGCCACGTACGGCCTGATAATCTATTACCCATTTTGCCTGTTCAATAGTAAGACCATTACCATATACTGCAAAACTTTCACTAAATGCCCTATTTTTCTCATATAAATGTGCAACTGAAGAAGCTAATTTAGGAAAATCCGCAATTTTATCCATCCATATCTGACGCCATATAACATCTACAGCTGGAAGTTGCACATATCGCATACATCTAAAAAAATCCCCTTCACTTTGTATTAATTGCATAAGCATGTCTTCATGGTTTAGATGTACAATATACTTAAGATTATTTTTTTCACACCATTCTACTTGAGGCTTAAAAAAATTTTCACGAAACAATAATGACCATACGTCCCAATAATCAGCTTTTGCCTTTCGTACATCTTCTGAAATAATTGGAGAAAAAAAATATGGTATATAAGGCTTTATATCATAACCCTTTTCTCTCTCAAATATATCAAAAATACTATTCGTCCATGGTATACCTTCAATGCTATAATCCGGTTCATCTCCAAAAAAACCTAGGACTGTTTTGCCAAACTCTTCTCCTATATATTTTTTATATTTCTCATGTACATCATAAATAAATTGACAAGTAGCACGTTTATCAAGATAATCACATAAAGAATAAGTGGTATCTTTAGCCCCAGTTGGATGATGAACATATCTAGTAGGTGACGTAACATATTCCCATTTAACTATCATAACTTTCCAATATCCTTTTGGTGCTATCCAATCTAATTTTCCATTTCCTGTATCAAGTAATATAACCTGATTTGTCTCATTTTCTACAGCCAATACACCAATAGTATTAGATTTAAGCGCTCTTATTATTTTTGTACCTTCTTTTACTTTTATTTTTTCATCCAATACCAGTGCTTTCATGCAAAGCTCTCGATGTTTTCTAGTAAATTCCCCACCAGCAAAACCACTAGGATAACTACCTTCATCTGCTATCCAAATCCGTAAATCTCTTTTTTTTGCTTCATTAATTGCAAACTGAATTTTTTTAAACCATTCATATGTTAGATAAGTCGGTACAACTCCATATCCAGCTCCTATAAGTACCTGCCTTATCCCCAACGACTGTACTTCGTCAAGTTCATTACAAATTCTTTTCTCACTCATTGAACCTGACCATATCCACCAGTGTACAAGACTATACTTATAAGAAGGATTTTGAAAATCTTTTGATAAATTTGTAATATTATTCATTTCACCTTTTTATTTCACACCTCACAGCTTGATATAACTCCTTAGTGACACTATCTTATCTTTTATCTCTTCTATTACTAAGCGTGCTATCTCGTATGCTCCAAATTCACTAAAATGTGTATTATCTTCAATACCATTAGGATAATCACTATATTCTTCGGGAGATGCATAAATAAATAATTTTTTTGTTCCATCAGGGCCATAATAATTAAAAAGCCTTTCACTTTTCTCATTAAGGTCTATTAAAAATGCATCTTCTTCACTTGCTAGTTGCCTCATGGCATCGGGATATTGCCTTAAAGTGTTAATAATTTTGCCATTTTCATCAAAAAAACGTCTATGCATGGGTGTAATTAGAACAGAAATAGCTCTTCTTTCTCTAGCTTTATCTATATATACTTTTAACATTTCTTTATATGTTGAATAAGGTTCAGTATGACGTGAATCTTCTTTTTGATCATTATGACCAAACTGTATAAAAAGGTAATCTCCTTCCTTTATTCTATTTATTATATAATCGAGTCGTCCTTCTTCTATGAAACTCTTAGTAGACCTACCAGAATACGCATAATTAGCAACAGCAACTTTACTAGTAAAAAAACATGGAATTACCTGTCCCCATCCTGTAAACGGCTCCTTTTCTTGGAAGTATAAATTAAATTATCTAATTATTAAATAATGAAAGCAAATATATTTTATCTATTTAAATTCTCATTTATAGCATACAAATTTACAAAGCATTTTTATTCTTTTAATTACCAATTCTTTAGATACTCCTTAGTATTCTCAAACATTTCATCAAATAATTTTTTTGCATCATTATAAGTTAATTTTCTAACCATTGGATCATTTAATAAGGCATGTAAAGCTAAATCCTTATCTTTTTTTATTGTAGCTTCTATAATCATTTTCTGGTTTATAATATGTGGTGCTAATAATATATTTACTGTATCAGGTAATTCCCCGGAAATAACTGGACTAATTCTATCTTTTGTAAAATATGCATTAGTCTCAACGACTATATTTTTTTCTATTCCCTTAATTTGACCATAATTTGGAAGATTGACATTTGTGATTAAATCTCCTAAACCAACAAGGGCCTTAATTTGTTTAACGCCTTCTTCACCAGATGGTGATATCTTAAAATTTTCTTCTCCTTTTGCCATCTTTTGACTTTTCTTTATTAATTCTTCTCTATTTTTTATTCTCCAAGATACTGGAGTAAGATGAAATTTCCATTTTTTTACTGTTTCTGGATTTTCTAGATAACCTAATTGTGGTACAAATTCAGTTAAATGTCTATCGCCTGCTGCTGCTATAATTCTATATTTTTTAAATAAATCAAATTTTACTTTATTAGCCGAACTAGTATAACTACTTTGCCAACTTACTTCCCCTTCATATCCTGTATCAAAATATTTATCTACAAATTTTTCATATATAGGAATTAAATCAATATCTTTATAAGTAGCTTTATCTATCCAAGTGAAGTGATTAATTCCAAGCACATTTGTTTTTATATCTTCTCTTGAACATTCAATATCTTCAATTTCCTTAGCAGCTTTTACTATCAAATTTTGTGTAGAAAACACTTCATGACAACATCCAAATGCTTTAATTTTTGGAAATGTATTATAAAGAGTTCTGACACACAAAGCCATTGGATTAGTATAGTTAATTACCCATGCATCTGGACAATATTCCTTTATTTTATTGGCAAATTCAACGAATATTGGAATTGTTCTTAATGCTCTAAATAAACCTCCAGGACCAGTTGTATCACCAACCGATTGATATATTCCATATTTTTCAGGAGTATGGACATCTGATGCCATTTCATTAAAAGTACCAGGTAATATTGAAATAATAACAAAGTTAGCATCTTTTAATGCTGATTCTATATTATTTACAGCTGTATAAAACCACTGACTTTTTAAATTATTACCAATAGTTTCATTTGTTTTGGCTGCTTCATAATCTATATCATATAAATATACAGTCCCTGAAAGAGATTGTTCTAAAGATAGGTCTGACATCAATCTCCATGCCCATCCTCTTGAGCCTCCTCCAATATAAGCTATTTTTATTTCATCAACTTTATCACCGTCAAATCTCATTTATAAGCACCTCTCATTTTAATTTTAGATTTTTATATTTATAAAATTATATCTGTTAAATTTCTATTATTAATATTTTTATTCTTAAAATAATAAAACTTAATAAATATTTTAATGCTATTTTTGATACTATTAAAAAATTTTTTAATGTTTAAATTAATTGTTAACTATTATAATCCCAACTACAAAATCTCGCTAATAAAATATGTTAATATACAAGCATGGATACAAAAAGATTAATTTTATTTTATAAATAACTATAAATTATGCTACCCCTTAATAAAAAATGCATACCTCACACCTGTAAATAATTTATAAAATCTTTAACAGGTGTGAGAATTGCATTATTATAAACTATTATTTCGTAAGAGAAGACATATTACCTTTATATTTTTTATATAATTCATTAACTTCTTTAATAACTTTATCTCCTCCAGTCTTACGCCATAACTCTATAGCAGACTGAAAGCCTTTTTCATCAATTTGTCCACTTATAAACTTAATTCTTGCATCATTTATAATATTATCTAATTGTGTTCCTACTTGTGCATATGTTGCTGATTGAGAAATGAAAGGAGCTGCAGGATTAGAAACTGCTATATCTGCATTTTTCTGGATAGTTTCTGTTTGTTTTTTATAAATTGGTGTACCATATCTAGGTGTCGCATTTTCCGGTGGAATAAATGTTAAAAGTTGATTTAAATCATGATATTCTCTCTCAACAGACGCAGGTAAATTTGTAATAGGGTCAATTCCTCCTTCTTTTAAATTATAATGCCTTCCTTCGATTCCATAGCCTAATAAATCCTGCATCTTCTTATCTCCGAGTTTATCAAAAAAAGCTAAAACCTTTTTTAAATCATCTTCAGTTTTCACACTCTTCTTTGATATTAAAAACACACCATTATAGCCTGAAGTAGCAAGTGTTCTTAGCCCTTTAGGACCTTCCACAGATTGCAATACATCCCAATTAGCTTTTGTACCAGCATTATCAAATTTTGTCTGTAACCGGCTTGCATCATCCAAAACATCAACTTTAACTCCAGCTTTTCCGTTTACATAGAAATCATCCCATTTACCAGGATCTACAGTAGCAAAATCCGGATTGATTAAGCCTTCTTTAAATATTTTTCTTAGAAATTGCAAACCATTCAAATATTCGTTTGTAAAAAATGATGGCACTAATTTTCCGCTTCCGTCATCTCCCCAACCATTAGGTGCTCCAAGCCAAGTTTGTATAATATCAAATGGTCCACTATATTTTGTTACTATCATGCCATAGGTATCTTTTTTACCGTCTTTGTCAGGATCATTATAAGTAAAAGCTTTGAGAACGTTATAAAAATCATCAATTGTCTTGGGCTCCTGAAGTCCAAGGTTATCCAACCAATCTTTTCTAATTATTATACCATTTCTCCCTAAATCTCTACCTCTATATATACTGTATATTTTACCATCAATAGATGTATTCCATAATATTGTTGGATTTACCTTGCTTAAATTAGGATAATCCTTTAAATATGGCCCAACCTCCCAAAAAGCTCCTGCTTTAGCTGCGTTGACTATACTTGGTGTTATTTGATATACAAGTGTTACCATTGGTAAATCACCACTTGCTAATATAGTATTAACTTTATCATTATACGAAGAGTTTGGCACGAAATTTATCTCTACATTTGTATTAGTGTATTTCTCCATCTCTTTTAGTACAGGACTATCACTTGGCGCAGGATCTGGAAAATAACTTGAAGCCATTATTGAAATTGTAAAAGGCTTCTCTGCATTTGTAGTTTTAGAAGTTTTGCTGCTACTACTGCTACTGCTGCTATTAGAATTTCCACAGCCAGCTATCATTGAGACTATCAATAGGAGTACCAATGAGATTGATATTAATTTTTTTGAAGTTCTGTTAAAACTTTTCATTTTGAAAATCCCCTTTCTTAATTATTTTAAATTACTGCAAAATATCGTAGTTTTATACAATTGATATCTTGCATATATTTTCAAAGGATTTCACCACTTTTGCTTAATCTATTTATATTCAAAATATAAAGGTTAACAAAAATGGATTTATCCTTATGAAAATCAGTATTATATAATTAATTTTCATTAATTCATTTTACAAATATAACTTTATAACATCATGATAACATTTGTTAAATAAAATACCACCTTATCCTTTTAATGAACCTATCATTATGCCTTTAACAAAATATTTTTGTAAAAATGGATAAACTAACATTATAGGCACTGTAGCAATAATTATAACTGCCATTCTCATAGATGCTGCAGGCGGTACATAATTAGGGTCTGTTAATGACTGATAATTAGACATAATACCAGAAGAATTCATGACTATATTTTGCAACGTCACTTGAATAGGCCACTTATTTGAATCATTTAAATATAGAAGAGCATTAAAAAATGCATTCCAATTTCCTACTCCATAAAATAAGGCAAATGTAGCAAGTATTGGTTTAGATAGTGGTAAAACAATCCTTCCTAATATTTGCAAATCATTGCAACCATCTATTTTTGCTGCTTCTTCTAATTCTGTAGGAAACTGCTTAAAATAATTTACTACTATAAAAAGATTAAAAGGACTGATAGCTCCAGGAAGCCACAATGCCCAATAGGTATTTAACATTCCTAAGGATTTTACCAATAGATATGTAGGAATCATACCACCACTAAAAATCATACAAAATATTATACCATTAATAATCACATTTTTCCCTATAACATTTTTTGATAAAAAATATGCCAAAGTAAATGTAAAAAACAAATTTATTAACGTACCTATTATTGTAATATAAACGGAATTAAATAAGCTTCGTATAACTACCGATGAAGAAAATACATATTTATATGCATCTAAAGTAAACTTATGCGGAATCAAATAGAATGATCTAACAGCAATTTCAGCATCTGTAGAAAAAGAAGCTGCTAATACATAAATAAAAGGTACTAATGTTGTTATAGCAATTAATCCTAAAAATGCATAGTTGAAAATATCAAACAAATGACTACTTAATCCTTTTTTTGCAAACATATACATTACTCCTTTTTATTTTTAGTCTATACATAAGTCTATATATATTAGTTTTTAGAATAAAGACGTCTCTCCGACTTTTTTAGCAAAGTAATTTGCAGCTTGTATTAATATAAATCCTACTATTGATTTAAAAAACCCAACTGCTGTACTATAACTAAAAGACCCTTGAAGAACTCCCATTGAATATACATAAGTATCAAATACTTCAGCTACTTCGCGGTTTAAAGAATTCATCATCAAATATATTTGTTCAAATCCTGTGTCTAAAACACTCCCTAATCTCAAAATTAATAAGATAACAATTGTTCCTATTAGAGATGGTAATGTTATATACCATATACGTTGAAACCTTGTTGCACCATCAACAATAGCTGCTTCATATAATTCCGGATTTATGCTTGTTAACGTTGCCAAATATATTATTGTTCCCCAGCCAGTTTCCTTCCATATATTCTGACTTACTATAATAGTCCTAAACCATTTTGGATCAGAAAGAAAAGCTATTTTATGTCCTGTCAAATTGATTAGCATATTATTTATTGCACCTCCATCTGTTGTTAATAGCACATAAGTTATACTTGCTACTACAACCATGGATATAAAATGTGGCACATATATGGCAGTCTGTACTGCGCGTTTATAGCTAGAAACTCGTACTTCATTAATAAGTATAGCTAAAATAATTGGTAATGGAAAACAAAAAATTATATTATAAAAAGATATCAGCAAAGTATTTCTCAATAATTCTGTAAAAATAGGATTAGTAAAAAGGTTTTTAAATTGTTCTAGTCCAACCCATTTACTACCTGTAAAGCCCAAAAATGGATTATAATCTTGAAATGCAATAATTAAACCACCCATTGGTATGTATCTAAATATTATAAAATACAATATTCCAGGTATTCCTAATATATAAATCCATTTATCTTTCTTTAATATCTTAAGTATTCTTTTCTTTTTATTATCTTTGCTTTTTGATACTTTCTTCATTGCACTATCTACCATTTATAGCTCCTCCTATATATAAATTATTCTTTTTTGCAGTCGTTAACATCAAAATTATTTCATCACATGGCTCAATTTTGTGTTGACATTTACAGTAATAAAAAGTAACAAAATATTTTGATATATTTATGTTGTTAATTTAATCTGGAAGCAAGTTATAGTTAAATATTTTTAAAAAGTTCTTATTGAAAAATCATAAATAACAATTTCAAAAAATTTTTTTCTCTCTTTAACATCTTTTAACTTGAATTCGGCAAGTGACGAGTAAATTAAAAATTAAATTTCTACGAATGTAAAAAATCGGTGTCTTGTTATAAGTTTTGTATATTAATACTGTATATTTACGTTGAAATCCCAAACACTATGTAGTTTTTGCAGTTAGCATCCTTTTCTACGATATAACAAAGCTAACCGTCTACTTAACATGTCGATCTCTATTATCTGGTGTGTTCTATGTATTACCTCTGTTAGGCAAAGTACCATTAGTGGCAGTTTTTTGCGTATAATTACAATCTTGCGTTGTTTATCCCATTTAGACATTTTTGCATGTATTTTATTTACACTAAAGGTTTCATATTTCAGTCCAAGGATAAAAGTGCACCTTTTGATTTACATAGTCTATAAAGCATCTTATCCATGCATGGTTTTTAGCTTTCATAACATATTCATATCCTTTGATTCAAAGTACAACATCTCATTATAATCAAATGCTCCACAGTCAGCATGTACTCGTTAAACCCTCTTTTCTTTTGTAAAATTAAGTGTTAAATTCATACATTTTGCCATCTTTCAATTTCACTTACCGAATATAAATTTAATTAATAAATCATAATCAAAATCTTTTAAATTTATTAATATATTCGACATGTTTTATAAAATTTCTTCTTGTATTTTATTTTTTCTTGTGCTTTTTTGTTTTATATTCTTGTTTTATATTTTTTATATTTAATATATTCGACATGTTTTATAAAATTCCTCCTTGTATTTTATTTTTTCTTGTGTTTTTTTGTTTTATATTTTTGTTTTATATTTTTTATATTTAATATATTCGACATGTTTTATAAAATTCCTTCTTGTATTTTATTTTTCTTGTGCTTTTTTGTTTTATATTTTTTATTTTATAATTTCTATAGCTTGATACTTATCATAATTTTATTAAAGCATTATCATTTCAAAAAGTAACCACGCAAATAATTTATGCATTTCACGAGTTGGATGATTGATTAAATTTGACAGTAAACGTGTAGTGTCAACACCCATTCCATATAATTTTTTCCATTTATCATAACCATCACAAATAACTATATTTTCCTTTTCACACAAACCTTTTGCATTTTCAATGTATAAATCAAATATACCACTCATTTGGCTCTCCATATTAAATTTTGCCATTTCAATAATTTTATCTCCTATTAGCATAGGTGATATGTATGTATTTTTCATATTTGGTGTCATAAAAATAACTTCAATTTTGTTTTTCTTAAGAACACTAAATATATTAAACAATGACCCTATATATTCATCTAATCCTTCTTTTCCTCTATTACTATCATTTAACCCATAGCATATAACAACTAAATCAGGATTAAATTTTAAGACATCTCGTTCAAGTCTTAACCAGCCATTTTGCGCTGTATCTCCGCTAATTCCTGAATTGATAATGTTTAGTGATGCATAAGGGAAAAAATTATTTATCATTTTTCTAAATTGAGAATGATAGACTGCTTCAAAATCAAAATTTACTTCAATGTTTTTATCCTTGCCCTCATATAATTCAAAACATCCATGTGTTATACTATCACCCAGAAAAACTATTGTAGGCGAAGGATATTGATGACAATTTCTATTTTTTTGCATTATCTTTTCTCTTATAAACACGTTAAAACCTCCAATTTATAAGCCTTTAATAACCGACAATATCTTATGTGTTTTCGGATCTATACATTCGCCTTCAAATAAAGCTAATAGTGAAGTCTTTACATCAAGCCTTAATACTATTTTATTCCCTTTTATCAATTCAGATGGTACATCCCAAAAATAAGGCTGCCAACATCTTGTCCCTATAAAATGGTCATTTATATACATACTAATAGCATCATTTACATTTTCAGTTAAATAAAAACGTATAAAATTTATACCATTTGGTAAATCTGAAATATTTATCTCTTTTTTGTACGCTATTGTTCCAGCAAAAAATGGTATACCATTTTCAACATTTCTATTGAAAAATCCTTCGCTCGAAGATTGAGAAATAAGCCATTTATTTTCTATTTTATATACACCAATCTTTCCAAAGATATAAATTGGAGTTAAAAGTCCATCATAAGGTTCGTCAGTACATATATTAACTTTAATAACATTTTCTCCAATATTTACATATCTGCTTATTTCACATGCTAAATTATTCTCTATATAAAATTTCATAACTTGGAATTCATCCGGTGTAATTTTATGACCATTGAGCTCTATATACCAATCCCCTTTTATACTTTCTTCTTCTATGACAAGCCAAAGTTCATTATCTTTTATGTTTGAAATAAATGAAGACTCATAAATTATGTGCAGCGGTGAAAGCAGTAATTCCTTAGCGCATCCAAATGAACTTTTTGTCTTTATTAATACTGGAATTCTTGATTCTTCTATTTGATCTATTATCGGCTTAGCATGTATGAAATTCTTTGTTTCAAATACAATGTTTGATTCATCAATGGATTGCACTTTTAACTTCCAGTCATCTATCCTAAATGGATTCAATCTATCTAAATCTATCTTCCATATAGAGTCGACATTTATTCTTTGCTCAAATAAATTATCTCTTTTACTTTGTTCTTCATTGCTTATTGCCTCTATCATCAAAAGATATGATTGATATGGCAAAAATTTAATATTAAAACTTATTTCCTCTTTCCCATTATTAACAAGATGTAAGTTTATATCCTCCATATCTAATATTGACTTAATGTTAAATTCTTTAAAATTAATTATCTTTTTATTAAGTTTTAATATACATTTTTCTTCATATGCTGTAGGATTTACTATAAATAATAACTTTTTTGAACTGTCTTCGTATAATGTACTTAAAATTTTACACTCATCTTTTTCCGCTAATATTTCAATATAATTTTTATAAATTTTATGAATTATGTTTGAAATATCTTCTATACTTCCTACAAAATAACATTCATAATTTAACTTAATTGTAGTTAAATTTTGGGAATCTAGATACTTATAAGCAATTCCCAATGCATCTATATTAAAGAGGGTATTTATTTTACTTGTAATATCCATTCCATTAATATTTTGAAACGGCATACAACCAACAAAAATTATTTTACAACCGCTCAAAATTAAATCTTCTATCTTTTCCCACGCTTGCTTTTCAATATTTGAAATTGGCGGTATTATCATAATTTCATACTTCTCATCTTTATAACATATATTACCTTCATACGCATAAAAATCATTTATTAAAGATTGATCAACTACATAATAATCAATATGATCTTTTAACAAATATTCTTGAAGTCTACAGAAATCTTTTGCATACTTTTCTCTTATGTTTTTTTCAGTAAAAGAAATCCACTGTGTTTGAATGGGATCAAGCAATAATATATCAACTTTTCTTTTAAATTTACTTAATATTTGCGTCAGTTTTAAAACATAATCAGAAAGAACATCTTGATTCTGCCACCAAGGCATTTGTAAAAATTCAGAAGGTGGTGCATCATGTTTTTTTAGACCATTTGCCGAGTAATAGTAAGCATGAGGAACAAACATATTTATTCCTTGTTCTATAAGCCAATCATAGATCCATTTCATGTCCTGTATCGTCATACTCCAACCAATACTATGGAAGCATTCACACAATGCTCTTTCTTTTTTATAAAAATATGCAGCAGAAGAAGCAATCTTAGGATTTGCACGATAATTTTCAGATATTATCATAGGATTATCGCCTGCTTTTTGATGCCCAGCATCAACGCCAGGAATATCCATATATTGTAATTGAGAACTTCTTAAAATTGGCTTTTCGCCAACATATAATAAATTATTTCTATGACACCAATCAAATATTTGCTTATCATAACTATTAATAAATGTATCTACCACAACATCCCAAAATTGATATTTGATCTCTGTTATATTATTATTAAAAACACCATTTGATATTAATTTGGGAAGATTTTCAATTAAATTGTACCCATATTTATTTTCAAAAATTGACGCAACTTTTTTGGACCACGGTATTTTACCTCCAAACGGAGCAGTTTCATCTGTATAAATTCCTTTAATTGTTTTGCCAAACTCGTGACCAAGAAATTTTTTATATTTTTCATGAGTCAATTGAATAAATAATTTTATAGCATCTTTATTCAATGGATCAATAAATGTCCCAAAAAATTTAAATTCTTTAAGTGGATACTGGTAAAAAACAAATAATTTCCACTTTCCAGATGGTGCTTTCCATCTAAGTACTTTAATGGGGTTGCCCGTAAAATATCTTTTCTTATTATAATACGTAAGTCCACTTTCTTGATAAATGTGGTCTTTATAAATTATACCAATACGATCACTTAAATCTATAAAAGAATTCCAATTTACTAAGCCATCATTTATTTGATACGCACCTGCAAATAAAATATCTGATAACGGAAGTTCAATATTAACTTCTTCACCAAAAGATATTTCTTTAGTCTTATAATCTAATATAAACGCTTGATATTCAGGATTCCGGGCAATAACTTCTCCAGCAGCTATACCGCTTGGATACGGATATTCGTCGTATAACCAAACCTCCATATTATATCTTTTAGCAGTTTCAACTGCAATCGAAACTTTTTTAAACCATTCATCTGACAAATATGGAATATTCAATCCTTGTCGTGGATGAATAAAAAAACCTCCAATGCCTTTCTCATTCATTTCTTTTATTTGTGATACAATTTGTTTATCTTTCATATTGCCATTCCAAAACCAAAACGGTTTGATCTTATAATTTATATCCATTTGTTTTTGCACCTCGTATAAAACAAATTGTTATGCTTTCATCAACAATTTACAATAATACTAAAAAATATTATAGGAACTAAACAATTGTAAACATTCTTTAACTCTGACTTAAATCTAGATTTAGCAAGTAAGCCGGTGAATTATTAATTATATTAGATTTCTATTGCAAAAATTTCAACTTAAAATACAGCCATATCAATACTGAAGAGCTACTTGCCAAATCTAACTTAAATTTATATTCTATTTACAGATAGAAAATCATATATTCCATCCATTAAGATATTCTTTTGTATTCTCGAGCATTTCTTTAAATAATTTTTTCGCATCTTTAAGAGATATTGTAACTAGCGGATCATTTACAAAAGCACTAAAAGCTAAATTATAATCTTTCTTTAAAGCAGCCTTTAATATAGTTTCTTGATTATAAACCTGCCTCAACACAAGACTATTTACGTTATTAGGTAATTTCCCTGATAATATAGGCTTTAACTTATTTCCTGAAAATAAAGCATTTGTTTCTACAACCGAACCATATGGTATACCCTCAATTTGGCCATAATTTGGTATATTAACATTTGTTACTAAATCACCTAGACCTAATAAAGCTTTAATTTGTTTAACACCTTCTTCCCCAGTTTCCTTTAACTCAAATTTTTCTTCACCCGATATAAGCTTTTTACTTCTTTCAAGTCTACGTTTCAAATCCTCTTTTCTCCAACTTACAGGAGTTAAGCCAAACATCCACTCTCCAACAGTCTCTGGATCCTTCAAATACCAATACCCTGGTACAAATTCCGCCAGATGTCTATCCCCTGCTGCAGCAATTATTCCATATCTTAAAAATAAATCAAATTTTACTCTTTCTGCAGACGCAAATGAATTATTCATCCAATTATTGTTAACATCACTAATAAATCCACTTTCATAGTATTTATCTACAAATTGTTTATACACAGGCATTAAATCTATACCTTTATATCTTGCTTTATCGATCCATGTAAAATGATTTATTCCAAGAACATTTATTTTTATATCTTCCCTCGAAACGTTATTAATACCTTTTATGTCCTGTAAAACTCGTGATAATAGTTTTTGGGTTCCAAAAACTTCATGGCAACATCCAAATGCTTTAATTTGAGGGAAAACTTCGTACAATGTCCTGACGCAAAGTGTCATAGGATTAGTATAATTTATAACCCATGCATCCGGGCAATACTCCTTAATTGCATTAGCTATATCAACAAACATAGGAATTGTCCTTAAAGCTCTAACTATTCCTCCCGGTCCTACAGTATCACCTACAGATTGATAAATGCCATACTTTTCAGGTGTATGAACATCAGATTCCATCTCGTCAAACGTTCCAGGCAAAATAGATATTATGACAAAATCAGTACCTTTTAGTGATTCTTCTAACGTCTCGCAAGCTTTATATAACCATTTACCTTTAACATCCTGACGTTTTGATAATGAATTACCAATTATTTCATTGTCATGGGCTGCATCATAATCAATGTCATATAACTTTACCGTACCAGAAATGCTCTCCTCCTTTGCTAAATCGGTCATCAAACTCCATGCCCATTGACCCACCTCCAATATATGCAATATTTAAATCTTTTACTTTAGAATCAATATATTCCATAAAAATCAACCTCCAAATTTATTATTTGTTATATTACAAGCCACATTTATTCAACCTTAATTGCACTAGTCTGTGCATCTAATGCTAGCTCTATAGCTTTAAATATGTGCTCTTGCGTCATGGCATTTTCCGTCCTGTTTAAGCAGTCCAGTATTAATTCACCAAAGAAAGGAAATCCCACTTTCCCCTTTACATCCATATGATATTCGCCATCTTTATTTGCTAAGTACACGTGGTCTGTCGTATTTTCTCTAGCAACATCGATGTACTTTCTAAGCTCTATATATCCATCTGTTCCTAATATAAATAACCTTCCATCGCCCCATGTGCCAAGCCCGTCTGGAGTGAACCAATCTAACCTGAAATAGCCTGTTGCACCATTATCGCCAACTAGTGTCACATCGCCAAAGTCCTCAAAAGTAGGGTACTGTTTATGATTGTAATTTGCTACTTTTGCTGATTGGACCTTTGCATCTTTTGCACCTGTGAAAAACAAAAATTGCTCTATCTGATGGCTTCCTATGTCGCACAGTATTCCTCCAAATTTGTCTTTTTCGTAAAACCAATCTGGCCTTCCTTTTCCTTCTCTATGCGGTCCCATGCCAATGACTTGTATTACTCGTCCTATTGCTCCTTTTTCTACCAATTGTCCTGCATAGACAGATGCTTCATTGTGAAGTCTTTCACCATAGTAGACAGCATATTTTCTCTTTGTCTTTTTCACTTTGTCTTTAGCTTGCTCCAGTTGTTCTCTTGTTGTCATAGGCGGCTTGTCTGCAAAGTAGTCTTTGCCAGCATCCATAGCTTTTAAGCCTATAGCGCATCTTTCTGATGGTATTGCAGCACTTGCTACCAATTTAACTGAGTTATCCATCAGAATTTCATCTTCTTCTCTGGCCTTTTTGGCAGTAGGAAATGCTTTTATGAATCTTTCAACTTTCTCTGGGTCTTTGTCATATACCCATTTTACTTCAGCACCTGCTTCTATTAGTCCTTTTGTCATTCCATATATGTGCCCATGATCTAGTCCAATTGCTGCAAATTCAAAATCTCCTTCACTGCAGACTTTTTGAGCCCTGCTTTTTGGCATATAGTACATACCGTTTTCTCTGCTCATTTGTATTCCTTCTTCCTAGATTTAAGCTACAATTTTAATACACATTTATAAGTTATATTGATTATCTAGCCTATGCTCATTTTTTAAATAAATCAAATTTCTCATAATTTTTCATACTAACCTTTTCCGTCTTTCTCCCCCAATTAACATTCATTTCTGAAAATAGTTTTTTGTTTTCGCTTGCATATTTAATTATCTCTCTTATATTCTTGATATAAGTAAATTTTTTCCCATTTTCTATGTTAACTTCGATAAACTCACTAGGAATATCAAAAATTTTTTTAGATGACTCAAAAGCCCCATTAGATGCAAGTACAAAATTTCTCGTAATTTCAACTGGGCAATATAATTCTTTACCTTCAAATAAATGTTCTATCATATTTTCATATATCTTAACAAATAAATCTTCTTTACCACCATCATATACTTCTTCATTCCCATCAAAATATTTTATAAGCAATTTGTTATCATAGTTCCAATATACCTTTGCTTCTTCAGCATCAATAATTATATATGGCGTCTCTTCTTGCATATTACATAGTGTCGAATAATAATATATTTCTATACCTTTTGTAGTTACTATCTTAACACAAGCTGTATCCTCACCTTCAATTCTGTGTCCATGATACAGCTCTGAAATTACCTCTTTGGGTTCTCCACCTCCTTTTTCTGAGGACTCAGCTATAATTAATTCATTATTCAATAGATGAGCTAACGGATTATTAATTGACCCATCTAATACATAATTATTATTAACAACTAGCTTACCGGCCCAATTATTTCTTTGGTAATAACTATCATCTCTTTTCCAACAGCCAACGCCTATAATTGCTCTAATCTTTCCTAACTTTCCTGATTTAATATATTCGATAAGTTTTCTAAAAGCTTTACCAGAAGTATTTTGAAAATCAACTGCGCAAATCTTATTGTAATTTCTTTTTGCTTCAATTATTGCATCAATATCTTGAATTGTAACAGCAGGTGGTTTTTCTAACAACACATTAAATCCTTGTTTTATTGCGTCTATTGCCATTTGAGCATGAAAATGAATAGGTGTAGAAATAACTACAAAATCCAAATCTTTCATTTCATTTAACATTTGCCTATAATCTTTATAATATTTAACTCCATTTAATGATAATTTATTTATTATATCTTTATTTTTCTCATAATTTACTTCAGCAATAGCTTTTAAATTCACCTTTTTCCCTTCTAATAAGCTTATTGATCTTAAATGAATACTACCAAAGCCACTAATTCCTATTAAACCTATTCCTGCTAAATTCAAAATGCTCATCCTCTCACTATTGATTTTAAGGTATCAATACAGACTTTACTGTACTTCTATTTGCCATATCCATCAAAGCTTGTGTAGCTTCAGATAATTTATATTTATTTGTTATCATTTTTTTAAACAATTCCTTATTATTTAATACTAAATTAGCTGCCATATAAAGATGTTTTGTATCACTTACCCAAATACCTTGATATCTTAAATTTTTTCTTGTTATATCATAATAACAATCAATTGTCACTGTGCCATTTGGATCGCCAAAACCAAGCGACAAATAATTTCCTCCATTTCTAACTAACTTAATTCCTTCGCTAACTGCAGATGGATGACCTACCGCTTCAATTGCTAAATCTACACCCTTTCCTTTTGTTATATCCATAATAATTTCTTTTCTTTGCTCTAATGTAGTTAACTTTCTATCAAGCACAATAGTTGCACCAAATTCCTTACACATATTTAATCTTTCTTTCGTGCCACCAATTACAACAATATTTTGTGCTCCATATTCTTTAGCAAACAATATCGCATAAAGTCCAATAGGTCCTGGACCTTGGATTAAAACAGTATCACCAATATCAGGTGAAATAGTGTCAAATGCATGTGCACATGTTGCTCCAGAACATGATGCTGACACTAATACTTCTGGTTCAATATTACTTTCTATCTTTAACACTTTGGTATTTTGGTCAAGATATATATATTCAGAATAGCATCCTCTCAAATAAGGTGGTTGATTGCATCCCACACTTATTCCATATGTCCATCTGTCTTGGCACAAATATGGTTCCTTTTTAACTGTACAATAATAACATTTACCACAAGTTACGCCTCTATCCCAAATTATTAAATCCCCTTCTTTTAGCTCATAACCATAAATATCTTCCCAATTTCCTGAAATCGCTTCAACCCGACCAACACCTTCATGACCAACAATCATTGGTAATTTCGCTCTTGGATCATTACCTTTGAATATATGTGCATCAGATCCACATACTCCAGCAGCTTCTATCTTAACTAAAAGCTCACCATCTTTTGGTAATTTCAATTCAAATTCCCTCATAACAAGAGGTTTATTGAATTCTTCGAGAACCATTGCACGTGCTTTCATCTATATCGCCTCCAAATCTTGCGGCTTTATAGGTTCAATCCTATTTACTTCAATTTCGTTTTTTTTGTTATCAAGTTTGCAAACGTGATAAAAATTATATTTCTCATTTCTTGGCTTCGGCAATAAATCATCATATCTTTCAAACATAAGATGTGGTCCACGGCTTTCCTTACGTAATATACAACTTTTTACAATAGATTCCGAAGTCAGAAGCATATTTTTAAACTCTAAAAGACTTGTATATTCAATTGGTTTTATTTGTTTTGCTTTTAATTCATTTATAATGTCTAATGCTATTTGTAAACCATCAGGATACCTTATTACGCTTGCATATAAATCCATTATATTTCTAAGCTTTTCTTTTGCTTTTTCTAATTTTATTCCACTTTGGGAAATAAAATCTTTATAACTTTCAAATATATAACGTGCTTTAAGAAGTCCAACATCCTCGTCTAAATCTACACTTAAAGAAAATTCAAAAGCATTTTCCCCTGCAATTTTGCCAAAAACCTGAGTATCCAAAAGTGAATTCCCACCTGGTCTATTTGCTCCATGTTGCCCCCCTGCACATTCACCACATGCATATAAACCTGCAACATTTGTTTGAGCTTTCTGTCTTATTTTTACTCCACCTTGAAAATGTTGAATAGATGGTTTAATTTCCAATAGATCCTTTTTTAGATCTATTCCCCTTTCTGAAAACCACTTTATCGTTTGCGGATTTATTTCTTGTAATCTATCAATTGGAGTTAATCTACAACTCGTCAATTCCTTTATCTCATCATAATATTTCTTTTTTAAATCATCTCTTAAATATTCAAATTTAAATCCACTAGGGTTCTGTTTAAAATCCAGAAAAACTCTATTTCCCCTCATTATTTCCCTAAAAACAGCAACATCTATATTCCAAGTTTTGTGTTCAGCACTAATTGGCCATGTTGAACCTTTTTCAAATATATCATAAAACGTTATACCATAGTTAATTAAAAATTCTTCTCCATTTTCATTAATAAACCTTGGTATACATCTCATTATACTTCCAGAACACGCAATCTTTGTTTTTGGTGATGCTAAACCAATTTGAATGAATTCCATATTAACAAGCTCTGCACCAGCCCTTAATGCCATTGCATATCCATCACCGGTCATCCTTATTGGATAAACATTATTGCCATAAATCTCCCCTGCTCCACCTGTTGCTAATATTACAGATTTTGCAAGAATAATTATTTCATGTTCATCTATAAACCCAACTGCACCAAAAACTTTATTATTTGCTACAATTAAGTCACTTACCATTACATTTTCTAAAACTTCAATTTCTTTAATTTTACTAATTCTTTTCATAAGAGCCTGTTCTATTTGAACTGCAGTATCAGGCCCAGTAAAACAAGCCCGAGCATATATCGAACCATCAGTTACAAACTGAGACGGTATATCATTTTCTTTGACAAATGGTACTCCTAATTTTTCTAAATAATAATAAGCTTCTGATGAATTTTTTGCTAAAACTTCAGCCAAGTCATAGTCGGAAACAAATCCGCCAATCTCATAAATGTCTCTAGCGTGGTATTTCCAATTATCATTTAATCGTGGACTAGTTGTAGGAAGTGTTACATGAAAAGCCATTCTATCGGAATAGGCTAATGCGGTTGTACCACAAGCTCCAAGTCTTCCTTTAACTGCAATAATTATTTTTATATTTTTCTTTGAATTATATGCTCTTTCATAAGCTGCAATTGCCGCTCTAAGTCCTGCACCACCACCACCTATTACCAAAACGTCAGCTTTATATATCACTTTAATTTCTCTCCTTTTCAACCATTGAAATTGCATTAACAGGACAAACCTCAATGCATAATCCACACCCATCACAATTTTCTTTTATCATAAATTTTTCTTCATCGCTTTTAATTGCATCATATATACAAACATTAAAACACTTTCCACAACCAATACATTTGTCCTTATTTATACTTGCAGCTCCCCAATGTCTTCTATCAACCGATTCCATATCAAGAATTTTATCACAAACTTTGCCTTTAAAATCACTAATGTTGCTATATCCTTTCCTATCTAAATATTGTTCTAAATATTTATTTATTTGTTTTATTACATCATAACCATTTAAAAATACTGTTGTAACAATTTGAACAGCAGATGCTCCAGATAATATGTATTTAATAGCATCTTCACCATTCATTACGCCACCACTAGCACTTATACTACACTTTAATTTAGGCGATACAGCACTTATCCATCTTAACCCATACATAATGGCCCACGGCCCACCATGTCCTGCATATCCACCATGTAAAATTGGTATCTCTTTTTCTATATCTATATCAAGACCTGTAAATCTATTAAACATAACAAGCCCATCAGCTCCTGCCTGTTCTAGCCTCAATGCATCGGATCCTGGATTTGCAGATTGCGGTGTCATTTTGGGTATTACAGGTATCTTAACGTTATGTTTAACAATATGCGTTGTATGCACCATTTCTTCAATAATGTTCATACCAGACATAATGTGTACTCCATGAGGGCATGAAAGATTAAGCTCTATTGCATCAGCTCCCGCTTTCTCCATTAATTTGCTATATTCAATCCATGCATCATCCGTATAACAATTAATACTAGCTATAACAGGTATACTCAATTTTTGTTTTACATTAAAAATAAATTCTGCATATTCTTGTGGATTCAATTCACTTGCCTGCTCATATGTGTAAAACGTAAATGTATTAGTATGTTTTACTATCTTAAATCGAGGTGTCGGTGATTTTCTAGATATTTCCTTTTGAAATAAACTTTTAGTTACTACAGCACCTGCTCCGCATTCTTCCGCTCTTTGCAACAATTCAATAGAACCAGTTATACCAGCAGAACCTATAATTATAGGCGTTTTAAGCTTTAAATTAGCATAAGTCGTAGATAAATTTAACATTTTTATTTCCCCCTCATAAAGATTTATAACTAAAAATAATAAAAATTTGTATACTATTCAATTGGTGTAGAATACCTCTCTTGTTCTATAGAATTCTTTATTATCTTTCTGCCCTCTTTTAAATCTTTTATAAATCCCAATCCTATAAGTTGAACTATGCTATTACCATAAACAGATGCTTCTATCGGTCCAGTTACGACTGTCTTACCTGTAATGTCCGCAGTTAATTTGCATAAGAACTTATCCTGAATTCCTCCGCCGACCATTTGAATAGTATCTATATTTTTACCAGTTATCTCTTCTAAATGATTTACGCAATTTTTATATTGCTCTACTATGCCATTGTATGCAGCTCTTGCAATATCACCCATGTCTTGTGGTAAACCCTGCCCTGTCTGAATGCAATATTGTTTTATAGCTTCAACCATGTTATCAGGTGCCATAAATAATCTATCATCAGGATTTATTATAAATTCTTTGTGCTTAGATTTAGATGCTATCTGGCTGATTTCTGAAAATCCTATTTTTATACCATTTGAATTCCAACTTTGTTTTAATTGCTGAATTATCCATAATCCATTAATATTTTTCAATAATCTTATATATCCTTCCACACCGCCTTCATTTGTAAAATTATATTTTTTTGTATATTCATTTATTAAAGGATGATCGCTTTCAATACCTAATAGCGACCATGTTCCGCAACTCAAATAAGCACTTGTACTGCTTTCAAGCGGTGTACCTGCAACTGCTGAAGCCGTATCATGACTTCCAACAGAAATCACTGGAACATTAGATAGTCCCGTTTCTTCCCGAATTTCTTTTGTTAAATAACCTATTATATTCCCAGGCATTAATATTTTTTGAAAAATGCCTTCCGGTAAATTTAACTTTTTTATAAGATCGATCGCCCAATCTTTTTTTTCAGCATCTAACATCTGAGAAGTTGAAGCTACAGTATATTCGTTATATTTCTCATGTGTAAGATAAAAATTAAATAAATCTGGTATAAATAATAATGTCCTCGCATTATTCAATAATTCTGGACGTCTTGTTAAATCACAATACAATTGAAATATTGTATTAAATTCCATAAACTGTATACCAGTAACATTATAAATCTCTTCTAATGGCAATATCTTTTCAACATCTTTTATTATTCCATTTGTTCTTTGATCTCTGTAATGAACCGGGTTTGATATCAATTGATCATTTTTATCAAGCAACCCATAATCAACGCCCCATGTGTCTATGCCAATACTTGATATTTTAATTTTTCTTTTGGATATTAATTTTAATCCGTTTTTTAATTCATGAAAAAGTCTTAAAAAATCCCAATAAAGTGTTCGTCCCATTCTAACTGGTTCATTTTGGAATCGATAAACTTCTTCAAGTGTAATTTTTTCGCCATCAAATTTCGACAACATAAGGCGTCCATTTGAAGCACCAAAATCAAAAGATAAATTATATACCTCATCTTTCATAATTAACTATACCATCCTCTAAGTTTTTTAATTATTTCTTGATTTATTTAAATAATAATTTAAATAGAATAATAATACTTAAAAACAATTTAGTTCTTCAACCTACAAAAGATAAAAGCTTTTCAACTTTTTCAAATTTATAAAAATGGTTTGCTTTAATTAAACAATAATTTAATTCCTATGTTTAAGAACTTTATTTTCGTACTCATCTACCAAGTTTATCCACGATGTTCCAATCGGAACATTTTTATCCATGCAGTATTTATTCCATACAGCATAAAACGGCAATGCTTTAAATTCCTCCATCAATGCAAGCCTGTTACCTAAATTTCCTTTGTTCTCTTGTTCAACAAGCAAATGTGTAGGTTCCAGCAAAGATATTAAAATCGCTTTTAATGTAGCCCTTGCTCCTACAACCCATGCTGCTATTCTATTAATACTTGCATCAAAAAAATCAAGAGCAATATATACTTTATCGTATGCATTGCATCTTTTTATTTCTTTAGCTAATGAAAGTAATTCGTCATTTAATATAACAACATGATCACTATCCCAGCGCACTCCACGACTTACATGTATCAAAAGATTATCACTAAATGTCAAAATTGATGATATTTTATCGGCTACGCTTTCTGTAGGATGAAAATGTCCCATATCAAGACATAGCATTATATTATTCTTTAGAGCATAGCCAAGATAGAATTCATGTGATCCAACAACATAACTTTCGGATCCTATACCAAAAAGTTTGCTTTCAACAGAATCTAACATATTTGACTTTTCATATTTTACTGCAAATATCTCATCCAAAGATTCTTTAAGAAGCTTACGATGCTCAATTCGATTAGCAGGTAGATCTTTTGAACCATCAGGGATCCAAATATTATTAACACATTGATTGTTTAACTCTTTGCCAATTGCATTTGCTATTTCACGACTTCTTTTACCATGATTTATCCAAAATTTTCGAATCTTATCATCCTTACTTGATAAAGTATAACCCGAATTCGCTTTTTGATGTGAAAAAAATGTTGGATTGAAATCAAGCCCAATTCCTTTCTCTTTTGCCCAATCTATCCATTTTTTAAAATGTTCAATTGATATCTGATCTCTGTCAACAAATTCGCCATCAGTTTCTGCATATATTGCATGTAAATTTACCCTATGTTTGCCTGGTATAAGACTTAAAGCCATTTCAATATCTTCCCTTAGTTCAGCACCATTTCTCGCTCTACCCGGCCAATTTCCTGTCGCAACTATTCCTCCTCCAGTTAGTCCATTAACACCTTCTTCAAAACCAATTACATCATCGCCCTGCCAACAATGAATTGAGATGTGTATTTTATCCATCTCTTTTAAGATTTCATCAGTATTAACACCGAATTCTGCATACATTTCTTTTGCATGATCATAAGCACTGTAAACTTTATCTTCATCTACTCTATACATTTAAATCTTCCCCTTGATAATATTGTAATATTTTAATAAATATTATAATCTTGAAATTTTATAGTTTTTATAAAATTTGTCTCTGTTTATACTTTAATACCAAATTGTTTCTTCCTATTGAATTCTTAATATATAATTAAAACAACCATTTTTTCTAGAAAATATTATCCCATCAATAAGACTTGGCAGGTTTTTAAAAAATATATTATTTTAAATAAAACACTTCACGCATAGGTTTTATTGGTTCTGTTTCACTAAAATCAAAAGATCCTTCCACCATTTTTGATGTAATAGCATTCCATTTATTGCATATTTCACTTTTTGCAATATAATCAAATGCAGCCTTAACATCATCACATTCAAAACAATAGAAAAATTGATTCCCATTTTGAAAAATTGAATAATTTCTTATTCCAGCCTTATGGTGTTCTTCTAATATTTCAGGCCATGGATTAAGGTGCATTTTTACATATTCATCTAAGTACTCTTCTTTTACTGTCCATGTCCAAGCAAATTTATTGCTATTAACCATTTAAAACACTCCTCCCTAAACGCCTCATGCGTTTATGCAAGAGGCCAAACCTCCCATCTTCGAATTTATCTTCAACATTACCAGTAGTTTTTTCTTTAAATAAAGCGTCTGCTATATACCCTGCAAGGTACACAACATCAATTGAGTTCCACAGATACACCTACTGGCAAACAACATTTTTAATGTGTGCAGCCATTTCGCTATTTACAATCTCAGAAATATCATCTTTTTTTACTCGATTCAGTAACTCTCTTATTAGTACTGCATTCCAATGTATTACATAAATCACCAGGATGTCTCCCCTGTATACCAAGTTTTTGCCTTATTTCATAGAGACGCGCTACCTGACTATCAGATAATTCCTTTGGACCTCCAAGAAGTGTAGAAATGAAAGTCAATTTTGCATAAAACTCAAGTGATTCCATTTTATAATATGCACTTATTAAATCTGCTCCGTATGTCAATGCGCCATGATTTTCCAAAAGCAACGCATCATAATTCTGCAGATATTTAGATATAGCATCTGGTATTTCATTAGTAGAAGGTGTTCCATATTCTGCTATCGGTACACAACCCAGTGAAATGACCGCTTCCGGCATTATCGGCTTTGTAAGTGGAATACCCGCGATTGCAAAGCTTGTTCCATATGGTGGATGCGCATGAACAACAGATTTTACATCTGGCCTTTCTTTGTATACTCTTAAATGCATTTTTATTTCTGATGACGGTTTATATTTTCCTGTTGATGATAAAACCTCTCCGTTCATATTAACTTTAACCAACATATCTGGCGTCATAAAACCTTTACTAACTCCCGTTGGTGTAGCTATTATTTCGTTGTCATTTATCTTTACCGTAATATTACCATCATTTGCTGCTACAAATCCATTCATATAGATACGCTTTCCTATTTCGCAAATTTGCTTTTTAACCTCATATTCCGAAAACACTTATAGACCCCCTTTTAATTTGTTGTTTTATTTTTGTTTTTCTTCGTTTTATTTTATTTTAGCAATGTATTTCTAGAATGTCAATAATAATTTGCATATAAAATAAAAAAAATCCACAAAATGCGTGGAACAATTAGCAATACATTAATCTAATATTTTGTTTTTGCAAAAATTCTTCCCATTCAAGCGATAATTTTCTGTCAGTAAACAAGTAATCTACTTTGTTAAAATCCAACATTTTTACAAATGATGATTTATCAAATTTTGTATGATCCACCAACAGAAATACTTTTTCTGCTGCGTTCGCCATTGCTTTCTTTATTTCTGCTTCCATTTCATTGGACTCGGTAATTCCTCTATCCATATCAAAACCCTTACATGAAATTATCGCCTTGTCTACACAAAAATTTTTTATTGCATCTTCCGCCCAGTGCCCAATTAACGACATGGAATTAGCTTTTAATACTCCTCCTGTTGATATTACTTTACAATCCTTTGCATTTGAAAGCTCAAATATCACTTTTTCCGAATTTGTTATAACTGTAATTTTCCTTTTAAATTTTATTTGTTTTGCAACTTGAAGTACGGTAGAGCTTGAATCAAACAACAGCGTATCACCGTCTTCAATATTTTCAGCTACTTTAAGCCCTATTGTCTGTTTACCTTCAATATTCGTTATTTCCCTAATATTGAGGGGTATATCCACGCTTGTGCTTTCGTTTATTACTGCCCCACCATAGGTCCTTTTTAAAAGTCCTTCAGATTCAAGCTTTTCCAAATCTCTCCTTATTGTTTCTTCCGTTACTTTAAAAAGTTTGCTCAACTCTGGAACTAAAACACTTTGATTTTCCTGTAATAAACTCATAATCCTTTTTCTGCGTTCTATAGCAAGCATATCATATTCCTCCAGATTTATTTTAATTCAATTATAGACTAAGATTTAACAAAAAACAACATCTGCAAAAATATAAAATTTAAAACAACAGCTATCAAAAAACAATATAAATTAATACACAAAAAACAATATAGTTAAATACCTTAAAAATCGATTTAAATTACTTATAGATTTATTTGACTTTTAAAAAAATTAATGCGTAATTATTTATAAAGATTTTTGTTTATATTACATTTTATTTACTTTTATTTTAATGTAATTGTAAAGTTACATCAATATGTTTTCTGAATTAACACTCTTTTCGCTAATCTTTTTTGAGGATCTCCAGGCATTAATGGAGGTTACCTACATGAACAAGCAAATTTCATTTTTTAATTTTTGCTAGTTTTAATCAACTTGTAAAAAACACTAAGCCACAACTACTAGATCTCTTTGATAAATTTGTTGATATTGATGAACTATTACCTTTATCTTGGATCAACCACTATTACAGGATACTGACCAAACATGCTAATTCACTATATTGACGTAACTCCTCCAATGCTTTATATCATTGATACTAATACTTTAGTTATTTATCAGAAATAAATTTAGCAGTAAGTTTTATTTGCTTTGTAAAAATCTGTTCCTTTATAATTAGGTTCATCATTCAAAGAAATCGCAAAACCTTTAAATCTGATTTTTTCTTAGCAGATGCTGCTCATTTTCTACCATTCATCACAAGATAGTTATACAATTACCTATATAAACAAATCCAGTACAACATAAATCTATGTTTTACTGGATTTTATCAAGAGTTAATTATAATATTTATATTTTACATAAACTTAAAAATTTCTGCATGAAAATTAATAATTAATTATAGCTTTGTAATAAACCTCTTTTTACAATAATAATATAACATTGCTAAAACTTAAAATATTCTTTGGCATTATAATAGCATATATCTTTGACAATTTTTCCCAATAGCTCCATGTCATATGGAACTTCTCCATTTTCTACCCATTCACCAATTAAATTGCAAAGCAATCTTCTAAAATATTCATGCCTTGTATATGACAAAAAACTTCTTGAATCTGTTAACATTCCAACAAAGCGGCTTAATAAGCCAGTATTGGCAACTGTTTTCAACTGCTCCAAAATCCCATCTTTATTGTCGTTAAACCACCAAGCTGATCCCAACTGCATCTTTCCAGGTATTCCACTCCCTTGAAAGCTCCCAATAATACTTCCAAGTACATAATTATCATTTGGATTTAATGAATATACTATTGTTTTAGGTAATGAATTTTCCATTTCTAAAGTATTTAAATATTGACATACATGATATGCAATATTGTTATCATTTATAGAATCGTAACCAGTATCAGGGCCAAGCACTTTAAACATTTTTGAATTATTATTTCTTAATGCATTTATATGCAATTGCATTGCCCATCCCAATTTTGAATAAAGTCTGCCTAAAAAAATCAGAGTATATGTTTTATACTTTTCTATTTCCTCTTCACTTAATTTTTCATTATGTATTGCTTTATTAAAAATTACAGATACTTCATCCTTAGTTGTCCACCTATAAACTATGTTGTCTAATGCATGATCTGATAATCTACACCCATTAGCATGAAAATAATTTACCCTGGATTCTAAAGCTTCTAAAAAGTCATCATAATTTTTTATGGTTTTTCCATAAACATGGCTTAATTTATCAATCCATAGCAAAAAAGTATCTTTTTCAATTTGAATTCCCTTATCAGGTCTAAATGCAGGGATAACCTTGACATCAAAATCTTTGCATTTTTTTAGTTTTATATGATACTCAAGGTTATCAACTGGATCATCTGTTGTACATATTACCTCCACATTTGATTTTTTTATTATATCTCTTGCTCCAAAACCTTCTTTATTTAATAAGGCATTTGTTTTTTCCCAAATAGCTGGTGCTGTTTTTTCATTTAAAATTTCGTAAATTCCAAAATATCTTTGCAGTTCTAAGTGGGTCCACTCATATAGTGGATTGCCGATTGTCATTGGAACAGTTTTAGCCCATGCCATAAATTTATCATAATCACTTCCATCACCGGTAATGTACTTTTCATCAATACCATTCGCTCTCATTAAACGCCATTTGTAATGATCACCATATAACCATATTTCAGTTATATTTTTGAATTTTTTATTTTCATATATTTCTTTTGGATTTAAGTGGCAGTGATAATCAATTATTGGCATATCCTTTGCATAATTTTCATAAAGGTCTTTTGCTACTCTATTTGATAATAAAAAGTCTTCATTCATGAATTTATTCAATATTAACACCTCATTTCATAATTCGTAATCAAAATCCAATGAAAGGATTTAACTCCATTATACAACTAATTTTTATAAATTCCATCCATTAAGATATTCTTTTGTATTCTCAAGCATACTATTAAATAGCTCCTTGGCATCATTTAGAGATATTGTAACAAGGGGATCATTTACAAAAGCACCAAAAGCCATATCATAGTCTTTCTTCAAAGCAGCTTTTAGTGTTGCCTCTTGATTATAAACCTGCCTCAGGACAAGGCTATTAACAGCATCAGGTAATCTTCCAGCTAAAACAGGTTTCAATCTATTACTCGAAAATAAAGCATTTGTTTCTACAACAGCACCATACGGTATTCCTTCAATCTGACCATAATTTGGCATATTGACATTTGTCACTAAATCTTCAAGACCCAGCAATGCTTTTATTTGTTTGACGCCTTCTTCACCTGTATCTTTTAGCTCAAATTTTTCTTCGCCTGATACGAGCTTTTTACTCCTTTCAAGCCTATGTTTTAGATCTTCTATTCTCCAGCTTACAGGTGTTAAACCAAACATCCACTCTTTAACAGTCTCAGGGTCTTTGAGATACCAATAACCTGGTACAAACTCTGCAAGGTGCCTATCACCTGCTGCCGCAATTATACCATATCTTAAGAACAGGTCAAATTTGACTCTTTCAGCAGAAACAAATGAATTATTCATCCAATTGTCATTTTCATTTCCTTGAAAACCACTTTCATAGTATTTATCCACGAATTCTTTGTATATAGGCATTAAATCTATACCCTTATATCTGGCATTATCAATCCATGTAAAATGATTTATTCCAAGAACATTTATTTTTATATCTTTCCTTGGAACCTCATCAATACCTTTTATATCCATTAAAGCTTTTGATAAAAGTTTTTGTGTTCCAAATACTTCATGGCAGCATCCAAATGCTTTTATCTGTGGAAATACTTCATATAATGTCCTTACGCAAAGTGTCATTGGATTAGTATAATTTATTACCCATGCATTCGGACAATACTCCTTAATTGCCTTAGCTATATCTACAAACATAGGTATAGTCCTCAAAGCTCTTACGATTCCACCAGGTCCTACAGTATCACCAACGGATTGGTAAATCCCATATTTTTCAGGCATGTGTACATCTGATTCCATTTCTTTGAATGTTCCAGGTAGAATAGATATTATTACAAAATCAGCATCTGACAGTGCTTCTTTAAGAGATTCATATGCTTTATACTTCCATTTCCCTTTAACATCTTCACGTCCTGATAATGAATTGCCTATTAATTCATTATCATGTGCTGCTTTATAATCTATGTCATATAGTTTTACTGTGCCTGAAATACTTCCTTCCTGCGCTAAATCGCTCATCAGATTCCATGCCCAGCCTCTTGATCCACCTCCTATATATGCTATATTTAAATCCTTTACTTTATCATCAACATATCTCATGCAAATCAACTCCTAGATTATTATTTATTTTTATTATAAAGCAAATAAAGACAATTATCAGTACATTTTTTGCTTAATTACATTGCTTTTATACATTTATTGACTTATAATAGATGTAGATTAGTATAAATATAGGGTGAAAAATATGGATTCAGGGCTTAAAAAAGATTTCGATATAGAATACCTTAAAGAACATAAATCTATAAATATGCCATCACAGCACTTTCATGATTATTTTGAAATATATTATCAGCTATCAGGGCAGAGATATTATTTTATTGATGATAGGGTATATTATGTTAAAGAAGGTGATATTGTTCTCATTAATAGTTATGCCCTGCATAAAACTGCTTATGCAGGTACACCAAACTACAGCAGGATTTTAATTTATTTTAGGAAAAGCTTTCTTGATGGTTTTCTGCAAAATATAAATGATATAGACTTATTTTATTGTTTTGAAAAAAAAATTAATATCATCTCGATTAATTTAAGCAGCCAATCATATGTAGAAGGTATTTTATTTAAAATGCTTGATGAAAACAAAAAACGTGAATCAGGCTATTTAAGTATCTCAAAAATTTATTTGATTGAATTATTAATATTTTTATCAAGATATGCTCTTAATTCTCCTGTAAAAGATATACGCTATCATAATATAATGCATAAAAAAATATCGGAAGCTGTACAGTTTATAAATGCTAATTACAACAAAACATTTTCCTTAAAAGAAATTTCACAAATGTTTAATATAAGTCCTTTTTATTTTTGTAGAATATTTAAAAAAGTTACAGGCTTTACATTCATAGAATATTTAAATGCTATAAGAATTAAACATGCACAGCTTCTTTTAAAAGAATCAGATCAAAGTATTACAGAAATAGCTCAAAAAGTCGGCTTTGAAAGCGGAACACATTTTAGCAGGGTTTTTAAAAATATTATGCACATATCTCCTTTAAAATACAGAAAGAAATATAAATAATATATTTTGCGCTAATCTGACTTTAGTACCCCTCTAAACTTTATATTGTTTGTCACCTATGCTTAACCATATGTCAAATGCAGTTGGGTTGAAAATACTTAAAGCTATTATTGAATAAAATCATAATGTAATGCCTGATTTAAATATGGCTAATTCTCTAAAATTATTTATTTCATTATTTACTTTTTTCCCACTTGCAACACTTATAATCAATTTAATTAGATTTTCTATTAGAATATCTATAGAAGTATTTTCAATCATACTACCTGCATTAAAATCAATCCAATGTGGTTTTAATTTATATAGATCTGTATTTGTCGATATCTTTACAGTAGGTACAAATGTCCCAAAAGGTGTACCTCTACCTGTTGAAAATAATACCATCTGACACCCTGATGCAGCTAATGCTGATGTGGAAACCATATCATTTCCCGGCGCGCTTAAGAGGTTTAAACCATGTTTCTTTAATGTTTCACCATATTTTAGTACATCGACTACTGATTCAGTACCGGCTTTTTGAATGCATCCCAATGATTTATCTTCAAGTGTCGTTATACCACCCGCTTTATTGCCAGGCGAAGGGTTTTCATATACAGGTTGATTAAACTTCATATAATATTCTTTAAAATCATTGATTAAATTGACCTCTTTTTTAAACACTTCTTCGTTTATAGCCCTTTCCATAAGTATGGTTTCAGCACCAAACATTTCAGGCACTTCTGTTAAAACTGTCGTACCCCCCTGAGCTATGATAAAGTCTGATATCTTTCCGATGAGATTATTTGCTGTTATTCCAGAAAACCCATCAGAGCCACCACATTTAAGCCCTATCTTTAATTCAGATAATGGTATTTCTTCTCTTTTGTCATTTTTCATATTGTCATATAGTTCTTTTAATAATGACACACCTTCATCTATCTCATCATTCACTTCCTGTATTACTAAAAATTTTATTCTTTTCTCATCATAGTTTCCAAGATATTTTTTAAATTCACTTATATAATTGTTTTCACATCCAAGTCCTAATACCAATACTCCACCTGCATTTGGATGCTTTGCAACATTACATAATATTGTCCTTGTATTAGCATGGTCATCGCCAAGCTGTGAGCAACCATAATTATGCTTTAAGACATTTGTATTATCTATTTGAAGTTTACCTATTTCTGATTTAAATTTTTTCATTATATTATCTGCTATTCCATTTACACAGCCAACAGTCGGAACTATCCATAATTCATTTCTTATACCGACATTTCCATCTATCCTTTTATAGCCATTAAAAGTTAGATTTTTATTTTCAAAGGTGTTTTTTATAAGCTTTTGATTAAATCTATATTCATTTATACCACTTAAGTTTGTTTTTATATTATGTGTATGAACCCATTCGCCTTCTTTTATAACTTTTATCGCATGTCCTATTGGAAAACCATATTTTATAATTTTTTCATTTGTATTTATATTTTTAATTGCTATTTTATGCCCTCTATTAACATCATCAATTAATTTTATTTTTTTGTTGTCAACTTCTATAAAATCATTTTTTGCTAAATCCTGAAGTGCAACAACAACATTGTCATTATCATCAATTTTAATAAATTTTTTCATAAGATTTCACCCTTAGTATTATAAAGTTTTTAAAACTGCATCTTTTATTCCTATTTTTTCAATCATTATTAAATCATCCGATACAGCATCAGTTAATCCCTCTATTTTATTAAGATCCATCTTCCAATTCTTTTCATAAGATAATACAGACCTAACTATATTTTTTAAACCTTCTTCGGTTCCATCATAATTGCTCCATAATGTTTTATACAAGAATAGTATATCTGGATTATCAGCTAAATTAATATTCTCACCATTTCTTTTACCTTTATAAAATTCAATTAATGCCGCAAGTGAAAATACTAATTTTTTTGGAAGTTCTTTTTTTCTATTTATATATTCCAAAAGGGATGGTAAATCCCTTGTTTCAAATTTTGACATTGAATTCAATGCAATACTCATCAGATAATGTTTTATAAACGGATTTTTAAATCTTTCTAGTACGTCATCGGCAAACTGGAGTAATTCTTCTTTTGGTAAATCAAGTGTTGGTATTATTTCATCATATATTACTCCCTTTACGAATTTACCTATTACTTCATGCTCAACTGCTTCTTTTACAGTATTAAGACCATATAGATAGGCAACCGGAACTAAAGCAGTATGTGCTCCATTCAAAATCCTCACTTTTCTTGTCCTGTATGGTTCTACATCATTGACAAATTTTACATTAAGGCCGGCTTTGTCAACCGGAAATTCATTTTTTATCCACTGAGGTCCTTCTATTACCCATAAATGAAATAACTCACCGACATCAACGAGGCTATCTTCATATCCAAGTTCCTCCGTAATTTCATTAATGGTATCCTTTGGATATCCAGGTACAATCCTGTCTACTAAGGTATTTGTAAAAATATTCGCTGTATTTATCCAATTAGTAAAATCATTATTTAGATTCCATAATTTTGAATATTTTAGAACTATTTCCTTAAGCTTGTCGCCATTCCTGTCTATTAGTTCACATGGCATTATTATTAAGCCCTTTTCTTTGTCACCATTAAAAAATACAAATCTTTTATATAAAAAAGCAGTAAGTTTTCCCGGATAACTATTTTGCGGTTTATCTTCCAATTTGTCATTTTCATCGAATTCAATACCTGCTTCAGTAGTATTTGAAATAATGAACCTGATTTGCGGATTTTCTGCAAGATTTATGAATTCTTCATAATTTTTATAAGGATCTATACCCCTGCTTATACTATTTATGATGGAATGCTCTTTTATTGGTTTGCCATTCTTCACGCCCTGCAAATATAATGTATATAATCCATCTTGTTTATTTAATACATCCACACGACCTGTTTTAATTGGTTGGATCACTACTACGCTACCGTCAAAACCTGCTTCTTTATTCATTTTATCGATCTGCCAATCTACAAAAGCCCTTAAAAAATTGCCCTCACCAAATTGTAGTATTTTTTCCGGATACGTTTTATAATTTTTGTAAATACTCTTATTTAATCTCATGTTTATTCCTCCATATCACAAATATTGTTCTCGTTGTGCAATACATTTAATTTTTATTATAAAGCAATTAAATACAATTATCAGTACATTTCTTGCTTATCTGCGTTGCTTTTATACATATATTGACTTGTAATAGAAAAGATTTATTTAAGGTTTTTCACTGTATAAATTGCCATTCTATAATTTAAAATAATTACTCTATCTCCCTTTCATCCACCTTGATGAAAATAGGCCTCTCCTTTCCCCTTTCATTGGGTGTGTGTATTGTAAGCATGAGTTCTCCTTCAAAAGTTCTAAACAGCATACCGTGGCCGCCGTCCCTTGAAAATATAGGAGTTTCTTCATTAACCCACGGGCCAAGAATTTTTCCTGTTGTGGAATGGGCAATTCCTATTGCATAAGTATTGTTTTCAACAAAGCTCGACCATATCATAAGAAGTTTTCCATTTGATGATTTGTATATAAAAGGCCCGTCTGTTACAAAACAATCATGACCGTCTACGACTTTTATGCTTTTTGCCCAATGAGCATCTGAGGCTTTAAAAAGCGTTACAGGTTTGCTTGCGGCCGATTTTAAATCTCCTGTTAATTTTGCTGCACATATTTCTCCGTCATATATCTGTACCCATTCATGGCAAAATATAATCCAAGGCTCCCCATTTTCATCTATAAATAGAGTACCATCAAGGCACATCCATTCCTTTGGAGTCACAGGACCCATACTCCATGGAGTGAAAGGCCCTGTTATTTTATTAGAAGATAATATCTGCGTACCTCTATTTTTGCCATCTGCAATGAAAGTTGCAAGCATGTAATATCTTCCATTATATTTGTGGACTTCAGGAGCCCAAAAGTTTCTATCCCATCCAAAATCTTTTCTCGGACGAAATGCTACAAATGGTCCTTCAAAGTTCTCAAGATCAGTGGTTGTGTAATAATCAAAACCCGTTGCTTTCTCATCGTTCCAGCAATTAATATCAGTTGTCCCAAACAAATAATATTTTTTTTCTTCCTTCATGGGTACAATAAAAGGATCTCTTATATAAATGTCTTCTCGTTTAATCATGTGTAATACCTCCAATTTAAATCAAATTACATCATAGGCTCTAAACCTTCCCATTCAACATTCCACTTTCCATCCCTAGGAAATCCAGGAGCATTCTTTTCATGGCAGCCGTCCCAGCCTGAGGCCATCATAGCAACAGCTGTCAGAAGTCCACCATTTCCAGGTAAATATACTGGCAAGTCATCATTTGGAATCTGGCTGTTGTGACCATTTGGCATATAAGTGTTTTTTGGACACTCCATAAGAAGTACATCTACTGCTATTTCAGGTTCTTCAAGTCTGGCAGCTGTCATAGCAATCATTGGAAAATCCCATCCCCACATTTCTTCCATTTGCCAGGAGTCTAATACCTTATTCAATGTATTTTTCATTATGCCTTTATCAACTTTGTGACCGGGAAGTACTCCCAAAGCTCCAAGCATTGAAGGATGGTCAAAATTAAACTTAGTAAATGTATCCGAACATCTTTCATGGGATAAATATACTCCATCTTTAACAGGGAGGGAAGCCATTTTCTCTGAGATCTGCTGCCATATTGGATTGATGCTAAGACCCATGCGTAATCTCCAGTTATTTGCTATTTGTAATGCAAATGAAAAGTACTCTAGCTCAAATGTCGGGTTAATGGCTACATCAGGATCATGATTTTCCTGTACAGGAATTAAAGGAGGCCCAAGTACATATCTGTCATTGTCTTTATCATATATCGTATATGAGGCAAGAAAGTCTGCGGTTTCAAATACTATATCCTTAAAAATATCCAATGTTTCAGGACATGGCTTATCCCTGTAAATAAGTTCTCCATACATAATTGGATGGGGCTGCTGCCATATAAGCAATGGGCCTATAGATGAAGGACTATCAATACCATTTGGCCCCACCATCTTAGGCCAGCGGGCACCTTTGTAGCCTTGGGATTTTGCTAAATTTTTGGCCTCATGGAGTATATATTTGTACCACCACATACTCTTTCTAAGTAAATAAGTTCTTCCCCATAGTGCAAAATGTGCAACATGCCACAAATGCATCTCAAGGTGAAATTTGCCATACCAACTGTTGCATGTAAGCCCAGTCTCTTGAGGCGGCATGGAACCAGAACATTGTATGGCTGTAAGGTATTGTGAAAGTACAACCCTTCTTTCCAGTTCAAAAGCCCTATTGTCAGTACATTTTGAAAAGTCTATAGCACCACCGTTATTCCAAAATCGTCTCCAGTGCTTCTTACAGAGATTTTCACTTTCTTCAAATAAAGGCATATGCCCATATGGCCTGGATTTAGAAAATAAGCATGAAAAATTAAAGCTGTCTTCATTTTTACACTGACTCACCGTAAAATAGTTTTTGCCTTTCCTTTTTACATTGACTCCATCTGAAAATCCAATTCTCACAAAATAAAAATCTCTGTCAAGTGTCCTCATTAGGTCCATGATATTTTCACTATAGTCTATAATATCTGTATTATGTAGTTCATCGTGGGTCCAGTCTGCTCCTGATTTCTCAGGTGAGCCATATGGAAATTTAATATCCACTGAAAGACGACCTTTTTTAATGAGATCTGACTTCACAGAAATTGCTATTATATCTTTTTCAGGATGGCAAAGAGTTTTCACAATCACAGGTATTCCTTCCACCTTAAATTCACTTGTCAAAATACCATTCCATAGGTCCAATGTTTGATTGATTTCCTCGATACACTCTATTTTGGCTTTGTCACCATTGGAAAGGGTTATATTCAGCCCTATATTTCCTAAATGAAACCTGTGAGGATTAACCCTGAGCCAATCAAATATTTCCTCCTGATTATCTCTCAATGTCGCATATCCCACTTTTCGTCCGTATGTATTGTAATATTTAAGCTTTAAATCCTTTATGGTGTAAAATCCCTCTTCATTCTTAGCAGGAATTGTATGAAATCCCCACTGTACCATGGTACACAAGGGCACTACCTTATATTCATCAGAGAATGTTTGCATACCTGTTATATCAGCAGTAAATGCAATTTCCCCATTTCCTATCGATAGAGGAGATAGGATATCAACTTTGTTGAGAACTACATTGTGCCTATTTACTAATTCATATCGATTTATTGTCATGAGAAACCTCCTTTGATTTATATGGAAAGGTTATATAAACAGCAGTCCCCATTCCAAATTTGCTTCTAATTATTATATTATATTTATCATCATATAAGAGCTTCAGCCTTTCTTTTGTATTCATTAGGCCTATATGCTCTTGAAAATCAAAATCTGATTTAAGCTGCTCCCTTATCTGACTCAGTTTTTCCTTGCTTATTCCAAGGCCGTTATCTACAACTGCGATTTTTATTTCACCATCACGCTTGTGTTTTATCCTGATTTTAATAACTCCCCTCCCTTCCTTTTCCTTTAAGCCATGATAAATAGAATTTTCAATAAGGTGTTGAAGCATAAGCTTCATTACCTTACATGGCAGCAGGCTCTCATCATAGTCCCACATTACTTCAAACTTGTCCCTATAACGTACTTTTAGTATATCAATATAGGATTTTGTGTTATCAATTTCCTCTTTTAAAGTTACAGTCTCATTTGGATTGCTAAGTAAATACTTTAAAATCTGGGACAAGTTTTCTATCATTTTTGTTACATTATTAGGCCCCCCTGTGAGTGCCAAAGTTTTTAAATAGATTGTTTCCATAGTATTAAACAAAAAATGTGGACTAATCTGAGACTGCAGAGCTAAAAGCTCCATGGCCTGCATCTTGTATTTTTTCTCAGACAGCTGCAATTTTAAATAATTTTGTTCCATGTAATTTGTAAGTATATTGTATGTTATATAGCTGTAATCATCCTTATACTCTGGCGGTAAAGGCGGGAAAGCATTGGTAGATTTTGCAGAGTCTATAATGTCGATAATTTTCCTTATATTGGTATAATTCCTTTTGGTAATATTGTACGTGAGGAATATCACAAATAAAATTGATAAGGCAAGCAATAATAAAGTAATCTTCAATAGCATTATAGGAACTCTATAAAGATATTCCCTCGGTACGATGGATATATATTTTATATTGTAGTCTGCTGACTTTAATTCTGATATTATGTTGTTATCTTTATATTTATTGATATCCACAATGCTTGGGAAATTGCCGCTGCTATTTTGGCATATTAAGCGGTTATTTTCATCGAGAATAAGTACCTTTTGCTCGGGAATTATTGTCGAAGCATTGAGAAACCTTTCAATGTAGTCAAGGTATATATTTAGCACCAATACTCCATCGCTTTTACCATTGTAAAGGTCGTTAACTTTCTTAAATATGCTAAGAACTCTTATTCCTTTTTCATTAAAGTTGTATAATTTCAAATCTCTAACTTCTACCCATGACAGCTTGTCATCTGGAGAATTTAAAAAACTGTCAAACCATTTCTTGTCATAAAACCTATCAAGTGATGTAATCCCATCTGAAGAAGCTAAAAAGTTTTTATTTGGGTTCTTGAAATAAAGATAGATAGATTGAATATATGGTTTTGAGAACGAAGTTGAATTAAGAAGGCTTTCAATCATATTAAGGCGCCATGTATCCTCAAGGGAATACTCAGAAGTATTTAAGATTCTTTTTAAATACATAGTCACATCTTTATTTGTACCAAAGGTTAAATAAATTTGATTAATCTCATTTAATAAAAACTCTACGTCCTCACTATTCCGCTTTAACGTTTCATTACTATTTTTATTTATTTCTTCGCTTACATACCGCTCTGTAATGATGATTGAAAGCGATCCAAGTATTATAACGATGACAAGAAGGGGGATTGATAAAATTAATAGATTTTTATAAAAAAACTTCTGACTGATTTTCTTCATAATCTTATCCCACCTCCCAATTACTTTTCTGAAATTACATATTCTCTCGGCGATTTCCTATAAAACTTTTTAAATGCCCTTGTAAAGTTTTTTGGGTTTTTGTACCCCACCATGGAACTAACCTCATATGTTTTATATAAAGGGTTTTTTAAAAAATCTGCTGCTTTTTTCATTTTAACCTCTGTGAGGTAATCTGAAAAGTTTTTACCTGTCTTTTGCTTAAAAAATTTACTCAAATAATAAGGATTCATGTAAACTATTTTTGCAGCATCTTCCAAGGTTGCATCTTTATAATTTTCTTTTATATATTTTTTAATGATTGATATTATATCACCTTGGCCACCACTTTCATAGATAGTTTCATTTTTAGACTGTGCTTTCATCTCATCATATTGCTCACTGTCAAGCTCCCTTTTAATTTTATTGAAAACCTCTACAATCTCGCTATACTTTGTTGGTTTAACTATATAGTCCTTCACACCATATCTCAATGCCTGCCTTGCATATTCAAACTCAGTGTAACCACTTATAATGACCATTTTAACATTAATATTGCTTTCAGAAATAACTTTTGCAAGTTCAAGGCCAGACATAACTGGCATTTTTATATCGCATAAAACAGTATCTACATGATTCTTAGATATATAGTTCAGGCATTCTTTGCCATTTTCAAATTGTCCAACCACCTCAAAGCCGATGTCTTTCCACGGGAAGTAATTTGCCAAGCCCAGCCTTATTTCGTATTCGTCTTCAACAATAATAAGCTTATATATAAATACCACCTCCATCTCCAATAATAACTTATCCATTATTTAATCTCGCTATAGTTATTTCTGAATACATTATCAATTTAAATTATAGCATACTAAATAATAAGTTAAAATAATTAAGCTATGCTAATTAGTATCAATTTTTTATATTGTTGTATAAAATATGATACCATTTAAATTTTAAACCAATCAATGATACTATTTCTAAAATTTTATGTCTTTTTAATTTCATTAATTGATAGTAATCTATTATTAGGTAAATTAATCAACAATTTTAAAAGTTAAGGAGGTACTTCTATGAAGAAGTATAAAAAGCTTATTTCTTTAATACTTATTGTAGTTTTAACTATAACGTTGTTAGCTGGCTGTAGTAAACCATTAAATAATGGAAAAGCAGCTAACAGCTCTAAGAAGGTTACACTGCGTTTTATGTGGTGGGGCGGAAATGATCGTCATAAAGCTACACTTGATGCAATAAATCTTTATACTAAAGAGCATCCCAATGTAAAGATAGATGCTGAATACAGTGGTTATGATGGTTACCTGCAAAAATTAGTTACACAGTTAAGTGGAGGAACCGCTCCTGATTTAATGCAAATTGATGTTCCTTGGGTTCCAGAACTTATGGCTCAAGGTGATTTCTTCGCCGATTTAAGTCAGCAGAAGAATATTAACACCAAAGCATTTGATGAGAAGTTCTTAAAGAATTATTGCTATGTCAATAATAAGCTTATTGGCCTACCTACTGGAATAAATAATTCAGCACTTTTTGTTAATAAGGATTTCTTTAATAAATATGGCATAGACGACAAAACTGTATGGAACTGGGATAACTTTGCTGAAGCAGCAAAAACTGTCCATCAAAAAGATAAGAACGCATACTTTTTAAATGCTGATGCTACAGTAATTTATTATATGTTGAAATCGTATGTAATTCAGCAAACTGGTAATCAATGGATTAATGATGATTATACACTTGGATTTGACAAGAAAACCTTAACTGATGGTTTTAAATATTTTGATAATCTATTTAAAGTAGGTGGTATTCAACCCTTTGCAGAAAGCGCTCCTTTTCAAGGAAAGCCTGAACAAAATACACTATGGATAAATGGTCAAATAGGTACGTTTTGGGATTGGGCTTCAATATATGCAATAAACAAGTCTAATATTAAGAATTTGTCTATCACTCTACCTCCTGTAGCACCTAACGCAAAACAAACTGGTATTGTAGTTAGACCTTCACAATTAATTGCAATAAACAAAAACTCAAAGAATATAGAAGAAGCCTCTAAATTCTTGAATTGGTTTTTCAATGATCCCGAAGCAATAAAAATATTGAAGGACGTAAGAGGAATTCCTGCAACAGAAAATGCACGTAAAATATTAACAGATCTAAACAAACTGGATCCTGTTCTTAACGATTGTACAACTCTTGCATTAAAGAATATGTCAATGCCTGAAAATAGTATAAGCCAGAATCAGGAAATTGAAAAAATAAGCACAGATATTGTACAAGAACTCGCATACAAACAATTGACTCCTGAACAAGCAGCTGATAAACTAATTAGCAGTTATAAGCAAAAGCTTTCTGAACTTAAAAATCAGAAGTAAGCAAAGTGAGATTTAAGGTAATTTACACAAGGTGTTGGCAATGACCAACACCTTGGTTCACAATTTTATAAGAGGTGATTAATAACATGAAGCGATATAAGAAAAAAGATTTTGTAGGGCTCTTATATATAAGCCCATGGATCGTAGGTTTTCTTTTATTTACTCTATATCCGTTTATAATGACATTTACTTATTCATTCACAAATTTCAGTATTACAAAAGCTCCTGTATTTAATGGTTTAAATAATTATATATACATGTTTACAAAAGACAAACTTTTTTGGCCATCGTTATTAAACACAATAAAATATGTTTTCATGACTGTTCCTTTGAAATTGGCTTTTGCCTTATTAGTAGCTATTTTATTAAATATAAAAATTAGAGGAATTAATGTTTTTAGAACTGTTTATTATCTCCCTTCAATATTCGGCGGAAGTGTAGCTGTATCAATATTATGGAGATCCTTATTTATGAAAGAAGGTATCATAAATAAGTTTCTTTCTTATTTTCATATTATTGGACCTGATTGGCTTGGTAACCCACATATTTCATTATTTACCGTAAGCCTTCTTGCCGTTTGGGAGTTTGGTTCATCAATGGTAATCTTCCTTGCAGGGCTCAAACAGGTACCAAATGAATTGTATGAGGCAGCCTTGATAGACGGAGCTTCAAAGATCAGAAGATTCTTCTCAATAACGCTCCCTATGATTTCCCCTGTTTTATTCTTCAATGTTGTTATGCAAACGATAAATGCATTCCAGGAATTTACAGGACCATATATAGTAACAGGCGGAGGCCCTATGAATTCAACTTATGTTTATAGTCTGCTAATATACGATAATGCATTTAAATATTTTAAAATGGGGTATTCTTCAGCCCTTTCATGGATTCTATTTTTATTAATATTGTTAATTACAGCTATACTATTCAAGTCTTCACCGGCTTGGACATATTATGAAGATGGGGGTAAGTCCATATGAGATCTAAAATTAATCACCATAAAAATGGATATATGTTAAAGATATTAACTTATATATTTTTAATTATTTTTGGCATATTTATGATTTATCCTCTTTTGTGGATAGTTGCAGCTTCATTCAAACCAAATGAAGATATATTTAAGTCTTTGAGCCTTATACCTTCACATCTGGTGGCAGACTCCTACATTAATGGCTGGAAAGGAACGGGTCAGTATGGTTTTGGTAAATTTATATTGAATACCTTTATAATGGTCATACCTACCGTTATATTTACTGTAATATCATCAACAGTTGTGGCCTACGGCTTTGCAAGATTTAATTTCCCATTAAAAAAGATTTTATTCGCACTGATGATTTCGACCCTCATGCTGCCAGGATCAGTCATAATTATTCCAAGATATATACTGTTTAATGGGTTTGGATGGCTAAACAGTTACAAGCCCTTTATCATTCCAGCTCTATTTGCGTCAACGCCATTTTTCGTATTTATGATGGTGCAATTTTTAAGAGGTCTTCCCAAAGAGCTAGAAGAATCTGCTATAATAGACGGATGTAACTCATTTCAAACTCTTATAAATATAATAGCTCCACTATGCAAACCGGCGATAATATCCATGGCAATATTTCAGTTTATATGGACCTGGAATGACTTCCTAAATACATTAATTTATATTAACGGTGTGGAAAAATATACGGTATCACTTGGCCTTAGGATGTCTATTGATGGTACATCTGTAATCAATTGGAATCAAATAATGGCAATGACTGTAATTTCAATGCTCCCATGTATTATTATATTCTTCTCAGCACAGAAATACTTTGTGGAAGGTATCGCAACTACTGGGCTAAAAAGTTAAGGAAAAACCTAAGTATTAAGAAGAAAATATTCAGTTATATCAATAAACAAATATTAAAACTGTTAAAAGATTAATCCAATCAATACAGATAATATATCAATGATAGAATGGTAATATATTATATTTTTTCATCTATAGCTAATAAAATATCGAGTAGCCATTCTATCTTCTTATTTTTTTATACAGATTGCTTTTATCAAGAATGTTTCAATGTCGACAATCTTCACATTTATGCCTCACTATTCCTGTTAATTTTATTTTTTTATGTATTCCTTTAGGGTCAGAATGACATTGGTAGGATTCATCCTAAGTCGGAGATTCTGACATATCCGAAATTATAATGAAATCAAGGTCTTCCTTTTTATATTTCCAGTATTCCGGATGGGCAGGTTCTGCATATGTTAGAATACCATTTGCATAATTTCCGGTCTATGTTGATATAATTTCCTGTATCTACTTATATTTTTTAATAGCCTCATGGGTCAATCTTCAACATAAAAACATCTATCGCTAAATGGTATATTTATCAATTTTTCCGGCAACCTCAAATTGGCATTTATAATGTCATAACCATAGGCGATAGCTATTTTTCTTAACATGCCTCTTTTATCCGCACTTATTGGCATTACCAACAATATTAACTTGTAATCAATTTTATCACCTCTATCAACTGCTTAGCATTTGTTTCTGCTATAACATTCATTAGCATTTCATATCTTTATCTTTTTGGTTCTCTGCATAATCTTTTAGTAGCATTCTTATTTCTTCATTTATGTTCATTTTCTTTTTAATAATCTTATAAATCTATTTACTTTACTTGGTAACTCAATCTATTACTATTATCTGTGTTTTTATGTCTTCTCTTATATAGTATATTCCTTCATTTAGATTTTTTATTGCTACACCTTGATATCTTTTGATATGTTCTATCATTTTTTCAGAATTGCTATTGCTTGCCATCGTTATTGTCAAATTATAAATTTTTATTACATCTATATTCTTTATTCCTCAATCACTTCGCCTCGTTACCTTTTTCTATCTTATTTATAACAACTTTTTATATAATCTGTAATAGAAATACTCTAAATATTATACTCATTCTATGCTTCACCATAGGCTTTATTCAGACTTTGAGAAGAAATTATATTGACTTAAATATTTATAATAGTAGAATATTATTTGTATGTTATAAAGATGAAATGTTAGCAAAAAAATAACAAGCGTAATAGGGTTGAATACCGTCTGCTTAATTTTTATTGACAATTATTCACTGTAATGAATATAATTATATATATGATTAAATAAAAATGGTGATAATAATGGGATATATTAATATGATATATAATACATTCATCCTTAATAAAAATTATGACCTTTCACATGAAGATATTCTAAAAATAAGGGAAAAGAAATTCAGAAAGCTTCTAAGACATGCCTATACACATTCGAAATTTTACCATAATTACTATAATGATAACGGCATTAAGAAAAGTGACCTTGCGTATATTCCTATAGAAAATTTGCCACCAATAGATAAAAGCATTTTCATAGAAAACTTTGATGATATTGTTACTGATAAGAATCTTAGTAAGCATAATATAGAAGAGTTCATAAAAAACGACGATGTAAGCAATAAGAAATTTCTCGGAAAATATACTATCATTCACTCCTCTGGAAGCACTGGCACACCTACTATTTTTGTTTACGACAAAAAAGCTTGGGAATATGTATTAGCTGCTGCATTTAGGGCTTGTAAAGGAGAAATTCGCATACGTGATGTAATATCTGAAATAGGCGTAAAAAAGTTTTTGATAGAAGGTTTTAGAAATCTCAATGTTTTGTATATCGCAGCAACAGAAGGCAGATTTGCAGGTGTGATGGCTGCTAGTAGTGGAATAAGTGGTTTTGGTTTTAATCCTATGCTTTTAAATATAAATATTCCCCTCGACGAGTGGTATGACAAAGTCGTAAGTTTTATGCCAAGGGTTATTATTGGTTACCCTTCTGCAATAAAAATTCTCTGCGATATGATAAGGGAAAACGGACTTTCCTTTGATATATTCCGTGTTGTATCATGTGGAGAACCCCTCACAAAAGAACTCAGAGATTATTTTGAGTCCGTCTTTAATACCGATATTTTTGATCTTTATGGTTCATCGGAATCTTTGATAATAGGTCTCGGAAGGAAGAAATATGATGGATTTTATATATTCGATGATATAAATTATGTAGAAGCAAATGGTAATTGCATATATTTAACATCTCTATATAATTTCACTCAACCTTTGATAAGATATAAGCTTACTGACATTGCATTGGCTAAAGAAAGGAATGCAAATGAATATCTGCCATTTACAAAAATCAATGGGATTTCCGGGAGAAATGAAGACATGATGTGGTTTATAAATGACAAAGGTAAGAAGGATTTTTTGCATCCCTTAATCATTGATGATATAAATATCGATGGAATCATAAAATATCAATTCATACAGCATTCGTATAAGGATTTTGAGGTTGACATTGAAATTAGCAATGGAGCGGATTTTGATACTGTATCAAATAAATTCAGTGATAACATCAGGAAAATCCTGAATAAAAAGAGCTTAACGGGCATTAGATATACAATAAAAAGAGTCGACAGAATTCCTATCGACTCTCATAGTGGAAAATGCAAACTTGTCGTAAGGGACTTTTAGCATATTTATTCAGCTCGGGCTGAATTAAAAAGCCCATAAATGCGCCCATTGAACTGCTAACTGTCAATACTGTACTTTAATGGTTATGTCATTTATTCTATTCTAAATTTTTTAACAGATTCCATAAGTATGTCTGCATATTCTTTTAATTGATTTGCAATTTTTGCAAGTCCCTCTACAATTGCCGCTTGCTCTATTGATGTTGCCGATACCTCTTCAATGGACGCGGCTGTTTCCTGAGATACTGCAGCTATATCTTGTATCGTATTGACTATGGAATTTTTATTTTTCTCAATCCCTTTCAGTGATTTATTAAGCCCATCAATCTTTTCCATTACGAATCTCACCGCTTCTTTTATGCTTTCAAACATCTCTTTTGTATTATAAACTGAATTACTTTGCTCATTTGCTATAATATTGGAGTATTCAACTTTCTTAACAGTTTCTTCTATATCTTTTTGTATTTCTATAATCAATGAAGCTATTCTTTTTGCAGCATCTGATGATTGATATGCTAATTTTCTTACTTCGTCGGCTACAACGGCAAATCCTTTACCACTTTCACCAGCTCTCGCAGCTTCTATTGCCGCATTTAAAGACAGCAAGTTTGTTTGATCTGCCATGCGTTTTATTGTATCTACTATTTCCCCAATCTGGTTTGACTTTTTCTTTAACAATATAGTAGAACTTTTGACATTGTTATTAGAGTCAATGCTAAGGCGTGTTTTATCTGTCAGGTCATTGATAATATCCATTCCTGATTTTGATATCTCATTTACATTATTTATTTCACCAAATATGTCTTTTACATCATCTATTGATCCGTCTATAAGTTTTCCAAGATTTGATGCGGATTCAGCACTATTTTGTGCATTTTTCGACTGGCTCGAGGCTCCTTCTGCAATCTGTTGGATAGCTTTTGACACATCCTGCATGGACAGCGATACTTGTCCGGAAGAATTCTCGAGGTTTTTTGATATAGTATTTATAGATGATGATATTTTACTTATATTATCTATAAGTGACTTTATTCCATTTATCATTATATTATAGCTTTTTGATAAAGAGCCTATCTCATCATTTGATTTGATTGATAACATTTCTGTTAAATCACCTGATGAGGCCTTTCGCATTATTTTATTTAACTTTTCAATATTTAAAGTTATTCTTTTAGTAAATATTGATGCAAATAGGAGTCCAATAATAATACATACAATACTTATCAGAATTATACTGTATTTTATTTTTGATACATTTTCATTTAATTCCGAAGTATTCATATTTATAACAGCTTTCCATCCAAAGTCTTTTAATTTATGTATAGATGCAAACTTTTGCACAGCATTGTCAAAATAATCAATTGTTTTATCATTTAATGCCAATAATTTTTTACCGTAACTTAATTTATTTACATTAGTATATAATAGTTTATTATTTTTGTTTGCTATTATATACCCATTATCTGATATTAGAGATACTTCACCTGTCTTTCCTATTTTTATGTTTGAAATAATTGTAGATAATGAATCAAAATTTATATCAATTGCAATAACACCTACTATATCAAACTGTGGGTTTCTTACAGCTTTTGATAATGTTATTACACCCGCGTTTGTATTATTATCACTGTATGGCCCCGACCATATTACTTTATCTGGATTTTTTATGGCTTCGGTGAACCATTTTTGCTTAGTGGGATCATAATCTCCACTAATTGGTATATCCGGCGTTCTAATCAATTTTTTATCTGGTGTTGCTAAATATATTAAAGATATTTTTTTGTTTGTTGTTATTATATTTTGAAAAAACGTTTGTAAATTTTTCTTATCTTGATCAAAATTTCCTTTGTTATAATTTATTATATTATCAGAAGCAGCTAAAATATTTATCTGTGATTCGGCACTATACTTAAAAATGTTTACATTGTTGTCTATAAGATTAAATATATCATTATTTGCAGAAATTATGTTGTTCTTAAGTATGGTTTTAGATTTTTCAGTTGATAAATATCCTGCAATAGTTAAAGGGAAAATTATTATTATTAATATAAAGGTTAATAATTTTGAAAAAAGGTTCTTCGTTAAAAACATAATTAACTCTCCTCTTCATTTGTTTACTATTGATTATGCAAATGCTTGCACCAATATTATAACACTTTTAATATAATTTAGAAAGATAATCATGTGATAAAAAAACAGATGATCATATTTGATTTTAAATCACCTGTTTACTAGTTGGATTGTATCTAATATAAAATGCTCAGCAGTATATAAGATGCACTTCATTAACTTCTATCTATTCTACATATGGCAGTGTCGAATTTGCATATGGTATGACAAGTATTTTTGCGCCATCTTCATGTTTTTTCAGTGCCTCATCAAGTGCATCTTGTACAGTTTTGGCATATTTAAAAAATATTTTTTCAGTAAAATCTCGGTCAAGCGATGAAACAAGGTATATTTCAGCTCTTTTTAGCACCTCACATATAACAGCTGCTTTATGAGCTCCAAGCCTGAATTCCTCTTTAATCCACTTTAATGGTTCATCAGGGCATGAAGCATTAACCATCCAATCTGAAAAAAGTTTTTCACCAAGCCCCTCAATGCATTCTGCAACTAAAATGATCGTTCCGCCGTCTTTTACAGAATACGCGGCATTATCAAGGCCTTTTTGTGCTTGATAGAGGTTTATATCTTTTGGATACCCTCCGCATGAGGCTATTACTATATCCGCCTTTTCAGATATTACCCTCTTATACATTTTATCGATGTATTTAGCACCTTCTCTATGTGCTCTAACAGGATCACCTGCAACAACCTTTACTATTTCTTTATGGCTGTTTAAAACGGCATTAACTATAAAATCAACACCTGCAAGTTTGCCACCTTCTTCAATGTCTTCCCTCATTGGATTTCCATCGATTTTACCTGGCATTGCACCATTTGAAAACATCAAGATATGATTTTTCTCAATTGTGTTTTTGCTGCATACGCCTGGTAACAATGCTTTATAGCCACCGCTATAGCCTGCTTTATAATGTAGCTCGAGGTTACCTGTTGCGATAACAAAGTCTGCATCATATACTTCACGAAATACCTCAACAGGCGTTCCCCTTTTTGTTGTTCCTACATATACACAATCATTTATATCATGGTCAATACATCTTACCCTCTTTAATATATCTTCACCAACAAGCTTCTTTTTTTCTTCTTCTGTTTGTTTTCTGTGGTATCCTAAACCAAAAACGACCTTTATACTTTCATCAGGTATTCCTGCTTTATTTAATTCATCAACTATTGGCGGTACCATAATATTTGACGGCGATGGACGTGTTATGTCGCTGGCAAGTATTACTACATCCCTTTTACCCTTTGCCATATCTTTAAGCGATGGTGAACCTATAGGATTTTCAATCGAATCAATAACTTCTTTTTGTGGATCATAGACACCTGGTAAATCTTCTGGATAAAGGACATTACACATCTCTTTATCGAGTTTTACAGATACTGTTTCTTTGCCATATTTAAGTAAGACATCTTTATATTTATCGTCTTTCATATATTACTATCCTTTCTTGCTATATAATTCATCTTAATTTAAAGCCTGTCATATCATAAAAGCTGTCACTTATTTTGTTTAATGTTGGAACATCCGGCATCAATTTATATAATACATCATTTATAGCTGATGTATTGACATTATCATTAATCTTCGCTCTCCAGCCTGTTCTATCTTCAAATTCTTTAAATTTATCAGAATATTTTTCTTTCGCAATAAAAATTAAAATACAAAAGAACTATCTTACATCAAATCTCGCGCCTTTTTTATAAGCCTTGATTCGGAACTAAAATATTCGTCAATAAGTGATAGCATCTGATTAACTTCCATAGCACCGTCATCTTTTGTTTTACTTAGTTCAGATTCCAAAACGGCATGGTATAAAAACATCCTTCTCTTATTAAGTTGAAAATCTAGAAGATTGTCCTTACTTGAGGACATCCTTATACCACAGTCAAGCAAAATATTTTTACCATATATTTTTATAAGGTAACATAAGGCGCCTACTTCATTTGCTCCACCACAAAAAATTAGCTTCATGAAAATCTTCTTTACTTTACTTTGTTTGTCAATTTTCCTATTCCTTCGATTTCTATAGTGACTTCATCACCAGCATCTAATGGACCGACACCAGATGGCGTGCCAGTAAGTATTACATCACCTGGATTTAATGTCATAACATGTGATATGAATGATATAAGCTTTGGAACGCTGAAAATAAGGTGTTTTGTATTGCTGTGCTGTTTTAATATGCCATTGACATATGTCTTTATTTCAAGGTTTGAAGGATCTAAATCAGTTTCAATCCATGGTCCTAAAGGTAAAAATGTGTCAAAGGATTTCGCTCTAGTCCACTGTCCATCTTTTGACTGCAAGTCTCTTGCTGTAACATCATTTGCAATAGTATATCCTAATACATAGTTTAATGCTCTTTTTTCGGGAACATTTTTTGCAGTGTCTTTTATGACAACCGCAAGTTCTCCTTCATAGTCAACTCTTTCTGACATCTGCGGTCTTATTATGTAGTCATTCGGTCCAATAACTGCCGTTGCTGGCTTTATAAATAATGTCGGTTCATCTGGGCGCTTGTCCCCCATTTCTTCGATATGGTCGCCATAATTTAAGCCAACACAGACAGCTTTCGTTATTTCACATGGCGATAAAAGTTTTGTTTCTTTAAGTTCTACATTTAGTATTCTATGACCATTAATCATAACTACGCTATCTCCAACGATTACACCATACTCTTTAAAAGTGTTGTCTACTCTTACAATCCTCACAATCACACACTCCCTTCTAATTCTATAATGATATTTTAGCATAATATATATTTAATGTAAAAATCATTTTATCGCGTTAAATTGAAAAATTATATTGACATATTGAGATTTTTATTATATTATATTTACAATAATTTAGTTAAAAACTATGACAGAGGAAAGTAGATATGCCGTGAATTTTAGCGAGTCCGGGTTGGTGTGAGCCGGATATTTTAAGCATATTGAAGTTCCCTCTTGAGTTGCAAGCTGAAATTTAAGTAGGTGATGCCGGAAGCTTCTACCGTTAAAAGGAAGGGAGTATGTTAGTACTCTTGAAGTGAACCGATTAAGGTTAATAAAGGTGGTACCGCGGGAAGTCCCTCGTCCTTTTGGATGAGAGATTTTTTTTATCACAAAATATATGTAAAGGGGTTGATTTTATGGTAATTATTATGAAGGAAACTGCTACAAATGAAGATATCGAAAGAGTTTGTGAATATGTGAAAAAATTTAATTTGACAACACATGTAGTAAATGGTGCTGAGAGGTCCATAATCGGAGTCATAGGCAATGTTGAAGTCTTAGAGGATAAGCCTATTTCAACAATGGCGGGCGTATATGATGTTGTAAGAATATCATCACCATATAAACTTGTAAGCAGATCTGCAAAACCGGATAATACAGTTGTAAAAATCAAGGATGTATATGTTGGCGGGGGAGAATTTGTCATTATGGCAGGTCCTTGTGCCGTAGAAAGTTATGAACAAATGTTGGAAGCCGCAAAGGCTGTCAAAAAATCGGGTGCAAAAGTATTAAGAGGTGGCGCATACAAGCCAAGAACATCTCCATATTCATTTCAAGGCCTTGAAGAAGAAGGACTAAAAATTTTGCATGAAGTTGGCAATGAGACGGGAATGGTCACCATTACAGAAATAGTAAGTAGTTCACATATAGAAAAAGTATCACAGTATGCTGATATATTGCAGGTTGGTTCAAGAAACATGCAAAATTTCGAGCTTTTAAAGGAAATAGGCAAATCAAATATGCCCGTTCTTTTAAAGCGCGGGTTATCATCTACAATAGAGGAATGGCTTAATGCAGCAGAATATATCATGAAAGAAGGAAATCCCAATATTATATTGTGTGAAAGAGGCATACGCACTTTTGAGACATATACGAGAAATACACTTGATCTAAATGCCGTTGCAGCGGTTAAGAATCTCTCACATCTCCCTGTCATAGTAGACCCGAGCCATGGAACAGGAAGGCGTGACCTTATAGCGCCTTTATCAAGAGCTGCTGCTGCCGTTGGAGCAGACGGCCTTATTGTAGAAGTACATCCACATCCAAATGAAGCACTATCAGATGGTGCACAATCACTTACACCTGTTGAATTTGATATGGTATGTAAAGAAGTAAATAAGATTTTGACAGCATTAAAATGAAATCGAGAAACAGTTATTTCATTTGATATTGGATTGAGCCGTCCCTTATTTGGGACTTTCTTTTTTAATACATGTTTGGGAAGTTGAGCTGCCGAAGTGCTTCATATACCACTATTGCTACGGAATTAGAGAGGTTTAGAGATCTATCTGCTTTTACTTCATTCATAGGTATCCTGATGCAGTCATCCGCGTATTCTTCTCTAAGCCATGCTGGAAGGCCAGCAGATTCCTTTCCGAAAAGTATGTATGAGTTATCCTCATATACTACTTCGTGATAAAAATGTTTTCCCTTTGTAGTCGATAGATAATACTTGCTGCCTTTTGTCGCCTCAAGGAACTCCTTTATGTTATCATATACTTTTACATCAAGATATGGCCAATAATCAAGTCCAGATCTTTTTAAATATTTTTCTCTCAGTGAAAATCCAAGTGGTCTAACTAAGTGTAGTTTTGAGCCGGTCAGGACACATGTACGAGCTATATTGCCTGTATTCTGCGGTATCTCAGGTTCAACTAATACTATGTTTAATGCCATTTTATATTCCCCCAGTTTATTTGAAAAACTTTCTTGGTATATACCGCCACATTGCGTCTATCATTCTATCATTGGGCTCAAAAAACAGTATAGTTCTTTTGCCGTTATTTTCAAATACGGCAAAATATACATCTGGTGAACTCATACTGCTCACTGCTTCAATCCTGTTCGGTATATTTTTGTACTCATTTGTATATTCATCACTATTTAATTTCGCTGCGATTTCAAAATCTTTGCAATCAATACTTAAGATTTTTTTTCTTCTACTTTCTGCAATTATCTTATCAACATCTAATTCACCATTTGTAAATGCGTATTCGTATTCTATATTTCTCGATCTTATTACAAAATAAGCAAAAAAAGGTATTGCTAATATAAAAAATAATATAAAATTTTTAACTATAGGAATCATAGGTATTATAAAAAATACAACTATTATTGCAGCCAAAATTAATCCGACTACAGTCCATGTATCCTTAGATGTCTTCTGCCTTTTAACAAGCTTTTCAATAAAAATATCCACAATATTCCACCTCTTTTTATAGCTTAATATTATTATATCACGACGTTATTCATTTACAACATTTTAAACCTTCATATATTTCCACTTACCCTGTTTAAATCTATATGAATACATGAGAGAACGAGCAACAAAATCAAAGCATATACCGATCCAAATTCCGTAGACACCCATTGCAAATATCTTACCAAGCGTATATCCTATTGCTACTCTAAATAACCATAAACCTACAAAGGCTGTCAGCACTATATACAAAAGGTCTCCTGCAGCTCTTAAAATACCTGATAATACATTCATTATCGCCAGCATAGGCTCAATAGCGGCAAATATCCTGATTACAACAGACCCCATCCTTATAACTTCCGGATCTGATGAATATAAAGCAGCAAGTTGCCTTGCAAATATAAACATCAAGATACCGATAACAGTTATTACTTTTACAGCTATCTTATTAGATAACTTACCATATGTCTCGGCTAATAATATCCTTCTTGCACCGAGGCTTCTGCCAACAAGGCTTGTTGCAGCTAATTGGAACCCAAATATTGGCATAAAGGCGAGACTATTTGCATTCATACCTATCTGATATACAGCAATCGATGCAGTACCCATTGTAGATACTATAACTTGCATAACAAGAAAGCCACCTTGCATTATAAGCTGCTCTAATGAAGCGGGTATTCCGACTCTGATTATGCGCATCATCATACCAAAATCAAGTCTTATCTTTTCCCTTATGTCGAGGTTAATTTTCCTTTTGCCGAAGTAAAGAACATAAAGCTGTATAAAACCACCTATTACCCTCGCTATTGTGACAGCCAATGCCGATCCTTTTACTCCATATGCCGGTATATATACATGGCCACCAAAATGTACGCCAAAAACCAAAAGGCTGTTTAAAATAAGGCTTATTATATTTATTGTTGCCGTTATATACATAGGTGTCCTTGTATCGCCGGCACCTCTTAATGCACCACCGAGGACTATATCAATTATTACAAAAGGCATACCGAGTAATACAATCCTATAATATAAAAGTCCTAAATCAAATACTTCTTTTGATACAGTTCCAAAAAATGCCTTTATAAGTGGTACTGCTAAAATATATCCAAATACAGTAAAGCATATAAATATAAAAATGCACATTATAAGTGACTGCATAACTGCAAGTCTTGCTTCTTTGTCATCCTCTTCTCCTATAAGTCTTGCAACTATTACTGTAGAACCTGTCGATAACCCCGCAAAAATAGCCTGAAAGAAAAATACAAGTGAATTTATCATTCCTACTGCTGCTATCGCAGCTGTACTTATATGTCCTACATATATTGTTGATATCATACCAACCATCATTATAAGCATCTGTTCTATGATGGAAGGCCATGCTAATTCTAGTACTTCTTTTTGCAAACTTACTCTATGTTCGCCTCTTTCCATTTGTAACCCCCACAATTAAATCTCGCTCCCTTTTTTTATGAAATATCCGCCTAATTTTTTATTAATTTCACTTGCTATTTTATCTATTTTTATATTTTTCATTATATCTTCATCAAAGAGTGATAATTGTTTTACCTTGTTTAAGCTTAAGTTTGAAACAGATAAGCCAATTAGTCTTATCGGTTCATAAAGCTTCATTTCTTTTAAAATAAAAAAGGCGACATTATATATATCTTTGAATGAATCAATATATTCATTTAAAGTCTTACTTCTTGTATGTGTCATAAAGCTTGCCGTTTTTATTTTCACAGTTACTGTTCTACAATACAATTTTTCTTCTTTCAGTTCTGATGATATTGTTTTTGAAAATTCCTTTATATAGTTTAATAAAAGATTTATGTCATTAGTATCTTTTTTAAGCGTCGTTTCCTTACCTATGGATTTCGTCTCTCTATAGACTTGGACGGGCCTTTCATCAATACCCCTGATTCTTTCAAATATCTCTTTGCCATATTTCCCGAATATATTCTTAAGTTCTTCTTCGCTGAGTTTTAATAAGTCATCAACTTTCTCAATGCCTATTTTTTTAAGCTTTTCTGCAGATTTTTCTCCTATCCCATATACTTTAGAAACAGGAAGCGGCCTCAATATATCTGGAATCATATCTTCCGTTATAACCATTAAACCATCTGGTTTATTCCAATCAGATGCTATCTTTGCTAAAAATTTATTGTATGAAACACCCGCAGATATAGTTAATCCAGTGGTTGTTTTTACTTTTTCTTTTATTTCCTTGGCAATATCTTCTGGATCTTTGTCGATATTTGAAACGTCCAAGTACGCCTCATCGATCGATAGAGGTTCAATGATATCTGTTACTTCATATAAAATACTAAAAATGTTTTTTGAAACCTCCCTATAGCGTTCAAACCTAACAGGCATAAATATTCCCTGCGGGCAAAGATTTTTTGCCATATACATCGGCATAGCTGAATGAACACCATATTTTCTCGCTTCATATGAACATGTTGATACAACACCTCTACCAAAAAGCCCACCAATTATTACCGGCTTCCCTTTAAGTTTTGGATTGTCATGCTGTTCTACAGAGGCAAAAAAAGCATCCATGTCAACATGGATTATTTTTTGGTGTTTCATAATATATTCCCTCATAATTTTTATTATAGCATATTTATAATTAGAACCAAAATCCCCTTAATGGTTATTTCTCTTCTCCTAAAAATTTCATCATGAATTTTATTACAATATAAAATATGAAAAGCGTAATAAATGTCATTGGCATGCCGTATATCATTAGTTTAAATGCTTGAAGCATAATTTCATCCCCTTTAGTTATCTTTTTTTTATCAATCTATTCTATATCATTGAGCTTACAATAGCTATAACAATTCCACCGGCAATAACAGATCCTAATTGTCCTGCCACATTTGCCGCGACTGACTGCATTAGTATGAAATTCGATGGATCCTCTTTTTGCGCCATCTTTTGTATTACACGGGCTGACATCGGAAATGCTGATATACCTGCTGCACCTACCATCGGATTAACTTTTTTCTTCAAAAATATATTGAGTATTTTTGCGAATATAACTCCGCCAGCTGTATCAAATATAAACGCAAGTAATCCCATAGCAAAGATAAGCAATGTCATTGGCGTCAAAAATTTATCCGCCGTCATTGTAGCACCTATTGTTATACCGAGCAATAATGTGACAAGATTTGCAAGTTCATTCTGAGCTGTTTTTGAAAGCCTCTCAAGTACGCCGCTTTCCCTTATGATATTGCCAAACATCAATGGTCCAATTAATGAAATACTCATTGGAACTAGTATACCTGATGCAAATGTAACAATAATTGGAAATGCAATTCGTACTTTTTTTGAGACTTTACTTAAGTTTAGATTCATACGTATTCTTCGCTCATTTTGAGTTGTTATTAATCTTATAACAAATGGCTGTATTATAGGTACGAGTGCCATGTAAGAATACGCCGCAACAGAAATCGGTCCTAATAATTTTGGTGCAAAAAGGTTTGATACGTAGATTGAGGTTGGACCGTCGGCAGCACCTATAATTCCGATTGATGCAGCTTCTTTTAAGCTGAAGCCCGCCCATTCAGCAATAATAATCGTCATAAATATTCCGAATTGTGCTGCAGCACCAAAAAATATCATAAAGGGCTGCTCTAAAAGTGGTGTAAAATCAACCATAGCACCAACAGCTATAAATATGAGTATCGGGAATAATTCAGTTTTTATTCCGGCATTATACAATATTGAAAGAAAGCCATCTTTGCCAATGACGGAGGAAAGGGGCAAATTTGCAAGAATGGTGCCAAAACCTATTGGCAATAAAAGCATAGGCTCATAGTCTTTTTTTATCGCTAAATAGATTAATGCGATGCCTATGACATACATTATGATATTTTGCCACGTGATATTTATTATTCCTTGATATAGATAATTCATATTAGACCTCCCATTTTCTTTAGTTAATTGCATAAAAAAATAAGCAAAACCAAAATAGCACAAAGCTATCAAGGTCTTGCTACTTAAAAAGCCGCCCGGGATTATATCCGTGCTGTCGAACGGCTTAACCATCTTTGGTAAGCTACTCCCCTTAATATACAATATTATACTACACAAAAATTTATATAATCAACCTTTTTTCGCGCTTAATTTCCTTTTAACAATCTTCAATCTAAAAAAGTCTTCCCTGTTTTTTTCTTCCAACACTTCGCTTATCGTCTTTACAATCCCTTTATACTTAGGTATCTGTATATTCTTAAGTGCATTTGCCCTTTTCTGAGTCTTCTTTATCTCCATCGCAAGTTTGTATGAAGAGTCTTCGACTTCAGCAAGCCTATATAATAGATACTTAACCTCTTGAAATTTTTTAACTGCTATATCAAGGGCTGTATTTGTATGGTAAAAGCTGTAATACAGATCTAAATCTTCCTTTTTGTATCTTATCTGTGGTATCTCAACTCCCATAACACTTCTTGTCAATATAGTAAAATCGGTTGTATCTGGAATTGATTTTGCCACTTCATATACATTTGTTATACCCATCGTAATATTGGCAATTTGAAGTGCTTCATACGCTTCTTTAAAGACGACATGGACTTTTAACTGTATTTCCTTGGCTTCGTCCATGAGGGACATCATTTCTCTTATTAAGACATTGCGCTTCTTATCTAGAAGCTCAAACCCTTTCGTGGAAAATTCCAGTGCATTTTGTGCAGCCATCAGATTTGACCGTGTCGGTGCTATGTTTTCTTCCATATCAGATTACATTCCTTTCCTAAAGGAGAGTTTTTCCCTTTTATATCATTCTAAGTGCTTGAAGAATCTCTGATATTCTTATATGGTGTCACGTCTTTATCTATGACATTCTTATTAAAACTTCCCTAACATCAGAAAGACATTGTAGTATATGCATTATAATACTTCTTTATAAAATCTGGATTGACTCTATTAAGCTCTGATTCAGGCAATATTGATAAAAGCTTCCACATTATATCAAGGGTTTCTATTATGTTTCTATTTTCATCAAAGCCTTGTCTTACAAAATTTTCTTCAAACTGCCGCCCGAATTCCATGTACTTCTTATCAATTTCTGAAAGCTCATCTTCACCTATTACCTGTGCTAATGCTCTCACTTCCTGTACATATGAATAAGCTGAAAATATCTGATTTGCAACATCTGAATGGTCTTCTCTAGTGTAGTCCTTTCCTATTCCATCCTTCATGAGCCTTGACAATGATGGAAGAACATTGATAGGCGGATATACTCCCTTTTGAAATAGATCCCTGCTTAATACTATCTGACCTTCTGTTATATAGCCTGTAAGGTCTGGGACAGGATGTGTTATATCATCATTTGGCATTGTAAGTATCGGTATCTGCGTTATACTGCCAGATTTCCCCTCATTTATGTCTTCCTTTAACATTCCTGCCCTTTCGTATAGGCTTGCAAGATCTGAATACATATATCCTGGATAGCCCTTTCTCGATGGCACTTCCTCCCTTGAGGAAGATATCTCTCTTAATGCCTCACAGTAACTTGTCATATCTGTCATAATTACAAGGACGTGCATACCAAGTTCAAATGCTAAATATTCCGCCGCCGTAAGTGCACATCTTGGAGTTATTATTCTCTCTACAACAGGGTCATCTGCTAAATTCATGTACATAACAACTCTCTCAAGAACACCCGATTCCTCAAAGTTCTTCCTAAAGAAATCCGCTTCGTCATGTTTTATTCCCATAGCCGCAAAGACTATTACAAAATTTCCACTTTCTTCCGAAATACGAGCTTGCCTAACGATCTGCGCTGCAAGCTCATTGTGTGGCAGTCCATCACCAGAGAAAATCGGCAGTTTCTGCCCTCTTATCAACGTCGATAAGCCGTCTATTGCGGATATTCCAGTTTCAATATAATTTCTTGGATACTTCCTTGCAACAGGATTCATCGGCCTTCCATTTATATCATATGTAACATCAGAATAAATCTCACCTGCACCATCGATAGGCTCTGCTATACCATTGAAAACTCTCCCGAGGATGTCCCGTGATAGTTGTATCCTCATGGGTTTCCCAGCAAAACTTAATGAACAGTTATCAAGGGAAAAACCTGATGTACCTTCAAAAACCTGAATAATTATCTTATCGCCATCTATTTGCACAACTTTGCCTCTTTTGCGCCCTTCACCTTCTATATCAAGCTCCACCATTTCGTCATATGCAGCATCATTGACACCATCGATGACTATAAGAGGTCCCCTCACTTCATTTAGCTTGAGATACCTTATCTTCATTTTCTGCACCTTCTTCATACATCATTTCAAGGGAATTATAGTAATCATCTATTTCCTTATTCATATTGCTAAAATACTCATCATCGTCTTCCCTTGCGTTGTACTTCATCATAATGACTTCATTGAATATTTTCTCATTGTGAACCTTTGATAATGGAATTCCCTTCTTGACACATTTTAATGCACTCTCATACAGAATATCTATGGTTTTAAGCATCTTATACTGTTTTTGTGGTGAAACATAGGTATCCATGCTGTTGTATGCATTTTGCTGTAAGTAACCCACCTTGATTATTTTCGAAATATCAAGTATTAGCCTTTCACCGTCAGGAAGCACATCTTCGCCTACTAATTTTACTATCTCCATCAATTTATTTTCTTCTTGAAGTATTCCAAGCATCTTTTCCCTTAATTTTAGCATATCCTCTGATACATTTTCAGTGTACCAGTCTCTCAACATCGATACATATCCACTGTATGATGATAACCAGTTTATCGCTGGAAAATGCCTTGCATGGGCTAATTCCCTATCAAGTGCTAAAAATGTCCCTACAACTCTTTTGGTGTTTTGTGTAACAGGTTCCGAAAAATCACCGCTGGCAGGTGATACAGCACCAATTATTGTTATAGATCCTTCTGTACCATTTAAATTCTTTACATAGCCTGCTCTTTCATAAAATTGTGCTAACCTTGAAGCAAGGTATGCAGGATATCCTTCTTCTGCGGGCATTTCCTCAAGCCTTCCGGCTATTTCCCTCAAAGCTTCTGCCCAACGAGAAGTTGAATCGGCCATCATTGCTATGCTGTACCCCATGTCCCTGAAATACTCCGCAATGGTTATTCCTGTATAAATAGATGCTTCACGGGCCGCAACAGGCATGTTTGAAGTATTTGCAATTAGTATTGTCCTATCCATTAAAGGATTGCCTGATGAAGGGTCCTTAAGCTCCGGAAAGTCCTCAAGAACTTCTGTCATCTCATTGCCACGCTCACCACATCCAATGTATATTATTAAATCTGCATCACTCCACCTTGCCAACTGATGCTGTGTAATTGTCTTACCTGTCCCAAAGCCACCCGGTATTGCTGCTGTCCCGCCTTTGGCAAGCGGGAAAAATGTGTCAATTATCCTTTGCCCAGTAACAAGCAATTTATTTATAGGTATCCTTCTCTCAATCGGCCTTGGAGTCCTGACAGGCCATTCCTGATAAAGTTTTAGCTTATATTCTTTGTCATTATCTTTTAAAATAGCTATTACATGCTCAATATTGTATGTGCCGCTTTTTTCGGCGAAGGTGACTTTTCCACCTATGCCAGGTGGAACCATGAGCATATGTGTAATTAAAGAAGTCTCTTTTATCTTTGCATATATATCGCCTGCTTTTAAGGCATCACCTTCTTTTATTAAAACCTCAACATTCCATTTTTTCTCTGTATCAAGTGAAATAAGCCCTATGCCTTCCGGTATGAACCCCTTTGATGTCTCAAAAATCTTTGAAAGGGGTCTTTCGATGCCATCAAAAATATTGCCTATAATTCCGGGACCAAGCTTTACTGAAAGGGGTTTTCCTGTTGATATGACACTTTCACCGGCTTTTAATCCAGATGTTTCTTCATAGACCTGTATTGTAGCAATATCTCCATCAAGTGATATAATTTCACCAATAAGCTTTTTTTCACCGACTAGGACCATTTCTCTCATTTTAAAGCCCCTCATATTTTTAGCTTTTATGACTGGTCCATTTATATAAAATATCTTGCCTTCAAGCATTCCCATTTTAACATCAATCCTTTCAGCATGCATTATCTAATTACAGCTGCACGCTATCAAGCTTTTCACTAAGCTTTTGGCCGATAAAACTTCTCTTTTCTTCAATCATTGACATAATCGTTGCGTCAAACCTTTTTGCCATATCAGTTGTCTCAATATAAAAGCCACCAATTATGTCTATCTTTGCTTCTTCAATATAATAATTTCCACCATAATTAGAATTCAATATTGTACCTATTTGGATCCCATGTTTTTCTATATCATCTTTTGTAAAATAGAAATGTGCTTCATTATTAATGTTAAGTGTTTTTATTGCGTCACTTATAAGGTTAAATAAAAATTTTGTATACTCTTCTGTTTTAACAAACTCACGAGCAGAATCTACAATATATGCAAAAAACCTCTCCTCCAGCTCTTTTTTCTTTTTTAATAATTTATAATGCCTTTCATATTGGGCTTTAGATATCATCTGCTGCTTTTTTGTCTCTGCCTTTTGTTTAGATGTATTTCTAAGAGGTTTTTCTATTTTTTCTTTTTCTGCTAATAAAGCAGCTTTCTGATTTTCATAGTTCTTTAATATCGCATTCTTTTTTTCTTCATATTCTTTATTAATATTTTCATACAATACTCTATTGAAAAGAGCTACTTTATCCTGAATAGACGGCATAATATCACCTCACATTTTTATCCCTATAGACTCTCTTATATAGCGTGTTATAAAGTCTTGCGGCATCCTACTTCCATGTCTATCTGGTATTTCTACAATAATTGGAACAGTTCTTTTAAGCCTTATTTCTTTTATTACATCTTGGATTTTAGAAGACAGCAGTTCCGTTATTAGAATAATACCTATGTTCTTATCACTTATAAGCCTTTTAAGTTCCTTTAAGACTTCATCCCTTTCATGAAGGACAATCCCTTCTATCCCTGCAAGCCTCATACCTGTCAATGTATCAGTATTATCACTCAATAGATAAACTTTCATAATTGTTTCATTCCCTTCAAAGTCACAATTACAATCTGCCAAATATCATGATAGATACTATGAGACCATATATTGCTATTCCTTCTGCAAGACCTACGAATATAAGTGTCTTTCCGAGTATTTTTGGATCCTCTGATACTGCGCCAAGTGCAGATGAGCCAACGGAACCAACTGCATAACCGGTGCCAATTGTCGCAAGTCCGGTTGATAAAGCTGCCGCAAGATAACCAAGACCCTTGCTCTGGTCATTTGGTGTTGCCGCTTTTGCAATACCTGGCACAAGCATTATTAAAAATGCGCCGATCAAGACAGCAAATGAACTAATACTCAATTTGAAAAACCTTCTGCCATTGATTAATTTTCCACCCTTGTAGATGTAAATTCCAGCACAAATAGTAATAAGAACGATAAATGCGGCTATATAGACAAAACTAAACATCAAAATCTCCTCCTCTTATTTTTTATATTTAAGCTATGTGAAAGGAATGAAACTCAGCAAACTATATGCCTGTTTCGATAATTTTAGTTTTCTTGTTTCTCTTTTTGCCCTTCTGTATTCGTAAGTAAAGTTTAAATGAACTGGTTCATATTCTATGCCGTCGCCTATAAAATACTTGCTGAAAAGCTCATAAAATTCAAGTCTCAATGCCTGTATAAATACTATAAGTCCTTCTAATCCGATAATAACTACGTTGCCGATTATAAGCATCAATATGCTTCCGGCCCTTGTATTCATCATGTTGGCCATTGTAGCAAAAGCAACATATAAACCGACGTGATTAAGTGCAAATGCTCCTACCCTTATAAATGATATTGTATTTGATACCATTGAAAGTATCGTCTCTATTACGCCAAACCCCTCTTCGACATAATAATCTGAAACAGGTTCATTGTATAATTTTTTTGACTTCATCAAGATATTTGAAAGAGGTTCTTTAAATAGCATCAATATGAGACATACGACCATTATAATAACCTGTAATTCAATATATTTATATGTCCCATTTACAACACATAAAGCCGTTATGAGTAAGTCCCAATAGAAAACTAGACCTGTTATCCCATTTCTGCCGAATATTCCTTCTTTAATATTTTTATTTAACTTGCTATTGTATATTCCATATACAAAACCTATTGTAATGAGGATAATTCCAAGAACGACGGCACTTAATAGCATCGTATTAATATTTAACATAGGTCTTAATAATAGTGCCGGTATAATTTTTTCTGAGCCAAAGACACTACCATATAGTATACCAAAGATCATCGATGTAAGGCCGAGCCTTTCAAGTATCCCTCCAAAATTTGAATTTTTCATCTTCTTGTTTAGTAAAAGACCTCCAAGAAATCCGATTAAACCCTGTCCTACGTCTCCAAACATCGCACCAAACAAGAGCATATAAGTTATGGCAAAAAATGGTGTCGGATCTTTCTCATTGTATGTCGGCACGCCATACATCTTTACTAGGGTTTCAAAGGGCTTAAATAACCAGTTATTTTTTAGATGTGTTGGTGGAGTAATTGCGGGCATAAGATTTTTTGCGTCCTCATCAATAAGCAATATGCCGCCACCTATGGAATCATAAAGCATCTTTTTAAGTCCTTCAATCCTATTTACCGGAACATATCCAAACATGAAGAATAGGTTATTGCCATATGCAATATCTGTTTTCATCTCTTCGATTTTCTTTTCCACGGATAAGCGTGTGTAAGCTGCTTTAACAGTTTTTAGATATTCTCTTTTAATATCCTTTATAGAGTCTATAATATCATCTATTTCTTTTTTCTTAGCAATTATAATATCGTTTATAATACTTATAACCTGCATAGAATTACCGCTATAATCCTTTGGAAGCTCCAGTTCTGTATAATTTAATGATGAAAAAATACGTTCAACAGTCTCATTCAGAACCTTAGGCGTTATAGCATATAATATGATATTGCCATCGTGGTCATCGAGCCTTTTTACAATTGCTGGAACATTATCGTAGTTTTTTTGAAGTTTTTTAAAGTTTTCCCTAGACAAACTTATAAGCTTAAATGACAAATACTTTAGATTCGTCAGCATATTTATATCTATATTAAAATATTTAAGGTGCTCAAGGTTAGACATATAAGCCTTAAGTTTATCTATTTCCTTGTTTTTCTTATCCAGTTCATCGACTTTTGACTCAATCTGTTTATAAATCATATTAAGTTCTTCAATATATTTATCATAGTCATAATCCTCTTCTAAATATTTGAGTTTAAGAGTCTCTTTTAAATCAAATACCTCAAGTAGTTTTTTAATTACCTTTTCGTCATTTGTAAAATCCCTTCTTTTCGTGATAGGTTTTAAAAACGGCATTTCCTTTAATGCTTCCACATTTTCTTCTGATGGAGGCATCATAAAATTACTAGAATTTAAATAGCTTAGGGCATTTATCATATGGATGCTGCCATCAATAAGAGCTAATCTTAAAGCTTTATTCATATCTTTAATAGAACCTATCATGCCAAAAACTTTCATCTTTTCAACTGCCAATTTCGACCCCCCCTATCATATTTCCCTAATAAGGAATTTTTTTGCTTCATCAAATGGCATGTTATACCTGATACTTTCTGTGATAGATATTATATCTCTTATCTCGAATTCTAAAAACAGTATATATGCTACTACATGTATAATATTCATCATCGCTGTTCTTTCGAGTGCTCTAAGTTTGAAGTATATATATCTATTGATTCTTCTCTCCATATATAAATCAATAATCTCTTTATTAAAGAGGAACGAATATGGTGTTGATTCTTTCGTAAGTGCAAAAAACTCATCAAGACTTTTGGCATAACATAGTGCCTTTCTCTCGTTATATGTCAATTTATCTCCAAAATCAATCGTATAATTGAGGATTTCCTCAGGTGATAAACTATAGAACTTCATTCCACGGTAGATCCATTGGATATTAAACAAGTCCGCAATTATGCCTTCCATTTTTTCAAGGATTTGCCTGTCACTTTTTGATATCATCTTCCAGTACCTTTGTATTATGCTGTAATATGCCATGTCGAGGGCCATCTCAAGATAAAATAAACTTTTTCTCTTTCCCTTTAATATAGGTTCTATATATTTGTAAAACTCGGAACCTTCAAAGGCTCCTATTAAATCACCGATTGTCTTCGATGCGAAAACTTTTTCAGGTTCTACATCACTATACTTTCCAACAAACACAAAAGTTTTTTCATAGGAGTCCAATTCTGTACCATTAAATATAAGCCTTGCAAAGCTCTTTAAATCCTCTATTTCATATTTTACGTACAATGATTTTATAAATTTTTTATAATTCCCATTAAAATAATGCCTAATCTTTTCTACATTTTTTATTAGATAGTTTCTCAAGATGTTTTCAAGATCTCTTCTACTGATATTTTCTAAATTGATATCTTGTAACATTTCACCGTAGTATGTATTATCTTTTAAATAATTTGCTACATCTTTTACAGAATTTTTTTCAAGCATGTTTATATAATCTTTGTCTTTTAAAAATTTACCTTGCAATGAACGTATTTTTGTATTAACCGCAGCAAACCTCGTAACATTTTCCATCTATATCACCGCTTTAACGCATATTAAATAATTGCGCAAAAACATCACGTGAAGCATCATAATAGATTTTATTATACTTCATCTCAAGGTCTTCAATCTCTTTTTCTGTTGTTTCTTCGATTTCTTTTACCCTATCTTTACCTTCTTTAATTATACTTTCATAAATTAACTTTGATTCGTTTAAGATTTCCGTATTAATGCTCTTTTTTATTTCTTCGAGTTCATCATTTAATTTATTCTCTAAATCCTTTAAATCTTTATCTCTCTTACTGCTTATATCGGTAATCTTAGAATCAAGATTAACAAGTTCGTTTAATATCTCTTCCATATCCGCACCTTCTTCAATATTTTTTAAGGTACTATCATACTAATTTAATTATACATCTTTTATGCAATAATATAAAATAAAATTTAAAAAGAGACATTTGCTTAAAAATAAATAATGTAAGCAAATATCTCTTATGCATAAAATGAATTTTATAAGCTTAATTTCTCATCTATTATATTTGAATCTCCAACCTTTTCTGCGAGTAAAACTGATAAAAGCATGAACACAATTCCAAACCCTGCTAATATAAGCAAGTCATTTAACATAAGGCTATAATTGGTTCCGGAAATAGCTTCTCTCAATGCCTGTGTCCCATATGTCATTGGGAAATACGGGTTAATTATATTGAAAAATCTCGGCACAAGTTCCATTGGAAAAACACCACCTGATGATGTCAGCTGTAACATCAGAAGTACGATAGCCAGAAACTTTCCAGCCATTCCAAATAGCATAACGAAAAACCCGATTATAGCAACAAAAACTGCTGACATTAATGCATTTATCAGATAATAATAAAATAGATTATTTACTGGCAGCTTGAGTACCTCAATTAACACGAAGCTTGATACAATTGATTGCAAAATACCCAAGATGCAAAGACTTATGAATTTACCCATAATAATAGAAGCATTGCTTTCTTTTGCATACCCTCTTCTATCAAATATATCAATGAGAAAAAATAAGATAAGTGCACCAACCCACAGTGACAAGGGGATAAAATATGGTGCAAATCCAATTCCATAATTTGCAACAGGATTTAATCTCCTCGTATCGAGTACTATCGGTTCATTTATCATATTACTTTTTTTATCATTAATACTTGTTAAATCTATTTTATTTGAAGCATCATTGAGCTTTTTAGACAACAATTGCTGGCTATCATTTAATTTCTGCATATTGTCTTTGAGATTATTTCCTCCATTGCTCAGTGTTGCTAAACCATCGTTGAGCTTAATAGCACCATAATATAATTTCTGTGTACCATCATCTAAACTTTTTAATCCACTATTTAATTCTCCAAGTCCACCGGAAACTTCTTTCATTTTCTGATTAATTAAAGCAATTCCCCCGGAATATTGTGAAAATCCCTCATTTAAATTATTACCACCATCTTTAAGCTGAGATGAAACCAGTTGTAGTTGTGATATTCCGCTTGAAAGTTTGTCAAATCCATTTTTTATATCACCTGTTGCCTTATTTAATTCAGCAAGCGAATTGTTTAGTTTGGTTATGTCGGGCATATTATTGTTTAAATTAGTACTTATTTGTTTTAATCCAATATTCGATTGTGATATTTCCAAAATTGCCTGTTTGAAATCTGTATCATTCATCGCATCAGGGTGTTTTTTAGCGTAATCATTCATCGCTATTTGCGCATTATTTAATGCAGATGTAATGCTACTGATTCCATTGCCCATCGTAACAACATTATTTGAAAAAGATGATATTTTCCCGCCAATTTGATTATATCCCTCAGAAACAGTCGCTACACCATTTTTTAAATTATCTATACTTTGTTTTATAGTATTTAGCCCTTGGTTTACACCGTTTAATCCTTTATTCAAATCACTAATTCCATTCGTAAGTAAATAACTGCTCTTACTAACTTCATCGAGTTTTTCTGATAACAAGCCAGCACCATTATATAGATTTGAAGCACCATTAGCTGCATTTTGTGTTCCATTTTTTATATTATATAAGCCATCTCTTAGCTGATTTGAACCGATTAAGGCACTTTCAATACCATTATTTAATTTTTTCATTCCATCATTAATTTTCTCAGTACCTAATGATAATTCATTCTCTGCATCTGAAGCCAATCTCAAACCATTACCCATATCCTTTATATTAGTAAAAACAGTATCTATATATCCCTTTCTTATAGTATTAGATATTTTTTGTGTTATATTTTCAATAGCCTTATTCCCAAGCTGTGTTGCAAGAAAATTCTTTTTATCATTTGTTATATACTGAATGTGAGCTTTTTTAATATTGCTGCTGTCAACGCTTAATATATTTTTTGTAAAGTTTTCAGGTATTACTATCATAAAATAATACTTATTACCTTTCAAACCATCTATACCATTGCTATAACTTACAAAACTCCATTTGAAATCTTTGCTTTTCTTTAATTCTTTTATTATATCAACACCAAAGTTTGCACTCTTGCCATTGTAAATAACATCTTTATCCTGATTTACAACGGCAATAGGAAGCTTGTCTAGTTTTCCATATGGATCCCAAAATGCATATAGATATAGAAAACTATATAGTAGTGGCATAAAAACAATGACAATTACAGCTAACCTGATAAATCGATTTTGAATTAATCTTTTTATCTCATTTGCTACTACTTTACCCATGTTTTAAATACCTCCTCACTAATTATACTGACCGGTCAGTTTGAATTCATTATAGTATCATGTTTTATAATTGTCAAGAAAAAATCCATTATAGAAATTAATCTCTATAATGGATTCCATTAAACGTGTATTTTATTACATTATCTGCTATATATTCCGGGTCAATAATGTCATTATTTCTGAGTTGAAAAATAACTAGCGAACTGATCATCCCAAAAAATACTGATGAAACTAATTTTTTATCACATTTCACAATGAGCTTTTCCTTTATTCCCTCATCAATAATATCTTCGATTATCTTCAAATAATCATATATCTTCTCTCTGAAACTACTTTGTATTTCTTCTTTACCCCACAGCTGACTTAGCAGTATTAGTACAAAGTCTTTATACTTGCACAAAAAATTTGATTGTACTATAATTATTTCTCTTAATTTTTCTATAGAATTTTTTAATATATTTATATTATCGATTATTTGGTTTCTTAAAAGTGATAGACCTTCCATTATCAAAAATTCTAAAATTTCATCTTTGCTTTTAAAGTGATAATATAATGTACCTTTGGCAACACCTGCTTTTTCAGCTATTTCATCCATAGTAGCCTTGTAAAAACCTTTTTTTGAAAATATATCAATTGCAGCATTAAATATTTTTTCCTTAGTTTTATTCATCTCAAATGCTTCCTTTACATTATTAAAGAACTATCCTCTAATATTATACAGATTATTATAGCAAAATATATTTATTTCCATAATAATATTATAATGCATTTTATAGATTATTGCTATGACGTTTTCTTAATAGATGTTAATTTAAAATAGTTTGTTGACATTACTAAATATTAATCATAAAATATATATGAACGATTATTCATATATTCAATTAATGAGGTGTTTTTATGAATGATAATAAAATTAATAATGATGTATGTGAGGTAACTGTTATACATGAAGATGTCGTAAATAAAGTCAAAAAGATTATGCCTGAGGAAACAAAATTATATGACCTTGCAGAACTTTTCAAAGTATTTGGCGATACAACAAGGATAAAGATATTATGTGCCCTATTTGAATCTGAAATGTGCGTCTGTGATATTGCAGCACTTCTTGGTATGAATCAGTCAGCAGTATCACATCAGCTTAGGGTTTTAAAGCAGAGTAAATTGGTTAAATACAGAAAAGAAGGTAAAATTGTTTACTATTCATTAGCAGATGACCATGTCATAAAGATTTTTGGTGAAGGATTCAATCATATAGAAGAATAATTTAGGGGGGGAGTTGTAAATATGAGCCAAAAAAAAATCTATATATTAGAAGGTCTAGATTGTGCAAGTTGTGCCGCAAAGATAGAAGATAGCGCTAAAAAAATAGATGATGTAAATAATGCTGTCATAGATTTAGTAAATAACAAACTTTTAATTGAAATAGAAGACGCACAAAAACTAAATAAAATAAGTGATAAGATAAGAAAGATCGTAAAAGATATAGAACCTAATGTTGATGTCATTGATTATGAAAATAAAACGGTAACCAATGACAAAAGCAAAATATTAAAAAAAGTAATCCAATATGGTATGGCGGCAATTTTATTTATAATCCCGATTATATTTAATTTTCCCATATATATAAAGTTTTCATTATTTTTTATAAGCTATATCATTTCAGGTGGAGAAATAGTCTTTTTTGCTACTCAAAAAATCTTAAAAGGACAATTATTTGATGAGCATTTTCTCATGAGCGTATCAACAATTGGTGCATTTGCGATTGGAAGATACTCTGAAGGTGTTGCAGTCATGCTTTTTTATCAAATAGGTATGCTTTTACAAGATTATGCTGTCGATCATTCTAAGAGGTCCATAAAGGATTTGATGGATATAAGGCCTGATTATGCAAATTTAAAATTAGGCGATGAAATAAAAAGAGTATCACCGGAAGATATCAATATAGGTGATATCATAGTTGTTAAAGCTGGTGAAAAAATTCCTCTTGATGGTGTGGTAATAGGCGGAAAATCATTTGTAGATACTTCATCATTGACAGGTGAATCTGTCCCAAGAGAAGTTAATATTGGATCATCAGTATTAAGTGGTTTTATTAATAAAAATGGCCTTCTTACTATTAAAGTAGAAAAAGAATTTAAAGAATCTACAGTATCAAAAATTCTCGATTTAGTTGAAAATGCCAACAGCAAAAAAGCTCCTACAGAGAATTTTATAACGAAATTTGCAAGGTATTATACACCAATTGTAACATTATCTGCATTGGCAATCGCAATTATACCACCTGTCGTTTTACATGAAGGATTTTTAGATTGGATCTATAGAGCTTTAGTATTCCTCGTAATTTCTTGTCCATGCGCGCTTATGATATCAATACCATTGAGCTTTTTTGGTGGCATTGGTGCTGCATCAAAAAACGGCATACTTGTAAAAGGTGGCAATTATTTAGAAGCATTAAATGATGTTGATACAATAGTTTTTGACAAAACAGGAACATTGACAAAAGGCACTTTCAATGTGACAGAAATACACGCAATTGATTCTATAAAAAAAGATGAGCTATTAAGATATGCCGCATATGCAGAATATTATTCAAACCACCCTATAGCATCATCTATTGTTAAAGCTTATGGAAAAGATATTGATAAAGATAAAATCAAAGATTATAGTGAAATATCTGGCAGCGGTATAAAGGTCAAAATAGACGACAAAGAGATTCTTGCAGGTAATTCGAGATTTATGGACAGCCTAAATATATCATATGACAAGGCAAATTGTTATGGAAGCATAGTGTATATCGCTGTAGATAAAAAATATGCTGGATACATCGTAATATCTGATGAGGTCAAAAAGGATTCTAAAGAAGCTGTAAAAGCACTCAAGGAAATTGGCATTAATAAACTTGTTATGCTAACTGGTGACAGAAAAGAAGTCGGTGAAAAGATATCCAATGAGCTAGGTCTTGATGCTGTTTATACAGACCTACTGCCGGATGGAAAAGTAGAAGTCCTCGAAAAACTATCTGCTGAAAAGTCATCAAATGGAAAACTCATATTTGTAGGCGACGGTATTAATGATGCACCTGTTCTAACTAGAGCAGATGTAGGTGTCGCAATGGGTGGCCTTGGTTCAGATGCCGCAATTGAAGCCGCTGATGTCGTCTTAATGACAGATGAACCAATAAAACTAGTAGATGCTATAAAAATAGCAAAGAAAACCCACAAAATAGTGTGGGAAAATATAGTCATATCACTTGGAGTAAAATTAGCAGTTTTAACACTTGGCGCAATAGGTCTTGCTAGCATGTGGGAGGCAGTATTTGCTGACGTTGGTGTCACACTTTTAGCGGTATTTAATGCACTAAGAGTGCTTAGGGCAAAATAGAATAATAGAATTAAAAGCTATAAAAAGAATAGGTAGTTCAAACTACCTATTTCTTCCATATATTGAAACTTTCCAATGTGAGATCTTCTATAGATTACAGCAGATAATTTTAAAAATAAAAGCTTTGTTTACGCCAATAAAGATTATTTATTATGATTAATGAAGATCATTATAATTTTATATATTCGTCATATACCATCTTAGATATTTTCCCTATTGTCTTTCTGCCTTCTAAATTTGTCTTCATTTTATTTGTCAGCACGCTTATTATGTATGTGCAATTCTTAAGATACACAATCCCTACGTCGTGTTCAAGAAAGTCAAGTTCACCTGGTTTATGTGCTATAATTGTATTCTCAGGTAGATATAGATCAAGCCTGCCTAAATCTTGCTGCCTTTTTAAAATGTCAAGCATCATATTGCTGTACTCTTTATTGATTACTTTTCCATCATTGATAAGCTCTAATATATGTGTCATATCTGCTGCACATGTATAATTTTCTTTACCGCATCTAGCAGCTTCGAAATCCATCATCTTTCTCTGAAGCTTTGTATGTGACATTCCAAGACTTACCGCCATATTATTGACGTTTTTCATGTCCGCTATATCAATAAGAATATTTGTCGCTGTATTGTCGCTTATGATTATCATTAATGTTATGAGCTCTTCTATTGTAAATTTATGTCCACTATTTAATTCGTGTAAAATGCCGCTTCCACCGGTTTTCATGAAATTTGATAATATTATATTATCATTGAGTCTTATAAACCCTTCCTTAACCTTTCTCAATATCTCTGCCATAATAACAATTTTAATTGTACTTGCGGATGGAAACACTAAATTTTCATTTATATTTATGGTTTCACCTGTTTTTAAATTTTTTATAGAAGCACCCACATTTCCTGACGTGCTTTTTATTAAATTTTGAATATTTTCATAAAGCCCCATAATAGCACTTCCTTATCATATATTTATACGATTTAATAATAAACATATTTTTAGAAAAAATCCAGTACAATTTTATTATTGATATTAATTTGTTTTTAATAAATGTTATTGTATAATCTAGTTAGGTAGTAATATTTATTAAGGAGGTTTTTTAATGAAGAATATAAAGATTGCCAATGGAGAGATTAATGCATCAGAGATTGCGCTTGGTTGTATGAGGATTGCAGATCTTCCGGTAAAAGATGTTGCTAATCTTATCAGTACTGCTTTTGATGGTGGCATAAACTTTTTTGACCACGCCGATATTTACAGCAATGGCAGAGCCGAAGAAGTATTCGCAAAAGCTTTTGACACATTAGGAATCAGCAGAGAAAAAATATATCTTCAAACAAAATGCGGTATTCGAAAGGGATATTATGATTTTTCTAAGGAGCACATTTTAGAAGCTGTCGATGGCAGCCTGAAACGCCTTAACACCGATTACATAGACGTATTGCTTTTACATCGTCCAGATGCACTTGTAGAGCCTGAAGAAGTTGCTGAAGCATTTGCTATATTACATAGTAGCGGTAAAGTCAGATATTTCGGTGTTAGCAACCACAATCCTATGCAGATAGAATTGCTTAGCAAATATTTAAATCATAAACTTATCATAAACCAGTTGCAATTGAGTATCAAACATAGTGGTATGATAGACCAAGGTATACACGTAAATACGAAAGTCGATGGCTCAACTGACAGGGATGGAAGTATATTGGATTATTGCCGTCTTAAGAATATCACAATTCAAGCATGGTCACCTTTCCAATATGGCTTTTTTGATGGTGTTTTCTTAAATAATGATAAATTCCCAGAGCTAAATAAAAAAATTGATGAAATAGCAGCGGCAAAAGGTGTGTCAAATTCAGCAATTGCTGTTGCATGGATATTAAGGCATCCGGCTAAAATACAAGTAATTGTTGGTACAACAAAATCAGATCGGTTAAAGGACATATTAAAAGCATCCGATGTAGAACTTACAAGACAAGAATGGTACGAAATATATAAAGCTGCAGGAAACATGATTCCATAGCTAAAAGCACACTCAGGACTTTTTAGATACTTAGTCCCCATTCGCATTGTGCAATATCACCGCAATTGCCATCGTCAAGTGAACTTCTTACTTTTCTTACTGCATCTTACACCATCTGGTTTTTAAATGAAAATAGCCATTGTCTATCAATTATTATCAAGTAATTATAGAGAGTGGCTAATATCTTTTTAGATTCTTCGCATCACTCAGAATGATGGATTTGCGGCCCCACATCCCCTTGATAAATTACCTTTCATAAACACCATATTTTAGCATTTCAATATACTCTTTAAAATCCTCTATAATCTTATCCATATTTGAAATCGCTTCATCAAAGTCTTGTTTATACATTTCCAAGTATTTATTGCCTATTGCTTCAATAGCAGCGATGATGAAATTTAAAGCTTTATTAACATCAATATCCTTGCGAAAATTGGAATAATCTATGCCATCCATTATTATCGGCATCATTTTTGAGGTTATTTCTTCATGCCTGTTCATAATATCTTTCTTTACTTCATCTGGTATATTAATAAATGCAGTAGCAAGGAATCTATATTCAACTGGATTCTCAAAGTACACTTGAAGTTTTCTAATAGCCCAATTCATTTATATCCCTTCCTACACATAAAGCAGCCTATTATGTTTTGCTATAATCACTATATCTATTTATATCTTTAAATCCCTTTTTTCATAAAATATATATGTTACACCGAATAATACAACAATAATGACAGCAGACAATATAATATAAATAGGCTCAAATCCTTTTCCATATAACAAATTTTTTGCATCAAAGTATTTAAATGGTGTGAAATACTTTAAGTTATCAAGTTTACTATTTATATCAATAGCCAATGATAGAATATAAGTTACCAGCATAGCACCAGTTGTAGTTGGTAAAGCTATTTTAGGATTTTTACTTACGGCTGCTAATCCCATTCCAAATGACATAAATATTAATTGTAATATAAACATCCCGATCATTAATTTAGCAATATCACCCGTTACTGCTTCACCTTTGCTAAAATGCTTTACAAATACTATTGAAGATAGTGATGTAACTACATTGAATACTATTATATTCGTAAAAGCAGCAAGCAGCTTAGATGTTATTATTTTCATTCTCGAAGCAGGTTTTGAAAACAAAAATTCTGCTGTTTTATCCTCTTCTTCCTTTGAAATAATATTTGCACCAATTATTGATGCATGTATTGTGGCCATTAATATAATATAAATAAATATTACTCCATAATATCCAATCGCTTTCGACAAATCAAAGGTACCTGCACCAAACATAGATTGTACCGCTTTCGGCATTTTAGAAATAAGGTCATTCATTGATTGGCCTGATACTAAAGAACTTGCAGCATATTTCTCCATAGACGCCGCTATAAGTAAAAAAATGCCTACACACCAAAAAATCAGAGATTTTCTATGAGCTTTCATCTCTCTAATATATATATTCATAACATAAACCTCCTCTAAACTGCATGGACATCTTTTTTTGAATAAATCATATAACTTGCAACAATAGAAGCAATTATAATTATAATTGATATAATAACAAAAGACATTTCATATGACACATTCTTGATGATATATTCGGTGTCAAAATATTTAAATGGTGTTAAATATTTCATTGTTTTATCATTTAATGTAGATTGAAATATCCCTATTGTATAAAAAGCAAATACAGTCCCAAGAGAAATTGAGATTGTCGATTTAATTTTTGGTACTATTACCGAAACAATGACACCCAATAACAAAAATATAATCTGAATAAAGAACAGTGTAATTGAGATCATAAAAAATGTCTTCACACTAAATGCTTCTGTCGCCACTGCTGTTGCCATTACATATGCAGCAATCAAATATACAACATTTGTTATAAGTATAGTTGTCAAAACTGCTAAAAGCTTAGATGTCATGATTTGATTACGTGTAACTGGCTTTGATAAAAGGAAATCTGCTGTCTTTCCTCGTACTTCCTTTGATATTGTAGAAATACCGAGATTCATCGCCTGTATAGCACCACATAGCACGACATAAGCAAATACAAATGAGTAAAAACTCATAAATTTAGTAATTTCATCTATGGAAACTCCAAAGGCTCTTCTAACCGGTTCAGGGTAGCCTTCTAGTATCTTCTTAACATCGGAAGCACTACTAGCAAAGGAAGGATATAATGAAAGAAAAAGTATTACCAATGCTGCTAATGAGGCACTCCATATGATTGTTGACTTTCTGTATGCCTTCAATTCATGTAAAAACATATTCATAGCTTATTCCCCCTTTGTATAATAGTGCATAAAGATTTCCTCAAGACTTGGTTCTTCAATCATTATATCAGATATTTTTATTTCAGCTATTTTTTTCATGACTAAATTTATATTGCCTTTGAATAAAAAGCTTACAGTATGGTTTTTTACTTCAATATTGCTTACACCATCTATTTTAAAGTATTCGCTTCCTATATTAGCTGATGTTTCTACAACAATTCTTTTATAGCTGTTTTCTCTCAATGTACTTATCTTTTCAAGACTAATGATTTTCCCCTCTTTTATAATCGCAACGCGATTGCATAATCTTTGAACTTCACTTAATATATGTGATGAAAACAGAACAGTTGCACCTTTCTTATTTTCATCCCGTAATAAATTAAAAAACCTCTGCTGCATTAGTGGATCAAGCCCACTTGTTGGTTCATCAAGTATTATAAGCTTTGGTTCATGTAAAAGTCCTTGAACGATTCCTACTTTTTTCCTGTTGCCAAATGACAAATCATCTATCTTCTTATAAAGGTCAAGGTCCATTATTTCGGCAAGCTCTCTCATTCTCTTGCTGCAGTCTTTCTTGTAGAAACTTGCTGAATACTTTAGAAGATCTATGACTCTCATATTATCATAATAAAATACTTCGGATGGCAAATAACCTATTTCTTTCTTTATTTCAGGTCCGTATTTAATACAGTCTTTCCCGAATATTTTAGCACTACCGCTTGTAGGATAAATAAGCGATAATAAAGTTCTAATCGTTGTTGATTTTCCCGCACCATTTGGACCTATGAATCCAAAAATCTCTCCCTCTTCAACATTAAAACTTACATCAATAATGCCTCTTGATTTACCATAATATTTCGTAAGTTTGTTTGTTTCAATAACATTCATAATCAATGCCTCCTATTTTGACTACATGGTCAATTTCCATTAATGCAAAAAAATTAATATTTTATTACAAGTTTTGCATACAATTGAGATGATTATTGATTTTTTTAAAATATTTATTTTCATCTCAAACCACCTAATCTTTTTATCACCGTACTAGGCCTTTTCCTAAATTCATCAACGCTTTATTTCACTTCTTTTTAACACTTCAAATCTCTTAATTTTGCCATAGTACCGTATACCAGCTTCATCATTAAATCCCATCGCTTTTGTTTGAATAATAGCAACATATTTAAAATACTGCAAAGATGATTTAATCTCTGAATACGGTATATGGTAAAATTTATATCTAAGATTTATTTCAAGCTGTTTCCTACTGTGTAGAAAGCCAACTAAAACTTCTTTGCTGTTAAAATTGATCTTCTCAAGATACTCGTATGTTCCAGATTGAAAAATTGTATTTTCAAATGTAGTTTCAGGTGAATCATTTATTACGTCGTCTAATAAGTCTTCTACAAGTTTTGTCGCATTTGGCAAAAAAGGAAGTCCGCCTACGCTTACCTTCTCGATGCTTTTGTAAAATTGATGATTTCTGTATTCATCTTCTTTTGAATAAGGAAATAATACAAATGCACCAAAAAACATCCTCTCAAAATTTTGATTATCCTTGTTCTCATACACGATTGCATCTCTGTACCTGTGCATCGTATTTATATCATCCTCTTCAGGACCAGGCGTAAAATACTTTTTTAAGTAATCATTGTCATAGCATATCCTATACTTTGCTTCAAATATATAATTGTATTTGACATTTGATCCTTTTTTCTCCAGAGATAAAGCATTATCAGGCTTCTGAGCTACCGTCGCAGTTTTGTCGTACTTATTATTGTAAGTCAAAAAGTATCTTTCGCCATTTCTGGGGTAAAAGCTCTCTATTTAAGAGTTTATCTGTGACAATGCTCTTATCTATTCTATTTCTCGATTCTATGATGGACAAGACATCGCTGAAGTAGTACTCTACTCTTGCAAGGTTCATCTCATCTAAGACAAAGAAATACGGCTTTTGAGGATTTTCCATCGCATCTTTTACAAAAGTAGTAAGAACTCCCGGGTGAAATCTGCCATTTAGATCCTTATACCCCAATAAGTCTGTAGAGTCAGACCAGTCAGGCCTAACAGGCACAAGCTTAAAACGACTATTTTCCGCAGTCGCACCGATGGCTTCAGCAAAAAGCCTTGCCAGCTTGCTTTTGCCTGTCCCTGATATACCTGCCAATATCAAAAAAGGCTTCGTCTTCAAAGACAGGTAGTAGTTTTCAATAAGTTTGTCATCGTATAAAAATCCACGGCTTCTTATGTAGTTTTTAATGTTTGTAATTTCTTCTTTGATGTTAAAAGTGTTTGTCATATCTTCCTTTTGCATACTCTCTTCTCTTGAATTTCTAGTAGATAAAATATAATCTATGTAAATATTTATTAAATCGTTGAGATCAGACTTTAATACTTCATCGCTGGGTATATTGTCTTTTTCATATAATTTATAAAAAATCATTCCCTTTTCATAGAATTCATTGCCAATCGATATATTATCATCGGTTTTCCAGCCTTTTGGATTTAACTTATCCCTTATACTAGTCGCAATAGACATCATTTTTTCAATTGCCTTAGCTTTCCCATATTCATCCTTTAATTTGGTACAGCCTTGATTTAATGTGATATATAGCCTTTTCATATCTGATGAAAATAGATAAACAATATATACGCCTTCCATAGTAGTTTTTGTAACACTTTTATGCATAATAGCGACCCATGGGATCTCAGCCCAGTTGCCTTGGCCGCATGATCCCTTTACTATAAAATCTCCACCTATAAAGCTAAATTTTTGTATAGCATTTGGAATCTCATTCCGCAAAATTTCGCCCATTCTGTTGCCTTTAAATGGTTGCGAAGTCTTTGCAACTATGTAATTATTCATCACTTCTTCAAAAAGTTGTTTTAGAGGCATATTATATCACTTCTTCCTACATGCATGTATATTCAAATCAATCATGATACGCCAAGCGCCTTAAATACGGCATCTTTCGGGTCCTGATAAAATGATATCTGAAACTTTGAAAAAAGCTCTGGAGGGACAGATGGTATATCAACAGCAGAAGACATCGGAAGCAATACTTTTTTTGCACCAGCATCAAAGCAGGCTTGTAACATATTAGCCAAATCAGAGACTTTTTTTATCGTCCCACCTATGCTCATAGAGCCAAGAACTACCATTTGCTCTTGTATAGGCTTTGAAAGGGACTGTGAACATAACGCTATAAAAGCAGGCAATGCCATATCATCTATTGATCCTATGCCTTGCAAGTCTTGTATGTGCATGTAAAAATCCATTGTCTTTGTATTTATAGCACTGCTTATGCTCTTTGAATTAGCTCTAAAATAGTTAAAAGCTATATTGATGCTTTCCTTTAATTTACTGCTGTACGCTCCTGATTTTTCAAGCTTGCCAGAACCAGCCATTGATTCAACTTCTATCTTAAAGACCCCTAACATGCCAGATTCGCCTCGTCCAACAGTATAGACGTGTCCCGGTTTGTATGCACCTTCTGGTATAAGTTTGCCTCCACCTATCTCAGGAACAGACACGAAATTTTCCTTTAGCGTATCATTGTCTATATACGAAAAATGCACATCATAAAACTCCATACCGCCAATTTTTTTAAGCTGCTCTTTTACCCTTCTTCTTCCAACAAGAGCATACTTAAGCACTTCTTCCACATCTTCCTTATTAAAATTCTCATCAGGATACAATATCTTTAAAAGACCCGATACAGTTTTTTTGACAGCTATTACGTCTCTTTGATTGAGGTTATTTCCTAATTTAAAATATTTGTCAATCGCATCAGCGAAAGTCCTCTTCCTCATCTCCCTAAAAAATTCCGATAGATAATCAGTTATAAATCCATACCTATCCGTAAAAAACTCAGGCCTCATCTTTGGTATCTCCCAACCAGGCAAGTAAAAATGAATTCTATCAAAAAAAGCCGAATCGTTATTCATGGCATCAGGGAACGGCGCAAATAGATGAGAAGTCTTTAAAAGGTAATCAACACTGTCGTTGATATTCCCCACAAAAACCATCGATGCATTTGCGCTTTTCTCTTCTTTGCCACGGGCAAATGAGCCAGACGCCATGTAGTCTTTCATAATTTGAACGCCATCTTTATCTTTAAAATTAATGCCGGCCACCTCATCGAAAGCAACAACATCCCAAAGCCCAACGAGGCCAATAGATTTAGTCGACATATTGTAGAAAAGATTTGCTACAGTTGTGTGTCCTCCCGAAACTAATATGGCATTAGGCGATATCTCCTTGTACACATGAGACTTGCCAGTGCCTCTTGGCCCAAGCTCACAAAGGTTATAGTTATTTTCAACAAGCGGTACAAGTCTTTCAATGAGATGCCATTTCTGTATTTCGGAAAACTTCGTGGGCTCCATTCCTATAGATCGCAATATAACATCCATCCACTCATCTTTTGTAAAATGCTTTCTTCCCTCAAATATCTCATCTATGTCCATTGATGGCATTTGTATCGGCTTAAGGCTCCTTATGAAGAAAGGTGAGCCGTTTCGAACATTTTCATCAAAGAAGTATTCCATCTGAAGTATGCACCATATACCGCCTGATAAAAGCCTGTCATAATTTTTTACAAAGTAGTCATCTATTTTTATATTCCTAAGGCCAAGGTTAGAAAACTCTGCTTCATAAATATTCTTCTTTTCATTTAACTTTACATTTATTTTGTCTATCACATTGTAAACGCCCAGTTCTTTTATCTTTGACTTGACCATTTCTGCTTCATCAGGCCTTACAAAATTATCTGCCAATATCTTTTTTACTTTATCAAGTCCATCTCTTATGGCATCTTCGTCATCTGTTGCACAGTACATCCCCAGCAAATACTCTAAAACATATGTTGGTACATTGGCACCTTCCTTGATTAACTTTGTAAGGTCTTTTCTCACTACTCTTCCTGCAAAGTATTCATTTAATTTTTCATCCAAATCCATAATCGATTACCCCTATATCAAATCAAAATCATTTGTTATACCTAGATTTATCTTAAATGGTACCTTGTCTAAAACTTTGCTGTCATCTTCTATAATCAGATAATAATTTTTTGTTTTATCGTAATTCCCGCTTTTTAGCGTAAATCTTATCTTAAAGACTCTCTCATCGTAATTTTGCGATTTTTTATCTGCTACAATCGTATTGACATTTGATATAACTTCACCAGTATCTAAGTCCTCCATGTATATTTTAAATGTATTTGGAACCACTTTCTCTTCATCATCAACTCTATCAACTTGGAAAAATGTCAAAGTAAATGTATTATTTGTTATCTTTTTGTTTTGTGTCGTAAGCACAATATTTGCTTTTGTTATCGCTTCCTCTTTTGACATCTTCAAATTTTTGTAGCGAAGAAGAGGTATGACTACTTCTTGCAAGCTAGAACCACCATGGACGTAATTTATACCAGAACCAGCCGCCTTAAATATTCCAATGTTTTTAGGCACTAAAACTTGTGGCTTGTCTTTTAAAAATCTCACATTTATTGCAAATACACCTGGTATGTCAAATCTTTCATTGGTCAATACATATCTTTTGTTGATCTTGCACTCACTTCCTACTTCAATCTTATCACTTTCCTCCATCTTTTTTCTCTTGTATATAAATCCATGATCTGAAGTTATGATTATATTTGTAACGCTTAAGTTATTAAGCCTTTCTATAGCCTTTTTTAGCTCTTCCAATGCTTCATCACATGCAACAAATACTTTGCTTTCAGTTATTGCTTTATCGCCAATTGCATCAATCGCATTATGATAAATGTATATGACTCTATTTGATTTTATAAACTGCCTTCCTTCCTCTCTGGTCATGCCCATAAAGTCTTCGTAATTTATAGCAGCTGAATTTTTATAATTCATCTTCAAAATCTTATCTCTATTCTCTGTGCTGGAAGAATCTATATCATCGACAAATACAAGGCCGTCATCGTTTATATCTATGATATTATGAGGTAGAAGAGCTGACATACCCATCTTCGTTATAGACGGCACAACGCCAAGCATATATGAAATATCAGCGCTTCCCTTTGTGTCCATATTAAGAAGCTCTTTTAGCTCCACAGCCACATCGTACCTTAAGGCATCTGATATTATAACGATGATCTTGTCTCTATCATTTTTCGCAAGAACTTTAGCAATTTCATCTTTATAAAAATTCTCTTGCAAGCGCACACCATCTATGAGAAATTCACTTGATTCATTTAACATTGAATCATTCCAGCATGGCGTAATACTTTTTAAATACCAATTGTCGTAAATATTGTCTACATTTTCTTTGAGATCAACAAAAAGGTCAGGATTGTCTACATCATCGTAATTCAAAATAAACTTCCTGTAGCAGTAATCTATTTTGTAGTACTCATTTGTATATCTTTCTATCATTTCTTTGGCGTCCAAAGCGCCAAAGCCCCTTTGCAGCTTTTTCTTTTCTATGTAAATCTGTATTGCAAAGTAAAGAGCTTCGTAAATACTTCTGTACCTTCTATACCAGTAAAGGCCCTTTCTCTTGTTTATTGCTTTCAAATAATCATCGTAATTTTCTTCGCCATTTATGAGAGAATCTATTATCTTGCGAATAAGTGACCTATCAAATATGCTAAATGTCTCTGCTGTAATATACGTATCAATGTCAACCCTTTTTACAATAGAATCTAAATCAAGCTCTTCTTCAAGCTCAATAAGCAATTTTTGAAGAATTTCGTAATCATCGTAGTGACTCATCCAATGGTTTATAAATACTGCACAGCTTGAAGGCTTTTGTGATACATATTTCTTTAGCTTTTCTGGCAGAGTAAATGAGACCTCATTTGCCAACGATGATATAGCGATTGTCATAAATAGACCTTTTAAAGTTGGATTATCATCTATATATCCAAACTCCTTTTTCACTCTGTTCCAAAATAATCCTAAATCGAAGAACTCCGACAAATTTTTATAATACTGATTATTTTCTTCATCAAATCCAGCTTTAATCAGATTTTTGATAGACCCCTCAAAGTCTAAAATCTTCATATCACATAGAGATGATATCATGCCACATACAAGATCATCTTCATTATATTCTTCTATACTGTAAGACTTCAATCTATCTACCATTTTATTATTGTCGAAAAACTTCACGGTTTTTCCCACAATATCTTTTAATGAAAGATCCTTTATGCCTAAATCGCTCATTATGAGGGATACCTTGTCAGTGCTAAATTGATCTGAATAAAGCTCTATGTCCAAAAGCCAATTGTCTTCATTGGCCGGTCTCTTAAAATCAGCATATATCAAATAATCAGATTCTTTATCGATTGACTCCAATAGGTATTTTGTCGCGAAGTTATTATTAGGCATAAGTCTCCATATCTTTATGTCACCTAAATCAAGCTTATCTATAAACTCGCTAAACTGGCCATCTTCATCGTACCAAAAAACAATGGATCTATCGCAATCCTTCTTTGCCTCATCAAATTTTTTTAATATCCTGTCTTGTAATTCTTCCAGATTCATAAAATTCCTGCCCTCTTCTCTGATTTAAAAGGGCTTGAAAATGCAAGCCCTTTTAAAGAATAAAATATCATCATCGTATATTGGCTAATAAGCCGTCAAACTTAGTATAATTTATTTTTACACCATCATCAAGATCTATTTCGATACCTCTTTCTGCATAGTGCCGCAGCAATTCATCGTATTTGCCCATCTCTTGAAGTTGCTTATTTAGCTTATCCAAAAGCTTCTCATACTTTCTCTTCTCATCTCTTGGTATGTCACTTGCTATTAATGAATTTAATCTATTTATTTCAGAACTAACCTTGTTTATAAGCATGTGGAGGTAATCTGTCCTCATCTTTGCCAATGTATCTTTATTATATCTATGAATGTATATAAGAGCATTGAAGGCTTTCTCTTTGCCTGATGTAAAAAGCCAGTATATAGGCCTCTTTTGATATATACTTGTATGATCTTTGTAAAAACTATTTAAGAAATACCGCCTTATAGCGTCTGCTGCCGTCTCGTTATCATTCCTGCCTATCGCATTTGCTATAAACTCCAAGTTTTGAGAAAGCGTATTAGGTCCAAAAACTGTCTTCACAAAATCTATAAACTTTGACACGATGTCATCATGGAAATACTCACTGTCTGTTATAGGAATTATGCCATCTTCATCTGCTTTATAAGTCTTGTACTTATCAATGTCAAATTCTCCCCCTGCGTATACAAGTCCTTTCTTATCAAGTGAATACCTGCCAAACATGCAACCGACAGCGTATGATATAAAGCTTTTTACATCCCTAACCGGATCTGCTTTTCTCACCGTCACATCATTATCATCCACATCTGGCGTAAGCTCATCCTGCAAACCATATATATCAATGAATATACGGTTTAGCTCCTCTTCATTTGCTTTTAATGTATTAAACTGATTTTCTGCAAAATCTGCCCAATTATTATATGCCTCTTCAATCGTATCAGCTCCATTTCTATATTTCAAGAATGGATGCTCTTCAAAGTCCCACGATGTCTCAAATGAATCCCAGTCTGTCTTGGATATAGAGATATTTTGATTTACTAATTTATCAATTTGAGTTTTAAGTTCTTTCGACATATCTAAAAGGGGTAATCTTTCTATATCTCCAACTAATATATTTAATGTTTGATTTAATATTTTCAAAATATGCAACGCATATTTTGAATTCAAAAATGATAAGATTAAAAATAAATTATTTTCTGGAAATAATGCACTGCCTCCCCCACCATATATTGAATTTTTTAAAAGTCGAAATGATAATTTTTTACTTGATATAGCAGACCATGTAATACCTTCTCTAAAATAATAATCCATATTCTGTGGTCTTGAAAGTAATCTACCATTTTTATCCCTATAATTTCTTATCTCATATCCATCATCATGCCAATTTACTACATATTCATTATTGCCATACCACTTCCTATATGATCCGCCTTTATTGTATGGAAACCACTTAAGTTCACTCTCTTTAGCTTCATCGCGATTTTTAAATCCAAAACCGATCTTATTTATGTCGACTTCATGCCAACACCTCAAAAATTCATCATTATTACATGTATCTAAGCCTTTACATATCTTACAAATGTCTCCAAGCCTTTCTCCTTTTACAAACGCTTCTTTCATATTATCGCTTACCCAGTATGCAATAGGTGAACCGGGTATAGATTTGAAAGTGCTTTGATCAACATTGTAACGATAAGGAACTTTTGGATTTTCTATTGCTTCTATTACTTTTATAGGTTGATTATCAGCACCTTTAAAATCTGAAAGCCTTATATAATCTCCTTTATAATTTTCATCTTTGCAATTCTTGATTACATATGTGCAAATTGGAACAGTGGCTTCTTCAAATGCTCCATATTCCAATTGTATTAAACTACTTATAGTCTTAAAGTCTATTAAATACTCTCTTAACTTTTCATATGATTTAATAAACATCCACACAAATGGTGACATAAATCCAGCAAAACCATTTTCTTTAGTATATTTTAAATTTTTATATATAAAAATAGAAAATAAATCACTATTGTAATCCTTGTAATTCTTTATAACATAATCCTTTAATTTAGCTTCCATTTTGTCTTTTCCCATATATGGTGGATTCGTGACAACTACATCGTACTTCATGCTCATTATATGTGCCTGTTTTACTATATCTGGTAATATTTTTCTTAACTCAACTAATTTGCTATAGTCATAATCAATCATATTTCCTATATTTGAATTTATATAATCTAATCTTTCCTGCCAAAAATCAAAATCTACATCTTTAACTTCTAAGATTGAGCCATACAGTTTTGCATCATTAAATATATCTAAAAGATTGTTAATCTGATTATCGGCATATTCTATGTCTTTTACACCTTGCAGTAATATTTTTTTAGCATCATCTGTTCTGATTAGACTATTTGTCTCTTTTATAGAAACAATATTCACTTCTAAACCATATTTTTCAATGTATTTAAAAAATAGCCTGTTTTTTTCTCTTGCTTTCATTACTACTGAAAAAGAAGCTAATTGTGCAGCTCTGTCATCTATATCAAGACCATAAAGGTTATTCTCTATTATAAGAGCTGGTATTTCGCTCTTCATATAACCGTAATTTAAGTATATATCATATAATACTTCAAAAGCATAGACCAATATATGCCCCGAGCCACAAGCTGGATCTAATATCTTAATATTTTCAGGTTTTAATCCGCTGAAATCATTATTTTTATTGTCCGATGAATCAATATCAATACATCTATTTAAGTAAAACGTCAATTTGTCTTTAAGGTTTTTATCATTCTTGCCTTCAATCCATAGCTTACCTAAAGAATTGTCCACCATATATTTAACAATCCATTCTGGTGTAAATAGCTGTGTAGCAGCTGGGATGTCCTCCCTTTTTATAGTCCCTTTATTAATACCAACGACTTTTTCATGCTTCTCTGATACATAGAATTGATAAAGCCAACCTATTATTTCTACTCCTTCTTTAAAGTCAGCTTCATCTATGTCGCTTACAAGCCTTCTAATGACAGAGCCTTCCTTTAATAGATTGTCAGGAAGAAGCAGCTCGGTATAGTCATTTATTTCCTCAAACATAAAAGGAAGTATACGGTTTAACTCATTGCACTGTATTATAAGAAGGTACCTGTACAATTCCTCTATGTTATTTTTCTCTTTGTATTCTAAGACTTTCTTCTTATCTACTGGCAAGTCGACTGTTAATGCATTGTACACTATATCCGGTTCCCATCTACCTTCTTCACTGGATGAAAGCACACGGACACCTGTAGGCAGGTATCCGTTGACCTCCATATATCTCAGTGCTATAAATCTATTGAACCAAGTGTATGCAATCTCTTCTATTACTTGATCAAAATCTCCTACTTCCTGTATCCTCTCTATAAGTTTATTGCGCTTATCATATACGTCGTCGCTGTACAGCTTGCCATTTAATAAGACTGCATCATTTAACTTTTTCACGTCTTGTATGCTGTCTTTTGTAATCTCGTAAGAATATGCTTTAAACTTTATGTCATTTATCAATTGATTTCTTGCCCATACCGCGTAATTTTTTATAGCATTTTTATTCATCTGAAGACCTCCATCAAAAGTCGATATTCATCATAATAGGCGTATCCTGCCTTCTTTTAGATTTTCTATAAGTTTCTCTCTCAATTGATTTAAAAATCTATCAACATCATCTTCTGTTTCCAAAATCGTAAGATTACCTATGTAATTTTTTAGTTCTACTTGTCTTATAGGTTTCGGTTTTTCATGCTGGTCATTGTCTTTTGCATAATTTTTCTCATTTTGTACTTTATATACCTCTGCATCAATTTCCTTGATACACCCTCTATATCTTTCATCAGAAATGGATTTTAATGCTTCCACGTCCTTAATCTGTGTAATCCTATCTAATTGGCTTAAAAAATCATCGAAGTACAACAGCAGTCTTTTCTTAAAATCATCTGATAAACATTCAATTTGAAGATTTTCTTCTACGCGTTTTCTGTCATCTAATATCTTCTTCTTTGCTATTTCTTTTCTCTCGTTTAAGATTTTTTCGTACTCTTTTCCTATCTCATCTACAAGTTCAGGTATTTCTTTTATCATCGCATAAGGTGATGGACTCTCAATTATTCTCCTCAATGCAACGGATTTATCTCTTATCACTTGGCTTGAAATGTAGCTTTCGCTATTATCTACCATTTTCAAGCAGTCCAATCCGCTATCAAATATATCTTTTTGATGTTCATAAAAGCTTATGACTTTTTCCAGTTCCTCATTTATTTCAATTAAATCATCTTCTTCAGCTATTAATTTATCAAAAAATTCCTTTTCATCCTTCTTGTGCAGCATTTCACTGTATAAATCAAGTGCAATGTCCAGCTCCTTTTTACCTGGATATCTATTCTTGTATTGTGCTATGTAGCCTTTTATAATTTCAATCTTTTTATCGACTAAATTCTTTACTGCTGAATAAAGTTTATCCTCTTCATCAGGCAAATCGAGCTGACCAAAAATCACGTTTGCAACATCTTTTACTTTCTTTAAAAATTTTGCATCTAATGCTTCTCTATACTCTACTACCGTCTTGTCTATCTCGCTATTTTTTGTAAGATAGTCTACGACATTTTTGTTGTCAATCGATATATACTCACTATTGTAGCTGATCTTCACCATGCCACCCTTAAACATAGTTGCAATCAAGCCTGCGATGTCTAGTTGATTCCATCCGTACGGCTTGCTGGAGTATCTATCAATTATGTCTTTTACTGTCAAATAATTGCTTTTTATAAATCTCTGTTCCTCTAAATATTTCTGTAATTCTTTTATGGCCAGCTTATTGTCGGCTTCTTCTGTAAATGACAGCTTTGTCTCATTTGATTTTATTATCTTCTTTATATCATCAGCACCGGTCGTATGAACATTGATGTAGTTCATTCTTGTATATACATTTTCTACCAATATTTTTAACCCATTATCGATTTTTTCACGGGGATTGTTTACTTTTATGTCAAACTTCTGACCTTCAATGTACACATCTGCAGCAGCTATCAAGTTTGCTAGCTGATTTTTTATTCTCTTTTCCCTTCCATCATTTTCGCTCTGTTTTATGTTTATCAATTTTCTAATTTCTTCCGCCGCATTATTCAACTTATCATTGATGTATTTCTTTGTCTGTATATACTCTTTCACCTCGTCAAAGCAATCTGTGTCATCTGGCAGTTTTAATATCATTGTGCTGCTGTCTTTTGACATGAGTAAAAGCTCATAATCGGTCTTTGGTGTTTCAAAGTAAGGTGTAACTATCTTTATCGTTATATCACCTTTCATTGTGCCATAATTATAGCCGTCAACTTGCCTTATTATATTAAAGACATTATATGAAGAGTATTTGAAGCTCTTATTATCGTATATATCTGCGAATATCATTTTCATTACTTCATCGATTATTTCTCTTTCATCTACATTTACTGATTTTATCTCTCTATTAATATCCTGTTCTACATCAGTTAAAAATATATATTCATCGCCATTTTGCTGGATGTAATTTTCTCTCTTTAGACGATCTAATGATTCGACTATGCTGGACCTCAATGAAATCTTGTCTACATCTATATCATCTATCATAAGCGTCGTGAGATTTTCCACATTTGCCTTGACTCTATCAACATATTTTAAAAGGAAGAGAAGCTTCAATAGCTTCACATCTTGCTCTTTTATGCTTTCATTCTTCTGTGCCTGTATGACTGCCCTTTTTACTGATGAATCAAGATGGTCTTCAATTGTATCGTAAAATACATAAAATGGTATTAATATACCAATATTTTTGCCTCTAAACATAGAAGCTGCCTCTTTAAATGCGCCCAGAAGTGACCTTTCACCTTCTGATATGTGTTTTCCTGCTGCGCCGTGGCTTCTTACGACTTCAAAGACATTCTGAAGCAAATTAAATTGGTACGGCACAAATGGGTATACTTCTATAAAGTCATTTTCATCTTTGTATGACGTCATGTCAGATGTAGCTGATGAAAAGCTTATTATGTTTTTAAGTACGGCGCTTTTTTCAGCGTATAAGCTTCTCAATGTATCTTTAGCAACATCGCTTTTTTCCAATATTCTCTTCTTTATAACCTCATCAGTATTTGCACTCGAAAGATTTATCCTTGTAGCAAATCTCCCTTGTATCTTTGAAAAATCGTACTCTTTATTTTTTGTCTCTTTTACAAATCTGTCTATATCCTGCTGCGATGTCACTACCACCCATGCTTTTCCTCTCAACTTTATGCCAAGATCCTCCACTATCGTCTGCAAGTTTAACATCAGATCTGAATTGTCGCCGATAAACTGACCAACTTCATCTACAAAAAACAGTACTCTGTGGTCATTTCCTCTAGATTCACAGTATTCTTTCACAATGTCTGCAAATTTGTCTATCGTAATTGAATAATTGCTCTCTGCCTTGTCAAATAGCAATTCAGCTGCTTCTTTTGACATGCCTGTAGATAATGTCAAGGCTTTTACTATATTGTCTCTTTCAAAGTATGCAGTATCTCTTCTATCCTCCCATTTTCTGCCTGACACTGCTTCAAATGCTTCCTTAAATTCATCGTACTTGTTGTCTTTATAAAGATTCCTCTCAAATTCAGCAATCCACGGTGTAAAACCGTAAAAGCCTTGCATCTCATCGAATACTCTCATAAATGTCTCTACTAGTCCACTTTCTTTTACCTTGCTGTCTGTCTTTGCTTTTGAGTCTATGTCAAAAAGTATTACATCGCATGAAGAATTGGCAGCTCTTTTCATCTCGCTTAAAAGAAGTGGATCTTTTATCTTATCATCAAAGAAACTTACTGGTCTCCTACCGTTTACGTCTTGATTATTTAATATGTATGCCAAAATCTTCAAAAGGTGTGATTTACCAGAACCAAAAAAGCCAGAAATCCACACACCTATCTTATCAGTCGGCCCATCTAATGATTTACAGTAAGCAGAAAAAAAGTCATTAAAATGCTTTAATAATTCATCTGTAACGACGTATTCATCAAGCTCTTGATATATGTCATCAGTCTGCTCTGCTTTTATAACTCCATTTAGATCTCTATCTATATCTTTTACAAACAAATCCTTTATAATCATTGCATGTCCCCCTTATGATATTTTAAACCCTCTATAATAATTTTTATCTTCAAATATAGAAAAGAGCTTAACTGATGTACCACTAAAAGTGCCAGGGAAAAACAGTATTGTAGCCGTTTTGTCAATATGATTTTTTAAATTATTCAGAATAATATGCGCCCTCATAAAGGGCCATACCTTTCCAACTCCTGTAATCAAAATTAGATTGTGTCCTTCTGCTTGCTTTGTTATTACATTTATAAAATTTTCAGGTTTTGAAACAGACTCTAAAGCTCTAAACATTTTGTCTTTTCCCATGCTTTTTTCATATTCCTCTATAACGTCGAAAATGTTTTTTTCTTTAAGAATATCTAGAAATACTTCATATAAGTCAATTTCTACTGGATTTATTTCTGATCCGTCATAGCCAAAATTTTTCATAATCAATTTAACAAAATTCCTTATCTTAAGCTCGTCATGCGGATCGTAATCAAATATATAGTAAGGTATTTCATTACCTAACCCTTTTCTTGAAATTATCTCTTTTGATTTTATTTTTTCATATACCATTTGCAATCTTTTATCTAACTCACTCATATAATCATATCTCCCATCATCGCCTTTATATATGCTGCATCTCCTATCTCAATGAAATGATCTATTAATCCTTTATCGATTGAAGGAATTACAATCCTCTTTTCAACTTTATTATTGATAAGTCCCGCTTCTAAAAGCGTCTTTGTAAAAACCTGCGATAGCTTATTCAATGTATAATCATGCCACTTAGCAACTTTTTCACTTTGCTCTCTTTTGCTATCAAAAAAAGCCATAATATCCGATTTATTTAGCTTATATGATCTTTCATTGATTTTCTCTCTAAATACTTCATTCATAAACTCAAAAAAAAGTCTGTTTGTTTTCATCAAGCCATACAAAACGACAATTTTGCTTTCCTGACTGTTGTAATTTGCAACAATATTTAATAAATATTCGTCAAGTACGCAAAGACGCTTATAGACAGCATTAAATATCTTATCAATGCTTTTTTTCGTTTTATATTGGAATAAATTTTCTTCCTTTATCATGTTTATCATTTTTTCTTTTTCAACTTTATCCTGCATCAGCTTTGCAACAACTTTTGTCTCAAAATAAAGGTATGGCTCACCTGTCATACGCGCTGTGTAATCTAATTCTTTCAAATATTGTGCACCACCTATCACATAATCTCTTTTATATCCTTAGATATAGCAACTTTAGACAACATCCTCTTTAATTTTTCATTGTCGTTTTCTTTCTTTACTGCTATCTCCAGTTCATATGGCACAGATCCAAATTTATCTTTAATTGTCTCTATTATCAATTCTTTGATAGTATTAAGCTTTATATTTTTGTCGCGTGCGGATTCCTCTCTATCGTATAAGTCAAAATCGATTTTTTCAATTATTGGAGTAAGCTCTCCTTTGCTCAATATGTAGACATTGTGAAGCGCCCTTGTAATCTGCACATACAGCAAGTTGCGGTCCATCAATATATCAGAGTACGTGTCTTTATCAGCATCTGCAATAATCACTATATCAAACTCTAAGCCTTTTGTTAAATATGCCGGAATTATTGATATTCCGCCTTTGTACTCCTTCATATCGTCTGATATGAGATTGACAGACATCCTTGATTTTAAATTTTCGTAAAGTCTTTCACAACCATCAACAGTCTTTGAAATTATGGCTATATTCTCTTTACCATGGTATTTTTCTTTTATTATATCAATAATTCTATCATAAATCTCCTCATCATTTTCTTTCTCAATTACAAGAGGCTTGTCACCCTTCCTCATTAAAGGCTCTGGCAAATATTCTGATGCACCGTCATTACACTTAATTAGCTCACGGGCAAACATAACTATTTCATAAGTACTTCTATAGCTTCTTTTGATATTGTATATTTTCAAGTTTTTGCTGTAATCAAATATTTTTTTAACAGTATTTATGTTGTATGTCTGTTTAAATGGCACTATCGATTGATTTATGTCACCTACTATCGTAAATGACAAATTGTCAGAAAATAACTTTAGCGTAAATATTTCAAACGGGCTTAAGTCTTGACTCTCATCAATCGCTATATGCTTGTATTTGAAGCTATCTGTATTATTTAATAAGCTGAAAAGATAAAGTATCCCTGCAACATCTTGTTCTGTAAAGCCTTTTGATGAAAATTCCACTATTCTCTTTAATGTTTTGTCATCCAGCCTGCCTTCATTTGCCCTTTGCAATAGCTCGATATTAGTAATCAACTCTAAATAGTGTTCAATTGCATCAAATTCTTTTATGCTATTTAGATATTCACCGACTATTATGTCAAAATGTCTTTCCATCCTATTGACGTTTTTGTCAATTTCATCTGCAAACATTGATATTTCATCATCAATACTTTTATACCCTTCAGCTTGCTTTTTAAATAAATTTAATTGATTCAAAAGCTCTTCTTTATACTTCCCAACCACTTCTTCTTTCTTGTCTTTTAACTGATTTTTTAAATACTCTTTAAATCTTTCAATTCTTTCGTTTAATTTATAACCTCCAAATTGTACCATAAACATATTTTGAAGATCTTTATATGTATACAATGTCTTATCGTATATTGATAAATCCCTAGTTGGTATCGCCTTTATCAATAAACTTTCAGCATATGTATTTATAATCTCTTTAAATTGAAGGCTTCCTTTTATTTTAAGGACATCTTCATATTGATTGACTTTTTCATTGCTTCTATTCAAATCATACTCAACTGGTATTTTCTCTCCTATTACTTTTTCTGCAAAGTCCTTGTATGTGACTTGCAGTGCATTTTCCACATCTAGCTCTGGCAATGTAGTGCTTATATAATTTAGAAATAATTTATTTGGAGCAATTACTAATATATCCTCACCTTTCAAGTTATAGCTGTATATTAGATACGATATTCTGTGCAAAGCGATAGTGCTTTTCCCGCTTCCGGCACATCCTTGTATGAAAACAACTTTGCTAATGTCTTCTCTTATAATGTCATTTTGATCTTTTTGTATAGATGCAATGATATTTTTTAATTTAGTATCCGATCCTTTATTTAAAAGTTCAATGAGGTTTTTGTCTGCAATTATCTTTTCGTCTTCTTTGCTTTTACCAACAACTTCTAGATCTTGAATCCTAGTAATTTGCCCCTTTTCTATCACTATGCTTCGCTTTAAATAACTTTTGCCTTTTATCGTCCTTAACTTTCCATTTCTATCTTTTACAACAACCTCACATGGTCCTATGCCGCCTTTATAATATACATCCCCAATTGGAGACCGCCAATCGTATATGTTTAGATCTTCAGTATCTGTACCGAAATTGTAAGGCACTTCGCCTATGTAAATTCTCTGTATCTCATCTTCGCCATCATACTGAAAATCCATTCGTGCACTGTATGGAGAATACTTAAGCTTGTCTAGTTTTATTAAGTTATCGCTTAATAGCTGTAGATAGCTATTACTTACTTCCTCATCAGCTATTTTTTGATATAGCGGACTTTTTAAATCATTATCCTTTACCTTTTTCTGAAGTTCATCTCCTAGTCTCTTTTCCTCTTCTTTTATAGCATTTTTGACTTTGCTTAAATGACTATTCTCCTCTTTAAACCTGAGTTCGTCATCTCTATCTAAATAATCAAGATTCAACGCCATCGCTTGCACTCCCCTATTACACTTACATACAAAATTTATACATAAAACACATCCGTTCAACTTTTATCAGTAAGTATCTACATTTATCTATTCTCCATCCATTCAAATTTTCCTGCATTCTTTGCTAATAATTTTAATTTTAACACATGTTTATAAAAGCGAACTCGCAGAAATAAAGTTGCTTTAATATTTCTGCGAGAGATAAAATTTATATTATATAAAAATGCAAAGATATTATTAGCATAAAAGTTATAAGCTTTTTAAATACTTTTATGACTTTGTACTGTCTTCTGATTCTTTTTTATTTCCAATCAAAACCAGAATTCCTCCAACAAGCGAAAGCACCATAAAGATTGCAACTAATGTCCCACCTAATATAGCACCTAAAATTGAAGAGATGATTAATAGGATGCCTACAGCTTTACTCTTTGCCCCAATAGCTATTGCTCCAAATATTACTACTAGAAATGAGAATACAACTCCACCCCAGCCAAGTCCTATTACCGTATTTGCTCCTTCTGCTTGAAATGCTGAGCCAACTCCACCTACAAGCAGTGTTGCTATAGCTGCAAATATGCTTATAACCCCTGCTATCAATGAAATAATACCGCCTGCTTTTTTCATATAGATCTCCCTTTCTTTATATGATTATAATAGAATCATTAGGTTGCAATTATTTTATTTGCATATTAATCTTATCACAATGGCTTTCCATGTTGCGTCAGAAAATGCTTAAAATAAAAAATGTGGCAAAGATACCTAAGCCACATTAATCACATTATCTCTTTAGTTTTTAATTTTGGTTTTTGAAAATTTCTTAAAAATACGCATAATTATCTAGAATAATAAAAGAACCATACATCTTTTTCTTTTTTATCTTGCCTTATATCACTTATTGCATAATTTTGATTTTTATATTCAGCAGCAACTTTTTCAGCATCTTCTTTTGCATCTTTAATTCTTATATACATTTTGCCATTTGAATTTTTACCTTGAAACAGTTGATAATCATTTCTTTCTTTAGAATGTTTTTTATTCCACTCTTCATGGCCCAATGGTTTTGCCTTTTTAATAGCTTCTATAATTTTATTAATTTGTTCTTCCGAAATATTATCACCTTTAATTTTTTTTATTTCACCAACTGCCTCCATACCACCTATAACCACTGGCATATTGCAGTTTTCTGCTTTAACCCATTTTGCTCGTTTAAACACCACAATAGGATATATATTTTCTTTCACTTTCTCGTAAATTTCAGGTAAATTTTCTTCCAACCATTTTTTAAATAATTTAATATGTCTCTAATTTTGCTTAGTAGGGCTTTTAACTTCGACCCACTTATTGCCTTGTCTCATTCTCCACTTATTTTTTAAGCCTAAAAATACACCATCCCATGATTTTGTCTCTAATACAAATATCCCATTAGAATTAAGTACAAGATGAACAATCTGTATAAAATCATCAGGCACAGGCTCTAAAACAAGGTCATTTACTATTACTGCATCACTTGGAAGCCAGAAATGCAAAGCCCAGCTTACTGAATTTTCGCCTGAATTCCCCTGCTCTTTCTCTGAATCGCGTCTCCATGTATATGCAATATCTGCAATAGGTTCTAATAGCCATCCAAAAAAGCCTTCACTAATTTTATCCAGATGTTTCTGCTTTTCTTTTTCCATTTTTTCTTTAATCTTTTGATAAAAAATTTCCTTAACTTCTTCATCTTGTTCTACAAAACTGGCAAACATGTCACTCCCCCTTTATTTTTAATTCTATAAGCAGTAAATGCAATAATAAAAATGCAAATTCTTGTAGGAAGTGTTTAATTTTTGTCTATTTATTAATAATTCTATGTAAATTTGTAATTTCCTTCTATTACTTTAAAGTAATAATAAAGCAATAAACGAACTATATTCCTCCTTGCCACATGCTGTACTTTACTCTGCTTAAGTCTTCACCATCTTCAGGCTTTCTAAATACAAATAAATGCTCATGCATTATTAAATAAAAATTGTATTTTTCTACTTGACTTCTCCAATATGGTGTTGATTTGCAATTATGTTGTACCTTTATAATATCTTCCTTCAATATAAAACCATTTTTTAGAAAAAGTTGCATTACATAAAAAGCCAATGGAACATAATGTCCGCTTTTTCTAGTGTCACCTATTAATATTGCACAATACCTATTATTCTTTAAAACCCTAAAAAGCTCTAAAACACCCTTTTCTAACTCACTTAAAAATTTCTTTATTCCTGAAATATTTGATAAATCACCATCTATATTACCATTTGAATATTTTATAATATTTAGATATGGAGGATGCGTTATAATTAAATCAATACTGTTGTCATCGATTCCTTTAAGATTTCTAATATCACCTATTTTTACAACAGGTTCAAATTTATATTTACCACTAAAATTAGCACCGAAATTCAAATTTCGTTTTGTAATATCGATTGCATCAGGATTAATATCAAAACCAATTCCTCTCCTATTCAATAATTTTGCTTCTACCAAAGTAGTACCACTTCCAACCATGGGATCTAATACAACATCATTTTCTTTTGAATAGCGCAATATAATATTTCTTGGAACTTGCGGTGCAAAATTTCCTCTGTATTTACCGCTATGAGTTGCCCAATCTCCTCTTTCCGGAAATGACCAAACAGTTGTTATTTCTTTCTTGAAATTTATATCCTCCATAAGATTTCCTCCAATAACCCTTGGCGTACAAAGTGAAGATTTAATAGATAATTAACTTTTTCAAAGCCTTTATGCAACTGACTCTTTTGTCCTCTCCAACCAATTCCATCGGTTATCCAGATGAATTCAAAGCCATTTTCTTTTAATTCATTTTGCCTTTCTATATAAGAATCAACTATTTCTTGAGGTTTTGAACCAGTCCCCGAATAAAAATTGACTTCTATATTTATAACTTTATTGCCATTTTTTATTATAATAAAATCAGCTTTTCTATTTTTAATTGAAGAATTTACATATATGTTATAATTATCGTCTAAGTACTGAAACTTTTTTTGAAATAATATATCAAAAGAACTTTTTCCCTTAGATGCTATTTTCTCAATCATCGGTTTTAACATCAATTCCATAGCATCTCCACTTCTGTTTTTACGTGCATTGGTATCCATACCAACTTCGACACCTAGCACGTAATCTTGTACACTTTTTGAAGATAATTCAAGAAAAAATCTCTTTAAACCAGTTTTTTCAAAGAACTCAACAATATCGTCAATATCTGTGTTTGTCAAAGTCTTTTTATTAAAATCATAATGAACAATGTTAAAATTCTTATCAATAAAATCATCAATAACTGTCAGCTTTTGTTTTCGTATTGCTAATAAAATTGGAATAGTAGGAAGAACTTGAGGATAATTTGACAAAATTTTTCTTAAATCGTCATCAAATTGCTTATTCCCAATTAATGTGTTTAAAATATTAAACTCAATCTTATACTTATCAACGTGTCTTTTTACTTTGTCCCAATCCACAAAAAATTTATAATTCCTATTTGTGTCAACCAATGTATTGTGAAATTTTTCTATAACATCTTCTAAATTTTTCATTCCTAAAAAATCAAAATAGATTGAATCCATATAAATCCCCCTAATAATATTAAAAATTCCTAATTATAAGCTCATTAATTGCTCCCCGTCCATTACCTTTGCTATTAATGTATCTTTTTGCACTAACTCTTTCGATGATAAACTCAGAATATAACTTATCAAAAAAATCATCATCTTTATCAATGTTTTTAGGATCTGAATTGCTTAATATTAAATAAGCTCCTTTTTTATCCATCTCTTTAAAAAACTCAGATAATCTTACTTGATCACAATCATCAAATCCAGATTCATTGTATGATGTGAAATTTGAAGTCGAACTTAAAGGCCGATACGGTGGATCAAGATATAAAAGGCTACCTTTTTTTACATATTTTTTTGACTCTTCGAAATCTGCACATATTATTTCTGTGTCTATTAATGCTTTACTGACCTCATATAAATTTTCTTTATCACAAATTTTAGGCTTATTATATTTGCCAAAAGGCACATTAAAATTCCCATTTTTATTTAATCTATATAAGCCATTAAAGCAAGTTTTATTTAAAAAAATCAAGTAAGAAGCTCTTTTTATCCAATCAGAATTATACATAAAATAATCAAATGTATCTTTTTGAGTGTTATACTCTTCTCTAACATTGTAATAAAATTTTTTTCTTTCTTCATCTGATAATTGTAAATATTTGCGTTCAATATTTTCCAATTCGAATATTAAATCTTCTACATTATTTTGTACAGCTGTATATCCCACAATTAACTCTTTATTTGAATCTATCAAAAAAGATTCTTTTACGTTATAATTATTTTTTAAAAAAAAGAAAAAGGCTCCTCCACCTACAAAAGGTTCAATATAACTTTCTATCTCACGTTTCTGTATTATTGGTAATGGTAATCTACTATTTAGCTCGTTTAAAAGTTGAGTTTTGCCTCCAGCCCATTTTAAAAATGGTTTTGCATTAACCATAACACATTTCTTATTATCAATGCCATTTATTACAAGTTGCTCATTCATTATAAAATCCCATCCATCCACTAAGTCACAATTTTTCTTTTTTAATTATACCATCAAATAAATTTTATTCAAAAAAATATCAATTAACTTGTGAGTTATTAACTTTAAAGTTAGTAACTCATAAGTTAACAAATTACACTTGCTTATAGAAATATTTTTATAAAACCAAATAGACTATCACGTAAAAGACGGAAATATTTTGTCTTTACTAGCTCTGCCTGTCAAAATGTACCTCTCTAGCTCGTCTATGTTATAGTTCCTCTGAGAATATGAATTAAAATAGTTCCGCGGTACTTCATAATTAGTTTTTTTATTCTGCGTGCTTTCTATTTGTGAAAACAATTCTTTTTCTTTTACATAATTTTCTGCAACTTTATTTAGAAATTTTGCAGGGTACTTAATCTCTTTTCCCTTCATCCTTGATAAGCAAACTTTTATATCGTCGTCATTCAATTTGTACTTGCTTTTTATAGCATCAATTATGGCGCTTGATATTATGCTTTCGTTTTTTGATTTAGTAAAATTTGATACTTCATTTTTTGATTGCCCTATTTTATTGTATTTTTCTGCCTCTTCCTTGAGCTTCACATACGATGGTACACTTTCTAACGTATTAAAAATTTTTTTCGCTTACGATTTTTTTGATATAGACTGATTCATATTCGTCTTCCAATATGTCCATTATTATCTCATCGTATTTTTCTCCTGCTATTGTTTTTGCTTCTCTTATCCTCCCTGCCTCTTTGAAGCCAACTTTTTTGTAGCAAGATATAGCCGGTTTATTGTAAGAATAAACTCTTAAATAAATATTGTGCATATTAAGAATGCTGAATCCAAAATCAAGTGCTAGATTAAGTGCCTCCTGACCATAACCCTTGCTCCAATATTCTTTATTGCCTATAAATAATCCTACTTCAGCAACTCTATTTATGTAATCTAGTTTAGGAAAGCCTAGATTGCCTATAAGCTCGTCTGTCTTAATGTCTACTATCGCAAAATTGTATTCTCTCGATAATGTTTCTAAAACTTCTTTTTCTTTAGATGAAGTGATCATTTTTGATGCGAATAACATTCCAGCCGCAACTTCCATGTCGTTTACCCATTCTGTGTACTTTTCGTAGTCATCGACATTCATAGGCGATAAGTAACACTTTTCTCCTATTAATTTCTTGTAATACATGTATATCTCCCCCAGTCAAATGTAATATTAATACAATTTTATTTTTTCAAACTCCATATGTCAAGAAATTTCTATCATGCAAATATCTTTACAAATCTTCGAATAATTTGTAATTAACATTTAAAACTAATAATGTCAGTATTGAAATGTGAGGATGTAAGCATATGAAAAGCGTCACGCAAAAATAACTTTTATTCTCGATTTTTTTATTTGAAATAGGAAATACTATTTTATTTGCTCATGGAATATCAGCAAAACAGGATTCATGGATCGCAATCTTATTAGCAATGGCATCAGCACTGCCACTTTTATACTTGTACATTTTTTTGTATCAAAAATATAAGTTAAATTTAACAGAAATACTGAAATTAAGTTTTGGAAAAGCAATAGGGAAAATGTTGTCGGCAGTCTATATGTTTTATTTTTTTTATATGGCGTCAAGAGTCACAAGAGATTATCTGGAGCTTAGCATTGGCAGTATATATCCAATGTCACCTATTAAAGTAATAGCTATATTGTTATTGGTTGTAGTAACTTATTTTTTACTTTTTAACATAAGTGTCACTTTAAAAGTTGCTAGTATTTTATTGCCAGGATTTATTAATTAATTTTAGTTGTATTTCTTTTTGCTTTTATTAATTACTTATTTAGTTAAAAAACGCAAATAATATCGTAAATTAGTGTATTCATTTAACAACCACTATCTTGAAATTAACTAGAATAAATTACATATTCATCTTGATTTTGCTATTTTTATGTTATATTATAGCCTCAAGGAGTGATATTGATGATTAAAAGAACTTTAGGAAAAACTGGCGAGGAACTTTCGATTATTGGGTTTGGCGGAATACTAGTTATGAATATGGAGCAAAGTAAAGCTAACAATTTGGTATCTGATGCAATTGATCATGAAATTAAGAAGCGATTAACTTTTTCTAAGTTTATAAATTTACTCTAATTCATAGTTTTGTATGGCATACACTATATGGTAAATCCATTTTGATAATAAAATGCGAGAATCCATTTCGTTACATCCCATGCATTTGTATTTGCATTTTAATTCAGTTTATAGTATTTCTTTTAAAACCTTACAAACATGATATTGGAAATAGAAGAACTAATCTAATTTTACTGTAGTCATGTATAATGCCAAATAATTCATGTCAATGTATGTCCAAAGAACTTTAAAGTAATTTCTTGTGGTTGTATATTCAAAAATGCTAATGTATAATATATTAAAATAGCAAATTGTATTTATTGGTGGTGAATAGAATGGATATAGATGAATATAATAGATGGTTTAACCAAGCAATTCACACTTTTAAATCAGCTTATAGAGATTATAAAGATGGTGATTATTCATGGTCATGTTTTAAAGCGCAACAAGCCGCTGAATATGCCGTTAAAGCACTTTTAAGAGCGTTTGGCATTTCTATAGTAGGCCATTCACTAGTTAAATTAGCAAATGACCTTGATAATGCTGGAATTAATAAACCTGATGAATATAATAAGTGGGCAAGAAAACTTGACAGAGATTACATTCAACCACGATACCCGGATGCTTACCCATCAGGAAGTCCTTACGAATATTATGATGAAAATGATGCTAAAATATCATTGGAATATGCTCAAAATATTCTAAATTATGTGGAGGAATACATAAATGAATGCAGCAATGATAATAAGGGAAAAGAAAAGGAATAATCTTATAGATATAGGTAAGAAATACTCAGAAATTATTAGTAATGTTTTACATCCTATGTGTGCAATTATAATCGGTTCAGTTGCCAGAGGAGATTTTAACGATAGCAGTGATATTGACGTAATATTAATATCTGATGAAATGCCTGTTAATTATAAGGAAAGAATGAAACTGTTATACGATCATGTTTTTGATGCAATCGAACCAAAAGGCTATAACACCGAGGAATTTAAAAAACTATATCTTAAAAATAACCCCATTTCTATTGAAGCAATTGAAAAGGGTATTGTAATTTATGATGACGGAATATGGGATAAACTAAAAAAAGATATTCTTTCAGGTTATGTTGGAGAAATACAGTAAAAAACGGCTATAATAGCCGCAATCTATACTTCTTTTAATTTTTTTTATTTATAAAATCACTTGGCGATTTTAGAATTTTAATAGGTATTGAAAATAAAAATTTATTTAATTCGCTTATCAAGTCTTCTGTTATCTTAAAAGACTTTTCTAATAACCCATTATTTTTTGCAATAAAATCATCTTTTAATTCTATTTCAGTTTTACATTGTTGGCATTTGATTCTAATGATTTTTCCGTCATTATTATAAAAAATAATGTGATTTGTGTTTTTGTTGCAATGTAAGCAAAATAACTCTGCCTCCATATATTTAAACATATAGACACCTCTTATAAACTATTCTTAATTTTTTAATATAATAAGAATAGTCAATAGTCTTTGTATCAAATATAGCTATTCCCTTAAAACTTGAACCTAACAATGTCTGGTTCTTTCTCTGTTTTGGTCCCAAACAACAAAGTAAATATAACCAAGTTTACCAACTTGAAGCACTGAATCTTGGACAATAAATGTTTTACTGGAGCCAATAAGAGTTGCTTTCATCTGAGCATCTGTATTTATTAATGCTCTGCAATCTCCGCTCGAAACAAATTCCGCACCTAAAGTATCACCAATTCAATACTATGTTATATATTTAAATTGTAAAGAATTATTCACCTAATACGATGATTTTACATTTACGAGTGCGAGGTCTTGTACGATCAAAATCTACAAAATAAATATAACCTGTTGTTCCGACTCCCAATTTTCCATTATCAACCTCGAATACCTGGCTGGAGCCAATCAATGTTGCTTTTAGGTGTGCGTCACAATTTAAGAGGGCAGAACGATCACCATTTGGGAGATAGTCATCTGCATCTGGCCATGATAAAACAGCTTCGTAATGCTTTTCACCAGGATAGTTGTATTGCCCTTCTGCAATTTGGTCTGGAATGATTTTTTTAAGGACATTATTTAAGTCGGCTTGAAGGTATTCATCACCATTTTCAGTATAATCATGAACGAATTCTTCAAAGAATACAGAACAGGTGGTGTGGGGAGAAATAACAACACAGATACCATTTTGAATTTTACTTTTTTTAATTATTTCTTTTACGGAAGGAGTAATATTAAAAAAACTTGGAGTCCCTCCATGTGAGGTTAAATTAATTTGTTCTTTATAAATATTCATACTATGACCTCCAATCTCTTTTAGGTTATTTTTCATTTTTAGCTTTCACAATTGCTTGTATCATTTCTTCTAATCTCTTTACTCTATTTGGAGCATTAATTATTCCACTTGTTGCTCCAGTTCCATCGGCACCATGTATTATTGTCTGGTAAACATCTTCACCAGAAGTTATTCCTGCAGCCTGCATAACTAAAATGTCTTTATTAATCTCTTTTATTTTACTTGTAGTTTCGTTTATATAGTCAAAACTACTAGTCTTTCCTGTTCCAATTAAATCAGTAGGTTCACATAATAGTATATCAGGACCTAACGTAGCAATAGCCACAGCTTCTTCAATAGAATCTGCACAAACAATTGTAATAATTTCTAATTCTTTTGCTCTTTTTATTGCCTTAACTAAATCAGTTAATTTTAAAGAATGTTCAGCATGATTTAAAAATACTGCATCCACGCCAACTGCTTTTAATGATTCAGGTAACACATATCCCATTCCACGTCCTGGAACTAATGAATCCATATGTTGAGCCGTGATTTTAAGATTTTTTGTATGTGACTTGATATTAGCCAAATCTGCAAAGGGGGCAGTAAAAAACATATCTACATCATACTCTTCAGCAAGCTTGTCTGCAGCAAGAGCTAATTGCAAACTTTCTTCACCATACAAATAAGACTTTGGATTAACTACAAAAAACGGTGTTCTTATTTTTTTCATTCCCTCATCTCCTTATATAGTTATAATTTGTCTAAATTTTTTTGTTTCAAATACATCATAATAATGTTCTAGGCACTCTTTCATGCCTTCTTTTTGTGCATTTAGTAATTCATAATAATCATTGCATTTAGTATTTTTTACTTTGTTAAATGCAGCAGTTACTAAATCAGTATAGATATTTATCTTGCTTATTCCTTCAGTAGCACACCTTTTGAGATTGTCATCTCCTGAAGATGAACCTCCGTGAAGTACTAAAGGAACATTTACAGCATTTCTAATTTCTTTTAATCTATTAAAATCAATAGCTGGTTTTCCTTTATAATGTCCATGGGCAGTTCCTATAGATACTGCTAGAGAATCTACATTTGTAAGTTCAACAAATTTCTTTGCCTCCTCAACAGTAGTATAAACGCTGGCACTATTGTCATTGTTTCTATAATTCTCGCTATTGCCGACATGCCCAATTTCAGCTTCTACAACTACCCCTCTTAAATGGGCATATTTAACTATTTCTCTTGTTTTTTTAACATTATCTTCAAATGAATCCATAGAAGCATCTATCATAACTGAGTTAAATCCTTCATCTATAGCTCTGATTATCAATTCTTTCTTAGTACCATGATCAAAGTGTAATACTGCTGGAATTTTAGCTTTTTCACCATAGTATTTCCCTAAATATAGTGCTTCATCAAATGATAAAAAATCCTCATGTGCTTCTGCATAAGCTAAAATAATTGGTAAATTTAATTTTTCTGCAACTTCAATATAAGCTTTAATAGAATTTTGATCCACGAAATTTGGAGCTGGTATAGCAAAATTATTTTCCCTTGCTACCTTAAATAATTCTGTTGATGATACTAACAAAAAAATCATCTCCTGATTAGAAAGATATATTATATTTTCAAAAATTATCTATGGCAATGAAAAGGTACAATTTTACCTAAATATTAATCTTTTTATAGCTCAAGCTTTTAAGCATCGCTAATTTTTTGATACTTTGACTATTTCTATTGTGATTATAATCACTGAAGCTCAATGGAAATCAAGGAACTTCCATTGAGCCATTTATTATCTAAACAATTTCATAATTTTCAAAATTATCCATGTCAATGGATTAGCACCATCACATATACTTGATATTTGAGAAGCGCCACTTGGGAATTTAAACGCGGCATCTACCGCAGCATGTGTGAGAAGTGGTGCAACATCAGTTGCAATCAAAAGCCCTACGCCTATTACTATTGCTCCGATTAATACCGATCTAAAAACATTTCCTTTTGTAATAGGTGCTATCATCGCTACCATAAATGGTATAGTCGCTAAATCACCAAATGGCAAAACACTATTTCCTGGTAATATTATGGCAATCAAAATTGTAATAGGTACTAAAATTAAAGCTGTAGATATAGCCGCAGGATGTCCAACCGCAACAGCTGAATCAAGTCCAATATAAAATTCTTTACCTGCAAATCTCTTTTGCATAAAGGACTTAGCAGCTTCTGAAATTGGTATAAGTCCTTCCATAAGTATCTTTACCATCCTTGGCATCAAAAACATTACGCCTGCCATTGACATACCAAGATTAAGAGTTGCCTTTGCGTCGAATTTTGCTAAAATACCTAAGATCAAGCCTAAAATTAATCCTAATACAACAGGTTCTCCAAATATACCAAATCTCTTATTAATTGTATCAGGGTCTGCTTCTATTTTATTAATGTACGGTATCTTATCAATTAATTTATTTAATGGAATAGCTATCGGAACATAAGCTGCTGAAAAACCGTGCGGCAACGATATTCCCGGTAATCCATAAAAATCCTGAACTGTTTTTGCTGTCCAGTCTGCAAGCTTTAATACTATAGCTGCATTAATTGCTGCTGCTATTAATCCTAATGTCAAATTTCCTGTTGCAGCTGCCACAAGTGCACCAGTAAATGCAAAGTGCCAGTAGTTCCAAAAGTCTACATTTACAGTTTTAGTAAGTCTTGTTGCAAGCATTATTATATTAATAGCAAGCCCTAGTGGAATTACAAAAGCTCCTACTTTTGATGCAAATGCAATTGCCGATGATGCCGGCCAACCAACATCTATGACATTTAATTTTACACCCATGTTTTTAACCATTGCTTGTGCTGCTGGGCCTAAATTATTGACAAGCAAGCCTATTACAAGATTTATTCCTATGAATCCTATTCCAATCGTAATTGCTGCACGAAAAGCTTTGCCAGGCTTTTCACCTAAAATCAAACCAAGTATGAAGATTATTATTGGAAGCATTACAACAGCGCCAAGGTCTAACAAATATTTTATTACGCTCATTCTATACACCTCACTTTTTTAATTCATTTATAATCTCTTCTAGTACTTTTTCTTCTCCTATTCCTGTAATTAAGGAAAGAGCATTGATGCTTTTTTTGCCAAAGCTATCCTTCAAAATGGTTGTTGTTACAATGAGATCTGCATTCTCTGCATATCCTTTGATTTCAGTAACCTTACACTGAATTATGTTTACATTGAGATTTTCTTTTTTACATGCTTCGGTTATTTTTTCTGCAACAACAGTTGATGTAGCAATTCCTGTCCCACACGCCACTATAACAGTTTTTCTTGTCATATTCATTCTCCTTTCAATGTTTTAAACAGTTTCATCATTCAAAGTACAATTTTTTATAATCTCAATAATTTCATCACCTCCATCTTCTCTAATAATCTTCTCCAGTAAAACGTCATTTTGAATTAATTGAATTAGTTGCTGCAGCATTTCAACTTGGCTATGTGCCTCATTCAATGCTATCATGAAAACTAAACTAACTTCCACATCTTCCAACGGATTTGCCATGTTTTTAAATATAACCGGGTTTTTCAGCGTTGCGACGGCTATTGCAGGTTTTATTACATGCTCTGGATCTGTATGTGGTATTGCAACATTGTATCTATTTAGCTGCAAACCAGTTGGAAAATTTTTTTCGCGTTTTTTTATTGCTTCTAAATAGCTCTCTTTAACAAATCCATTTTCGTACAATTTTTTGTACAGTACATCAAAAACATCTTCTTTGCATTTGGCATCAAAATTTGTAACAACTAATTCTTTGTTGAAAAACTCTGATATCTTCATAGAATCTACCTCCTCATTGTTTACACCCTTATATAATGCAAATACCGTGCCAATTAATTGGCCGGTATTGTATTTTTTAATATTATTTCTTTTATTTGTGCCGTATTTTTGGCTTCTCTCAATGCTTTTACTATATTTTCATCTGTCAGCACTTTATATAAATCAAGCATATAATCTTTGGAATCTTCTTTCAAAGCAATCATAAATATTAAATCCGTTTCTAAATCCCCTTCCCAGAAGATAGGCTCTTTTAGTTTTGCGATTGCTATGGCAGGTTTTGTGACATATTTTGTATCACCATGTGGGATTGCTATACCACCTTTCATCCATGTGGCTCCCATTGACTCTCTTTTATATACACTTAGCATAAATCTTTCATCAACATAACCCTTTTCTTCAAGAAGAGTAACCAAATTATCGATTATATCACTTTTCACACTGACATCGATGTCACATAATATCAGATCTTCTGTTATTACATCTTTAAGTCTACTCTTAAGCTCTATATCCATACCTGCTATTTTTTTGAGTCTTTGTAGCCCTTCTCCATTCATTATCTCTTCTACTGGTATAAATGATACACTATCAATTTTTGGATCAATTGTTCCTACAAATGCTTGAATATTATTTTTGCCTCTTATCTTCTTTATTTCCTCATCTATTTCATTTTCATTAAATAGGCCTATCGGAATTATTTTTAATCTATTTCTTATACCAGGTATTTTGTCTTCTATATACTTTTTAATCTTGAGTGCCGTTCCTTCACCAGTTATGCAAATCGTCACAATAGCTTTTGGAAGCTTATTTGAGTCTTTTACACCCTCAACATGTCCAACGTATGTTTTATTTTCGTCAAGCTCACCGGCTATCTCATCAATAGTCGCATCCGGAATAATTGCTCTTCTTACGGCTTCTAAAACCATAACTGTGTCAACTCTTCCTATCGTCCTTGTCGGTATCCCCGTTCTTTTTGTGATTATTTCGCCAAAAGTTATAAGTGATCCCATATCGACAAGTATTACACAACCCTTACCTTCATCGACTTTTTTTACAACTTCTATAGTCCGCTCGAGTGCGTCTTCTGGGCTTTCATCTAGTGCCATCTCTATGCCATGTGCTATATTGACACCCAAAAGTTTATTTGCAACATCTGCCATGCCACAAGCTACATGGCCATGTGTTAATACTATAACAGCCACTCTTCCTTCACTTTTTTCTCTGCCGGTTGAAAATGTTCTTAAATACATTGCTACAAAACCAACCTCATCTTCTGTAAGCATTATATTAAGGTCTTGATTGATTCTATCTACCATTTGTTTTGCAACTGTATATTCCTTTGCATACTCTTTTTTTACATTATCAAGCTGAGGATTTATAATTGTCTTTCCGCTCTTTAGTCTTTCATATGCTGCACTTAAATGTATTGCAAGGGAATAAAAAAGATTGTCCTGAACATTTTTATAATTTTGTTTTGCAATATTAAATGCATCTTCTACAGCATACAAAATCTTTTCCCCGACAATTTCCCTTAATTCTTTTTTAGAGACTGAGATGTTTGATTTTGCATTATTTGCAAATCTTTTTAATTCTGTTTCTACTTGATTGCCGACTATCTTATATATATTATCCTTTGAAAGGCCTTGTTCTTTAAGCTCATTAAACCTGTCTTCTATAAATTGATATATCTCATCGGGAAGTATATATCTGTCTTCTTTCGGAAGAAGCTTATTTCTTTTATTGGGGTATACTACCATGTCTTTATCAACATATTTCTCTATATCCGGTTCCCTTTTGCTGACTTTAAGCAATCCCATTCTAACATGGTTCGGCAGATCTGATAAATTTATATTGATTGTATCTGTTTTACTATCGAGTGTATTTAAAAATCCCCTTGCACATGCAACTTGTATATCACTCCTCATCTGCCCAATGTTTCCAGGGCAATCGTATAACATTAATGCTCTTATTACATCAGACTTTATCCTTATAGACCTATTAATTCTGAAGGCTTCTTTAGTAAAGAAGAAATTTATTATGTCATACCTTTCAGAATATGGCCTTTCATTAATTGGGGGCAATTCTATAACCATCGGTATTCTTCTTCTAAATGTAAGAAGTAGGGATGATTCTGGATTTTCCGTTGTCGCGGCAATTAACATTATCTTAGCTTCTCTTGTGTTTTCTGTCTCACCAAGCCTTCTGAATTTTCCCTTATCGAGTAAATAAAATAAAATTTCCTGTCCCTCGCTCGGTAATCTGTGTACTTCATCGAGAAATAGTACGCCTCCATCGGCTTTTTCTACTAACCCGGGCTTAGTTGTATCAGCACCTGTGAAAGAGCCTTTATTGTATCCAAATAACTGTGCAATAAGAAGCTGAGGGTTATCCGCATAGTCTGCACAATTAAAGACAATAAAAGGGCTATCGCTTTTGAGCATGCCGGATTCTATCGCAAAATTATACATAGCTTCAGCAAGCTGGCTTTTGCCAACACCAGACGGTCCGAGTATCAATGTATGAAGACCATGTGGTGGATATAGTATTGCGGCTTTTGCCTGACTTATCTGTGCCTTTAAACTTCCATCATGTCCTATGATTTCTTTAAATGATAATCCATTTTCTTTGCTTGTTTCATTGTCTTCTTTCCTATCTTCACAATCAACAGGCTCATCATGTATCTTAACAATATCTACCGAGTTTAAAAGCTCTTTTTTTATTTGAGAAGCTACAAAGCGAGATATATCATATCCTAAATCATTTAACTCCTTAGTAAATTGTCTATCAGATATATTTCTATTTTTACTTAGAATCTTTTTAGCATCTTCATATAGATAGGGCTTTCTTCTCTCTCTTGAATCAGGTATATCATTTAAAAGCCTATATTGAGTAACATCTTCTCTATTTATTTTTAATATTGAAGCTATTTTCTCATCTGTAAGCGGATTTTTCTTATCTTCATTCTGAATAACCTTTACAATTTCATCCACCATCATACCATCCCCCATAAATATACATGCAAATTTTGTGCCATATTATGTGGTATGTTTTGTATATGTTATATAAATATTATATCATATTAATATATATATATACTTGATAGGCAAAAATCATTAACCGAAATTCTACTTGATAGTTCCCTGAATGGACCGTAATTAAAGAATGACAAAGGGTAGGTATTCCTTTCTAAAATTCTTCACGTTACTCAGAATGACATGAATGTCAATAACCCCGCCCCTTGACAACATCATTTGAAATACATGGCGTACATGAACTCCTCCTGGAATGCCGGCATACTTGATAGCTCTATATACTTTACCTTCTTCTTGATCAATGATGCTGTATTAAGCTCGTCATCTGAGAGAAGCGCCATAGATGCACCAGCTCCTGCAGCATTGCCTATCTGCTCTACTCTATCTTTCAGTTCTTTTGGTATAAGGCCTAATGTTGCAGCACCTTCAACGCTTATATAGTTTCCGAATCCACCTGCAAAGTAAACTTTTTTGATGTCATCTACATTTATGCCCATTTCTTTTATCAAAATCTTGATGCCGGCAAATATAGCACCTTTTGCAAGCTGTATCTGCCTTACATCCTTCTGTGTCACATATATGCCGTTTTCATTGTCAAGAAAAAATGCCGCTTCACCATTGTACTCGACAATTCTATCGAGCAAATCTTCATCAATCCCTTGTGGAATTTCTTCTTTATCGACTATTCTACCTGTCGCATCTATTATTCCATGTTTTACAAGCTCTGCTATAACATCGACAACACCGGAGCCACATATTCCTTTTGGCTTTGCATTACCTATTGTAGTAAATATTGGTCTCTTTGTCAGATCTACATGATCAATCGCACCTATAACACCGCCTATGCCAAATGTAATGCCTGCACCCTCAAATGCCGGGCCTGCCGCGGCCGAACACGCTACAAGCTTTTCCTTATTCCCAAGGACTATCTCGCCATTTGTACCAATATCAAGCAGTAGGCTAATCTCATCTTTTTCATACATGCGGCTTGATAGTATTGCGGCAACTGTATCTGCTCCGACATATGATGCAACCATCGGAAGTGTAATTATATAACCTTCGTGATTTATAATAACGCCAAGGTCACGTGCCTTAACTTCTATCTTTGAAGTAAACCCTGGTATATATGGAGCACTTGCAATATTTTTAGAAGGCTCATTTAATGCCAAGTGAATCATTGTCGTATTTCCAGCCAATGTTATTTCATATATATTTTCACTTGATATATTGTTTCTGTTGCAAAAATTATCGACAAGTTTATTTATCTCATCTATTATTACCTTATGAATTTTATAAAGCCCATCTTCTTCTGTTATTGTATAATTTATCCTTGATATTACATCGGCGCCAAATACTTTTTGAGGATTTAAAGCTGAATACACATCTAGCCTTTTTCCAGTTTTAAGGTCATATAAATATGCAGCAATTGTCGTTGTACCTATGTCAATAGCTATACCATATATTTTATCTATTGCATCCTCTTTTTCTATTGAGATTATCTCTTCACCGCGGGTAACTAATACAACATTGTAATTATAATTTTCTAAAATATCCGGAAGTTTATTTAAAAGTTTTAAGGGCATTTTTGCATTATGTCCTAATGCATCAATAACCCTTTCATAATCTCCTCTCTGGTCTTTTAGCGATGGTTTATCTAAATTTAAGAATTTCTTATTAATCCTAGGCTTTAAAAATTTTAAAGAAAGTTTTCTACCATCGTCTGTCAATATTACTGCACCATTGTTTGTATCAGGTACTATAACATTTAAATCCCTATCAACTTTTACAAAGCAGGCTAATCTCATGCCCGCTTCTATATCAATGTCTTTAAGATGATATCTTTCCGCTTCACTTATATCAGTATCTGTATCAACTACTACTTTGCATTTGCCACATGTACGTTGCCCACCACAGGCATTTTGTATATTTATTCCATTCTCTGTCAATGTTTTAAATAAATTTGTGCCGTCATCTACCGTTATTTCTCTATTTTGTCCTTCAAAACTAACTTTCACCTTATGTTTTGCCTTTTTTGTCCTATGACGATAAATACAATCTATCAAATCACATTCATCGCAGTCGTGGTCAACAAGTGATGTTTTGACGTTTTTGCCTATTCCATATACTATTGACGATGATTTTATTGGGTTCATCATGTAACTTTCATTTAGAGTCACACCGATTGATGATGCATCAAGATTCTTAAATATTATCGCTTGGTCTTTTATATTCCACCTGCTGTCGCCCGGGCATAAACGATGTGTAATTCCAAACCCCCTGCTCATTGCCTCATTCATAAGGTCTTGCCATAAACTTTTACTTAAATATTCAAGAGCCGTACTTGCAATTGTATCATATACCATACCCTTCATGTAGTCACCATCGCTGAAGGATTGTGATATCTTCTTGTCTAAAGCATCTCCAATCGTTGTAACAGCCATAATAATGTAATCCGCATCTTTTAAGTTTCTTATCACATAGTCACCTTTAAATACACTTCCATCAGGCAATATGACTTCTTTTTTGTTGTCATCATACTTTATATTAAATTCTTCATAGCAGATTTTGGGTTCTATCAGTTTATAAGATTCCTCAATGGATTCTTCTACTTCAGAAATAATATCTTCAGGAACATCCCCATCTTTGTATCCAAGATATTTTAATACTAAATCTTTATCTATCTTTATTGGATATGATTTGATTTTCATTTCGCGCCTCCAGTGTCAATGTAATTTCGGCTTGATACTATTTATTATAATATTGTTGATTGAATTTGTGTCGTGAACCATGTCCCTTTGTCACATCCTATAGGTTACAATATCTCTTACATGAGCATTTTGTAATGCTTCTATGACTGTCTTCATCTGTAGCATCGTTAAATTACTGCTCAAAAATCACCATTCTATTTATGTGATATATTATTATGAATTAAATTATAATTTATAAATGTTTGTTTTTCAACGTTATCAAATCAAAGAATTATTTTGTGATGTTTTATTTTCTTAAAGTTTTTGAGCAATCTTGGAAATCTTTATTGATTATTTCACTGAAAAGTGCTATTATTTTTATAAAAGTAGCACTTTGGTAATTAAGGAGGTAATCAAACTGGAGGAAATTACTCGTTTTGGAGTTTCGATGGAGGCAAACCTTCTTACACAATTTGACAAGCTAATTGAGAGAAAAAATTATAAAAACAGATCTGAGGCCATAAGGGACTTGATACGAGATTACATAGTAGAAAACCAATGGGAATCCGGCAATGTCGAAACTGTCGGTACAATTACATATGTGTATAGTCACGAAGTAAGGGAAATAAGCGATAAACTCATTGATATTCAGCACGGGCACCATAAAAATATTATCTCAAGCATGCATGTACATCTTGATGAGCACAACTGCCTCGAAGTAATGGTTGTTATAGGTACTCCCAACGATATATCAAAAATTGCGGATGAAATCATAAGTACAAAAGGCGTAAAGCACGGCAAGCTGACAATGACAACTACAGGAAAAAATTTATAAGGAGGAAAATATTTATGCACATTCCAGAAGGATATCTTAGCCCCGAGACATGTGCCGTCATGGGAGCGGCAATGGTACCAATTCTCGCAACTGCTACAAAAAAGGTCAATAAAACATTTGATAAGAAAGATATTCCGACTATGGCAATAGGTTCTGCATTTGCATTTACTGTAATGATGTTCAATGTGCCAATACCAGGTGGTACAACAGCACACGCAATAGGTGCAACACTTCTTGCTATTACATTAGGTCCATGGGGGGCAAGCATTTCACTTACAATTGCACTTTTGATACAGGCATTATTTTTTGGTGATGGAGGAATTTTAGCACTTGGTGCAAATAGCTTTAATATGGCATTTTTAGCCCCATTTGTAGGATATGGAATTTATAAGCTTTTGCTCAGGCTTAAAGCTAACAAGGTTATATCCTCTGCCATAGGAGCTTATGCCGGAATTAATGCAGCAGCACTTGCAACAGCAATAGAGCTGGGCATACAGCCTATACTATTTTACGCATCAAATGAGCGACCACTTTATTTTCCATATGGATTAAGCCAATCGATACCGGCAATAATGTTTGCACATATAACAATAGCTGGGCTCGTTGAGGCAGGTTTAACTGGATTTGTTGTATTTTATCTTATGAAAATCGGTGAAGGTAGCTTATTATATAGGCTTTCATATAGGTTAAGAGGTGATGTTAAATGAAAAAGCTATATATAGCGGCAGCAATAATAATACTGCTGACACCTATAGGGCTTATTGCTCCAGGTACTGCATGGGGTGAATGGGGACTTGATGAAATAAGAAATATGGTAGGATATATCCCAGAGGGTATGGGCCGTTTTTCAGAAGTTATCAAGGCAATTCTTCCAGATTACAGCATACCAGGCTTCAGCAATAACTTTTTGCAGTCTGCTGTGGGATATATTTTTTCAGCAGTCGTCGGCATCGGGACTATATTAATAATATTTTTTATACTCAGTAAAATAATGGGAAAAACTGAGGGAAAAAATGAGTAATTTTATAGAAAAAACGGTTTTAAGTATACAGAATACTTTTGAAGATATGTTTTTATCAGATACAATTGCAGATAAAAAGGGTGTAATGCAAACACTTGACCCAAGAATAAAGCTTATAACAACTATAGCTTTTATTATAATTGTAAACTTTGGTAAATCTATATCTTTTATGGCGGTAATGCTTGTCTACTCTCTTTTATTAGCTATATTATCAAGAATTCCCTTAAAAATGTATCTTTTTAGAGTATCGACAATATCCATAATATTCTCAGGTATTGTTTTGATACCATCCCTTTTCAATATTGTAAAGCCTGGTGAACCGCTTTTATTTTTGACCCGAAATATATACATAACAAGAGATGGCATATATAGCGCTATAATTTTCATAATGCGGTCTTTTATTTCATTATCTTTTGTATACATATTGATACTGTCTACAAAATGGGTAGAAATACTGAAAGCTCTGAGAGTATTTAGATTTCCAAAAATCTTTACTGCAACACTTGATATAGCTTTAAGGTATATCACTTTACTTTTGGAAATTTCATCAAATATGTTTTTAGCGAGAAAAAGCAGGAATATTGGAAAAAGTAACAGCAGTAACGGCAGGAAATTTGTCGCATCGTCAGTAGGCAATCTCTTAATAAGGTCTGAATCCTTAAGCAATGATGTATACAATGCGATGACTTCTCGTGGTTACATTGGTGAATACATAACTATAAATAAATTTAAAATAGGGCCATTTGATTATCTTTGGATAATTTTCAACATAGCATTTGTAATTTTAGCGTCACTTTTAAAAGGAGGCATACATTGGATATAGTATTTGAATTAAAAAACATCTATTATTCATATATAAAATCAATTCCCGCACTTGTAGATATAAATTTTGCTGTAAATAAGGGTGAAAAACTTTTTATCCTAGGTGCAAACGGCTCTGGTAAATCAACACTTCTTAAGTTTATGGACAATTTATTATCACCAGACAGTGGTGAAATTTTGGCATTTGGTAAATCAATTTTGGATATGAAAAACTATAATGAATATGAATTCAGAAGAAGAGTAGGTTTTGTATTCCAGGATTCTGATGTACAGCTATTTAATACTAATGTATTTGATGAAGTTGCTTTTGCACCACTACAGATGGGTTTAAAACCAAACGATGTGCAAAAATTAGTCAATGATACATTAAATTCATTCGGTTTAACAAAATTAAAAGATAGACCTCCACACAGATTGAGCGGCGGCGAAAAGAAAAAAGTCGCACTTGCATCTGTCATTGTCATGAATCCCGATGTTTTGCTTCTCGACGAACCTACAAACGGACTTGACCCAAGGTCAAGAAAGTGGCTTTTAAATAAACTAATTGAGCTTAATATGAGTAGTACAACATTGGTCATCGCAACACATGACTTAGATTTAGCAAGAAGCCTTGCAGATAGGGTAATAATAATGAATGAATCACACAGCATCGAAGCTATTGGGAATCCTTTAGAAATACTTGATAATCTTGATTTACTGTCAAAAGTAAATCTTATATGAAAGAGTGAGATCTCAAATAGTATATTTAAAAATACAAATTTCATGCTATTATTTTAAGTAACTCCTGATACAATAGTATCAGGATGATTTGTTTTGATTAACTTTTATTCAGTATATCTCTTACTATACGAAATAGACAATGTTTTAAGCATTATAATGACAAGAGCCATAAAAATAACTACAAATGAAAAACCTATAAAAACGCCAAATAGGTCGCTAAGTTTTCCAATAATAAAATTAGCTAACATATTTATGGATGAGCTTATTGTGACAATAACGCTTATTACAACACCTGTATTCTCTTTAAATTTCTTCATCGCTAAAGCTATTGTCGTAGGATATATTATTGAATAAAACAAACCTGCAATAGACAAGAGAAATGCTAAGTCTTGATTAATCATGCTTCCTGCAACAGATGCTAGTGCCATGAATGCGAAAATATAAATGCACCTAATATATCCTATTTTTTCTACTATAAACCCTCCAAATAATCTGCCAATAGTGAATGTGGCAAAGAACAATGAAAGATATAATGAACTCCTAATGCTGCTCATACCATATGCGCCCTTAAGGTATGTAACAGCCCAGCTTCCAATTCCCACCTCAGATGCAATATAAAATCCTAACATAATAGAAAATAAGATTACATATTTATTCTTCAATATTTCAAAATAGTTCGCTTTATCTTTATTTACATACCTAGCCACACCAGGAAACTTTGTGAATAACACTACGATTAATAACATAATAGTAATAAATGCACCTATAAGGTATATGTTCTGCCATGGAATTTTCAATTGAACAAGCCTTCCTACAGCATTTGGTGAAATTGTCGCACCTACTCCATAAAAAAAATGCAGAAGATTCATCATAAGTGCTTGATTTACAACAAATGTAATTGCTGCGGTCGCATTTATACCTATCTCTAGCATTCCTAAGCCAAAATTCATGATAAAAAAGAACGTGATAAATACGGGAAAAATAGTCGATATAAAATATCCCAATATACCAGCTATAATTGCTGCAAGACCACCCATGAGAGCAGTTTTGCTGCCATATTTATTTACAAATATCCCTCCGATAAATGATGCTATTATAAAGCCGAGATTCCCAATAAAAAGCAATAGGCCTATATCTGTATAATCAATATGGTAAAATATTTTTATAGGTGCTATTACCGGCCCCTTTATATTATCAATTATTCCAATAAGCATCATTAAAAGATAATTTAGTATGATAACAAATATTTGCATCAGTAACCTCCCACATTAAGACATCCTTATAAATTATATAGCATAAAAGAGAGGAATACAACGAAAAAACCATGGTATATAACCATGGCTTTTTTACATTTTCATAAATTTATCTATATCAATAACTTTATGTTTAAGCCTTGACTCTTCAGCTGCGCTATGTGCAAAACGCCAATATGCTATATTTTAGATTTAAATCAATTGGTCAGAAAGACACTTTACAAAATTTATATATAATTAAGCCCGTATGTCCAAACAAAATTGAGAGGAAGCACTTTATTTAAAAGTTCATTCTCTTTAACATCTTCTGTATCACAAAACATCAATTCAGTAAATTCTGAGGGATTTTGTTTATAACTTTTTACTAGATTAAGGAAATTATTATAATCATCATCTTTTAAATTTTCTTTAAGATATAAAGACATTTTCTCTAAAAATCTTTCTTTATTGATAATTTTTACAGTCCCTGGTAGACTTTCTTCTTTTGCATCAGATATGTTGAGAAGTCTAAAATCATCTTTAAAAAACCAAAATTCTAATTTATCAATATCATCATTTTTCATTATATACGATATTGCAGACATTACTCCATCTATATTTCCCACATACTCAATCATCTGCCCCTTTTTGTCATCAAGTCTCGAATATATTATATATGACACGGGAATATCATTCTTATATGCAATATATATCCTTTGTTCACCCATTATAACATTTGAAAAAGAAGCGGCTTTTAATAAATCTTCAAATTGCGTCAATGGCCTTACAAATCTTATTGGCTCATTCTCATATATTTTATGAATTATTCTAACGGAATCTTCGTTAATATCATCTATTTTTTTGATGTCATATCCGGAATCATTAAATTCACATTCTTTATTAAATGTCACGTGATACACCTTGCCAATCTTCTTATAGCCGTTATTTACATACAAGCCTCTGCCACCGGATATTATGCATATATCAATGTCATCATTGTCCATCTTATCTTCGCAGGCTTTAAGAAGCTTTGTCGCAAGACCATTACCTCTATACTCCGGATCTGTACAAACAGAGCCAAGACATGAAATTTTTAAATTGCATCCATAATAAATCATATCATAGTAATACATTGCCATCATTGAGGCAACGTTATTATTATCAAAAAAAGCCATTATATTTCCTGCATTATCCTTACTAAAAAGATGCGGAAACTCTAAATGCATTGTAGGCTTTCTACCAGCATTTATCCTAAAAACACTGTTAGACAAATTAATAGCACTGTTTAGCTCATTAAATTTTATCGTACGTGGACCTTCCATGTATTGCCATCCTTTCATATATAATAAGGAAATAGTTAAATTTCTAGTTTAATTAACAGGATATACATAAGCGTTTTGCTCTAATTGTTCATCGCTTATTTGGCCAATCAGCCAACCGGGACTTGTAGTTTCCGCAAAATAATATTTTGCTCCATCATATTCATAGTATGTTAAATTGTAATTGAGATCATGCGGAATATCACTATCAGTAAAAGCTATTCCTACTGCCATATGACCGGCTTGTTGTCCCTGCAGTGGAGAAAACATAAGCAGAGCCACTTTATAACCCATATTCTTTAAGATAGAAGCTAAAAGAATTGACTTGTCTTTGCAATCTCCGCCATCAACCAAAGTTTGTGCTGAGAGTTGAGGGATTGCTGTAATTTTATAGGGAATAGCACTTTCTACAAAGCTTTGTACAAATTCCGCAGTATGAAAACTATCATACCTATCTGTTTGCGCTTGCTGTAATAAATATTTTGCAAGATTTCCACTATAAGTGTAATTAGATTCTTCGCTAACCCAAGGAGTATAATTGCCATTTGCAAATTCTGAACAAGAAAGAACTAAAGTTTTAATTTCATCAGGCATGTATGAAAGCTGAAGTGATTGTTCTTCTCCATTACTATTATAAAACTTATTTATTTCTTCTGGTATTTTTCTATCCCACTCTAAAAGCTCAGAAGGTATTCCTACTTGCCAATTGTAAGTTTTATTATCATACTGCCAATTAAAATCTTTGCTTACTTTATTCACCGTAGTGTCATTAGATATTGAAGGAACCGTCATAGAATTATTTTCTAATGTATAAGGGTTATATGTACTGCTGCTTTTATTGTCACTGCTATTATTACTAGCACTTTTGTTATCATCTATTATTACAGTATTAGTTGATGGATCCCAGTTTATATTAATATTTAAAGCTTTAGAAATCCAATAAACAGGCAGCATTACCCGATCATTTATAATTTCTGGTTTTGTATCCATATCGACCGTGTTTCCATCTATATTTAAAATATTACTATTTATATACAATTTTATCGTTTTATTATTTTTAACCAAAGTTATAGTACCATTAGTATTATCATATACTATATTTTGAGGTTCTACTCCAACGGCATAAGCAATATAACGTAACGGCAAAAATGTTCTATCATCCTTTATATATGGCGCAACATCCATTGTATAAGTTTGCCCATTTATGCTGTATTCATTTTTCCCAATAGTAAATATTGCTGTGAAATTTGTTTCTGCCAAGGCTGAAGAAATATTAAATAAAATAAAACAAATGCAAACTATTGCTATTATCTTTTTCATTTTTACACCCCTTTTCTATATATATTTAAATGTATGCAAATCTCAAAAACCTTTCTTTAAGCAAATTTCAAGACATGAATTTTTACTTCACTTTTAAATTTTTTATTTTAAAGTAAGGATTTCCTCATTGTGGTATTAAAAATATCCAATATTAAAGAATGAAAACCTCCATATATCAGCTATTTATTTCTACACACCTCATCAAAAATCCTTCTTTTTACGCAAAAAAATTTTAAAGGACGGTCTTAAACCGTCCTCTTTGAACTACCTAATACATCTATTTTATTTTCAATAACCTTCTGAACGGCATAATTTGAAGGTATTAATAGATCTCTACAGGAGTCATTAACTTTTGCCTTCCCGAAATTTTCCTTTGCTGCAGTAACCCATGCCACATTTAGCTCAGTTCCTACATTAACCTTAGATATTCCACCTAAAATACATTTTTTTAAATCCTCATTAGAAACGCCAGTTCCTCCATGAAGTACTAGTGGAATATTTGTTACATCATAGATTTCTTTTAATACATTGAAATTAAGCTTTGCTTTTGATTTATACTGTCCATGTGAAGTACCAATAGCTATTGCTAAAGCATCTATACCTGTTGCTTCTATAAATTTTATTGCATCTTGTGGACGTGTATATATAATTTTTCCATCATTAAGAGCTACCCCTTCTTCAGTACCTCCAATAGTTCCTAATTCTGATTCCACTGATACACCATGTTTCGATGCATATTCCACTACTTCCTTCGTCTTCTCAATGTTTTCCTCTAAGGGCAGTGCTGAAGCATCAATCATTACTGAAGAAAACCCATTATCAACGGCTTCTTTAATTGTATTAAAATCCTTTGCATGATCCAAATGCAGTGTGACATTAATATCAGCTTTATTAGCTAAATATTTTACTAGATTGCTTAGCAACGAAGCACCTATATATTTACATGTAGTTGGCGATACTTGTAATATGATTGGTGAATTTTTAGCTTTAGCAGCTTCTATCATCGCAGGAACCATTTCCAGGCAATGTATATTAAATGCACCTACTGCAAACTTATATTTTCTAGTATTTTTCAAAATTTCTTTTAGCGTTACATACATATTAAACAACTCCTTAATATTTTTTCTATCTCTAATTAAATCCTTAATAAATACATAAGATCATTAATTTTAATCATGTATTCATTAGTAAATTATATATTTTCCAAATTGAGGATAAGCTTAGCCAGATATGAAGATTTACTCCAAGCTTTGTTCAACGTTGCACAGTTATTTATTAGCACACTTTTATCAGTTTAATGACATTTGTGTGCAAAAGAAGGTACTACCTCAGTTTATTTGAGGTAGCAAAACCATCTTCTGCACCGCCATATCCATATCTTCCCTACTACAGAAAATATTGCATTGTACTAGATTTTATATATTTTTAATCTTAAACTCTTCCACGAATTACATCCTTCGATAGTTGCAGTAAACTATCAATTTTCTCTATATAATGCTTCATGCTCTCATCATCTTTTTTGCTTATGGCTTCTTTTCGTTTGATATTATACAGCTTTACTAATTCTGTATATGCTTTGCCAAGAGACTTATTTTCGCTAATGCTAATTTCATAGTACTTTATAGCATCATCTATTTTATCTGCTTCAAAATACAAACTTCCAATCCTGTTTAATACTTTAATCCTCTCATCACCTGACACTGAATCGATAGTATTGATTAAATTTTCTGCTTCATCTATTAATTCCTTTTTATCTAATTTTTTAGTATCTTCTCCATTTGCCATTGATGAAGTTTCTTTTTTCTTATTTTTCTTAAAAAACATCAATATCCCCTTCTATATACTATAATGCTTTAAGAATTGGAGTAATAATCCATGCATAAAGTAGTGCTGCTGTTACAGTATCTACATCTGTTGCTGTTGCATTAATAAAGCCCATTTTATTAAAGCTTATCACTAATAATGCTGGAAGCAATGTTATAAAGAATCCATGAGCTATGGTAGAAATTATAGCCCCTCTTCTACCTCCAGCTGCATTAGCAAAGACACCTGCTGTACCACCAGCGAAAAAGTTTGTTAGCATTCCTGGTAATATCATTGCTAACCCAAACATAGGCAAAACGAACATTGCAATAACACTGCCTATTGTCGTTCCTACAAAGCCAATCGTTACAGCATTTGGTGCATACGGGAATAATACTGGGCAATCAAGTGCAGGCTTAGCATCTGGTACAACTTTTAATGCAATTCCTCTAAATGCTGGGACAATTTCAGCTAACAAAAGTCTAACACCCGCTAATAACACATAAACTCCTACAATAAATTGAACTCCTTGTAAAAATGCATATACAACATAGTTGACATTTCCTGAAAGCTGAGAACCAAATTTAGCTCCTGCAAATAAAGCTGTTACAATGTAAAGAGGTATCATAACAAGTCCAACAGAAAGGTACGTATCTTGTAAGAATTCAAATCCTTTTGGTAATTGGATATCTTCAGTTGACTTAGTTTTATCACCAACCAGTTTGGACACTCCGGCTGCAAAAATATATCCAATTGTGCAAAAATGTCCTAATGCAATATCATCGCTACCAGTTATTTTGCGAACAATAGGTTGAGCGATAGCTGGCATCGCTACTGCAAAAATTCCTCCAACTATTCCACCGACAATTACTAATGGTGCTCCGCTTAATCCAGCAAATTTTCCGAATACAGTAGTCATCGTAGCCATCCACAGTATAGCTTGCCCAGTTAAGAATATATATTTCCATTTGGTAAATCTTGCAATGATTATATTAACAATGAATATTGCTAGAAACGTTAAAGCAATCTCATTTCCAAGATGTAAATTATTCATTGCTTGCCCATTAATTGCTTCGATAGATGGCACTATGCCTTGAAGTCCAAATCCCTTTGTAAATATTTTGCCAAAATAGATTAATGATTGTACTATTATCCCAGATCCGGCAGATAATACTAAGAAGCCTAACAATGTTTTAAATGTCCCAGATATAATTTCTCCTACTTTTTTCTTTTGTAGAATTAACCCAATTAATGATATTAATGCAATTGTAATAGATGCTTGTGTTAAAATGTTTTTAATTATGAAATTTACTATTACCATGATTATCCCCCTTATTAAATTTATAATTCGCCTTTTTCTTTTAAAACAGGAATCAGCTTCTCTTTTATTTCCCTTTTATCAACTAGCCCGTTTAAAAATATAACGGTAGCGTCAGTGTTGTATCTTTTTACCTGTGGTTCAAAGTTTTTTGCAGAAATAATGATATCTGCATTTGAACCGCCAACTGAAGAAATATCAGCATGATCTAATATTGCAGAAACATTAAGCTCCTTTAATACAGATTCGACACTCATTTGGCAAGCAAAGCTACTTCCTAATCCTGCTCCACAAACCATTAGTATCTTTAACATTTTCTTACCTCCTCGTATAATTATCATTAAAGACAATAAATTTATCTTGCATCTTAAAATTTAATAAAATGCATTAATAATTCTACTTAATTTTAAATAATTATATTATTTTTCATTTATAAGTCTACTAACACTTCCTTTAGCTCTTTAAATTTTTTTCAGTTTAATTAATTCCACTTCTCCTCTATATCTTTAATAATATTGTGATAAATCTGTAAACATTTAATTCTTAAATTGATTTTACAAGTAGTATTTCATCATCAAAATTGCTGCCCAATCCATTCAATCTAAAATAAATAGTTCAAGCTACGTAATTTTCTTTCCAATTATCATTCCTTTTTCTAAAGCTATTTTTAACAAATTATTATCAAGTTCTTTTCTATTTGATACTACCTTAAATAGCGGAACCAAAACGCACCTGCCACGATCCCATCCAACCATATATCCTGACTTTCCATTCTTGATACTTTCTATTGCAAAACTACCCATTTGTAATGCTAACAATGAATCAGCTGGATCCGGATCTCCTCCTCGTTGAAAATATCCTAACACTGAATGTCTTACCCTCATGCCTGTAAGTTCCTCTATTTTTTTGCCTATTTGCAAGGATATTCCTTGATCACCAGGAATATAATCTCTGGTATCATATACAGACTCTGAACAAACTATTATTACATAATCATTTTTACTTTTTAGTATTTCATTGATCCTATTTACAATATCTTCAGGCCGTCTAGTCATTTCGGGAATTATAGCAATGTCTGCCCCACCCGCTAGTGCACTGGCTAATGCAATGTGTCCTGAATTTCCCCCAAAAACCTCTACCATAAAAATTCTTCCGGGCATATTATGAGCTGTCTGATGCAAACTATACAATACATCTGTAACTCTTTTAATTGCTGTATTATAGCCAATTGTACATTCTGTTCCATATATATCATTATCAATAGTCAATGGAATTCCTAAGCATGGCATTCCTTGCTCAGTCAATAATTCGGCCGCTTTGAAAGAACCATCTCCACCACATACAATAAGTGTATTTATACCAAGAGATTTAAGACGTTTAATTATCTTTGCCCTGCCTTCTTCAGTTCTTGGTGCAGTACTTCTTGAAGTTTGTAAAATATAATTGCCACTTACATTAGCTTGTCTTAAATTAATATCTTTAAAATAAATTGGTTCTGAATTTAATATGCCATCATATCCGCCATTAAATCCACATATTTCAATGTCGGTATTTTTACTGATCATCCCAAATAATGCAGAATTAATACCTGGCGCATCTCCTCCACTAGTTATGACAGCAACTTTTTTAATAGGTTCCATATCTACAATCGCTCCTTGATTTAATCCTCATTAAAATTTTTATTGATTATAACACAGTTAGTACTTCTTCAATTTTTTTAGCTTTAATTATTTTTTCAATCATTTTGTCGTCGCCAATTAATTCTACCAGCTCCGATAATGCTTTTAAGTGTGATGAATGGTCTATTGCACATAGGCATACGACAATTTTTACTGGATCGTTTTCTTTGTTGCCGAAATTTACGGGATTCTTAAGAGTGATCAAACTCATACCTATCTTTTTTACTCCTGCTTCCGGCCTTGCATGTGGCATCGCAATGCCTGGTGCTATTACAATATATGGCCCTATCTCTTTTACAGAATTTATCATAGCGTCTATATATCTATGCTCTATGGCATCATCCTTTTCTAAAAGCTCACCACCTATCCTCACTGCGTCTTCCCAATCTTTCGCTTCTATATTTAGTTTAATAGTTTTTTCTGTCAAAAGGTCTTTTAACAACGGTTCAGCAACTCCTCTCTCTTCACCAACATTTGCAACATTTAAATATTCTGATAGGTCCTCTATTAATTTTTGTCTATCTGCAATATTACAATGTTTTTCGATTATTTTAACTATATCATCAAGTTTCGCCACATTTGATTTTACATTTTTAATAAATCCCTTTAGTTTTTCAATATCCATTTCAGTTAATAATGGATTTACAATAACTGTTTTAACATTTTTTATATCAACGGGTACTGTAGATACAATTAAGTCGACATGTTTTTCTTTTAATATATCTTCAACCTGATGGTATGCTGCGGTTCCTTTTATATTTACATCGAAGACTGATTGAAGCCTTGAAGACAACATCTTTGCTGTCCCTATTCCTGTACCGCATACAACCAAAATGTCCGGCTTCGATATATTTAATGATTTAATCTTCTCAATTGCCGCGCCAAAGTGCATCACAATGTATCCTATTTCTTCATCGTTTAATACATTATCAGTATACTCTTCTAGAGGTTTTAAGCTCCGCTTTACAATTTCAAAAAGTTTACTGTAATTTCTCTTTATTTCATCAAGTATAGGATTTTTTAAATCAAGTCCATGTTTAAGCCTGTATATCGCTGGCCTAATATGCTCTATAAGTCCTTCGAAAAGCTGCCTATCTTTTGACAGATCTAATTTGATTTCATTTTCTACATTTTTTATTATTTTTTCAGTTATTAGCTCTAATTCAAGCCAATTTTCTTCTTTAATCTTTCTTTTATTTGTAACATTACTCCCCAATAAATGCACTGTAATATAACCAATTTCATCAATCGGTATATTAACCTTAAAATGTTTTTCAAGCATCTTTGCTATATTTGAAGCAACGCTGAATTCCTTTGTCATCTCCAACGATTTAAGCTCATCAGTTGGCATTACTATGTCTCTTCCAAGCTCTATTCTTTTTATTGCAATTGCAATGTGTATTACAAGCCCTGTAAAGGCTGCATCTGAAAATACTGTCTCCAGTTCACTTTCTGCAGTTTTAATACACTCTTCGATGTATGATAAATCTATATTCTCAAAAAGTTTTTTAATTTCATTATCCATGCCAACATTGATTCTTGTGTACATAGGCATTTTTACTATATCAAGTGCCTTCTCTATATCAATAGTCTCTGTAAGAAGCTCTATCGCAGCTTTTCTAAGTTTCTTTTCGTCCCCTAAGACTTTGATCCCATACTTTGGTGCTGATTTTAGCTCAAGTCCATGATCAGAAAGCCATTTCCTTACTTTATCGAGGTCATTTATAATAGTGCTTCTAGATACCATAAGATTATCTGCAAGTGTATTAATTGTTGTGTAATCCTTCTGACCAATTAGATTGCTTAATATAATGTTTACTCTTTCCTTCTGTGATAGTGCATAATGATAAATGCTAACGTTATCTAAAAGTTCTAATACCTTATCTTTGTCTTCTAATGATTCAGAAAATTTCACACCTACATTAGGCTTTCTTATTAATTGTGGCAAATTATTGTACTTTAAGAATTCATCAATTGTATCAAGGTCGTATCTTATAGTCCTTGAGCTAACTTTAAATGAACTGGCCAGTTCATTAATTTTTATGGGGAGGCTTGTATTTACAAGCTTTGTCAATATTTTAGTACATCTTTCATTGAGTATGATAATTATCACCTCTTTCATTACCAATTATATTATCATTTGTTGTATTTGAAAAGCTTAACATTTTTCACTGCAAATGTGGCAAAACTGTACTATAACCAATGCCTTACTAATATATTTCCCCGAACTAAATTTATTTTTTCCTGTTATTTTCTATAAAATCTTTCGCTTTCGTATTTTTGAACATAAAAATACCGCCTCGACTTATTATGTCTTAGCGGTTTAGTTTATCTATCGTGAGAAGGCTCATATTTAATCTTCTTTCATAAACTTATCGAGAGTTTCTCTATCCGGCAGTCCATCGTTGTCACCTGGTGACATGATTATTATTGCTCCTATTGCATTTCCCCTTTTTACTGCATCTTTAAGTGTAAGCCCTTCTAATAGTCCGCTTATTACACCTGTTGCAAATCCATCTCCGGCACCAACCGTATCAACTATTCTTTCCACTTTATAGCCGTTCACAGTAAAGCTCTCACCTTTTGTCTTAACATATGCTCCTTTATCGCCGATCTTGATTATGACAGTTTCTACGCCTCTACCTAAGTAATAATCAGCTATATCGTCTGGATTTTCCGATCCTGTCAAAATAAGGCCTTCTTTTATGCCCGGCATAACTATGTCGCATTTAGATGCGATGTCGTTTAATGTAGACACCATCTCATCTTCGCTTTGCCAAAGGCTCTTTCGTATATTGGGGTCAAATGATATCCTTATGCCGTTTTCTTTTCCAATCTCAATCATTCTATATACCGTATCCAATGTGTCCTTTGAAAGGGCCGCTGTTATGCCTGTAATGTGTATATGCTTCAACTCATCTAAATCACAATCAATGTCATTCGGTGTCACGTGTGATGCCGCCGAACCCTTTCTAAAGTAAAATATATCCGGATCACCTTGCGATGTTTTCGATTTAAGCATGAACCCTGTTGGATATTCATCGGTAAACTTTATAGATGAAACATCAATTTTTTCTTCCAACAATTTTTCATAAATGTACTTCCCGAAAGGGTCATTGCCAAGCTTTGACACATACTTTACAGTGTGTCCAAGTCTCGACAACCCTATTGCAACATTAGCTTCTGCTCCTGCCAATGCCTTTGTAAACTTATTTACTTTATCAAGTGTCCCTTCTTCCTCAGCTATAAATAATGCCATGGGTTCTCCTACTAATAAAACTTCTGCCAAAATATCACCTACTTATCCAATTTACTTTACTGCATTTACGAGCCTCTTTGCTCTTTCTTCTAAAAGGTCCAGATTGTCAAAATTTATTCCCTTTGTCAAATATCCACCAACACCAACCGCATATGCGCCATTTTCAAACCATTCATTAATATTCTCGTCATTTACACCACCTGTCGGCATAAATTCAAGAAATGGAAATGGCCCTTTAAGAGACTTTATTATCTTGGAATCTACAAATTCCCCAGGGAAAAGCTTTATAACTTCTGATCCCATTTTATAAGCTTTAAACATCTCTGTCGTCGTTGCAGCTGCCATTGAGAAAAATACATCATTTTTCTTGCAGTACGATGCAACTTCCTCAACAATGCACGGCGTCACAACGAAATCTGCTCCATTTCTTATAGCTTCCTCTGCCTGGCTTAATTCTAAAACAGTACCTGCGCCTATTATTTTATCAGGATATTTCTTTTTTAGCTCCTTTATTAATTTTCCAGCGCCTTCAACGGTATATGTTATTTCTATTATGTTTATACCGCATTCTATTACCTTTTCTGCCATCTTCATTCCTAATTCATAGTCTTTACACCTTATAACCGAAAATATCCCTTTTTTTGTTTTTTCTTTTATTTCCTTGATACTCATAATCTTCTTCCTTTCATAATTAATATATATTTAATAGGATTTTGTTGATCCCCTGATTACAAGAGTAGCATTGAGTATTAATTTTTGAGGTTTATCCTCTATATTCTTATTTATCCTTGACATAAGCCTTTTAGCTGACTCAACTCCCACTTCATATGAAGGCTGTGATATAGTCGTAATACCCGGCGGTATAAGAGATGCCCATCCCCAATCATCATATCCACACACTGCAATATCCTCAGGTATTTTTAAATTCAACTTGTTAATAACCTGAAGCACATTTAATAATACCATCCCATTAACTGCAAATACAGCCGGCCTAGCACCTTTATTGCTATTTATCATCGCTTTTAATTTTTCTTCAATTGAATTTAAATGATTATCTATTTCGAATATCAAATTACATTCATCTTTCTTTAAATATTTTTTACACACATCTATAAAAGCTTGTTTTCTTTCTGTTCGTGTACTTATATTTCCTATTTTTCCCGTAAAAAAGCCGATTTTGCTATATCCATTACTAATAAGATGCAGTATAAGCTCTGTTGTAACTTCATAATTATTTACAACAACAGTGTCAAATACTGTATTTTTAATGCTTCTATCAGCAAGTACGATTGGCAGTCCTTTTTTTGATAATCTTATTAAGAAGTCGTCATTTCCTCCGGCAGTATTGATAATCAGCCCATCAACACTGTTGTCAAGCAATGATAATATATATTCTCTTTCTTTTAATGGGTCATTATCGGTGCTGGCGATTATCAAATTATATCCATTTTCTTTGCATACATCACCTATTCCTTTAACGAGAATAGATGAAAAATGGTTACTTATATCAGATACAAGAACACCGATAAGCCTTGATTTATTAGATTTTAAGCTTCGTGCTAAATTATTCGGCCTGTAATTGAGCTCTTCAATGACTTTCTCGATATTCTCCCTTGTTGCATCTGACATGTATTCATATCGTCCATTAAGAAAGCGGGATATTGTTGTCTTTGAAACACCTGCCTTTTTTGCTACATCGTCAATTGTTATCTTAAAATTATCATCACTCATTAGACCACCATCATATATATTTATAGAAACCAGTTTACGAAACCGGTATATATAATAATTATATTCTACACAAATTTTAAAAATCCTTCTTTTTATAAAAATATTATATAATAAAAAGCACTGATATTACCAATGCATTTATCACATAGTCAATATATTCAGCTGAAATATACAACCGGTTTTATGTCATCTCATAATTTTTAATTTAATTTTCTTTTTAATCTCGTCATGGCATCATTAAAAGCTGCTAAATCTCCATCAATATTATGGATGTTACCCTTATTTTGCTTTAATATATCCTGGATTTTTGATAGTACCTTTTCGTTTTCAATCTTCATTTCCTCTATTTTATTTATGAGCTCATTTTCTACAGCTTCGTTTGAAATTTCAGCAATATTAATTTTTTGAGCATCAAAATCAAATGTATCATACTTGGAAGGTATTATAGTATCAATATTTAATTCTGATTTAATCTTATCTGATAGAACTATCTGTGCTTCATCTTCACCATGTACTATAAATATTTTTTCAGGCTTCTTTTTAAAGTTGCTGATCCATGTCATTATACCTTTTTGATCAGCATGATTTGAAAAGCTCTCTATATATTCTATATCTGCTTTAACTGTTATTTCTTCACCAAAAATGTTTACTGTCTTTTCACCATCTAAAATCCTTCTTCCAAGAGTACCCTTTGCTTGAAATCCAACAAATAAAATTGTACAGTTTTTTCTCCATAAATTGTGCTTTAAATGGTGCTTAATTCGTCCAGCCTCACACATTCCGCTGGCGGAAATAATTATTACAGGTTCTTTTATGTCATTTAATGCCTTTGACTCTTCCATTGAATGTGTAAAATGCAGATTTGGAAAGTCAAGAGGATAATCACCTTTTTTAATGTATTCCTGAGCTTCTTCGTCAAAATACTCAAGATGTCTTTTAAAAACACCAGTGACAGATGTAGCAAGTGGGCTATCTACATATACCGGTACTTTGTTTATAAACTCTATTTCATCTTTGTATAGTTCTCTATCTTTATGAATTTCATATAATAATTCTTGTGTTCTTCCTACAGCAAATGAAGGTATTATTACATTGCCGCCTCTTTTTATTGTCTTTATGATAATTTCCATCAGCTTTTTAGCTTTGTCGCCTACATCCTCGTGAAGTCTGTCACCATATGTTGACTCACATATGAGATAATCAGCATCATCAATATTTGTAGGATTTCTTAAAATCGGTATATCGCGATTGCCGAGGTCACCTGAAAATACCAATTTGGTTTCTTTGCCGTCTTCATTTACCCATATTTCAAGTATTGCAGAACCGAGCATGTGACCGGCATCATTGAATCTGACTTTTATATCCTTTGATGGAGTGAATATTTTGTTATATTCAATTCCGCAGAAAAGCTTCATTGATGCTTTTCCTTCATCTGCAGTATATAATGGCATTCTCAAAGACTTTCCTGCCCTTTTTCTCTTGCGGTTTTTCCACTCATTCTCTATCTGCTGTATATGTCCGCTGTCCTGCAGCATGTATTCGCAAAGATCTACAGTACCTTTAGTTGCATAAATCTTCTTTTTATAACCTCGTTTATATAGAAGCGGAATCCTTCCGCTATGATCTATATGTGCGTGTGTTAAAAGCATAAAGTCGATTTCATCTACATCAAATGCAAATTCCTGATAGTTGAATTCATCTTCTATCTCGCTTCCTTGAAACATACCACAATCTACCAGAAATTTCGTACTTTCAGTTTCTACAAGATAGCAAGAACCTGTTACTTCTTTTGCAGCACCTAAAAATGTAATCTTCATCGTATCTCTCCTCTCGTAAAAAAGCTTCAAATTGATAAAAATATTCATCTTTTTAATAATAGTCTTAATTATATTATACAATATTTTTCATAATTTTTATCTTAATATTTAATCTAGTCAAATACAAAAAAATACGGAGCTTATGCTTGACAATGACAAGCATAAGGCCCCGTATATATTATAATCCTGGATATGAAAAAAGTTCTGATATTACAAGCGTCACAGCGCCTACAGCACGATCCAACATTCCCAATTTTGATATTTCAACCGCAACATCATAGTACCTTGATACAAGACATTTACTATTTATATATTCCCTTATCGTATTTAACAAAGAATTGCCAATTCCAGATAACGTATTTCCTACTATGACTAAGTCTGGGTTGAAAGTATTTACAATATTTACTATACCTATGCTTAAATTTCTTGATATCTCCTCAATCGATCTTTTTGCAAGGCTGCTGCCCTTTTCAGCAATATCCACAATGTCATTTATATCTAAACTATTTATATTTTTAATATTCAAATAATCATCTTTTTCGCCAGATTCTAATCTTTCCTTAATATAGTTAAACAGCGCTTTTTCAGATGCGTAGTTTTCCCAGCACCCTCTATTGCCGCAAGTGCATAGATGATCATTTATATCTATCGTCATATGGCCCATCTCACCTGCTAAGCCAACAGATCCCCTGTATAATTCATTATTAATAATTATTCCTGTGCCAATCCCTATACCAGCGCTTATATAAATAAAATTTCTGGCGTTTTTACCTACACCGAACCATTTCTCAGCAATCGCGCCTGTATTAGCTTCGTTATCAATATAGACATTTAGATGAAACTTTTCTTCGATAATCTTTTTGAGCTCAACATTTTCCCACTTGAGATTTGGAGCTTTTAGCACAATTCCTCTCTTATAGTCCGTAATCCCTGGTACGCCTATGCCTATTCCCAATATGCCTTTTACAGTCTTTGGCGAGTTTGATATAGCCTCTTCTATAAGGTCAATTATCTTGCTTATTATGTCTTCTTTCTCCTCGCCAATCTTTAGATTTATACGCTTCTGCCACAATATATTGGCAAGTATGTCTGTCAAGATCACAAGTATATAATTTACATCAAGGTCAATGCCGACAACACAGCCAGCGAGGCTGTTTATCATGAGCATTATAGGCTTTCTGCCGCCCTTTGACTCACCAGGCCCTTCTTCTTCTACAAAACCATCTTTTATAAGCTCATCGACTAAAGATGATATTGTTGATTTATTTAATCCTGTTATATTAGCTAAATCAGCCCTAGATATTATAACTTTTTTGCGTATTGTATTAAGTACAATAGATTTGTTAATCTGCTTAATTAATAGCTGGTCACCTGTTATCATCAAATCACCTTACATTACTTCGTTTTCACCAACAACCTAATTTCATATTATACCATATTAGAATGTGTTGTCTCAATGATTTTGCCTTAACATAATAATCGAAAATCGCAGTAGAAAGTTTAACAATTTGACGAAAATTTTCCTATGAAACTGCACATTCTTTTTATCTTCATTAAAAATTTTTATAATGTTACCTTCCCAATTAATAAATCCTTATTTGAGCTGCTGTTGCCAATGTAAACTTCATAATCCATATGTTCAAGTTCCCATTCATTTGTATCTGGGTTAAACCACTTTAGCTTTTCGATTGGGCATCTGATTTCTACTCTTATCTTCTCGCCTGGATTTAGCGTAATACGTTTAAATCCTCTCAAAAGTTTTACAGGCCTATCTATAGATGAATTTTTAAATCCAACGTACATCTGTACAACTTCGTCACCTTTCATACTGCCAGTATTCTGAACATCGCACGATGCAACAACTTCATCTCCATCTACACTAAATTTTTCATTTGAAAAGCTAAATGTCGTATATGAAAGGCCAAACCCGTAAGGCAGCAGAGGCTCTATGCCTTCCTTTTCCAGTTTAGCATATCCGTGATAGTAGCCATAGTGCTGCTCTTTAGTATCCCAATCTACATGAGGAAGGTCGCTTTCCCTGTATGGGACGACAAATGGCAATTTCCCGCCTGGATTTACATCGCCAAAAAGCGTCTTAGCTATTGCGGTCCCACCTTCCATTCCAGGATAATATGCCATTAATATTGCGGACACATCGTCTTTCCATTCATTTATCATTATCATATTACCACCAATCAAGACGACGGCAGAATTTTTGTTTATAGGTCCTACAGCTTTTATAAGCTCTATTTCATCTTTGTGAAGGCCCAGCGACTTTACTCTGTCCCCGCCATATCCCGTCTGAGAACCTACACTTATCTGCCCTCCTGCCTCTTCTACTGACTTTAACATAGGATCATCTTTTCCGAGGATCTCATCAGCTATCGTATCTGAGTATTCTCCTTCATCGTGTGGACCATATCCAACGACAAATATCACAGCATCCGACGCCTTTGCTATCTCCTTTGCTTTCTCTAAGTCATCGCCATCGTAAAAGACTACTTCAGAATCAGGCAGAAGCTTCTTTACCCCTTCTAATGGCGTAACAACATATTTTGGGTATACTCTGCTGGAGCCGTAATCACCTATATTGCCTAGATTTCCGAGCTTTCCAAGTACAGCTACACGCTTTGACTTATCCTTTGAAAACGGAAGCACGCCGTCATTTTTCATAAGTGTCATGCATTTTTCAGCAGCTTCCAAAGCTAAATCTATATGCTCTTTGCAACTTATGACATCTTTGCTGTACTCTTTATCGTCTACTTCAGTAAATGCCAAAAGAGTCCTTACAATCCTCAGTGCTGCATCATTTATCCTGTCTTCGCTTACTTTCCCTTCCTTAACTGCCTTGATTAGCTTATCTCCAAAGTACAATGTGTGACACATCTCTATGTCCATTCCGCCATTTGCTGCTTCTACTGTGTCTCTTACACCTAAGAAGAAGTCGCTAATTACAAAGCCATCAAAATCCCACTCTTCTTTTAATACTTTGTTTAAAAGGTAGTCACTGTGGCCACAGTGTTTGCCTTGATAGAGATTGTACGCACTCATAACAGAAGCAGCTCCTGCATCAATGCAGTCTTTAAAATGTGAAAGGTATACTTCTCTTTCAGTCCGCTTGTCTGCAGTGACATTCACCTTGAATCTGGACCTTTCCATGCTGTTGAAAGCAAAATGTTTTATGCATGCTATGACATTCTCCTCCTGTACACCTCTTACAAGTGCAGATCCCATTTGTCCTATGTGAAAGGACTCCTCGCCATAAGTCTCTTGACTTCTCCCCCATCCGGGATTGTACGGCAAATTTATACACACACCGCCAAAGAGGTTCCCGCCGTGTGCTCTAATCTCTCTTCCGATTGCCCTCCCTATGCGCTCCTCCAAATCTGTATCGAATGTCGCACCTCTTGCCATCGACACAGGAAAACATGTGCTATTCCCCTGCACTGCTCCTCTTGGTCCATCGCAAAACTTCATCTCAGGCACTCCGAGCCTCTCATTTCCACCTGCAGGATATGGCACATAATTGTAATGATTTCCATTTGCTTCATCATTTATCAAATCCTTAAGGCTCACTTTGCCGCTCATAAGATGCACTTTCTCTTCCAGAGTCATCTTTTCCACTATCTCTTTTGCCCTCTCTGTGTAAGACAAACGGTACTCCTTTGTGCATTTCATAATTTTCACGTTCCCCTCTCATTTTTAAAGGCGATATCATTTTTCCATAATATAATTAAGAGTTCACCTCTAAAGATTTTGTATCAATATTACGCATATGAGGTGAACTTCTTTTTTGAAGAATTTATACCTTTTCAATTTAACTTCGCTATCTCTTCAAATGTACCTTTTAATTTTGAATACAAGCTTACGTAAATCGGATATAGCTTATTGTATTTTTCAACATTTTCTTGTACCGGATATACGCTGTCTGTTACTTTTATAAGCTTGCTGCAGGCGTCAAAAACATCTTTAAACAGTCCATAACCTACAGATGCCATTATAGCAGCGCCAAATGATGGTCCTTCTGTAGCATTTATCATGTCTATCCTTACATTGAATATATCTGCAAGGATCTGCCTCCAAAGCTTGCTCTTAGCACCGCCGCCGCTTACTCTGACTTCATTGACCGGTATATTTAAAGCTTTAATAAGCTCTAGAGAATCTCTTAATCCAAATGCAACGCCTTCCAATATGGACCTTGTCATATGACCTCTGTTGTGAGTTATGCTTAATCCTACAAAGCTTCCTTTTGCATAAGGATCGCTATATGGCGTACGCTCTCCCATTAGATACGGCAAAAATACGAGTCCATCACTTCCCGGCTGTGCTTTTTCTGCTTCCTCAAGAAGTCCATCAAATGTCATACTGTTGCTGCTGTAATTATTTACATTGTCTACCCACCATTTAAGGCACGATGCTGCTGATAACATTACCCCCATCACATGCCACTTGCCGTTTGCATGACAGAATGAATGAAGCCTCAATTCTTCATCTGCTGCATACTTATCCTGTGATGCAAATACGACGCCAGATGTGCCTAATGCAACTGAAACTATACCGCTTTTCACTGTTCCTGTACCGACAGCACCGCTAGCCTGATCACCACCTCCTCCTACAACAATAGTTCCTTCTTCAAGTCCTGTCAAATCCGCCGCTTCTTTTGTCACATGTCCCGTGACATCAGTCGATTCATAGCACTTAGGAAGCGCATTTTCAGGTATATCAAATGCGTCTATCATATCCTTTGACCATCTTCTATTGCTGACATCAAATAGGAGTGTGCCTGATGCATCAGAAACCTCTGTGGCATATTCGCCTGTAAGCTTAAATCTTATATAGTCCTTTGGTAAAAGGATGTGGGCAATTCTGCTGTACACATCTTTAAGGTGTTTTCTCACCCACAAGATCTTTGGAGCAGTAAAGCCTGTCAATGCCTTATTACCTGTATACTTCAAAAGACCTTCTTTCCCTATTTTCTCTGTAATGTAGTCACATTCCTCCTGTGTCCTCTGGTCGCACCATAGTATTGCTGGCGTTAGAACTTTATCGTCTTTATCCAGAAGTACAAGTCCATGCATCTGGCCGCTTAAGCCGACGCCTTTTATATCATCGCTTTTTACACCACTTTTTGCAATAATCTCTTTTATGCCATCTTTTGTCGCATTCCACCAGTCCTCTGGATTTTGTTCTGCCCACCCAGGTTCCGGATAATACACAGGATACTCCTTTGATACACTTGATACAACTTTTCCACCATCATCCATAAGTATTATCTTTACTGACGATGTACCTAAATCTATTCCAAGAAAATACATAAATTTACCTCCATAAAACGTTTTATTAATCTTTATAATATAGGGCAGGCAATATCTGCCCTTTTGTATTTCTTATGAATTGGAAGGTGGCAAACATAACGTCCCCATACCACTCTTCACTTATTCAGTAAATAAATACTGGTTAAAGATCGATTCGAGCAATTCTTGTCTGCCTGATTTGTTGACTATCTCGCTATGCTCTAATGCATATTTCTCTAAGCTCTTGAAGTCTGCTTTGCCGCTTACAATCTCAGCACCGATGCCTTCTTTGTAGCTTGCATACCTTTCCTCAATAAACTTATCAAATACTCCGTCTTTTACTAACTTATGAGCGACTTTGAAGCCTTTTGCAAAAGCATCCATACCTGCTATATGTCCTAAGAAAAGATCTTCTGGTTCAAATGAGGCTCTTCTGACTTTTGCATCAAAGTTGAGACCGCCTTTTTCAAATCCACCCATTTTTATGACTTCATACATTGCAAGTGTCGTCATGCGTATATCTGTCGGAAACTGGTCCGTATCCCATCCTAAAAGCATGTCGCCTGTATTTGCATCTATTGATCCTAATGCTCCATTTATCCTTGCATATCTGAGTTCATGCTGGAAGTCGTGAGCTGCTAATGTTGCATGGTTAGCTTCGATATTTACTTTGAAATATTTATCAAGATCGTATTTTCTTAAGAATGCTAAAACATTTGCTACATCAAAGTCGTATTGGTGTTTTGTAGGCTCCTTTGGCTTTGGTTCAATCAAGAATTGTCCTTCAAATCCGATTTCTTTTGCGTAGTCAACAGCCATGTGCAAGAATCTTGCAAAATTGTCCAGCTCTAACTCCATATCTGTATTAAGGAGTGTCTCGTATCCTTCTCTTCCACCCCAGAATACGTAGTTTTGTCCTCCAAGCTCTTTTGTAATTTCAAGTGCTTTCTTAACCTGTGCTGCAGAGTATGCAAAAACGTCAGCATTGCACGATGTTGATGCACCATGTACAAATCTCGGATTTGAGAAGAGATTTGCTGTTCCCCACAACACTTTTGTCTTGCTGGTCTTTAGGTAATCTTTTATCATAGCGACGATAACGTCGAGGTTTTTATTCGTCTCTCTCAATGTATCTCCTTCCGGAGCTATATCTCTGTCATGGAAGCAGAAGAAAGGCGCATTTATCTTCTCAAAGAATTCAAATGCTGCTTCAACTCTAGCTTTTGCTATGTCCATAGGATCTGTAAGATGATTCCACGGCCTTTGCATTGTTGCTTTTCCGAATTGGTCTGTTCCATCAGCTGTAAACGTGTGCCAGTAGGCTATAGAAAAGCGAAGGTGCTCCTCCATTGTTTTGCCATCGATTACTTCATCTGGATTGTAAAATTTAAATGCATATGGATTATTCGATTTTGGTCCTTCATAATTAATCTTTGATACTTTCTCAAAATATTTGCTCATTTTATGTCCTCCTTTTTATTTGTTTGTCTATCCAACAAACTTATATATTATATATTCTACACAAAATTAAAAAATCCTTCTTAAAAATAAAAAAATTTTTTAGAAAGATTTTAAATGACATAGTAGTAATGGTTAATCCATATCAAGCACTATCTTAAAATGCTATGATTTGAATAAAAAAATAACTGCCCTAATGCTAAAAGAGCGGTTGTTATAAAATTTATAATTGTACTCTTGAAAACTGCATTTTTCAGACGGTTAACTCTTTTTTATTGATTTTTTATAAATGTTAATCATTTTTTAATGGGTTGATCTCTAATGGATAAACTATTTTTTGACCGTCAATTGTAGAATTATATCTAGTCATATCGATTTCGCTGTTAAAATATTTAGTGTCAACTTTTGCAATTTTCCACCCATATCCGTCTTTAGTAAAAGTATATTTCTTCACTGAATACAAATAGCGATAACTTGATTTATAATTAGCCATTATTTTTGTCTTTGTAAACACATATTTATAGTCTCCAATGCTGTATACATCAGATATCTGAGTGCTTATATCTATAGTAAACTTTTTGGACAAATTAACTATTTTGCTTCGCTCATCATCTGATAGTTCATGTCCTTTTTCTTTAATAATATTTATTAAATCTTGAGATAAAACAATATACGGTGGCATATATGCTCGTGCTAAATGCTCTCCAATAAAATAGTTTTCTACAAACATATTATTAAGTTCTTTAATGTATTCATCCCAGTTTATATAAAAATTTGAATACTTATTGTCTAATATTTCAACTTTTTTCACTGCTCCAATTAATTCTTTATTTAAGTCTTCCTTTGTACACGAAGATAAAAGAGTAGAAAATAAAAATACTGATAAAATTAATACAAAGATTGTTTTTCTCATAAAATAGCACCTTCCCATTATTTTACATTTCTAAATTTTACTTTGAATATACTTAAACAAATAAATAAAATAAAGGGGTAGCTATAAATTAAAAAACTATTTCATTCTACCCCTTGTTGAAAATCTAATTACACGTTTGAAACATATATATGAGTTTATTACGTACTTGGTTTTGGTAATTGTGTCGCATAAGTTGTCGGACTTATAATGTTTGTATATGATATACCTGTATTTGGTTCCGTATATAATATTTTTACAACAGTTTCATAGTAAGAACCATCTGGTGCAATCTCCTCTTTTGTAACATCAACAACCGCCATTGCATTTAAAGTATAAGAACCATCATATATTTTGGGAGTTGTCGATGATACTAATCTAATTTTCGCTCCTGTCACTGCATTTACTTCCCAAGTTTCATCCCAACTATAACTAACAATATGAGTTAAGTTTCCAATTTTTAGATTAAGTTGACGTATCATTAAGTCGTAATTTACAAACCAAGTAGACGTTCTATGTTCTGTGACATACGCAATTTGAATTTCAGGTTTTATCAAACTATTACTTATTAAATTGTTCTTATCTTTATTTTCATCATTGGTTTGTTTATATACATCAGTCGCAGCAAAGCCAATGGTCGTAGGAAAAATTAACGTCAAGCACAAAATAAGTAATACTAGGATCTTTTTCATCATAACATCTCCTTTTAAAAATTTTATCGTCAAAGGTCATCGATAACCTTCTTATAATTAATTATATGTTTACCAAAAATTATGTCAATTGACCAAAAGTACTAATTTATTAACATTTTTATACTAAATTAGGATAAAATGTATTATTATTTCTCTATATGCTTACTAAAAAATAAGTCAGCTATACAAAAGCACTAATTTTGATGTAGTAGTGCTTAATTTTACATATATCAATTTGTATTTTTCGTTTAAATCATTCCATGTAGTATAATTTAAGTTTGTGAAGTGGTCTCGTTATTGCAACGTAAAACAATTTAAGCTCTAGTTCTGTATCATTGTATGAATCTGCATCAGGAATCATCACCGTATCGAATTCCAATCCTTTAGACAAATACGAAGGTATCACGATTTTCCTGCCTTTATATACTTCCGTTTTATCGCTAATCAATGCAATGTCATCTATATCCTTTTTTAAACTTTCATATATCTTTTTCGTCATTTCATCTGTCTTACAAATTATCGCTGTCGTAAGCTCATCATTCTGCAAATTATTTAAAATATCATGAATCAGTTCGTCATAGTCTCTTATTCTAACAATCTCTGGTACATCACCGTGCCTCATAATAGGCTCTGCTTTTACTATACTTTTATTCTTGCTTTTGTCAATTACACTGTTGGCGTATTCCATTATTTCAACAGTCGTTCTATAGCTTTTCTTAAGCATCTTATACGTCGCCTTGCCATTTAACACATGATTGTTTAAGTCATCCCATGATTTTATTCCTCTATACGAGTATATGCCTTGTGCAACATCTCCCACTATCGTTATAGAATCGCCCTTCACGATTTCTTTTATTAAATAGAATTTAAATTCACTAAAGTCCTGTGCTTCATCGACGACTATATGGGTAAATTTGCCTGCATCATCTAAACCAAACAAATACTTGTGTATGTACAAAAGCGGCGCTAAATCCTCGTTTTCTATTTTGTCTTTGTCAAGCATCGCTTTTGTATAATCACATATATACGAGATTTTTTCGTCTTCGATTTTACCATGCGAAAGTTTCTTAATGGTCTCAAAATTCATTATATCTCTGTAAATTTTAACTGTATCTAATTGGGTCCATTTTTCAGAATAATCATTAATCGCTTTGTCGATTTTAGCTGGTATATCTCCTACTTCTCTATCTCTAAGATCATACAGTTCAATTACCTTAGACTGCCTTAACTCATTGTCATCAATATTTTCCTTAACATATCTGATTTTTTCGCTATACGCCCTTTCAATACCGTCTGCAATTAATTCCTTATTTTTCTTTAGTCTATTCTTCAAATACGATATAAACTGCTCTTTCCTTTTCTGTAATGGCAAGTAGACAAAATTTTCAATAAATAACTTTTTAAGCTCTATTGATGTAAAAATAATGTTTCCATCAATATTTATATCACAGTCAGGAATGTACTTATATAAAAACTGTTTGAAATAGTTATCGATAATTGATTTAAATAACAAGCTTCCCTTGAATCTTGATACCATCATAGTCTTTCGTTTTTCGTCGATGGGCGCATCTCCTAAAAGATATGATATTTTATCATTTGCCACTGTTAGCTTTCCTTTTATCCCTGTAATTTTTAATGCATAATCTTCAAATGTCGTCTGCAGGACATCATCAGCGCCAAGATCCGGCAAAATATCAGATATGTAATTAAGAAAAAGTTTGTTTGGAGCTATTACCATGTAATAATCTTCTCTTCCTTTATTTCTCTGATTTTGGTAAATAAGATATGCCATCCGGTGAAGTGCAATTGTCGTCTTTCCACTTCCTGCAACACCTTGTATAATCAAAGCCTTATCTAATGATGCCCTTATAATATCATTTTGCTCTTTTTGTATCGTTGCAACTATGTCTTTAAGTCTATTATCAGCACTCTTCTCAAGAGACGACGTTAAAAATTCGTCATCCAAGATCATCTCTTTTAATTTCTCATCAAAAATATTGAGAAGTTCACCTTCTTCTATTTCGTACCTCCTCTTTAACTTTATTTCGCCAGATATTTCGCCACTAGGTGATTTGTAAGATACTGCACCAGCTTCACCACTGTAATAAATATCTGCAATAGGAGATCGCCAATCGATGACGACAGGTTCATCGTGCTTTTCATCGCTTAAACCGTATTTGCCAATGTAGAGTTTTTTTATCTTATCATCACCGTCTTCCTTAAAGTCGACACGCCCAAAGTACGGTTTGCTCTTCGATTCTTTATACCTTCTAAGTTTTCTTTCATTGCTCATCTTAAGCTGCTTCTGTAAAACTATCCTTTCGTCAAGTGCTGACTTCACTTCCTTTCGAGTTTCAGATATCTTTTTCTCTAATATCTTGCCTTCCTCTTCACTTTTTGCTATCTCACCTTCAATCCACTCTATAGTTTTTTGAAGCTTCTGTTTTTCTTCGCTGTACGATGGATGTTCTAATGCTCTCATTGTTTTACCTCCTTGCATGACGGTAAAATTCATTTTATCGCAATATCTTTTAATTTACAAATGTATTAATGCAATATCACATGTTTTCCATCAAAAACAGTTATAATTAGCTGCTTTTCTCTCAAATTTGCATCTTTTATCTTGTCAAATAACCGATTGTGTGATAAAATTATGTTGTTTAGTGTAAGTAAAATTTATGTAATGTTTATGAATATTAATGAATAAAATTAACCTGTTCTTTATGCAAGAACAGGTTTTATCATATTTATTAGTTTAATTTTGTATATGCATAATCATATTTGCGTTTAAGTTTGATTTAAAAATTCAATCAATTCATTAGAAAATATATCAGGTTTATCAAAGTAGCAAGTATGACCTAGAACATCGAATGTATACAGTTTTGCATTTTGTATATTTTGTTTTAGCATCATTGCAAATTCGTACGGCGCAACATCGTCCTTATTGCCCCATACTATGAGTGTCTTAACTTTTATTTCTTTTAGCCTTTCTTTGTATTTGTCAACATTTATACTGTCTACAATAACAAGAGATTTTAGCATATCCTGATATTTTAATGCAAATTTTATCGATATCTCACCGCTGAAAGATGGTCCAACAATATGAAATTTATCAAGATTTAAATCATCAGCAAATTTTTTTATAAACTCTTCATAAGGAATATCAAGCATTTCAGACTTTCCATAGCCTGGCACTTCGACAGCAAGTACTTTATAACCTTCATTAATAATATAATCAATTATCCCAGCGTTTCTCCAATCATCTGCTGTAAATTTCTTACCGTGCAATAGAAGAACAGTATCTTTTTCGCCATCACCACTTATTAGATAATGAATCTTAGCACCGTCAATGTCAATATATTTATCATCTATTGCCATAAATATCACCCTTTCTGAATAATTTTATATAACAAGTGAAAGTTCTGCGCCATCCCTTATTGCCTCTACTGCTGTTGCAACATTTTTACAATCTCCAATGAAATAGTATTTATCACCATTTTCTATATCTTTAAATGTATTGTCAGAAATATTGCCAATTGCAATTACTACATCATCAATATCAATTGTATTATCTCTATTGTACACCAACTTGTTGCCTTTTATCTTATCTACTTTTGCATCTGTAATAATATTTACGCCATATTTTTTAAGCCTTTCAAGAAGAATTTTCTTTATCATAGGATATATATCTTTCCCGACATCATCAAGTAATTCTATGATTGTGATACTTTTACCCACTGTAGCAAGATATTCAGCAGTTTCAAGCCCTGTTAAACCACCACCTATGATTGCAACATTATCACCCGTCGGTATTTTGCCATCTAAAACGTCTATAGCTCTTAATGGTACTATATCCATTTCAATATCCAATTTCTTTGGAATTGAGCCTGTCGCGATAATCACCTTGTCATAATTCATCTTCTCTAATTTATCATGTATCACTTCATGATTTAAATTAACTTTTACGCCGTACTTCTTTAAATCCATCTCAAGGTAGTCAATTACTTTTCCTATCTCAGCCTTATATGGTGGTACTTTTGCAATATTCAATTGACCACCAAGGTAATTGTTTTTCTCAAATAATTCTACGTTATGACCTTTTCTCGCAAGATATTTGGCAGCCGCCATACCAGCAGGTCCACCGCCTATTACAGCTACATTAAGCTTATCTTCTGCAATTACATCAAATTCTTTTTCCCTGCCTACAGTAGGGTTCATCATGCATGATACAGGAAGTCCTTTTTGTATATACGCAATACATGCTTGGTTGCAATGGATGCAGTATTTTATCTCATCAGTTCTTCCTTCGATGTATTTAACAACACAGTCAGGATCACCAATTAATCCTCTTGCAATCCCTATAAAATCTGCATAGCCTTGTCTTACTATGCTCTCCCAGTCATCTGCAACACCAAGTTTGTCAGCCGCTATAACAGGAATAGACACGTTGTCTTTAATTTTCTTAGTAAATTCAATGAGCGGTCTATCATCTATGGCCATTGGCGATATGTGGTACTCTGACGTTGAGCCTACGCCTGATGAAATATTTAGTGCATCTAAGCCGTACTCTTCTAAAAGCTTCGAAAGTTCTATGCTCTCTTCTATGTCAAATCCCCCATCCGTGTAGTCGCTTCCATTTATACGGCATATCACAGCCATATCCGGCACTTCGCCTTTTACATTCTTTAATATCTCTAGTGCAAATCTCGCTCTTCCTTCAAAGTCTTTGCCATATTCATCATCTCTTTTATTTACATTTGGAGACAAAAATTGATTTACAAACCATCCATGGGCAAAATGAAGCTCTACTGCGTCAAATCCCGCTTTCTTTGCTCTAATAGCAGCATCTACAAAGTCCTTGACAAACCCTTTTATGTCTTCCTTTGTAAAATCAGTCGGCTTATACTTAGGATTGTGCATAGCAAGCTGAACTGCCGCCTTTGCTCCATTTCTATGAAGTACATCAGAAAGCTTTTTAAGCCCCTCTATCTTATCATCTTCGTCTATGCCCAACTGATTTTTAAAGAACTTGCCAAATTTATTTACATAACAAGCTTCAACTATCACCAAAGCAACATCTTTTGACCGTCTATCGTAATAGCCTATCTCCCCTTCGCTAACAAAACCATCATTTGATAAATTTGTGACAGTCGGCAGCATGACAAATCTGTTTTTTAATCTCATATTTCCTATTTTTCCTTCACTGAATAGCATCTTAACTATCATTCCTTTCATTTATTAAAACTCAAAAACCTGTAATCCTCTAAAATCCGAGATTCTTCGCTTCGCTCAGAATGACAACGGTGTATTTTTATTAATATTGCCTCACACATTATTGTAAGGCTTGTTTTTGCATAAGTAAAATAATATAATATTATAAAATATATAAGTTTTTACTTATGGTGATGAAAAAATGAATTTAAGAGAATTAAATATTTTTTTAACAGTATGCGGCTGTGGAAGCATGTCAGAAGCAGCAAGAAAACTTTATATGACACAACCAGCTATTAGCCAATCTATATCTGATTTAGAAGAAGAATATAATATTAAGCTATTTGATAGAATCGGAAAAAAGCTTGTTTTGACATATGCAGGGGAAATACTGAAAGATTATAGTAAAAAAATCTTGGTACTTATAAATGAAACACAAAATACATTAAAAAATATTTCAAATATGAAGATGGGAAGACTTAGAATCGGTGCCAGCAGAACAGCAGGTACATACCTGGTCCCTACTATAATTGGTAAATTTATTAATGTTTATGAAAATATTGAGTTGCCTTATTTTATTGATAATACATCTGAAATTGTAAAAATGATATTGGATAATGATATAGATTTAGGAATCGTTGAAGGCCCGATACATTCAAGTAATATCATTGTTAGGCATTACTTAAATGATGAACTATATCTTATATGTTCAAAAGATCACCATTGGGCGAAAAATCCAATTGTTAATGTAGAAGAAATAGCATCAGAAAATATGATTATCCGTGAAAGGGGAAGTGGAACAAGAGAGGTATTTGAAAATACCATGAAAGAACATAATGCAAATTATAACATAAAGCTTGAATTAAATAGTATTGAGGCGATAAAAAAAGCCGTTGAGGCCAATATCGGTATTTCCGTAATATCTAAGCTTGCTATAAAAGATGAATTAGAAAGCGGAAAGATTGTAAAAGTAAAGATAGAAGGTGTAAGGTTTTTAAGAAATTTCAATATTATCTATCATAAAGACAAATACTTGTCAGAGCTATTTAAAAAATTTGTCGATTTTCTCTATAATAATATATGCCCTTAGATTTGTGGGTTTTTAAGTAAAAAATTATAGTGTGTTTTAACATAATCCATTATCTTTTCTGCTATGACTTTGTGCCCTTCTTCATTTGGATGTATGCCGTCATCACAAATGAGCTGTCTATAATCAGGGTTTTCAAGAAACGCACTTCTTATATCAATAACTCTTGTCCTTGTGCTACGGGCAATACTCAAAATAGCAGAATTATACTTTTCCTGCCACCAGTATATCTTCGTAACGCTTCCAAGCCATGTTAGAATATTTTTTGCCATATCAACATTGTTTTTACTGATCCATTTAAAATATCTATCTGCATCAATGGGTGGTAATGTTAAAAGTACTGGAATAATCTTTGATTTTTTAAGAGAATCTATTAATTCATTAAGGGAATTTTTAAATACATTAAAATCTGTGTTTGGCATATGCTCACTATGAGGATTTTCCGCTACCTTATCCCAGTTAAAATCACAATCATTTCCGCCAAACTCAATAAGTACTACATCAGGTTTGACTTTTATGAGTTCCTTCTTCAGTCTGTCAATTCCTTTTAAAATGGTGCTGCCGAATTTCGCTACATTGTCTATGGTGCCTTTTAAGCTTCCTTCAAGCAAATTAGTATATGAATCTTTCAATAGTACATATTTATTTTTGCTTTTATCAAATACAACACCTTTTGATATTGAATCACCACATACTAAAAAATTATAACTGTCTTTTAGATTGAGAAGTTCCATGAATTGCACCTCCTCATAGCTTTGTAATTTATTATAGCACATTATAGAAAATATTAAACAATTTTTCTGTAAATTTTTTTAACAGTGGTAAAAAAATGCCGATATTAAATCGACATTATTGTAATTTCAAAATAATTTTATTGTTATTCATATACATTATATAATTTGCATTTACACCTATTATTTTACCATTTCCATTTATAGTATCACCTGTATTGACATCAATCAAATCCATATCATTAAAAGTAACGGCAATAACATTGTTTTTCGGAAGTATCATAATTTTATCCGTCTCAATTGGATGATTTAGTGTTATATGATTCCAATTTTTCATCTTCGTATCAATAGAACCATAGTATATTTCTACGACCTTACCATTTTCAAGTTTTCCGACATAAATATTATCTTTATTGTCAATACCTATTAATGAATATCCACCATCTAAAAATGTATATCCACTGCCATTTTTTATTACTCTAACAATGCCATTTGATGATTCATAAAAAAGTACATCTTTTCTTTGAACTTCATACATTCTCGTTATTCTCTTAATCGGAAGTTTCAAGTTTGCTATTTGCCCCATTATGTCGACACGATAGAGATAACTATATCCGTTTCTATCAACAATATTTATATATATCATGTTCGTCAATGGCGACAATGTAACATTGTCAATATGACTATTTCGTGGTGCATATATTAGCTTGTCAATTTTTATTTTATTATTTATATCAAGGTCATATGCTTCTAATTGTATGGCTTCTCTGCCTTGACTATATGTTTTGTAAAAATAGACAAGTCTGTTTCTGTCGTTTAACCATGTATAATAATCAATAAAATTGCTTGCTGCAACTACTTTCTTTATATTTTGTGTCTTTGTATCTACAATAATAATTTGATGATTTAATAAATAAGATACATAGCTTCCATCATATGATGCTTTTACACTTTGAGCACCCTCCGGTATATCCACTTCAATTGTCTTCTTCAACGTATCATTTTCTGTATATATCTTTTTTATATGAAAAGTGCTTGTTGACGATAAATAAAAATTATTAATATAGTATAATATCCCCATCTCTATTAACAATGGGATTATAATCCAAGTAAATGTTCTTTTTAAAATTCTCATAATACCTCCACATTTTATTTCGCAAAAAATATTGTCGGGACTGTTCTTTCACCAAGGGGATTTGATGGATTGTTTATTACCTTTCCTTTGTAGTAAAGTGTTGTCGATGATCCACCATCAAGATTTGCGGCATTGTATGCTCCATAATCAAGCATTATATTTTGGACATCCTTTAATGTCGCACCTACACTTGATATTGCCCTTCCATCGATAGCCAAGAATATTACCGTACCATCTTTTCTCTGCCCTATAGCTGTCCTTGGAGCAATACCCCAACCGCCGTCACTATTTTTAGGGATCATCGGCTTTCCATTTACTATTAATGCCGGTTTAAAACTAACGGCTTCTTTTATTCCCATATTTTTAATCTCGTCTAAAGTATATTTCCCAACAAGAAGTTTACCATCGCTTGTAAAACCTATAAGATCTATTTTGCCATCTTTGCTATATGCATTGTTATATAAAAGCTTTCCATTGTGTATAATGATTCCGCCTGGTGTTCCACCACTACCTGTCCAGTTTCCATCTACAAATCCGATAAAGCCACCCGCATTTATAGCAGCTATAGCATCATTGTTTTTTGCAATCTCACTTACAGTTTCGCCTTCCTTAGGCAGTTTGCTTGACATACCTACCTGTATCCTTGTGGGGTCATGTATCAAAACTACCTTTCCTTTAAATTTGTTGCTTGATATATCATTTACTTCAATTGTGCTGTCATGATTGTTTTTAAAATTTAATAAACTGCTATTGCTACTTCCAGAACCAATGTTATTCATATTTTTCATTATCTCATCTATCTTGCTTTGCGGCAAAAATAATGTTGCAAGATATTTATGGCTAAATGTCGTCATTGCCGTGGAAACTAAAGTATTTCTTATATTTGTAAATGGTCCATAAAATATTAATACTGGCATAACTATAATTGCTAAAATCAGTTCAAATATTATATAAAGCATAATTCGCTTCATTGAAATCTTCTCTCCCATTTTGCACCTCACAATTTTTCTTATACTTTTGTACATATTTATATTATACATGACAAATATTAAATTTTTATTAATAAAATATAAATATGCACAAAAAATATATCCTGATAGTGAGTTTTTCTACTCAATATCAGGATATTTTTATATATCACTTTATTTTGCAATGTTATATATGTTGATTATATCATCTTTATTAAGTTTTACGAATTGACCGACAGTCACTTTGCCATTCACTGTACATTTGTCTGCCATCTCTTCTATCCTGTCAGCATTTATTCCTGCATCTTTCAATGATGTTGGAAGCCCTATGCTTTTAAAGAAGCTTTCAAGCCTTTTTATACCTTCAAGTGCAATAGCTTCTGAATCTTCAAATGACAAATCAACATTCCATACCCTTACTGCAAACTGTACAAATCTATTAATATCGTGCTTATAAACATATTTCATCCATGCTGGAAATATTATTGCAAGTCCTGCACCATGTGCGATATCGTATATTGCGCTTAGTTCGTGCTCTATCTTATGTGATGCCCAGTCACCGACTCTTCCAGTATCGAGTAAGCCATTGTGGGCAATTGTACCAGCCCACATCACTTCTGCTCGCGCATTATAGTTTTTAGGATCTTCCATTAATAAGGGTACATTATTTATGACAGTCTTCAGTGTTGCTTCACAAAGTCTATCTGTAAGGTCTACATTTCGCACATTCGTAAAATACCTTTCCATGATATGTGCCATAATATCGGCTGCGCCTGCTGCTGTTTGATATGGCGGTAATGTATATAAAAGCTCTGGATTCATTATAGCAAATTGCGGTCTTATTAAATCTGAATGTATCCCTTTTTTGTACCAACCATTTTCATTAGTTATAACAGCACTGTCGCTCGCTTCACTTCCTGTTGCCGCGAGTGTCAATATTACACCTACTGGAAGTGCCTTTTCTATCACACTTTTTCCTATAAATATATCCCATACATCACCATCATAAAGTACACCAACTGCTATAGCCTTTGCGGTATCTATTACACTACCACCGCCAACTGCTAATATAAAGTCTATATTATTTTCACGGCATATCTTGATACCTTCATTAACCAAGCTTAACCTCGGATTAGGCTTAACACCAGATAGTTCTATGTATTCAATGTGATTTTCTTTTAATGAATTTATAACTTTATCGTAAAGTCCCGTCCTTTTTATACTGCCACCGCCATATATAAGCATTATCTTGTTTGAATATTTCTTAACTTCTTCGCCGACTCTATTCTCAGTATCTTTACCAAAAATAATTTTTGTTGGGCATACAAAATCAAAATTCTCCATAAAAACACATCCTTTTATGAAAATATTTCCTACATAAATAATTATAGCACTGTTTTTATTAATTAAATAATGTTATTTATTTAAAATTTGTGTCAAGCATTTAATGGCAGCGGGAAGTTAAATATTTTGCCTTAAGGAAATAGAAAAATAGCTAATGAATGGACACTTAGATTCTTTCAAACAATAATGGCACATGAAAATGATTCGATACCTGATGTAGAATAAAGGAAAAGGTAAAAATAGTTATTGGGTTAAAATATTGTTATATTAAATTTACATTTTTTATTTTAAAAATTATATTTATTTAAATCTATAACTTTTGTGGCATATTCTGCTACATCCATATCATGTGTAACAATCAGAACACTGATTTTTCTTTCATTAACTAACCTTGTCAGCATGTTCATAAAATTAATTGTATTATCTTTGTCAAGATTGCCTGTTGGTTCATCAGCTAATATAATCATCGGTTTTAGAATCAAAGCCCTTGCAATTGCAACTCTTTGTTGTTCGCCACCAGATAACTCCAATATATTGCTTTTTATCTTATTTTCTAAATGCAATTCTTTTAACAATCTTATTGCTTCGTCTTTATACTCTTTGACACTTTTCTTCAATAAAACAACAGGTAATAATACATTATCTAACACATTTAAAAATGGTATCAGATTATAATTTTGAAATATGTATCCTAATTTTGATAATTTGAAAGTCTCGGCATCTCTTTTATTCAACTTATGTATATTAACATTATCATATAAAACTTCTCCTTTGGTAGGTTCTATTATTCCACCAATAATGTTTAGTAGAGTGCTTTTCCCACTGCCAGAAGCACCTATTATTGCAATAATTTCTCCTTTTTCAATTGTCAAATTAAAATCCTTTATTATAAAATTTATCATATCATATGAATGGCTTACATTCTTTACATTTATTAGCATCAATTACTCCTCCCTCCCTATTAGTTTCGTTCCTACTTCACCATTTGAAAATAAACTTAATATAAATGTAGCAATTATAGTAACAGCTTGAGCACATACAACAATATCAAATAATAATGTCCATGGAATAAAGTTGCGCATTCTTATTCCGTATGAACTTTCTACAAATGACGGCAATCCATTAGTCAATATAGTTCCAAATATTAACCCTAATATGCTACCAGCTATTATTATAAATATCCCCTCAAAAGTATTCATCAAAATGATCCTTAGTTTTCTCATGCCTATCAACTTGAATGAATTATTATATCTACTTCTCTCTTCTAAAGACATTAGAAACATATTAATAATCATAAATATGCTTATAACTAAATAAATATATAAAAAAGTATCAATCATTTCTGTCCCTTTTAAAATTCCATTCTTATATTCTTCGATAAGTCTATCTCTACTTATTACATCATATTTTATATCTAATTCATTTAGCTTTTTAGTTATATTATCAATATTTCCAATAGCATAATATGTATTACTAACTCCTTCAGCGCCGAGTATTTTTTTGCTGAGTACATTTTTATTAATGTATATCTGATTTATATTGTATGTATATATGCTACCAACAACTTTAGCATTGACAGTCTTTTTTAAAATCTTAAGCTCTATAGTATCACCTATTTTTATTCCATTATTTATTTTCATAAGTTCAGGAATTATACATACCAAATTGTTATTATTGTTAAATAGATTTGAAAGTGATCCATTCTTTATATCGAGATTTTCAAATTTCACATAATCATTATCTATCCCAGTTGCTAATAACTTCATATTATTTTTTGTATATACAGCATCAAATGACAAAGCCTTATAAACATTATTCTCATTTATCTTATTATCTGGAACGATTGTGTTAAGCTGAATAAGTTGATTGAATTTCATATTCTTTTTTGAATATTCTATTCCACTCATTTTTACAGAATTATACATAGTAAATAATAATACTATTAATACGATTGAGATTGATACATTATTTATAAGGGATGAAGCCTTCTTAAAATTAAATTTTATTTGTTTTATAGAAACATAAATTGGCGGTACCGAGCTTTTAAAAATTGTTTCTAAAACATTTAAAATAAAATATAAAGCGGGGTTTACTAAAATAGCAGCACCTATTATAAAACATCCTAACTTTGCTATATTATAGCTTATAAAAAATGAGACTACAATAAAAACTGCTCCAACTATTATTTTCGATAAATAATTGCTACTTTTAATTTTTGCATTTTTCTTGATTATGTGTTCTAATAAAACTTTTCTAAATTGTAAAATACCTATTATTAGGAATATTAAATAACTTAATAACAAAAATTCAGCCATTACACCTATTTCTTGATTAATATTAACATCATAATAATTAAAAAATTCGTGAGTAATGATAAGTCCTAAAATCAGACTTGTAATACTTATTATTAAACTTAATAACGATAATTCTCCAATAAAAATCTTACTGATTGTTTTGTTGTTAGCTCCCAATGTCTTCAATATATGCATTTCATTCTTTCTCATTTTATAAAAGATATGTAAGACTGCCGATATTATCATAACTGCAAAGAATACAAATACCACGATAAAAGTGATCATTAATACATTAAAATTGATATCTGCTTTTACCTCACTATTTCCTTTTTTAGATACATAATCTAAAACTTGAAGTATAAAATATACAAAACCAAATGCAATAGTACTTAATATACCTAATATTATATATTTTTTTTTATTGTAATATAGACTCTTTAAACTATATAAGATCATATTTGCCTCCATCGTTTTAATTAATTACAGCTATTTTTTCAGCTTTGACATCTTCATTACTTACTTCTGTTTTACATCTACAGTCACTTTCCTATAAAAGGCAATTTTATTTGCATCTAAGGCTTTTACAATCCTTTATTTTTTAGCCTCTTACTATTTTCATTGTAATTTATGACAATTTTAAAAAATTGCAAGCAATAACACCAATAACTGTATTGGTTATTTATTACATTAATGGTTTCACTTTGATATTTTTTCTAAATTTCTAATTAAATAATATATCGCAATTGTTAAACAAATATTAAATTGTTGTTAAAATAATATTAAATTTATCCATGGGATATATTATATTAAAGTTTTATAGAGTTTAGATTTCTTGAATATTCTTATTAATAAATTTGATATATCATCTTCATATTATTATTCTATAGAACCTTTTAAAATCCTTATAAAAATCCTAGAAATATTTATCTTCAATTCGGATGAAATCAATTAAAATTAAAAAGTATTTCCTCCTATATCCTGAAAAAATTAACAAATTTTTATTATAACTTTGTGATATATAAAGGATGTTACAATGGACAATGATGAAAAAGGATTAATTATTATTGTAGGCAAAAAAGATGTTTCGCATTTTACGGAAAGTAAAAAACTATTTAAAGAAAATATAAAAATGTTGAAGAATTGTCCCATATTATAAAATAAGAACAGGTCTATTACCTGTTCTTATTTTATAATATTGTTTTTGATTCTAGTTTAAAATAAGTTTAGCTACAGTCACAAGATCGTCGATATCTATACTGCCATCATTATTTAAATCTTCGAAATTTATTTTATCCCAATCCGGGCTTTTACTGTCTTTTCCATAATCCCTTGCCAGTATTCCTATATCACCTATTGATATTTTCCCATCCCCATTTAAATCTTCCTTTACTTTTGGTACATCGACTTTTATAGCGTAACTTTTTCCAGAAACATCGACATTAATATAAGCTGTCCCAGGTTTATTTGCTGTTATTATTCCGTCACTTGATACAGATACTATGTCAGGTTTATCTGAACTCCACTTTGCTGATATATCCTTAAAATTACTTAATGATATTATATAGTCTGAATATAGAATCGAAAAATCTCCAACTAAATTTAATTTTTTCGTCGCACCAAGTGGGAGTTCTAAAATACCATCTTTAAGTGAGTTATCTTTGATAGATACATTCTTTACAAGTGGTATAAACTCATGTGATACTTTGTCGCCACTTACATTAAACTTGGTATAAGCTAATATTCCGCCATCTTCTGGTTTTACATATTGTTTACCAGCTTCATCACCTGATACAGTATATGTTACTCCATTTAAGTCCCAGCTTTGTACTGAATGTATATGTCCGAATATGACATTAATATTTTTATCAGGATTTGATTTTTTATAATCGCTTAAAATACTTTCTAATTCGTCAGCATCTGATTTAAGCATTTGGTGCTGTGTTCCAAAATTATCTCTTGTAAGAACATGTGTATATATAAACACATTCTTTTTATTGTTTTTTTCAAGAACTCTTTTTAAATAGTCAAATTGAGTAGGGTCTGATGCACTTATACTTTGGCCTAATGCACTATTTAATGATATAAATAATGAATTTCCATATTCGAAGCTATATGTCGGTAATCCATAATAATTTATAAAATTATTAAGATTTCCTTTAAATGCCTCATGATTTCCCGGTGAGAAGAATATAGGTTTATCTATTAATTTTAGCTGGTCATTTGCTTTTGACCATTGCTCAGGCAAATCATTATCAACTAAATCCCCATTTTGTATTACAAAATTTGATCCATCATTATTAATCATATTAAAGAAATAATTTGTATAGTCTGTCGCATGTGTATCAGATGTCACCGAAAACGAGAAATTATTCGGATCTTTTGGTACTGCAATAGGTTCAACAGTAAATGTTGATTTTAAACCATCAGGATATTTTTCATTTAATTCATCATTAAAATATTTGAAGAAAGCTTGTTTTAAAATACTTAATGGAGCATACGTCGTACTATCAATTAGCGTTACAGGTATCTTCAATGCAATACTATTTCCATTTAATAAAGCTATATTGCTATCTATTGTCAACACTAAATTAATATCGTCCTTAGCAACTGTCAGCTTTCTTGCTGCTCCATCCCATGAAAGTGATGCACCTATATCTTGTGCGACATCTTTTACTTTTATCAATGTTTCCGATTTATTTCCGGCTTTATCATATGCGCTTGCAATAACAGTATGCTGTCCTGGCGATAATTGATCTGGTATTATATATGCAATACCTGATGATTCATCGTAATATGGTGTTACTTTTTTCCCATCTAATATTATTTCAATGTCTTTTACATCTACGCCTGATTGAATATCTCTAATATTTACTGATATCCTTGGTGTTGGAGTATTTACAATACTTCCATTTATTGGTAATATATTTGATATAATAGGTGGTTCATTATCTTGTTGTAAGTTTACCGTAAATGTCTTTGTAAATGGAGGATTTGCATAATTTCCTGCTAAATCTTTAGCATCTACTTCAAAAGTATGTTTCCCTTCACTTAAGTCTTTTGCAAAATATACAGCTTTTCCAGTCGTTTCATCATAATTTACATTAACAATATTTCCATCAAGTTTAGCATTAATACTATTTTTATCGACACCTGATTTATCGTCAGATATATTTACTGATAATTCTACATCTTTACTGTATACTATATTATTTGATGGTGATGGATTTGAAAATGTCGGCCCTTGTAAATCCTCATCGTCAGTATATACAAATCTTATATCATCAAAATACACTGTTCCCTTATAGTGCAGACTTTTATCTGTCTCAACCATATAGACATAATATAAAGATAATGGAAGTGGCACATCTTGTGGAATTGAAACATCTACGTATTTCCATCCAGTCCAGTTAATTCGCGACGCTAAATCATATGTACGCTTTTGTCCATTTCCATCAACAAGGATTACTCGAAGCCATGGAGCATGCCCGTCTCCATATACCCACATTCCGAATTTTTTAGGTCTTATATTAGTAATATAGTTATTTTTTATATCATTGCCATTTTTATCAACATATGAAGGAATAAAATTTATAGTTCCATTATACTTTCTCGTCCAGTTTTTATCATAGTCATATGATATCTTATAGCTATATTTACCGCTCTTTGCTTCTTCATCGGATATTTCACCTTCACCACCGACATATCCCGATATAGGTTTATATCTCGCATTATCATTATGTTCAAAATCATCAATCATCATTTCTTTTCGGCCTACAACTACTTTTACAGATACACTTTTACCATCTAATGTTGCCGTAATAGAACCTTCGCCTTGTGAATTACTTGCTGTAAATAGTCCATTTGCATCAATGCTGCCAATATTTCCGTCTACACTCCATGTAGCAGCACTATTATCAATAACAATAGGCGTACCATCAGCAGTTGCCGCTACTATATTGAATTGCCTCGTTTTACCATTATCTATCGTGACAACACCACTATCTGTTAAATTAATTGAATATACACTATCAATTACTTTTACATTCGCACTGCCAGAGACATTATCAATTGTTGCTGTAACAATGCCTTCTGCACTACTATTGCCTGCAGTAAATAACCCGTTAGAATCGATATTTCCAATTTTATTATCTGATGTCCATATAACTTTTCTATTCGACAGGTCTATAGGATTAGAATTAGTGTCTGTAGCTTTTACTTTAAATTGATATTTTGAATTTTTATATATTGTAATATTGCTATCTACTCTAATATTTCCTACAATACCAGTTGTAGGCGCCTTACTTACGAATAAAAGTGCATTTGTTATAGCCCTCTCACTACCATCAGAAGGCCTATTAACAATACTAACATCACTATCTCCAAATCTTTTAACCATCATTTCGGTAGAACCGCCGCCATCAAGACTTAATGCTTGTACTGCTCCTAAATTTGCCATTATTTGCGCCATCTGGGTTAGTGTTACACCGTCACTTATACCATATGATGGCTGGCCACCATCAACTGTTACTGCAATGACTTTTTTATCACTTGTGATACCTATTGCGGTTCTTGGTTTTATGCTATTTATTAATGCATCTGATGCTCCTTCGGCTTTCATCTCATCTACACTTAATGGATGCCCATTTTTAACAAATAATAAGTAACCTGATAATGCTTCTTTTATGTTATTTCTATTTATATCGATAGAAAATCTTATCTTATCGCCACTTTTAATATGGTCTTTGACCCAATCTGCTTTAGAACCTGTACTTGCAAGTACTATACCATCTTGTGGAATATCCACACTATTTATACCGTATCCGACAGATTCTACAATACCTTCATAAATGTTTCCGGGAACTATGGGAGATTTAATTCCTTTAATAACTGTAAGTGCTGCTTTTTTGCTTGTTACTGCCTGACCTGTCGCCTTATACTGAGGTGTTATGATTAAAATTCCATTACTATATGCATCAATTGTTCTATTTATACCATCAATATTTATCGTATCTAAAGGTGCTTCTTTACCATATACACTTTCATATACAGAATCTATTACTGTCAATATTGAGTTAGATGTAACTTTATCTATAAAAGGATTTTTCGAACTATCAATTCCAAACATAGGATAACTTGTGTTTAAAGGTGCAGAAATAATTGAACCATCTTTTATTTGCATTCCCATACTATCGCCAAGGTACATATCAAACATATCGGCATTTATACCGGCTATAACATTATTTCCCTTAAATTCTTCTCTTCTAATTTGCTGTGACAATGGTTCAAGAGCTACACCTAAATCCTTAGGTTTCGAAGTTATTATATCAACGCCTGAATTGTTGAGATCTGCTGTAACAATATTTATACGCTGATTTGAACCGTTTCTATTACTTAATGCCATTTCAGTATAATTTGTTCCAATAGCAATATTCTCATTTGTTAAAACTTTCTCGTTATATCCATCAATTAATGAAGCAAATATCGGTGTCGCAGATGAAAATATAATCAAAACTGTAATCAATGCTGCAATATATTTACGAATATGAATTATGTTTATTCTTTTCACAAATGCTCCCCTCCATAATTTTCGGATATTACTTAATTTTTTAAGTTAAGCAATACCCGATTATTTATTTTTTATTATTTCAATAATTATCTATGCAATTTTCTTGAAATCTGCTAACATCTGGTTTACCGATACATTTTGATTATGAATTTGTCTTGCTAAAATCACAAGGTCCTCAAGACCAATAGTTCCATCATTATTTAAATCAGCAATTTGTGCTTCATTCCATTTTGCACTATCTTTAGTTAAACCATAATATTTAGCAATAACACCAAGATCGCCAAAACTTATTTCTCCATCATTATTTAAGTCATATCCCATTGAAACATTGACTGTAACTTTAGAGGCTAAAGCTTCAAATTCATTTTTGCCGTCATCTGCCATAACTGCTTTGCTTATCGAAATATCACTATTGCCAGCTGTCCATTTTGCTCTGAATTTAAGGTCAAACAAGTGTGAATCTTTTGTAATTGCATTCCCTCCGCCTTTACTTACTAAGAATATGCGGATACTTCCGGGTTTTGCATAAACGTACTGTGCTACATTTTCGTTGACATTATCGAGCCCATTAAAGTCAAACATATTTGCATCATAGTTCATTGTAAAATCCTGTGCATATACAGCCTGTGAAACGCCTGCTAAGGCGACTGAAACAGTAAAATCACTATCTTTATTTACTGATGTAGGCCCTGTCATTACAGTGCTTAAGCCTGAAGTAGATACGGGAGTTTCAGATATCGTCCAGTAGTTGTCAACTGTTGGATCTATTGTGCCTTTTTCTTGAATGTACTTTGTCATTAAATTTCTAACCTGTCCATCATCACCATATGCTTTTGCTGAATCAAAGACTACTTCTGGATTTGTTATTCCTGCTGCTTTCATGAATCCACCGCCACCATTAAACCTGTAGTTATTAATAGCAACGGTAAATACGTCACTGTCTTTGACAGGTTTGCCATTAACAGATAGATTTTTTATTCTGCTTCCTGCTGGCTGTGTTAAATCTATTGTATATGATGCACCATATAACTGGTCGAGATTATAATCTGGTATATTCAATGTCTTGTCCTTTGTTATTGGATCTTGTGGTGATTTTACCTGCTGATAATACCTTACTGACCATTCCATCCAATCCTTCAATTGCTTACCTGTCATCTTTATTCCATATAAGTAGTTTTCATATACATAGACTCTCATCATATCCTGTATTGTTACATCGCCTTTTAGTATCTGCGCTGAACTGCTAAGTGGTGCTGCAATTGAAAGGTCAGTCTTTGCATAGTATTTCTGAACTTTGTTTATAAGGTCCATCAAAGCTGTCTCTTTTGTTAATTGATCTGTTCCAAGAAAATCGCCAGATGCCACACCTATCTTTGTCCCTATGTATTTTAATGTTGCATCTTGATAAGATTCTGCAAGCTGCATTATTGTTGGATCTGCTTGTATTGAATCATCCATTTTTACGGCTTTACTTGTCTTATTGTCTATTACCCATTTACCGTTTGAATCTTTCGAGATATTGAAGTCTATTTGCGATACATATTGACCCCATTTGCCTGGCTCGGTTACTATAACATTTTGTCCAGCTGGGTTTTTGTAGGTATCCTGCTGTATAACCGCATGTGTATGTCCTGCTATGATTGCGTCAATACCATTCACGCCAGTCGCTACTGCCTTTACCTGGTTTTCTGGTATTGTATCTGATGCAGATTCTTCGCCTGAATGCATTGCAACAACTACTATATCTGCACCCGCGGCTCTTACCTTCGGTACCCATTTGTTTGCTTCTTCTACAAGGTCATTGAAGTTCAGCCCTGCATAATGTGCCTTGTCTTCCCATGACGGTATTGTCTTTGTTGTAAGACCAAGTATGCCTACTTTAACATCACCTTGTGGTGTTGTAATTGTCTTAATGTAATACGGCTCTACAAAGTTTGTTCCATCATCTTTATAAGTATTTGCTGATAATACATGTATATTTTCTTTCTGCATATCTTTTATAACTCGATTTAATACATCAAAGCCGTAGTTGTACTCGTGGTTTCCAAGTGTCCATGTATCATATTTCATAGCACCCATTGCTTTTGCCATTGGATATTCTGTGGTTGTATCTATTTTATCGTAGTAGTATGAGAGGGGGGTTCCCTGTATTGTGTCGCCATTATCAACTAATACTACATTCGGATTTTGAGACCTTACCTGATTTACATATGTAGCTACTTTTGCAAGACCTTGATTTGCTGATTTTGCACTGCTGTAATCCCAAGGTACCAAGTTTCCGTGTAAGTCTGATGTTGCAAGAACGGTCACTGTTGTACCGTTTGATACAGGCATCGTAGCCGGTGCTATTCTTCCATCCGTGCTTGCTGTAATATGATGTGCTGCTTTTATTGCCTCAACAAAAGCATCTCTTACAAGCTTCTGTGTATCGACATAACTTGATGCTACGGCTGGATCTTTAAATTCATCGAATTTATCTCCACCTGTACCCATGAAGTTATTTGTCGCAACAAGATATTTTGTATTCATATCAATAGGAGTACCATCAGATTTTTTCATATCAAATACTCTTTGCATTGATGGTTTAGATGGATCATATTTAAATTTTAGTCCTGCTACCTGTATGCCTTTTCCACCATCCTGTACTGCCTGTTCAAGAACTGTTTTAATCTGTGAACCTGTCATGCTGAGTGTAACTATCGTATTGTCAAATGGCATTAAGGTATACATTGTCCCAAGTGTTATATCACCTTTTGGAACATCTATTCTTAATCCACCATTATTTCCAAAACCGAAATCAGCATAAACTGCGTCTTTAACAACTTCTGATGTCCAATTACCAAGTGCTGAATCGCCATATGGACTTGAACTTTGATTTCTTGTTAAGTCAACATCTGCTGTTCCTATAACTTCACTAAATTTCTGTCCAACTTCCTGATTTGCTTTATCTACAATTGCCTGTACATCAGGGTCTACAACTGGGTTCGCAGTATTATATAGATTATAATCATCATTCCATGTCATATCACCTGTTGTAACTGTTCCATCAGGATTTAATGTTATTTTCAAATCTATAAATCCATATCCAGAACTCATCGCGATTCCAACAGGAATGTTGTTTATTTTTGTTGTAACTTTACTATGTGTATGCCCACCGAATATTGCATCAACACCATGTACTTGATTTGCAAAGTCTACGAGGTTTCCCGTTGTTGTACCATTGTTTGTAAATGCTCCCATATGTGCGAGAACAACGACTATTTGTGCACCCTGTTGTCTTAACTTAAGCGCGAGGTTATTTACTATAGGTGCAGGGTCTTTAAAATCTACATCTTTTACAAATGCTGGTAGGATTATATTAGGAAATTCTTTATTGTCAACAATACCGATAATGCCTATTTTGACCCCATCTTTTTCAATCATTACATATGGTTTTGTATAACTTACTGGACTACCAGTTGTTTTGTCATATACATTAGCTGCCAATACTGGTATTGATGAATTTTTAAGTGTAGCATTCTGTGTATCTATTACTTTGTCAAGGCCCCAATCATATTCATGGTTTCCAAGTGCCATCGCGTCAAAGCCGATACTTTTCAACATATCTATAACAGGTTGTCCATAAAGTACATTTGAAAGCGGTGTTCCCTGGAACATATCACCGCCTGATAATATAACCGTATTAGGGTTAGCTGTTTTTATATCCTTTATTTGTTTTGCAAGCACTGCGCCTCTTTGCTGTTTTATAGCTGTACCATCGCTTAATTTTGCATCTGCCTGAAGATTTCCGTGAAAATCTGTTACTTCTATAAAATCAAATGTTTTAGAATTTTGCTGGCTTGGTTGTGAAGGTGTAATACTGCTTTCATCTATTGGCAATAATTCTAATTTATCATTAAAACATGAACTTATTGCAACAATATCATATTTACTATTTTGACCTTTTGTTAGACCTTGAAGATATGTTTTTAATGAAGCACCAGCTTGTGCATATACAATTGCACTATTTGTGCCATCAGTTGTAATATAAACACCACCAGAACCAGAATTATAATCTCCTGTTATCCATGCATTCTTAACCTTAATTAACTGTCCTTGATGCTGTGAAATTTGATCTAATGTAACTTCAATAGGTGTAACTGCGGGAAATTTATTTGTTTGTAAATATGTAAAGTTACTTACTGTTATTTCCTTATCATTCTTATAGCTTGAAACTTTACCTGTTACTTGAATATCCTGACCTGGTTGTACACTTGTTATATTACCATTATATAAGCGAATACCTGCATTTCCATCCTGTATCCAGGCGCTACCATCAATAACTGCGGATACCTTACCTTCTGTCGTAACTGTTACACCATCTGCAGCAGCTCTTGCCTGTGCTATTGTAATAACACTATCATCTGCAAAAGCCTTGTCAACATTAATGCCTGTAAACATGCTAAAAAACATCAATGCTGCTAAGACATACGCAGTAATTTTTCTTACCTTCATACTCTCTCCTCCTATTGTAATAAATTTTTTTATTTTCATATAAATACAGATTTACCTCCATAAAATTATTTTCTATAAATAATAAACCACATTTTATTAAACATAACGTACGTGTTAATTTAATGTAAATAAATACCCAGAAGAATATAACCCTCCGGGTATAATATTACACTGCAAATTTCACTTTTATATCAACTTTTATATCAATATTACTTCTTTTCTAATATCTTGTTCGCAATTATTATTAAGTCCTCAAGGCCTACAGAGTTATCATTATTAACATCCGCAACCTTCGCTTCATTCCAGTTTGGACTCTTGTCATTAAGTCCATAATATTTTGCTACAATTCCAAGGTCACCAACACTTATACTTCCATCATTATTTAAATCATAGGCATTACCGCTTATTGTTATACCTTTAATAGCTGTTTGTGCGGGGAATTCATGTCCATCACCATCTGCAAGTGTCGCATCACTTATTGTGATATTTCCGCTGCCAAATGTCTTTGCTGTAAATTTTAAATTAAACAATTGCGTATCACTATTTATGGCATTCTGAAGTCCTTTGCTGGCAAGTAAAACTCTAACCACACCAGGTTTTGTATCTGGTATATATACAAGATTGCTATTTGTTTGATCAAGGCTATTAAATTCAAACATATTTTGATCATAGTGAATTGTTATATCCTGTGCATAAACAGTTTTTGTAACATCTTTTATGCCAACTGAAACTGTAAATTCATCACCCTTGTTAACTTTATCTGGTCCATTTATTGTCATTGATGGTGTATTGTTACTCTGATCATTTACATTTACAAATACAGGATTTGAATAGAACCATAAATCTTTGTATGCTTTTGTCGCATCATTCGCTCCCATTAATTTATCATCAAGAGGATTTCCATCCGCATCTGTTTCATTCGGCACATTTAATCCGAGATTAGTACCTCTTAATCTCAAATATTTGCTATTATTAACATTATTTAGCGTATATTTTATTACATTATATCCTTCTGCATCTTGTGTCCATTGACTTTTATCAAATCTCGCAATTACTTTAGTCGTAGAATTTGTGTCTTTATTATAATCTGCTGTGCCAGGCTCTACCTTTCCTGTCACATCACCTGCAATCAAATCAACATGATCTACGCTTACAGGATCTCCGTTATTATTTTTTTCAGGGCTTTTAAATCTAATTGTTACTTCAACATTTCCACCTTTATTTACTTGTAATGTTTGTCCCATTCCTACATATTCGCTTCCATTGCTTGCTTTAAAATCAAGTGCATTTATTAAATCGCCATTTACAATGAAGCTATTGCCAGAACGCAAACCTACAATTAATGATTTGTAATCTTTATTTTGTATATATGTATACGTCTTTGAATACTCTCCTGGCCAAAAATCACTGCTAATTGAATGAAAATCTGAATTTACAAAAATCCAAAAATGACGACCTTCGCCAAGAAGAGCATCCCATAATCCACCAACTTTTGCAATCATATAGTCTGCTCCACCATATGTCGTTGCCCGTGGATCTGTACTGCCATACTCGCCTCTATTACTTGCTCTTTGATGTCCAGGGAATCCTTCCATACCAATTGCTACATCTGGTGCTGCATTATTAAAATCCCTTATATCTGCTATTGTATATTTTAATGCTCTTGAAGGATGGTTTATGATAAAATAGCTTGAATCCTTGTAATTATCCTCAAGCCATTTTACAGCAGCAACCGCGTCAAGATGTGTAACATTATGCTTTTCCATTCCATAGACACTTCTGCTTGTATCAGTATCCTTTTGGTCAAACATGTATTCAAAATCACTTATTGATGTTGGTTCATTAGATACTATTCCTACACTTGCATGTTCATGTGTCGGAACATTCCACTCAAGGCCCTGAATTATAAGCTTGTTTGGATAATATACTGACCTTGCTACACTTATTATTGGATATGATCTGTCTTTTAGAGATACCCAGCGCCACTCAGCCGGTATTGTCTGTCCATTTTCATCACGTGAAAATTTACCTCCATGTTCTGAATTTGCAAACCAATCAAGTCCATATTGATCAAAAGCATGTTGTAACACATCCATCTCTTTATAACTTCCATCTGTCAAAAATGTATGGTTATGAAAATCACCAGTTACCCACATGCCTGTCTCTTGAGCATTTGCAGTCGGTATATGCGCATTTATTAAGCCAAGTACTATCGCTGCCACGATAAAAATGCTCATCAATTTTTTTGTTATCTTTGCCATGTCCCCTTCCTCCTTTTATTTATTAATGGTAGTATCTGTTTACATATTTAGTAAATTTTATTAATACTACCATTTATATTTTATCAATTTTAAGTTAAGCTTGTATTAAAATAACGTTAAATTTATGTAAATTTGTCTCAATATACCATAATAGCAAAAGCATCAATAAATTAAGCCTTAAAATACATTCTTTATTTACATGTTATTTGTCTTCTCTAATATTCTATATAATACGGCTGCGGCTTCTGCTCTTGTCGCATTACTCTTTGGTGCAAATAGATTACCAGATTCACCAGTCATCAAACCTGTTTTTGATGCATTTGCAACGACTATTTTTGCCCAATCACTTATAATGTTATCATCATTAAAAGAAGTTTTACTTAGATTTTCTTCTTTATAACCGCTCATCTTTTCATATACTCTCATTATTATTGCAGCCATTTCTTCTCTTGTTATATTTTTATCTGGATTCATATTTTTGCCGTCGCCTTCTATAATTCCTTTATCATATGCTGCCTGTATAGCATTTGCATACCATGCATCGCCTTTTACATCGGCAAAGCCACCTTTATATGTCACTTCATTTATGCCAAGCATTCTTACCATCATTGATGCAAACTGAGCTCTTGTAATATTTCTATCCGGTGCATAATTTTCGTTATCTATACCTTCTATAATATGCTTTGCTGCAATTACCCCAATTACATCCTTTGCCCAATGGCTATTTGAAACATCTTTGAAAACTTTATTGTATTCAAATGCAGCATACTTTGAAAAATGAGCCGCATTAAAAGTAACTGTACCATTGACTTTATCTGCTTTACCACCTATATATTCCCACTTTCCTGCACTTTCATTGTAATAATATATACCTACTTTACGATAGTCATTAATGCTATTCGCTTTAATTGTTATTGTAACACCCTTATTTACACTAACATCAGTATTTCCTGATTTAACATTTATATCAAGAGTATTTGAAACAGGTGACATACCATTTAATGAAGATTCTTTCCCAGCATTTTTAATCGAGATTTCTAAATTTCCAGATACACTGCTTAAATTTAATGCATTTGCATCGAGTTTAATGTTTGCATCTTCAGTTTTTATTATTAAATCTTTTCCCTTCGCAATAGCGTTTTTAATTGAGTCTACAGGAATTGACACTGATTTTTCAGATGCATTATTAATTGTGCTTAAATCAATATTAATTGTATTTGCATCTGAGTTTATTGCATCATTAATCTTATTAACATCTACTGTTAATGTAGCCTTTCCATTTTGTACACTTACATTTCCTAATTCACTCAGCTGAGGTTCTGTAGGTTTCTGACCTGAGCTATTGCCTGTTCCACTTTCAGATATAACAATATTAACATCCTTATTAACTGTATATATATTTGATTTTGCATCCTTGTCCGCTATTTTTACAGTATTTAAGCTTATCTTTGCTGTGCCACTTGATTTTGCTTTAAATGTAAATGTTACTAAATCAAGATTGCCATTTACCATATCTGCATTACCCAGTTTTGTACTAGCATATGTAATTTTATTATCGCCAGTTTTATTCAGCTCAAAACTATTTGATAATCCGGATTTATATGAAACTATGTCAAGCTTGTCCGAATCAAAGTTGAGGACAGTTTCAAAGCCATATAAATTTTTGATATTACTTCCACTGATTGTTATTGTAAATGTATTGCCCCTTGTAACATTTGTTGGACCCAAAACAGAAAAATTAGGATTATCATCTGCCATCGCATTAATTGGAATGATTACTAAAATACTTAAAAGTATTCCTAATAATATTGTAAATCTTCTCATCCACAATCTCCCTTTCTTTTTATTGTTAAAATTCATTTAAATAAAAAAATATGCTGAATTTTATTCTAATATATAATTGTTAAATTAATATAAAGTCTTTGTTATATGTTTGTAAAATTATTAGCTATATTTTTGAGCTATAATTAATAAATTCCATCTAACATATATCATATTTTATATATTGATATTAACATTTTTATATGTAATGCATATATTATTTGTAGAATATATTTATTCATTTAAAAGTTTTATATATTATCTTGAATAAATTTTTCTATTTTGATTATTTTATGATGAGGTGATCATTTTGCCGACAATACAAATCAATCCTACAGATGATGCTGCTATCTCACAGTATTTTGCAACACAAAATTTTGGAACTTCTATATCATTATTCACTGGTGAATATTTAAGGTATAGAGGTATGCCGGATGCTTATAGGGCACTTATTAAATTCAATTTATCAGGAGTTATACCACCCGGTAATGTTTTAACAGATGCAAAACTATTTCTCTATGTAAATAGAAAGGATACACCAGATAGTGTGTTATCTCCACAGAATATAACTATCTATGAGAATCAAAGTAACTTCAGTCAATTAACTGTAACATGGAATACAGCACCTTCAACGATTATAACACCATATACTTTTACTGTGACTGATAGTATGATAAACAGTTATATAAGCATAGATATAACAAATTTGGTAGCTAAGTGGAATCTTACCCCAAGTTTAAATTTTGGAATAACTATAAAGGGAATCGAAAATGTTGTTGACATTATTATTGGATATGAATCAACCAATAATGTTAATAAACCATATCTCGAAGTAACTTATGAGCCATGTCCCGTATGTCCTACAGGTCCTACAGGTCCGACTGGTCCGACTGGTGTAACCGGCCCAACAGGTCCGACTGGCGCTACTGGTCCTACTGGGGCAACAGGACCTACTGGCCCGATTGGTCCGACTGGTCCTACTGGTGTAACCGGCCCTACGGGTCCGACTGGCGCTACTGGTCCTACGGGGTCAACAGGACCAATAGGTCCTACGGGTTTAACTGGACCTACAGGTCCTACTGGCGTAACCGGTCCTACAGGACCTACTGGACCTACTGGTCCTACTGGCGCTGGTTTAGCTGCTTATGGGTATGTTTATAATACTACTGCAAACACAATAGCTATCGGGGGAGACGTAACATTCGACAGTAATGGACCATTAGTCGGAATAACTCACACAGCTGGAACAGCACCTATTACCTTTACAATAGGTGGAACTTATAAAATAACCTACACCTTTACAGCATCTATAGCGCTAATAAGCACAATCGCTCTTACGTTAAATGGTACAGTTCAACCATCGACACAATATTCTTCAATAGTTAATGCTGCGGAGCTGATAGGCCAAGCAATGCTGACAGTTACTGCTGGTGATGTATTAACATTGAGAAATATCGGTGTTCTCACAACACTTGCTAGTGGCACAGTTAATGCTTCAATAACAATAATAAAATTAAACTAAATTTATAAATGGTGGGGCTTTTCCCCCACCGAACTTTTAAATAAATATTCTCTTGCTTTAGGAGTTGAACTTTTTATATTTTCTTTTCATAAATTGGGGGTATAGAAAAATGACAAAAAAAATCACCATAAGCTTATGCATGATTGTCAAAAATGAGGAAAAAACCCTCGATAAATCACTTTCATCAGTAATTGATGCTATTGATGAAATAATAATTGTCGACACTGGTTCTATAGATATGACAAAAGATATCGCAAAAAAATATACCGATAAAATCTATGATTTCAAATGGATCGATAATTTTAGTTCAGCACGAAATTACGCCTTTAGTAAAGCTACAAAAGATTATATATTATGGCTTGATGCAGATGATTATATGGGAAAGTCCGATGTAGAAAAACTTATAAGGCTCAAAAATAATTTTGATACATCAGTTGATTCAGTAACAATGAAATATATTTTAACAAAGGATGTTAATGGCAATCCTTCATTTTACAGCGTAAGAAATCGCCTTGTTAAAAGGTCAAGAAATTTTAAATGGATTGGTGCAGTACACGAATATCTAGAAGTTTACGGAAATATATACGAAAGCGATATTAATATAATACACAATAAGATTAACTTCACACCAAATAGAAATATTGATATATACGATGCGAGACTAAAAAAAGGTGAATATTTTTCACCAAGAGACTTGTTTTACTATGCAAATGAACTTTGCGACCATAAAAGGTATAGTGAAGCTATAGAATATTATAATAAATTTATCGATACAAAGAGAGGCTGGATAGAGGACATATTATATTCCCTCAGCAAACTCGCTGACTGTTATGACGCAATAGGTGATGTAGATAAGAGAAATGATTCCATATATAAATCATTTGAATATGATGCACCAAGACCTGAATTCTGCTGCAGGCTTGGATACAGATTTCTAAATGAAAATAAGTTAAAGCAGGCGATCTTCTGGTATGAACTTGCGACAAAAGTAGAAAAGCCGAGGCAAGGCTTTATTAATGCAGCATGCTCAACATGGCTTCCGCACCTTCAATTATGTGTATGCTATTATAAACTCGGTGATATCAAAAAATCCTATGAATACAATGAAAAAGCAAGAAAGTATATCCCTGATGATCCTATGGTTATCCAAAATAAAAAATTACTTGAAGGATTATTGGAAAAATAATTTTAAAGTATTGTAAGTAATACAAATATGGAAGTTTAAATCTTGATTACAATTTTGAAGACCGCAAAGTAAAAATAAGCCAATAATATTATTAGTCTATTTTTTATTTATAAAACAAAAAATAAAAGGTTCATTAAAAAAGATATGCAACATTTTAATTATCGCATATCTTTTTAACATAATTAACTATTAATTTCTTATCTCTTACTCAATTTTAAACTTTTTAATTGACTCCATTAATGTATTGGCATAATCTTTCAATTCATTAGCAGTTGAAGATAGCTCTTCTATTATAGCTGTTTGCTCTTCTGAAGAAGCCGAGACTTCTTCTGTCGATGCCGCTGTTTCCTGAGATACAGCTGCAATATCTTGTACTAAATCGACTATCACATTTTTATTCTTTTCTATATCCTTTAATGATTTATTAAGATTATCAATTCTTTCTGTTACAAACTTTACTGCTTCTATGATTCCCACGAATATTTCTTTTGTATTATTAACAGAGTCACTCTGCTCAGCAACTATATTGTTGGCACTTTCAACCGTCTCAACAGTGTTACTTATATCGCTTTGAATCTCTCCAATTAACAATGATATGCTTTTTGCCGCCTCTCTAGACTGGTCTGCTAATTTTCTCACTTCATCAGCAACAACGGCAAATCCTTTGCCAGCATCTCCAGCTCTTGCGGCTTCAATTGCTGCATTCAATGACAGCAAATTCGTCTGATCCGCTATTTGTTTTATTGTATCTACTATTTTCCCTATTTCATTTGATTTATCTCTTAAAGATAGCGTTGATTTTTTAACCTTGTTGTTAGAATCAATACTTTTCTGTGTTTTGTCAAGTAAATCTTTTATTATATCATTGCTTGAATTTGATATTATATTTATGTTATTTATTTCTTCTAAAATGTTATTTGAATCGCCCATAGCTGCATCTATAAGTTTTCCCAACTCTAATGTTGATTTTGCACTATTTTGTGCATCTTGTGCTTGATTTGAAGAGCCTTCTGCTATCTGTTCTATTGCCTTGGATACATCCTGCATTGTCTGTGACACCTGATCTGAGGATGTAGCAAGATTATTCGATACATGGTTAATAGAATCCGAAACTTTTCTTATATTTAAAATAAGGGATCTTATACCATTTACCATATTATTAAAACTTTTTGAAAGTGTTCCAACTTCATCATTTGATTTTATATTTGTGCTCAAAGATAGTTCACCATTTGATGCTAATTCCATTGCTTCCGACACTTTTCTTATGCCCTTTGTGATATTTGTTATAAATAAGAGTGATAATGATAGACCACCTATCAAACATATCAAAATAACAAGAAAGATTACATTTCTAATTTTGTTCGTGTCAACATTAAGTTCATCAATAGATGTAGAAACCGCTCCAATCCATCCGAAATTGTCCAGTTTCTTAACACTGGTAAATGTTTTTTGATTATTGTAAGTATATTCAATTGTACTATTATTGATAGATATAAGTTTTTTCCCAAAATCATATTTTGTAATTGGTGTAAATAACATCTTTTTGTCCGAGTGTGAAATAATAATGCCATCCTTTGTCATTAACATAAAATGCCCATTATACCCGATTTTTATTTTACTCAAGTTGTCAGAAAGTTTTGATATGTTTAAATCAATTCCGACGACACCTACAACATTGTTGTTATCATCAAAAATTGTTTTTGATAAAGTTATTTCCGGCTGTCCACTTAATACATCCTTGTAGGGTTCGGATACGACAATATTACCTTTAGATTTTAACGCATTTGTGTACCAAGGCCTTTTTGTAAAGTCAATATTGTTAGTATTCTGAACAGGATATATTACGGTTTTTCCATCTGCCATTGTAAAAAAGGCATTTGATATATTAGGATTATTATCTTTAATATCCTTTAATTTGCTGAGTAGACTATTAGTATCATTGCTTTGTGAATAGTTTTTTATTTCATTTGAATTTACAAGATCGTTAAAAGATATTTCCGCATTTTGTTTTACTGCGTCTATATAATAGTCAAGTATGTTAAGTGCTGCTTGATTTGATATATCTATTCTATACTTTAATATCTTTTGTGCCGAATTTATTGAGTAAAATCCTGTTATTAATAAAGGTACTATTATTAATATGGACACAAGTAAAAATATCTTATTCCTTATACTTTTCATTTGTTTATCCCCCTTATATAATATTTTCTTTATCGGATATAATTTTGCTATCTAAAATGCGATCAATCGCCTCAACTTTATTTTTTGCGTTAAGTTTTTTATAAATATTATAAATATGATTTTTAACAGTATTTTCTGATATATATAAAATATCCGCAATTTGTTTATTTTTATATCCATTAAATATGTAGAAAAGTATTTCCATCTCTCTTTTTGTTAAATTTGTATCACCAAGGTATTTTTCTAATTTTTTAAATTTTACTTCATCTTGCATATAAAATCCTTTATTGTATATTGTTTTGATAGCTCTAATTAATTCATTCTGTCCGATGTTTTTAAATATATATCCATTTATGGTTATTTTTAGTTTATTGTATTTATTGTATAAATATAAGCCATCGAGATATGATGTTAATAATATTATCTTGCTTTTTATCTTTTTATTTTCTATATATTGTATTTGTCTAAAGCAATAATTGTATGACTTGCTTACAGTTATAAGTATTATATCAGGAATTATATTATTTAGCATGTTTGCATCTTCGATATTTTTTACATCATCTATTATATGTATATCAGATTCTTTTTCTATCAAAATCGACAATGCCTTTCTTTCTAATGGATATAAACCCAAAATTATAACATTTATCATCTTATACACTCCTCAACATTTATGTTTTACATAATAATTTATATAATCTTCAAGTGCATTTACTATTATAATATTATATTTATCAGGCATGCTTTTTAACTCATCTAATGCTTGATCAACACTTTTAAGTTTATTGTATGGTCGTTCTGTTGTCATTGCATCGAAAGAATCGGATACAGAAATGATTTGTGCACTTAATGGTATATTCTTAATGCCATAAGGATATCCTGAGCCATCAGGTTTTTCGTGGTGATATAAAACAGGTGGTATTAGATATCTCATATTGAGAAATATCTTCAACATTTCAGCGCCATATTGCGGATGAACCTTAATAATGTCATACTCTTCTTTTGTCAATTTATATGGCTTTGTCAGTATACAATTCGGTATTTTTGTTTTACCTATATCATGTAAAAGTCCCCCCTTATAAATATATATCTGATTTTTAAGATCTAAGCCTAAAACTTTGGCTATACCTTCTGAAATTTTGGCAACGCGAAGACTATGTAAATATGTTTCATACCTATAGCGCCTTAAACTTTTTAAAAATCTTGATATAAGCTCCCTTTCACTAATAAATTCTTCCTCAGAATTAGACATTTTTCCTCCCCATTTCGACACAAATTTACAATTAAATGATAACATCGGGATTAATCGTTGTCAATATTTCGATGATTTTAAAATTTTTCAAAAAAAAAAAAAAAAAAAAAAAAAAAAAAAAAAAAAAAAAAAAAAAAAAAAAAAAAAAATTAATAATAATATTATTAATATAAAATAAATAATAGATGTATGAACAAATATAAAATCAATTTTTTTACGAAATACTATAAATCTTTAAATTAGAGACATTTTCATCTTATTCTATTACCTTACAATAACTGATACTCCATCCGGTATTACATTTATCTTAGAATCATTGTTAACAATGCTTTCTGCAATTTTTAACGCTTCACATAAATCCTTTGCTGGTGTCATAAACATGTCTTTTACATATTCATAATTTTTGCTATCTGTCACCATTATGACCTTATGATTTATTAAAATTCTAGCTAATATCTGAGCTTCCCATTGATCCGGAAGCGTCTCGTCACGTCCTCTCGAAAGGATCTTATTCATCACATCTTGTGGGTCTTTGGATTCTTTAAACCATCTGTAAAATCCTTCTCCTCCATGACCATCAGCACATTCGGCAGCAATGATTATCACGCCGCCGTCTTTACAAGCAGCCTCACCTGCCGTCATACCTTTTACAGACTGGTAGATATTTTGATCAAGTGGATAACCGCCATTTGATGTTATTACAATGTCTGCAGGTTTTGCATTCACCGTTGCAATCTCGCTTACAAATTCACACCCATTTAAGTGTGCCTTTTCACTATGTCCGGCAAAAGCATTTACTATCTTGTGACTTGAATCTATAACGACATTTAAGATAAATGCAAGGTTTGCTTTTTTAGCAGCATAGAGCATGTCTCTGTGTATTGGGTTATTTTCTAAAACACCTGTTCTAGCATACGGGTTTTTGATAAATTCAGAGCAATGGTTTGCCAAGATACATTGAGCGCTGGCTATTCCGGGCAGGATACTTTTTCTTCCACCGGAGAACCCCGCAAAAAAGTGGGGTTCTATAAAGCCTTCTGCAACTAACAAGTCTGCTTCCACTGCCAATTTATTTATTTCTAGTTTACCGCCTGATGGCAATGTACCTATCAATTCCATGTCTTCACTATTTCTCGAGTCATGAACTACAAATTGTTCATTTTCAACGAGATCTTCACCGAATTTTGCTTTCATTTCCTGCAATGTCGTTCCTCTGTGAAATCCTGTTGCAATTAAAATCTTTATATTAGCACTTTTGTTCTTCTTTCTTATTTCATCGAGAAGCAATGGTAATGTAATTTTGCTCGGTACAGGCCTTGTGTGGTCGCTTGTTATGATTACAATGTTTTTCTTACCTTCCGCAAGGTCTTGAAGCCTTTTTGTTCCTATTGGATTCTCTAATGCCCTCTTAACTATATCTTCTTCTGACATATTTACCTTATAGCTTCCAGCCTTTGACCTTAGTATACCCTGGATTCTCTCATCTGGTAAATCAATAGCTAATTTGCTTTTGCCATAAGGAATTTCTATATTTGCCATAGAACCATCTCCAAAATAGTATTTTATATAACTTTACCAGGGTTCAATATATAATTTGGATCAAGTGCTCTCTTAATAGCCCTCATAACTTCGATTTGTGCTGGCTCTAATGCCATAGACATAAACTCTCTTCTCTTGTGTCCAATACCGTGCTCACCGCTTATTGTGCCACCTAAGTTAATTACTTCTTTGTAGAGCTCTGGCAATAATTTGTGGTGCAAGATATCAAGCCATTCTTCCATTGTGAATTTAGGATTTTTTACAGGGGTTGCATGAATATTGCCATCACCAGCATGACCGTAACAAGGTATAGGTACATCATATTTTTCAGATATCTTCCTAACCTTTTCCATAAATTTGGGTATTTCTGATATTGGAACGACGACGTCTTCAAGGCTCTGGTCAGGGCTATACTGCTTCCAAGCTTCAGCAATATTTCTTCTAATCTTCCATATCCTCTCAGATGTCGTAGCATTATCTGCGATATATACTTCAATTGCTCCATTTTCCATGCAAAGATTTCCTATTACTTCATACTGTTCTTCGAGCTCTGCTTTGCTGTTCCCGTCAAGCTCAATGAGAAGCATAGCACCTGCTTCTTCAAATGGTATCTTTTCATTAAGGTATTTACAAGAAGTCTTAAATGAAAGGTCGTCCATGAATTCGATTGATGTCGGTATAATTCTTCCAAATGTCATTATTTTAGGTACTATCTTAATTGCCGTATCTATATCTTTAAAAAGAACCAATAAATCTACCTTTGACTGCGGAAGGGGCATTAATTTTATATATATCTTCGTAAATATTCCAAGTGTTCCTTCAGAACCTACCATAAGATGTATAAGGTCATATCCTGTAACATCCTTCATACGTTTTCCACCAAGGTGTAAAATCTCCCCTGTTGGCGTCACAACTTCAAGTCCATAAATATACCTTCCTGTAACGCCGTATTTGACAGCTCTTCCGCCGCCTGCATTTTCTGCAACATTGCCGCCTACATAGCATGTCTCAACACTCATCGGATATCCAGCGTAAAAAAGTCCATCATCTTTAATTACATTATTTATTTCATTAGTAACAACACCGGGTTCTACAACTGCCATTAAATTATCTTTGTCTATCTCAAGAATCTTGTTCATCTTTTCGACTGATAGAACAATGCCGCCTTCAACAGGTACTGCACCACCTGATAGACCACTGCCAGCACCTCTCGGCGTAACTGGAATCTTGTATTTATTCGCGAGCTTCATTATCTTTGAAATTTCTTCTGCCGACGATGGTTTTACGACAACATCCGGCATATGTGCATAGGATTTCTCCGCTACTTCGTCGTGTGAGTATGCCTCCATAGCATCGAAGTTATTGTAAATAACATTTTTATTGCCTACTATCTCAATCAGTTCATCTACGATTTCAGGTGTCACTTTATTATACATTTGCTGAAGCCTCCTTTGCCTTGTATTCCTTTATTCTCTCTATCAAAAGCGGTAATACTTCATTCAAGTCTCCAACTATTCCAAGGTTTGCAAGATGAAATATCTGTGCATCGGGATCTTTATTTATAGCGATAATATTTTCTGATGTCTGCATACCAGCTATATGCTGCACAGCACCTGAAATGCCTGCTGCAATATACAAAGCTGGTGAAACCGTTTTACCGCTTAAACCAATTTGATGCGGATATGTCTTCCAACCCCTATCAACAACATCACGGGATGCGCCAACAGCACCGCCAAGAAGTTCTGCAAGCTCATCAATTATTGCAAAATTTTCCTCCTTGCCTACACCTTTGCCGCCTGCAACAATTACCTTGGCATCCTGTACTGTTACTTGCTGTGATTCATCTTTAATAAATCTCAAGTATTTCGATCTTGTTTTAAATAGGCTTTCATCGTATTTTTTATAAATAACCTCACCGTTGCGATTTTTGTCGGGCATTGCCGGCTTCATTGAGTGGGGTCTTACAGTTGCCATTTGCGGCCTCGTATTAGGTGTCTTTATTGTTGCTAAGATATTACCACCAATAGCCGGCCTTGTCTGAAGCAAATTTCCTGTTCCTTCCTCAATGTCTAAAACCGTACAATCAGCTGTAAGACCTGTCTTCTTCCTTACTGCAACATATGGCATCAAGGTTCTTCCTGTTGTTGTCGCTGCTGCTATAAAAATGTCCGGCTTATATTCGTCAAGTAGTGCTATCAAAACATTTGCATATGATTCAACAAGAAAATTTTCAAGGTTTTTGTCATCTACCACGTAAACTTTATCTGCACCTCTTGCAATAAGTTCATCAATATCCTCTTTTTTGATGTCATAACCCAAAATAACTGATGCTAATGCCGTATCTAATTTCTGTGAAAGATTTTTGCCTCTATTTAAAAGCTCATATGATACACTGCTAAGTTCCCCGTGCCTAAATTCTGCTAATGTCCAAACTTCACCCATTTATTATTCACCCTTTCATCAAGTTTTCTAAATAAACTCTTTCTTAATAAGGTAGTCCATGATTTTGTCCACTGCTTCGTTTAACGTTTTCTCGTCTTTTACAACTATTTTTTCGCCTTCCCTTGTAACCTTAGGTGTAAATATTTTTACAACCCTTGTAGGTGACCCTTTAAGGCCGAGGTTTTCTTCATCTGCATTAATATTTTTTGGCCCCCATACTGGTATCTCCATCTTCTTTGCCTTAAGTTTTCCTCTTAATGTAGGAAGTCTTGGATCGCTTATCTCTTTTACAACTGTAAGTGCTGCTGGAAGTTCTAATTCTATCTCTTCATAGCCACCTTCTACAAGACGTCTAACTTTGATTTTCTCATCATTTAGTGATAATATTTCACTTGTAAATGTTGATAATGGAAGGTCTAAGAAAGATGCAATTCCGGGACCTACCTGTGCAGTATCTCCATCTGTTGCCCTTTCACCGCAAATCACAAGGTCAAAATCGCCTATCTGCTTAATGCCGTTTGCAATAACATATGATGTTGCCCAAGTATCTGATCCTGCGAATTTTCTGTCTGATAGAAGTATACCATCGTCGCATCCCATTGCAATTGCTTCTTTAATTGCCTCAAGTGCTTTATCTGGCCCCATTGATATAACGATTACTTGTCCTCCAAACTTTTCTTTTAACCTTATAGCTGTCTCTATAGCGTACAAGTCAAGCGGATTTATAATGCTCTCAACGCCTTCTCTTACCATTGTCCCTGTCTCGGGATTCATTTTTACATTGCTTGTTTCAGGCACCTGTTTAATTGGTACAACTATTTTCATGTTTACACTCCTCTCCACATTTTTAAGCTCTTAACTAAATCATGCTCAACTGGTCTGACCAGTTTCTTTATTTATATTTTACATCAAGTATTATGTTTTTGCAAGTCTTTATTTTATTAATATTGTTAAATTTCTGTTAAAGCATATTACCTACTGCAAATATCAAAACACCTAGCAAAATGGCATATCCCAAACAATACAACAATGTCGAATTGAGAATACGCCCTTCTTTACCCACTAAACCTGTTGCAGATGCAGCAACAGCTATGCTCTGAGGTGATATCATCTTCCCTGCCGATGCACCAACAGTATTTGCAGCGGCAATCCATGCAGCATTAGCATGTATCTGCAATGCCGTTTGCTTTTGCAATGCGCCAAAAAGGATATTTGAAGATGTATCACTGCCTGTTATAAATGTCCCAAGTGCACCAATCAAAGGTGAAATAAACGGATATACTTTTCCTGTCGTGTCAGCTAAGGCTACTGCGATAACAGATATCATCCCACTATAGCCCATGACTTTTGCCATCGCAACAATTGATGAAACGACGACTATTGTAGGTAATAACTGTTTTATCGTTTTTCCAAATATCTTTAAAAGTCCCTTTATGCTGCTTCCTTGGACAAATCCGCCGATTATTGCGGATATAAACATAATAGTACCAGGTGTCGTTATCCACTGAAATGATGATGGTTTTCCATTTGGTCCAAAATATATTTGTACTTTTGTTGCTACATCTCCTAAGAATTTAAGATCGGGTATAAGATTTACTGCCATTATAAGGACAAACAAAACAATATATGGTGTCCAGGCGATAAGCTGCTTCTTACCGCTTATTCTTTTATCATGTTCATTTACTGCATTTGTCGAGGCTATTTCGCCACTTGCTTTTTCATCAGGGAAAAGCCAGATTTTTTTCACTGGTTTTATCTTAACATAGATGATAATAGACAAAAGTGATGCCAATGAACCAACAATTGCTGCAACTTCCGGTCCTACGAATACTGCAACGGCTGTTTGAAATAGTGCAAATGATATTCCACTGACTATGCAGGCACCTAAAACCTCTTTCAAATATTTAAAGGATTTCGTCATTATTATAACAAGAACTATGGGTAAAATAATTATAAACGGTATGAGCTGATATGCCGTATACGTTGTAAGCAGGCTCTCTTCAATACCTGTTACCTGTGAAAGCGTTATTATAGGTATTCCAATACCGCCAAAGGCAACGGGTACAGTATTTGCAATAAGACATATGACCGCAGCAAATAACGGATCAAAACCAATACCTGCCAATAAACTTGCTGGTATTGCAACAGCTGTACCAAAACCTGCTGCAGCCTCTAAAAAACCACCAAAGGAAAATGCGAGAATTAATGCCTGTATCCTTCTATCAGGAGATATTTTAGCCAATGTTTCATTGATGATATTCATGTTACCTGTCTCAACTGTTACATTGTAAGTGTATATTGCTGCAATAATTACCCACACAATCGGCCATAAGCCCGTTGCAACACCTTCTAAAACAGATTGCGAAGCAAATTTTACAGGCATACCCCATGTAGTTATACTCAGCAAAATCGCCAATGCCAATGATATTAGTGCCGCAATATACGCCTTCATTTTAAACCAACCGAGGCTTATTAAAAGCCACAAAAGCGGTATAAATGCAACAATTGCTGATAAAAAGACATATGATAATGGATCTTGGATTGGATTCCACATAATTTTTCCTCCTTGAATCATGGATTTAGGCAAACTCTTTAAAAAATCCTAAATGTTATCGTTTACTTTAAGTAAATTATCCATAAACAAATTATGTCTGTCCATTTCACTCAGCATCGTAATATAATTAGCAAATTAACAATGATATTTATCAGCCCCCTTATAATCAGACTGTATGATGGTCTGACCAGTTTATTTATTTAATATAGAAAGCATTTAGCTTTCCAAAATTATTTTTCATACTTCAATTCCTTAAGCTTTTCTTGTACAAAATTAATATGCTCTATTACATACCTTCTTGCATCATCTGCTTTGCCTTCTTTAATGCTTTCATAGATATTCTTATGTTGGTTATAAAGGATTTCTAAGTTTTTAGGGTCTTCCATGAGTCTTCTTCGTGAATTCACAATATAGTTATCTATACCAATCGATACTGCTTCAACTATATCATATAGCAGTCTATTTTTTGTGGCTCTGCACAAGGCTCTATGAAAATTCTTGTCTGCATAAGTGTTTTGCTCTTCATCAAATTTTATGCCCATCATATCAAAATATTTCTTCATTTCCAATATCGATTCATCATCATGCTTTTGTGATGCAATATATGCGCTTTCACTTTCAAGAATCTTTCTGAGCTCAATAAATTCTGTTTCATCATTTTCAAGTGCCAATGCCAATGACATTGTTTCGATAATTGCATGTGATACATTATTTACAATATATGTTCCACCACCAGGTTTTGTCTCTAGGATACCTAATATTTCTAGTGCAGATAATGCCTCTCTTATCGATGCCCTACTTGCGCATAAAATATTTGACAAATCTCTTTCAGATGGCAATTTACTTCCTTTTGACAAGCTCCCTTTATAAATATTATCCTTGATCTGCTCAATGATGTTTTCGAAAACTCTCTCCGATTTAACTGGTTTAAAGTCCATTTCCTTAACTCCTTATCTTTATTATATTACTCGCGAATTCGTTTTACAACTATAGTTATTTATTTGACAATATTTGGTCATTTTTTTAAGTATAGGGACTAAAAATGTCCATGCATTATTTTACTAAATTAATACCATAAATGCAGCCATACTGCCTGTGTTACCCTTATCTCTTCTGTAGGAAAAAAACTCTTCTTTATTACAGTGGGTACAAAGCCCAGATAGTGTTATATTTTCATCCTTTAGACCACATCCAGTAAGCTCGAGGTAATTTGTCATCTCGAGATTAAACATCCATTTATCATTACCCTTAGGAATAAGTACATTATCATGGTTAATGTCAAGTTTCTTTACTTCTTCTGCTACATCGTCACCTACTTCATAGCAACATACGCCGATAGCAGGGCCTATACCTGCAAGTATATCCTCTTTATTTGAACCATATGTATCGATCATTGCTTTAACAGTTTTGGGCCCGATTTCTTTTACTGTTCCTCTCCATCCAGCATGTGCAAGTGCAACAACCTCTTTCACAGGATCTAAGAAAAATAACGGTGTACAGTCTGCATAAAATGTCACAAGGGGTATTTGCTTTTCATCTGTCATAAGTGCATCGGCATTTTTTATGTCACTGCCGCTGAAGTTTTTACCTTTATCATCTTTAGTAACCTTCCTTATTTTATCACCATGTACTTGGTCAGAAAAAACCATATCACCATATGCAAATCCGCCAGCATCACAGATTCTCTTGAAGTTTTCATAAACTTCTTCTTTATCATTATACCGTGTTAAGCTTAAATTCATAGAAGAATACGCACCATTGCTGACACCGCCTATCCTTGTTGAGAAAAGGTGCTTAACTAATCCTGTCTTTTCAAATGCAGGTATTGTATAAAATACAACGCCGTTTACTTCATTTCTTTTGAAACCTTTATTCATTATAGTCACCCTTTATTATCAATTTGCTTTTTTATTCTTATCTTCCTTCTTATTTGCTACATATTTATCAGATAGTTTAATCATCGACAGCATTATTAAAAAGAGCAATGCAACAGTTAATACACCTGCTAAAGGTATAATTATAATATATTTTAACAATTTGACCTCTCCCTTTTTATAACCATATATATACATTATACTATAATCGTATACAAAAAGTATAGAAAAATAAAAAACTATTCTATAATATAATGGCTTTTCTTAAATTTTTTACATGCTTTTTTAATTTTCGAAGCAAATTCACTTATCTCGTCAATATTATTAAAATTTTTATTTAAACTATTTACAACGGAAATAGAAATCCCCATGATAGGAAAGCACGTCTCATTATCAAACCTATCAAGGGTACATATGTAGCCTCTTTCTATATCCGCATCATTATAAAATCTTACTATATTGTGGTCAAATTCTTGTATTATATTTTTACAAAGTTTCTCGACATCAAGTGTTTTTACAATAGCAATAAAATCATCGCCACCGATATGGCCTAAAAAGCTATCATTGTAAAAATATAGGTGCCTTTCAATGATGTTTGCTGTATATTTTATCACCTTATCGCCATTTTCAAAGCCGTATACATCATTGTATGCCTTAAAATTATTTAGGTCAAAGTACAAAAGCGAAAATTCTTTATTTTCTTTAAGTATTTTGTTCAGATTTTCTTCGATTATGAGGTTTCCCGGAAGTCCTGTTAGTGGGTTTGAATATTTCGCAATATTTAGTTCCAACTGCATTGTCTTTTCTAATAGCGTTATAACAGGTACAACACCATAATAATTATTATTTTTGTTGACTATTATGTAATCATATAGTTTATCTTCATCACGTGATATGACAGCCTTCGCGACATCATTTATAGGTGTATTATAATCTACTATCAGAGGGTCTGTATCCATTATCTTATATACTGGTCTTTTCATATAAATCGCCCAACCGTACTGTGTACCTATGTGTGAAAAAAACTTCTTCCGCATTATTAATCCGACTGTCTTGCCGTTTTCCACCATTGGTATCCCTTGAATATTTTGATTTTCCATAAATATCTTTTCAATCACATTGCCAAATACAAATGGCGAAACACCGACATCTCTTCTCGCGATTTCACCTATGCTTATAGCAGCACTTGTTGAAAATCTAAGCTTTTCATTTAAGGAATTGAATTTTATTATCATATCCTTTATGTCATTATCTATATCAGATAAACTCTCACCAGGTTTTTTAAGCAAAAATCCCTGACCGAAATGGACTCCAAGCTCAATAACTGTTGACAGTTCATCTACATTTTCAATTCCCTCCGCGATAAGCTTCATGCCGGTCGTATTTGCAAATTCTACTAAGGCCTTTACTATTGCTCTTTTTAAATTATCCCTGTCAATATTTTTTATGAGTGTTATATCAATTTTTATGTAATATGGGCGCGTCTCAGCTATCATTGATAGTCCGGAATAACCTGTACCGACATCATCAATGGCTATTTTGTAACCTTGGCTTTTGTAATTGTCGATGACCTTCTTAAAACTTTTATAATCTTCTACACAGGTCTTCTCGGTTACTTCAAATATCACATTCGATGGATTTGCGTTGAAAAACTTTAATATATCTTTTGTATTACCTTTAATGAAATGCTCATCTTTTAGTATATCGGGATCAACATTTATGAAGAGAAGTTTATCTGTATCAAAAACATTAAAATTTGCTATGGCATTAATACGGCAAATCCTTTCGAGTTCAAAAACCATGTTTTCTCTTTTTGCCGTATTAAAAAGTTCGTCAGGACTATATAAGCTATTTCCTAAAAATCCCCTTGATAATGCTTCATAACCTATAATTTCCCCATTTTGCAATGATACAACAGGCTGAAACAATGTAGTGATCTTTTTCCCCTCAATGATCATCTTTAGTTCATCGCTATTCAATTCTACCACCCCCTACACTTTATTATATATCTAAAAAGTTAAGGAATTATTAATATTGTGTAAACTTTTAATGCGGGTAAATAACCCGCATTATTTCAACTCGACAAGCTCATAATCTGCTACACCCATACCAAGCTCTTCACCGTATTTAAGTTGTATGTCACCTCTCGTATCTGGATGTACAGCAGTGAATTTATCTTCGCCGATATTCATTCCACGTCCAACGTCGTGAAGGGCCGAATGTAGGTGACCAGGCTGGTTATTTACGAGGTCATAGCTTGCTTTATCTATTGCGACAGGATCAAATGATGCGAGTATCCCGACATCAGGCACTATCGGTGCATCACTCCATGGCGTACAATCGCATAGCGGCGTGACATTCATTATAAAATTCATAAAGGCAATCTTACCTTTCTTATTTATATATGCACCATATGCATATTCCGTCATTCTTTCGACAAATTCATCCATATTTGTACCCCACTGAGGTTTTATGACATCGTATTGGCACATTGATACACATTCACCACAGCCGATGCATTTACTCGGATCTATGTATGCAGAACCATCTACTAATGTAATTGCATCTTCTGGGCAGTTTCTAATACAAGTCTGACATGCTGTACAGTTTTTCCCAACTTTTGGGCTTACTGTAGAATGCTGCTGTTGTTTGCCTGCTCTTGGAGCACATCCCATTGCAAGATTCTTTATGGCGCCACCAAATCCCGCTATCTCATGACATTTAAAATGTGACAGAACAATCATGGAATTTGCATTATTAATATTTGACGATATCTTTACTGTCTTAAAATGCTTCTTGTTTATTTCGACTTCTTCGGAATCTTTGCTAAAGATACCATCTGCAATGACAAGGGGCGCATTGACAACGGCATATGCAAACCCGTTTTCTATCGCTGTTATTAAGTGGTCTACTCCGTTTGAACGGCTTCCTTTATATAGTGTATTTGAATCTGTTAAAAATGGTTTCCCACCATTTGCCTTAACTTTATCAACAACCTGCCTTACAAAAATCGGATTAATGAAGGCATTGTTTCCTTTCTCTCCGAAATGCATTTTAATAGCAACAAGGTCACCTTCAGTAAAAATATTTCTAAATCCTGCAATATCAAATAGTCTTGCTACCTTTGATGATATACTGCCAGATGGTTTTGTTGAACGCATATTGTAAAAATAGACTTTTGATTTCATAAAATATCACTCCTTATCAATCCCTAACTAATTTCGCCCTAATTGTATTTGCACCTTTCTTTATATATCTTACAATAGACCTGTCAGTCAATACAACGAATATTAAATAAATTGCTGAGCCTACTAATATAGTACCAAAAAGCGAAACAACATCATAAATCTTTCCTGATGGCAGTTTACTTGTCATCACATTATATCCAAAGTAAACTGCAAATCCCATAATTAATGAGCCTATTGAAGCTTTTATAAGTGTAAATGTAAGGTCTAATCCGCCTATTTTCCCTACCTTTTTCCTTAAGGAATTCATAAGCATCAGTGATGTAGCAATTGCAGCAACAGATGTTGAAAGTGCAAGACCTCCAAGGGCCAAATATTTTACAAGTATCAAATTCAATGCAATATTTATTAAAACCGCAATTGCTCCATTGTACATAGGCGTCTTAGTATCCTTTAAAGAATAGAAACTCCTACTTAAAACATTTCTAAGACCGTTTGCCGTCATGCCAATGCTGTAAAACATAAAGGCGATAGATGTCAGTTCAGTCGATTTTTCATCAAAGGCGCCTCTTTCGAACAAGAGCCTTATGATAGGCACTCTAAGGATAATAGCACCCACAGTTACTGGTATCATTATATAAAGGATAGCCTTAATTGATAATTTAATACCCTTCAAAAACTCTTCGATATTATTGGAAGCAAAGCTTTTTGAAAGCATTGGATATATTACAATTGCTATAGCCATTGAAAATATATCAAAACCAATAAGCTTATTGGCGTAATTTAATGCCGCAATGCTGCCAGTAGGAAGATATGATGCTATCATCCTGTCAACATATGTATTTATGACCTGTATTCCAGTTCCAATGAGAACCGGTACTGCCAATATTATGACGCGTCTTACACTGTCGTCTTTTAAATCAATAATAAATTTATACCTGAATCCGAGCTTGTACAACAATGGTAACTGTATAAATATCTGTAGCAATGATGCAATAACAGTAGCTATTGCTACACCTGTTATGCCAAACCTTGATCCAAACAATATTGCAGTACCGATTATTATGAAATTATACGGTATCCCTATCATAGCCGGTACAGCAAAATGCTCTAAGGACTGCAGTGCACCTGTTATAATGTTTGATACCGCTACAAATACTGTAATTGGAAATAATATGTTTGTAAGCTTTATTGTTTCTGAATATACATCACCTTTAAATCCAGGTGCCATTATTTTTACAATTAATGGCGATATTAAAATACCAATAATTGTAAAGGCTAATGTAACTAAAAGTGTGACATTTAAGAGATTATTGATAAACTCAAAGGCTTTTTCTTTGCCTCTCTTTGTTAGATAATCAGAAAAAAGCGGTATGACTGTTGTACCAATGGCAGCGGCAATTGCCGCAAAAAGCACCATAGGTATATTCTGTGCCATATTGTATGCATCAATGTCCCTTGTAGTACCAAATTTCGATCCTAATGTAACTTCCCGTAAAAAACCCGTTATTTTGCTTATAAATGTTATTGCCATGACAAGTCCTGCAGCTTTTGCGGTTTTTTTCGCTATCGACATTCATAAAACTCCTTCATCCTGTTAAATCCATGTCAGGGTGTGTTATAGGAAAAGCGTTATTGACGCAAAACAGACCACTGCATCTTAACTTTAATTATTTTTATCGATTAACATAAAAGAGATATCAGCCTCCGCGACTGTATCACCATCTACAGTTGCCTTTCCCTTTACTTTTACAAGGTTCATTTTAGATGATATTATTTCAACCTCAAGTCTTAGTTGGTCACCAGGCCTTACAACTTTTTTAAACCTGCACTTATTGATACCTGTAAATAAACCCAGTTTTTCCCTATTTTCTTCGCCATGCATAACAATGATGCCAGCAAGCTGTGCCATAGCTTCAACAATTAAAACCCCTGGCATTATTGGATTACCTGGAAAGTGTCCTTCAAAAAAAGGTTCATTCGCTGTAACATTTTTTATCCCTATAGCTTTTTTATTATCTTCTACATCTAGTACCCTGTCGACCAGAAGAAAAGGATATCTGTGCGGTATGAACTCCCTTATTTCTTTATTCTCTATCACAAATGTCACCTCTATTTATGCTTTTGATTATGATTATATCATAATTAATGAAAATATAAAAATTTGGACAATGGGATATGGAAAGTTATAGATTAAAAAATATTTACACTTCCAATGCAAAATAAAAAAAGGACTTAAATGTCCTTATTTAAATATTCTTTGATAGTTGTTTGTACATTGTATCTGCAAGGCCTAAATTTGAGTTTTGCGATATTGCTTCTGCGTATTTGTCATACATCATAGATGTAAAAACATCTGTTGCAAAGTCATTACCCGTTATAGGATCTTTTGGTACTGTCTTTCTCATTTCATCAAGCATTAATTTCACAAACTCTGCTTCTAAGTTTTTACACGCTTCTTTAAGTTTATTCTTGTCCTTTTCATTTACAGCATCTTGTATGGCCTTTTGAAAATCGCCAGTATTTTTTCCCAAATATATCTGCTGCATATCTTTAACATCATTTATTGGATTTACTATCATCAATAATTACATTCCTTTCAAACTGAATTTATGACCTCTTGTTTACAAATTTTGTAATAGCCCCAAATCAAATCCTAAGTATTCCTTATGTCGGCTTACTATCTCCTTCCGAATAACAAAACATTTGAACTATCTTCTTAAATTATTAGCAATCCCCAGCATCTCATCAGATGCCTGAATTGCTTTTGAATTAAGTTCATATGCCCTTTGTGCAGCTATCATATCAACCATCTCTTTAACTACCTGCACATTTGATGTCTCAAGGAATCCCTGCAATACATTTCCCATTTTACCTTGAAAATCATTCCTTGTTCCAGCTGCACCTGATGCTGCCGTTGCCTGATATAGATTGTTTCCTTTATCAATAAGTCCTTGAGGATTCTGGAAGTTATAAATTCCCAATGTTGCGATGTCTTGCTGTGTTCCATCGGGATTTTTTACAGATATAACTCCGAGTGGTGAAATAGTTATCTCTTTTTGTGTATTATCAAATGTAATCTGGTTACCGCCGTCATCAAGTACTGGATATCCATCTGCTGTTGTAAGCATTGCAGTATTTTGGTCAACACTTAACTTAAAGCTTCCATCCCTTGTATAATATGTATTGCCATCAGGCCCTAAAACCGCAAAAAATCCTTCACCATCGAGTGCAACATCTAAAGGATTGTCTGTCTGCTGCAAGCTTCCTTCACCAAAGTCTTTCACAATCGCTGATGGCCTGACACCTACACCTACTTGCATGTTTACGGGCCTTCCCTGCCCTGCATTTATATTTTCCGTTTGAAGTGTCTGATATATAAGGTCTTTGAACTCTGCTCTATCTCTTTTAAATGATGTAGTATTTACATTTGCAAGGTTATTTGAGATTACATCAACGTTAAGCTGCTGTGCATTCATACCTGATGCTGCTGACCACAATGCTCTCATCATTATAAATCATTCCCTTCGTTAAATTATTATATGGTATTCCTCAAATATCTGAGATTTTAGCTACTCTTTGAATGGTAGAGTCGAAATTATACTCTTCCGACTTCATTTACAGCCTTATCGAGGGTTTCATCAAATGCCAATGCTATCTTTTGATTCGCTTCATATATTCTCATTACATTTATCATATTCACCATTTCGTCAACAGAATTGACATTAGAGCCCTCTAAGTATCCCTGCTTAATCGTTGCGTTAGACGGTATAGCTTGTCCACCAACATTAAAGAAAAGATTGTTGCCTTCTTTCCTCAATGTATTGTAATTATTAAAATCTACAATATTTAGCCTATCAACATTTTGTCCATTTAAAGTAATATTTCCAAAATTATCAACAGAGATGTCACCTTCTGTCAGCCTTATAGGACCATTCTGTCCCATAACATTATATCCATCTTTTGTCACAAGGTATCCATTGCTATTTAATGTAAAAGAACCGTCTCTTGTATATCTCATACCTTGTGGTGTACTTATTTCAAAAAAGCCTGTCCCATCAATTGCAAAATCAAGCTTTCCTTTTGTTTCCTGAATAGCACCTTCTGAAAAATTCGTATTGAATGTATCTACAAGTATGCCATAATTCATACGACCTACATTGCCATCATATGGTACATTATCGCCGCCGCTTTTTGTCACCATAAAACCCGGAAAAGCTGATGTCACAACAGAGTCCTTTTTATATCCTGTTGTGTTGACATTTGCAAGATTATTTGATAGGACATCCATAATCTTCTGCTGTGCAATCATACCGGATGATGCAGTATAAAGTCCTCTAAGCATTTTAACACCTTCTCATTTGATTTTAAATGCGTCTATAACAGTATTAGCTTCTTCCATAGTAGATAGTGAATTTAGTGCCTTACCTGTCCCTAGTACAACACACGAAATTGGGTCATTTGCTATTGTTACAGGAATATCCATCTTCTCCTCAAGGAGTTTGTCAAGCCCGTGCAGTAAAGCACCCCCGCCTGTTAAAACAATACCACGATCACATATATCTGCAGCAAGCTCTGGTGGTGTCCTCTCAAGTACACTATGAACGGCTTCGATGATTTCTTTCAATGGTTCTTCAAGTGCTTCTTTTGCCTCTTGAGATTTAACCTCAAAGCTCTTAGGGAGTCCTGAAACCAAGCTTCTTCCCTTTACTGTCATCACTTCTTCTTTATCCCTTATGTACGCTGTACCAATTTTTATCTTTATTTCTTCGGCTGTTCTTTCACCGATAATAATATTGTACTTTCGCCTTATGTATCTTATTATTGCATCATCAAAATTATCTCCGGCAACTTTAATACTTGTAGACACCACTGTGTTACCAAGGGAAATAACAGCAACATCAGTGGTGCCTCCACCAATATCAACTACCATGTTACCGCATGGCTTTTCTATATCAAGCCCTGCTCCAATAGCTGCCGCAATTGGCTCTTCTATTAAAAAAGCCCTTCTTGCACCTGCTTGGATAGCCGCATCTATTACAGCCCTTTTTTGAACTTGTGTAACTTCACTTGGTATGCAAATCATTATCCTTGGTCTCATAATAATACCGCCACCGCAGGCTTTTGATATAAAATATTTTAGCATCTTTTCTGTAATATCATAATCCGAAATAACACCAGCCCTCATAGGCCTCACCGCAATAATATCCCCCGGCGTCCTGCCTACCATCCTTTTTGCTTCATCTCCTACCGCAAGTACTTTACCTGTATTCCTGTCAATAGCTACGACAGACGGCTCGTTTAAAACGATCCCCTTATCCTTCATATAGACAAGTACAGATGCCGTGCCGAGGTCAATACCTATATCTTTTGACAGAGCGAACATTTAAACACACCCTTCTTATGTTTTTCGACATTAAAATGGCATCTATAATTTCAATCGACATATAAAATTAAATGTTTAATAAATTAATTCGACAAATTTTTTATAATTCCTCTTTTTTATCATGAATTTATTTAGCAGATTTGTACTTTCTTTTAGTCGCATTTCCGCCTCTTATGTGCCTTTCTGCCTTGTTCTTTTCCAGTACTTCTTTCACCTCTTTAAATAGTTCGGGGTTTATATTTTCAAGTCTTTCTGTTACATCTTTATGGACTGTACTTTTACTGACGCCAAATACCTTGGCGGCTTCCCTCACAGTTGATTTGTTTTTTATAATGTATTTTGCTATTTCAATAGTCCTCTCTTCGATATAATCTTTCAATATCAAAACCCCCTTAAGTATAGACCTATCAATATATTTATATGCGGGGATTGTATCAATAGAATTGAATGACAAGCAGTAAGGCAAAAAAATAGCAGGGATTATTCCCTGTTATAATGAATTTTATTTTATTTAAAATATTGCATGGGGTCTATATATACGCCATCTTTTATTAATTCAAAATGCACATGGGGGTCTTCTGCAATCTCAAATTTCGCTGATGCTCCAACCTTTCCTATAGCCTGTCCCTTTTTGAGTGTTTGTCCAGCTTTTACTGCTATGTTGTCATCGAGATTGCTATAGCGTGTAACATATGAACCATTCTTAACCTCGACAGTATTACCGAGTTTACTGTCATTATATACTTTGCTTACAACACCATCCATTGCTGCTAATACATCTGAGCCCTTCGAAGCTTTTAGGTCAACACCTTTATGTGTTGTCCATACATCAAGAGTCTTCGAATATGTCAGTTTATTTTCAGCAAATTCCATAACTACATCGCCATTTACAGGTTTCGTCAGAGCAAATGTTGTGTCACTTTTAACCGGATTATTAGTCTCTACTTTGTTTGACATCGCTTTTAAATCATTGCCTTGGTTTAATTTACTTGTGTCTGGTTTCATAACACTTTGATTTGCTTTTGCATCTGTAGTTTTCGTCGTGATGCTGTTTTCCACTTTCACTTTATTATCTTCTTTTGTGGCTGTATTATTAGCTACATTAACAGGTGTTTTTGGATATTCTGTTACCAAGTCTTGTGTGCTTTTACTTTTGCTTGATGTATTTAATTCCTCTTGAGCCGTTTTTAAATCTGCCATCTTTTTTAAATTATTGTTCGTAACGTATACAGCTGTAACAGCTACAACAACAATACACAAAAATAAGACTATGTAGAAACCTTTTCTGTCAAAAAATCTCGCTAAATTGTCTCTATTTATCTTCACGAAAATTCACCTCCTTCTGGTATTTTAACCAATATAAATTAATTTATACCAAAGGAAGCCATTTGCAAGGTTCTATTAACAAAAAAAAGGCTATTAAAGCCTTTATATTTATTTACCCGTTGTATTAGAATTCGTCTTCTTAACAAGGTCATCAAATTTCATTATTTCAATACCTGTGTAATAATGCTTAAGTATATCTTCAAAATTTTTGCCGCTTTTAGCCATGGCATTTGCACCATACTGGCTCATTCCAACCCCATGGCCATAGCCTATTACATTTATTACTACGTTATTTCCTTGCATTTGAAATGCAAAATTTGTTGAGTTAAGCTGAAATAAATCTTGAATGTCATTCCCGGTAAAATCGATCCCACCTATTTTTAATGATAGCACATGTCCTGCTTGTGTCCTATTTATGTTTTTTATATAGCTTAATGGATTTTTTGTGCTTATAACTGCATTTGGTGCCTTGCTTTTAATTCGCTTTACGAATTCGTCAGATGATAATGTGACAGTCGTCTTAAATTTCTGGGCCGATTCTTCACCTGGTGATGCTACGCTCTTTAAATATGGAAGGTTCTCCTTCCAGATATTTTTTGCATCCTCTGTTTCACCGCCGCTTATAGCATGGTAGGCAGGTTCTATCAAGGCATCCTGATATACTATTACAAGACCCTTTGTGTCATTGACGGATTTTACTATCTTATCATGATATTCACTATATTTATCTCCCCATCTTGCCTTCATCACATCATCTGATATCCATGCCTGACAATGTTTATAGTCAGTACAGATGTCGCTGCCCGGATGGATGTCGCAGCCTTTACCACCTGCAGCTACCTCTTTTGATAATGCGTATGTCCTTGCAGCAATAGCTTGTGCCTTTAATGCTTCTAATTCAAATTCTGCTGGCATTTCAGCCGCCACAACTCCGACAAGATAATCCTCAAGGTTCATCTTGACGGCTTTATTTTGGTCTGTGATAAAGACATTAATTGTATTATAATCATCAGGTGTTTTTACATCAACTACCTTTCCATCCTGAACGAGCTTAGCGCCGCTATGTGGTATCGTGTTGCTGCGTATAGGGCCAAATCCCATAACGATTATTGCAGGTACTATGATTGTGGCAAAAAATATTATTATCACCCCGTACAATATATACTTCATTTTATCCTCCTGCGGTTATTAGTTAGAGACATTAAATAAAATAGTTCGTCCCCTTAAATTATCAGTTATTAAAGTATATGTAACGGGATATATTAATATGTCTTTAATAATTAAGTATCTTCTCTACATAATCAACTGTGAGGTCCTTCATCATAAAATCTATCATACGGGATATCATAGATGCCGCCTCCTCACGAGTAAGTGAGCCATTTGGATTAAAATCCCCATTTGCGTCTCCTTCTAAAAGCCCAATCTCGTGTGCTACATATACGTCCCTTTTTGCCCATGCCGGAATAGCATAGTCATCATTAAAACCCGTGCTAAAATACCCTTTTGGTGCAAGATTTGTTAATCCAAGAGCTCTTATAAAAATGACTGCCGCTTCAGCCCTTGTAAGTATTTTATTTGGGCTGAATTGGTTTGGAGCTGTACCAGATATTAATCCAGCCATGCTGGCTGCCTTTATATATCCATAATCTTCGTCACTTGTTTGAACATCTATAAATGGCGATACTTCCTTAACTTTACTCCTTGAATATCCAGACGTGTTTGGTATAGTATATGGTTCTAAATTAATAGCTTTTGCGACTGCTACTGTAAAATCAGATCTCAATATAGGTAGTTTTGGGCCGAAATATTTAGATGTATTGGGAAATATCTCCATGCTCATTAGTTTTAGTATATCATCATGACCCCATGTACCATTTATATCATTGACATCTGGCACAACAAGCCTATTTTCTTTTGGTACCTCATTGAGGCTTGTGCTATCAGAACCTGTATTTCTCCCTATTTCGGCTCCATTATCATCTAGTTTTGGTAGGTCATATGAATATTTTAGTATATCTTCACCAGATTTGCTTAAAAGATATCCACCTCTAAAGCTGATATAATTTGGGTCATTCAAAATATACTTTAGGTCGGAGTTTACAGTAAAGGATACATAAACATCTGCATTTCCGCTCCATGTTGAATCATTTCCATTGACCTTTGTATTGCCTGTTATAAGATAGCTTATTTTCTGTGTCTTGACATTTCCATAATTGTGGTCGAATCCAACTGTCTTATCGGTTATTTCAACTGTAATCGTACCTTTATTGTTATTTAAACTATACACCTTCCTACCGGCAAAATTTCCTGCTAAGTAGTTTACACCAGGATTTAATGACTTTATATCAGAGCCGTTAAAAACATATGATGTAAGTTTATATATATTTTTACCTTCTGTAATAGTTTCAGAATACCTCTCAAGTGTTGTAGTTGATTGAACTTGGTTGTACTCATCTTTTGGTGTCTCAATGGTTTTAAATGTTAATGTCCTTGTTAGCTTGCCACCATCATCAGATGACAGCTGATACCTATATGTAGTAGTTGTAGTGCCAGACCTGCTCGATTGCGATGGTGTCATCTTACCCTTAAATACGATAGGCTTACCAGTTAAAAAAACTACTTCCTTATAATCACTCTCATTTGCTATGCCGCCTTCATATCCAGCATCATTTGCAAAAACATATACAGGCACAAACATTGTTACTAATATTACAAAAATAATTAAGGTCTTCTTCATTTGGTTTCTCCCCTTCGCAAACTACTTTACAGCTATAATAATCCCATTTACACCGTCCCTAATTATATAGAGATTGTCACCATTTCTTAGGTCATCTATTGTTATCCTTCTATTGTTTTTAACAATAACGGCTTTAGTTGCATCAATTGTGTCTATTGAAGTATTTAGGTCCCATTTGTCATTTAAGCCGTTCCAATCTTTGACATTATCTATGCTTATCATGTTACCATTTATACTATTAATAACAGCCTCACTAACCCTATCTGATTCACTTAATGGCCTTATATTAATCGCAATTGCATTTTTACCATTTGCAACGACATATACTGAATAATAATCTTTTATGCCGTATTTCTGTTTCAAAAATTCATCATATTGCACTTGTACTGGATTATCTCCAGTATTGTCTACAATGTATGTGGTACCACCTATAAAGAATGTTTCATCGCCACTATTTAATGACCACTCGTTATTTTTAATTGTTTTATACCCGTATACATTGTAGTATCCATAATAATATGTATCGCCAATTGTTAAAGAATCCGCTGTAACACTTTTTATCATTGCTTTTGCATAATAGTATTCAGGTGATTCCTGTGAGTCTAATATTGATATAAAGTTTGCATTGCCATTCCTTGAGAAGGAAATATATGCCTGTTTGACACTTGCAAGTATATCGGGTGGAACTTTAAGACCATCTTTTAAAATAATCGTCCCATCATTTATGCCTACTTTTCTTCCATCATTAAGCATAATCGACATTGTTCCATTGTTATAATCAATATTTCCTTCATAGCTCATATTGAATCCGCTTTGAATACTTACTACAGATGCTGTATCATTACCATAATGATTTTCAAGTGAAATATATGCTTTTGCCCCCTTATATTGATTTATATCATCCTTAGTTATTTTTCCTCCATCATAATATATTGTTGCGCCATCTAATCCGTATTTATTGTAATTAGTGAGACTCACCCATTGTCCTTGCTTATATCTTTCAACATTTTTTAGTAATATCTTTGGATTAAATCCTGATACACCTGCGATATCCCCTCTTATAACATCGATTGATTTATTATAATCATCTTCTACAAATACTTTATCAGGTGTATTAGATTTTATATCGCTAAAATACAGCTTTATATACTCCCCAACTTTTAAGCTATCAGCACTTCGGGTATCTCCTGCCCCATTTATTGGCATGTCACTGCTTAATGTATATGCCTTGCCATTATCAAGTGTCACATTTACACTATTACCATTAAGATCAGCAGAAACTATTCTTCCACTGTCTTGCCTATCACCAGTTTCAACTTGCCCATCTTTGCTGTAATCTGTATATTCAACATCTATTTTTGTTGCAACATTGCCGTACATTGTAACTGTTGCAAACTCGCCGTATTTTAAGTCGTTTATAGATGCTTCTACAGAATTCATAGTAACCGTAGTATTTGCATTATAATTTATCACATAACTACTACCAGTATCTGTAATAAGCCTAAAAGTATTTCCAGATATGCTGTCGATTGTACCGCTAATAATGCTTAATTGGCTTGAATTAGTTTCAGCAAAAACTACATTACTTCCATTTAAATAGTATGTTATATTGTCACCTATTGTTAATGCACCAGATAACCCTTGTATGCCGCTTTTTAGTGTTGTAAAGTCGTACTTACCATATGAAGAATCCTCTGAAACAAGGTTTTCACTCTGTCCATTACCGTTCCTCAATATATATGTAATTCTCGTGCCACCACCTACATTGTCTTTTATTATATTCTCAATATAACCTTCACCTTTTGTATATCCCATCATAGCATATGCTTTGTTAAATGCTCTACTTAATACTGATGCCATCTGTTCCCTTGTGATACTGTCATTTGGTCCGAATTTCCCATTATTGTAACCCGACATTATACCTGACTCAATCGTTGCCTCTATATATGGAATATTGCCACTATCAAATAAGTCACTGTCTTTGTATGAATAGACAAACTGTGTATCCTTGCCATATACAGGTGTCAAGTTTATGCCTTTCGCAATCCAATTCGCAATTTCTTGTCTTGTCGCATTTTGTGTAAAATTGAGTGATGTCTCCTGCTTTGATATAAGTCCAGTCTTTGTTGCAACAGATATAACACCTTGTGCCCAACTGTCCACCATTTGGCTGGTGCCTGTGCCTATATATGTTGGCGGATTGTTATTAGCTTGGCCCGCTATTTGACCAGGATTTCCATTGCCTGTCGGAATAGCCTTTTGGATATCACCTTCTCTGCCCATAAGCCTTAGTATCATTGCAAGGGCTTCTTCCCTTTTAACATTATTAGCAGGATAGTATTTCCTGTCGCCGCCGCCGCGAATAACAGACAATGCTGTCATCCTCATAATATCCTGCTTTGCGAAACTTTTATCGATATCCGTGTATGACATGTTTATATATGTAGCATTGGCACTGCTGGTACCTTGATATGTTGGAATACCAGCCTGCGCTCCATAAGCGATATTTAAAATTAAAATCAATGTAATTATAATCGATACAAGTTTTTTCATTTTACATTCCTCTCCCGTATTACGCAAAGAAATATATATTACTTAGTATTCACAAGAGCATATCTACCGGGGTAGTTTATATCCACAGAAACATAATGAAGCGCTGTATCCATGTAAGGGTTATATATCATTCCAGCGTCAAAGTTTCTTATTGATACTATACCATAATTTTCAAACCTGTTGTTATAATAATTCATAGTAATTTTTATATTCTTTTTAAAATAATTTATAGCCGATATTTTGTCGTCATTAATTTCATCGTACTTAATATCATATATATCTGATACAATACTTTGATATTTTGGTAATTTCTTATTTAAATCATCGATGGCTTTATCGCCAAGCCTTTCTATTGTTATTCTGTCATAATCTGATGACAAGTTCAAATCATCCGGTGTAAATTCCATGCCGAATTCTTTTGTCCTCAATGTAATCTTTGTATAATCATTTTTAAAATAATTCGGTACATTAATAATCCATTTATTTACATTGCTATATTTATATCCAGTTAAATCTATAATGTAATTATCTAAAGCATCTTTGCCAAGTGTGACAATTGCGGTATTACCAGATAAATTTATCGATGTATCATTATTGACATCTGGTACACCTGTATCGTATTTTGAATTCGATGATGTATCTGTTGTTGCGGAGTCATATGCATATCCGCTATTACCAAGGTCATTTATCGGCCTTAATTCAAAGTTATATGTTGTATTTGGACTTAACCCATCAACATAATATTCAAGCTTATCTGTTGAGGCTATAAATGAGTAATTATCATCACTACTTTTCTTACCATATATCTCGTATAATTTAGCACCATTAACCTTTGTCCAGTGTAAGTATATCGTGTGGTCATTGCCTGATATGCCGTCCGCCCAAAATCCCGTTGGGTTCTCAGGTACAGTCTGGACGAATGTAAATCCTCCAGCCATGACCGCATCCGAGAAGTCAGGATTTAAGACTCTTACATCTACTTTACCTTCTTGATGCTGTGGTGTCGTAACAATAATCGTCTTGTAGTCTTGCACATATGCATTTGGCGCTTTTGTATCCCCAAAGTATACTGCTAAACCTGTTTTAAAATTATCTCCCTTTATAGTGACAGTTTCTCCGCCTCTAGTCGAACCTGTATTAGGAGTGACTGATGTAATCTTTGGGTTTGTTCCTGTCTTAACATATGTGAAAGCTCCTTCTAATGTCGAACTCGCACCATCATCAACATTATAAACTGTAACAGCTATAGGTATATTTAATTCTTTTGGATCCCCAGCAGGTGTTTTGACAACAATAGCATTGGCGGTATTTGATACGACCGTCGCTTCAATGCCTTCAAAATACACCTCTACCTTATCCCTGAAGTCATTGCCGTAAATCGTTACTGTTGTTCCCCCGTCTATACTTCCTTTTGGCGGATCGACTTCGTATATTACAGGATTTGATACAGGTGAAACATATTCAATATCAGCTGTCGCAACCCCACCATCAGGGTTTACGATCTTCAATGTCTTTTTGCCTATGTCGCCTTGTATTGGCGCGATAAATTTTATTTCACCGCTATCTACCACAGTAACATCTGTTACTTCTTTATCATCTATATAGACTGCTGCACCAGCCCTTAATAATTTATCGCCATCATATAGTGGCATCGCAAAATCTGAGCCTAAAACTATGACATGTGTTGTACCATTTACATTTGACTTAGGCGGTGTAATGCTATTTATAACAGGCTTTGACTGAACATATGTATAGCCATTGTCAATGTACCCAATACCCGAGTCATAGTTTACAACAGAAACTCTGACAGGACCTGGTGCATTTGGCGGTGTCACAACCTTCAATGTCCCATAATCAACATATATGACCTTTGGTGCTTTGACATTGCCAAAGTATACTTCGGGCCCTATGGGGTTCCCATCGCTGTCCTTTAATATTTCTCCATTTTCATTCTTTGATATCCTAAAATCCTGACCCGTTATAGTAACCATGTCTCCACCATATGTGGAACCTTTATTTGGGTCTATCTTCGTTATAACAGGTGTGCTGTTTGGCACTACATATGTAAACCCGCTTTCCCCATCATGCAAACCATATGTGTAGTTACCACCATCATAATTTATTACTGTAACATATGCTTTTCCTGGGTTACCAGGCGGCGTCATAGCAGTTATGGTCTTTCCATCTGAACTTATATTGATATTCGTGGCAAGTTTTCCACCTATATATACTTCAGCACCTCTTCTAAAGTCATTGCCATTTATAGTTAAGGCCGTCCCACCATTTACAGTGCCGTGGTCGGGGTATACTGATGTAACAATTGGATTCGATTCTGGCACAAGGAAGTGGAATTTCTGAGGCGATAATGCTACAGCTGTATCAGGATTTACAACTTTTATATCGTATAGGCCAGCATATTGCATATCTGGTACAACCGCTGTTATCGTATTTTCATCGACAACATATATATTTTCCATTACAGTGTCACCAAGGTACACTTTTGCGCCCTCACTGTCACCTATCTTCCTTGAAAAATCACTTCCAAAGATATATACAAGTGTCCCTTTGCCACCGTAGTTAGGGGAAACTTTCGTTATCTGTGGTTTTGTTTCGATAAGGAGGTACTCGAAACCATCTGTTAATGAAGCTGTACCGCCATCAGATGGATTTACGACCTGAACAATCTTCTTTCCCAATGTCCCCGGCGGTGTTACAGCGTTTATGACAGTATTGCCTGACATAACATTTGTAACTTTTGCCTGTACGCCGTCAATTGTAACAATGCTGCCATTTTCAAAATTACTTCCCGTTATCTTTATCTGGGTGCCGCCTTTTGTTGGACCCTTGTTCGGATCGACCGAAATAATAGTCGGTGTTTTATGAGTATCCTTTATTTCAAATGCATTTTTTAATGTCGTGCTTCCACCAGCTGTCCCATCTTTTCCATCGTAATTTAATATAGTCATGTCCTGCCAACCTACAGGATACGGATCATTTGTAACTGGTACAATTGCTTTTATTTTCGTGCCAATATTGAGCTTCTTTCCATCTATAATATTTCCACTGTTATCTTCTACACTTATGATATTTAACTTAATATTTCCTATAGTTACATCAGGGTATTTGGGCGAATAGACACCATCTTGTACTGTCTCGCCTACATAAAAATCCGTCCCTGTTATCGTAATAAGATTACCTCCGTACTTTGAGCCAAAATTTGTAAAAACATCTGTTATCGTTGGTGCTGTGTAAAAATAATATCCATTTGCCTTTGTTGTAAATCCACGGTTCTGATCAGCATCTTTATTTACAATCTTTACATCAACATATCCTAATATATCGCTCTTTGGTGTTGTAACGGTCAATATTGATCTATTGTTAGCATCTATTGTTAAGTCCTTTATTGTAGCTAATTTATCTCCAAAAAAGACATTTACACCAGGTCTTATATCAAATCCTTGGATAGTAACTGTATCACCACCAGCTCTACTGCCGCTATCTGGCGATATACTTAAAATAACTGGATTTGACGGCAATGGATTGTATGTAAACTTCTTTAATGGTGAACTTTGCTCAGAATACTTCATAACGACATTTCCATTTAAATCTTTTATAGTCGTTTCAACAGTCACAATTACATCAACAGGCATTGGTTGTCCAGGAGGATTAAGCGTAATGCTTGGTGATAAAACCCTCAGAGATTCCTGTCCCTCAGATGGTACAGTAATACCTTCAATTATAGCTTTATTGCCACCAAATGTTACATAAAGCTTCCTCTCCCTAGTTCCCGTCATATTTTGACCTGTCACAGGATCTATATATGTAAAATTATCGTTACTGTAGGTTATCTCGGTTTTATCAGGGTTATTTGTATATGATGATGGATCGTCCTTTTTTTGAAAATTATAACCCCATATTGTTACATCTGTATTTCCATTTTCATATCCGCTGTATGGATTCATATCTATTGCAACAAGGGTATCTTCGACAGCGAGGTAGAAATAGCCGTTTTCTTTAGTTACTGTATATCCCGTCACAGGGTCAACAATGTCAACATTGACAGGGCCTGATTTGCTGTATGGTGGTGTCGTAACTTCTATGGCCTTTTTGTTGCTAGAAAGTCCTGTAAGGTTGACCATTTTAACATCTTTCCCTTGAATGCCTCCAAACTTAACTACAAGGTCCTCTCTTAGGTTGTCACCTACTATCATTACTTTAGTTCCGCCTGTCATTGAGCCCGCATTTGGTGTAATATTGTCGATCGTAATAGCAGATGGCGTAGGAATAATTTTTAAAGCATTAACTACCGTTGCCGTTGAACCATTCTCTGCTACGATATCAATATTCTGATATTCTAATGTCGTATCCTTTGGTGCCGGTACTTTTACAGTCATCTCCGTGCCATCATTATTTATTGTTATATCGCTGCTATTTACGAGATTTGAACCTATATAAATTCTTTTATTTGTGCCAAGTGATGAAAAGCCGTGACCGTAAATTGTTATCGTGTCACCAACAACTACTTGATATTTAGACAAACTTGTTATATCATGACTTACCGCTGATAATTTTATAGGTGGGATTGATGCAGACCTTCCATTGTAAATATTTGTTACAAAAATATTATAGTTAGTATTTGGATCTATTCTTATGTTTGAAGGTATATTTGTAATGAGTAAAGATCCACTTTGAGAGACAACATCAGCAATTTCACCATTTATATTTGCATTAACAATATCATTTAAATAGCTTCCTTCTATTCTTATATATGACTGTGTTTTTCTGTCTACAACTTTGCCATTGCTATCTTTTATAAGTGTTATGTAGTTATCAAGTGCAGCACTTGATATGTTGGGATTATTCAAATATGTAAAGCCATTTGGCAATGCAGCACTTTGCCCATCGTTTCTTTGGACAATAATCATATATGGCTTATCTAACATCAATCCCGTATTAGATAAAGAAGGTACTTTCGCATATATCGTGTTTTCATTGACGCTTAATATTTCAAGCTTTGTTTTATCTGTTTTTGTATCAATATAAACTGCGTCAATCTGGGAAACAACGTTATTTGCATTATCAAAGGTCATAAAGCCACTACCTTCTATTTTTATGTCTGTAGCACTATCATATGGTCCTTTTGCCGGCGATGCCATTGTGCCATCATACCTTAATGATTTTACAGATGTAATATTAGGGGGATTTGCAGCAAATGCTTTTGACATATTTCCCGGGAAAAACGACACTATAAAGACAAAAATCAGCAATAATGACAAAATTCTTTTCAATTCGTACACTCCTTGTTTTTTATATTTAGTAGCTCAATAATGCTGGATAAAATTTCAAAAGTTTATTTATCTTAGGTTTAGCTTTATACTGCATCCGCACATTTCAGACTAATGACTAAAATCTATAAAATATTTCAGTTTTATACCGTACTAAATGTCTTACTCTTCCATATATTCAATTTTGTTCTACATGAAACATTTTGATATTCTTCTACATTATTGATATCGACAAAACATTACTTAAACTTGAGCAAAATGAGCAAAAAAAAAAACGCTGCTTTTAAAGCAGCACACCAAATTGGGTTGGGGGTGCAGAATATAAATTAAATTATGGGGAAAAGGGGAATCATTCTTACAATTTTTATTATAATACAATTATTTTTCAAAATAAATAGGACTTTAGTCCTATTTACAATTATTTTTAAATTTTTTTCTACATAAAATTTTAAAATTCGCTTTTTTAATGCATTTCCAATCATCATATATGTCGAAATTGCAATGAAAAACTTTCGCTTAAGATAAAATAATTTTTTAAGAATAAAATATAAAAGAAATAAATCAATAAAAGGAAGTTTTTATTGCGTAAATAAGTACAACATGATGCTTAATCTTTTTTGGCTATTGCTTTGGCAAGCTCATTTATGGAATTTGTCAAGCTATCAAGCTTGCCTTCAACCCTAACAAGCAAGTATATACTTACTACGATAGGAAAGCCAAGGTTTGCTATGCCTGCAAATACCTCATTCATTTTTGTTCCTCCTCTCTTCTTTATATGCGTAACATAAAACTTTAGCATCACAACTAGATACGTTACCATAAGCAAACATATTGAAAAGCATCATCATTATGTCCGATAAGTAAAACGATAATGAGTAAACCTAAGTATATTAATTAGAAATACTCGTAAGATAAGTTGACATTTAGTCGCATCATGTGCAAAATAGCGGGGATAACCCCGCTATTTTATTTCACTGCAAATTCTTTTTCTGTTGTCGATACGAGATTTGCTCCCACAATCTCAACGAGCTCGCCGCCGCTTGTATCAAAGATGTTCTTTGTGAGAATCGACTGCATAGCACTTTTCACTTGATCATCTGTAAGAGTATCAAGCGCATTATCAACATTAATTCTGAAATTCTTGCCTATTTTATTCTTAAAATTCATTTGAAGCTGTACTGCCATGTGCATTACCTCCTTTCATTAAAATTTACGGATATCTTTACGCTTGTGTTAAGTCAACTTGATTTATGCGGGTTACTGATTTAACTGGATTTGATTGAAGTCCGCTTAGTATCGCTGCAACATCCATTACATCTTGGTCAACAGCGGCACTTTTGATGTTATTGTATGTTCTTGCACTCACGACATCAAGACCTCTTTCGTCTTTACCTGTAATGTAGGCTATCTGAAGCCTTGAGCCCTTTGGTGTTGATATAACCGCCATCCTAACACCTCCTTTTTATTTATTACACTTATAATATATAAGAAACTTAAAAATCTTACCCATAAAAAAAATAGCATAATAGTACCTATTTTGGTATTATTATGCATTACCAAATTTTATATAAGCTTACATTTTTCTAATCCCTTTGGCACAGTTCTAATAATACGCCGTGGGTACATTTAGGATGTACAAAGGCAATCCTTGCACCGCCTGCACCATACCTCGGCACCTCATCAATAAGTCTTACACCCTTTACTTTTAAATCTGCTAGGATTTTTTCAATATCATCAACTCTTACCGCTATATGCTGTATTCCTTCGCCCTTTTTCTCAATGAATTTGGCTATTGCGCTATCCGGTGATGTCGCTTCAAGCAGCTCTATTTCGCTATCACCAACGGGTATAAAAGCCGTCTTAACTTTCTGCTCTTCTATAACTTCACTACCTTTTATTTTTAATCCTAAAGTATTTTCATATAAATCAATCATTTCATCAATGCTTTTTACTGCTATTCCAATATGATCTATTCTATTTATCATTTTTATTCCTCCAATAAATCTTTATATAATTTTTCGGCTACGGTAAATGGATCTACTGTTCTATCAAGAATTTTATTAAGTTCTCGATTAAATTCATCTGTATTTATTTTCTCGCTGACTATAGACAATAGCTTGTTTGTCAAAATCTCGATTATTTCCCCTTTTAAGTTTTTAAGTCTCCTCAACTTTAATGCTCCGCTATCTTCTAAATATCTTCTGTGCTCCTTTATCTTTTCAAGAAGAACATCACAACCTATGTCCTCCTGTGCAATAACTTTTAATACTGGTGGTCTCCATTGGGATTTTTCATCAAGATCTAATGTCATATTAAGCTCAACAACTGTCCTATCCGCTCCATCTCTATCAGCTTTATTAACTGCGAATATTTCACCTATTTCCATAATACCCGCCTTTATCGCCTGTATATCGTCGCCCATACCAGGTGCTAATACCATAACAGTCGTATCAGACATTTTAACAATATCAACTTCAGATTGTCCAACACCTACAGTCTCAATGAAGATATAGTCCATTCCTGCTATGTCTAATATATGTTTAGAGGCTTGGGTCGCTTTTGCAAGTCCCCCAAGATGGCCTCTTGTACCCATGCTTCTAATATAGACATTGGGCTCGAGGGAGATTTCTTGCATTCTTATCCTATCCCCCAGTATTGCACCACCTGTAAATGGGCTTGTAGGGTCTACGGCAATTATGCCTATACGCTTATTTTCTTTTAAAAGGTGTTTGACGAGTTTATCTGTGAGTGTACTTTTGCCAACGCCGGGCGGACCGGTAATACCTACAACATAGGCTTTACCTGAATGAGAATACAATTTTTTTATCAGGTCATATGCTCTTTTGTCTTCATTTTCTGCCCAGCTAATGGCTCTTGCAATACCTCTTTTATCGCCTTTTAATATTAATCCTTCTACATCGATATCTCCCATTTTAACCTCTTTTCTAAGTATTATTTTAAATTACTAATTATAGTTTAATTTAAATTAAGCTTTATGGATAAATACCACCGCTCACATAGGATTCAAACCTATTATGTTTACGAAAAATCGCTTTAAAACCAAACCTTAAGTTACATAAACTTTAATATTGTTATTTAGAATACTCTAAAATCTATACCGCCTTATTGACATGCTTTTTTATAAATTCGATTACTGTTGTTGTAGGTGTGCCTGGCGTAAATACTTCCGCTATTCCTTTTGATTTAAGGAATGGTATATCTTCGTCAGGTATTACACCGCCGCCAATTACGAGAATATCATCTGCGCTTCTTTCTTTAAGAAGGCTCGTTATCTTTGGAAAAAGCGTATTGTGCGCACCTGATAATATACTTAATGCCAATACGTCTACATCTTCTTGAATGGCGGCTTCGACTATCTGCTCTGGTGTCTGCCTCAAACCCGTATATATGACTTCCATGCCAGCATCTCTTAGTGCCCTCGCAATAACTTTTGCACCTCTATCATGGCCATCAAGACCTGGTTTTGCTACAAGTACTCTAATTGGTCTATCCATTTTCAGTCCTCCTTATAAAATAATATGTTGTTGATATTCTCCAAAAACGGAGCGCAATACGTCACAAATTTCACCAAGTGTTGCATATTCTCTTACTGCATCGATTATCTTTGGCATTAGATTTTCTTCCCCTTGAGCAGCTTTCTTTAATTCATCGAGTGTCGCCTTAACTTTTGCATTGTCCCTTGATTCTTTAACCTTTCTTATCTTCTCTTTTTGCATTTCACCAACTCTTGGATCAACTTTTAATAATCCTTTGTGTGGTGGTTCTTCGATCTGGAATTTATTAAGCCCTACAATCACTCTGTCACCACTTTCGACTTCTTTTTGATACTGATATGCACTATTCTGTATTTCTTTTTGTATAAATCCTTTATCAATAGCTTTTGCAGCACCACCAAGCTCATCTATCTTTTTTATATATTCCATTGCTTTTGACTCAATCTGATCTGTTAAATATTCGATGAAATAGCTTCCTGCAAGTGGATCTGGTGTATCGCATACACCGCTTTCATATGCTATAATCTGCTGTGTTCTTAAAGCTATCCTTACAGAATCCTCTGATGGTAATGCCAATGCCTCATCACGGCTATTTGTATGGAGCGACTGTGTTCCTCCAAGAACAGCTGCCAATGCCTGAAGCGTTACTCTTACTATATTGTTATCTGGCTGCTGTGCTGTTAGCGTTGATCCTCCCGTCTGTGTGTGAAACCTTAGCATCAATGACTTTGGACTTTTTGCATGAAACCTCTCTTTCATTATCTTAGCCCACATTCTCCTAGCCGCCCTGAATTTTGCAACTTCCTCTAATAAATCATTGTGAGCATTGAAGAAGAAAGATAGCCTTGGTGCAAATTCATCGACATCAAGTCCTGCTTTTATTGCTGCTTCAACATATGCTATTCCATCTGCCAGTGTAAATGCGACTTCCTGTACTGCTGTAGCACCAGCTTCTCTTATATGGTAGCCGCTTATGCTTATCGTGTTCCATTTTGGAACATTCTTTGAACAGTATTCAAATATATTTGTTATGAGCCTCATAGATGGACCAGTCGGGAAAATATACGTACCGCGGGCGATATACTCTTTTAAGATATCATTTTGTATTGTACCTTTTAATTTGTCAGGTGTCACACCTTGCTTTTCTGCAACAACTATATACATTGCAAGAAGTATTGCCGCAGGGGCATTAATCGTCATAGATGTGCTTACTTTATCAAGTGGTATTCCATCAAAGAGTATCTCCATATCCTTTAAAGAATCTATAGCAACACCAACTTTCCCAACTTCACCTTCTGCCATCGGATGATCTGAGTCATAGCCAATCTGTGTCGGTAAGTCAAATGCAATACTTAAGCCTGTCTGACCTTGCTCTAAAAGGTATTTATACCTTTCATTAGACTCTTCAGCTGTACCAAATCCAGCATACTGCCTCATTGTCCAGAATCTTCCTCTGTACATCGTTGGCTGTACACCGCGCGTATACGGATATTCACCAGGAAAACTAAGATCATCAAGGTAATCTTTTTTAGCAATATCTTCTGGCGTATAGATATTTTTTACTTCAATGCCTGATGATGTAGTAAATTTCTCCCTTCTTTCAGGAAATTTTGCAGTGACTTTTTTTACAATATTATTAGTCCAATTTTCCTTTTCCGCTTTTATTTTGTCTATTTCTTCTTTGTTATGCATATAAATACCTCCAATATATTAAAAATTATTTCATGCTGCCTTTTTCCATATATCTAATATGCCATGATAGGGCCTCTTTTAGTATGTGCGGCGTTTGAACACTTCCAAGTTTACTTATTGCTCCTTCATAATAATCCATAAGTGCATCCTTATAATCTGGATGTACACATTTTTCAATTATTAGCTTTGCTCTCTCTTTTGGGCTTAATCCTCTTAAATCTGCTAGGCCTTGTTCTGTGACTATTACCATCACATCGTGTTCCGTATGATCTACATGGGATACCATTGGGACTATACAGGAAATATTGCCATTCTTCACTTCAGAAGGTGTTGCGAATATAGTTATATATCCATTGCGTGTAAAATCCCCAGAGCCGCCTATGCCATTCATCATCTTTGTTCCCATTATATGTGTAGAATTTACGTTGCCGTATATATCAACTTCTATTGCAGTATTTATTGCTATTACACCTAGCCTTCTGGCAATACCTGGATTATTGCTAATCTCCTGCGGCCTCAATATTATTTTGCTTTTGTATCTATCAATATTTTTATAAAACCTTTTTAATCCTTCTTCAGATGGTGTAATAGATGTGCCTGACACTTTGTCCATCTTGCCAGCATCTATCAAATCAAATACAGCATCCTGTATAACCTCTGAATAAAATGAGAGGTTACTAAATGGTGAATCAATAAGTCCATCAAGAACAGCATTTGCGATACTGCCGACACCTGATTGAAGTGGTAAAAGATTTTTCGGAAGCCTTCCATGCTTTACTTCATTGCTTAAAAAATCTATGAGATAACCCGATATTCTTTTGGATGTCTCATCAACAGGGGCAAGATGCCTCACTGTATCTTTAATATCTGTTATGACAACTGCGGCAATCTTATCAGGATTACATGGCATATATGTAGTGCCTATTCTACCATCAACATTTATCAATGGTATTGGCTTCCTATTTGGCGGATCCTCAACTTCATATATATCATGCATGCCTTCTAACTCTATTGGTTGTGATACATTTAATTCAACAATGACTTTATCAGCTATCCTTACAAATGTAGGAGAATTTCCTACAGATGTCGATGGCACTATCCCACCATCTTCATTTATTGCAACGGCCTCGACTATCGCATAATCGATTTTCCCAAGAAAACCACATCTCATTTGCTGTGCCATATGACTCAAATGCATATCATTATACTCAACTTCACCGATATTTATTTTATTCCTTATATCTTTATTTGTTTGATATGGAATTCTTTTTTTTATCACACCGGCCCGTGATAATGCGCCATCTAATTCATCACCGACAGATGCACCTGTATAAAGTGTTATTTTAAAGTCTTCCTTTTCAGCTCTTTTTGCAAGTGCCAATGGAACAGCCTTGGGATATCCTGACGGAGTAAAACCGCTGGTGCCTATGATCATTCCATCTTTAATAAGTTTTGCTGCTTCATCTGCCGTCATAATCTTACTTCTAATTTTATCACATCTAAGCCTTCCATTATAATCCATTACAATTCCTCCTATTTTAGTTACTAAAAAAATAAATGCGGCTTAAAGATTGGATATACATCGCCACTTTAAGCCGCACATTATCTCTTTATGTAGCAAAAGGCCATTTTGCCACAGTAGATAAATAAGGCTTACATTATATTTATTGTTTTATCAGTTCTTTTATATTATATACTTTTATGTTTTATTAATCAAAATTTATTGCATTTATTTTAATTTCATTCATTTGACACGACATAACCCAACATTTTTTCCCCATCGAGATATGCATCAAAATGGCCTTCAAATATCTTAACGCCTGTATCAATGAAAACACCCTTGCGGAACCATTCATAATTAAATACATTATTTTCATACCCATCAAAAACTGGCAAATACAATATATGCTCCGCATCAAGGTCAGCAAAGAAATGGGTGCCATATGAAAGCTCAGGTGTATAATTGTCTTGGCTTATACCAATTTCAACAATCATTGCAGCATTTGATATATCATTGTATATTACGGGAACACCGAGAATTGGATTTGATGAACCCCATCTACCAGGACCTATAAGTATATATTTGTCACCGATCGTCTTATTTAACCGTCCTACAATCCTTGCGATTGCAAACTTATCTCGTTGTCTACTGTAGATATATGGATCAACGTAAAGGATATAAGGTATATTCTTTAATACTCCATTTGTCAGCATCCTGTCACCTTTTAGCAAGATACAGTTTTTTTCAATATTTTTAGGTATATGGACCTTTCTAAAAACTTCATATGAGCTTAGAGGCCTTACCTGAAGCAGATAAAATTCTTGATTTTTAGGACTATATGTGAACTCTATATCAACACTTAAGCCCATCTCTTTTTCAAATACATTAAAAAGCTTTTCTATAATATTGAAGAAATTTCTATTTTTCCTAGCGAAATTTTTAAATGTAAATATATATTTGCTGTTCTTTTCATTAGTATCAATCGTTAAAACGTCTTTAATAGCCCTATCATCTTGTAAATACTTCTCAACAATCTCATTAATCCATGTATGGTATTTCAAAAATTGCGGCACGTCATTTATGTTATATGATTCAACATCACCTGTCACAAGATTTAAAACATCAAATGACTCCTGTGAATTCTTCTCTATCTCCTCAGGATTATTTCCTTCAGGGCGAAGCTTGAGATTTGTAAGGGAAAATATCCTTGCATATCCTCTGCCAGTACATTTAGTGCCAAGGCCAAAAACTACCCTTATGACACCATCATCTACTTTTATCCTATCTGTCCACCGTCTGTAATTTTTCGAAAACCCTACACCGGATATTTCAGGATAGAAATATATACCCCTTTGCTCGCCGATAAGTCTTTGTATTATAACCCCCATTTGCTCTTTCTCATCATTTGCGTGTTTTTTCCTGTATTCTAAAGCATCTGGGCCAAAAACGCTTAAATAGACTTCTTTAATCGCTCTTTCAAGCTCTATAAGCCTTTCTCTTTTTGAGCCTTTATTCGCTATAAATGTCGTATGGTATTTACCTGCAAAGGAGTATTTTATATTATCCTCTAAATATGATGAAGACCGAATAGCTAATGGATATTCCATTTTGTCAAGTATTTTCATAAATGTGGCCTTTATATCATCAGGAAACTCTGCTTCCCTAAACATCAATGAGATCTCATCATATGATAAATTCTCATCTATCATATCAAAATTATTATATCTTATAAATGAATCATAATATTCCGTTGAAATAAAAATGCTTTCTGGTATCTTTACAAAACCATTAAAAATGTCTTTATATTTTTCAAGCACATCTTCTGCAAATGACAATCCTGTCGCTTTACCACCTATGAATCCACTACCGAGTACTCTTTCTTTATTATTTTTATTTTTTTTAGGGTCATATAATTGATATTTTATTATATCTGACATCATACCACCGCCTTTACTTCACCAAAAATTATAGCATTTAATAATTTTATTAACAAGATAATCCGGCAGCATAATTAAAAGGACATCGTCAAATGTCCCTTTAAAATCTTATATTCTTTCTAATAATTCATATGGGCCAGTGTTAAATTTTTCGAAAATTACATTTTACACTTATAGTAGAAATTTAAACTGCACACAGAATAACACATAAAAAATAGATCTTATCGCTCCCTTAATTATATCTTATTTGCTAATTCATATATAGCATGGGCATAAATCTTTGCATTAAGAATTAAGTCATCTATCTCAATGTACTCATTCGCTTGGTGGTCAAGGTCCGGCTTTCCTGGAAAAATTGGTCCAAACGCGACCATGTTCTTCATTTCCTTTGCATATGTACCACCGCCAATTGCAAGTAGCTCCGCCTTTTGCCCCGTCATTTCCTCATATACCTTTGATAATGTTTCTATCAGTGGATGATCAGGTGGAAAATAAAGCGGCGGCTGATGCCTCATATTTTCTACTCTTATGCCATGCTTTTTAATCTTTTCATTAAACGGATTCATAAAATCCTCATATTTAAATGTTACAGGATACCTTATATTTAATCCCATCGAGCCCATTTCCTCATTCATATCGATTGTACCAACATTAAATGAAAGGTCACCTGTATCATCTTTTAGATATACTCCAAAAGTCTTTCCGTTTGTCTCTAAGCCTACATTTTGTGCAAAAAAGTCTATATATTCTTTTACATCGTCATCTGCAGTATAAATAACATTTAAGAATAGCAAAAGCTGCATTATAGCGTTTTTGCCGAGGTGCGGAAGACTTCCATGTGCTGATATACCTATGGACTTAATTACAAGCATATCCTGCTTTTCTTCACATTTTAAATCAAACCCCGTTACATCACGAAATCTTTTAACTTCATCAATCATACTTTTCTTTTTGTTTTCATCATTTATGACAAGGCCGCATTCGCAGTAATCAGGCACCATATTTGGCCTATTTCCACCCCTTATGTATTTTATCGCGATGTCACCTGATTTTACCTTAAAATCTTTTACAACATTAAATATCGTAATACCCTTCTCAGCATATATTATTGGATAATTAGCATCTGGCGTAAATCCTATTGTAGGCGCTTCTTCATGTTTTAAATAATACTCAATTTCATTTGAACCGGTCTCTTCATTCGTTCCGAATAAAATTCTAACACGCCTATTTAGTTTCAGCCCCGCATCTTTAATTGCTTTTAAACCATACAATGCTGCAATGATCGGTCCTTTATCATCTGTTGTTCCTCTCCCGTATATCTTCCCATCATGTATTTCCGCATCATATGGAGGGTACTTCCAACCATCACCTTCTGGCACAACATCGAGATGTCCCAATACGCCAACTAGTTCATCGCCTTCACCATATTCAGCATAGCCGACATAGCCGTCAACGTTTTTTGTTTTAAAGCCAAGCCTTTCTGCAATCTTAAGTGCCGTCTCAAGTGCTCTTCCTGGACCTTCTCCATAAGGCATTCCCGGTTTTGGATCTCCCTGCGTGCTTTTAATCCTTACTACTTCTCTTACAGATTCTACCAAATCGTCTTTTAATCTTTCGACATGCTGGTCTAATTTCATAAAAAAGCCTCCTATACCTTTTAATATAATTCTTATTAATAATTATAATCTCTTTTAACAACGACTTGCAAGAAGTTACCATCTATAAAGATTTAGATTAAGTATGTTTACTTTGTATCTATGTATATTTTTTAAGTTGTAATGATATGTCTTTTATATCTTGACATGTTTTTTATATTGTGCATATTTTGTAGATATAAAAACATAAGGTGCACCTTGAAGCACACCTTATTCTTCTCTATATATGATTGCACCTAATTTACTCAATCTATCTTCGATCTTTACATATCCTCTATCAATATGGTGAACATCGTTTATAACTGTCTTGCCGTCAGCTACAAGACCAGCTAAAACCAATGCTGCGCCAGCTCTCAAGTCTGTCGCTTTAACCTCTGCACCCGATAAATGATCAATGCCTGTTACTACTGCGCTTCTTCCTTCTATTTTAATATTCGCTCCCATTCTCTTCAATTCATCGACGTGCATAAATCGATTTTCAAAAACAGTTTCTATAATTACGCTAGTTCCTTTTGCACATGACATCATAGCCATCATTTGTGCCTGCATATCTGTTGGAAAACCTGGATATGGCAATGTCTTTATGTCAACCGCCTTATAATTCTTTTTGCCTTTTACCCTTATTCCATTGGCTTCTTCTGTTATAACAACACCACACTCTGTGAGTTTTGCTATAACAGGCTTAATATGATCGATTATTACATTTTCTATAAGTACATTTCCACCTGTCATTGCAGCAGCTACCATATACGTCCCTGCTTCTATTCTATCCGGTATTACTGTATGTTCTGTGCCTTTTAGTTCTTTTACACCTTCGATTCTTATGGTATCTGTTCCAGCACCTTTAATGTTGGCACCCATTTTATTCAGGAAATTCGCAAGGTCTACGATCTCCGGTTCTTCAGCTGCGTTTTCTATTGCCGTCACGCCATCGGCAAATACCGCAGCCATCATGATATTTTCCGTCGCACCAACGCTTGGAAAGTCTAGATAAACTTTTTTCCCAATAAGCTTTTTTGCTGTCGCTTCAACATATCCGTGACCAATATTAATATTTGCTCCAAGTGTTTGAAATCCCTTTAAATGTAAGTCTATAGGCCTTGTACCTATTGCACATCCACCCGGCATCGATATCCTTGCATGACCAAGTTTAGCAAGAATCGGCCCCATAACAAGAAATGATGCCCTCATCTTTTTCACAAGGTCATATGGTGCCTCAACATCTTTGATATCAACCATTATCCTTAGTTTTCCGTCTTTTAGAGTACATTCTGCACCAAGGTATTTTATAAGTTCTATAATAACATTGACATCCTCCAATTCTGGAATATCATCAATAAATACCTCACCCGATGATAACAATGATGCAGCAATTATAGGTAATACTGAATTTTTTGCCCCGCTGATTTTAACTGTCCCTTTTAAAGCTGGGCTTTTCTCAACGATTATCTTCGTGATACCACCTTCTTAAGTTAATATTCTATTGCTATAATAGGTGTTGCAACCCAGATATATGTTTTATTGTCATACTTGCTGTATCTTAATGATATGTTCAAATTTATTTTTTCACTTCCTAACTCAATATATTCCTTAATTTTATTTGTGTGAGCAGAAATGCTAAATAAATTCTCATCATTCAAACCTTCTACTTTTGCCGCATCCATATTCCCCATTACTTCTTTTACTATACTACTAATTCTGTCCTTATTCAACTGTCCCGGGAATGTTCCAACATAACATGTTGCAATTTTAGGTTCTAAACTTAAACTTGAATACGCTTTATTTATCTTCGACAACTCGTCTGCAACATTCATATTATTGTGTAACAGATATTCATCGATTAATATATATGTTTCACTTGAAGCATCGTTTTTAATACTTTGAATTATAATTGATACCTTTTTGTTTCCTGCATCATATTCTGAATCATATTGCCTAAAATTTTCCTGGTTAAGCTTTGACACTTTTACCTTTTTATCATCAATTCCCATTGATTTAATAATCTTTGCCGAAGTATTAGCCATTTCATTCATCATAGTAAATTTTGTGCTTGATTTTGCCCAAGCATTTATATTTGAATATTCATAATGTGCGCCGGTTTCTGTAAAGCTATTTTGAAGAAGCAAAATATCATCATTTTTTGCTGAAAATGCATTCATCTGAGAATTTAATAAAGCGAATACAACTATAATAGTAATGATGACTAATGATAGTTTTTTAAACATTCATATTCCTCCATTGTTTGTTTAATAAAAAGGGGGCAGTAAAACTACGGTAAATTCACAAGGGGGATAATAAATTCACCGTATCTTCCGCCCGACCTATTATAATTATTAGCAATATCCAATTATTTTATTCACAACATTAATAAAAAAGTAAATAAATAAAAATAAATTACTGTAATCCTGCTTACTCTGAAAATGTTCTGCAGCTCTGCTTCTGAGAGAATTATCTCAACTGGTTTGTTTTCCCATTTTCAATTTTCTTTTTAATTTGAAAGTATAATGTACACATCTGTCAAAGTCTCAAATACATCCATAAAATCGCCTCACAAATAAATTACTAAAAATGACATAAGAAATACTGTTACACTGTATTTGACATAAATTACAATGTTCCTTCTTTAAAAATATATCTTTTTATAACTATAATTGATAAAAAAAACTCTATTTAAATCGTTTATAGATTTGATTTCAAAAATATCATCATCAATCATTTAATTTGGGCCAATATTAGTTTAAAATGATTTAGCTTAACGTCCACAGGATAAATACCAATGCTCACAAGTAATTATTATCTCGGTTTAGTTTATGCAAAATTAAAAAGGCGGGTTTTATTCCCCACCTTTATATTCCTCCGGTTTATCTTTTGATATACCAAATGAATACTTTATTGCCGCTAAAATTCGCTTTGATGCATTTCCATCACCATATGGATTCACTGCATTCGCCATTTTATCATATTCGCTTTTGTCTGTAAGCAGTAGCTTTGCTTCATCATATACTCTATCAAAATCGGTTCCAATTATTTTAACTGTACCAGCATCAACTGCCTCTGGCCTTTCTGTCACATCTCTCAATACTAACACAGGTTTTCCTAATGAGGGTACTTCTTCTTGTAATCCGCCAGAATCTGTCATAACCATATAGCATCTTTTTAAAAGATTATGCATCTCATCTGTATCAATAGGATCTAAGAGAAGGACATTATCGATTCCGTCGAGGATGCTAAAAACGGTATCTCTTACAATAGGATTTTTATGAACCGGATATATTATATAGGTATCTTTATAATCAAAGGCAATCTTTCTTAAGGCATTGCATATGTCCTCAATTGGTTTTCCCCAATTTTCTCTTCTATGTGCCGTAACAACTATTACACGTCTATTTGAATAATCAATTTCATTAAGTTTATTATCCCTAAATACATATCCATCTTTTACTGTGTACTTCATTGCATCTATAACTGTATTACCAGTCACGAAAATATCTTTTTCATTTACGCCTTCTTTTAAAAGATTAGCTTTTGCTGTGGCAGTCGGTGCAAAATGCAAATCAGTAAGTACTCCTGTAAGCTTTCTATTTATCTCCTCCGGATATGGAAACCATTTATCATGGGACCTCAAACCTGCTTCAACATGACCTACTTTTATCTTTTTATAAAAGGCTGATAAAGCCGCAACAAATGTAGTTGTCGTATCACCGTGAACGAGAATAAGGTCAGGTTTTGCCCTTTCAAGTACATCGTCTAATCCCTTTAAAACTGATGATGTAATACCGGATAGAGACTGCTTTTTCTTCATTATATCAAGGTCATACTCTGGTGCTATATTAAAAAGCCTCAGCACCTGATCAAGCATATCACGGTGCTGAGCTGTAACACACACTATTGTGTTTATATCATTATCACTTTCTAATTCTTTTACAAGTGGTGCCATCTTTATTGCTTCGGGCCTTGTACCAAATATTGGCATAACTTTTAGCATGTTTTCAGCTCCTTATTAGTTGGCATTCATATTCTTTGCCTTATGTCCATATAAACCCATTTTATCTGCGCCCCATAATACAGCTAGAACAGAAACAATGAGAATTATGAGTCCTTCTATACCGCTGGTATATGTTATTAAGATCGCACTTATCCCCAAGAATAAGCTTACACCGTACATTACAAGTACAGCCTGCTTTTGAGTAAGTCCTAATGCTAATAATCTGTGATGGAGATGTCCTTTGTCAGCCTCCATTATAGGTTTTTTGTTTATAACTCTTCTGATTATAGCAAATGTTGTATCAAATACCGGCACGCCAAGTGCCAATATAGGTACAGCTATAGCAATTGCTGCCGCAGATTTTACAGCACCTTGAATTGAAACAGCAGATAACACAAATCCCAAGAACATTGCACCTGTATCACCCATAAATATCTTCGCCGGATTAAAATTGTACGGCAGGAAACCAAGCGCAGCACCTGTTACAGCAGCTGTAATAATCGCCGTTGCATATCTTCCGTTTAATAGTGATACTACAAAGAGTGAACCTGATGATATTGAGGCAATACCTGCAGCAAGACCGTCAAGGCCATCAATAAGATTCATCGCATTTGTAATACCTACTACCCAAAATATACTAAGTGGGATTGCAAAAATCCCGAGATTTATCATTCCATCACCAAATGGATTTGTCAGCCATTCGATTTTAACGCCACTAAGTACAACAACTAAAGCCGCTAAAAGTTGACCTAATAGTTTAACTTTTGATTTAAGCTCATATTTATCGTCAAATACGCCAAGTATTGCAATAATTGTACAGCCTGCAATAATACCTAAATTCGTATGTGATTTCGGCAGAAATAAAAGTATGCTTAAAATAGTACCAAGATAAATTGCTACTCCACCAAGCCTTGGCACAGGCTTTTTGTGAACACGCCTTTTATCTTTTGGTATATCAATGGCTCCAATTTTATAAGCCAATTTCTTTGCCGCTGGTGTAGCTATTAGTGCAACGAAAAATGCCACAGCAAACGACAAAATGTATATTTCCATTTTAACACTCCCTTGAATGTTTATACATACTTATATAATATGCCATACTTCACCCTTCTGTCAACTGTATTTTACCTTACAATCTTTACTATGTCAATGGCGGCTTCGTTGAGAAACTGTAATGACAGTTTATCAGGGTACTCCCCTTCATATACAACCCTTTTTATTCCAGCGTTAATAAGCATCTTTGCACACAATGAGCATGGGCTTACACTTATATAGATTGTAGCTCCCTTTGTGCTGACACCATTAAGCGCTGCCTGTATTATAGCATTCTGTTCTGCATGGGTACCCCTGCATAGCTCATGCCTTTCACCAGATGGTATACTAAGATTCTCCCTCATACATCCGACATCGACACAGTGCTTAAGACCGGATGGTGCGCCATTATACCCTGTCGAAATAATATGTCTATCCCTCACTATAACAGCGCCTACTTGCCTTCTCAAACATGTAGAGCGTGTCTTTACGACATCTACAACTTGCATAAAATATTCATCCCATGTGGGCCTCATTTTTAAGCAGTCCCTTCTTATTTCGTACCAAAGAGTCTGTCACCAGCATCACCAAGGCCTGGCACAATATATCCGTGTTCATTTAGCCTCTCATCAATACAAGCAACAAATATAGGCACATCAGGATACTCTTTATGAACTGCTTCTATTCCTTCTGGTGCCGCAATCAAGTTGACGAGCTTTATGCTTTGTGCACCTCTTTCTTTTAGAAAATGTATTGCTGCGCAAGCAGAACCACCAGTCGCCAGCATCGGATCAACAACTATCAGATCTCTTTCGCTAATATCTGTAGGCAGTTTACAATAATATTCAACAGGTTTTAATGTCTCCGGATCTCTGTATAGTCCTATATGGCCGACTTTCGCGGCAGGAATAAGCCTCATCATTCCATCTACCATTCCCAATCCTGCTCTTAAAATAGGCACAATTCCAAGCTTTTTCCCGGAAATAACCTTTGTTTTTGCAACAGCAATAGGTGTTTTAACTTCTATTTCTTCGAGTGGAAGGTCCCTTGTTACTTCATAAGCCATAAGCATTGCGATTTCTTCAACAAGTTCCCTAAATTCTTTCGATCCAGTATTCTCATCTCTAATAAGGCTTATTTTATGTTGTATCAGTGGGTGATCCAAAACATGCACATTATTATACATTTATTAACCTCCTAAAATTATTTTGAGTACTTCTTTTCAATGTCTGTAATCTTGTCAAGCCTCTTTTGGTGTCTTCCACCTTGAAATTTCGCATTTAACCATTCATCGACTATCATAATAGCAAGTCCTGGCCCTACTACTCTACCTCCCATGCACAGTACATTTGCATTATTATGCTCTTTTGAATATCTTGCAGAAAAAACATCAGATACATGCGCTGCTCTAATGCCAGGTACTTTATTGGCGGCAATTGATATACCAACGCCTGTCCCACACAAAAGTATACCTCTATCGCATTCACCACCAGCAACTGCTTCAGCTACTTTTAAAGCAAAGTCTGGATAGTCTACAGATTCATTGCTAAATGTTCCAAAATCCTTGTATTCAATTCCTTTTTCATTAAAATATTTTTTAATAGACTCTTTAAGGTCATATCCACCATGATCTGAACCAATTGCAATCATTTATAAGCTCCTTTCTTATAATTTTTCAATTATACGAGATATCGACGTGTACAATTCCTTCGCAGTCTTTTTATACACATCTTTGCTTAATCCAAAAGGGTCATCGATATCGCCTTCAAGCCCTGCAAATTCATTTACTGTAAAAATTTTATCAGCAAATTCTGGATACATAGATAAAAGTGTTTTTCTTTGATTCAGCGTCATTGTTAATACCAAATCAGCATCCTTCAAATATTCCCTTTTAAGGCTTCGTGATGTATGGTGTGATATATCTATACCATAATCTTCTTTAAGAGCCTCTATTGCCTTGTCTGTAGCCGGGCTTCCGTCAATTGCAAATGTTCCTGCAGATGACGCTTTATGTTCTAAGCCCTTCTTTTTTACAATTTCATTGAATATTCCTTCTGCCATGCTACTTCTACATGTATTACCTGTGCATATGAATAAAACTTTCATAGATTTACTCCTTCAATATGATTTCTTTGTACCCTGCAGCTTTTTCAAGTCTATTCATTATAGCAAGCCCAATCTCATCATAGCCGAAGCCTTCAGAATATACGACATCAACACCCTTTTTGTCGAATTCCCTAAGTACGTTAAACAGATTTTTTGCTATTGTCTCAGGTCTTTCTCTATCGCCGACGACTATAACTTCACCTTTTTGATACTTTTTGCATGTTTGCTCTGTTGCCATTATACCAACTTTTTTACCTTTATTCAATTGAAATTCTGTTAATTCTTGTATCTTTTTTGTAACATCATGAAGATTTCCCTTTACTATATATACTTCTGCATCAGGTGAATAATGTTTGTATTTCATGCCTGGTGCCTTTGGCTTTAATCCATTTGGTGGTTTTTTATAAACGATAGGGTCAACTTTTACAGAACCAATAGCCTTGATTATCATTTCTTTAGTAATACCACCTGGTCTTAATATCGTAGGAACCTCACCCGTCATATCTACAACAGTCGATTCTACTCCTACATCACATTTGCCGCCATCGATTATCATATCCACTCTTCCATTTAAGTCATTTATAACATGAGAAGCTTCTGTTGGACTTGGCTTACCAGATAAATTTGCACTTGGGGCTGACACAGGTATGCCCGCTCTTTCTATTAAAGTATGTGCAATAATATTTGATGGCATCCTGATTGCAACTGTATTCATGCCGGCTGTATTAATAGACGGCACGATATCTGATTTTTCAAATATCATTGTAAGTGGACCCGGCCAAAAATTTTCCATCATAATCACTGCATTTTTTGGTACACTTTTAACATATCTATACAAGTCTTCAAATTTCGCTATATGAAGAATAAGGGGATTGTCCTGCGGCCTCCCCTTTGCAATAAAAATCTTTTTAACAGCATCAGGATTTAATGAATTGGCACCTATGCCATAGACGGTTTCTGTCGGAAATGCGACTAAGCCGCCATCTAAGAGAATCTTCGCAGCTTCATCTATTAAATTCACGTCAGGATTTTCTCTATCAAGCTTTATAATCTTTGTCATATGTAAACTTCCTTTCAAATATAAACATTTTGAAATTCTTTGCTACCTCTGAATGGCGAGACTTTCATACTACTTCCGTTATTATTATACCACTAATAATCCCTACAATCATACCAAGAACAGAAATCCTGCCTCTATATAAGTCGCGAGCTTCAGGTATCATCTCACCGCATGTCACATAAAGCATCGCACCACCTGCGATTGCAAGGTTTAGTGATATAAAAAAAGGGGACACTTCTCCCATATATACACCTGCAGCTGTTCCAATACCAGTTGGTATTCCTGCAAGTATCGCATATATCATATTTTTAAAAGGCGTAACACCACCGATTGAAAGCGGTGTCGACATAGCGACACCCTCTGGTATGTCATGCAATGCTATAACAAGAGCTATGCTTATTCCAAGTGAACTTGATGACATGAAACCAGACCCAACGGCAAGTCCTTCAGGGAAATTATGTATCGCTATTGCAAAGCCCATTATTATTCCTTCTCTTAAATAATTATTTCTTTTCCCCTGCTCAGGTAAAATATCTTCAAAAAATACAACAATAAGAACACCCGCTATAAGCCCCAGCATACCAATTTTAAGTCCACCTATTTCAAATGCATGTGGAAGCAAATCAAAAGTTACGACAGACAGCATAAGACCACCAGCAAAACCCATAATAGTGCTTAAAAATCTATTTGATGGCTTTCTATAAAGGTATGTAATAGCACCGCCAGCACCTGTGCCGATTATCCCAATAATAAACCCCATGATAATAACATTTGAATTACTCATAAAATCACCCCTTATCTAACTAAAATTTATTCGTAAAGGGATTTTAATATGATAGAATGTGAAACAAAATCTACCCGGTTGGTAGGAGGTCCAATCCGGGTAGAATATAGCGTCCTCAATGAGGACAGCTGGGGGGCAATTTAAAATTTTCACAATGTGAATTATTGAAGTGTTGCTTATAATTATAAATTAAGATTAATGTGTGGTCAAGTTAAAAATGTTTAACAATTTAAAAAAATACATAAGTTGCATAAATAGCAAGATTTAATTCATCATAATTCAGCCGCTACCAACTATTATATATACTTTGAAATTATTTAAAAAAAAAGAGCTTGAATAATCAAGCCACAATCTTAAAACATATTACGTAACTAAAATAAAGTTCAATCAATTACATTAAAAAAAGGCTTTAAAGTCTTTTATTATTCTATGTTTTCTAGTTTTTCTGCCTGGTCCTCTGTCGCCAATGCATCAATTATTTCATCAAGATCCCCGTCAAGAACCATTTGCAATTTATATAGTGTAAGTCCTATCCTGTGGTCTGTCACCCTTCCTTGTGGAAAATTATAAGTCCTTATCCTCTCACTCCTGTCTCCTGTACCGACCTGTGACTTCCTTGTTTCAGAAATTTCTTTTTCTTTTTCTTCTTGTGCCATCTCATAGAGTTTAGCTCTTAATATCTTCATAGCGCGCTCTCTGTTTTGGAGCTGCGACCTCTCATCCTGGCATGATATAACAATTCCCGTCGGAATATGTGTTAATCTCACTGCAGAGTCTGTCGTATTTACACTCTGTCCGCCATGGCCACCTGATCTAAAGACATCAATCTTTATATCATTAGGGTTTATCTCAATATCCACATCTTCTACTTCAGGTAAAACCGCAACAGTTGCCGTTGATGTATGAATCCTTCCACCAGCCTCTGTAGTAGGTATCCTCTGAACTCGGTGTACACCGCTTTCATATTTTAGCCGACTATATGCTCCTTTACCGGTAATATTCAAAACTACTTCTTTAAATCCTCCAAGCTCTGTCGCATTAGAGCTCATCACCTCATATTTCCAATGTCTCTTCTCGGCATACATCGTATACATTCTAAATAAATCATACGCAAATAAAGCAGCTTCTTCCCCACCGGCACCTGCTCTTATCTCCATAATAACGTCTTTATCATCATTTGGATCTTTTGGTATTAAAAGAAGCTTTATTTCATTTAATATATTATTTTCTTTTTCCTCAAGGCCTCTTAATTCTTCCTGTGCCATATCTTTTAGGTCGTCATCAAGCTCTATGATTTCTTTTGTGGAATTTATATCATCTAAAACCTTTTTGTATTCGCGATATTTTTGAACAATCTCCTCTAGGCTCGCATGTTCTTTAACTAACTTCTGCCACTCAGCCATGTTCTTCATTACATCAGGGTCAGCAATCTTCTGACTTAATTCTACATACCTATCCTCGATAGTCTTAAGTTTATCTATCATCATCTCACCTCAAAGGTTGATTATATCATATTATGCATATTTTGAAAATAGGGGGATGTCGTCTTTTAATATACCAAAAACCCTATTACACCTGCTAATATTATCATCAATATTGGGTCAACTTTGTATTTAGATGTTGCAATAAATGCTGCTAAAAATATTATCACGCTTTTATAGTCTATAAAGGAACCATATGCTACTAATATTGCTGCAGCTGCTATAAGTCCAACAACAGCAGGCCTTAAACCGGTAAAAGCAGCATCAACATATTTATTATTTCTGAATTTAAAGAAAAACTTAGACATTGTAAGAATAATTATTACCGACGGCAGTACAACACCTACTGTCGCAAATGTTGAGCCTATAATGCCTGCAACTTTATATCCCACATATGTAGCAGTATTAATTGCTACAGGTCCAGGTGTAACCTGTGATATCGCGACGACATTTATAAATTCTTTAGTTGTAAGCCAATTATTTGCATTTACGACTTCCTGCTGTATTAAAGGAAGCATGGCATATCCGCCGCCAAAGCTAAATAATCCAATCTTAAAAAAAGAAAATAATAGCTTTAAATATATCAATTTCTATCAGCCCTTTCACTATGTCTTTCATTCCAAATATAAAAGCCTAAACCGCAAATCGCAGCAATTATAATTACATAAATCGGGCTAAATTTCAAAAAGCCTACGGCTATCGCCACAACTATAGGAATAATAACCGTTTTTTTATTTACTTTTGCATCCTTCGCAAGATTTAAAACAGGTGCAGCAATTAATGCCACAACAGCAGGTCTGATTCCTTTAAATATTCTCTCGACAATGGGATTTCCCTGTACTCCAACAAAAAATGACGCTATAATAAGGATAATCAAGAATGAAGGCAGCGCAGAGCCAATAGTTGTAAATATTGCACCAGTCACACCAGCAATTTTATATCCTACAAAAACGGCAGTATTAATAGCGATAGGGCCCGGTGCTGACTGCGCTACAGCTATCATATCTATAAATTCCTCCCGGTCTATCCACTTCTTTCGCTCTACAACTTCTTTTTGTATAAGCGGCAGCATTGCATAGCCACCTCCAAGTGTAAATGCTCCAATCTTAAAAAAGGATATAAACATCTCGATATACAATCTCAAAATAAAACCTCCTTGTTTTATTTCCCTATCAAAACTCTATCGATGCCCTGCAAATCCTTTATGATCTCAATATGCGAATAACCATAATTTTTGAGGAGATTTTCCACATCTTGTGCCTGGTCATAACCTACTTCAAATGCCATCATTGCATCTTTTTTCATATAATTATGCGAATCTTTTATTATTCTCCTATAAAAGTCAAGGCCATCTTCCCCACCGTCTAAGGCAATTATCGGCTCCTTCTTGACTTCTTCCTGTAAATCCTTTATCTCATTGCTTCTTATATAGGGTGGATTTGATACGATAACATCAAATTTTACATTATTTGGAAGTGAAGAATATAAATCACTTCTTATGAATGTGACCTTGTCCTCTACATTATTCATAATTGCATTTTCGCGAGCTATTTTAAGTGCATCGATGCTTATATCAACTGCAAAGACTTGTACATCCTTATATTTGGCTATGCTTACTGCTATTGCACCACTTCCTGTGCCGATGTCAAGAACTGCATCGCCATTTTTAAGCCTTTTTAAGACTTCCTCAACTAGAATCTCTGTGTCATTCCTCGGTATTAAAACAGAAGGGCTTACATTAAATATAAGTCCCATAAAATACTTCTTTCCAACAATATATTGGTATGGTATATTCTCTTTTCTCATTTCCAAAAGGTCAAAAAATCGTTTTATATCATCGGGGCTCAATTCTTTATCCCTATTTACAATAATGTATGTCCTATCGACATTTAGGACATATGATAGCAGAAGTTCCGCCTCTAAGCGGGGCTCCTTAATATTGCCATTTAAATACTCCATGCCATATCTTACAGCATCAGATATCTTCAAAAGCTTTTCCTCCCTCATCTTCAAGGACACTTTTAAGTGATGCTATCGCAACTTCCAATTGGCTGTCATCAGGTTCTTTTGTTGTAAGCTTCTGCATAAGCAATCCCGGATATATAAGTGCACCTATTATCTTGCTGTCGCTGTGGCCCGCGATTTTTATGACTTCATAAGATATCCCGGCTACAACAGGAAGCAGAAGTACTCTACTTATTATCCTAATATAAAGTGTCGGCCATTTAAGAAATGAAAATACAATTATTGAAACTATCATAACTATAAATAAAAAATTAGTGCCGCACCTTGGATGCAATGTCGTGTATTTGCGGGCATTCTCCACTGTAAGCGCTTCTTCATGTTCAAAGCAATGTATCGTCTTATGCTCTGCCCCATGGTATTCAAATACCCTCCTGATATCCTTCATATGTGATATTAAAACAAGGTACAAAAGAAAAATGCCTACCCTTATGACACCTTCTGCAAAATTTATTAAAATTGTATTCTCTGTGTATTTCTTTATAAATCCTGCAATATAAGTAGGACCAATAAAAAATACTACTATTGATATCGCTAAAGATACTGCAACAGAAAAAAACATAACAATATCATCAAGCTTATCGCCAAACATCTTTTTCAAAAATAAATCAAATTTAGAGGGTTCTTCATCTTCACCTTCTATCATCTCTGCAGAATATGTAAGTGTTTTAATGCCTATAATAAGAGAATCAATTAGGGCAATAGTCCCTCTTATAAAAGGTATGGAAAGAATTTTATATTTTTTAGTCAATGGCTTTGCCATATCTTTTTTTACAATAATTTCATCGCCTTTTCTAATTGCTGTAGCCACACTGTTATGTCCCCTCATCATTACACCTTCAATAACTGCTTGGCCGCCAATATCTGTCTTTTTCATCATATCACCTCTAAATGCACTAATTAAAATCTATCCTGTCACATTAGCATTCATGCCAATATGCCGCAAATTAAAAGCATATCATCTTTCATGCTATGTACGTGGAACTTCATGGCACTTCCTGCACCTTGCTTCATAGGACTCCTTTGCACCAACCATGATTATTGGATCATCGTAATTTGCTGGCTTTCCGTTTATTAGCCTCTGTGTACGTGTTGCAGGGTTACCGCATTTCATGCATATAGCAGTAAGCTTATCTACGAACTCAGCGATCGCCATGAGATCAGGCGTCGGTCCAAATGGCTCACCGCGAAAATCCAAATCAAGTCCGGCACAGATTACTCTCTTGCCGCTATCCGCTATCTCCCTCACTATATCTACTATTTCATAGTCTAAAAACTGAACCTCATCAATTGCAAAAACGTCTGTATCTTTTTCAATATGCCTCAATATATCTGATGCCTTAACAATCGCGATTGCATGCATATTATCGCCATTGTGTGATACGACTTTATCGATCGAATACCTGTCATCTATTGCAGGCTTAAAAACCTGTACTTTCTGCTTTGCAATCTTTGCTCTTTTTATTCTTCTTATGAGCTCCTCACTTTTACCGCTGAACATGGGTCCTGTTATAACTTCTATATACCCATGGTCTGTAGGCCCGTATATCATTAAAACCCACCTCTTCAGTATTTATTGTAATACAATAAAAGGTTAGAGCAATACACTCTAACCAACCTGTTATTTTGCATTAATGTTGTATTTTTTCTTAAATCTTTCTACTCTTCCACCACTATCAATCAACTTCTGCTGACCTGTAAAAAGCGGATGACATTTTGAGCATATTTCTACTCTAAGTTCTTTTTTTGTCGAACCTGTTATAAATGTATTGCCACAGGCACATCTTACAACCGCATCATGGTAATATTTTGGATGTATTCCCTCTTTCATCGCCTTCACCTCTTTCAAACCGGAATTACACTTAAATGATTATAACATACCTATATAATAATATCAAGATTTATAAAGCTGCGATCTAATGGCCTCTATAAATTCAGCATTTGTCCTTGTCCTCATAAGCCTCTCTATGAGCATCTCGGTTACTTCACCAGGTTGAACGCTGCTCATGGCTTTTCGAATCATCCACATAGCCTCAAGCTCTTTTTGTGATAATAAAAGCTCTTCTTTTCTTGTCCCTGATTTGTATACATCAATGGCCGGGAATATGCGCCTTTCCTGAAGTTTCCTGTCAAGGTGAAGCTCCATATTGCCTGTACCTTTGAACTCTTCAAATATGACGTCATCCATACGGCTTCCCGTCTCAATCAATGCTGTTGCAAGAATCGTTAAGCTGCCGCCTTCTTCTATATTTCTTGCAGCGCCAAAAAATCTCTTTGGTGGATGTAGTGCAGACGGATCGAGTCCACCAGATAGAGTCCTTCCGGATGGCGGCGTAACAAGGTTATATGCCCTTGCAAGCCTCGTTATACTGTCCATAAGGATTACAACATCCTTGCCATATTCGACAAGCCTTTTTGCATACTCCAATACCATTTCAGCTACTTTTGTATGGTGTTCTGGAAGTTCATCAAATGTAGAGTAGACAACTTCACCTTTTATTGACCTCTTCATATCTGTTACTTCTTCAGGTCTTTCATCAATTAAAAGCACGATTAAATGTACTTCAGGATGATTTATAGAAATGCTGTTTGCGATTTTTTTAAGTAATGTTGTTTTACCTGCTTTTGGAGCAGCAACTATCATACCTCTTTGCCCTTTTCCTATTGGTGCAATAATATCTACAAGCCTCATGGCAAGTTCGGTTGGAATCGTTTCAAGCTTTAATCTTTCATCTGGGAAAATAGGAGTAAGTTCATCAAAAGGAATTCTCTTCTTTGCAAGATCTGGGTTTTCACCGTTTATTGATTCTACATAAAGAATTGCAGAATATTTTTCCCCTTCCCTTGGAATCCTTGTAATGCCTTTGACTTTATCACCAACTTTTAGGCCAAAACGCCTTATCTGTGATTGCGAAATATATATATCTTTGTTGCCTTGAATAAAATTTTCAACCCTTAAAAATCCATAACCGTCCGGCATTATATCAAGGACACCTTCTGCAACTACATCACCTTGTGTTTCAATAAGCTCTTTTAATGGCTCAGAAACATCGCTTATAAGTGGCAGTCCTTCTTTAATAAAGATGCTCTGAGGTTTTTTTGTCTCTTTTTCCCGCTCTTTTACTTCATTTTCATCGTTATTTTCTTCAATTACTGCTTCACTTTCTTCGACATTTTCTTCATCTTTTACTGCTTCATTCTCGTGTTTTACCTTTAATGCCTCATCAATGTCTTCTTTTGCTTCTTTTATGCTTACAGCGGTATTTTCTTTGTTTGCAAGGCGGGACTTCAATCTTCTTCTAAGCTCTTCATAATCAGCATCAGATTTTTCAAGTTCTTCAACAGGTATATTTATTTCTCTAATGCTGCGTTTTTCTTCTTCTTTATCGTCTTTATTTTCATCCACTTTTTCTTCTTTTTTTGCTTCTACTATATCATCTTTCTTCGGTTCATTTTTTTCTTCGGCTTTTTCTTCTTTTTTCTCTTCAATTATGTCTTCTTTCTCTTCATCCTCTACCATTGCGTTAGCATTGTTGTCGTCATCTTTTATCTCTTCCGGCTTTATAGCTTCATCCTCTGCTTTCTCTACTTCAGCATTTTCGTCTTTTACATCTATCAGTTCATTATTTTTTTCGTCAATATTGATCTGCTTTGACTTCTCAACAATGAGCTCCTTTAACTGCTGCTTTCTGTACTTTGTGATACTTTTAATCCCATAGCTTTTAGCTATATCCCTTAGTTCCATCAGGGATTTACCTTCTAATTCACTAAAATCCAAAAAAAGGCACCTCCTAAGTATAATTATTTAATATGATTTTAATTTGGGATTTTATTAAAAAATTATATTATATAATTTTAGTAATAGAATTTGTTTAAGATTGGTCATCGAATACATGGATAATTTAAATGTTATATTCATGATGTATTCTTGAGCCATTCAAACGTTATACACTATTTATATTTTATTATACTTAATCAAAAAGTCAAGTATAATTTATATAATTTTAATATTATTTTAACAACTATTTATATTATCGACACATTAAATAAAAATATTCAGCATAAAAGAAAAAAGTCAGAGAAAAATTCCCTGACTTGAATTTATTAACCACTTTACTTTTTCGGTACTGTCTCCCAATCCTTTAGGAACCGCTCAATACCTATATCTGTTAGTGGATGTTTTATCATCTGCATTATGACTTTGTATGGCACTGTTGCTATATGTGCACCGACCTTTGCAGCTTCAAGCACATGCATAGGATGTCTTATACTTGCAGCAATTACTTCTGTATCAATACCGTAATTGTCAAAGATCTGAACAATGTCTGCCACAAGCTCAAGACCGTCTGATGATATATCATCAAGCCTTCCAACAAATGGGCTTACATATGTCGCACCTGCACGAGCTGCTAAAAGCGCCTGAGTAGCTGAGAATATAAGTGTCACATTTGTCTTTATACCTTTACTTGAAAGAATCTTTACAGCTTTTAATCCTTCCGCTGTCATAGGTATCTTTATTACGATGTTTTTATGTATCTTTGCAAGTTCAACCGCTTCTTTTACCATTCCATCATGGTCTTCTGATACAACTTCTGCACTAATGGGGCCATCGACAATTGTTGTAATCTCTTTTACAACTTCTATGAAGTCTCTACCTTCTTTCGCTATAAGTGAAGGATTTGTTGTAACACCACATATTACGCCAAGTTCGTTGGCTTCTCTAATTTCGTCAACATTCGCAGTGTCAATAAATAACTTCATACAACCGTCCCCTTTCAATTATTATTAATTAACCCATAGTGACGAAAGATGTCCTTATAGTATTCAAAGCTTAAGCCTTACCAGCTGAGCCAAACAATCTCATCTTATTCTTAACAACTTCCTTCATTGCATCTTTACATGGACCTAATATCTTTCTCGGATCGTATACCTCGTGGTCATTTTGTAAAAGCTCTCTTAATCTTGCAGCAAAGCCTTGTCTTATATCTGTATCGATATTGATTTTATTGACGCCTAAGCTTACAGCAGTCCTTATTGCATCCTCTGGGACTCCAGATGCCCCGTGAAGAACAATAGGCATATTTAGCATGCCCTTTATCTTCTTGAGTCTTTCAAAGTCAAGTTTTGGTTCACCTTTGTATGGCCCATGAGCAGTGCCTATCGATATTGCAAGGTAATCGACGCCTGTCTCGGTAGCAAACTTATATGCCTCATCAGGATCTGTCATAGCAGCTTCTCTCTCGTCAACCGTGACATTGTCTTCTGTACCGCCAATTTTGCCTATCTCAGCTTCTACAGAGACACCCATGCCGTGGGCAATTTTAACTACATTTTTTGTTACTTCTATGTTCTTTTCAAGGGGTAATTTGGAAGCATCCATCATAACTGATGTCCAGCCATTCCTTAAGCACTTCATAACGTTATTAAAATCTGTACCATGGTCTAAGTGTAACGCGATGGGAACTGATGCACGATTAGCCAAAGTTCTTACGATTGCAGAAATGGTCTCTATGCCGGCATATTTTAAACCGCCTTCACTAACTTGTATAATGGCAGGAGATTTCATTTCTTCTGCAGCCTCAACGATGGCCTGTGTTATCTCAAGATTGCTTGTATTAAAAGCACCAACTGCATATCCTTCCTCGTGTGCTTTTTTCAATAATTCTATACCTGTTACTAACATCATAACACCTCCTTAATATATTTTAACCAATTAACTTGTATAAATCAAGAAAAAAGGTACCTTGCGGTACCTTTACACCATCATTTTGTCGTTTAAAATTTTATTTATGTAATCCTTAAGCTTGAAAATATCAAAAGGCTTTTTGATGAAATGTTGCCCATTGAAAGATTCATCAGGCTCATCCGCTGACATGAAAATAGTTACCATATGGGAATATTTATGTTTCAGTTTCTCAGTAAATTTTAAAATATCGCATCTTCCGACATGGATATCAAATATCCCCAAGTCCGGCGAAAATGAAGCAAGTCTGTCATAAAGCATTTCTATGTCTGAACATGTTTCAACATCATGCCCTTCCATTGAAAAAAGTTCTTTTAATAATGCACATATTCCTTTATTGTCATCAACTACCAATATCCTCCCCATCTTAACATAATCTCCCATCGATATAGTAAATAATATTATGCAAATATAAAACCTATTTGAATGTTACTACTGTACATAATACCTAGCATAAAACTACAAATAATTTATCGCTTCGATTCGCTTCTTTCTTATTTACACACAATAATATATATTCCACATAAATCTAAATATTCCTTTATTTTTATTAAAAAAATATTAAATTATTATACATTTATGAATAAAGTTATTTGTCGAATTTATATAACTATCTTACATAAACTTAAAAAAATAATCCCCAATAGGGATTATTTTTTTAGAAAATTATATAGCGTCAATGTCATATCATATGCATCAGCCCATTCGACATTTTCTTTATTTTTCATTTTATTATAAGCCATGTCAGATATTAGTCCTTTTTTATGCGCAAGTTCAAACAATTTCCCCTCATTTGCTGATATATCATTTTTAAATCCTCCATATGTCAAAAGTATTTCAGATGCCTCTTCTTTATTTATAGGCTTATTAACTATAAATCTCTGAAGATTTGTATAGTTTTCATCAACAATTTGAGCCTTATCTGGTATAGCATTTCTTATCATATTCGATGTCATATAATAAAATGATATACTTGATGCATTCTCATTAAGCCTATAATCATTATTATATCCAGGAACAATAAGACCCCAATGGAGCACAAATTTAAGCCCATCGAAAGCCCAGTTTTTCTCAACCTTATTTTCCACTTTAAATGGTGTAAGATATGCACCTTGGCTTATAAGTATCGATTGAATTTTCTTTATATCATCCATATTATTCATTATCTCGGTATATGATTTGTTTTTTGCGATTGAGTATGCTGCAGCGACACCTGCCGCATCGCCCTCCGCCATACCAATTGGTATCGTCCTTGCAGAACCTGCAGCAAGATGGCTGTATGATGCGGATCTTCCAACTACAAGTAGGTTATCAACATTTTTCGGCACGATGCACCTAAATGATATAGCATATTCTATTGGCTTTCCATAAACAAATCCTGTATCATTTGGAGATGTTGCCTGTACATCAACAGGATATGAGCCTAATGCAATCCTGTCATCAAAATCCCTATTAAAAACCACATCATTTATATCTAATGTGTAATACCCTTTTATGTGCCTCGTCTCCCTTATATAAGGCTCATCTGCAGTACCGGCAAACGAAGCTTTTTCAAATCCCGGAACTTTTGCCTTAAGGAAGTCTACAACTCTTGGTAGCTCTGATTTTGCAAGTTCTATTCCATTATTAATGGATTCTTGGTTAAGACCATCAACACCATAGATTAAAAGAGCGTTAATTAAAACAGTTCCATCATCCTGTTTTCCGAGGTTAAGACCTCTTAACCTTAACATAGGTGTTGACGGCTTGTAATTTTTAGTAATAGTAGCAAAGCCGTTTGCAGAAGTGTCATCTATAAATGTCGCAGGTATCTTCTTTTCATCTTTTATAATTTTTACTAAATGATTCCAATCAATTCCCTTCAATTTAAAGATAAGTGTTGATGCTTGTACTCTATTTTTTATCCCTATATCCTCCGCACCTATTGTATATGGAACACCTGATGCAGCTGCAACATCGGCATCCTGAGTTGCATCGATTATCCTCTTTCCATAGAAATTTATATCCTTCCCGTCTTTTCTAACTGTTATGCCTATAATCTTGTTTCCTTCCATTATGGGCTTTTCAAAGATTGTATTAAATAATGTCGTAATATTAGGCATGTCTAAAAGATTTCTAAAAACCTCTTTTGCCCGCTTCACATCAAAAGAAGTCTTTGAACCTATTCCTTTAAAGAATTCTTCAAATGTCCCTTGTGTTAAAAGCGTACCTTTTGGGTCTCTACTCATATCAATAGTATTTAGCATCCCGTATGTCATAAGCCCGCCAGGTCCGTCGTGTTTATCAATGATCAGTACTTTTGCATCGTTTTTTGCAGCAAACCTTGCCGCAGCAACACCCTCCGGTTCAGCACCTACAACTATTACATCGTACTTACCTTTGTCATCTGGAAGATTGAGCTTTGGGGGTGCTGGAAGTTTTTGCTTTTCTTCCGTTAAAGTAGGCAGTTTTTTATTTCTATGCGTATAAAAATAGCCGCCAATTGCTGTAATGATCGCTATAGAAATAATAAACAATGATATCACGATTATCAAATACTTCTTTGGCAAAAAACTCACCTCAAACGAATGTTATTTATATTTTGATTATAACATTAAAAGAGACATTTTTTCTACATGATAATATAAAAGTATGAAATAAAAGTTGGCATATAAATTTCTTCACTCTATGCACCTTCATTTAAGAATTTATACTGCGACATATAAAGATTATAATAAAGGCCTCTAAGTCTCATAAGTTCATTATGGGTACCTGTCTCTACAATTCTTCCACCTTCAACCACCATTATCTTGTCGCAGTCCCTTGTTGTAGATAGTCTGTGAGCAATTACAAAAGAGGTTCTGCCCTTAAGCAATTTACTTATGCCCCTTTGTACAAGCCTCTCTGTCTGTGTATCAATATTTGAGGTCGCTTCATCAAGTATCAATATCCTAGGATTTGCAAGCAGTGCCCTTGCAAAGGATATAAGCTGCCTCTGCCCGACAGATAGCCTTGATCCCCTTTCATTTACTTCCGTATCATAGCCTTTTTCCATCTTCATAATAAAATCGTGGGCATTTACGGCTTTTGCCGCAGCGATGACTTCCTCATCTGTCGCATCAAGTCTGCCATATCTTATATTCTCCTTAATAGTCGCCGAAAACAAAAATGTGTCTTGAAGCATTATACCCATCTGGCTTCTCAATGACTCTAACTCAACATTTTTAACATTTCTCCCGTCTATGAGAACATCACCACTTTTAGAATCATAAAAGCGGCTAATAAGGTTCACAATCGTTGTTTTGCCTGCACCTGTAGGGCCAACTAGTGCTACAGTTTCACCAGGCTTAACTTTAAAGCTCACATTATCTAAGACAGTTGTCCCATCTTCATAACCAAAAGTCACATTTTTAAACTCCACAGTTCCTTTTATTTTCGGCATCTTAACCGCATTATTGATATCTATGATATCAGGCTTAATGTCCATTATCTCAAATATTCTTTCCGCAGATGCAAAGGACATTATGAGGCTGTTGTAGAAATTGCTTATATCGAGAATAGGCCTCCAAAACATACCTATATACATAGTAAATGCAATAATTGTACCTATTGTTAAGCCGTCATTCATCAATTTTGAACTGTACCAATATAAAAGAACTACGCCAAATCCATACGATGTATCCACCATAGGCCAGAATAAGTCGTTAAGCTTTACCGCATGTACAAACCCATTCATCATATCTTTTACCAAGCCAAAGAAGGTATCAGATGTCCTCTTTTCATTAGCAAATGCCTGAACGACTTTTATGCCTGAAAAGTCTTCATGTGTATAGGCATTAAATGTCGAACGCTTCCTTCTAAAATTCTGCCATCTTCTCCTGGAAAATGTTTCTATTGAAAAAAGTCCTATAACAAGTATCGGCAGCAACGTTATTGAAGCTAGTGCCAGTTTAGTATTTAAATAAAACATCATCAATCCAACACAGATTACTGTTAAAAGCTGTGGGATAAAATTCGTTACACTATTGTTAAATAAATCTTGAAGAGAATTGACATCGCCAATTACCCTCGCCAAAATCTTGCCAACAGGCCTGCTGTCGAAAAAAGAAAATGAAAGCTTTTGGATGTGGCTGTAAAGTTCATGCCTTATCCTTACCAATATATCATTCGTCACAGAAGCCATCTTGACTATTCTTGTCTTAGATGCCAGCATCGAAAGAAAATTTATCGAAACCATAAACGCACCAATAAGTAAAAGTCCTTTTATATCATTGTTTTTAACATTTTTGTCGATAGCTATCTTTAAAAGAAGCGGATTTATAAGATTGACAAACATCTCAAAGATTAAAAGCAATATTACTAAAAATACTTTTAATTTATATTTTTTTAGATAGCTAAACAACCTTTCGATGATGACAATATTCGACATCCGTCTTAAATCTTCATCTTGTTTTACTGTATTTTTCGCCATTTATTACTCCTCCCTCAAATCAAATGTCTATCATTCAACAGTGCACATATCATATGATTCATCATCTAAATCAGAGAAATCTTTAAATTGTTCACAGTATATTTCGTAATATTTCCCTTTTTTCGCTAATAGTTCCTCATGTGTACCTCTTTCGACAATTCGTCCATCTTCCATGTAGATTATCATATCTGAATTCTTCACAGCCGATATTCTGTGAGCAATTATGAATGTCGTTGCATCTTTGTGCCTCTCATTTAGGTTTTTCAAAAGTCGGTATTCGGTATCCATATCAAGTGCAGATGTAGCATCATCGAGTATCAGTATTTTCGCATCCCTTATAAGTGCCCTTGCAATTGATATCCTCTGCTTTTGACCGCCTGATAATCCGATACCCCTTTCGCCAATCACTGTATCGTATTTATCATCAAGTTCCTCTATGAAATCATCTACACATGCGAGTTTACATGCATCAACGATTTCATCCATTGTTGCATCAGGCTTTCCAAACTTTATGTTTTCTTCAATGCTGGCTGAAAATAAGAATGTGTCCTGCTGGACAACCGCCATTTGGCTTCTTAAATCTTCAAGGTTTATCTCTCTTACATCATGTCCATCAATATATATTGCACCGTCTAAAACGTCATAGTATCTTCCAATCAAATTGATGATAGATGATTTTCCTGATCCTGTTGTACCCATTATTGCGACTGTCTTTCCTGCGTCTACCTTTAGATTAATATCTTTAAGCACTAATTCGTCATTGTATCTAAATGACACATTTCTAAACTCTATATCACCTTTTAGATTATCTAGCCTTACCGAATTCGCACTATCTCTAATCTCTGGCACCACGTCCATGATTTTCATAATCTTTTTTGCCGATGCATCTGACTGTGCTATTAAATTTGTCAAAAATCCCAGCATTCTCATTGGCCATATCAGCATGTATATATAACCGCTAAAGGCTACTAATTCTCCAATAGACAATGTAGAGTGTATTACAAGTACTCCGCCTAATACTACTAATATAACGATTGAGAGATTCGTGAGAAAATCAATCGGCGGAAAATACCTTGATACTATTCTGTTTTGTTCCATGCTTAACTCAAAATTCTCGTTATTTAAATTTAAAAACTTCATTATCTCATATTTTTCCCTTGCAAAAGCTTTTACAAGCCTTACACCTGCTATATTTTCCTGTGCCGCCGTATTCATTAGCACCCCTTGGTCACTGAGTTTTCCATAGGATATGCCTATTTTTTTCTCAAACTGTAGTGCAAGATAACCAATTAGTGGCATACCAGCAAGGCAAACAAATGTCAGCTTCCAGTTTATAAGGAACAAGATTACAGATGCTGTAACAAAATAAATCATGTTTTCGATAAATAGCCTTATTCCAAATGAGACGCTTCTCCATATATTGTCAACATCCTCACCTATTCTCGACATAAGCTCACCTGTATTCATGCTGTCAAAGTAACTAAAAGGAAGACTTTGTATGTGGTCGAAAAGGTCCTTCTTTATATCTATGCTTATCTTTGCTGAAAGTACATCAAATATATACTCCTTCACATACCCAAGCACAGCCCTTAAAACCGTAATTGCAATAAATCCCCACAGTATAGGCCATAATAAGCTTTTATTTCCGCCTATAAATACTTTATCAGTTATAAGCTCCTGAAGATATGGATTAAACATATCAAGAGCAATTGCAAGTATCATCGCAATAGTTGGTATTATAACGTGCCACTTGTACCTTAAAACATATTTTAAAACTCTGCTCAAAAATATCCCCCCTAAGAAAATAAAGACTGTACAAGAACATAGTCTTATACAGTCTTTTTTAAGCAAACTTTGATACACAATAATTATATGTGCAATTATTGCGTATAAAGGCAAAGATCGTGTTGGACTGTGTTCTTAAACAATTTAAAGTACAGCAAACAAAGCCAATAAATTACCATAAATTTACGGCTTCAAATTAAAATGCCATACTTATCACGCCATTTTCAGTTTAATGGCTTATTTAAGAACACCCTTAATCATCACAATCTTTCCTTTCAAAGAGAAACTACAGATATTATACCATTCAGGACAAAACAATTGCAACAAATTTTAGCAAAAAAATCCTTAAAATGATCAGCTTTCTTTGTATTCAAAAACTGGAACTTCGATTGTCTTTACAGGCTTTTTCTCATAAAAATACTCATCAAGTTTTAGTGATGTATCTGCATCAAAATACCTTTCACCACATTCTACACATTCCAATACTGGTACATGCTCGATAACAATAAGCTTATCATTTACCCATTTTTCTATTCTCGTCTCTTTCTTTTCCAATTTACCACCACATTTAAAGCACCTGTCATTCATGATATTTACCTCCTTTTGTTCTTTCATTAATCCATTTTGGTGGTTCCGGAATATACGAAGTTATTATAACCAAACTCTTATTTTGAAAACCGCAAACCGTATGTACATATTTATCATCTTTCTTTCCTAATATAAGACAGCTATGGCCTCTTGGATCATCAGGATAATCCTCTAAGATTTCTCCATTTAATATAGAAGTTAAAACATCAACAATCCTTAAGTTTCGCTCAAGTAGTTTGTCTAAAGCATGTTCACTCAATAACCATTGACCCTTTTAATATAAACTTCTTAATATTTTTTATATCAAAATCACTCATCTATAAATCACCCTATATTAAATTATATCACATCAATCCACTATATTCTGTTATTTTTTACCGCCTACAAAAATTATATGCTAAAGGTAAAAATAAAGCTCCGTATAACCGGAGCGATATATCAAGATATTTTCTTTTTCAAAAGCCCTATCATCAAAGCTGTCACAACCATGCCAACAAGTATTGCCACGATGTACAAAAGCGGATTTGATACAGCGATTGGTATTACGAATATCCCGCCGTGGGGTGCTCTAAGTTCAATGTGGAATAACATTGAAAGTGCACCTGTAACAGCTGAGCCTACCATAATTGATGGTATTACCCTAAAAGGATCAGCTGCTGCAAATGGTATTGCTCCTTCTGTAATAAATGATGCACCAAGCACCCAAGCAGCCTTGCCAGCTTCTACTTCTTCCTTAGTAAATCTGTTTTTGAACAATACTGTTGCAAGAGCAAGTCCAAGCGGTGGAGTCATTCCCGCTGCCATTGCCGCTGCTTAGCCAAAATTTTTAGATGTAGATTGTCTGAATTCTCAGGTGCCGCAATCAGGAAAAACAGGTGTGCCGGTTTTCCATCCATCGAATCGTAGTCTATCCCCTCCTTTGATTTTCCAAATACTAATGCTGCTCTTTTTACAAGGCTGCTTTTCCCATGTGGAATAGCTATGCCCATGCCAATTCCTGTCGTATATTCTTCTTCTCTTTTTAACACAACATCCAAAAATTTATCAGAATCTGTAACTATACCCTTCGACACTAATAGATTTATCAGCTCCTTTAAAACAGATAGCTTATCCTTTGACTTAAGGTCGAATATCATCATATCTTTATCAAGTATTTTTTCTATCATATTTATCTCCTTTCAATTATTTCAATCTCAATTTTATCCTTTAATTCATATACATCATTTAATGTACAAGCTTTTGTGCCTTCCCTCATTACAACTGACGTAGATGCAGCAGCTGCAAATCTTATTGTCTCTTCGATAGAAAGCCCATTGTATATGCCATGGGCAAATCCTGCAACATATGCATCGCCAGCGCCAACTGTACCTTTCACATCGACTTTTATAGGCTTTACAAAATATATCTTCTCGTCTGTCAAAACAAGGCTGCCTTTGCCACCCATTGATACAGCAACTATTGAAACACCATTTTCAATAATCTTCATGCCTTCTTCAATTATTTCATCTTTTCTTTCAAGTTTTTTTCCTGCAATTTGTGAAAGCTCATGTACGTTAGGCTTTATCATGTAAGGTTTTGCCTCAATGCCGTATTTCAAAGCATCTCCATCAGCATCCAGTATAACTTTTATGCCTTTTTTCTTGATTTTTTCAATAACATATCCGTAAAACCTTTTGTCGACACTTGGTGGTAAACTACCAGACAAAACAATCACATTTGAGAAATCGACATGCTCATTTATGCTCGAAATTAACTTCTCAACTTCATCATCTGAAACGTAAGGCCCAGCTTCATTTATATCTGTATACGTGTGAAATTTTTCATCGATTATCTTTATATTTATCCTTATATCGCTTTTGATTTGAACAAAGTCAGATTTAATGCCTAATTTATTGAGGACATCTTCGATGTACTTGCCGTTTGGTCCCATAAAGCCAAGACACACCACATCATTCCCTAAGTTTTTAAGGTTTTTAGCGACATTTATGCCTTTCCCACCAGCATCAATCATAGCTCTTGATACTCTATTTACAGCACCTACTTTAAATTCATCAATTATCAATGTCTTGTCTATCGCCGGATTCAGTGTTACTGTCGTTATCATCGTCTACATCCTTTCCTAAATTTAATATATCTACATTTGCTTGCTCATACTTCTTTACTATCTCATAATCTAATTCATCATCTGTTATAATCGCTGTTATATCTTTAATATCCGCAAATTTTACAAAAGATTTTTTGCCGAATTTAGTATGATCGACTACAGCATATACCTCATTTGAAACCTCAATCATGGCCTTTTTTGTATTCGCTTCTATAAGATCTGGAGTCATAAGGCCATTTTCGTACGATACCGCATTTGCACCAATAAAAGCCTTATCCACTTTGAAGTTTCTGATTACCATTTCCGCTATGGGTCCTACAAGTGCCTTTGTATTAAGCCTCTCTATGCCGCCTGTTACAATAAGCTCAATATTGTGATAACCTGAAAGCTCTATCGCAATTATTGGCGAGTTCGTCACGACAGTAAGATGTATGTCTGGTAAAGATTTCGCAATCATCAATGTCGTCGTGCCAGCATCCAATATTATAGAGTCACCTTCTTCTATAATCGATGCAGCAATCTTGCCGATTTTCATCTTTGACGAAAGCTCATAGTCCTCTTTTTCCACAAAAGACGGCTCATAATGTGTGTGTGTATTTAATATAGCACCGCCGTGTGTCCTCTGAATGAAACCGTCCATCTCCAGCATACGAAGATCTCTTCTTACAGTAGATTCCGATACGCCTAAAATTTCACTTAGCTCAGACACCGTCATGCTTTTATCTTTACTTAAAAGCTCTGCAATCTTCATCCTGCGCTCTTCACCAAACATCCAATCACATCCATTCAAAGCAGATGATAATTATTGATTATTTCTGCTCATTTATGATTATATAATGAAAATGTTTTTTTGTCAATTATTTATATATAACATTTTCACTTTTTTACTATATTATATGTAGTTCAAAAATTTAAAAGGGAGGAACAAAAAAATGTTCAACGGTATTAATTTTTTGAAATTCGATTATATCAAGTTTCCTATGGAATTCTTCACAAAGTTTTCAACTATGAGCGGGTCCCAACTAAAGGTCATAATGTATATTTTAAAGCATACTATAGGATGTGGGAACAATGAACCAATAAAACTTACAATAAATGAAATACAGTTTGGAAGGTATGATGGAAAAGGCGGCCGAATAGACGATGGTACAGGCCTTTCGACAGGTATTATAAGCAAATGCTTGAAAAATGCAATTGAAGAAGGACTTTTAGTATGCTTTGTCGATAACGAAGACAAGCTCCACATTAAGAAATATTACACAATAAGACAAAATCCTCATATTCAAGGTGTGACGTATAAATATGACGAAATAAGGGGAAATACTGATTTCGACACATGGCAAAATATGACATCTGCTGATTATACAAGTGTCGAAAATATCGACAAAGATTTTGCACCGAATTCAAATATTATAAAAGAGGGTGGATCAGCAGATACAGAAATACTAATAAATGGCTCACTTTCAAAAATTGAAAACAATAAGATCATATCAGATCAGAATGATATGATAGATAATAAAATATATAAATCAATCAATCATATCAATGATATGATGTATGCAGAAATTGAAAAGCCAAAAAAGTACTGCGATAAAAAAACGTTGCAGGAAAAATACAATCTTACAGATGATGAGATGAAGATTTGCTTATCAAAGATGAGAGGAAAGGACATAAAATACCCTTCAAGATTTCTAGAGAAGGTAATACAAAACTACATAAAAGATAAAGACATATTAAAAGATGCTGCAAGAACAAATGCAGCACCAAAGAATTATTATAACTCATATCCGCAAAGAAAATATAATATAGATGAGCTTGAGAAAAAACTACTAGAAGCTTCAAGGAACAAATTTTAGTGTTTAAATGCGGCGCATAATATTATTTTAATTTTAAGCCCTTTTAAATACCCATAGCTTGTTGCCTATAAAGTTTACTATCATTGAAAATATGGTAGCTATTATCTTGGCATAAAATACACCTAAATGGGGCTTTAAAGGGTAAAGTATTGCGAGGGAGACTCCAAGCGATATAATATTTACAATAATGAATTTTATCACTTCAAGACCCTGTGGTGTTGATTTAACGCCAAATGTCCAGTATTTATTCATAATAAAGCTATTTACAACACCGCAGCTGTATGAAATAACTTGTGCCACCATGTAATAAACTCCTAAGAATGTGAGGAGCGTAAAGACGGCGAAGTCAACTAAAGTATTTACAACCCCTACTAAATTAAACTTAATAAACTGCACCAAGCCATTTTTGCTTTTAATTATTTTCCTTATTTGTTCCATTTTCCTTATCAAAACCTACTTTCTTTGCAATTATATATAAGGGTCTGTCCCTTACCTCGTCATAAATTCTGCCGATGTACTCGCCAAATGCCCCAAGGATCATGAAGTTAATACCACCAAGTAAGACATTTACAGCAATCATTACACCCCACATAGATGTATTAACGGCAAAGAGCTTTAATATAAGTGCTGCTACTAAGTACAGTAAGCTTATGACAGTCAAGAATCCTCCAAGCTGTACTGGCAATTTAAGCGGTACATATGAAAAAGATGTTATACCGTCCATCGCAAGCTTCAGCATCTTTTTTAGCGTATACTTAGTTTCACCAGATAGTCTCGGGTCTCTTACATATTCTACACCAGTCTGCTTAAAACCTACCCAGCTCACAAGCCCTCTTATATACCTATTTTTCTCTTTAATCGAATTAATTGAATTCATTACATCACAAACTTTACGGTCAATAAGGCGGAAATCTCCTGTATCAACCGGTATATCTATATTTGTAAGGTTTTTTAATAATCTGTAGAAAACTCTGGCAGTAAATAGCTTAAAGAAGGATTCTCCCTTTCTCTTTGCTCTTTTGCCGTATACGACATCATAGCCTTCCTTCCACTTCTCAATCATCTTTAGTATTACCTCTGGCGGATCTTGTAAATCAGCATCAATTACGACAACAGCATCGCCTTTTGCATTATCCATGCCAGCGGTTATAGCAATCTGGTGGCCAAAATTCCTTGAAAAACTGATTAATTTGACATGGCTATCATTTTCACATATTCTCATCAATATTTCCGCTGTCCTGTCTCGGCTACCATCATTTACAAATATAAGCTCATATGTCTCACCTGCCGAATCCATGACTTTTTTAAGGCGCTTATACGACTCCTCGATTAGTGATTCCTCATTGAAAGCCGGTACAACTATAGAATATTTTACACTATCTGACATAACATGTCTCCTTTCTTCATTCATTATATCATTGGAATAATATTAATTTATCCATCATTTCAATTGTATTGTACATTCATTGAAACGTCTCACAAATCTACTTCTCCCATTAAACTACGAAGAAATAATTATTTATGAAAGCAATAACATAAATGGTATTTAGTCCTAAAAATAACCATGTATACAGATAATTTATAGATTTTCTCTTTGATGCCATTTTCCCGAGATATATAAATACAGGTATAGATACCATCATATATCTTACAATGCTTGTCATAGATTCTGCCGTAGTATATGGCATAAGCAACAGCAAAAGACCGTATATGAAAAATATAATTTCTTGAAAATCAATATTTCTCTTTATAAATTCATATATAAATATGCCTATATATCCTCCGAACACTGACGTTGTCATTATAAATGAAATTAAACCATTATCCCATCCACCATATGCGCCAAAATAAGGATATTTTAAAAATTTAAAATATGCCAAAAGTGGTATTGTCGTTACTCTGCCCCAATTAAATTGTTCATGTACTGCAGCTAAGAAATCTCCTGTTAGGCCTTTTAAATACAAAAAATATATAAAAAGCGGTATACCTGATATAATGCCATACAATATAAACTTTCCTATTAACTTGTGATCAAATCTTTTTCTCTCCTGATAAAGCATTGTCATAAGAACTAAAAACACATTTATAAACCCGGGTACTCTTGTGACTGTTGACAATGATGCAAATATTAAAGCTATAAAATATTTCTTCTTATAGACATAATAAATACTTAATATTGATAGAAGTAAAAACAAGCTTTCTGTGTACATAATGGAGAAATATAATGATGTGGGATAAATCAATATAAAAAACAAAGTTTTTAATCCAACATCACTGGAAAATCCCTTTATCTCAATACAAAATTTATACATATAGACCAAAGCTATTATTAAAAATATATTTGATAATAATATTCCAATTATACTATAATCCAAAAATGGCAGTACTATATGAACCGCTTTTATTGTCATCGGGTAAAGCGGGAAAAACACCCAGTTTGCAGCGGGATGCTTTTCACTCATCTTGTATTTGTCATAACCCTTTTCTACTATTTTTAAATACCATCCGGCATCAAATTTATTAAAATCCTCAATATTAAAAAACTTAGTATCCCTTACAGTGTCCGGCAATTTCATGGTTTTGCTCTGCCATGTTCCATAATCATTATAAACATATGTAGAAGGGTTAACATAGCTACTGAACAAATTCTTTCCAAGATATCCTTCAAAAAGCATAATGCCTCTACTAATTATAAAAAGTGATATAATTAATATAGCAACCTTCTTCATGTTCAAATTTTCTTGAATCACGTTCATATTCCTTTCATTTAAAACTATCATTCCCTCTTATCATATTTTAACATATATTTTAATTATTTGATACCATATTGTACATATATTTCTGATTTTTATCATTATAAGCAATAGCAAAGCAAAACCAATAATAATACTAATAAAAATCTTTTTTAAATATCACATCTCCCTCATTTATTAGCTATAATTCTCCTACACATACTAAAACCGGCATTTACTATTCCTCCTTCAAAGCATATATTTATACATGAGAAGTATTTATGATAATCTTAAAGATTATCATAAATTCCTTTCAAATCATACAACTGCTCAAAATTTCTATCACCAAATCCACCAAAATTTTGATTTCCTGAATTTATATTGTTTTCTCCACTGCCTTGCTGGTTGTCTAACAAATTGGAATCTTTCCATTCACTTTCAGAAACAACTTTACCATTTTCTTTAACCCAGTTCATAATATCATTACTTGACCTTATTCCCATACCGCCTACCATTACATACCTTATTTCTCCTTTTTTAACCAATTGTTTAAATTGATTAAGGCTTAGTATATTATCACTGCC